>NZ_JAIGPJ010000024.1:0-87366 GCF_019719005.1 Pseudomonas cichorii
TGGCGGTGAGCTTGAATGATTCTGTGTACTTACTCATAACGTCCCCCAAGGGTTGGATGGGTGTCCAACTTCTTGGGGGCAGTTCATCACCCGTGTAGGAGCGAATTCATTCGCGAACCGGTTTTAAGCCAGCTTCTCGAACTTCAGATCCCACACACCATGCCCCAACCGCTCACCACGGCGCTCGAACTTGGTGATCGGGCGCTCGGGCGGGCGTGGGACATACTGGTTGTCTTCTGCCTGATTGCGATAACCAGGTGCAGCACTCATCACTTCCAGCATGTACTCGGCATACGGGCCCCAGTCGGTAGCCATGTGGAACACGCCACCGACCTTGAGCTTGCTGCGCACCAATGCCGCGAACTCGGGCTGCACGATGCGGCGCTTGTGGTGACGGCTCTTGTGCCATGGGTCCGGGAAGAACAGCATCAGACGATCAAGGCTGTTATCGGCGATGCAGCGGTTCAGCACCTCGATAGCGTCGCAATCGTAGACCCGCACGTTGGTCAGGCCTTGAGTCAGCGCGCCATTGAGCAACGCGCCCACACCCGGCGAATGCACTTCGACACCGATGAAATCGTGCTCGGGCGCAGCCGCCGCCATTTCCAGCAGCGAGTGGCCCATGCCGAAACCGATTTCCAGAGTACGCGGCGCCGAGCGACCGAACACCTGGTCGAAATCAACCGGCGCGTCCGTCAGCTGCAACCCGAACTTCAGCAGACCTTGATCAAGACCGCGCTGCTGGCCTTCGGTCATGCGACCGGCGCGCATCACGAAGCTCTTGATGCGGCGGTGATGGCGCTCTTCGCCTTCTTCAGTAGCAGGCGACTCTGGGTGTGGAACGTGCGAATCAGTCATCAACGGGCTCTTACTTGATCAGGCCATCCAGCGGCGAAGATGCGCTGGCATAGAGTTTTCTTGGCATACGCCCGGCGAGATACGCCAGACGACCGGCAATTACAGCGTGTTTCATGGCCTCGGCCATCATGACCGGTTGCTGGGCGTGGGCAATGGCCGAGTTCATCAGCACGGCTTCGCAGCCCAGCTCCATGGCGATGGTTGCATCGGAAGCAGTACCGACACCGGCATCCACCAGCACCGGCACCTTGGTTTCTTCCAGGATGATCTGCAGGTTGTACGGGTTGCAGATTCCCAGACCGCTACCGATCAGGCCGGCCAGCGGCATGATGGCGATGCAGCCGATTTCCGCCAGTTGACGGGCAATGATCGGATCGTCGCTGGTGTAAACCATCACGTCAAAACCGTCCTTGACCAGCACTTCGGCAGCCTTGAGGGTTTCGATCACGTTGGGGAACAGGGTTTTCTGGTCGGCCAGCACTTCCAGCTTCACCAGATTGCGCCCGTCGAGCAGTTCGCGGGCCAGACGGCAGGTACGCACCGCTTCGACAGCATCGAAGCAGCCCGCCGTGTTGGGCAGAATGGTGTAGCGGTCCGGCGGCAGCACGTCCAGCAGGTTCGGCTCGCCCGGGTTCTGGCCCAGGTTCGTGCGCCGCACGGCGACCGTGACGATTTCAGCACCCGAGGCTTCGATAGCCAGACGGGTCTGCTCCATATCCACGTACTTGCCGGTGCCTACCAGCAGACGCGACTCAAAGGTCCGACCGGCCAGGATGAATGGCTTGTCGCTGCGAACATTGCTCATCGGAAATCCTCTTTAACTCGCACAAGGGGGCATTGCTGTGCCGGGGCTAGCCGCCGCCGATGGCATGGACCACTTCGACCTGATCGCCTTCGCGCAGGGCTGTGGATTCATGCTGGCTGCGAGGCACGATATCCAGGTTCAGCTCGACGGCTACCCGGCGTCCGGCAAGATCCAGACGAGCCAACAACGCCGCGACGGTTTCACCATCGGGCAATTCAAAGGATTCACCGTTCAACTGAATGTGCATGCGCGATAGCAGCCATCATTTTAGGGGCCAGCATTCTAGCCCGATCAGCCGGTATGACCAAGGCAAAGCCGAGCCATTCGTCTCAAGCGCGGCTCGCGCTCACTGGGATACGCCACCCAGACGCCAGGCCGCAACGCCCAGGGTCAGCCAGCCGATCAGGAAAGCCAGACCGCCGAAGGGCGTCACGATCCCCAGCTTGCCGATGCCGCTGAGGGTCAGCGCATACAGGCTGCCGGAAAACAGCACGATGCCGATGGCAAAGGAAAAGCCGGCCCAGGTGACCAATCGACCGGGAATCTGGGCCGCGAGCACAGCCACGCCCAGCAAGGCCAGCGCATGCACCAGCTGGTAAAGCACACCGGTATGAAAAATCGCCAGATACTCGGGGCTCAGGCGACCTTTGAGGCCGTGGGCAGCGAATGCGCCGAGGGCTACGCCGGTAAAGCCGAAAAAGGCAGCAAGCATCAGGAAGCTACGAAGCATCAAGGATCTCCAGTCAAAAATCGTCCAATGGCGCACGGTCTGTATAATGGCCCGCTCAACGGGTTCGGCCAAGCCATCTCTATGCTGCGTTCTCTCTTGCATCGTGTCGCCAAAATCCTGCTGTGGTTCGCAGCGGGCAGTTTCGTTCTGGTTCTTGTCCTGCGCTGGGTGCCACCACCGGGTACGGCGTTGATGGTCGAGCGCAAGATTGAATCATGGATCGATGGCGAGCCCATTGATCTGCAGCGCTCCTGGCAGCCGTGGAACAAAATTTCCGACAACCTGAAAATCGCGGTCATTGCCGGTGAAGACCAGAAGTTCGCCGAGCACTGGGGCTTTGATATCAGCGCCATTCAGGCGGCGATTCTGCACAACGAGCGTGGCGGTTCGATACGCGGTGCCAGCACCCTGAGCCAGCAGGTCTCGAAGAACCTGTTTCTGTGGTCGGGCCGCAGCTATCTGCGCAAGGGGCTGGAAGCCTGGTTCACGGCCCTGATCGAGCTGCTGTGGTCCAAAGAGCGCATTCTTGAGGTGTACCTGAACAGCGTCGAGTGGGATGAAGGCGTATTCGGCGCACAAGCCGCCGCGCAGCATCACTTCGGCATCAACGCCAGCGCCCTGTCGACGCAACAGGCCAGTTATCTCGCCGCCGTTTTGCCCAATCCGCGCCAATGGAGCGCCAGCCATCCCAGCAGCTACGTCTCACGTCGCGCAGGCTGGATTCGTCAGCAGATGCGTCAGTTGGGTGGGGATGGTTATCTGGCAGAGCTGAACAATAGCCGAAAGCTTTGACTGTCAGCTTTCGCGAATGAATTCGCTCGGTAAGCGAATTTATTCGCGAAATAGATACAAAAACGCCCTGAGTTCATCAGGGCGTTTTGCGTATTACGCAGCGATCGATGTCTTGAGCTTGTTCATCGCGCTCTTCTCAAGCTGGCGAATACGCTCGGCGGAGACGTTGTACTTCTGCGCGAGGTCGTGCAGCGTGGCTTTTTCTTCTGCCAGCCAGCGCTGGTAGAGGATGTCGCGGCTACGCTCGTCCAGTACGTCCAGAGCCTGATGCAGATTGGCCGTGGAGTTGTCGCTCCAGTCGGAATCTTCCAACTGACGCGCAGGATCGTAGCGATGGTCTTCCAGGTAGTTGGCCGGCGACTGGAACGCGCTGTCGTCATCGGCTTCCGACGCCGGATCGAAGGCCATGTCCTGACCGGTCAGGCGGCTTTCCATCTCGCGCACTTCACGAGGCTCAACACCAAGGCTTTCGGCCACGCGATGCACTTCATCGTTGTTCAGCCAGGCCAGACGTTTCTTCTGGCTGCGCAGGTTGAAGAACAGTTTGCGCTGCGCCTTGGTCGTGGCGACCTTGACGATACGCCAGTTGCGCAGGATGAACTCGTGGATTTCCGCCTTGATCCAGTGCACGGCAAACGACACCAGACGCACGCCCATCTCGGGGTTGAATCGTTTGACGGCCTTCATCAGGCCAACGTTGCCTTCCTGGATCAGGTCGGACTGTGCCAGACCGTAACCCGAATAGCTGCGCGCGATGTGTACGACGAAACGCAGGTGAGCGAGGACCATCTGACGAGCCGCATCCAGATCCTGGTCATAGTAGAGACTCTCAGCCAGTTCACGCTCCTGCTCAGGCGTCAGCAAGGGAATGCTGTTCACCGTGTGCACGTAAGCCTCCAGGTTCGCACCCGGGACTAATGCATATGCAGGTTGCAAAGAAGTGGTCATACCGAAAAAACCTCCAACTCATGACTCGTGCAGTTCAGCACTGCGAAAATTGACCGGGAACCGCTAGACAAGTTCCCTCTGCTGAATAGTCAATGGGTTAAACAAAATTCACTTTAACGTGGCGCCAGCTCTCGCAAATGGCGGGCGACCGCAATCCAAGCACCGATATACCCTAACAGGACCGCTCCAAGCAAGAGCGACAGACCATCGGCCAGGGGAACACCCGCCAGCGCGAAGTCGCTTCCATAGAGACCGGCCAATCCGACAACCGAATCGTTCAACCAGTCCAGGCCAAACGCCAGTACTCCCCAGGACAGGAAACCCGCCCCGAAACCGTACAACGCGCCCATATAAAGGAAAGGCCTGCGCACATAGCTGTCTGTACCGCCCACCAGTTTGATGACTTCAATCTCGGTACGGCGGTTCTCGATATGCAGACGGATGGTATTGCCGATAACCAGCAGCAAAGCGGAAACCAGCAAGACCGTCAAGCCGAACACGAAACGGTCGCCTAGCTTGAGAATCGCTGCCAGACGTTCCACCCAGACCAGATCAAGCTGGGCCTGTTCCACCTTGGGCAGTTCGGCCAGTCGGGCTCGCAGGGCTTCAAGTGCCGGCTTGTCGACTTCAGTCGGCGTGACCAGCACCACACCCGGCAACGGGTTCTGTGGCAATTCCTTGAGCGCTTCACCCAGCCCGGACTGCTGCTGGAACTCGCCCAGCGCCTGCTCGCTGCTGATGTACTCGGCTTCGGCAACGCCGGGCATGGCCTTGATTTCGTCACGCAAACGGGCACCATCGGCCGCATTGGCGTTCAGGTGCATGTAGATCGATATCTGCGCCGCACGCTGCCAGGAACCGCCCAGGCGCTCGACATTGTTCAGCAGCAATGACAGGCCCATGGGCAGGCTCAGGGCAATCGCCATCACCAGACAGGTGAAGAAACTACCGATTGGCTGCTTGCCAAGACGGCGCAGGCTGTCGAGCAGGCTGGAGCGGTGGCTTTCCAGCCAGGCCGCCAGCAGGGTGTTGAAGTCCGGACCGTCATCATCGTGATCCTGGCGCTTCTTCTGTTTCTGCGGTGCTGGATCTGCGGCCTTTGGCGCGACGCGATCCGAAACCTTGGGGCTGCGAGTGGCACTCATGCTCCGGCCTCCCCGTCACCGATCAGACGACCGCGTTGCAAAGTCAGCATGCGATGACGCATACGTGCGATCAGCGCCAGATCGTGACTGGCGATCAATACACTGGTGCCCAGCCGGTTGATATCTTCAAATACGCCCATGATTTCAGCAGCCAATCGTGGGTCGAGGTTACCAGTGGGTTCATCGGCCAGCAGCAAGGCCGGGCGATGCACGATGGCACGGGCAATACCGACGCGCTGTTGCTGACCGGTGGACAGGTCGCCGGGATAAAGCTCGCCCTTGTCGGACAAGGCCACACGTTCCAGCGCCGAATCCACACGCTTGGCGATATCGACCTTGGACAGCCCCAGAATCTGCAAGGGGAGTGCGATGTTGTTGAAAACAGTGCGGTCGAACAGCAACTGGTGGTTCTGGAACACCACACCGATCTGGCGCCGCAGGAACGGGATCTGGGCGTTGCTGATCTGCCCGAGATCCTGACCCGCCAACATCAATTTGCCAGTTGTCGGGCGCTCCATGGCCAGCAACAGGCGCAGCAAGGTGCTTTTACCGGCACCGGAGTGGCCAGTAACAAACAGGAACTCACCGCGACGTACTCGAAAGCTCAGCTCATGCAGTCCGACATGTCCATTCGGATAACGCTTGCCGACCTGCTCGAAACGAATCATGTACGCTCCCGCTCCGCAAACAGAGCCTGAACAAAGGGTTCGGCTTCGAAGGTACGCAAATCGTCGATACCCTCGCCCACGCCGATATAACGGATCGGCAGGCCGAACTGTTTGGCCAGGGCGAAGATCACACCGCCTTTTGCCGTGCCATCGAGTTTAGTGAGCGCCAGGCCGGTCAGGGTGACCGTCTGGTTGAATTGCTTGGCCTGATTGATCGCGTTCTGGCCGGTGCCGGCGTCCAGTACGAGCAGAACCTCGTGAGGCGCTTCGGTATCCAGCTTGCCGATCACCCGGCGAACCTTTTTCAGCTCTTCCATCAGGTTGTCTTTGGTGTGCAGACGACCTGCGGTGTCAGCGATCAGCACATCGACGCCACGGGCCTTGGCGGCTTGCACGGCATCGAAGATAACCGAGGCCGAGTCGGCACCCGTATGCTGGGCGATGACCGGAATACTGTTACGCTCGCCCCAGACCTGCAATTGCTCGACGGCAGCAGCACGGAAGGTATCACCCGCCGCCAGCATGACTTTCTTGCCTTCGAGTTGCAGTTTCTTGGCCAGCTTGCCGATGGTCGTGGTCTTGCCCGCGCCATTGACGCCCACCACCAGAATCACGAACGGCTTGTGCTCGGCCTTGATGACCAGAGGCTGCTCGACAGGCTTGAGCATCGCCGCCAGTTCGCCTTGAAGCGAGGTGTACAGCGCCTGAGCGTCGGTCAATTGCTTGCGCGCAACCTTCTGGGTCAGGCTCTGGATAATTACAGAGGTGGCTTCGACACCCACGTCTGCGGTCAGCAGGCGGGTTTCGATTTCTTCCAGCAGATCATCGTCGATGGCCTTTTTGCCCAGGAACAGGCTGGCCATGCCTTCGCCAATGCTGGCACTGGTTTTCGACAGGCCCTGTTTGAGGCGGGCGAAGAAGCCCGCCTTGGGGGCCTCGGCCACTACTGGCTCGACTGGAACTGGCGCGGCTTCGGCAACAGGCTCGGCGACCGGTGCGGCAACAGGAGCAACCGGCTGCTCCACCACAGGAGCGGCAATCGGCGTTACCACTGCAACGGGCTCAGGCTCAGGAACAACGACTGGCGCAGCTTCCGGCAGCGGAGCAGGCTCGATCACAGGCTCGGGAGCCACATGCACCTGCTGCGCAATCGGCGGCGTGACATGAACCTCACGCTCATCGGTGAAGGCCACCGGCTCTTCAGCCACCGGCAAGGTCAGCCAGGGCTGCGGAGCCGGCTCACCCGGCTGCACATGCCCATGAGGCTCTGGCGCGGCGGCTTCGTGTGAAGGTTCAGGGGCACGTGGCGGCTCGACAGGCGGCGTCGCGTCGGTAACCGGCTCGGGCTGGGCTGTGGATAACTCTGGCGCAGGTTCTACGGCTTCCTGCGGCTTTTTACGCAGCCATCCGAACAGGCCTTTCTTTTCTCCAGCCGCGGCTGGGGTCTTCTTGTCGTCGTTGGAACCAAACATGGAGGACGGCTATCTCAAGGTAGCGAAACGCCATATGACGTTTCGGAAAATTCTGACATGTAACCAAGACTGCTTTTAAGGCTGCTTGTTCATCAGGCCGTCGTTAAATAGGCCTGGTGTTTAAGTGCGATTTGAACAGGTTTCACTCGCACTTGGCTAATGAAGGCTGTTTCTGTCGCAAACGGATCAGTATCCTAACACCCCCGCGCCCGCCGACGCTAAGTTCAAGCGGGCAGTCTTACAGGTTCAAATTACGAATGAATGCTCTAGCCCGCCGCGCCGCTGGCCTGCTGCTCAGCACGATTTGTCTGCCTCTGACAGCATTGGCCGCCGATCCACAGCCTACTCATGAGTTCACCCTGGACAATGGCCTGAAAGTCATCGTTCGTGAAGACCACCGCGCACCGGTGGTCGTTTCCCAGATCTGGTACAAGGTCGGCTCCAGCTACGAGACGCCGGGCCAGACCGGTCTGTCCCACGCACTCGAACACATGATGTTCAAAGGCAGCAGCAAGACAGGTCCCGGCGAGTCCTCATTGATCCTGCGGGACCTGGGCGCGGAAGAGAATGCTTTCACCAGCGACGACTACACCGCCTACTATCAGGTGCTGGCTCGCGACCGTCTGAGCGTGGCGCTGGAGCTGGAAGCCGATCGCATGGCTACCTTGAAGCTGCCTGCCGACGAGTTCAGCCGCGAAATCGAAGTCATCAAGGAAGAACGCCGCCTGCGCACCGATGACAAGCCCATGAGCAAGGTGTTCGAGCGCTTCAAGGCCATGGCCTACCCGGCCAGCGGCTATCACACGCCGACCATCGGCTGGATGAAAGACCTGGACCGCATGCAGATCGAGGATCTGCGTCACTGGTACCAATCCTGGTACACCCCGAACAACGCCACGCTGGTGGTGGTCGGCGATGTACAGCCTGACGAAGTCAAAGCCCTGGCCGAGCGCTTTTTCGGCTCGATCCCGCGCCGCGATGTGCCGCCAGCGAAAAAACCGCTGGAACTGGCAGAGCCAGGCGAACGCCGCATCAGCATGCACGTCAAGACTCAGCAGCCGAGCCTGATTTTCGGTTTCAACGTGCCGAGCCTGAGCACCGCTGAAGACCAGCGCTCTATCAATGCCCTGCGCCTGATCTCCGCTCTGCTCGACGGCGGCTACAGCGCCCGCATCCCGACCCGTCTGGAGCGTGGCGAAGAGTTGGTATCCAACGCATCGTCCATGTACAACGCCTTCGTGCGCGGCGACAGCCTGTTCATGATCAGCGCGACCCCCAACGTGCAGAAGAAAAAGACCCTGGCCGATGTCGAGGCTGGCATCTGGCGTCTGCTCAATGACCTGAAAACCAAGGCACCGTCGGCCGAAGAGCTGGAGCGCGTGCGGGCCCAGGTGATTGCCGGTGTGGTCTACGAGCGCGATTCGATCACCAGCCAGGCCACCACCATCGGCCAGCTGGAAACCGTCGGCCTTTCCTGGAAGCTGATCGACGAAGAGCTGGCTGCCCTGCAAAGCGTGACCCCTGAAGACATTCAGAAAGCCGCCAACACCTACTTCACCCGTGAACGCCTCAGCGTTGCACACGCTCTGCCTGAGGAGAAAGCCAAATGATCAAGCGCAATACTCCCCGTCACGCCTTGCTGGGCCTGGCCCTGAGCGTTTCGCTCGGCGCATTCGTTGCCCAGCCGGCTCTGGCAGACAACGCCGCAGGCAGCGATGCCAGCCCGGCCCCCGCGCAACTGGGCAGCCAGTTGCAGACCCTCAAGGAGCTGGACGGCAAAGCACCGGCCCGCCGCGCACTGAACATCCAGACCTGGAACACCGCTGAAGGCGCCAAGGTGCTGTTCGTCGAATCCCGCGAACTGCCGATGTTCGACCTGCGCCTGATCTTCGCCGCAGGCAGCAGCCAGGACAAAGCCTCGCCCGGCATCGCACTGCTGACCAACGCCATGCTCAATGAAGGTGTCAAGGGCAAGGATGTCAGCGCCATCGCCCAGGGCTTTGAAGGCCTGGGTGCCGATTTCGGCAACGGTTCCTACCGCGACATGGCCGTGGCTTCGCTGCGCAGCCTCAGCGCCACCGACAAACGCGAGCCTGCCCTGAAGCTGTTCGGGGAAGTCGTGGGCAAACCCACTTTCCCTGCCGACTCACTGGCCCGCATCAAGAACCAGTTGCTCTCCAGTTTCGAGCAGAAAAAGCAGAACCCGGGCGCCATTGCCGGTCAGGAACTGTTCAAGAAACTGTACGGTGACCATCCTTACGCACACCCAAGTGACGGCGATGCCAAAAGCATCAACGCCATCACCCTCGCCCAGCTCAAGGCCTTTCATGCCAAGGGCTATGCGGCTGGCAATGCGGTCATCGCACTGGTCGGCGACCTGTCACGGGACGAAGCGCAAGCCATCGCCGCGCAGGTCTCGGCATCGCTTCCAAAAGGCCCGGCACTGCCGAAGATCGCCAAGGCTGTCGAACCCAAGCCTGCAAGCACGCATATCGAGTTCCCGTCCAACCAGACTCACCTGATGCTGGCGCAGATCGGTATCGATCGTAACGACCCGGACTACGCGGCACTGAGCATCGGCAACTCGATCCTGGGCGGTGGCGGTTTCGGCAGTCGCTTGATGACTGAAGTCCGCGAAAAGCGCGGCCTGACCTACGGCGTGTCGTCCGGGTTCTCCCCGATGCAGGCGCTGGGACCTTTCACGATCGGCCTGCAAACCCGCGCCGACATGAGCGAGAACACCCTGAAACTGGTCCAGGACATCGTGCGAGACTTCCTCGCCAATGGCCCGACCCAGAAAG
Source organism: Pseudomonas cichorii (assembly GCF_019719005.1). Classification (GTDB taxonomy): domain Bacteria; phylum Pseudomonadota; class Gammaproteobacteria; order Pseudomonadales; family Pseudomonadaceae; genus Aquipseudomonas; species Aquipseudomonas cichorii_E. The sequence continues at coordinate 10,220 of NZ_JAIGPJ010000024.1, forward strand.
AACTCGACGACGTCAAACGCGAGCTGACCGGCAGCTTCCCGCTGACCGCCGCCAATAACTCGGCAATTGTCGGCCAGCTAGGCTCCATCGGGTTCTATGACCTGCCGCTGACCTTTCTTGAGGATTACATGACTCAGGCACAAGCCGTGACGGTCGAGCAGGTCAAGACCGCCATGAACAAACACCTGAGCGCCGACAAGATGGTGATCGTCACGGTTGGCCCGACAGTGCCACAAAAGCCGCTGCCGCCGCCCACCGACAAACCCGTTCAACGACCTACAGGGGTTCCGGAGCACTAATGGCCAATCCACGTCCGAAGACCCATAACGGCCTGGGCCAACTTCGCATCATCGGGGGAGAATGGGGCAGCCGCCGCCTGACCTTCCCCGACGCACCCGGCTTGCGCCCGACACCCGATCGCGTGCGCGAAACCCTGTTCAACTGGCTGTCGCCCTATATCACGGGCGCCAAGGTGCTGGATGTCTTCACCGGCAGCGGTGCGCTGTACTTCGAAGCCCTGTCGCGTGGTGCCAGCATGGGCCTGGCGCTGGACAGCAACGCTGCCGCCATCGCCAGCCTGCGCCAGAACCTGAACCTGCTGAACTGCACGACAGGCCAGATCGCCCAGGCCGACGCCCTGCGCCATCTGGAAACAGCCGTGGCAACGCCGTTCGACGTCGTCTTCCTCGACCCGCCTTTCCACCAGGGCCTGCTGGCCTCGGCCTGCGCCCTGCTTGAATCACGCGGCTGGCTAGCAGAAAACGCCTGGATCTACACCGAAAGCGAAAACGCACCCTCCACCACCGGCCTGCCGGGTAACTGGAGACTGCACCGCGAGAAAAAGGCTGGACAGGTTCATTATGCGTTGTGGGAGAGGGAGGGGGGCTGAGCCCCCAGCGGCAAGCGGCAAGCTATAAGCTGCAAGAGAGGTTTGAGTGGCTCTTGCTTGCAGCTTGTAACTTGCTGCTTGTCGCTTCCAGCCCCATAAAAAAACCGGCCCAAAGGCCGGTTTTTTATGGGGCTGGAATCAACCCTTAAACACATCATCCACGCTGGTCAGCGGGTAGTGCTTCGGATACGGCTGGGTAGCCACGCCGCTCTCGATGGCAGCCTTGGCTACTGCGTCGGAGATCAGGCCCAGCAGGCGAGCGTCCATTGGTTTCGGGATGATGTACTCACGACCGAATTCCAGTTTGATGCCGCCGTAGGCGTCGCTGACTTCCTGAGGAACAGGCAGCTTGGCCAGTTCGCGCAGAGCATTGGCCGCTGCGATTTTCATCTCTTCGTTGATGCGCTTGGCGCGAACGTCCAGAGCACCACGGAAGATGAACGGGAAGCCCAGAACGTTGTTGACCTGGTTCGGGTAGTCGGAACGACCGGTGGCCATGATCACGTCGTCACGGGTAGCGTGAGCCAGCTCAGGGGAGATTTCCGGATCAGGGTTCGAGCAGGCGAACACGATCGGATCCTTGGCCATCAGCTTCAGGTTTTCAGCGCTCAGCAGGTTAGGACCGGACAAGCCGACGAACACGTCAGCGCCATCCAGAGCTTCGCTCAGGGTGCGCTTTTCGGTCGCGTGGGCGAACACAGCCTTGTACTGGTTCAGGTCGGTACGGCCGGAGTGAACCACGCCAGTACGGTCAACCATGAAGATGTTCTCGATCTTCGCACCCATGCTCACCAGCAGCTTCATGCAGGAGATGGCAGCAGCGCCAGCGCCCAGGCAGACGATCTTGGCGGTGTCGAGGCTTTTGCCGACGATTTCCAGGGCGTTGATCATGCCGGCAGCAGTCACGATGGCGGTGCCGTGCTGGTCATCGTGGAAAACCGGGATGTCGCACTGTTCGATCAGGGCCTTTTCGATTTCAAAGCACTCGGGTGCCTTGATGTCTTCCAGGTTGATGCCACCGAAAGTGATGGAGATGCGTTTTACGGTGTCGATGAAAGCTTGCGGGCTTTCGGAATCGACTTCGATATCGAAAACGTCGATACCGGCGAAACGCTTGAACAGAACCCCTTTACCTTCCATGACCGGCTTGGAAGCCAATGGGCCCAGATCGCCGAGGCCCAGGATCGCGGTGCCATCGGAAATAACTGCTACCAGGTTGCCTTTGCCGGTGTACTTGTAGGCAAGTTCAGGATCACGGGCAATTTCACGCACAGGTTCAGCAACGCCAGGGCTGTAGGCCAGGGACAGGTCACGAGCAGTTGCGGTCGGCTTGGTGAGTTCGACGCTCAATTTACCAGGACGTGGATTGGCATGGTATTCGAGCGCGGCAGTTTTCAAATCTGACATTTAGGGATTCCGCTTTTTTACTGTGGGACAGACGGACCGCCGAGGATACGCAAGATGCATAGTCCTAACAAGACTGACCAGTCACTGCTGTCAATAGGCGCAGGTATAGACTTTACGCTTAGAGGCCCGGAACAGAAAACTGCGCACCACTGATCAGTAAAAAACCGGATTCGGGCAATGAATGCTAGCGACTCGACAAGCTCAGCATGACCGGATGGGTAATCGGCATCATCCAGCGCGCCTTTCCTGACTCTAGACCACCGCGCCGGGAACGGTCCACCACCCAGCCGCGCGCCTCGATCTGCTTGCCTTTGAGGCGATCAAGCAGGCTGGAATCGAACAGAGGAATCTGTTCGGGAGGGATGCGCAATACCACAGAGTCCGACAGCTCGATCCAGATACCGCCGCGATTGCGCTGCACATCCCGAACCTGTCCGGAAACCAGGGCAAAGCCGCCTTTGTCGATCTGCCCGGCGGACTGGACCGGCGAATTGCGCCACACGCCCAATCCGGCCTGACGCGCCTTGAGTTCCGCGCTTTTCTGGCAATCGACCAGCGCCACGTTGGGCGCAACCGCCACCAGATAACCCAGGCCTTCGCCCAGCATCTGCGCTTCGAGATTGGCGCCGTTACGACCATAGACATTGGCCAGCGTGCGACCGTAATGGTCCTGTGCCTGCTCACCGACCCGCAGACTGACCTGACCGCCGCTTTCATCCACCAGCGCCTGCAGGCGGCGCTGGGCGGCCACGGCAAAAGGCTCGGCGGACTGGCCGCTCTTGCCGGTTTCGGGGGTATTGAGGCCGATCATGCGGACATTGCGCCCATCGACAAGACGCAAGGTGTCGCCATCCACCACCCGCTGCACCTGGGCAACCGGGAGCCCTTGAGGTGCAGGGCAGAATGCCTGGGCACCGGATGACCAAATCGCAGCCATAAAAAAGGCACCCACGAGGGATGCCTTTTCAAGCTGCCTGGAGTAGCGCATACGCCAGCCCAGAGCGGCCAACATTACTTGGCTTTGGTTGCGCCGAACGCACCGAAACGCGACTTGAACTTGTCGACACGGCCGCCAACGTCCAGAGTCTTCTGCTTACCGGTGTAGAACGGGTGGCACTCGTTGCAAACGTCCAGGCTCAGAGGCTGGGCGAGAGTCGAACGGGTTTTGATGACATTGCCGCAGCTGCAAGTAGCGTCAATGGCTTCGTAAACTGGATGGATATCAGCTTTCATGGATACTTCCTCGGTCTAGCGAGCCGCCACCCAACACTATTGTTGAATACCGCACGCAATCAGGCGGCGGATATTACCAGACAATCCGTCTGACGCAAGCGAACCTTTAAACCGGTCGTCTGCTAAGATCGCCCCCTCTTTCCTCATCCACCACAGGAAGCATCGCTTGCCAAACGCCATCCTGCGCCTGGCCCTGCCCTCGCCGCTTCGCCGCCTGTTCGACTACCGCGCACCCGCCGGAGTCTCGCGCAGTGCCTTGCAGCCTGGCATGCGTCTGCGGGTGCCGTTCGGCCGACGGGAAATGATCGGCATTCTGGTGGAAGTGGTCGATCACAGCGAAGTCCCCGACGAAAAGCTCAAGCCAGCCATCGCACTGCTCGACAGTCAGACGCCCATGCCTGCGTCACTGTTCAAGCTGTGCCTGTGGACATCCCAGTATTATCAGCACAGCCTGGGCGACACCCTGAGCTGGGCGCTGCCGGTTCTGCTGCGCCAGGGCGAACTGGCCGAAACACGCCAGGAACGCTTCTGGCACGTTACACCTGGCGCAAGTGTCGACGACCCGCGCATCGCCCGCGCGCCCAAGCAGCGCGAAGCCCTGACCACACTGGCCCAGCATCCCCATGGCGTGGCGCATCAGTTGCTCAGCAAGCTGATGCTTAATAAGGAAAGCCTCAATCTGCTGCTGGCCAAAGGGCTGGTAGAGGTTGAAGTCCGCAGCCATGCACCGGCAGCGCGCCATGAGCGCTGGCTGGCGCAGCCGGAACTGCCGCTCAATACCGAGCAGCGCGCCGCCTGCGAAGCGATCCGGGCCGGTTTCGGCAGTTTTCACGCTTTCCTGCTGGCGGGCGTTACTGGCAGCGGCAAGACCGAAGTCTATCTGCAGTTGATCCGCGAAACCCTGGAGGCCGGCAAGCAGGCGCTGGTGTTGATCCCGGAAATCAACCTCGGGCCGCAAACCCTGGCGCGCTTCGAGCAGCGTTTCAATGCCCGGATCGCCCTGCTGCACTCCGCCGTCAATGACCGCGAACGACTGGATGCCTGGCTGGCGGCACGGGATGGCGAGGCCGACATCATCATCGGCACCCGTTCGGCGCTGTTCACCCCGATGAAGAATCCAGGCCTGATCATCATCGACGAAGAGCACGACGGCTCCTATAAACAGCAGGAAGGCCTGCGATACCACGCCCGGGATCTGGCGCTGGTCCGTGCGCGACAGGAAAACATCCCGATTGTGCTGGGCTCGGCCACGCCTTCACTGGAAAGCCTGCACAACGCCTATACCGGCCGTTATGGCCTGCTGCGCCTGAACCAGCGGGCTGGCGGCGCGCAACAGCCACGCTTTCTGCGTCTGGACGTGAAAAGCCGCCCGCTAGACAGCGGCATTTCCGGGCCGATGCAGCAAGCCATCGGCCAGACCCTCGCGGCGGGCCAGCAAGTGCTGGTTTTCCTCAACCGTCGCGGCTTTGCACCCACCTTGCTGTGCCACGATTGCGGCTGGCTGTCGGGCTGCCAGCGCTGCGATGCGCGCATGACCGTTCATCAGCGTTCCGGCGAGCTGCGCTGCCACCATTGCGGGCATGTGGAGCGTGTACCGCGCCAGTGCCCCTCGTGCGGCAAGGTGGATCTGCGGCCCGTGGGCGCAGGCACCGAACGGGCCGAGGAGCGGCTGGCGATTCTGTTCCCGGATTACCCGGTATTGCGCGTCGACCGTGACAGCACGTCGCGCAAGGACGCGATGAATCAGTTATTCGCCACCATTCAGCGCGGGCAACCGTGCATTCTGGTGGGCACGCAAATGCTTGCCAAAGGGCATCACTTCCCCAGAGTGACGCTGGTTTCGATTCTGGACGCCGATGGCGGGCTGTTTTCCGGAGATTTCCGCGCCAGTGAGCGTATGGCGCAGCTGATCGTGCAGGTAGCCGGACGTGCCGGGCGCGCCGAAGAGCCGGGCAAAGTGATTATCCAGACCCATCTGGCCGATCATCCACTGCTGATCCAGTTGACCGAGCAAGGCTACTTCGCCTTCGCCGAACAGGCCCTGAGCGAGCGACGCGCTGCCGGCTTGCCGCCCTTCTCGCATCTGGCCCTGCTGCGCGCCGAAGCCCACAAGCCGGGGCAGGCAGAGGAATTCCTCGATCAGGCCTGCGCCGAAGCCGAGCAGTTGCTGGCCCAAATGAACCTGAGCGGCGTTGAACTACTGGGGCCAGTCCCTGCTCCCATGGAGCGACGCGCCGGACGCTACCGGGCGCAACTGCTGGTCCAGGCAAACGCCCGCGCGCCGCTGCATCGCATGCTCAGCACCTGGCTGCTGATGCTGGAACAAATGCCCAGCGGCAGGCAGGTGCGCTGGTCGCTGGATGTGGACCCGGTGGATCTTTATTGAGGGGGCGTGCTTTTTCGCGAATGAATTCGCTCCTACGGTCTGCGTAGCGAATTCATTCGCGAAGCACACACCCCCGCACATCAGGCTAAAAGGTTGGCAAGCTTGCCCCAGCCACGGATAATGCCCAGTTTTTCCACCCGCGCATCCCGGCGCCACCGCGCTTGCGGTTGAAGAGAGCATCATGAAAGACACCATTCGCCAGCTGATTCAACAAGCCCTGACCCGTCTCGTCACCGAGGGCGTCTTGCCAGAAGGGCTGACGCCGGCGATTCAGGTGGAAAACGCCCGCGACAAGACTCACGGCGATTTCGCCAGCAATATCGCGATGATGCTCGCCAAGCCGGCAGGCATGAAACCCCGTGATCTGGCTGAAAAACTGATCGCTGCACTGCCTGCCGACGAGCAGGTCAGCAAGGTCGAAATCGCAGGCCCGGGCTTTCTGAACTTCTTCCAGAACACTCAGGCACTGGCTGCGCGTCTGGATGCTGCACTAGCCGATCCGCAGTTGTCGGTCCGCAAGGCTGGCGCAGCCCAGCGCGTGGTCGTCGACCTGTCGGCGCCTAACCTGGCCAAGGAAATGCACGTTGGCCACTTGCGCTCGACCATCATCGGCGACGGCGTGGCCAATGTTCTGGAGTTCCTGGGCGACACCGTGATTCGCCAGAACCACGTGGGCGACTGGGGCACCCAGTTCGGCATGCTGCTGGCTTACCTGCAGGAAAAACCTGCCACCAGCGACGAGCTGTCGGACCTGGAAAACTTCTACCGCGCCGCCAAGCAACGCTTCGACGAATCCGAAGAGTTCGCCGAGCGCGCTCGCGGTCTGGTGGTCAAGTTGCAGGCGGGCGATGCCGAATGCCTGGCCCTGTGGAACCGTTTCAACGAGATCTCGCTGTCCCACTGCCAGAAGACCTACGAACGCCTCAACGTCAAACTGACACCCGCTGACGTCAAGGGCGAAAGCGCCTACAACGACGATCTGGCCAATGTCGTCAGCGACCTGAAAGCTTCCGGCCTGCTGGTGGAAAGCAACGGCGCCCAGTGCGTCTTCCTCGAAGAATTCCGCACCGCCGAAGACACGCCACTGCCGGTCATCGTGCAAAAGGCCGGAGGCGGCTACCTGTATGCCACCACTGACCTGGCTGCCATCCGCTACCGCAGCAAGACCCTCAAAGCCGACCGCGTGCTGTACTTCGTCGACCAGCGTCAGGCCCTGCACTTCCAGCAGGTGTTTGAAGTCGCCCGTCGCGCCGGTTTCGTTCATGAAGGCATGCAACTGGAGCACATGGGCTTCGGCACCATGAACGGCGCCGATGGCCGTCCGTTCAAGACCCGCGATGGCGGCACCGTCAAACTGATCGACCTGCTCGACGAAGCCGAAGAGCGCGCCTACACGCTGGTAAAAGAGAAAAACCCGGAGGTCGCCGAAAGCGAGCTGCGCACCATCGCCAAGGCCGTGGGCATCAGCGCGGTGAAATACGCCGACCTGTCCAAGCATCGCACCAGCGATTACAGCTTCAACTTCGATCAGATGCTGAGTTTCGAGGGCAACACCGCGCCGTATCTGCTCTATGCCTACACCCGCGTATCCGGTGTGTTCCGCAAGCTGGGTGCGCCGTTCGATGCCACTCAAGGCCAGATCGTGCTGCAGGCGCCTCAGGAACAGGAGCTGGCTGCACGCCTGGCTCAGTTCACCGAAACCCTGAACAATGTTGCAGAAAAAGGCACGCCTCACGTTCTTTGTGCTTACCTGTATGACCTTGCGGGTCTGTTTTCCAGCTTCTATGAAAACTGCCCGATCCTTGGTGCGGAAAATCCCGATCAGCAACAGAGCCGCCTGCGTCTTGCAGCGTTGACCGGTCGCACTCTCAAGCAAGGCCTGGATCTATTGGGTCTGGAAACTCTGGAGCGTATGTAAGTTGGCAGTTGCGAAGAAGAAACCGGCACCCAAGCGGGGCGCCAGCCGTTATCAGGCACCCGCGAAGAAGCCGATTCCAGGATGGTTATGGCTGGCGATTGGCTTGACCGTGGGCGCATTCATCGTCTTTCTGATGAAGCTCGAACCCGGCGGTGAAGACGTCAAGCGCGCCAAGGCCGAGGCCAAGGCAGCGAAGATCGCCGAAGCGAACAAGACGCCACCGAGCCCGACAGCGCCGGTCAAGCCCAAGTACGACTTCTACACATTGCTGCCGGAATCCGAAGTGATCGTGCCGAACGAAGCGGTGCCGGAAAAGACGCCACCGCCCGTGACCCCGATTGCGCCGGTGTCACCTGAACAGGCGGCGAAGATCGACACCGCCCGCGCCCAGGCGGCCCTCAGCGGCCTGACACCACCACCGGCACCGCCTGTGGCGACCGCGAAACCGGCGCCGGTAACGCAGTTCTTCCTGCAAGCGGGCTCGTTCCGCAAGAAAGAAGATGCCGACAAGGTTCGCGCGCAGATCATCCTGCTCGGCCAGACATCGACAGTGGAGTCGGGTACGGTCAAGGAAGAAACCTGGTACCGGGTGCTGGTCGGCCCGTTCAGCAACCGCGAGCAACTGACCACCGCCCAGAAGCAATTGGCGAGCGGCGGATTTAGTAACCTGTTGTTGCAACAGCGCAGCAAGCAGTAGCACAGGCTTCTGACCTCTTCGCGAATAAATTCGCTCCCACGGAAGCACACAGCAGCCCCGGTAGGAGCGAATTCATTCGCGAAAGCTTCATCACTGGCTTTTTCGCAAATGAATTCGCGGTTGAAATACCCAACCCCACCCCCATATGAGTCTGCATCAGGGCATTTTCGCCCCGCTGCGTGGAGACTCTCCCCTTGACCACCATCGTTTCAGTGCGCCGCCACGGCAAAGTCGTCATGGCTGGCGACGGCCAGGTTTCCCTGGGCAACACCGTCATGAAAGGCAACGCGAAGAAAGTACGTCGCCTGTATCACGGTGAAGTGATCGCCGGTTTCGCCGGAGCCACGGCTGACGCCTTCACGCTCTTCGAGCGTTTCGAAGGTCAGTTGGAAAAGCATCAGGGCCATCTGGTACGCGCCGCTGTCGAACTGGCCAAGGACTGGCGTACCGATCGCTCCCTCAGCCGCCTGGAAGCCATGCTGGCCGTCGCCAACAAGGACGCTTCGCTGATCATCACCGGTAACGGCGATGTCGTGGAGCCTGAAGACGGCCTGATCGCCATGGGTTCGGGTGGCGCATTCGCCCAGGCTGCTGCGCGAGCGCTGCTGCTCAAGACCGATCTGTCGGCCCGCGAAATCACCGAGACTGCCTTGCACATCGCTGGCGATATTTGCGTGTTCACCAACCACAACATCACCATTGAGGAGCAGGACCTCGCTGAATAAGCCGCTGCCTAGCCGACTTCTTTCTGCCTGAGGACCATCAATTACCATGTCCATGACTCCCCGCGAAATCGTCCACGAACTCAACCGCCATATCATCGGCCAGGACGATGCCAAGCGCGCCGTCGCCATTGCCTTGCGCAATCGCTGGCGCCGGATGCAGTTGCCTGAAGAACTGCGCGTCGAAGTAACCCCGAAGAACATTCTGATGATCGGCCCGACCGGTGTCGGCAAGACCGAAATCGCCCGTCGCCTGGCCAAGCTGGCCAACGCGCCGTTCCTGAAGGTTGAAGCCACCAAGTTCACCGAAGTGGGCTATGTGGGCCGTGACGTGGAGTCGATCATTCGCGATCTGGCCGACGCCGCCATGAAGCTGCTGCGCGAGCAGGAGATCGTCAAGGTCCGTCATCGTGCAGAAGATGCAGCCGAAGACCGCATCCTCGATGCACTGCTGCCGCCAGCACGCAGCGGTTTCAGCGAAGAGCCGGTTTCGAGCAGCGATTCCAATACCCGCCAGCTGTTCCGCAAGCGCCTGCGCGAAGGTCAGCTGGACGATAAGGAAATCGAGATCGAGGTCAACGAAACCGTGGGTGTGGATATTTCCGCGCCGCCGGGCATGGAAGAGATGACCAACCAGTTGCAAAGCCTGTTTGCCAACATGGGCAAGGGCAAGAAGAAGAGCCGCAAGCTCAAGGTCAAGGAAGCGCTCAAGCTGGTGCGCGACGAAGAGGCCAGCCGCCTGGTCAACGACGAAGAGTTGAAGGTCAAGGCGCTGGAAGCTGTCGAGCAGCACGGTATCGTGTTCATCGACGAAATCGACAAGGTCGCCAAGCGCGGCAACTCCGGCGGTGTCGATGTCTCCCGTGAAGGTGTACAGCGCGACCTGCTGCCGCTGATCGAAGGCTGCACCGTGAATACCAAGCTGGGCATGGTCAAGACCGACCACATCCTGTTCATCGCTTCGGGTGCATTCCACCTGAGCAAGCCAAGCGACCTGGTACCCGAGCTGCAAGGCCGTCTGCCGATCCGCGTCGAACTCAAGGCCCTGACGCCTCAGGACTTCGAGCGCATCCTCAGCGAGCCGCATGCCTCGCTGACCGAGCAATATCGCGAACTGCTCAAGACCGAAGGCCTGGGTATCGAGTTCCAGCCTGACGGTATCAAGCGTCTGGCCGAAATTGCCTGGCAGGTCAACGAGAAGACCGAAAACATCGGCGCCCGCCGCCTGCACACCCTGCTTGAGCGCCTGCTTGAAGAAGTGTCGTTCAGCGCCGGTGATCTGGCTGGCAGCCCCGACGCCTCGCCTATCCTGATCGACGCCGACTACGTCAACAGCCATCTGGGCGAACTGGCCGAAAACGAAGACCTGTCACGGTATATTTTGTAAGTAGCGGCAAGTGGGGAGCTGTAAGCTGCAAGCTGATTGTGCTTGTAGCTTGCAGCTGCTTTCACTTGAGGCTTGTCACTGCTTCACTTGTAGCTTGTCACTTGTAGCTTGAGGCTCCCCACCGTGCCCCCCATCCCCACCGCCATCGAACTCCACAAAGCCTCGAAAACCCTGACGCTGAAGTACGGGACGAATGAGGTCTATCATTTGCCTGCGGAGTTTCTGCGGGTGCATTCGCCTTCCGCCGAGGTTCAGGGCCATGGCAAGCCGATCCTGCAATTCGGCAAGCTGGGTGTAGGCCTGAGCAAGATCGAACCCGCTGGCCAGTACGCGCTGAAGCTGACGTTCGATGATGGCCACGACAGCGGTCTGTTCACCTGGGAATATCTCTACGAACTGTCCAGGCGCCAGGAATCCCTGTGGGAGGATTATCTGCTGGAGCTGCAAAAGGCGGGCAAGTCCCGCGACCCTTCCGAGCAAGTCATCAGGCTCATGCTCTAACCCTCAGAAAAACGACGGCCTACGCTCGTCAGTTTTTCCCGCTGCCCCCCAATAGCGCCGATCTTTTCCAGAAAGCTCTAGCCTGCCGTTTGACGTATTAGGAAGCGCTTTCTAATCTGTTTTGTTTCAATGTCCCGCGCAGCGGTCAATGACTGACGCTGCTTGCGATTTTTTGAAATCTCGCGTAACCAATGACTTTGGTAAATTCCCTGCATCCCTCCGATGCGCGAATAAGCAGTATGCAAAGCAGTGGTCACACGAAGCGCAGCTGTTCAGGCGCCTTCGCGGTAGCTTGCATAACAAAACCCGGGAATTGGCAGCCAAGCCATCATCGGTCACACGAGCAGTAGTACTGGCGACTCGCCTGTGTCACTGGTTCACAGGGAAAGTCAGTACTCGTCTCAGGACAATGGAGCGTCGTAGATGAGTAGCAAGAACAACGATGACCTGCAGCAGCATGCCTCTGAACACACCTTGGGTCTGAACCCGGTGGTTGGCTTGCGCCGCAAGGATTTACTGACCACCGCTCGCATGGTTCTGCGCCAGGCAATCAAGCAACCGTTCCACAGTCTCAAGCATGTCGCCCACCTGGGTGTTGAAATCAAGAACGTGATGTTCGGCAAGTCGGCCCTGCAACCCGCCGCGGACGACAGACGCTTTGCGGATCCGGCCTGGAGCCAGAACCCGCTGTATCGTCGTTATTTGCAGAGTTACCTGGCATGGCGCAAGGAACTGCATGACTGGATCGACGGCAGCAACCTGACACCTCAAGACATCAGCCGTGGTCATTTTGTGATCAACCTGATGACCGAAGCCATGTCTCCGACCAACACGGCCGCCAACCCGGCGGCGGTAAAGCGTTTCTTCGAGACGGGCGGCAAAAGCATTTTCGATGGCCTGGCGCATCTGGCCAAGGACCTGGTACACAACGGCGGCATGCCAAGCCAGGTCAACATGGATGCCTTTGAAGTCGGCAAGAACCTGGGCACCACCGAGGGTTCAGTGGTGTTTCGCAACGAAGTGCTGGAGCTGATCCAGTACAAGCCCATCACCGAGCAGGTTCATGAGCGGCCATTGCTGGTCGTGCCGCCGCAGATCAACAAGTTCTATGTCTTCGACCTGAGCCCGGAAAAGAGCCTGGCGCGCTTCTGCCTGCGCAGTAACGTGCAGACCTTCATCATCAGTTGGCGCAACCCGACCAAGGCGCAGCGTGAGTGGGGCCTTTCCACCTACATCGAGGCCCTCAAGGAAGCGGTGGATGTAGTGACTGCCATCACCGGCAGCAAAGATATCAACATGCTCGGCGCCTGTTCGGGCGGCATCACCTGCACCGCATTGCTGGGGCATTACGCCGCGCTGGGCGAGCAGAAGGTTCATGCCCTGACGCTGCTGGTCAGCGTGCTGGACACCACGCTGGATACCGAAGTCGCCCTGTTCGTCGATGAGCAGACCCTGGAAACGGCCAAGCGCCACTCCTATCAGGCCGGCGTACTGGAAGGTCGCGACATGGCCAAGGTATTCGCCTGGATGCGCCCCAACGACCTGATCTGGAACTACTGGGTCAACAATTACCTGCTGGGTAATGAACCGCCCGTGTTCGACATCCTGTTCTGGAACAACGACACCACTCGCCTGCCCGCCGCCTTTCATGGCGACCTGATCGAGATGTTCAAGAACAACCCGCTGACCCGCCCCAATGCCCTTGAAGTCTGCGGCACGCCGATCGATCTGAAGCAGGTCACAAGCGACGTGTTCTGTCTGGCGGGCACCAACGATCACATCACGCCCTGGGCTTCCTGCTACAAGTCAGCCCGCCTGTTTGGTGGCAAGACCGAGTTCGTGCTGTCCAGCAGCGGCCATATCCAGAGCATCCTGAATCCTCCGGGCAACCCCAAGGCGCGCTACATGACCAACCCGGAAATGCCGGCCGAACCTTCGGTCTGGCAGGAAAACGGGACCAAGCACACCGATTCGTGGTGGCTGCACTGGCAGGCCTGGAAGACCGAGCGCTCAGGCAAGCTGAAGAAGGCACCTGCGGCACTGGGTAACAAGGCATTCCCGCCAAGTGAAGCCTCGCCGGGTACATACGTTCACGAACGCTAAGCTGATAGAGACGAGCGAATGCTTGCTGCCGGGGCCAGGACGGAAGTACCGGCAGCAGGCAGGCGCAAACATGACCGTCGCACCTCGGTCGATCTGGTAAAAGCGCAGGACGGCTTTCCCAGCGGTTTAACCAACAGGGCTTAGCGTATGCCTCAACCGTTTGTTTTCCGTTCCATCGATCTGGACGGTCATACCATCCGCACCGCAGTGCGACCCGGCAAGAGCCATCTGACGCCCTTGCTGATCTTCAATGGCATCGGCGCCAACCTCGAGTTGGTGTTTCCGTTTGTCGACGCGCTGGACCCTGATCTGGAAGTCATCGCTTTCGATGTACCGGGAGTCGGTGGCTCTTCGACGCCCAGCCGCCCTTATCGTTTTCCGGGGCTGGCAAAGCTGGCGGCGCGAATGCTCGATTATCTGGATTACGGCCAGGTCAATGCGATTGGTGTGTCATGGGGCGGAGCGCTGGCTCAGCAGTTCGCTCACGACTACCCCGAGCGTTGCCGCAAACTGGTGCTGGCGGCGACGGCGGCCGGCATGATCATGGTGCCGGGCAAACCTCGTGTGCTGTGGTTGATGGCAAGCCCACGGCGTTATATCCAGCCGTCCCATGTCATCCGCATTGCGCCGGAAATCTATGGCGGTGCCTTCCGGCGCGATCCGCATCTGGCAGCCAATCATGCCGCCAAGGTACGTTCGTCCGGCAAGCTGGGTTACTACTGGCAACTGTTCGCTGGCATGGGCTGGACCAGCGTTCACTGGCTGCACAAGATCCATCAGCCGACGCTGGTCCTGGCCGGCGACGACGATCCATTGATCCCACTGGTAAATATGCGCCTGCTGGCCTGGCGTATACCCAATGCCCAGCTACACATAATCGATGACGGTCATTTGTTTTTGATCACACGCGCCGAAGCCGTTGCTCCCATCATCATGAGTTTCCTGCAGCAGGAGCGCCAACGCGCTGTCATGCATCCACAGCCCACGCCACCCAAAGGGCACTGATCCGACCCGTCGTACTCAACGAAGCAGGAACGCTTCGAGACAATCGCTTTACCGACTGCGCCACGACAGGAGTGTCACACGGAGCAGAACGACGCATGCTGCCATGACAGGCGCTGCGTCAGCCCACTGGTTGATGGCTTGACGAAGGAGTGTTGCCCTCATGCGAGAAAAATCAGCGAAGGTCGCCGCCACGACTCCGGCGACTTACATAAATGCACAAAGCGCTATTACCGGCCTGCGCGGTCGAGATCTGTTTCATACTTTGCGCAGCGTCGCCTCCCAAGGCTGGAAACATCCACTGCGCAGCGCCCGACATGCCCTGGCACTGGGCAGCCAGTTGGGCAAAGTGATGCTTCTGGGAGACATGCCCCATACCCCCAACCCGCGTGACAGCCGCTTCGCGGACCCGACCTGGAGCCTCAACCCGCTGTACCGTCGTGGCTTGCAGGCTTACCTGAGCTGGCAGCACCAGACCCGACTCTGGATCGATGAAAGCGACCTGTCCAAGGACGACCGGGCACGGGCACACTTTCTGTTCTCGCTGATCAATGATGCGCTGTCACCGTCCAATACCCTGCTCAACCCGCTGGCCATCAAGGAGCTTTTCAACTCCGGCGGCAGCAGCGTGTTCAAGGGCCTGGGCCATATGGCCGACGACCTGCTGCACAACAATGGCCTGCCTCGTCAGACCACCAAGGATGCCTTCGAGATTGGCCGTACGCTCGCCACCACTCCGGGCTCCGTGGTGTTTCGCAATGAAATGTTCGAGCTGATCCAGTACAAGCCGATGAGCGAAAAGCAGTACTCTCGGCCTTTGCTGATCGTCCCGCCACAGATCAACAAGTTCTACATCTTCGACCTGAGCTCCACCAACAGCTTTGTGCAGTACGCCCTGAAGAATGGCCTGCAGACCTTTGCTATCAGCTGGCGTAACCCCGATGTACGGCATCGCGAATGGGGACTCTCCAGTTACGTCGAAGCGACCGAGGAAGCGATGAACATCTGCCGGGCGATTACCGGCGCACGGGAAGTCAATCTGTTGGGCGCCTGTGCCGGCGGCCTGACTATCGCAGCCCTGCAAGGCCATTTGCAGGCCAAGCGGCAGATCCGCCGGGTCGCCAGTGCGACTTACATGGTCAGCCTGCTGGACAGCCAGATTGAAAGCCCGGCTACTCTGTTCATCGACGAGGAGGCCCTGGAAGCGGCCAAGCGTCGCTCGTATCAGCGCGGCGTGCTGGAGGGCAGCGACATGGGCCGGATCTTTGCCTGGATGCGCCCCAACGACCTGATCTGGAGTTACTGGATCAACAACTACTTGCTGGGCAAGACTCCGCCCGCGTTCGACATCCTGTACTGGAACAACGACACCACGCGCCTGACGGCAGCACTGCATGGCGACCTGCTGGACTTCTTCAAGCACAATCCGCTCAGCCATCCGGGCGGCCTGGAAGTCTGCGGCACGCCCATCGACCTGCAGAAAGTGACGGTGGACAGCTTCAGCATTGCCGGCATCAATGATCACATCACGCCTTGGGATTCGGTCTATCGCTCAACGCTGCTGCTGGGCGGCGAGCGACGCTTCCTGCTGGCCAACAGTGGCCATGTGCAAAGCATCCTCAACCCGCCGGGCAACCGCAAAGCCAACTTTGTCGAAAACGACAAGCTGAGCAGCGACCCGCGGGCCTGGTATTACGATGCCAAGCACAACGAAGGCAGTTGGTGGCCCACCTGGCTGAAATGGATTCACGAGCGCTCCGGCACCCAGCACGAAACCCGGATCGAACTGGGCAACGCCAATTACCCTACAATGGAGGCTGCGCCTGGAACCTATGTGCATGTGCGTTAGCAGGAGCGAATTCATTCGCGAGACGCCATTGACTGCGACAGGTTTTCCGGGGATGTACGGGCCTGTCGCGAATAAATTCGCTACTACGATGCCAACCGGTTTGCGCCCCCGCCCCCTAAACAAGAAGACTGGATGAAAACCCGCGACCGAATAATTGAATGCGCCCTGACGCTGTTCAATCAGCAGGGCGAGCCCAATGTCTCTACCCTGGAAATCGCCAACGAACTGGGTATCAGCCCCGGCAATCTCTATTACCATTTCCATGGCAAGGAGCCATTGGTGATGGGACTGTTCGAGCGCTTCCAGGCCGAACTGGCTCCGTTGCTCGATCCGCCTGCCGATGCGCGACTCAATGCCGAGGACTACTGGCTGTTCCTGCACCTGATCGTCGAGCGCCTGGCGCACTACCGTTTTCTGTTCCAGGACCTGTCCAACCTGGCCGGTCGCCTGCCCAAGCTGGCACGGGGCATTCGCAACCTGCTCAACTCCCTCAAGCGCACTCTGGCTTCACTGCTGGCAAGGCTCAAGGCTCAGGGACAATTGATCAGCGAAACCCAGGCACTGGGGCAACTGGTGGAGCAGATCACCATGAACCTGCTGTTCTCACTGGACTATCAGCGCATTCTGGGACGCGAAGGGGAAGTGCGGGTGGTGGTCTATCAGATCATGATGCTGGTGACACCACATCTGGTGCCAACATCAAGGCAGGCGGCCGAAGAGCTGGCCATGCAGTATTTGAGCAGGTAAACCCGACCTGTCGAACAGGTCGGGCTGGATGCAGCAACCTGTTATCAGGCCTGACCGGTTGTTGGCGTCGACGCAGGGGGTGTCGACGGCGCAGCAGCCGGAGAAGCAGCAGGTGTCGCCGAGGCCGACGCTGCTGGTTTGGCAGCAGGTTTTGCAGCCGGCTTCCTGGCAGCAGGTTTTTTCGGAGCAGGTTTGGCTGCCGATTTGGCCTTGTCTGCAGTCGAAGATGCAGCCTTGCTCACAGCATCGACCGGCTTGGCGGCAGCTTTCTTGACTGCCGGTTTGGCCGCTGCAGTTTTGGTCGCAACCTTGTCTGCGGTTTTCGCCACAGTCTTGGCAGCAGCCTTGACCAGCGGTTTCGCCGTGCTTTTGGCAGGTGCTGTCGAACGGGACGCAACCGGCTTGGCCTTGGCGCCTGTCAACAGCTCGATCTGGCGGGTCAGTTCATCGACCTTGCCGTGCAACGCCTGCACTTCATTACGGCTCGGCACACCGAGGCGCGAAATGGCACTGTTCAGACGCTTGTCGAACGCGCCTTCGAGTTCATTCCACTTGCCCAGCGCGAGATCCTTCACGTCACCCACACGGGACTTGGCCGCCTTCGCAGTATCCTTGGCATTGTCGAGTTGCTTCTCGGCTTCTACCTTGGTCTGCTTCTCGGCCTTTTCGCCGTCTTTTACCAGTGTTTCAAATAGCTTACTGCCGTCATTGCTGATCTTGGAGTAAGCGCCCAAACCAGCCAGCCAGATCTGGCGAGAGTATTTTTCAACCTCGCCAATCCAGGAGCTGCCTTCTTTTTCAACTTTTTTCTTGCCAGCCATCCTGCTCTCCTTAATGTTCAGGCTCGATACGTTCGAGCTTTTTGGGCTCATTACGCTCGAGCTTTTTAGGCCCGACACGTTCAAGCAATGCCGTCAGCTCATCGAGCTTAGCAGAGAGTGTCTCAACATCATGTTTAGATGGAATGCCGATCCGGTTCAAGCCCTTGGCGACACGGCGATCAAAGGCGCTTTCGATCTTGTCGAACTGAGCCTCGACACGGCCCTTGACGCCTGAAACCTCGCCTTTGATCGAATCGATTTCGCTGTTGGCCGCTTCAAGCTTTTCATCGACAGCCTTCTTGGCGTCTTTCTCCACCTTTTCGCCAGTCTTGATCAGCTCTTTGACGTACTCGGTGCCTTCCTGGTTGGCCTTGGCATAAGCGCCAAGCCCCGCCAGCCAGATTTTGCGGGCATACAGTTTCACTTCGGAAAACGCTGTTGCCTGATCGTCTTCAACTTTTTTCTTCAGGGTAGCCTTGGCCATGGTGCACCTCACTCTCGAAAGTTCAAGGAACCGCCCTTGTCAGGGCATGACTCAAAAGTACGGAGAAAAATTAGAATGCACACCCTAGGTCCTCGATCAGCGCTCACTATCTTTTCAGAAACGGTTAATCCGTAGCTAAAAATGAGCGAAACCTTGTTTACTACGACGCAGTGACTAGTGGAGGCAATCATGGCAAAAATCGCACGCAAAAAGCTGTCCGAGGAAGCGATTGAAAACCTTGAGGGGCATATCCCCGAAATAGCTGCCAGCGCCACTTCTGCTGCGTATTACCGCACCCTGGCTGCTGGCCACACGGTCGTACAAGTCAAAGGAATGAATGTCGTCGCCTCAGACGCCGACGACAATATTCGCGTCATTGCCGAGGCCAAACCTCGCTGTAAAGTCATCGTAGGTCAGGCCATCAAGGTGCGCAGGCTGGATGTAAGTGCCTAACGCCCTGTCTCGATAATAATTCTCCGAACCATTATCGTCCTTGTAAGCATATGGATGAACGTACAGACATTGTCTTGGGTTCCCAAGAGCAAACAGAGCCAAGCTGTCGAGCAAGGTCTGCCACCATCGGTCAGGGTTATGGTCGCTGCGCCCCGAAAATCCTGCCGGCCTCTCAGGTTGAAACGGCCCAGTAGCTGTAGTGCCAATCAGTTAAGGCGAACTCAGATTAACGTGGGAGGGGCCTTGGCCGCGACGACCCGGCTGAAGACAACACATTCTACTGCGAGCCCGCAAACATAAGAAATTACGAGACAAGGCAATAAATAGTGGCTGTACAATTCGCTTGGCTAAAACGAAAGAAGTGCGGACTATCGAGAATCATCTTTCAAAATAATCTGATACGATCGACCTCGTAAATACTCTGACAGGAAGTCAAATATGGCAAAGCCAGCCGCACGTATCACCGACCCCACTAGTTGCCCCATACCAGGGCACGCCTCTCAAGCGATCGCCTCCGGTTCTCCCGACGTGTTCTTCGACGGACTTGCAGCAGCGACTAAAGGAGATACCTGCACTTGTGGCAGCGTTTTAACGTCTGCCGTATCGACTACCGTTTTTATCAATGGCAAAAATGCTGCTCTGGTCGGTACTGTCGGAGCTCATGGTGACGTAGTAATTGGCGGTTCAGGCACTGTAATCATTGGTGATACGCACACTCCAGCGCCGTTCACACCTCCACTCCCGCTTTTATTGCAAAAGACCTACGGGCATACCTTCAGCATCGTTGATAGCGAAACAGGCCAACCTTTAGTCGGAAGAAATTTTACTGCCTCCGTTGATGGCAAAAAAATTACCGGCATTACTGATAGTTCGGGAATAGCACATATCAAAACCCCTATCAAAGATGCCTCTATTTCGGTGAGTATTGATTTTAACTCCCCTGCTCGGACGCTCAGCGAGCTCACGGAGTAATCAAGATGGCCGAACAATTTACTACCGAAGCAAAAGCAACCGAACTGAAAGCCGGAGAACCCGCCCTTCCTACAACCATTACTGTCAACGATAGAGCTGCCACCAGAGAGGCAATACTCCGACTTGTCCGCAAAAAAGGTTGTGAATTTGTAGAACGCTCATTTTGGGGAGCACATAAAGCAAAAGGAGAGATGGTCAATGACTGGGACTACTCGATGATTGCGCTTCATCATGCTGGCAGAAGTGTGGGCTGTGGTGCTGGAGCAGAACAGATGCTTTCGATTCAGAATGCACACCAAGCCAAGTTCGCCGATATCGGCTATCACTATGGTATTGACTGCATGGGTAAAATCTTTGAAGGACGGGATATCCGATTCAAAGGTTCAAATGTGAATAACTACAATACAGGCGTCATAGGTATCGTCTTACTAGAGAATCTGACAACCGCCGATGAGGGTGGGGATATAGTTGCCCTCACCCGACAAACTCTTGAAGCCTTCACCGGCAACATGGATCAAAAAATTCCTGACGTTCAAATAGATGCTCTACTGAGCCTGATTCAAGCCCTGACCAGCGTTTTCAGGGTTACCACTTTGGGTGGACACCGTGAATTCCCTATGCAGGCAGGCGAAGGAAAAATCTGTCCTGGCAATATAGGAATGAAACTGGTAAACAACCTTCGCATTAAAACCAAACTATTACGACCGCCGTCCTCATGAAATCACTTATCATTATCTCCTTGATCACTCTTACCTCTTTTCTATACGTAGGCTTCTATGAAAAAATGGAAGATGCTTATCCGGAGAAGGTATTTTTCATAAAAAAACACCCAACACTTCAAATGCAATTCGAAAATATTTTCGCGTACGAGTCAGATGACAAAGTATTGAGTGAGTTAAGCGACACGGAACGGCAGCAGGTCATCCAATACTGTAAATACCGGCTAGGCGTGACCACAACCTTGAAAAACCAAAACGAGCTTGAAGAGTGCAAAAAAAGATAAGATTAATTCACTCGAAGCTCTACCACTCTATCGCAATGCAAGCGCCTGCATTAAGTGTTGTAAGTCCGTCAGTGGACTGTGGGAGGTAGCCTGATAGCATGGCACATGACAGAAGATTGAAGCCCAGTGAAAATAAATAATGCCATTCTGCTCGTTGCTCTCGTCCTGACCGGCTGCGGTGAAGAGCTGCAACCTGCAAAGCTGCCTGCTTCAGAGGATGTACTGGCTCAGTATCAAACAATCCACATAGGCCAGGAGAGGCTGAGTCTGCCGACCATTGCATTGCTCTCCTCCACGACCAACAGCAATTTGACTCTGCGCGACGGTACAGAGGTGCCTGTACGAAATGTGCTCTCGCAGAGCACCCATGGCTCCCGGGTTTCACAGCTCCAATTAGCGCTTGATGCTTATGGCCAGCTATACGATTACAACCTCGATACACATGCCTATGTTTCCAAAGCTTTTTGCGAAAGATTGTTAATGAATTGGGAAAGGAACCAATGCAAAACAGGGCTCTACGATGGGAAGACGGTATTCCTTCCTCGTCATATCAGCCTTGTTGAGCGCAGCTATCTTCTCGGCTCGACCGAACAACTATTTGCATTGGCTGGCAAGGGGCCAAGCGCCGGAGAATCAGCTCGAAGAATGCTCGCACAGGCACCCGAGCCACAGTTTACGTGCGTACCAACCCAACAACCCTTGTGCACAGCGATCATGCCCATTCGAAGCGATCTTGTTGCCGTCTGGGCCACAGGACGGAATTCCGTGGAAGAGGAACGGGAGAAAGTCAGATGGCTCTTGGAGAAGTATCTGAAGTAAGCGAACTCATTCGCGAAGGGCGCTTTTGCGGATGAATCCACTCTCTCCCGGCACTCAAGCCACCAGCGCCTTATCCAGCACCCGCTCCACTTCGGACTTGATCGAGCCGCTCATGGCCGACAGGATGAAGTTCAGTTCGATGCTGACCCGGATCAGCGCATCTTCAACTTCAACCTTGCCTTTGGCGCCCTTGCCTTCCAGCTTCACGGTGTCGCCAACCCATTCATGGGCCAGGCCATATTTTTCGGCCAGTTTCTCGACCAGTTGTTCAGCCCTCTCCCGCGCCTTGTCACGGCCCAGAGTGTGCGGGCGCTCAACAGTTATTTTCGCCATTGGAGAGTTCCTTTTCAGTCGGTTGAATCGCGGCGCAACTATAACAGCCGCTCGTGCCGAAGAAAGCCTTGAGGGTGAGCCTTGTCAAGACAAAGCCAGCCCTGGCGATTAGAATGACCGGCATTCTATTCCGGCGGCAGCGATATGAACGATCAGCGCAAAGGTAGCGATACCGAACCCACCACTCATTTCGGCTACAAAAACGTACCGGAAAGCCAGAAGGCCGAGAAAGTCGCTGAGGTTTTCCACTCCGTAGCGGCCAAGTACGACTTGATGAACGACCTGCTGTCTGGCGGCATGCACCGGCTCTGGAAGCGTTTCGCCATTGAGCTTTCCGGTGTCCGTACGGGCAATCGGGTGCTGGATATCGCAGGCGGCACGGGCGACCTGACCCGCAAGTTCTCGAATCTGGTCGGCCCTACCGGCCATGTGGTTCTGGCAGACATCAACGCTTCGATGCTCAAGGTAGGCCGTGATCGCCTGCTGGACCTGGGCGTCGCGGGTAACGTCGAGTTCGTCCAGGCAGACGCTGAAAAGCTGCCGTTCCCCGACAACCATTTCGATTGCGTGACCATCGCTTTCGGCCTGCGCAACGTGACGCACAAGGAAGATGCCCTGCGCTCCATGCTGCGCGTGCTCAAGCCCGGCGGTCGCCTGTTGGTGCTGGAGTTCTCCAAGCCGACCAACAAGCTGATGTCCAAAGCCTATGACGCCTACTCGTTCGCGTTCATGCCGTTCATGGGCAAGCTGGTCACCAACGACTCGGAAAGCTATCGCTATCTGGCAGAGTCGATCCGCATGCACCCGGATCAGGAAACCCTGAAGTCGATGATGGTAGACGCCGGTTTTGACCGGGTGACCTACCACAACATGACATCCGGCATCGTCGCCCTGCACCGCGGTATCAAGCCCTGATGCTGCTCCGGGGTCTGCTCGCCAGCGTCGAGCACGGCATCAATCGCGTGCTGCGCCTGGACAGCACGGCTGCGCCGCGTCTTGCCGCACTGACAGGCAAGATCATCGCCATCGATTGCCGTGACCCGGCCTTGCAACTGTTCATCCTGCCCAGTGACGAAGGCCTGCTGCTGGCCGCTGACTGGGCAGCCGATGCCGACTGCATCCTGCGCGCCCCGGCCGCCAGCCTGTTGCGTCTGGCGTTGAGCCAGGACAAGACCGCCGTGCTGCATGGCCCCGAAGTCGAGCTGGACGGTGACAGCGCGGTATTGCTGGAACTGGTCGGCATCCTGCAAGACCTGGAGCTGGACTGGGAGCACGAACTCTCCCGCTGGCTCGGCCCGGTCGGCAGCCAGTTGCTCAGCGGCCACGTGCGCAGTCGTGCCCGCTGGACCCGTGACAACTTTGCCAGCCTCGGTCAGAACGTGGCCGACTACCTGAGTGAGGAATCGCGTACTCTGGTGGGCAAGCACGAGGCCGAAGCCCGTTTTGCCGAACTCGATCAGATCAAAATGGATCTGGAACGTCTTGAGGCGCGCTTTGCACGTCTCGCCCAATCCCTCAATTCCAGCGATAACGCATGAAGCTGCTTGCCGTCCGCCGTCTGTTTCGTATCAACCGCGTCGTGATCCGCTATCGCCTCGATGACCTGCTCTTCGCTCTTCCGCTGCCGTGGTGGATGCTGGCCGTACGCTTTGTGCTGCCGTGGCGCTGGTTGCCGCGCAAGGCCTCGGACCTGAACCGTGGCGCGCGCCTGCGTCTGGCGCTCCAGGATCTCGGGCCGATTTTCATCAAGTTCGGCCAGTTGCTTTCGACCCGACGCGACTTGCTGCCCGAAGACATTGCCGACGAGTTGATGCTGCTGCAGGACCGCGTCCCGCCGTTCGACCAGCAACTGGCCGTGAATCTGATCGAAGAGCAACTGGGTGCAAAAATCAGTGAGGTCTTCAGCCGCTTCGACGTGACGCCTCTGGCCTCGGCCTCCGTGGCGCAGGTTCATGCCGCACGCCTCAAGAGCGGCGAAGAAGTGGTGGTCAAGGTCGTGCGCCCGGGCCTCAAGCCCATCATCGGCCAGGATCTGGCCTGGCTGTTCATCCTGGCTCGTACCGCCGAGCGGCTGTCTGCCGATGCACGGCTGCTGCATCCGGTGCAGGTGGTCAGCGACTACGAAAAAACCATCTACGACGAACTGGACCTGCTGCGCGAAGCCGCCAACTCCAGCCAGTTGCGCCGCAACTTCGAAGGCTCAGACCTGCTGTATGTGCCCCAGGTCTACTGGGACTGGTGCCGCCCGAAAGTGCTGGTCATGGAGCGTATCTACGGCGTTCAGGTCACCGATCTGGCGACTCTGGCCGATCAGCGTACCGACATGAAACTGCTGGCCGAGCGCGGCGTGGAGATCTTTTTCACCCAGGTGTTCCGTGACAGCTTCTTCCATGCCGACATGCATCCGGGCAATATTTTCGTCAGCACGGTCAATCCGTGGCGCCCGCAGTACATCGCCATCGACTGCGGGATCGTCGGCAGCCTGACGCCACAGGATCAGGATTATCTGGCCCGCAACCTGTTTGCCTTCTTCAAGCGCGATTATCGCCGCGTGGCGCAATTGCACATCGACTCAGGCTGGGTGCCCGCCGAAACCAAGCTCAACGAGTTCGAGGCCGCGATTCGTACCGTTTGCGAGCCGATTTTCGAGAAGCCGCTCAAGGATATTTCCTTCGGTCAGGTGCTGATGCGCCTGTTCCAGACCGCGCGCCGCTTCAATATGGAAGTCCAGCCGCAACTGGTGCTGCTGCAAAAGACCCTGCTCAACATCGAAGGTCTGGGTCGTCAGCTCTATCCGGACCTGGATCTGTGGACCACCGCGCAACCCTTCCTGGAGCGCTGGATGCGTGAGCGGGTCAGCCCCAAGACCCTGGTTCAGAACCTGCAGACCCAGGTCGAACAGTTACCGCATATTGCAGGCATGACCCGCGACCTGCTGGAGCGCCTGTCACGGCCCCATGCAAACGACCCACCGCCGCCACGATTCGGCTCCAGCGATGGCTGGGCCTTGCGCCTGCTGGGCGCGGCGCTGCTGAGTGGCGGCGCGGTGCAGGTCTGGGCGTTGAGCGCAGCCGGCCTGCCACTGTTGACGCTGACGGCATGGCCGGTTGGAATCATGCTGGTGGCCGGGCTGTATCTGATCGTTCGCCGATAGCCAGCGACGCATGTGACTGGCACACTGTTCAACCCGCCGGGATTATTGAAGCCCGGCTGCCGGAGTAGTTATGAAAGACTGGCTGGACGAGATTAAGTGGAACAGCGACGGTCTGGTGCCTGCAATCGCTCAGGATCACAAGACCGGTCGTGTATTGATGATGGCCTGGATGAACCGCGAATCCCTGAGCCTGACTGCAAAAGAGAACCGTGCAATATATTGGTCGCGTTCGCGTGGCAAACTCTGGCGCAAGGGAGAGGAATCCGGCCACGTTCAGCAATTGCATGAGCTGCGCCTGGATTGCGACGCCGACGTCATCATCCTGATGGTCGAGCAGATCGGCGGCATTGCCTGCCATACCGGACGCGAAAGCTGCTTCTACCGGGTTTATGAAAACTCGGGCTGGAAGACGGTCGACGCGGTGCTCAAAGACCCGGATGCCATTTATCACGCAGGACACTGAACATGACTGATACCTTGTCCCGTCTGGCCCAGGTGCTGGAATCGCGCAAGGATGCCGCTGCCGACAGCTCGTATGTCGCCAGTCTGTACCACAAGGGTTTGAACAAGATTCTGGAAAAGATCGGTGAAGAATCGGTCGAAACCATCATTGCTGCCAAGGATGCCGCCATCAGCGGTGACTGCAGCGATGTCATCTACGAAACCGCTGACCTCTGGTTTCACAGCATGGTGATGCTGGCGGCACTCGGTCAGCATCCACAGGCTGTGCTCGATGAGCTGGACCGCCGTTTCGGGTTGTCCGGACACGCAGAAAAAGCGGCACGCACAGCGGATTAACTACCTGTCTTTCAGGTTCGAATTTTCTACGAGGAATGCTTCATGGGTATTTTTGACTGGAAACACTGGGTCGTCATCCTGATCGTGGTCGTGCTGGTTTTCGGCACCAAGAAACTCAAGGGGCTGGGTAGCGATATCGGCGAATCGATCAAGGGCTTTCGCAAGGCCATGAACGATGACGAGAAACCTGCCGAGCAGCCGGGCGCACAGCCACAGCAGGCTCAGGCCGCACCTCAGTCCTCGCCGCTGAACCAGCCGCACACCATCGACGGGCAGGCGCATAAAGTCGAAGAGCCGACCCGCAAAGACCAGGTGTAAGCCATGTTCGGTATCAGCTTCTCTGAACTGCTGCTCGTGGGTCTGGTGGCCTTGCTGGTGCTGGGTCCCGAGCGTCTGCCGGGCGCAGCGCGCACCGCCGGCCTGTGGATAGGCCGGTTGAAGCGCAGCTTCAATGCGATCAAACAGGAAGTTGAACGTGAAATCGGTGCCGACGAGATTCGTCGGCAACTGCACAATGAGCACATCCTGTCTCTGGAAGAAGAGGCGAGAAAAATCTTCTCGCCCCACTCCGAGCCAGAACCTGCCGCAGAGCCGCAGAACGAACCGCAAGCAGCACCCGCCCAGGAAATCGGTCCGGCAGAACCGGCACCCAAGAGCCAGCTGTCTCTGGAAAAACGTCCAAAGCAGGCGGCCCCCACAGTACCGGCCACGCCACCTTCCGCCCACGATTCGTCACTGCCCCCACGAGCCCCATGAGCGATATCCCGGAAAACGATCAGCAAATGCCGCTGGTCTCGCACCTCACAGAATTGCGTACACGCCTGCTGCGTTGTGTTGCGGCGGTGTTCCTGATTTTTGCCGGTCTGTTCTACTTCACTCAGAAGATCTACACGCTGGTTTCGGCTCCGCTACGGGTCTACCTGCCTGAAGGCGCGACAATGATCGCCACGGACGTGGCCTCGCCGTTCATCACGCCGTTCAAGCTGACCATGATGGTGGCGCTGTTCCTGTCCATGCCGGTCATCCTGCACCAGATATGGGGCTTTATCGCGCCTGGCCTGTACAAACACGAGAAGCGTGTTGCGGTCCCGTTGCTGGTATCAAGCATCATCCTGTTCTATGCAGGCATGGCGTTCGCCTACTTTCTGGTCTTCCCGCTGATATTCCACTTCTTCGCCAGCGTGACGCCTGAAGGCGTGTCGATGATGACTGACATCGCCAGTTATCTGGACTTCGTCATGACGCTGTTCTTCGCCTTCGGTGTCGCCTTCGAGATTCCGGTAGCCGTGGTGCTGCTGGTCTGGATCGGCATCGTCGACGTGAAGTACCTGAAAAAGATTCGTCCCTACGTGATCATCGGCTGCTTCGTGGTCGGCATGATTCTCACGCCTCCGGACATCTTCTCCCAGACCCTGCTCGCCGTGCCCATGTGGCTGCTGTTCGAACTGGGCATCCTGTGCAGTTCGATGATCAAGAAGCGTGGCGAGCATCCGGACGACCAGCCCGACGACGCTGACAAGCAAGACCAGCCGCCCGCGACACAGTCGTGAACCTGCTGCTACTTGAAGAGGCCGACTTCATTGCGGCCGACAGGGTTGTCCTGCGCGATCGACGCCTCAGGCACATGCAAGAGGTGCATCGCGCAGAAGTCGGCGACAGCCTGCGCGTAGGCCGCCTCAACGGCTTGCTGGGCACCGCCGAACTGCTTCGCCTCGAAAGCCACGAAGCAGAGCTGCGCATCAGCCTGGACACCGCACCTCCCGCCAAACTGCCCTTGACGCTGCTGCTGGCCCTGCCCAGGCCCAAGATGCTGCGCCGGGTATTCCAGACGGTTGCGACCATGGGTGTGCCGAAAGTCATCCTGCTCAACAGCTACAGGGTGGAGAAAAGCTTCTGGCAGACACCGTTTCTGGAGCCCGAAGCCATTCGTGAACAGTTGATTCTGGGGCTGGAACAGGCCCGCGACAGCGTGCTGCCCGAGATCATCATCGAAAAGCGCTTCAAACCGTTCGTCGAAGACCGACTGCCACAACTGGCTGAAAATACGCTGGGACTCGTGGGTCATCCAGGCGACTTTCCCGCCTGCCCACGTGCCGTGGAGCAACAGGTCACACTGGCAATCGGCCCCGAAGGTGGCTGGATTCCCTATGAAATCGACCTGCTGCGCAAATCCGGCCTGCAACCGGTACAACTGGGTGACCGGATACTGAGAGTCGAAACCGCCGTGACAGCCCTGCTGGCCCGTCTATTCTGAGCCTTTCTTTTATCGGTTCCCTGACTACAGTTTTGTAATTGGGAGCCGATGTAGAAGCGAATCTATAAAAATAGATATTGAGGAGTTGTCATGTATCGCTGGTTCGCTCGAAGTCTCGCCAATGCGAGTGTAAGTTTGAAATTGGCGATCGGCTTCGGCCTGGTCCTGATATTGACCCTGATGATCACGGCGACAGCCTGGCTCAGCACACAAGGCCTTATCTCTCGCGGGGACAGGGTTGCTGCAATCAGCGATATCAACGTACTGACACTTGAGTTGCGCATCAATCGCATGCGTTACGAAACACTGTACAACGCCGAAACAGCCAGCGCTGTCGTGGCAAATCTGGACAAGCTCGATGCCGCACTCAAGGCAGCCAGAGCCTTGCTCCGCTCCCCTGAGAATATCAAGCGACTGGACTCCCAGATCCAGAGCGCCAACGAGTATCGCCAGGCCTTCGGAGAAATGACCAAGGCTATCGAGACCCGCGAAGGCACTCGCAGCCTGATGGGCGACAATGCCGACAAGGCCGTTGCCGAAGTCGGCAAGATCGAAGCCGAACTCTTGAAAGCCGACAACATTCTGGCCTTCAACAATATTGTTGGTGCCAGTAAACAGATCCAGCAGGCTCGTTTTCAAGTGCGCGGCTACACCTACAGTGGCCGTGCCGAGTTCGAGAAAAACGCCAATGCGGCCATTGATGAAGCAATGACCGGCATCAATACCCTGGCAGGCGATATTTCCTCGTCTTACCTGCCCATGCTGCAACAAGCCATTGCCGGCCTGAAAGGTTATCGTGCCGCTGTTGGTCAATACCGCGATGCGCAGGCCGCCAGTAAGGTAGCACTGGAAAAAATGACGGCGCTGGGCACCAAGCTGCTGGCCGTCAACGATGAAATGATCGATGCACAGACCGCCAGCCGCGATGCCGAAAGCGCACAGTCGGTCATGATGATTTCCATCGCAACAGCCCTGGCACTGGTCTTTGGCATTCTGGCGGCCTGGGTCATCACTCGCCAGATCACCGTACCGCTGCAAAAGACACTCGACGTGGTAGAACGTGTTGCCTCCGGTGACCTGAGCCAGAATCTGGTCATTGACCGCGGTGACGAACTGGGCAGGCTGCAAGGCAGTATCCAGCGCATGACGGTTTCCCTTCGCGAGCTGGTTGGCGGTATCCGCGACGGCGTGACCCAGATCGCCAGCGCTGCCGAAGAATTGTCCGCAGTGACCGAGCAGACCAGCGCCGGAGTCAACAGCCAGAAGGTCGAGACCGATCAGGTCGCCACTGCCATGCACGAAATGACGGCAACGGTGCAGGAAGTTGCCCGTAACGCCGAAGAAGCTTCCGAAGCGGCCGTAGCAGCCGACCAGCAGGCCCGTGAGGGTGAGCGCGTGGTGAAAGAAGCGATTTCCCAGATCGAGCGCCTGGCCTCGGCGGTCGGCAACTCCACCGAAGCCATGGGCGCGCTCAAGCTGGAAAGCGACAAGATTGGCAGTGTTCTGGACGTAATCAAGTCGGTGGCCGAGCAGACCAACCTGCTGGCCCTCAACGCTGCCATCGAAGCGGCACGCGCCGGTGAAGCCGGTCGCGGGTTTGCGGTAGTCGCGGACGAAGTACGCAGCCTCGCGCAGCGTACCCAGAAGTCCACTGAGGAAATCGAAGCACTGATCGCCAGCCTGCAGAACGGCACTCAGCAAGCCTCGAGCATCATGGACAGCAGCCGCGATCTGACCGCCAGCAGCGTGGACCTGACTCGCCGCGCCGGCACGTCGCTGGAAAACATTACCCAGACCGTGTCTGCAATCCAGTCCATGAACCAGCAGATTGCCGCAGCGGCCGAGCAGCAAAGCGCCACCGCCGAAGAGATCAACCGCAGCGTGCTCAACGTTCGCGACGTCTCCGAGCAGACCTCCGCAGCCAGCGAAGAAACCGCCGCTTCCAGTGTCGAACTGGCGCGCCTGGGCAATCACCTTCAGGTGCTGGTGGGTCGCTTCAAAATCTGACGCGAGCAGGAAGCGGTGCATGTCACCGCTTCCTTGTTCGACAGGTCACGCCCCTCAACGTGACCGGTTTCACCCGAAAGTCCTCCTCGGAAATTTCCTACGACCTCTTCAGGTCCAGCGACACCTCTCTCCTGCCGATGCGCTCATGACGCATGCCCTGCAACCTTCAGGGCCTGCTTTTGCTCGCTGATCGCAGGAGAAGCCCGATGTTTAGATGGATCAATCACTCGCTCGACAACATGAGCGTCAAACTCAAACTGTCCCTGGGCTTCGGCCTGGTTCTATTGCTGACTCTGGCTATTACGCTGACCGGCTGGCATGGCCTGGACACCATGATCGAGCGCTCCGAGTCGCTGTCCTCGATCGGCCAGCTCAGCAATCTGACCAAAGACCTGCGCGCCGAGCGCATTATTTTCCGCGAGGAAAATACTCAGGAAAACGCCAACCGGGTGGTAGAACGGCTCAATGAGCTTGAGGCTCAACTGGCGACGCTGCGCCGGGAAACCGATGATGCCAAAAGTATCGCGCTGCTTACCGAGCAGAGCCAGATCGTCAGCCGCATGGAAAAGACCTTTGCCGACCTGGGGCTTGATCGCAAGGCACGCGACCAGTCGCGTATCGAGCTGGACCAGCAATCGGAACAGGCGGTGAAAGCCGTCGCACAGGTCGAAAGTGAAGTGCTCAAGGCTGTGAGCCAGGAGCAGGACAACAGCGAACGGCTGGATGAATTCACCAATATTTCCCAGCTCAAACAGCAGATCCAGATTGCCCGCTATCAGGTCCAGGCCTACACCTTTACCAACAAGGAAGCCGACGAATCGGCCGCTATCGCCGCCATCGACGAAGCACTCAAGGAAGTGCAGCAGATTGCCCGGGAGCAGGCCGACGAGAATATCCAGGGCCTCATACCCGCCAGCGAGACGTTACAGCGTTATCGCGAGCAACTGACCCGCTTCAAGGACATTCAGGTCAAGGTCGAGGTCCTTCAGGAAAACATGGAAGACCTGGGCGACAAGATGCTGGACCTGGTTGCCCGGCTGATCAGCCTGCAAAGCACCCAGCGCGATGTGGAGGCTGCTGGCTCGCGAACCCTGTTGACCGGTGTCGCCGGGCTGGCATTGCTCATCGGGCTATTGGCCGCCTGGGTCATGACGCAACAGATCACGCTTCCTTTGCAGCAGACGCTGGTCGCAGCCGGGCGCATTGCCAAAGGCAATCTGAGCAAGGATCTGGATATCCGGCGTCAGGATGAAATGGGCCAGCTTCAAGACAGCATGCAGGCCATGACCCTGAGCCTGCGCACTCTGGTGAGCGGTATTGGCGATGGCGTTACCCAGATTGCCAGCGCCGCCGAACAACTCTCGGCAGTAACGGAGCAGACCTGTGTCGGGGTCAACAGCCAGAAAGACGAAACCGATCAAGTCGCCACCGCCATGAATCAGATGACGGCGACGGTGCAGGAAATCGCCCGCAATGCACAAGAAGCCTCTCAGGCGGCGGTCAATGCCGATCAGCAGGCCCGGGACGGCGACAAGGTGGTCAGCCAGGCCATCACTCAGATCGAGCAACTGGCCAGCGAAGTCGCCAACTCCACCCAGGCCATGAATCGGCTCAAGCTGGAAAGCGGCAAGATTGTCGGGGTGCTCGATGTGATCAAGTCCGTCTCCCAGCAGACCAACCTGCTGGCTCTCAATGCGGCCATCGAAGCGGCACGTGCCGGTGAAGCCGGGCGCGGGTTTGCGGTGGTTGCTGACGAGGTACGAGGCCTGGCGCAACGCACCCAGGAATCCACTGAGGAAATCGAGGAACTGATCGCAGCATTGCAGAGCGGCACCCAGCAAGTCGCCACGACTCTGGACAGCAGTCGCAGCCTGACCGACAGCAGCGTGGAACTGAGTCGTCGTGCGGGATGTGCGCTGGAGCAGATAACCCGCACGGTGGCCACCATTCAGGACATGAACCAGCAGATAGCGACCGCCAGCGAGGAACAGAGCAACGTGGCCGAGCAGATCAACAGCAATGTGCTCAAGGTCCGGGATATTTCGGAACAGACCGCTGCTGCGAGCGATGAGACGGCAGCCTCAAGCATTGAGCTGGCCCGATTGGGCACTCATCTGAGGGAGTTGGTGGGGAAATTTCGGGTTAATTGAGAGCTTCGCGAATGAATTCGCTCCTACGGGGATTTGCAAAACCGTAGCAGCGAATTCATTCGCGAAAGGACGGTGAGGCTTACGCCAACACCGGCTCCGCATCCTGCTTGACCGGCTGAAGCGGCAGCAGAGGTGCATGTGGATCGGCTTCGATGGAAGCACGCCATGCGGCCAGCCACTCAGGATGACCGGCACTCCAGACCTGCTCGTGCAGACGGCCCAAGGCAACCGGGTCGCTCAACAGCATCAGGCGCTCATGATTGCTGAGTTTCTCAGGCCCGACCTTGAGTGCATGCTCGACGCGCTCATGACGAACTGTCTCGACAGGCTGAGCCAGACGGTGACGGGAAGTCGCCAGCGCGCACGCCAGGGCGTTCTGCTGAGGATCGACCACCGCACGGATGAAGCCTTCCTTCAGTGCATGCCAGCGGTTCTCGTGGGTGTACTGATCGGTGGAGATCAGTTCCTGAGGCGTGTCGTACTCTTCCGGGATCAGGAAGAAGCTTTCGTCACGCGCCTTGAGACCCAGCTTGGTACGGCTGGAAATCACCGAGACCGGAATCGACAGCATCAGGGAGACCACGATTGGCGCAAGCCACCACAGGAAGCTCGGGTTCAGCCAGGCCACCAGCAAGGCCCAGCAGGCACCCAGCAAGGTTTGCGGACCATGGCGTTTGACCGCCTCGATCCATGGCGTGGAGTCGTCGTCGCGCTGCGGAGAGTTCCAGGTCGCGGCCCAGCCCAGGAAAGCAGCCAATACGAAACGGGTGTGGAACAGCATGCGAACCGGAGCCAGCAGCACCGAGAACAGCATTTCCAGCAGCATCGAAACCGTGACCTTGAACTTGCCGCCAAATGCCTTGGCGCCCTTGGCCCAGATCAGAATGACGCTGAGCAGCTTGGGCAGGAACAACAGGACAATGGTGGTCGAGAACAGTGCAACGGCTTTTTCCGGGTGCCATTGTGGCCACAGCGGATACAACTGACGCGGTTCAAGGAAGTAGGTCGGCTCCATCAGCGTATTCACGGCCAGCAAGGCGGTGGACAACACCAGGAAGAAGAACCATAACGGCGCCGACAGATAGGACATCACGCCTGTCAGGAACACCGCACGGTGAACCGGGTGCATGCCCTTGACCAGAAACAGCCTGAAGTTCATCAGGTTGCCGTGGCACCAGCGGCGGTCACGCTTGAGTTCGTCCAGCAGGTTGGGCGGCAACTCTTCGTAACTGCCCGGCAGGTCGTAGGCAATCCACACGCCCCAGCCGGCACGGCGCATCAGCGCAGCTTCAACGAAGTCGTGGGACAGAATCGCACCGGCAAACGCGCCCTTGCCCGGCAACGGCGCCAGGGCGCAGTGCTCGATGAAGGGTTTCATGCGGATGATCGCGTTGTGACCCCAGTAATGGGATTCACCCAGTTGCCAGAAGTGCAGACCGGCCGTGAACAGCGGACCATAGACGCGGGTTGCGAACTGCTGCATGCGGGCATACAGCGTGTCCATGCCCGAGGCACGTGGCGCAGTCTGGATGATACCGGCGTCTGGAGTGGCCTCCATCAGGCGTACCAGACTGGTCAGGCATTCGCCGCTCATCACACTGTCGGCGTCGAGCACGACCATGTAGCGGTAATCGCCACCCCAGCGACGGCAGAAGTCATCGAGGTTACCGCTCTTGCGTTTGACGCGACGGCGACGACGACGATAGAAGATCTTGCCGAAACCACCGGTTTCACGGCACACGTCCAGCCAGGCTTGCTGCTCGGCTACGGCGATGTCGGTGTCATTGGTATCGCTGAGCACGAAGAAGTCGAAACGGTCCAGATCGCCCGTTGCGGCAACCGACTCGAAGGTCGCACGCAGACCGGCAAATACCCGTGGCACGTCTTCGTTGCAGATCGGCATGACCAGTGCGGTACGCGCACCGGCTTCGATCGGCTCGTTACCGGCGCTGGCACCGGAAATGCGGTACTTGTCGCGACCGGTGAGCAGTTCGAGAAAGCCCATCAGTGCGGTCCAGAAACCGGCCGAAACCCAGCAGAACAGGATGCCGAACAGCAACAGGATGCTGGTCTGCAAGGCGTATGGAAGCACCTGCCATGCGGTTTGCACGAAGGTCTGGCGAGTGATTTCGTCCAGCGAAACCAGCGACCAGCCCTGATACGGCAGGATGCCTTTCATGTACCAGCCAGCCACGATGGTCTGGCCAAGCATCAACACCAGCAGGATGTAACGACGAATCGAACCGACCGTGCGCCAGCGCGCCTTGGGCAGATCACGGGGCAAATCGCTGTGATCGGGCTTGGGCGGGTTGGTCTTGCCGGTCAGACGACGCCAGCCACGCACCAGAATGTTGGTGCGCCATGGCTCCGGAACAACCTTGGTACGACGGATCGGTGGCGTAGCCTTCAGACGAATGCGACCGCTGGCATCGACGTCGAGCAGTTCGGCGTCCTGCAGTTCGTCAGCCGTGGACAGCGTCAGGCGACGGCCGACGGACGCCTGGGCGACCTCGGCCTTGTCGCTTACCGGCTGGGCGGAAAGACGTTCGTGCAATTCAGCGAACGACTTGCAGCTGGCAAGTTCTGCCCGCTGCTCGTCACTCATCGGCAGGTGCGCCAGGTACTCGTTCAGAGACTCTGGCACGGATAGAGAATTACTCATCGCTTGGCAACTGGTAGCTCCAGGTCTCGGTCATGACTTGCAGCGTCTTGGCCGGCTCCGGATGGGTGGGTGCGGCCTCGGCTTCAGGCTGCTTGATCTCTTTACCTTCAGCATCCTTGGCCACGTCGGCTTTCGCTACGTCAGGCTTGTCAGCTTTGGCTGCATCGGCCTTCGGTGCTTCAGCTTTCTTGGCGGGATCGGCCTTGGCTACGTCGGCCTTGGCGGCTTCAGGCTTGGCATCGCCAGCCTTGGTCGCATCGGCTTTGGCTACAGCAGCATCAGCCTTGGCAACTTCCTTGGCGGTTGCAGTTTTTGCAGCCTCTTTGGATGCTGACTTCTTGTCATCTTTGTCAGCGACAAGCACCGCAGGTTCCTTGCCAGGCTCGGCAGGAATTTCACGCAGCAGGTAGGCGCGCATCTCGGTCGGCTTGTTGCGGTCCTTGACCTTGACTCGCAGGGTCAGGCGATAGCCCTTGGTGACCGGGTTGTAACGCAGGTTGTTCTCGACCAGCTCGACGTTGTCATCGGTGGTGACCTGGCTGCGGATGGTCTTGTCTTCAGGCAAGGCGGCCAGAACCGGACCGACGAAGTCGACCAGGAATGCCAGGCTGCCGTCCGGCTGACGAACCAGGTTGGACTGCCTTACGTCACCGATTGAGCGCTGGGTCTGCTTGACCCAACCCAGATCAGGCGAGTGAATGGCGTTTTCCTGCATGGTCCAGTGCAGACGGTAGTTGAACTCCATCGGCTCGCCTGGAGCAGCCAGGGTGTCGGGCTTCCAGAATGCAACGATGTTGTCGTTGGTTTCGTCGGCAGTCGGGATCTCGACCAGATCGACAGTACCTTTGCCCCAGTCGCCTTTAGGCTCGATCCAGGCGCTTGGACGCTTGTCGTAGCGGTCGTCGAGGTCTTCGTACTGGCTGAAATCACGACCACGTTGCAACAGACCGAAGCCACGCGGGTTCTCGACCGAGAAGCTGCTGACGGCCAGGTGTTTCGGGTTGTTAAGAGGACGCCATACCCACTCGCCATTGGCTGCCTGGATCGACAGGCCGCTGGAGTCGTGCAGTTCACGACGATAGTTAGGCACACGCGAAGGCTGGTTGGCACCGAACAGGAACATGCTGGTCAGTGGAGCCACGCCCAGTTTGGTGACGTTTTCACGCAGGTACATGCGCGACTTCACGTCCACCAGAGTGTTGGTACCAGGACGCAGGGTCAACTGGTAGGCACCGGTGGCACGCGGCGAATCGAGCAGTGCGAAGATCACCAGATGGTTGTCATCCGGGCCCGGCTTCTCGATCCAGAACTCTTTGAAACGAGGAAACTCTTCGCCAGACGGCAAGGCGGTATCGATCGCCATGCCACGAGCGGACAGGCCGTAGACCTGACCCTTGCCAATCACGCGGAAGTAGCTCGCGCCCAGCATGGTCATGATCTCGTCCTGCTTGTCATCCTTGTTGATCGGATACAGGACGCGGAAGCCCGCATAGCCAAGCCTTTCAGTGGCTTTAGGGTCGATCTTGATGTCGCCGAAATCGAAACGGTTCGCGTCGTACTTGATCTCTTCGACGGTGGTGGCCGTGACTTCGTTGATCTTGACTGGCGTGTCGAAGTGCATGCCCTGGTGATAGAACGACAGCTTGAACGGCGTCTTGTCAGTCGCCCACTCAGCCTTGTCTTCACGGAAGCGGATCTTCTGGTAGTCCGCGAACTTCATTTCGCGCAACTCGGTAGGCAGATTGCTTTTTGGAGCCTCGAACTTCTGCCCGGCCATTTCTTTGGCCTTTGCCGCTACATCATCAAGGTTGAATGCCCACAGTTGGCCTGAACCCAGCAGGCAGACAAGAGCCGAGCTTGCCAAAAGCGCACTACGCAACCGTTTGACAGGTGTCTTTGGAGCATCACAGGGACTAACAATCACGAGCAACCCTCGCCGAAAACAGATGAAGAAACCAACGGCCAGCTATCAGATGCCGGGTTGGCGAGCATTGTTCCGACTCCGAATGGGCTTAATGATTCCCCAATCAATGTCAGAACCCGCTTCTGAATACGCAATGGACCAACTATCGTCGGTCCCCGTAGCGCGCGATTATCCAGTAGCACGCGTAACAACGCATCATGTATGACAAAGATTTTCTTGCACGCAGGGCTAATAAATCCGCGGCGGGCAGAGATTTCATCTTGTCAGGTATCAAACAAAAATGTCACAGGGCCATCATTCACGAGATGAACCTGCATGTCCGCACCAAATTGGCCCGCTGCAACCACCGGATGCGCGATCCTGGCCTGTGACAATAAATAGTCGAACAACTGCGCACCCAAGGCCGGAGGCGCTGCTTTTGAAAAGCCCGCGCGCATGCCGCTCTTGGTATCCGCCGCCAGCGTGAACTGCGAAACCAGCAGCAGGCCACCTCCGACATCACGCAATGACAGATTCATCTTGCCGTCGTCATCGCTGAACACCCGATAGTTGAGCAGCTTATGCAGCAACTTATCGGCACTGGCCTGTGTGTCTTGAGGCTCTACCCCCACAAGAACCAGAAGCCCCTGGTCCACAGCACCGACAACTTCTCCAGCCACTTCCACACGCGCACTTCGCACGCGCTGTAACAAGCCTTTCATAAATAGGAAATCCCGTCTTGCAGGCTGTGTGGGAGCGAATTCATTCGCGAAAACAGCGTCGCGGATGAATCCGCTCCCACAGGGGGGTTACGCTTCTTCAGGTGGCAGATCAAGCAGGCGACGGGCGACCTGCGACGCCGCACGGACCAGCGCATCGGTGATACCGGGTTCGGAAGCGGCATGCCCGGCTTCGCGAATCACCTGCAACTCACTGTTTGGCCATGCCTGATGCAGTTCCCAGGCATTATCCAGCGGGCAGATTACATCGTAGCGGCCATGCACGATGATGCCAGGCAGATGCGCGATCCTGGGCATGTCGCGAATCAGCTGGTTCTCTTCCAGAAAGGCATTATTGATGAAGTAATGAGATTCGATGCGCGCAATGGACAGGGCGCGCTGTGGTTCGGCAAAGCGGTCGACGACCTGCGGGTTGGGCCGCAGGGTCGCGGTGCGGCCTTCCCACGT
Organism: Pseudomonas cichorii; assembly: GCF_019719005.1. Taxonomy (GTDB): domain Bacteria; phylum Pseudomonadota; class Gammaproteobacteria; order Pseudomonadales; family Pseudomonadaceae; genus Aquipseudomonas; species Aquipseudomonas cichorii_E. Next base: position 48,061 of record NZ_JAIGPJ010000024.1, read on the forward strand.
GGACCACGCTTTGGCGGCATGCATCTGGGCAATCTGATCGGGACCGGTCAGGCGCTTGTGGAAGGCCGCCAGCAGGTTATCGCGCTCATCCAGCGGAATCGGCGCCACGTAATCCTGCCAGTAATCCGGGAACAGGCGGCTGGCACCGGACTGGTAGAACCATTCGATTTCCTGGGCACGGCACAGGAAAATGCCACGCAGGATCAGGGCATGCACGCGATCAGGATGGGTCTGGGCATAGGCCAGCGCCAGGGTCGAGCCCCAGGAACCGCCAAACAGTACCCACTTTTCGATACCCAGATGTTCGCGAATACGCTCCAGGTCTTCTACCAGATGCCAGGTGGTGTTGTTTTCAAGACTGGCATGGGGGGTGGAACGGCCGCAGCCGCGCTGATCGAACGTGACGATACGGTAAAGATTGGGATCGAAATAACGGCGACTTTGCGCATCGCATCCCGCACCCGGCCCGCCATGGATGAACACCACAGGCAACCCTTCGGGCGACCCGCTTTCATCGACATAGAGCACATGCGGCTGTTCCACAGCCAGATCGTGCCGGGCGTAGGGTTTGATCTGCGGGTACAAAGTCTGCATACATGCTCCATAAGTCCAGTTCAGAGGCGTCTATTATTCTGCCGTTGGGCATCATAAACCCGAAACGAGGAATGAGCATGCTGCACATTGCACATCCAGGTGGAACGATCAATGCAAGCGTTTTGCCAATTGCTCGGGTTCGCGAACCAGAGCATTGCAAGCGAGTCGAAACGCTAGCGACTTGCTCGGTTATTTAAATTTTTTCAGGAAATAACTGACGACACGCCTACAGTCAAAGAACCCACTTTCACTCGTCTGACTACTTGAGGTCGTACCGATGTCTCAGGAACCACTTGTTCGTGACGCAGATGTGGCCGCTTTCCGCGCCGCTGTTCTTGCCAAACTCACCTATGCAGTGGGCAAGGACCCTGACCATGCGTTTGAGCATGACTGGTTTGAAGCTGTAGCTCTGGCTGCCCGTGACCACATGGTCGAGCACTGGATGGACCACACGCGACAGATTTATCGCAAGGTCCAGAAACGCGTCTATTACCTGTCCCTCGAATTTCTGATCGGGCGGCTTCTGTACGACAGCCTGAGCAACCTCGGCCTGCTGGAAATCGCCCGCGAAGCGATGACCGAACTGGGCGTGGACATCGAGCGTATCCGCTTGCTGGAGCCGGACGCGGCACTGGGCAATGGTGGCCTGGGCCGTCTGGCGGCCTGCTTCATGGAAAGCATGTCGACGCTGGGCATTGCCGGTCACGGTTATGGCATTCGTTACGAGCACGGCCTGTTCCGTCAGGCGATAGTCGACGGCTGGCAACAGGAGCAGACAGAGCACTGGCTGGACTTCGGCAACCCGTGGGAGTTCGAGCGTCCCGAAGTAGTCTATTCAATCGGTTTCAGCGGCAGCGTCGATACGGTGCTCAATGAAGCGGGCGAGCCGCGTCAGGTCTGGCGTCCAGCGGAAACCGTGCGCGCCATTGCCTACGACACGCCCGTAGTCGGCTGGCGCGGCAAAAGCGTCAACACCCTGCGCCTGTGGCGTGCCCGCGCACTGGATGATCTGCATCTGGAGCGTTTCAACGCCGGCGACCACTTCGGTGCGGTCGCCGAAGTCGTGCGGGCCGAAAGTATTTCCCGCGTCCTCTACCCCAATGATGCAACGGAGGCTGGCCAGGAACTGCGCCTGCGCCAGGAATACTTCTTTGTCTCGGCGTCCTTGCAAGACCTGCTGCGTCGCCACCTGAACATGCACGCGACCCTGATGGATCTGCCCGAGCACGCGGCCATCCAGATGAACGACACCCACCCCTCGATTGCCGTGGCCGAGCTGATGCGACAGCTGATCGACACCCACGGAATCGCCTGGGATGCGGCCTGGAAAATTACCGTGGGCACGCTGAGCTACACCAACCACACCTTGCTGCCCGAAGCGCTGGAAACCTGGTCGGTGGGCCTGATGGAACGCATGCTGCCGCGCCACATGCAGATCATCTACCTGATCAACGCCCAGCACATCGACACCCTGCGCGCCAAAGGTGTACACGACTTCGACATCCTGCGGGCCGTCTCGCTGATCGAAGAAGACAATGGCCGCCGGGTACGCATGGGCAACCTGGCGTTCCTCGGGTCCCACAGCATCAACGGCGTTTCCGCGCTGCACACCCAGTTGATGCGCAAGACCGTGTTCGCCGAGCTGCACAAGATTTATCCAGAGCGGATCAATAACAAGACCAACGGCATCACCTTCCGCCGCTGGCTGTACCAGGCCAACCCGAAGCTGACCGAAATGCTGGTGGAAGCCTTGGGCGAAGACGTCCTGGACAATGCAGAGACACGCCTGATCGAACTGGAACCGTTCGCGGAAAAAAGCTCCTTCCGCAAACAGATGGCCGACCAGCGCCTGCACAGTAAACGCGCACTGGCAGCCATCATTCATGAAAGACTGGGGATCGTAGTCAATCCTGCCGCGATGTTCGATGTGCAGGTCAAGCGTATCCACGAGTACAAGCGCCAGTTGCTGAACCTGTTCCACACCGTCGCGCTGTATCAGGCAATCCGCGCTGAACCCGGTACCGACTGGGTGCCAAGGGTGAAGATCTTCGCGGGCAAGGCCGCGGCCAGTTATCACTCGGCCAAGCTGATCATCAAGCTCGCCAACGACATCGCCCGCACAGTCAACAACGATCCGACCGTGCGTGGCCTGCTCAAAGTGGTGTTCATGCCCAACTACAACGTCAGCCTGGCCGAAAGCATCATTCCGGCAGCCGACCTTTCCGAGCAGATTTCCACTGCCGGCCTGGAAGCTTCAGGCACCAGCAACATGAAATTCGGCCTCAACGGCGCACTGACCATCGGCACGCTGGACGGCGCCAACGTGGAGATGAGCGAGCAGATCGGCCTTGAACATATGTTCATCTTCGGCATGACGTCGCAGGAGGTAGATGCCCGCAAGCAGGCTGGCGACTTCAGCGCTTACGCCGATGTGGCCGCATCCGGCCGCCTCAATGATGTGCTGCAGGCGATTCGCGGCGGTGTGTTCTCTCCGGACGATCCGAACCGCTATGCGGGCCTGATCGATCAGTTGCTGGCCTACGATCGCTTCCTGGTCTGCGCCGACTTCGACTCGTACTGGGCCGCCCAGGCCAAGGTCGAGGAACGCTGGCACGACTCCAAGCAATGGTGGCGCTCGGCAGTTCTCAACACGGCGCGCATGGGCTGGTTCTCGTCAGACCGAACCATCCGCGAGTACGCCGGAGAAATCTGGAAAGCCCTGGAGTAATACCCACAACCCCCGCAGGAGCGACTTCAGTCGCGAATGAATTCGCTCCTGCGCAACTTTTGCTCCTGACGCACTTCCTTTTGCTCACAGGTATTGGCATATCGCTATCAGTGGTGGGATATTTCACACACTACCGCTGAAACATTCCGATCAAAAATCGGCGCGAAAACAGGTCGGGACTCTGAAAAAGAGCCTGCCCAACCCTGAGGAAAACGTTCGTGAGTCGTCCGCTCGTCATCAAAATCGCTGTGCTCGGCGCAGCCCTGTGCGCAGCGATGACTGTCAACGCCCTGGAAAAACCGGCGGACTTCACCAGCCAGACGCCTTTGACCCTCATCGGCCAAGGCCCGCTGTATCGCATCGAACTGCCTCTGGCACTGCAACTGAACGCCCGCCAGGCCAATCTGAACGATCTTCGTGTATTCGATGCCGATGGCCAGGCTCAAGCCCTTGCGCTTGTACGCAAACAGGAATCCCACGAAGAAAACCCTGCACCCACAGCCGTGAAGTGGTTCCCGCTGTACACCACTGCCGAAGCGGGTGATGCCGTGCCGGTTATCCGCAGCAAACGCTCGAGCGACGGAGCCCTCATCGATGTACAGCCGCAGAGCGACATCGAAGCGGGTGAAGAGATACTGCGCGGCTGGCTGCTGGACACCAGCGCGATCAAGGCTCCCCTTGAACAACTGCTGATCGACTGGAGCTCCGAGCGCGAAGGCTTCCAGCACTTCAGCATCGAGGCCAGCGATGACCTCCAGCACTGGCAGGCCTGGGGCGAAGGACAAGTGGCACGCCTGACGTTCTCCGATGAAATGGTCGAGCAGCGAGAGGTCGGTCTGCCCGGTCAGAACGCCCGCTACCTGCGCCTGCTATGGCGCTCACCGCAAAACGCGCCAACCCTGATTTCAGCTCACGTACTGAGCGCAAGCCCCGATAGCCCGCCGACTACTCTGAGCTGGTCGCCACCGATTGCCGGTGTCGTCGAACAGCCCAATGAGTTTGTCTGGCAGTTGCCGGTCGACCTGCCGGTGGAGCGGGTGAAAATCGATATCAGTCAGGACAACAGCCTGGCACCCGGTACGCTCTATGGCCGAATTGATGGCCGTCAGGAATGGCAGATCATCAGCAGCGGCCTGCTGTATCGCCTGACCCAGAACAATGGCGAGATCGTGCAGGATCAGTTGCAGCTCTCGGGGCAGAGCGTGCGGCAATTGAAACTGGTCGTCGATGATCGCGGCGGCGGTCTGGGCGCACAGGCTCCAGGGCTGAGCGTTGCCGTGCCTGCGACTCAGGTGGTGTTCCGGGCCAGCGGCAACGGGCCGTTTACCCTCGCCATCGGCCATGCTGCAGCACCGGCAGTCGAACTGCCGCTGACGACACTGATACCCGGCTTCGATCCGCAGAAACTGACGGCGCTGGGCAAGGCCAGACCGGCCAAGGCGCCTGCTGCCAGCGCAGCGGTTGCTGCACCGCCAGCCGCTGAAAACATGGATTACAAGCGTATGGGCCTGTGGGCCGTGCTGATACTGGGCACGCTATGCCTGAGCTGGATCGGTCTGAGTGCCCTGCGCGCCTCAAAACATTGACCCGTCACGGCTTCGAATTGCGGTTTTGCAGCTACGCTGAGCAAGCGTATGAACTCAATTCGCCATAAGCCAGTCTGATAGCAGTATTACGCCGCCACTCGCGCTAAACTGCGCGGGTTTTTTATCCCCCATTTTCGGAGCTATCCATGTCCCGCGTTACACTGAGTCGCTTTTTGATTGAGCAGACCCGCAGCAACAATACTCCTGCCGATCTGCGCTTCCTGATCGAAGTAGTGGCGCGAGCATGCAAGGAAATCAGCCATGCCGTTTCCAAAGGCGCACTGGGCGGCGTCCTCGGCAGCATGGGTACCGAGAACGTACAGGGCGAAGTGCAGAAAAAGCTCGACGTGATCTCCAACGAAATCCTGCTTGAAGCCAACGAATGGGGCGGTCACCTGGCCGGCATGGCGTCCGAAGAAATGGACAACGCCTACCAGATCCCGGGCAAATACCCGAAAGGCGCTTACCTGCTGGTATTCGACCCGCTGGACGGCTCCTCGAATATCGACATCAACGCCCCGGTCGGCACGATCTTCTCGGTTCTGCGCTGCCCTAGCGAATACCTGAGCCAGAACGAAGCCTTGAACGAAAAGGCCTTCCTGCAACCGGGCACCGAGCAGGTCGCAGCCGGTTATGCCATCTACGGCCCGCAGACCATGCTGGTCCTGACCTTGGGCGACGGGGTGAAAGGCTTCACTCTGGACCGTGAAATGGGCAGCTTCGTGCTGACCCACGAAGACCTCAAGATCCCGACATCCACTCAGGAATTCGCGGTCAACATGTCTAACCAGCGTCACTGGGAAGCTCCGGTACAGCGCTACGTCGAAGAGTTGCTGGCTGGCGAAGAAGGCCCGCTGAAAAAGAACTACAACATGCGCTGGGTTGCCGCGATGGTTGCCGACGTGCATCGCATCCTGACCCGTGGCGGTCTGTTCATGTATCCACGCGACAGCCGCGAGCCTTCCAAGCCGGGCAAACTGCGCCTGATGTACGAAGCCAACCCGATGTCCTTCCTGGTCGAACAGGCAGGCGGCGCATCCACCGATGGCCATCAGCGCATCCTCGACATCCAGCCTGAAGGCCTGCACCAGCGTGTAGCCGTTTTCCTGGGTTCCAAAGAGGAAGTCGAGCGCGCCACGGCGTACCACAAGGAATAAGACCATGTCCGCTCCCTGGCTACCTCTGCTGCAATGGTGGTTCGGCTCTGCCGAATCCGCCAGCGAAGTGGTGAAGGCCAGGGAGAAATTGTGGTTCGGCAAGAGTCGGACCACTGACACCGAAGCCCGTGAGCGCTTCGGTGGGCTGGTCGAACAGGCGCTGACTGGCGGCCTCAAGGAATGGGCAGAAAACCCCAAGGGCTGGCTGGCACTGGTCCTGCTGCTTGATCAGTTGCCCCGCATGATCCATCGCGACACACCCAAGGCATTCGCCGGCGATGAACGCGCTCAGGCTCTGGTGCAACATGGCCTGAAACTGGGTCGGGATCAGCATCTGGAACCCCTTGAACGTACCTTCATCTATCTGGTGCTGGAGCACAGCGAAAACCTGGACGTGCAGAACCAGGCCATCACCTGCTTTGGCAAACTGCTTCCTCTGCTGCCTGCCACCGACCGCGATTACTTCAATCAGAGCCTTGATTACGCTGAGCGTCATCAGAAAATCATCGCCCGCTTCGGCCGCTTCCCCCATCGCAACGACATTCTCGGCCGTGCCTCGACCGATGAAGAGATCGAGTTTCTGAAGACGCCCGGCTCAAGCTTTTAGGCGCTTCGCCAATCAATGCGCTCTGGCTCGCCGGAAATCATCCGTCGTCCGCGCATCACCTGCCAGCAGGGATTTACGGGTCAAGGGAACCAGATCCCGGTTTTATCTTCTAAGCTTTCGGCATTGCGCCAGCCAGGTTCATAGACCTGCTGCTGCGACGCAGCCTCCTTCCGTTCAGGAGCTTCATCCATGTCTTTGCGCTCTCTCGCGTTACTGTCGTTTTGCGTGCTGCTGACTGCCTGCAGCAAGATCACTCAAGAGAATTACTCCAAGCTTTCCGCTGGCATGCCCAAGGCCCAGGTCGAAAGCCTGCTGGGCAGCCCGACGGAATGTTCCGGCGCACTGGGGATGTCCAGTTGCACCTGGGGCGACCAGAAAACCTTTATCAGCGTGCAATATGCTGGCGACAAAGTGCTCATTTTCTCGGGCCAAGGTCTGAAATAACTCATGATCAAGCTACTTCTACGCTTCGGCATTCTCGTCATGGCCAGCTTCCTGGCCATCGGCTTCGCCCATTCGGCAGACAACCTCGAACCCAAGACCGTCGACAGCGTCGATCTCAAGCGCTATCAGGGCACCTGGTATGAGCTGGCTCGGCTGCCGATGTTTTTCCAGCGCAACTGCGCGCAGTCCGAAGCTCATTACACGCTCAAGCCTGACGGCAATATCGGCGTAACCAACCGCTGCCGGACAATCGAAGGCAAGTGGCAGGAAGCAACCGGCACCGCCTCGCCACAAGTACCGGGCAAGACCGACAAGCTGTGGGTGGTCTTCGACAACTGGTTCTCACGACTGCTGCCGGGTCTGGCCAAGGGCGACTATTGGGTTCTGGCCATCGGTGACGACTACAAGACTGCCGTGGTCGGCAATCCTGATCGCAAATACCTGTGGCTGCTGTCCCGCACGCCAACCGTGTCGGAGCAGGTCAAGCAGGACATGATGAGCAAGGCACGCCAGCAGGGTTACGACACCAGCCGACTGATCTGGCGTGAGGATGATTCAAAGATCGGCAAGTGATTTGAGTCTAGGGATTGTGGGAGATTACCCGCCGCCTCGGCGCCGCGCTGTCGCGCAGCAAACAGGTAGGAGCGCGCTTGCCCGCGACCGGCTGCGCAGCAGTCGTAGATTTTGCGAGCGCTTCGCACTCGGTCGCGGGCAAGCGCGCTCCTACCCAGGTCGCGAAAAGCCTACCCCAGCAATTCCCGAAGCACCTGCGCAAACGCACGGCTGCTTTCCTCTTCTGCCGCATGACGCCCTTCGCGCACGACCCAGCGACCATTGACCAGCACATCGCGAACCTGACGATCACCGCCCGCAAACAGCCAGCGGTTGAGGATGGCATCGCCGCAGGCGGTTTCCAGATACGGGTCCGAACCATCCAGCACTACCCAGTCGGCACGCTGCCCGACCTCAAGCTTGCCGATGCCCTGCCCCAACGCCTGCGCCCCGCCGCTCAATGCTGCATCGAACAGGGTTCGACCGACCATCGGTTGATCGCTGCGATACAGCCGGTTGCGGCGCTGATCCCGCAGACGCTGGCCGTACTCCAGCCAGCGAAGCTCTTCGACCACACTCACCGACACATGGCTGTCCGAGCCAATCCCCCAACGACCGCCCTGAGCGATGTAGTCCACGGCCGGAAAAATACCGTCGCCCAGGTTGGCTTCCGTGGTCAGGCACAAACCGGCCACGCTGCCACTTTGCGCCATGAGGGCGACTTCATCCGGCTCGGCATGGGTCGCATGGACCAGACACCAGCGCTGATCCACGGCCACGTTTTCATACAGCCATTGCAGCGGACGTCGACCGCTCCAGTTCAGGCAGTCATCGACTTCCTTCTGCTGCTCGGCGATATGGATGTGTATCGGGCACTGCCGGTCGCTGGTGGCCAGCACTTCACTGATCTGTTGCGGAGTGACGGCGCGTAGCGAGTGAAAGCACAGCCCCAGATTCTGAGCTGCCTGACCGGTGATGACCGGCCTCAGACGAGCCTGCAAATCCAGGTAGCTGTCGGTGCTGTGGATAAACCGGCGCTGCCCTTCGTTTGGCGCTTGCCCGCCAAAGCCCGAATGGCTGTAGAGCACCGGCAACAATGTCAGGCCAATGCCCGCCGACGTGGCGGCCTGGCTGATCTGCAAGGCCAGCTCGGCAGGATCGGCATAAGGTTTGCCGTTGGTGTCCTGATGGACGTAGTGAAACTCCGCGACCGAGGTGAAGCCGCCCTTGAGCATTTCTATATAGAGCTGACGGGCGATGACGCCCACCTGTGGCGCGCTGATCTTTCCGACCAGTCGATACATGAGGTCGCGCCAGGTCCAGAAGCTGTCGCTGGGATTGCCTGCCACTTCCGCCAACCCCGCCATCGCGCGCTGGAACGCATGGGAGTGCAGATTCGGCATGCCGGGCAGCAACGGGCCGCTTACCCGTTCTGCGCCCTGGCTATCCGCATTGGCTTGCACCGAGCTCAACAACCCATCAGAACTGACCTCCAGACGGACATTATTGGCCCAACCATCAGGGAGTAATGCACGCTCGGCAAAGAAGGCTGGCATTGACTTCAAACCTCATCACTGTAATTTGTATATACATATACAGACGTTATGATGCCCGGTAAACCTTCGCGCGCTTGCCGTACCGAAGGTTAATGGTTAGCTTGGGCGCTATTTCGTAGCTGAACCACCCAGACAAGGACCCGCACGTGCCGATTCCGCCCGCCTCTTCTCCCTTGGCAGCCCAGATGGGCGAAAGTCCGGCACCGCTCTATGCCCGCGTCAAACAGATGATTGCCCTGCAAATCCAGAACGGCACCTGGCCGCCGCATCATCGCGTGCCGTCGGAAAGCGAACTGGTGACCCAACTGGGTTTCAGCCGCATGACCATCAACAGGGCATTGCGCGAGCTGACCGCCGAAGGCCTGCTGATCCGCATGCAGGGCGTCGGTACTTTCGTCGCCGAACCCAAAAGCCAGTCGGCGCTGTTTGAAGTCCACAACATTGCTGACGAGATCGCAACGCGAGGTCACAGGCACACCTGCAAGGTCATCATTCTCAAGGAAGAATCCGCCGGCTCCGAGCGCGCACTGGCGCTGGACATGCGCGAAGGCCAGAAGGTGTTTCACTCGTTGATCGTCCACTTTGAAAACGATATCCCGGTGCAGATCGAGGACCGTTTCGTGAATGCGCTGGTGGCGCCTGACTACCTCAAGCAGGACTTCACCCAACAGACGCCTTACGCCTATCTGTCGCAAGTCGCGCCGCTTACCGAAGGCGAGCATGTGGTCGAAGCCATATTGGCCGATGCCGATGAGTGCAAGCTGTTGCAAATCGATGCAGGCGAGCCGTGCCTGCTGATTCGTCGCCGGACATGGTCAGGACGTCAGCCGGTTACCGCCGCTCGCCTGATTCACCCCGGCTCCCGCCATCGCCTGGAAGGACGCTTCACCAAATGACCCGGACCCGAACCCTGCGCGCCACCGATTACCCTCGCATGCCGTGGAAAAACGGCGGCGGCAGCACCGAAGAAATCACTCGCGATGCCGGGCAGGACCTGGACGGCTTCGGCTGGCGCCTGTCGATTGCCGATATCGAGACGTCTGGCGACTTTTCGGTGTTTGCCGGTTATCAGCGGATCATCTCCGTAATCCAGGGGGCTGGCATGACTCTGGATATCGACGGCGTCACCAGTCGCCCGTTATTGCCCACCGACCCGCTGGCCTTCAGTGGCGACAGCCAGGTCAGTTGCGCGCTGCTCGACGGCCCGATCCGTGATTTCAACCTGATCTATGCTCCACAGCGTTACAGTGCCCGCCTGCACTGGATCGATGTGCGCCAGCCACAGCGGGTGTTCAGCTCCGCCAGCACCTTTTTGCTGTTCAGCGTTGCCGAGCAGATCGGCGTCAGCGTAAATGACGGGCTCTGGGAAATCCTTGGCAGAAACGACTGCCTGCAAGTGGATAACCAAGGCGGCCTGCTGGAAATCGAGCTGCAAGCACCCAGCGCCAGTCGCTGCTGCCTCATCGAACTGAGTGCCTTGAGCGCTTGAGCCACAGAATCAAGATCCTGTTTCAAGGACGAGCATGACCCGATTGCCTCCAAAGGAAACACCTAGAGCCGTTGCCATCCTCGCCCGCTTCCTGGCATCGGAATCGGCAGGCGGCATTGTCCTGATGGGCGCAGCGCTGGCCGCACTGATCGTTGCCAACTCACCTCTGGCTCCCGGCTATTTCGCCACCCTGCACAGCGTCTGGCTTGGGCTTTCCGTCGAGTTGTGGATCAACGACGGGCTCATGGCGATTTTCTTTCTGATGGTCGGCCTGGAAATCAAACGCGAAGTGCTCGCGGGCGGCCTCGCCACCTGGGAGCAACGCGCCCTGCCCGGCTTTGCCGCGGCGGGTGGCATGCTGGTCCCGGCGCTGATCTATCTCGCCGTCAACTGGGGCAACCCGCAAACCATCAGCGGCTGGGCCATCCCGGCGGCCACCGACATTGCTTTCGCGCTTGGCGTGCTGTCGTTACTGGGCAAGCGGGTGCCGACGTCCCTGAAAGTGTTCCTCGCAGCGCTGGCGATTCTCGATGATCTGGGGGCCGTGACCATCATCGCCTTCTTCTACAGCTCGGGCCTGAACCTGCCGATGCTGCTGGCGTCCTTCGTGACCCTGGCAGTGCTGGTTGCAATGAACCGCCTGAAGGTGCGGCGCTTGTTGCCGTACCTGATACTGGGCGCGCTGCTGTGGTTCTTCGTGCTGCAATCGGGTGTGCATGCCACGCTCGCGGGTGTGGCGCTGGCGCTGTGCATTCCCTTGGGCAAGCCTGAGGAAGAAGCGCGCTCGCCGCTGCTGTTTCTCGAAGAGAAGCTGCATTACTGGGTCGCCTTCGCCATCGTGCCGGTGTTTGGATTCGCCAATGCCGGGGTTTCACTTGCCGGTATTTCTGCCGAAAACCTGCTGGACCCTGTGCCCCTCGGCGTCGCGCTGGGTCTGTTTGTCGGCAAGCAGATCGGCGTGTTCCTGGCCGCCTTGCTGGCGATACGGGCCGGGCTGGCGGTACTGCCGCAAGGCAGCAACTGGGTTCAACTCTATGGCGTGGCGCTGCTTTGCGGCATCGGTTTCACCATGAGCCTGTTCATTGGCAACCTGGCCTTCCCCGGCGCAGCGCATCTGGTAGATGAGGTGAAGATCGGCGTTCTGATGGGCTCGGGCCTGGCTGCGATTGCCGGTGTGCTGCTGTTGCGCAGCCGTTTCAGTCGGCCCTGAAAAAATATTTTCAAATCACTGCATCCAGATCGTTTTCTCGCGGGTAGTACATACAGCAGCCACTTCGAGTTGCTGAGCGCGGTTAAACAATCTGGAGATTTTCTGCATGAACGCAAAACGTTTGCTCTGCCTTGCAGGTAGTACCCTGGCTCTCACCTGCCTGACTTCTGTTGCCATGGCTCAGACTTCCCTGCCCGAAAGCGTACGGGTGCCGGACGGTCACAAGATCACTCTGGAAACCACCGGCGTGGGCGAGATCACTTACGAGTGCCGCGCCAAGGCCAACTCCACCACCGAAACCGAATGGGTATTCGTCGGCCCCAAAGCTGTTCTCAATGATCGCAGCGGCAAGCAAGTCGGCACCTACTACGGCCCACCGGCTACCTGGGAATCCAAAGACGGCTCCAAGCTGACCGGCACTCAAGTGGCCGTTGCACCTTCCAGCGCGGGCAACCTGCCTTACCAACTGGTCAAAGCCAACCCGGCTGAAGGCAAAGGCGCTCTGACCGGCACGGCCTACATCCAGCGCGTAGCCTTGAAAGGCGGCGTTGCGCCAGCCACAGCCTGCTCGACCAGCAACAAGGGCGCGAAGGAAGTGGTCAAGTATCAGGCCGACTACATTTTCTGGGCCAGCAAGTGATTGAAGCCATTCAATCGGGTGTCGCGCAGTCAGTAGTCTATGCTGCTGCGCGGGGGCCTTGTGATATCAACAAGGCAGCAATCATCCATTGATGGCGGATCGACGTGTCTTCACACGAATCTCTCTTTGACTACGAAGCAACGCTGCATGCCTGCGCTCGCGGTGAGCGCCAGGCCTTGCAGCGTCTCTATCAACAGGAAAGCGCCCGGCTGCTCGGCGTCGTCGTGCGGCTCGTGCGTGACAATGCGCTGGCGGAAGACATCGTGCATGATGCGTTCCTCAAGATATGGAGCAATGCGGCAAGTTTCGATCAGACACGAGGTTCGGCACGCGGCTGGATTTTCAGCGTGACCCGCCATCTGGCGCTCAATCGCCTGCGCAGCAATGCACGGGAAGTAAGCCTGGAAGACGACGGTAGCGAAGATCACCACGAACCGGCCACGCTTGAAGGCTGGCAGGAAACCGGTGATGCTTTTGACTGGCGCGTCAATCCGGGACGGATTCAGTTCTGCCTGGAACAACTTGAACCGGTGCGGCGCAACTGTGTTTTCCACGCTTACGTGGACGGTTACTCGCATCAGGAAATCGCGCAGAAAATCGGCGCCCCCTTGGGTACGGTCAAAGCCTGGATCAAGCGCAGCCTGACGGCTTTGCGGGAGTGTATGGGATGACTCGGCCTACAGACGAAAACATCCATGAACTGGCCGGGGAATACGTACTCGGCACCTTGCCTGCCCGGCAGAGAATCGATATCCAGCGCCGCCTGCCACACGAGCCCGCCTTGCAGGCCGCCGTCGACGCCTGGGAAGAACGCCTGCTGCCACTGACCGATATGGCCGAACCTGTGACGCCGACGCCCGGACTCTGGAATCGTATCGAACGCAACCTCACAGGCTTCACGGCAAACAAGGCCGAACCACAGCGTGTCCGCTGGTGGGACAACCTGTCGATCTGGCGCGGCCTGGCCGGCGCAGGTCTGGCTGCATCACTGGTGCTGGGCTCGATGCTTTTCATTCAGCCACCGCAGGCACCATCCTATCTGGTCGTACTCGTTGCGCCACAGGACAAGGCACCCGGCTGGGTCGTTCAGGCCAGCAACTCACAGGAAATCCAGCTCATTCCTCTGGGTGAAACCCAGGTTCCTGCGGACAAGGCACTGGAATTCTGGACCAAGGCCGACGACTGGCAAGGTCCGGTATCCCTCGGCCTGGTGAAACCGGGCCAGACCCTGCATATACCGCTGGATAAGTTGCCACCGCTGCAACATAACCAGTTGTTCGAACTGACACTGGAGAAGTCTACGGGCTCGCCTGTTGGTAAACCGACCGGACCGATTCAGTTTATCGGGCGGGCGGTGAAGGTGATTTGATAGAAGGAGGGCGCTTAAGATCTCGAAGTTTCAAAACATTAAATCTCTTGCATCTAAATTTACCGAACGAACAATTATCGATATAAAATAATAAAAACCATGCAAGATCAAAAACATCCCCCCAAAACATGACGACAACCCTACAGCAAAAAAACCAACTATCACAACCAGTCCTGCAACTTAAACTCACCTCTACTTTCCACTGTCTCCTCAATTAAATTTAACATACCCACCAAAAATCTAGCAGCATTCTCAGTCGCAACCTTACTCTCGAAAAAACCATCACTCCTACTCCAAACACCTTTATCAAGCACTCCAATCAATTTAAAAAGGTCCGATATATCTCCTAGGGACTGCAATCTTCCGAGCTTCTCCCGCGCTCGGACAAGCTCATCTTTTTCTGCATCCGAGGTAAAAGAAAAAACTGCATAAAGTGGATAAAATGTTCTTCCACCCTCTAGTTTTCCTGGCCTTCTAACTCTGAGTCCGTTGGGGTTTTTTGGAGAAAGTCTAAAAGCCGCATCTGACAGTGCTTCATAATGAGAGGATCGCAGACAGCTTTTCACCTCAAGAACACACATTACACTATCAATAGGATATAGCCCTCTACCGCCGACTTCCAAAATAGGCGGCATCATTCGCTTATCATAAATTATGACATCACACTGTCGACTTTGCTTACTCCAATTATCGACTATTACACCAGACCCAATATCAAAATGAAAAGGCAAACAAGGCTTTATAAGTGAGGCCACAAAATATTCTCTAAACGCCCCCTTTTCTCCCTCATGCTCCAACCCACCAGCCAGATTGTATAGCTGGACCATATGATCCGTAGCGATATCGATAGCTTTTCTGAACATACCTTCCCCATTACAACTCAACACCCAGCACACTTTACTAACCAACTTGAACTTCAAAAGCTTTTTCACTGACAGCCATGGTCAATTTTGCCATCTTTTCATATATTCACGCTACAACTAGAAACAAGCAACAATATTTATAAAATAAAGCTGTATAGCTATAGGCACACTTTTCAAATCAGTCATTCACCAATGCGCTTGTACTGGCGAGGATTGAACCGCAACACAATCCCGATCATCGCCACCATCACAGCTGTCAGTGTCCACCACGCGCCCTCGAAACTGCCCGACTGGTCACGGATGACGCCAGCCAGCAGAGGCGACAGCCCCGCAATCAGGTAGCCGATGCCCTGCACGAAGGCAGTCAGGCTGCCAGCACGGGCCGGGTTATCGATGTGGTCCATCGAAATGATCAGGCTCATGGGGAACAGACCGCCGATCCCCAGCCCCAGCAGGCAAGGCCACAGCAACGGCATATGATCAAACCACAGGATAAGGCCGCAGAAACCGGCAACGATCGACAGCAGCAACGCCGCCAGTGCCCAACGCTTGTCCCGGGTCTGGTTGACGATTGCGGGTACAGCCAGACCGGACAGAACTTCCATCGCCGTCAGGAAACCCAGCACTAGCCCCGCGTCCTGTTCGCTCCAGCCCCTTTCCACGTAATAAGGTGCCAGCCAGGCCAGCACACAGGTGTACGAAGCCGTGCCAAGGCCGAAGAACAAGGCCAGCAACCATGCGCGTGGCTTTGTGGAAAACGAGTCGGTCTTGCCCTTGGGCGCGGCTTCGACCACCGGAATCGCCGAGCGTTGAAGTGTCCACAAGACCAGTGCCAGCAATGCGAGCACACCCCATATCGCCAGGGAAACCTTCCAGCTACCACTCTGCTTGAGCACGAAAGGCGAGAGCGACGCCGCCAGTGCAGCACCACCCATGATCGAGGTGACATACAAGCCCATGAACAGGGAAACGTTGTCCTTGAAACGGGTCTTGATCAAGGCAGGCATCAACGCCTGAATCATTGCGATGCCCAGCCCGGAAAGGACCGCACTCACGATCAACTCCACCGCGCCATCAATGAACAGTCGGGACGCACTGGCGATACCGATCACCAGCAGCGACAACCCGATGGCCCGATGTTCGCCCAGGGATCGGGCCAGCCGCATCCCGAAAAACATCCCGAGCCCCATCGCCATCACCGGCAACATGGTCAACAGCGAGGCCAGGCTGAAACTGAGAGGAATATCACCCCGAATGGCCGACAGAAGCGGCCCGATGGCCGCCATGCTGGGCCGAAGATTCAACGCCACCAGCACGACACTGGCCATCAACCAGAAGGCGTGAGTGGTTGAAGTACGTATGTTTTCCATCACAAAACCTTGCCATCCCTAAAGACATGATTAGGCCGCGCAACCTACGTAGGGGACAAATGAAAATCTGGGGGGATGTATTGAGAAATTAGGTTTGTGTGGTGGGTGCATTGTCTTTATCGATCTGCTCACCGCACAGCAAGTCAGACAAAGCACAAATCCTTACGATTGGCCGGTCTCCGCCATGCTTCCATGATTCAGGAATCGTTCCGCGACGGTAGCAAAAGCGGCGTAGCAGGTTTCAAAATCCGGCTTGTCAGTGGCGTAAAGCAATGGCTTCAGACGGTTTTCAAAGTTAGCTTTGATCCCATCGTGGGTGGCTGCAAAGGCCAAGCTTCGCCGAAGCACCACATAGGGAGCCTGATCAAACTCCGGATGCTGCCCCTTGAACTCCTCCGCATCCTTTTGAACTATTGCAGCGAAGATTTCGCATGCAGGCTCAATGGCCTCAGGCTGGCTGCCAGCAATACGCCAGACATCATAGACGTGACGAACCAGCGCAGTGTCAAATTCGCCACGTTGACGCCCATCCCAGCTCCAAGCGCAGCGGCGCAGTAATGACACCACCTTTTCAGCCAAAGTTTCTGCCACTGTAATGCAGGTCATGGAAAAGCGGAGAGGGGTTGCGCGAGGAACAAACTCGTCAAGCATGTATCCCATTTCACGGGTTTCAGCGGCCAGAATCGGAGGACGATGAATGAGTTCAACCTTGAGCTGTGGACGAAGCACGCCAGAAACATCCTGAAAATGCGCGCTGTACGAAACCAGCAGGCAATAGTAGCGTCGGTTATCGCGCGATACCGGGTTTTCCTTGTTGTCGTGCTCTACATACGCGAAGCCCATTTTCGTCAAATGACGCTCCACTTCTCTATGTAACTCACCTAAGCGTGCTCGATCTGAGAATCCGTTCGGCAGGGCATAGCCTTCAGGTACATCCTCCAGCATGATTTTGATGTCAATGTCTTCGGACATCCTTTCGATGAGACC
Organism: Pseudomonas cichorii; assembly: GCF_019719005.1. GTDB lineage: Bacteria > Pseudomonadota > Gammaproteobacteria > Pseudomonadales > Pseudomonadaceae > Aquipseudomonas > Aquipseudomonas cichorii_E. The sequence continues at coordinate 65,213 of NZ_JAIGPJ010000024.1, forward strand.
GTGAGCTTTGGAAAGGCAGGTACCACCCGCGAAGATTAACCGTGTAGTCAAAGTGACTGACTTTGGCTTTGGATCCCCCTTCCGGCGATCCTTCTGATAGGCAGTGTGGGTGATTTGAATTTGGGCTAAAACGCTCAGCGCATCCGTTATGTGCTGGTCTTTCTCGGCTACGACAGCAGGGAGGTTTCCCAGCATTCCTGCAGTCGCAGCGTCCTCTATATCAGACCTAAGCTCGTCTGGAATTTTTTTCATAATTTAAGGTGCTATTCCCTACCGTCACTTTCCGCGTGATGCGTCGAGATCCAGTGTTGACAGTCGCCCCCATTGGAATCTGGGTCGATTTGCCGCTGTTGTACTCCTCTACCAGTGAACTTGGCGCTACATAAATATTGAGCTTGCGAAAAAGCTCGGCAGCGATCATTTCCAATGTTCCAGCCGGGGTTGGCTTGCCCGTGAACTTGTTGATGCGAGTCTTGGCGAACGCCCCCTTGCTCACGCGAATGAGAATCCCATTCTCCACAAATCGGGCAAGCACACGTCCAACCTGAGAGTCACTCCCCATTTTCGTAAAATCCGAGCGCAAGACGACCACGCTTTCACGCTGCTTAATTGAGCGACCCATGCGATCTTCAAGCTTCATACCTTATCTCCCATGTGAAGCCAAATTCAACGATGTCACTCTAGCCTTTAATTCTGTTTATGACCATATTTAATGGGACTTCCATGTTACAAAACCTGCGCATTGATGCGTGTTTTTTACTTATTTAAAATGAGAATCCAAGTGCCTTTTTTGCCATCAAACCACTTGGCAACGCACCTGACAGACATTCCTCAAACTATTGGAAACCGTTGGCCGGATACATGGACTCGTCACTGAGACCAGGGCCTTCGCCATTATCACCACCAAGCCCCATCACATCGCAAACCCACCACCGCGCTGTTACCCATCGCCCCAAAACCGTGCAAGACATCCCGTCAGTAACAAGCCTTCCTCCCAGACACCCAGTAGATCCACATGCCCTTGCAACGCCTAAAGCCCAATGTTTACAGGCGTTCCCAGCCTTTCACCGATCCACACACCAGCCTGCAAACAAAGTTGGTCCGTCAATTGCTTATGCTTGTATGTACAAGTAGAGACAGGTTATAAATGACTGCGCTCCACTCAACAGAATTCGCCTGAGTGCCAGGCACCGCTCGCCCTTCATCGGGCTGGTTTGGATTGATCGCTGAGGATTTTTTTGTGACCGACAATAATCAAGACCGCAAGCAAGACTGGACCCGCCACCGCGATGTGGAAGTGCGGGCTGCCCGTGGCACTCAACTGACGGCAAAGAGCTGGCTGACCGAAGCGCCGCTGCGCATGTTGATGAACAACCTTGATCCGGAAGTGGCCGAGAATCCGAAAGAGCTGGTGGTTTATGGCGGGATCGGGCGTGCGGCACGTAACTGGGAGTGCTACGACAAGATCGTCGAGAGCCTGACCCAGCTCAACGATGATGAAACCCTGCTGGTGCAGTCCGGCAAGCCGGTCGGCGTGTTCAAGACTCACAGCAATGCGCCGCGTGTGCTGATCGCCAACTCGAATCTGGTGCCGCACTGGTCCAGCTGGGAGCATTTCAACGAGCTGGATGCCAAAGGTCTGGCGATGTACGGCCAGATGACCGCGGGCAGCTGGATCTACATCGGCAGTCAGGGCATCGTTCAGGGCACGTACGAAACCTTCGTCGAAGCCGGTCGCCAGCATTACGACGGCAGCCTCAAAGGTCGCTGGGTACTGACCGCAGGCCTGGGTGGCATGGGTGGCGCGCAGCCGCTGGCCGCAACACTGGCCGGAGCCTGCTCGCTGAACATCGAATGCCAGCAGAGCCGCATCGATTTCCGTCTCAAGACTCGCTACGTCGACGAACAGGCCACTGATCTGGACGACGCTCTGGCGCGTCTCGCCCGCTACACCGCCGAAGGCAAGGCCATCTCCATTGCACTGTGCGGCAACGCAGCTGAAATCCTGCCGGAAATGGTCCGCCGCGGCGTACGCCCGGACATGGTCACCGACCAGACCAGCGCCCACGACCCGCTCAATGGCTACCTGCCCAAAGGCTGGAGCTGGGAAGACTACCGCGCCCGTGCACTGACCGAGCCCGCCGCCGTCGTCAAGGCAGCCAAGCAGTCCATGGCCGAACACGTCGAAGCCATGCTGGCTTTCCAGAAAGCCGGGATTCCGACCTTCGACTACGGCAACAACATCCGTCAGATGGCCAAGGAAGTAGGCGTCGACAATGCCTTCGACTTCCCGGGATTCGTGCCCGCCTACATTCGGCCATTGTTCTGTCGCGGCGTAGGTCCTTTCCGCTGGGCTGCCCTGTCGGGCGATCCGCAGGACATCTACAAGACCGACGCCAAGGTCAAGGAACTGATCCCGGACGACGCACACCTGCACAACTGGCTGGACATGGCCCGCGAACGCATCAGCTTCCAGGGTTTGCCAGCGCGTATCTGCTGGGTCGGCCTGGGCCAGCGCGCCAAACTCGGCCTGGCGTTCAACGAAATGGTCCGTAGCGGCGAGCTGTCTGCGCCCGTGGTGATCGGTCGCGATCACCTGGACTCCGGCTCGGTCTCCAGCCCCAACCGCGAAACCGAATCCATGCAGGACGGTTCCGATGCGGTATCCGACTGGCCACTGCTCAACGCCCTGCTCAATACCGCCAGCGGCGCGACCTGGGTGTCGCTGCATCATGGCGGCGGTGTCGGCATGGGCTTCTCGCAGCACTCGGGCATGGTGATTGTCTGCGACGGCACCGATGAGGCCGCCGAGCGTATTGCCCGCGTGCTGCACAATGACCCGGCGACAGGCGTTATGCGCCACGCCGACGCCGGTTACCAGATAGCGATTGATTGCGCCAAAGAGCAGGGCTTGAACCTGCCGATGATCGGGCGTTAAGGGCATTTGCCATGAATGTGGCGGTTCAGAGCCGCCACATCGAAAAAAGTCAGGATAGACACTGATAACGCCCACAGGCCGGATGCCTACTTGAAGCTGCCGTCATCCCTTTCAGGCTTTGGAGCATCGACAATGAAAATGAAAAAAGCGCTGTTAACCACTCTGGTATCGGCTGGCCTGCTGGTCAGCGCTGGCGCAAGTCAGGCGGCCGGGTGGTGCGAGTCAGGCAAGCCGGTCAAGTTTGCCGGTCTGAACTGGGAAAGCGCGATGTTGCTGACCGACATTCTTCAAGTCGTCCTGAGCAAGGGCTACGGTTGCAGCGTGGATGCGCTGCCGGGCAACTCCATCGCCATGGAAAACGCCCTGAGCACCAATGACATTCAGGTCTTCGCGGAAGAGTGGGTAGGCCGCAGCGAAGTCTGGAACAAGGCCGAGGCGGCTGGAAAAGTCGTAGGGATCGGCGCACCCGTGGTCGGAGCCGTCGAAGGCTGGTACGTACCGCGGTACGTGATTGAAGGCGATGCCAAACGCAAGCTGGAAGCCAAGGCTCCGAACCTGAAATCCATCGCTGATCTGGCTCAATACTCAGCTGTGTTCAAGGATCAGGAAGAGCCCGGCAAAGGCCGTTTCTACAACTGCCCGGCCGGCTGGACCTGCGAGCTGGAAAACAGCGAAATGCTCAAGACCTACGGCCTGGAAAGCAAGTACACCAACTTCCGCCCAGGCACCGGCCCGGCGCTGGATGCGGCTATTCTGTCCAGCTACAAGCGGGGTGAGCCGATCCTGACGTATTACTGGTCGCCCACGCCATTGATGGGCCAGGTTGATCTGGTTCGTCTGGAAGAGCCCGGCGTCAACAAGACCATCGATATCAAGGTCGGCGTGTCCAAAACCTTCCACGAACAGGCCCCTGAACTGGTCGCTGTACTGGAGAAGGTCAACCTGCCTATCGACCTGCTGAACCAGAACCTGGGGCGTATGGCCAAGGACCGGATCGAGTCGCCGAAACTGGCGAAGATTTTCCTCAAGGAACACCCGGAAGTCTGGCACAAGTGGGTCAGCGAAGACGCTGCAAAAAAGGTTGAGGCCTCTCTGTAGACCCCGGAGCAGATTATCTGCGCAGGCACAGGCGACATGGCTGTGCCTGACAACTTGATCGAGAGCACCTTATGTTTCCCGAAAGTTTTACCTTCTCCATTGCCAACTGGGTCAACGACGGGGTTGATTCGCTGGTCACCGAGTACGGCGATGTGTTCCGGCACATCTCCGATACCTTGCTGTGGGCCATCGTCAATCTGGAAAGCCTGCTGCGCATGGCACCCTGGTGGCTGGTGCTGATGATCGTGGGCGGCATTGCCTGGCATGCGACCCGAAAAGTCGTTACCACCACATTGATCGTCGGCCTGCTGTTCCTCGTCGGCGCTGTCGGGTTGTGGGACAAGCTGATGCAGACCCTGGCGCTGATGCTGGTCGCCACGTTCATCGCAGTGCTGATCGGCATTCCCCTGGGCATTCTGTCAGCGCGCAGTAACCGCCTGCGTTCGGTACTGATGCCGCTGCTGGACATCATGCAGACCATGCCCAGCTTCGTTTACCTGATCCCGGTGCTGATGCTGTTCGGTCTGGGCAAGGTCCCGGCCATCTTCGCCACCGTGATTTACGCCGCGCCGCCGTTGATTCGCCTGACCGATCTGGGCATTCGTCAGGTCGATGGTGAAGTGATGGAAGCAATCAACGCCTTTGGTGCCAATCGCTGGCAACAACTGTTCGGCGTGCAACTGCCGCTGGCGATGCCAAGCATCATGGCCGGGATCAACCAGACCACCATGATGGCGCTGTCGATGGTCGTGATTGCTTCAATGATCGGTGCCCGTGGCCTGGGCGAAGACGTTCTGGTGGGTATCCAGACCCTCAATGTCGGACGCGGCCTGGAAGCTGGTCTGGCCATTGTCATTCTGGCGGTTGTCATCGACCGCATCACCCAGGCCTATGGCCGCCCACGGCATGAGGCGAGCAAATAATGAGCCTGGAACCGAACAAAATCGTCGTCAAAAACGTGTTCAAGATCTTCGGCAGCCGCTCGAAAGAAGCGCTGGCGATGGTAAAGCAGAACAAGAGCAAGGATCAGGTGCTGGACCAGACCGGCTGCGTGGTGGGCGTAAACGACCTGTCGCTGTCGATCGGCAGCGGTGAGATCTTCGTCATCATGGGCCTGTCGGGTTCGGGTAAATCGACGCTGGTGCGCCATTTCAATCGCCTGATCGACCCTACCAGCGGCGAAATTCTGGTGGATGGCGAAGATATCCTGCAGTACGACATGGAGGCCCTGCGCCAATTCCGTCGTCACAAGATCAGCATGGTGTTCCAGAGCTTCGGCCTGCTGCCCCACAAGAGTGTGCTGGACAACGTGGCGTACGGCCTAAAGGTGCGCGGCGAAAGCAAAGCCCTCTGCCATGAGCGGGCGCAACACTGGATCACCACCGTGGGCCTCAAAGGCTACGAAAATAAATACCCGCACCAGCTCTCTGGCGGCATGCGCCAGCGTGTTGGCCTGGCGCGGGCATTGGCAGCCGATACCGACATCATCCTGATGGATGAAGCGTTCAGCGCTCTCGATCCGCTGATCCGCGCCGAGATGCAGGACCAGTTGCTGGAGCTGCAATCGACGCTGAAGAAAACCATTGTGTTCATTACCCACGACCTGGACGAAGCCGTGCGCATCGGCAACCGGATCGCGATTCTCAAGGATGGCCGCCTGATTCAGGTCGGAACACCCAAGGAAATCCTTCACTCGCCCGCCGACGATTACGTTGATCGCTTCGTGCAGCGGCGTGCAGTCACTGTTTAAGGGTGGTGTCGATGCAACGAGCAGAACAGATCGTTTTCGGCGATGCACCGACAGGCTGGCAGGACGTGGTGGCCGTCGCCCGTGATGGCGCGCACCTGATGCTGTCGGAACGTGCCTGGGCTCGCATCGACAATGCCCAGGCCATCGTCCAACGCATCGTCGCCAGCGGCGAACGGGCTTATGGTGTGAACACCGGCCTCGGTGCGTTGTGCAATGTCTCACTGGCAGACGAACAACTCAGTCGTCTGTCGCGCAACACCTTGCTCAGCCATGCCTGTGGCGTAGGCGCGCCGCTGCCCGACGAGCAGACGCGGGCCATCATCTGTGCCGCAATTCTCAACTACAGCCAGGGTAAATCCGGCATTCATCGGCAAGTGGTGCAAGCGCTGCTGGCGTTACTCAACCACGGCATCACGCCGCAAGTGCCGTCGCAGGGGTCGGTGGGTTATCTGACACACATGGCGCATGTCGGCATTGCACTGCTGGGTGTGGGCCAGGTCAGTTATCGCGGGCATATCGTTTCGGCGCAGCAGGCATTGAGCGAAGCAGGTCTTGCCCCCGTCGAACTGGGTGCCAAGGATGGACTGTGCCTGGTCAACGGCACGCCCTGCATGACCGGTCTGAGCTGTCTGGCCATTGCCGATGCAACGCGCCTGACACAGTGGGCCGACGTGATCGGTGCCATGACCTTTGAAGCGCTGCGCGGCCAGCTCGATGCCTTCGACGAAACCATCATCGCCCTCAAGCCCCATCCGGGCATGCAGCAGGTCGGCAAGAACCTGCGCAACCTGCTGGCGGGCAGCGAAGTGCTCGCCAGCAGCCAGGGCATCCGGACTCAGGACGCACTGAGCATACGCTCGATACCGCAGGTGCATGGCGCAACGCGTGACCAGTTGGCCCACGCGATCAGGCAGGTCGAAACCGAACTGAATGCGGTCACCGATAACCCGTTGCTGCTGGGTACTCCCGAGGATTATCGCGTGGTGTCGCAAGCCAACCCACACGGCCAGTCCGTCGCCATGGCGGCAGATCTGCTGTGCATGGCGGTGGCTGAACTGGGCTCGATTGCCGAACGCCGCCTGGATCGCCTGATCAACCCGGCCGTCAGCGGCCTGCCGGCTTTTCTGGTCAGCCAGCCGGGCGTCAATTCGGGGATGATGATCGTCCAGTACGTGGCCGCCTCGCTGTGCGCAGAAAACCGCCAACTGGCCCAACCGGCAGTGGTCGACAACTACGTCACCTCGGGCCTTCAGGAAGATCATTTGAGCCTGGGCACCAGTGCCGCCTTGAAGCTGCATAAGGTCCTGGGCAACGCAACGCAGATTCTGGCCATCGAATACCTGCTGGCGGCCCAGGCATTTGAATTCCTCAAGCAGCAGCGCTTCGGGGCAGGCACCGATATGGCCTGGCGTGCATTACGTGAACAGATCCCCGCTTATGACGAAGACCGCTGGCTGGCACCGGATATTGCCAGCAGCGTAGCCGTACTCAAGAACGAAGAAGTGCTGGAGAGGATTTTCCGGCACGGTCGTGAACAGACGACAACCCCATAACAACAGGGCTGCAAGGCGGCGTGCTGCAAAAGAGCAACCGCCTGACATCAATCAAGGAGTAGCTGCATCGTGACCCAATCCACTGCCAAGTCATTGAATCTGATCCCCGGCCAACTGACGCTGGCGCAATTGCGAGCGATCTATCAGCAACCGGTAACGCTGAAGCTCGACAGCAGCGCCGATCAGCAGATCGAAGACAGCGTTGCCTGTGTGGAACGCATCCTGGCCGAAAACCGCACGGCCTATGGCATCAACACCGGTTTCGGCCTGCTGGCCTCGACACGCATCGCCAGCGAGGATCTGGAAAACCTGCAACGCTCATTGGTGCTGTCCCATGCCGCCGGTGTCGGGCAACCGATCAGCGACGAATTGGTGCGTCTGGTCATGGTGCTCAAGGTCAACAGCCTGAGCCGTGGTTTCTCCGGTATCCGGCGTCTGGTGATCGACGCCCTGATTGCTCTGATCAATGCCGAGGTCTATCCGCATATTCCGCTCAAGGGTTCGGTCGGCGCTTCCGGCGACCTGGCACCGCTGGCCCATATGTCGCTGGTGCTGCTGGGCGAAGGCAAGGCTCGCTACAAGGGTGAATGGCTCGATGCCGTCGACGCACTTGAAGTGGCCGGCCTGAAACCGCTGACCCTGGCCGCCAAGGAAGGTCTGGCACTGCTCAACGGCACGCAGGTTTCCACGGCGTTCGCGTTGCGCGGCCTGTTCGAGGGCGAAGACCTGTTTGCCGGTGCCATGGCCTGTGGCGCGCTGACCGTGGAAGCCGTGCTGGGCTCGCGCTCGCCTTTCGATGCCCGCATCCATGCCGCTCGCGGTCAGCGCGGTCAGATCGATGCCGCTGCCTGCTATCGCGACCTGCTGGGTGAAAGCAGCGAAGTGTCCGAGTCCCATCGCAACTGCGACAAGGTTCAGGACCCGTACTCGTTGCGCTGCCAGCCACAGGTCATGGGTGCCTGCCTGACCCAGTTGCGTCAGGCCGCCGAAGTGCTGGAGATCGAAGCCAACGCTGTCTCTGACAACCCGCTGGTATTCGCTGCCGAAAACGATGTGATTTCCGGCGGCAACTTCCACGCCGAACCGGTTGCCATGGCCGCCGATAACCTTGCCTTGGCCATAGCGGAAATCGGCTCCCTGAGCGAACGCCGCATTTCCCTGATGATGGACAAGCACATGTCGCAGTTGCCGCCGTTCCTGGTAGCCAACGGTGGCGTCAACTCGGGCTTCATGATTGCTCAGGTCACCGCTGCCGCCCTGGCCAGTGAAAACAAGGCTCTGGCCCATCCGCACAGCGTCGATAGCCTGCCAACTTCAGCCAATCAGGAGGACCATGTGTCCATGGCTCCGGCGGCCGGCAAGCGGTTGTGGGAAATGGCAGAAAACGTTCGCGGGATTCTTGCCGTAGAATGGCTGGCTGCATGCCAGGGTCTGGACTTGCGCAACGGCCTCAAAACCTCTCCAAAACTGGAGCAGGCCCGAGCCGTACTACGCAGCAAAGTACCGCCCTATGAGAAGGACCGTTTTTTTGCACCGGACATCGAAGCTGCCAGCCAGCTGTTGTCCTCAACTTGCCTGAACCCGTTGGTTCCTGCACGTCTGCTACCCAGTCTGTGATGTACCGCGAGCCTGGCAGGGCTCGCAATGGTAGTTCGCTGCGGGAAGCCGGAAGCAGGTGTTCTCGCAGCTATTTGCCATACCCAGTAATGAGATGGACGGAAATGACGTCAAAAGTTGGTTTGAAACGCGGGTTATCCGCCCGCCACATTCGCTTCATGGCTCTGGGCTCTGCCATCGGCACAGGGTTGTTCTATGGCTCCGCCGCCGCAATCCAGCAAGCGGGGCCTGCGGTTCTGCTGGCTTACCTGATCGGCGGCGCGGCGGTCTTCATGGTCATGCGCGCCCTGGGCGAGATGGCCGTGCACAACCCGACCTCCGGCTCGTTCAGCCATTACGCCAGCCGCTACCTCGGCCCTCTGGCGGGTTTCGTGCTGGGCTGGACCTACGCCTTCGAGATGATCATCGTCTGCCTGGCCGATGTCACGGCGTTCGGGATCTACATGGGCTTCTGGTTCCCGGAAGTGCCGCGCTGGATCTGGGTGCTGGGCATCGTGTTCCTGATCGGCGCGCTCAACCTGTGCAACGTCAAGGTGTTCGGTGAAACCGAGTTCTGGCTGTCGCTGCTCAAGGTCGGTGCCATCGTGGCAATGATCGTGGCCGGTTTCGGCATCATGCTGTTCGGCATCGGCTCATCCACCGGCGAAAACGCCATCGGTATCAGTAACCTCTGGGCCCACGGCGGTTTCATGCCCAATGGCATCGGCGGCCTGATCGCCTCGCTGGCCGTGGTGATGTTCGCCTTTGGCGGCATCGAAATCATCGGCATCACCGCAGGCGAAGCCAAGAACCCGCAACGCACGCTGCCACAGGCCATTAATGCCGTGCCGCTGCGCATTCTGCTGTTCTACGTCCTGACCCTGTTCGTGCTGATGTCCATCTATCCATGGCCACAGATCGGCACCCAAGGCAGCCCGTTCGTACAGATTTTCGACAATCTGGGCATCGCTTCGGCAGCGACCATTCTCAATATCGTGGTGATCTCGGCAGCGGTGTCGGCGATCAACAGCGACATCTTCGGCGCAGGCCGCATGATGTATGGCATGGCGCTTGAAGGTCAGGCACCCGCCGGTTTCGCCAAGTTGTCGCGCCAGGGCGTGCCATGGATGACGGTCGTGGTGATGGGCGTGACGCTGCTGGCTGGCGTGCTACTCAACTACCTGATCCCGAAGAACGTCTTCCTGCTCATCGCCTCGCTGGCCACCTTCGCCACGGTCTGGGTATGGCTGATGATTCTGCTGACCCAAGTCGCAATGCGCCGCTCCATGAGCCGCGAAGAAGCCGCACAACTGAAGTTCCCGGTACCGTTCTGGCCTTATGGCCCGGCTGCCGCCATCGTCTTCATGCTGTTCATCTTCGGCGTGCTGGGCTATTTCCCCGACAACCGGGCAGCGCTGATCGTCGGCGCAATCTGGATTGTGCTGCTGGTCATCGCCTACTACCTGTGGATAAGACCGCGAAACACCCAAACTACCCAATGACCCAAGGAGGCCCCGGATGACAACACTCTGGAAGAACTGTCACATCGCAACCATGGCGCAAGGCAATTACTCGATCATCGAGGATGCCGCCATCGTGACCTCTGGAGCGTTCATCCAATGGATCGGGCCTCAAAGCCAACTGGCGGAATCCGGTTTCGGCAACACGGTAGACCTGGGCGGTGCCTGGGTCACGCCGGGCCTTATCGATTGCCACACCCATACAGTGTTCGGCGGCAATCGCAGCGGTGAATTCGAGCAGCGCCTGCAAGGCGTGAGCTATGCCGAAATCGCCGCGGCTGGCGGCGGCATTGCCAGCACGGTGCGGGCGACACGAGCCGCCAGCGAGGACGAACTGTTCGCCAGTGCCGAGCGACGCTTGAAGCACCTGCTGCGCGACGGCGTGACCACTGTCGAGATGAAGTCCGGCTACGGCCTGGATCTGCAAAGCGAACGCAAGATTCTCAAGGTGATCCGCCGCCTGGGCAGCAGCCTGCCCGTCACCGTGCGCAGCACCTGTCTGGCCGCCCACGCCCTGCCGCCGGAATACGCCAACCGCGCCGACGATTACATCCGGCATATCTGCGACGAAATGCTCCCCGCACTGGCCGAGGAAGGTCTGGTGGATGCCGTGGATGCGTTCTGCGAGTACCTGGCGTTTTCGCCAGCTCAGGTCGAGCAGGTGTTCATCACCGCAAAACAACTGGGCTTGCCGGTGAAACTCCACGCCGAACAGCTTTCGTCACTGGGCGGCTCAAGCCTTGCAGCGCGTTATCAGGCCTTGTCGGCGGACCATCTGGAGTTCATGACCGAAGACGACGTCATTGCCATGGCCGCTGCCGGAACCGTCGCCGTGCTGCTGCCGGGCGCGTATTACTTCCTGCGCGAAACCCAGTTGCCGCCGATGGATGCCCTGCGCAAGCATGGCGTGCCCATTGCCATCTCCACCGACCTGAACCCCGGCACTTCGCCCGGCCTGTCGCTGCGCCTGATGCTGAACATGGCTTGCACGCTGTTTCGCATGACACCCGAAGAAGCACTGGCAGGCGTCACCCTCAATGCCGCGAAAGCACTAGGCCTGGACAAGACCCATGGTTCGCTGGAAACCGGCAAGGTGGCGGACTTCGTCGCCTGGAACATCGAACGCCCTGCCGACCTGGCCTACTGGCTGGGCGGCGATCTGGATAAACGCATCGTGCGCCACGGCGTCGAATCATCGATCTGAAGGAGAGCCCTGTGGATAACGTTCTGACATTCAAGCGTGGCCGCGTCCCGCTGCTGATCAGCATGCCTCATGCGGGTCTGAAGCTGACACCGACAGTCGAAGCCGGGTTGGTGGACGAAGCCTTGAGCCTGCCGGATACCGACTGGCACATCCCGCGCCTCTACGACTTCGCCGAAGAGTTGGGGGCCAGCACCCTGGCTGCCGAGTATTCGCGCTTCGTCATCGACCTCAATCGCCCGTCCGACGACAAACCGCTGTATGCCGGTGCGACGACCGGGCTGTTTCCTTCAATCCTGTTCGACGGCGTGCCACTGTTCAAGGACGGCCAGGAGCCCGACGCTGCCGAGCGCGCCAGCTACCTGCAACAGATCTGGGTGCCTTACCACCAGACACTGGAACAAGAGCTGCAACGCCTGCGGGATGAGTTCGGTTATGCGCTGCTGTTCGATGCCCACTCCATTCGCGGCCACGTCCCGCACCTGTTCGACGGCCGCCTGCCGGACTTCAACCTCGGCACCTTCAACGGCGCCAGTTGTGATCCGCAACTGGCAGGCAGGCTGGAAAGCGTATGTGCAGCCGCCAAGGATTACAGCCATGTGCTCAACGGTCGCTTCAAGGGCGGCCATATCACCCGCCATTACGGCGACCCGGCCAACAATATCCACGCCGTACAACTGGAACTGGCGCAGAGCACCTACATGGAAGAGTTCGCCCCCTTCCATTACCGCCCTGACCTTGCTGCGCCGACCCGAGAGGTGTTGAAGGGATTGCTGGAGACCTTTATTGCCTGGGGGCAGGAGAGGTTTGGTTGATTACGCTTTCGCGGATAAATCCGCTCCTACGGTAGGAGCGGATTCATTCGCGAAAAACCCCAACCCTGCTCACTTCTTGAGCAATCGCAACCCATTGAACACCACCAGCAAGCTCACGCCCATGTCGGCAAACACCGCCATCCACATGGTCGCCAACCCGGCAAAGGTAATGCCCAGGAAGAACACCTTGGTAATAATCGCCAACGCGATGTTCTGCTTGAGAATCGCCGAGGTATCGCGTGACAGCCTGATAAACGCCGGGATCTTGCGCAGATCGTCGTCCATCAGGGCGACATCGGCAGTCTCGATGGCGGTGTCAGTGCCCGCCGCAGCCATGGCAAAACCGATCTCCGAACGGGCCAGTGCAGGGGCATCGTTGATGCCGTCGCCCACCATGCCGACGCGATGATTGCGTGCATACAAGCCTTCAATGGCCTGCAACTTATCCACAGGCAGCAGATTGCCCTGCGCCTGATCAATCCCCACCTGAGCCGCGATGGCCTTGGCGGTGTGCGGGTTGTCACCGGTCAGCATCAGGGTCTTGATACCAAGCTCGTGCAACTGGGCGATAGCCTCGCGGCTGCTGTCCTTGACCGTATCGGCCACCGCGAACAGCGCCAACGGGCCTGAAGTATCCAGCAGCAGAACCACAGTCTTGCCTTGTATCTCCAGCGCATCGAGCCTGGCTTCCAGCTCGGGCGAACACAGGTCCAACTCTTCAACCAGACGATGGTTACCCAGGTGGTAGAGCTGACCATTGATCTCGCCTTTCACACCACGCCCCGGCAACGCCTCGAAATCACTGACTTCATGCGCGCCCTGCCCTTGCCCGGCAGCTTTGGCGATGGCCTGGGAAACCGGGTGATCGGAGCGACCGGCCAGACTGGCAGCGATAAGCTGTGCGCTGTCGGCGACGGTCACGTCCAGTGGCAGATAGTCGGTCTGCACCGGCTTGCCATGGGTGATGGTGCCGGTCTTGTCCAGAGCCAGGTAATCGAGCTTGCGGCCCATTTCCAGGTAGACGCCGCCCTTGATCAGGATCCCCTTGCGCGCCGCAGCGGCCAGACCGCTGACGATGGTCACAGGCGTAGAAATCACCAGGGCACACGGACAGGCCACAACCAGCAGCACCAGCGCCCGATAGATCCAGTCGAACCAGGCTCCGCCGAAGAACAGCGGTGCAACCAGCGCCACGGCCAGTGCGGTCAGGAACACAACCGGGGTGTAGATCCTCGAAAAGCTGTCGACGAAACTCTGGGTCGGCGCACGCGCGCCCTGAGCCGCTTCCACCGCATGAATGATCCGCGCCAGCGTGGAATGGCTCGCCGCCGCCGTCACCCGGTACTCCAGCGAGCCGGACTGGTTGATCGTGCCGGCAAACACCTTGTCACCCACGGTTTTTTCCACCGGCAGGCTTTCACCGGTAATCGGTGCCTGATCGATGGTCGAGTTACCCGATACCACCTCGCCATCCAGGCCGATCCGCTCACCGGGACGAACTCGCACGATAGCGCCCAGTTCGACGCCCTTGACTTCGGTTTCAACCCAGCTTCCATCACTCTGCCTGACAGTCGCCACATCCGGCGTCAGCTGCAACAGGCTGCTGATGGCGTTACGGGCACGGTCCAGAGACTTGGCTTCGATCAACTCGGCCACGGTGAACAGGAACATCACCATCGCCGCTTCAGGCCACTGGCCGATCAGGACCGCGCCAGTCACTGCGATGCTCATCAGGGCATTGATATTGAGGTTGAAGTTCTTGAGCGCGATCCAGCCCTTTTTATAGGTGGTCAGGCCGCAACTGAGGATCGAAACAATGGCCAGCAGCGCAACGACCCAGGTTGGGCCAAGCTGGGCAAAATGGACGACTTCCGCACCCAGCGCCATCACGCCGGACAACGCCAGAGGCCACCAGTGCTTTTTCGGTGCAGGTGTCGCCGGGGCATCCTGGCTCGCGCCTTCCTCGATGGGCTCGGCCTGCATGCCCAGCGAACCAATGGCCTCACGAATCGGCTCGGTCGTCGGCAGGTCATGCCACACACCAAGGATGCGATTGATCAGGTTGAACTCCAGCTTCTGCACACCCGGCAACTTGCCCAATTTGTTCTGGATCAGTGTCTGCTCGGTCGGGCAGTCCATCTGCTCGATGCGAAAACTGCTCAGACGCCCACCGGCTGCGGGCGCTTCGTCAAAAGTGACCGTGGCAGGCGCAGCTGCGCCAGAACAGCAGGAATGAACGTGCTTGTGCTCGTCGTGCTTTGGAGAAATATCTGTAATCTGGCCCATGGTCGGCTCCCGGGATCTACTTGTTGCCAAGTGAACACCCTGTAGCCACTATAGGGTCAAGCGCTCAAACGAGATGAATCATATGAAAATCGGCGAACTGGCAAAGTTGACGGATTCTCAGGTCGAAACCATTCGTTATTACGAGCGTGAAGGCCTGTTGCCTGCGCCGGCTCGCAGCGACGGCAATTACCGCTTGTACACCAAAGCGCATGTGGAGCGGCTGTCGTTCATCCGCAATTGCCGAAGCCTGGACATGACCCTGGAAGAAATCCGCAGCCTGCTCAACCTGCGAGACAGCCCTCAGGACCAGTGCGAAAGCGTCAATGCACTGATCGACGAACACATCGAACACGTCAACGCCCGCATCGCCAGTCTGAAAGTCCTTCAGGAACAGCTACTGGACCTGCGTCGCCGCTGCAGCGACGGCAAGTCGGAACATTGCGGAATTCTGGAACGGCTGGAAGTGACCGGCGCCGTGGCGGCTGCCGAAGGCGAGCCGTCACATGTGGGCAAGAGTCATGGGCATTGAAGCAGCTGCAAGCTTCAAGCTGAAAGCCTCAAGCAGCTTGTAGCTTGTAGCTTGTAGCTTGTAGCTTGTAGCTTGTAGCTTAAGGCTTGCAGCTCCCCCCCTATACCGCCATCGGCGCTGTCATCGCCGGATGGTGCTCGTAACCTTCCAGGGAGAAGTCGGAAGGTTCGATCAGTTCCAGCCACTCCGGCTGATAGACACCGGTCTTGGCGAACTCGGGCACGCGGTCCGAGATGACCAGCTTCGGCATCGGGAACGGCTCACGGGTGAGCTGTTCGTTGAGCATGTCCAAGTGGTTCTCGTAGACGTGGGCATCACCGATGAAATAGGTGAACCAGCGCGGCGTGTAGCCGGTCAGGCGACCGATCAGGCTCAGGAGTGCAGCGCCTTCGGTGAGGTTGAACGGCGTGCCGAGGCCCAGATCGTTTGAACGGATGTACAGCGTAAGGGAGATTTCCCGGGTCTGGGGATTCGGGTGCAACTGGTACAGCAGGTGACAAGGCGGCAGGGCCATTTCATCAAGCTGCGCGCAGTTCCAGCCGTGGAACAGGATACGCCGGCTGCCCGGGTCCTTGATGATGGTGTCGACGCACTGGCGAATCTGGTCGATGGCCTTGTACAGCACCACAAAGCTTTCGCCATCCTCTTCGGACTCTGCAATCTGCTTGTAGCCCTGGCTGACCGCCAGCTCGATTGCCGCCGCATTGCCGGTTGCGATGCGTTTGTAGGCGGGCCATTTGCGCCATTGCACGCCGTAGATCTCGCCAAGGTCATCCTCGCCCTTGCGGAACGGGTTGTTCAGCCACTGAGCGTTCTCGTTGGCGTTCTGATCCCAGACCTTGCAGCCCAGCTCACGAAACTCGGCCGCGCTGTTGGCGCCACGCAGGAAACCGACCATTTCACCGATGGCTGACTTGAAGGCCATGCGTCGCGTGGTAATCGCCGGGAAACCTTCTTGCAGGTCATAACGCAGCATCGCGCCGGGGAAACTGATGGTGTTCACCCCGGTGCGGTTGGACTGCAAGGTCCCGTGCTTGATCACGTGGGCGACTAATTCGAGATATTGCTTCATAAATTACCTGCATCGTTGAATACGCCGGGCAGCATCACCCGGCGTTTCAGTATTAAGCCGCTGCCTTCACAGCAGGTTCGCGCTTGTAAGCCACCCAGATCAACCCCAGACCGGCGATGATCATCGGCAGGCTGAGGATCTGCCCCATGGTGACCCAGCCCCACGCCAGATAGCCCAGTTGCGCATCCGGTACGCGAACAAATTCGACGATAAAGCGGAAAATCCCGTAAAACAGGGCGAACATGCCGGAAATGGCCATGGTCGGGCGCGGTTTGCGTGCGTAGAGGTTGAGAATGATGAACAGTGCCACGCCTTCAAGGGCGAACTGGTACAGCTGCGACGGATGACGCGCCAGTTGCGCAGGGTCGCTGAACGGCGGGAAGACCATGGCCCATGGCACATCGCTTGGCTTGCCCCACAGTTCGGCGTTGATGAAGTTGCCGATACGCCCGGCACCCAGGCCGATCGGCACCAGCGGCGCAACGAAGTCCATCAACTGGAAGAAGGTCTTGCCATTGCGTCTGCCGAACCACCAGGCCGCAAGCATTACGCCGACAAACCCGCCGTGGAAGGCCATGCCACCTTTCCATACCTCGAAGATCAGCAACGGATTGGCGAGGTAGGCGGACAGGTCGTAGAACAGCACATAACCCAGACGCCCGCCGACAATGACACCCATGGCCAGCCAGAAAATCAGGTCCGAGAGTTTTTCCTTGGTCCAGGTCGGGTCGAAAGCGTTCAGGCGACGCGACGCAAGCAGCCATGCGCCACCGATGCCGACCAGATACATCAGTCCGTACCAGTGAATCTGCAGCGGGCCGAGGGATACGGCTACCGGGTCAATCTGCGGGTAAGGCAGCATTGCAACTCCTCAATGGGAACGCTCTTGCGAGCGACCAAATACAAAAGCGGTTAAATCAGGGAGCAGACGCCCATGCACGAAGCCAGACTATGCGGCGATAACAGGGCGTCGTGCCAGTCCGCGATCATGAAAACTTATTGCACCTGTCGGCGCCGGCGGTCTTGGGCTACCCCATAGAAATCAGTCGGGCATGTTACCGGAGCCCGGCAGGATGCTCTAGGCGTGGGCGATGGATGAATCATGAATTCGCAGGAGCGGATTTATCCGCAAGACGTCGTTGAAGGCGATACATTTACGGGCCTATCGCGAATAAATTCCCACGGGTAGTGTGGCCTCAATGCCCCTTGACCGAACCCGGATTGATCATCCGGGACAGGCCCAGATTGCGCAGTGCCAGTTGCAGGGAGCTGCTGATCACTTGCGGGTTGTCGTTGGTCATCAACTGGGCCAGCAGTTCCTTGGCCTTGCTCAGGTTGATCTGACGCAGCATCCACTTCACTTTCGGCAGGTTGGTGGCGTTCATCGACAGGCTGTCAAAGCCCATCGCCATCAACAACACGGCGGCAGCAGGATCGCCCGCCATCTCGCCGCAGATACTCACCGGTTTGCCTTCGGCATGGGCATCGCGCACGACGCTTTGCAGCGCTTGCAGCACCGCAGGGTGCAGGTAGTCGTAGAGGTCGGCCACACGCGGGTTATTGCGGTCAACCGCCAGCAGGTATTGGGTCAGGTCGTTGGAGCCCACGGACAGGAAGTCCACCTGACGAGCCAGGTCGCGGGTCTGATAGACCGCAGCCGGAATTTCGATCATGACGCCCACAGGCGGCATCGGCACATCGGTGCCTTCGTCGCGCACCTCGCCCCATGCCCGGTGAATAAGGTGCAAGGCCTCTTCCACTTCATGGGTGCTGGAAATCATCGGCAGCAGAATACGCAGGTTGTTCAGGCCTTCGCTGGCCTTGAGCATGGCGCGGGTCTGGACCAGGAAGATTTCCGGGTGGTCGAGGGTAACGCGAATGCCGCGCCAGCCCAGGAACGGGTTTTCTTCCTTGATCGGGAAGTAGGACAACGCCTTGTCGCCACCGATATCCAGGCTGCGCATGGTCACCGGCAGCGGATGGAAGGCCGCCAGTTGCTCACGGTAGATGGCCAGCTGTTCCTTTTCGCTCGGGAAACGCTGGTTGATCATGAACGGCACTTCGGTGCGATACAGACCGACACCTTCGGCGCCACGCTGCTGGGCACGGGCGACGTCGGCCAGCAGGCCGGTGTTGACCCACAGCGGCATGCGATGGCCATCCAGCGTCACACAAGGCAGCTCGCGCAGGGCATCGAGCCCCTGGGACAGCTGGCGCTCTTCCTCCACCACTTTGGTGAACTGCTGGCGCATGATGTCGCTGGGGTTGGTGAAGACTTCACCGTGATAGCCATCGACGATCAGGTCGATGCCATCCACCTTGGAATAAGGGAAGTCCACAAGGCCCATGACCGTGGGAATACCCATGGCCCGCGCCAGAATCGCCACGTGGGAGTTACCCGAACCCTGTACCGACACCAGACCGACCAGCTTGCCTTCCGGCACTTCGCCGAGCATGGCCGGGGACAGTTCTTCACTGACCAGAATAGTGTTGTCGGGGTAGACCAGCGCCTGTTGCCGGGCTTCCTGCAGGTAACCCAGCAAACGGCGGCCCAGGTCCTTGACGTCCGATGCACGCTCGCGCAAATAGGCGTCGTCCATCAGTTCGAAACGGTTGACGTGCTCGTTCACCACCGAACGCAAGGCACCCTGCGCCCATTGGCCGGTCTTGATGATGTTGGTCACTTCGCTGCCCAGCGAAGCGTCATCGAGCATCATCAGGTAAACATCGAACAGCGCCAGCTCTTCAGGACGCAACTGGGTCGCCAGCTTGGCCGACAGGGTCCGCATGTCATTGCGCACGCCTTCCAGCGCATTCTGGAACAGGGCCAGTTCGGCATCGATATCGGTGACGACTTTATCCGGGACCACTTCCAGATCGGCGGGAGGCAGCATGACCACCGCCACACCCACTGCCGCACCGGGCGAGCCGGCCACGCCGACAAACTTGGCCTCCTGAATACCCTTGCCCTGGCGACCCAGACCGCGGATCGAGCCAGTGGCTTCGGCATGTGCGATTACGCCTGCCAGTTGAGCACTCATGGTGACGAGGAAGGCTTCTTCCCCTTCGTCGAACTGACGCCGCTCCTTTTGCTGGATCACCAACACGCCCACCACACGACGGTGGTGGATGATCGGCGTGCCAAGGAAAGAGGCATAACGCTCTTCACCGGTTTCGGCAAAGTAGCGGTAACGGGGGTGGTCGGCGGCGTTTTCGAGGTTCAGCGGTTCTTCGCGAGTACCGACCAGGCCCACGAGGCCCTCGTTCGGCGCCATGCTCACCTTGCCGATGGAGCGCTTGTTCAGACCCTCGGAAGCCATCAGCACGAAACGGTTGGTTTCGGGGTCAAGCAGATAGACCGAGCAGACCTGGCTGCCCATGGCCTCCTTGACGCGTAACACAATAATGCCCAACGCCGCCTTGAGATCCTTGGCGGAGTTTACTTCCTGGACGATCTTGCGCAGCGTATTGAGCATGGCTCGGGGTCGAACTCCGTGTCAGTCGCGCGATAAAAGGCGCGGGGCAAGCTCTTTGAGTGCGCGTCGATACACCTCGCGCTTGAATGTAACCACTTGGCCTAACGGGTACCAATAGCTGACCCAACGCCAGCCATCGAACTCCGGTTTACCGGTCAAATCCATCCGCACCCGCTGCTCGTTGGAGATCAGGCGCAGGAGAAACCACTTCTGTTTCTGGCCGATGCATAGCGGTTGGCTATGGGTACGGACCAGTCGCTGCGGCAGACGATAACGCAACCAACCGCGGGTACAGGCCAGAATCTGCACATCCTGTCGTTCCAGCCCGACTTCTTCATTCAATTCGCGATACAGCGCGTCTTCCGGCGTCTCCTGAGGGTTTATTCCACCCTGTGGAAACTGCCAGGCATCTTGGTTAATACGCCGAGCCCATAGGACCTGACCAGCATCGTTTGTCAGAATAATCCCGACATTAGGACGGAAACCATCGGGGTCGATCACGGCAACAACCTCGCAAACGCATGTCGCCGCATTGTTCCACAAAGGCGCTCAAAGCAGCAACGAGCCTAAGCACCTTATGTGAAGTCTTGTGAAAACCTCGTATTCTTGTGCTCTTTTTTCAGTTATTTCAGCGAGTAACCACATGCGCCTGGCTTTATTCGACCTCGACAACACACTTCTGGGCGGCGACAGCGATCACGCTTGGGGCGATTACCTGTGCGAGCGCGGCATCCTCGATGCTGTGGCCTACAAAACGCGCAATGACGCATTCTATGAAGATTATCTGGCCGGTACGCTCAACCTGACCGACTACCTGAATTTCAGCCTTGAAATCCTGGGTCGTACAGACATGGCCCAACTGGATGAATGGCACCGGGATTTCATGCGCGACTGCATCGAACCCATCGTACTGCCCAAAGCACTGGAACTGATCGCCAAACACCGTGACGCAGGCGACAAACTGGTGGTCATAACCGCCACCAACCGTTTCGTGACCGCCCCGATCGTCGCCCGCCTGGGGATCGACACCTTGCTGGCGACCGAGTGCGAGCTGGTCGACGGCCGCTATACCGGGCGCACGACAGGTATACCCTGCTTCCGTGAAGGCAAGGTGACCCGTCTCAATCATTGGCTTGAAGAGAACGCATTCAGTCTGGAAGGCAGCTATTTCTATAGCGATTCCATGAACGACCTGCCACTGCTGGAGCAAGTCGCCCATCCAGTGGCCGTGGACCCGGACCCGAAACTGCGTGCAGAAGCAGAAAAACGCGGCTGGCAGGTGATTTCACTGCGCGGATGAATGCAGCGATCAAGCCGGTTTGAAGATCATCAGGCCGGCAATCGCTATAAAGCAGGCGAGGGTAATGACTGCCAGCGCCAGGGTGAACCGCAGGTTGCCAGCCTTGCTGGCCAGCCGGCTCACCAGCCAGCCCCAACTGAAAAGCCCCACGACATACAGCACGCTACTGGCCAGCACCCAGGTCTGGCCCAGTGACCAGCCCAGCAAATGAACCAGCCACCATCCGCTGAAAGGCAGGATCGCCAGACAGACAGCCATCAGCATCCAGACAAACAAGGCCGGGCGTTGCAGCAGGCGGTCATGAACATGCGTCTTGATGACCCGGAAAGCCAGCCCGAAGGCGCTGAGCAGCCATAACGTGATGGCGGCTATATGCAGGGTTTTCAGCGCTGTGATGTATTCCATTGCGGACATCCCTTGCAGGCGAAGCTGTATTGAGCGTAGCAGCATCAATGCGTGCCTATCGGTAGGAGCGAATTCATTCGCGAAAGGCTTCGCGAATAAATTCGCTCCCACACAATAGGTAAATATCATTTACCCCAGAAACAGGCTGTACGCCGGATTCTGGCTCTCATCCCAATACGGGTAACCAATCTCGTCCAGCGCTGCGCCCACCAGATGCCGTTCTTCTTCAGGCACCACCAGCCCGGCCATCACGCGGCCATCGGCTGCACCGTGATTGCGGTAGTGGAACATCGAGATGGTCCAGCGACCGCCCAGTTTGTTGAGGAAGTTGAACAGCGCACCCGGTCGCTCTGGAAACTCGAAACGCAACACCACTTCATCGCTGACCCGCTCGGCATGCCCGCCGACCATATGGCGGATATGCAGTTTCGCCAGTTCGTTGTCGGTCAGGTCCAGAACCGGGAACCCTTGTTCTGTCAGGCTTGAAATCAGGGCGCTGCGCGGGTCGGTGTCCGGATGAGTCTGCACACCGACGAAGATGTGGGCCTCGCGGTCGGTGTGGTAGCGATAGTTGAATTCGGTGATCTGGCGTTTGCCGATGGCCTGGCAGAACGC
>NZ_JAIGPJ010000025.1:0-85428 GCF_019719005.1 Pseudomonas cichorii
ATCTGCTGGTCATGGTTATGCCGAAGGTAGGCGAGTTGCGGCACCAGTTTGATGCTGTAGCGGGTCAGCTTTTTGCCGGAGTCGCCTTGTTCGATTCGGTAGACCAGGCCATGAATGATGCCTTTTCCCGTTGCCCCGAAAGTCAGGTAGCCGGGTTTGTGCAGCAGCTCTTCGAGTTTCAGATCAGGGCGGGAGCTGACCAGTTCGATGTCGAAGGAATATGGCTGGTTAAGGGCTTCGCGACCGATGAAACTGAGGACTTGCAGGTCGGTGGAAACGCCTTCGAGCGTCAGGGAGATATGGGTAGCATTTGCGTCCAGCATGCTTTGAATTTCATCCAATGAAATAGCAGAGTGCAGGATGGTGCAGGAAGACTGCCAAGCCTTCAAGAGGGCCACCACTTGCCTGTCCTGCCCCTGCGCGCCGTCCGCTGCCAAATCAGCGACCGGGTTGACGACCCGATCTATCCAGGCGTATCAGCGTCTCCCCCACTGCTTCGGGCTTAAGCTTGAAGTGCGTGCTATGGCGGCTGTGCGTCGGAGATCTTCGGGGCTGCCGGTTTCCTGGATACCGGTTCGTCAACCTTCGCACAGCTGCCACCCATTCGTTTGACGACGTTGTTTGGCAGCTTCAATCATCCAGGAGCTACGCCGATGTACACCCTCAATCCCTCTGCGCCCTGCACAGACCAATTTGAAGCCCTCGTTTTCAACCGCCATCACCGCGTCTTGCGTGCCGTCACGTCCGACGCTCAGGCCTGGTTTTGCCTGTCGGACCTTGCGCGTCTGATGGGCAAGCGGCTCGTGATGTGAAAAGCGATTGACCTTCGCGCCCGGCAGTTTTTTGGCAAAGGCCTGCCGGGTTCTGACCCTCTTTTTTCGGCCCGCTTCAGCCCCTTTAAAATCAATGACTTATAAACACCTCGAAAAAAAAGGGTAAAACTGCGCTATGGCCATGGTTTTGCTTTTAAAACGAGGGGTTATTGGGCAGAGTGTCTACTTCACTGCCGTGTAGGCAGCTCAGAAAAGGGAGGACAGATCCGCTTTGCCAGCGGGTTTCTTCACTGCCGTGTAGGCAGCTCAGAAATGGTTAGCCGCACCTTCCGCGTTCCAAAGCTCCTTCACTGCCGTGTAGGCAGCTCAGAAAGGTTGTCGGACCTAGTGACGTGGCGTCGGAAACTTCACTGCCGTGTAGGCAGCTCAGAAAGGATCACGCTCGGACTTGAAAGCGCGGCGTAACCTTCACTGCCGTGTAGGCAGCTCAGAAATTCATCGAACTTACCGACAAGGCCGGAACGATCTTCACTGCCGTGTAGGCAGCTCAGAAACAGACCTGCGCCCAGAAGTCGGGGTTCTTTTCCTTCACTGCCGTGTAGGCAGCTCAGAAAATCTTCGAAATTCAGATAGAATGCGTTGTTGGCTTCACTGCCGTATAGGCAGTTTAGAAACTTTGCGGCATCAATGACGTCTCGCGGATAAATCCGCTCCTACGCCGAGACAGCGGGTGATTACCTACAGGCAGTCCGTATCTCACCCAACTCTTTTGCCCTACCGCACATAACCCTTCGGAACCGAACAGGTAAGATAATGCTCTTATGGTTCACTGATGTGACCGAGCGTTGAGGGTGGGTGTGTGAGTGATAATAAAGTCAGGGTGAATAACCTGGTTACGGGTGATATCTCTCATCCGCAAAAAGATATCTTTTTTGCAGCCGTCGAAACCACCCGGATGCCGATGATATTTACCGACCCTCATCGCCCGGATAATCCCATCATCTTTGCCAATCAGGCTTTTCTCGAGATGACGGGCTATTCAGCCGATGAGATCGTGGGCCGTAACTGTCGCTTTCTGCAGGGGCCGGAAACGGATCGCGAAGTTGTCGCTGCCTTGCGCCAGGCCATTGCAGACAAGCAAGACATCGCGACGGAAATCCTGAACTACAAGAAGGACGGCTCGTCGTTCTGGAACGCCCTGTTCATGTCGCCGGTCTTCAATGACAACGGCGATCTTGTCTACTTTTTCGCCTCCCAACTGGATGTCAGCCGCCGCCGAGATGCTGAGGATGCCTTGCGTCAAGCGCAGAAAATGGAAGCACTGGGCCAATTGACCGGCGGGATTGCCCATGACTTCAATAACCTGTTGCAAGTCATGGGGGGTTACATCGGTCTGATCGACTCAGCCACCGACAAATCCAACATCGATGTCCCTCGCATCAAACGAAGCGTCGAACACGCCAAGTCGGCCGTTGACCGTGCCAGCACCCTGACCAAGCAACTCCTGGCTTTTGCCCGCAAGCAGAAGCTGCAAGGCCGGGTACTGAACCTCAATCAAGTGGTCACGGGCATGGAGGCCTTGATCGAGCGTACTTTCGGTGCAGAAGTGCCGGTTGAGTACAGCCTTGAGCCCGCCCTTCTCAACTGCCGCCTCGACCCGAGCCAGGCCGAAGTTGCGCTGCTGAACATCCTGATCAACGCACGGGATGCGCTGATTGGCAGGCAGGACCGTCGGGTGTTCATCGAAACGCGAAACATCATCGTGAAGGACCTGGCCAGCGTCTCTTATGACGGCCTGTTGCCGGGCAGTTACGTGAGTATTTCGATCACCGACAATGGCATCGGCATGCCGGCCAACATTCGCGACCGGGTCATGGACCCGTTCTTCACGACCAAGGAAGAAGGCCAGGGCACCGGTCTTGGGCTGTCGATGGTCTATGGCTTTGCCAAGCAATCGGGCGGAGCGGCGCGGATCTACTCCGAGGAAGATGTCGGGACCACGCTGCGCCTCTACTTCCCGGTGGATGATGCCAGCATCAGTATTCATGACCACGCCACACCGATTGCCAGCAAAACTGGCAGCGAGCGCATCCTGATCGTCGAGGATCGCCCCGACGTTGCGGAGCTGGCCAAGATGGTGCTGGAAGATTACGGCTACGTCACCGACATGGTGCTCAATGCACGGGAAGCGCTGAAACGTTTTGAAAGCGGCGAGACGTATGACCTGCTTTTCACCGACCTGATCATGCCGGGCGGGATGAACGGGGTGATGCTGGCCAGGGAAGTGAAACGGCGCTACCCGAAAATCAAGGTGCTGCTGACCACAGGTTACGCCGAAAGCTCTATCGAGCGGACTGACCTGGGCGGCACAGAGTTTGAAGTAGTGTCCAAGCCTTGCATGCCTCACGATCTCGCCAGAAAAGTACGCCAGGTGCTCGACGGTCCCAACGGCGTAGCCTGAGTGACAGTGCCTGTTGCGGCTACGTGCAACAGGCACCGAATATCCCTTAAATGACGTGCGCCTATCACGGCCAAGGGGACAGTTTTATCAAAATAATTTGCTGGCCATTATTTTGATGTTAATCTCGGCGCGTTTTTTCAGTGGGTCATTATCTGCCCCGGGAAGTTTCAATACTCCCGATCCACTTTGAAAGACTCGCTACAGAAAATCAAAATAAAAACAATCTGCCAGGTTTTCCTATATGCGCCTTCAAGAACGCACCGCACTGCCGCTTCCGTTCCCGTCACCCTTGCTCTGCCGTTCCCTGCGAGCACTCCGATTACGTTAGAAAAATCCATGCACGTTACGTATTGCGCGTAACACAGGCATTGACAGGCACTTCGCGTCTGAAGGCCGACGGTCTATCTGTGCTTTTGAAAACTTCATGGATTCGCATCAACCTGAAGCAATGCATCGTTTGATATGCAGGGCCTTGTGCGTTGTTGTTCAAGCAGTGCCTGTAAACAATAAAAAAGGTGCAAAGCACCACAGGGATGTCACACATGACCACCGCTATAAAACAAAGTACCGAATCCGTTATCTCTCTCGCCCATCAGGAAGTCAGAACGTTCCGCTTTGATGTTCAGCAGTCAAAACTGCTGCATATGTTCTGCGAGGAATTGGCGGCTATTGGCGGGCCGCAGGCGGCGGGTGCCAGGGCCAAGGCTTCTGTCGCGGCCACCGAGTTGAAGTTCTCGATGTCGAAAGAGCAATCAGAACTTCTGCTTGCCTACTCCGATGGTCTTATCTCGCTGCTGATATTCGAAGGCCTGCAAACGATCAGCAATGACAGCCCACCCGATGAGTTGCCGGAGCTGGCAGCCCTGGAAGGTCGGCACGACGTGCTGTGCATGGCCGCCCGCAACCAGATCCTGTTGAAGCTGGTGGATAACAGCTCCTTTGCCTATGACATGGACAACGAAGGAAAACTGGTTCGTCTGGTCGCCAACTTCAAAGGCGGTGGCCTGACCAAAATCACCGCAGAACCTGAGGTCAAGGAGTTGAGCTCCCATTCGGGCCTGGCGCTCGGGCCTCATACCGAAGCACCTTACTGGTGTGCCGTGAACGCCCAGGACGGGCATTCGCCCTCGCCGTCTTCGCTGATCCTTTCGGCCCTGTGGAACCCGAGTCTGGAACCGACCACCGTCATTCCACTCCCGCCTGTGCTGGACAAGATTGGCGTTACGAACTGCCTGGCGCTGACGACCGGCAGCTTCCAGTTCACCCGCAGCGATTCTTTTGTCAGCGGCAAAGGCGAAGACGGTCGCGGTGTGTCGATTCTGGAGTTCGACAATAAAGTCGGCTTCGCAGCCCGCTTCAACTCGTATCGTTTTTCAGTCAATGAAAACGCTTCACCCTTTGTGAAAAAGGCTTACTCCGCGCTTTGCAAAGGCATTGAAGAAGCCACACCTTGTGAATATGTACTGACCCAGGAATCGGCAATAGTCATCAATAACATTCGGGCCTTGCATTGTCGGGATGTCATCAAGGACAACCGGCGAGTATTGGTGCGGATATTTGGCATGTCCAAGTTCTCTGCCCCTCTGGTTATTTCAGAAGATCCGCTGTTGTTGCGTGGTTGATTGCGTTGCACCCGGTTTTGTCGGGGGTCTTGAACGGCCAGCCATGCAGATGGCTGGCCTGTATGGGTAATGAGGAAATGTAATGGCCTGGGATTTGATTGGCATGTTGGCGCTTGTGGCTTTTTGCGCCGGTTTTTTTGATGCGATTGCCGGAGGTGGCGGGCTGATCACTTTGCCGGCCCTGTTTCTGGCGGGCGTCGACCCTATCAGTGCAATTGCCACGAACAAGTTTCAGGCCGCTTCGGCCACCATTTCGGCAACGATCACTTTTGCCCGCAAAGGCATGATCGAATGGCGAGAAGGTCGCTTTCTGGTGCTCTGTGGATTTATCGGCGGGGCCAGTGGTGCATTGCTGGTCAGTTCTATCGACAAACGCTATCTGGAAGTCTGCGTGCCGGTGATGCTGATTCTGGTTGCGCTTTATTTTGCGTTCTCACCAAAGATCGGCAATGAAGATCGCCGTAAACGAATCGGGATTCTGCTGTTCTCTTTTACCGTGGCACCTGCCCTGGGTTTTTACGACGGTGTATTTGGCCCCGGTGTCGGTTCGTTCTTTATTGTCGGTTTCGTGTTGCTCTGCGGCCTGGGCATGATGCGGGCCATGAGTTTTACAAAACTGGCGAATGCGTCATGCAACCTGGGTTCCTTGTCGGTCTTTATCACCAAAGGCGTGATTATCTGGCCGATAGCGATTGCCATGGCATTGGCTGCTTTTGTTGGCGCGCAACTGGGTGCGCGGGCCGCAGTGCGGGTCGGGCCACGGTTGATCAAACCCATGTTGGTGGTGGTGTGTTGCGCGCTGGCCATTAAACTTTTGAGCGTGGAAACCAACCCCTTGCGAGTCGCCTTCATGCACACACTGGCTTCGTTATGATCAATCTGTCGGCGTTATCTCACAGCTCTCGAATTCGATCCCGGTTGCAGTTCGATGAAACGCCGACAGGTCCTGCGCGTTATTTTTCACAAGCCTTCGAGGGGTATGAACTTGAAGGCCGAATTCTCGCAAATGCCGCATTGCCAGATGCACTCCCACAGGTGCTAGCCATTCATGGAGCCCGCTCGGATTACAGCAAACTGAATGGCATTCTTTATCCTTTGCAGGCGTCGGGCGTTGCCAGTCTGAGTTTCAATCTTTCGGGGCATAACACGACAACCAATATCCAGCTGGCAGACACTTCCCTGGGCAATAACCTGCAAGAAGCCCTGCGGTTTGCCGCTTGCATGGGCACACATTTCGATACGGTGATCGGTCACAGCATGGGCGGAGCACTGGCCCTGAAAGTAGCTGAAGCCCACAAGGCCAGCGTCAGGAAGATCATACTATTCTGCCCGGCCCTGTATTCGGATGTCGCTTATCAACAGCCGTTTGGCGAGCCGTTCAAAAGCGCCATTTCAGTCCCGTATAGCTTTCTCGATTCGTCATCCCTCGAATTCCTGAATGAGTTCGAGGGAGAACTGCTGCTGGTAATCGGAGAGTTTGATGGTCTTGAATCCACGGCCTTCGGCAAAGTGGCGGGCACATCAGCCGGAACAGTGACAATAGATCAAGGCACACCGCACGAGCGCATCATCAATAGCCCGATTCCTTATGAAGTGATCGAGGCCATCGAGAAAAACCTGCGCCCTCATACTTTCAGAAAGTTTGTACTGCCCGGATGCGACCATGCTGTTTCGGCCTGGTTTCGTAATAACCCGGAATATGCGCGGGATCTGGCGCAGGAGATTTCAGGTTTTCTGAATAACCAGTGCGTTTGACACTCGGCCCACTAACCGGACGGCGGTAGCCAGAAAGCGGATTCCGGACTGCCGCAGCACGCGGCCTCAATGTACAGGGTCGATACGTGCAGCGAGACTCTGCCGATGGGTGCCTATCTCGCTTGCCACATCAGGTCCTTGATACACCATGGACGTTTCATAATTGGCCCCGCTGCCGCGATTTGCGCTGAACCAGTTGAATGATCCCATGCACAGTAACTGATCATCGGCCATGACGATTTTGCTATGCACCTTGCGCACGACATGGGATTCAATCTGCTGACCTCGCAATGATTGCAGGGCCTGCTTGAGCGCCTCACTCGGATTCTTTTCCCAGTGCGCACGAAGATTGAAATCACGATCCGTATAAACCTTCACCTTGATGCCACGCGCCACGGCGTCAGTCATGGCTTGCCAGGCACCGATGTCATGGATGCGCTGCAAAATGATCCACGGTGAAACGATGTGTACTTCGCGTGTTGCAGTCGCCAGGGTCTTGAGCAGGAACTGATCGTGGGCCGGGGCATTGATCAGATGACTAAAGGTTGAGCGGGAAGTCTGCAGGTCCTTGCGCGGCTGATATTGAAATACCAGTTCGCTGGCAGGGTCGCGCAGCAGGTATTCAGCCAGAAGGCCTCGCGGCTTGGCCTCAGGCACCATGCCGAACAGGTCCATGTCGCCGAAGACCAGAAAACTGTCCTTGGCGCGGGATACTGCGACGTTCAGCATGCTTGAGCGGCGGTCGATGAAACCGCCATTGGCGTGCTTGGAATACACTGCCGAAAAAATCACCACGGGGCGCGCCGCGCCCTGGAAGGAATGCACGGTGCCCACCGTCAGTTCGCCATCGCCCTTGCCGGTCTTTATACCGCAGGCATCGCATGCTTCGGCGATAGCCTGGGACTGAGCACCAAAGGGGGTGATAACCCCGACGATCTTCCACAACTCCTGACCATAGCGCTCTTCAAGCTGCGAGCGATGGGCGACAAGCCATTGCGCGATGGTTTCAGCTTCCAGACGGTTCATCCGGCTACGGCCGTTCTGCTGCTGGCAAATACCATCCACATGCAGATAACCCAGTGCCGGTAATCCACCTTGAGGTTTTTCACCACGCCTGGGCACCAGCTTGCCCCGATAGCAGAGGGCATTGCAGTAATCGACAATCGAGTCGTAGCAACGACGATGTTCGTAGAGGAACATCCCGCGGTCCATGTCAGGGTCGTAATGATAGCGGCTGGCATTCTGGGCAATACGCATCACGCTGCCCGAGGCCGCACTGACGCCGGTGGCGCAGAGTGTTTCATAGGCGTGGTCCACGCCAACCCGTGGCAACAGCCCGGCGCTCATCAGGTTGCCGATATCCACCGAGTCGGGAATCGACCAGATAGGCTCGATTTGCAGGGTATCGCCAATGACCAGCGCTTTTTTGGCCAGGGCAAAGGAGGCCCCCGCCACTTCAGGCAGGACCTGACCGGCCTCGTCGACGATCAACAGGTCGATAAGCTCGTACATGTAGTCATCGTCGTAGCCACTGCCGTTATGTTTGCTGCCTTTCAGATAGCTGGGCAGCATGAAGAAGGTCGACACCACACAGGGGGTCAGCTTCATCCAGCGATGCCAGCGCTTCTCCAGAGTTTTGCGGCCATTGGCTTTGGGGTTTTTCAGGATATCCGGCAAGGTCTGCTCAAGCTCAAGCAGCCATCGCCCTTCCCAATAATGGGTACTCAACAGGAAAATCGGGAAGCGTATGCGTGTGTCGGCCAGAGCATCGCACTCGCTGAGCGTCATGTCGTCGGTGACCGCATCGGCAGGCAGCTCCAGAGGCTGCAATGCTCCATGCCAGTTCGTCAGGCATTGCTGCCGTGCCTGCAGCAGGGCTTGAGCGCTGAAGATTCTGGCTTCCTGCGTGGCGACCTGCTCTGTGACAGCCTTACGCCAGGCCACCACGGCATCACTGATTGCCGACACCTTGTTCAGCGATGACAACTGCTCCAGTTGCTCTTCACTGAGCAGAGGCTCTGAAGTCTGCGGATCGAGGTGACTGCGCTCGATATGCAGGCAAGCCCGCAGCCGACGCTTTTGCTGTACGGGCGTGATCCAGGCAAACAGCACGTACCACAGAGGCTCATCGGCCAGATACTGGCGCAATGAGGTTTCCAGGGCTTTGAATCGAGCGCCTTTGGCTTTGAGAGTCTGTACCGCCGTGCGCGCACTCTCGATACCGGCATCGGGGTCGTCGCCCCATTCGGCTCGAAGTGCCTCACGAGCCTTGACAAGCGCATCCCATGACTGCTCGATCACCCTCAGCTCGTGGGCGCGAGCCTCCAGTGCCTGATGCAACTGTTTGACGGCTACATCGACCGTGAGCGGCGCAATGCCCGCAAAGGCCAACGCAGCGTTGCTCAACCATTCGCTTTGTGCACGCGCCAGATAGGCTGAGGATTCGGTCTTGGTAAAGAAGCTCTGGCTCTGATACTTGCGTACGGTTTCAGGGTTGGCAGATGAGCTTGCAAAATAAGCCCCGAAACTGTCGATATCCGGCAACCAGCGTCCGGCAAAAGGACCATTACCCTTGGCGAAATCCGAACCGAAGGCATCGAGAATATTGGTCACGGCCTGGTTATTGGTGGAGCTGGCCACAATCACCGGAGGCTCGGCCTGGGCAAGCGCCGCCTCGGCCCACAGTGATGCAACCACCGATAACAGCAGCGTTGTCTTGCCGGTTCCGGGCGGTCCGTTCACACCCAGAATATCGCCGTGGCGGGATGTCAGAAAATGCGCCAGCGCATCGCGTTGCTCATCAGCCAGAGCGTATTGATCGCTGGCATGCCCAAGACGCGCTGTAAAGCCTGCGCTTTTATGCAGGCAGGGTTCGGGAGCAAGAGTGACTTGACTGGCATAACGTTCAAAAAGCGCACTGCCGGGTTTCGTATCACGTATGTGATCGTACAGACGAACAATATGCTGGCTGGCCCCGGATATCTTTTCTTCCTTGAACAGACACCACTCATTCGAGCGCTCATAACCGTTGTCGCCTTGCAGCCAGCCAGGGCTGACCTCCTCTAGAAAGTGTTCACAGAACTGCAAGTAGGCAGCCCATTGACGGGCGTACTCATCGGCATCCGCCGCCTGGTCATCTTCCGGCGGCTCAAAGGCCGGTAATGTGTTGACTGCCAGAAAGGTATCCACATCGGCGACATCGCCCAGCGAGAAACTGCCCGACTCCAGGGGGTCGAGAATGTCACGTGGTATGACGGTGTTGGCGGTCGGGAAAAATTGCCCGTGACGATTGACACGCACATGCCCGATCAGTGGTGTCACTATCGCATGCATGCCGCTGCGGACTTTGCCGTGCTCAAGTCGCGCCCTGAAAACCCAGGGCCGAATAGTGACCTCAATACTCTGGCATCGCTCAGGCTCATCCTTGAACAGGCATTCGACGGTTTCGCTCCCCAGATACCCTGACTGCAAGGCCTCGAACGGAAGGCGAATATGATCGGTCAGGCCATCAGATTTGAGGCCACCGTT
Organism: Pseudomonas cichorii; assembly: GCF_019719005.1. Taxonomy (GTDB): domain Bacteria; phylum Pseudomonadota; class Gammaproteobacteria; order Pseudomonadales; family Pseudomonadaceae; genus Aquipseudomonas; species Aquipseudomonas cichorii_E. The sequence goes on from NZ_JAIGPJ010000025.1 coordinate 10,140, forward strand.
ACCATTTTCGGCATCGACCAGAGAGTTGCGCCAGTATTTGGCGAAGTTGAGAGCGTTTTCGTTCATCGTCCTGATTCATTTTGATCCATTGGTGGGGCAGAACCTTAACAGACAAGCAAATGAGGCCATATAGCCTTTAACCAGCATCCAGGTACAAAAACCGCATCCCTGTTCCTGACTGGTCTATCGTTGAACCTGATCGCCCCATGAAGGGACGGCCGTTCAGGAAATGGAGAAGACTATGAAGAAGCTAGTGATGGCGACATTCGCTGCAACTCTATTGCTGGGCAGTATCGCGGCCCCGGCACTTGCCGAAAGCGAACTGGAGAAAGGCGTCCGGCACGACGTTCGGGAAGTCGAAAAGGGCGCCAAACATGACGCCAAGGAAGTCGACAAAGGTGCCAAGCACGACGATGAAGAACGCCACAAGGCCGACAAGCATGTGGACAAGGAAGTGAAGAAAGACCTCTAACCTGGAACGAGTATCCAGAGTCTGGTCGTCAGCAGAACCTGCGACCAGACTCGCCCCCGAATTACTCAGGCTTTTCCTCTTTGACCTTCTGTGCCACTTCGCCGGCCATGGATGTCGTCACCACACCACCCACACCCGGCACGACTCGCGTCACGGTTGCGTTGACGGTGGTGCTGATGTTGCGGGTATAGGAATCAATCGGCATACCGCCACGCATGTGGGCTGAAACCACTTGCGGCCGCATGACGGTGTAAGTGATGGTCGAACTGATGGTGCGGAACAGATTGCCCAGGGCCGACATGATTGAAATGACGGTCAGCGCCGCAAAGGGGATCGACAGCCACATGATACTCATCTTGAACAGAGCGCTTGGGGTGGGCAGCTCGCTGAGGCTTCGGCAGTAAACAATCGAAGCGACCAGGTAAGCGGCTGCCAGCGCGGCAATCGCAACAGGGTCGCGAATATCGAAAGCCAGCCGGGAAAACAGCAGGCCATAAATGACCACGCTGGTGAGCACGTCCGGGACCAGGCTTTTAAGACCATCCACGGCTTTGGATATGTTGTAGATCACAAAACCGATGACCACGATCCAGCCCAGAACCGGGATGACCGCCAGTGCCATGACCAGCACCGAGAGCAGCAGGCCACGAATGATGCCGTGGTGCAGGTTGTTCTTGATCAGGAAGTAGACAAAGTAGCTGCAGGAAAACAGACCAATCAGGGCAAATGAAACGCCAGCGGCCTCGGGTTGCAGAAAAAAGCTCAGACAGCCCACGATGATCATGAAGGCCAGACACAGGTATCCACTTTGATTCATTGATGTTCGTCCATGATGGAAGCTCTGCGCATCCTGCGGGGTTGGGCTGAGCGGTGACTGAAGTTACAGCGATATCGGCGTGATATCAGTCATCTTTAAGAACAATCACTCACCTCAACGACTCTTCAAGAAACCCCACCAGCGCCTGCATCCGCGCACTGCGGTGTTTGCGTGACGGCACCAGCAACAGGATCGGCGCGCTCTCGAACGACCAGTCCGCCAGCACCCGCACAAGCGCGCCACTCTGAATCGCATCGCTCACATCCCATTCCGAGCGCAAGACCAGCCCTTGATCCTGCTCGGCCCAGCGGCGCGCCACGCTGCCATCGTTGCAGAGCATCGCGGGCTCGATGCGCACCGTATGCCGGGCGGTCTGTTTGCGCAGGTGCCAGAGCGTGACGTCTTCTTCGTTCTCGCGAATGCAGATGCAGCGGTGGTTCGTCAGTTCAGTCGGGTTCTGGGGCACGCCATGGGTTTTCAGGTACTGCGGGCTGGCGCACAACCAGCGCTCGTTTTGCACCAGGATGCGGGCCACCCATGAGCTGTCATTGATGCTGCCGATATGGATCACGGCATCGCTGTCATGTCGATCCGGCCAGGGTGTTTCGCGCAGATCCAGGTGCAGACGCAACCCCGGATGCAGCTTCGCAAAACGCGCCAGCAATGGCGCAATGCGTTGGCGACCGTAGCCGAAGGGCGCGGCGAGTCGCAGGGTGCCAGTCAGTTGATCGTCAGGCTGTTTGAAGGATTCTGGCAACGCTTCCAGCCGCTCCAGCAAGGCTGCGCTTTCTCTGGCAAAACGTTCGCCTTCCGCCGTCAGGCTCAGGCGTCGGGCATCGCGATTGGCCAGGTTGGAACCCAGTAAAGCCTCCAGCTTACGCAGGCGCATGGACAGCGCAGGTGGCGAAACGTTGAGGGTTCTGGCGGCTGCGCTCAAGGATTCGGAACGCGCCAAGGTCACGGCCAGACGTAAATCTTCAATGGTGATCATTCAATTTTACTTAATCATAAATGACACCTGATTTAACCATGGATTTACGGTTGATCAGTAGAGTGAAGGTCGTCAGTCGCCCTTTGAGTACCGATCATGCCCAACGCCCTCTCCAGCCTGGAAACTCCTGCCGCGATCATCGATGTGGCCAGAATGCAGCGCAATATTCAGCGCATGCAGCAACGTATGGACAGCCTGGGCGTTCGCTTGCGCCCGCATGTCAAAACCAGCAAGTGTCTGCCGGTGATCCAGGAGCAGACAGCGTCGGGTGCCCGTTGTGTCACGGTGTCGACCTTGAAAGAAGCGGAGCACTGCTTTGCGGTCGGGATCACTGACATTCTCTACGCGGTCGCCATGGTGCCCGGTAAATTGCCTCAAGCGCTGGCGCTCAAACGTCAGGGCTGCGAGTTGAGCATCATCACCGACAGCGTTGCCGGTGCCAAAGCCATCGTCGCGTTTGGTCGGGAGCAAGGCGAAGTGCTGGAGGTCTGGATCGAGGTCGACTGTGATGGCCATCGCTCGGGGATCAAGTACGACGACACTGTGCTGATCGAGGTCGCGCAAGTACTGCATGACGGCGGCATGCAGCTCGTCGGAGTCATGACTCATGCCGGTTCCAGCTATGAACTGAACACCGCCGAAGCCCTGCAACGGTTGGCAGAGCAAGAGCGTTATCAGTGCGTCAGCGCCGCCGAGCGGATTCGGGCGGCAGGTCTGCCGTGCCCGCAAGTGAGTATCGGCTCGACACCCACGGCGCTGTCGGCTGCCGATCTGCAAGGCGTCACCGAAGTGCGCGCCGGGGTGTATGTGTTCTTTGATCTGGTGATGCATAACGTCGGCGTGTGCCAGGCCGCTGAACTGGCCTTGAGCGTGCTGACCACGGTCATCGGCCATCAACTGGACAAGGGCTGGATCATTACCGACTCGGGCTGGATGGCCATGAGCCGCGACCGTGGCACCCAACGCCAGCAACAGGATTTCGCCTATGGCCAGGTGTGCCGCGAAGACGGCCAATGGATCGACGGTGCCCTGCTGCACAGCGCCAATCAGGAACACGGCATCGTCACTCTGCAAACACCCGCAAACGGCGACCTGACCGCCCTCTTCCCCATAGGCAGCCGCCTGCGCATTCTGCCGAACCACGCCTGTGCGACGGGCGCGCAATTCCCCCATTACCACGCCCTCGATGCCGATGGCGAAACGCATATCTGGAGTCGCCTGCATGGCTGGTAAACCGATCGACCTGATCCACGCCCCAGACGCCGCAACGCCGGGCGGGCATTACTCGCAAGCCGTTCGTCATCAAGGGCTGCTGTGGGTGTCCGGCCAGTTACCGGTACGCGCCGATGGCAGCCACAGTGTCGATGAGCCTTTCGAGGTTCAAGCCGCCATTGTTCTGAGCAACCTGATGGCGATTCTCGAAAAGGCTGGCAGTGGTGCGGATGATCTGTTGAAGGTGACCGTCTATATCGTCGGCATCGAACACTGGCCCGCGTTCGACCAACTCTACGCCCGCTGCCTGGGCCAGCATCGCCCGGCACGCGCGGTGGTGCCCGTGCCGGTTTTGCATCATGGGTATCTGATTGAAATCGAGGCGGTTGCGAGGTGTGAAGGCTGACCTCAGCGCAGGTAGCCAGCCCACGCCGATACCAGCAGCAACACCGCCATGCCACGGTTCAACCGCTGCATGGCCCGCCCGGACTTGAGCAGCCGCGCCGATCCAAGGCCCAGCAATGCCCAGCACGTCATGCAGGGCAGCGATACCAGAAAGAACACCAGTGCCAGATCGACCACCGTGCCCTGGCTGAAGACGCTGACAACCGCCAGCGCCATCATCCATGTCTTGGGGTTGACCACTTGCAGGCCTGCCGCGCCGATAAAGCCGAGCCGTTGCTGCTTGTCGTCCTGTTCGATGGTGCTGGCGCTGTTGAAAATCTTCCACGCCAGCCAGGTCAGCCAGAGCACACCGATGGTTGCCATCACCTGATGGGCACCCGGTATCTGCACCAGAGAGCGCCCCACTCCGGTCCCGACCACCAGCACCAATGCCGCCGCCCCCATGCAGCCGCCGAAAATGATCGGCAGGCTGGCGCGCAAGCCATAACGGGCGCTGTTGCTCAGGACCAGAATATTGGTCGGGCCTGGGGTAATGGAGGACACAAAGGCAAACAGCAGGAAGGACAGCATGGGCACGACTCCAGAAACGAGATGCACTCATGCTCGCCCGGCACGCGGCTTTAGTCTGGAAGATCCGTGCAGCGGTTTCGATAGGCGGATGGCGTCATGCCGTTGGCACGCAGAAACCATCGACCCAGGTGACTCTGATCGGCAAAACCCAGGTCACTGGCCACCTGGACGGGCAACGCTCCGGCGGCCAGCATCCTACGGGCCTGGGCCAGACGCAACTGCACCAGGTATGCATGAGGTGGCAGGCCAAACGCCGACTTGAAGGCACGGCTCAGACGAAAACGATCCACGCCGCAGGCCTGAGCCAGTTCATCGAGGCCCAGGTCGCGTCGAAAGTGGGCATGCAGATAGTCACGGGCGCGCAAGGCCACCTGCGGCAGGCGCGGGTCCTGATTCTGCCGAAGCCGCCAGCGCAGATTGCCGGTCAGTTGATCCAGTAATCCATCGAGGGCGCTTTGCCGGAACAAGCGAGTCTCCTGTCCATGCAGCGCGGCAAAGGCAAAAAGAGTGGCGTTGGTCAGGCGAGGGTCGCTGGCCAGAGTGCTGGCGAAACCAAGTTGATAGCCATCCGGCGCGTCTTCAAACAGCGAGGGCAACTCACGGGCCAGCCAGTCAGGATCGAGGTACAGCATCCGATAAGTAAAACCGTCGGCGCTGGGCGCATCCCCATCATGAATCTCACCCGGCTCCAGCATGAACACCTGCCCCGGCGTACAGGCATAACGCTGCCGCCCGCAGTGAAACTGCTGCACACCCTGCTCCGTGACACCTACCAGATAACTGTCATGCCAATGCGGATCGTAGACATGTGCATTCCCGTGAAAATGGGCATGCAACGTCTCGATACCGGTGTCGCGGTCCTGAGCAAGATTGATCCAGTTGCTCTGAGTCATGGTGGGCTTATGGGGCTTGGGGTGGGATGGAGTGTTATCGCGTATGGGCGGTGGGAAGTCTAGAAGGTTTGTGCAGGGTTGGCTGATCACGGTTCAAATCTGTAGGACCGGATTCATCCGGGAAAGGGGTATTTCAAACGACATATCTATGTCGGATGTACCCTTTCGCGAATGAACCCGCCTACCGAGCAAGGCGGATCAGTTAAGGCCATGAATTAATTTGTGGGAGGCAGCTTGCTGGCGACTTCAGTGTCATGCAGGCAGCTTAGAAACGCCTGGGTGAATACCTGCTCGACCGAGTCGAGTTCACTGCCGTGTAGCTAAATTTCTGAGCTGCCTATGCGGCAGTGAAGAGCTGTCCGCTATAAAGCTGCTTTCGATTCGCTTTCTGAGCTGCCTATGCGGCAGTGAAGAACAAGAACTGGTAGTTGACATGTTCGCTGGATTTCTGAGCTGCCTATGCGGCAGTGAAGCCCAAGGCTACAAGGGCAGGGGCGCGCTGGTATTTCTGAGCTGCCTATGCGGCAGTGAAGCCATGCGCGCCACGGAGAGCGGTCAAGGGGTTTTTCTGAGCTGCCTATGCGGCAGTGAAGAAGACACTCTGCTAGATAACCTTCCGTTTTCAAAGAAAAATATGTACCAAACGCTGTTTTACCCCTTTTTTTACCAAGTTTTGTAAGTCATTGATTCTTAAGGAACGAATCTGAGGCGAAAAAAAGAGGGTCAAAAAAGGGTTCATTGCTGGTGCATTTCTGTCTTCACTGTCGCGGCCAAGGCCCCTCCCACAAAAATGTATTGCCCTCGATACCGTGTCGCGGATAAATCAGATCCCCGTGGGAGGGGGCTTGCCCGCGACAAGACACATAACAGGGAGTATTGATTCTCGCCATGCAGGGAGGCCTTGCGCTGCGGTTGTTCGGTAATCGAGGAGCGATGAGGTCGCTAGTCTGGGTCAATTGCTGATCCTGACCCTCTTTTTTCGCCCACCATGCACCCTTTTAAAATCAATCACTTACAGAACCGACGAAAAAAAAGGGGTAACACGATCGCAAGCTCATATTTTTCTTTGAAAACGGAAGGTTATCGAGCAAAGTGTCTACTTCACTGCCGTGTAGGCAGCTCAGAAATGTTTGGCAAGCTGCGCCGGGCGGCACAACCCCTTCACTGCCGTGTAGGCAGCTCAGAAACCAGCCCAAGAGCCAGTCGAGCTGACAGGCATCCTTCACTGCCGTGTAGGCAGCTCAGAAAAGGGAGATGACGCACGGATCCGCACGTGGGCACTTCACTGCCGTGTAGGCAACTCAGAAATACGACCCGGTCATTAACGGTCATCTGCGCTAATTAACTGCCGAACAGGTAGCTCAGAAACAATCAAACCATCTTTCTAAAAACCACGTACACACGCAGAATATCTGCCGGTTTTCAGGCCTTTTTCGCCAGCAAGCTGCCTCCTACACGTTCGTGTGTGTCTTAACTGATCAGCATTACTCTGGAGCGCGCTGTCTCCTACAGCCCATTCCGTAACTCCCTTCGCACACGAATCGCAGACTGATCTTTCTGACGCCCTGCCGCTCCCCAGCTCAAAAAACATATAAGCACCGCCTTACGCTATCGGCTATATATGTTTTCTCTCACCGGCCTAGTGCCATTAGTGGTTCGATCATGGATGACATCAGCTCTTCGGATCTCAAGACGATCCTGCATTCAAAACGCGCGAATATTTATTACTTGCAGCATTGCCGGGTATTGGTAAATGGCGGTCGGGTCGAGTATGTGACTGATGCGGGCAAGCAGTCGCTGTACTGGAATATCCCTATCGCCAATACCACCACGGTGCTTTTGGGCACCGGCACTTCGGTGACTCAGGCGGCGATGCGTGAGCTGGCCAAGGCCGGTGTTCTGGTGGGCTTTTGCGGCGGTGGCGGTACGCCGTTGTTCAGTGCCAACGAGATCGATATCGAGGTCGCATGGTTCTCGCCGCAAAGCGAATACCGGCCTACCGAATACCTGCAACGCTGGGTCGCGTTCTGGTTCAAGGATGATCTGCGACTCGAGGCCGCCAAGGCTTTTCAACGCTTGCGACTGAAGCATATCAAGCGTCAATGGGTCGAGCACAACGCCTTTGCCAAGGCAGGGTTCAAGGTCGATCCGGTCGAACTCGACAACGCGCTGGCACAGTCTCTAACAGCCCTGAACAACGCTCCAGACCACACCTTCCTGCTCACCGAAGAAGCGCGGCTGACCAAACGTCTTTTCAAGCTGGCCGCCACGGCGATGAAGTATGGCGATTTCGTGCGGGCCAAGCGTGGCGCAGGTGGCGACCCGGCCAACCGGTTTCTCGATCACGGCAATTACCTCGCTTATGGCCTGGCCGCCACGGCAACCTGGGTGCTGGGCCTGCCCCATGGTCTGGCGGTGCTGCACGGCAAGACCCGGCGCGGCGGATTGGTATTCGATGCCGCCGACCTGGTCAAGGACGGGCTGATCTTGCCACAGGCCTTTATCTCGGCCATGCGCGGCGACGATGAGCAAGCGTTCCGTCAGGCCTGTATCGAGAACCTGACCCGCAGCGAAGCCCTGGATTTCATGATCGACAGCCTCAAGGACGTTGCCGAGCAACTGGGAGGCAGCGTCGCGTGAATATTTTGCTTATCTGCCAGTGCGACAAGCGAGCGCTGGTGGAAACCCGACGCATCCTGGATCAGTTCGCCGAACGTCGCGGCGAGCGTACCTGGCAAACGCCGATCACCCAGGCTGGCCTCGATACCTTGCGCCGCCTGCTGAGAAAAAGCGCACGCCGCAATACGGCAGTAGCCTGCCACTGGATCAGAGGGCTGGATCATAGCGAGTTGCTGTGGATTGTCGGCGATGCCAGCCGTTTCAATGAACAGGGCGCCGTACCGACCAACGTCACACGACGCAATGTGCTGCGCAACGGCGATGAAAACGACTGGCACACAGGCGAAGACATTACCTTGCTCGCGCAGATGGCCGCGTTACTGCACGACCTTGGCAAATCCAGCATCGCTTTTCAGAAACGCCTGACAAGCTCCATTCACGAGAAAAACCTTTATCGCCACGAATGGGTTTCACTGCGACTTTTTCTGGCGTTCGTCGGGCGCGACTCCGACGAGGCCTGGCTTGAGCGTCTGGCCAAACCCGACTCACTGGACGATGCCAGCTGGCTGGCTGAAGGCCGATATCTACGCGACGGGCTTGACCCCGACACACCACCTCCTTTTCGCCAGTTGCCACCACTGGCGGCAGCGATTGCCTGGCTGGTCGTAACTCACCATCGCTTGCCGACAAAGCCTTTTGAGGATTATCTGGGCGACGAAAAGCTCTGGTTCGGCAAGCCATCGCGCTACATTTCCCCGACATCGCTGAGCAATATTCTGGATGGCATTACCCACGAGTGGAACGAACTGAAACGCCCTGCCGAACCGGGCGAGATAAAGCCTTACTGGCAGTTCGAGCACGGTTTACCGGTGACGCTGCCCAAATGGCGCACCCAGGCAGCGAAACTGGCGACTCGCCTGTTAGCGCTACAGGGCAAGGCAGGCAAAGGCGACTGGCTGAGCAATCCTTATGTCATGCATGTGGCACGCATGAGTTTGATGCTGGCCGACCATCATTACTCGGGGCTAAAGGCCGACTCGAAAAAGCGCGTCCAGGGCGATGCGCAATGCCTGCTCTACGCCAATACCGAAAATAACGTGCTCAAGCAGAAACTGGATGAACACTTGCTGGGCGTGGCTCGTCTTGCGGGCACCATCGTTCATGGGCTGCCGGGTTTCGAGCGTCATCTGCCACGCCTTGCAAAGCACAAAGGGCTGCGCAAACGCAGTGGCTCGGGACGATTCGAGTGGCAGGACAAAGCTAGCGATGCCGCCACCAGCCTGCGTGACAAGTCAGTCGAGCACGGGGCATTCATCGTCAATATGGCTTCCACCGGCTGCGGCAAGACTCTCGCCAACGCCCGCATCATGAATGCGCTGGCCGACCCGCAACTGGGGTTTCGTTGCACATTCGCGCTGGGCCTGCGCACGCTGACGCTGCAGACCGGGGCCAGTTATCGTCAGGACTTGCACCTGAACGAAGACGAACTGGCCGTGCATGTCGGCGGCTCAGCCAGCAAAGCCTTGTTCAAGTTCCACCAGAAGCAGGCAGAGCAGACTGGCTCGGGCTCGGTGCAGGCCTTGATCGAAGAGGACAGCCACGTTTTGTACGAAGGCCAGTCGAGCAATCACGGCCTGTTGTCCAAAGCCATGGCCAATCAGGAAATACGCTCGCTGCTCAGCGCGCCCATGCTGGTCTGCACCATCGACCATCTGATGCCCGCCACCGAAGCCCAGCGCTCGGGCCGCCAGATCGCGCCGATGTTGCGCATGATGAGCAGCGACTTGGTGCTCGATGAACTGGACGACTTCGATCTGCATGATTTGCCCGCTCTGACCCGCCTGATGCATTGGGCAGGCATGCTCGGCACACGGGTCTTGCTGTCATCGGCAACCTTGCCGCCTGCGCTGGTCGACGGGATGTTTCAGGCCTATCGGGCAGGCCGTATGCATTATCGACGCAACCGCGGCTCCCATGACCATCAGACTTATCCGCCATCAGATATCGCGTGCCTGTGGGTGGATGAGTTCAGCGCTCACGGCACGACCTGCGCTGACATCCAGCACTTTCTCGCCGAGCATGAAGCCTTCGTGCAGCGTCGCGTTGAAGAGCTGAACAAAGCCGAGCCGCGAAGATGCAGTGAGCTGATACCGCTGAATATCACAGCCAAAAAACCGGACGCCATTCGTGTCGAGTTCGCCAAGCATGTACGCAGCACCATGCTTGAAGCCCATGCCCGACACGCCGAAACCTGCCCGCACAGCGGCAAGCGAGTCAGTTTCGGTCTGGTACGCATGGCCAATATCGAACCGTTGTTCGATACCGCTCTGGCGTTGTTTCAGGCTGGTGCGCCCGAGAATTACCGCATCCATTTATGCGTTTACCACTCGCGCTTTCCGCTACTGCTACGCTCGGCCATCGAAGCACAACTGGACACCAGCCTGAACCGGCGCAAGCGTGAAGCGGTTTATGGGCTGCCGGGGATTCGGCAGGCCATCGATCAATCGCCCGAGCAGCATCATTTGTTTGTGGTGCTGGGCTCACCGGTGACTGAAGTCGGTCGTGATCACGATTATGACTGGGCCATCGTAGAGCCGTCGTCCATGCGCTCGCTCATTCAACTGGCCGGGCGCATACAGCGGCATCGCAACGAACCCTGCAAGTCGCCCAATGAGCTTATCTTCGATGCCAACCTGCGACACTTTGAACACCCGCAGGCAGCCGCTTTTGTGCAGCCGGGTTTCGAGAACAAAAATGGCACGCTTGATGATCCGTTCAGATTGACGACTCATCGGCTCGGCAAGCTGCTGAAAGAGGATGAATACAAGACCCTCACAGCCCGCCCGCGCATCCAGCCGCGACCTGCTCAGGAGTGGCAGGCCAAGAAAAGCCTGGTGGATCTCGAACATAGTCGGCTTGCGGCACAAATGCTGCCCAAGGATCACAACCCAGCCTCGAAAACCGCATTCAGCCTGGATGCCGCCTGCGCCTGGCAGTATCCACAGGCCTCGCTGACCTGGATCTTGCCGCAGCATCAGCCCTTCCGCGAACAGACCACGCCGGAAACCGAGCTGGTGTTTCTGCCTGACGAGGATGAAGAACAGCTTGTGCTGCATCGCATTCATGAAGAGGCCACACGCGGCAAGCCTGCGATTTACACCCTCGCCCAGAGCGAACTCACCACTATCGACCTCGACAGCGTGCTTGGCCCACGGATAACCCCTTGGGGTCGACATGATTTGATGGAGTTGCTTGTTGAACAGGCAGAGGCTCAGGGCCTTTCCCTTGAGAGATGTGCCGAGAAATTTACCTCGGTCAGTGTGCGTGAGAGCCGGTTTGGGTGGAGGTATCACCCGGTTTTGGGGTTTGGAAAAGCCAGAAACAAATAAACATCAAGACAAAGGAAGGCATATGCAGATAGTGAATTACCTAAAAGCAGTCATGGGACTGGAATCCGCCAAGTCGATTTTTAAAGGTTCCGAACATGGATGAAGGATCTAGGCCCACGCCCCGCTCCACCCTTTTTCGTACCGCTATCACTGCCTTTATCAATGAGCGCAAAGAAGCCAAGCTCAAGGGCAGTGACGAGGGCGACAGTAATCAAGCGGCCGGGAAATATGATTACGCCACCTGGCTGGCCGATGCGGCGCGCCGGGTAACGCAGATTCAGGCGGTGACTCATGTGTTAAAGGCCACGCATCCCGATGCTCGGGGTAGCAGCCTGCATGTCGTGCCGCAATCACTGCATCAACATGCCGAGATTGGCACTCATGTGCTGAGCGATGTATATGCCGACGATATCGTGGGCAATGCTGCCGCTCTCGACGTGTACAAGTTTCTCAAGGTAGAAGTCGAAGACCGTCGCTTGCTGGACTGGTTACAAGCCAATGATGCAGACCTGTTGAGTGCATTGAGCGATGATGAAGCCACTGCTCATGAATGGGCATCGGCATTCAAGGGACTGATCCGGTCTGCCTCTACCCTGACCTCTCACACCATGGCCAAGCAGGTGTACTGGAGCGTTTCCGGTAATCCGACTGACAACTCGGGCTTTCATCTCTTGCAGCCCTTGTTCGCCAGCAGCCTTGCCCATGCGGTGCATCAGGACATCAATGATGCGCGCTTCGGGGAAGTCAACAAAGCGGCCCGGCAGGCCAGACGGGAAGAAAAGCTTCACGCGGGGCAATACCACGATTACCGTAATCTGGTCACCCGCAAGCTGGGTGGTACCAAGCCGCAGAACATCAACCAGCTCAACAGCGAGCGCGGTGGGGTGAATTATCTGCTGGCTTCAATACCGCCGACATGGAAGCGGGACAAGGCACCTAACTTTCTCAATATCGAAACAGCGTTTGATCGTTTTCGATATTTTGAAGGTGTTCCCGAGCAGATCGAGGCCTTGTGCACGCTGCTTAAAAAAGACCCGCCCAAAATTCTGCCTACTCGGGATGCACGCAAAAGCATCGAAAAAGCGTTGGGCCTGTCACTGGTCGCCTTTGGCCTCACCAATCGCGAACGACTCGAACCGGGCTGGAGCCGTCACCCTGACTGCGACCTGCCATTATGCGAACAACTGTGGCTAGACCCTGGCCGTATCGCTCTGCCTTTGCGCGACGATCATCTCGATGAAGATAAGGCATTTATCGCGGCCTTTGAACGCAATGAATGGCCGGACCAGGTCGCCCAGCGCTTTGGCCAATGGCTTAACGCGATCCTGCGCGATATCGGTTTGCCTGTCGGCGATGTGGAGCTGAAACACTGGACCAGACAGGCAATCATCGAAGCCGACTCTTTCATGCCGATCACTGGCCGGGAGGCTTCCAATGGCTGACTGCCCCTTGTTCACTCACCTGCTGGTTATCCCACGTATTCGCGTGCAAAACGCCAACTCCGTTTCCAGCCCGCTGACCCATGGCTTTCCGTCAATGACGGCATTCCTGGGCCTGATGTGGGCACTGGGGCGTAAGACCCACGATGCAGGCCTGGACCTGAAATTCAAGGCTGTCGGCGTCGTTGTGCATCATCACGAAGAGCAAATCACTGACAGCAAATACGTGAGTGCCTTGCGCCTGACCCGCAACCCTATCAACAAGGACGGCAGCACTGCCGCGATTGTCGAGGAGGGCCGGATGCATATGGAGATCAGCCTTGTGTTCGGAGTGCAAGGCGACACATTGCCGACCGATAGCGAAGCCACGCTATTGATCGCCCGACAAGTGCGCGATCAGCTTTCACAGATGCGTATTGCAGGTGGCAGCGTGGTTCCGTCCAGTGCGCCGCCCTACAAGCAGCAGCCCTTCTTGGCACTCATGCCCAAAGAAGAGAGCGACAGGCAAGAGTTGTTCAGCAAAATCCGCTTGCGCCTGCTACCGGGCTTTGCGCTGGTTGATCGTCAGGATTTGCTCGAAAAGCGGCATGACGCGCTCAAGGAGCAAAATCCCGATGCATCTTTGCTCGACGCCTGGCTGTCGTTATCACGCATCAACTGGCACAGCGTTGCCAACAAAGACCCGGATAAAAAGCCCGAATGGATCAACGATAAAAAAGGCGAAGGCTGGATAGTGCCAATCCCTGTCGGCTATGGCGCGCTGAGCGACCTGCTGCCTGCTGGCTCGGTGGCAAACGCCCGCGATGGGCAAACCCAGTTCCGCTTCGTCGAAAGCCTGTATGGCATCGGTGAGTGGATCAGCCCGCATCGCCTGCACACACCCGAGCACCTGCTCTGGTACGCCGATTCGCAACCCGATGATGACCTCTATCGCTGCGCCAACGACTATCGCCCTGTTGTTTTGCACGACTTCGACTGACTGCTGACCATCTTCCTAAAAGGTATTTGAACATGGCTAACGACACCCTCAAGACCGCTTCCGTTCTGGCTTTCGAGCGCAAGCTCGATCCTTCCGATGCGCTGTTTCATTCAGGCGACTGGCAGTCTCGCGAAAACTGGACGCCTGTGGAAGTTCGTGAAAAGTCAGTGCGCGGCACTATTTCCAATCGTCTGAAAACCAAGGAGCTGGACCCGGCCAAACTGGATGCCCAGATCGAAAAGCCCAACCTGCAAACCGTAGATGTGGCCGCCCTGCCACACGACGCCGACACCCTGCGGGTCAGCTTTACCTTGCGCATCCTGAGTGGCACCGGCCAGCCTTCGGCCTGTAATAACATCGAGTATCGGGACAAGCTGCTCGCTACCGTAAAAAGCTACTTAGACGGCAATGGCTTCGATGAGTTGGCACGCCGCTATGCCCACAATCTGGCCAACGGTCGCTTCCTGTGGCGCAATCGCATCGGTGCCGAACAGGTGCAAGTAGAAGTCGCTCATCGGGTAGATGGCAAGGCTGCGTCGACATGGACCTTCGACTCTCTGGCGCTGTCACTACGTGACTTCAACACCAACGCTGAAAATACCAAGGCACTGAGCGAACTGACGCAATTGATCGCCAGCGGGCTGGCAGGTAAACAACATGTACTGCTAGGCGTGACGGCCTATGTGCGCATCGGCGCAGGGCAGGAAGTCTTTCCTTCCCAAGAGCTAATTCTGGATCGTTCCAGCACCACCAAAAGCAGAACGCTCTATCAAGTCGACGCTATCGCAGGCATCCACTCGCAAAAGATCGGCAACGCCATTCGCAGCATCGACACCTGGTATCAGGAAGCCGATATCAACGGCCCGATTGCCGTGGAACCCTATGGCTCGGTGACCACGCAGGGCAAGGCATATCGCGCCAAGGATAACTTCTACACCCTGCTCGATGGCTGGGTGCTCAAGGACAAGGTGCCAGAGCTGGATCAGCAGCATTTCGTCATCGCGACCCTGATTCGTGGCGGCGTATTTGGTGAGGCGGGCTAAGCCATGGATCACTACCTCGACCTGCAATTACTGCCCGATCCGGAGTTTGCAGCCACGCAACTGATGAGCGCACTGATGTCCAAGTTGCATCGCGGTTTGCATGACCTGCGCCGCGATGACATCGGCATCAGCTTCCCGGCTCTTGGAGGCAAGGCCAGCGGCCTGGGCGACCGTCTGCGCTTGCATGGCAGTGCGCAAGCGCTGGATGCCTTGATGGCACTGACCTGGCTGACGGGCATGCGTGACCATGTGCGGGTAGGCGAACTGAGCGTGGTGCCCACTGACGCACAGCATCGCCGCGTCAGCCGCGTGCAAGTGGACAGCAACCCGGAACGCACAAGACGACGCCTGATCAAACGCCACGGTATCACCGAAGAACAAGCCCGCGAACGCATCCCCGACAGCGCCGCAAAACGCTGCAACCTGCCCTTCACCCAACTGCGCAGCCGCACCAGTGGCCAGACGTTTCTGCTGTTCATCCAGCATGGATCATTACAGGCCAACGCCCAGCCGGGGACCTTCAATAGCTATGGGTTGAGTGCTACGGCGACTGTTCCCTGGTTTTGATGCGGGCTGAAGCCCTTGTAATGTGGTTATTACGAGGGCTTTGGTTTGGGGCTGCCTGTGCGGCAGTGAAGACAAGCTCTTGATACATCTCTTCAGTAATGCCTTTCTGAGCTGCCTATACGGCAGTGAAGTTGCGACTAACAACACTCCGATCACGCATCCATTTCTGAGCTGCCTATACGGCAGTGAAGATGCAGAGTATGTCGCAACGCAAGAGCGGGCCTTTTCTGAGCTGCCTATACGGCAGTGAAGCAAGTCGAATGCCCTCGATGTACGCGGTGCCTTTTCTGAGCTGCCTATACGGCAGTGAAGTGAGCGCCGGCCGGCCGGTGCCGGTCGTGTTCTTTCTGAGCTGCCTATACGGCAGTGAAGCAATGCCTTTTGAAAGGTCGTTGTATTCCCAGTTTCTGAGCTGCCTATACGGCAGTGAAGCAGATCCGCGTACCCAGTGATGTGCTGTGGCTTTTCTGAGCTGCCTATACGGCAGTGAAGCGGTGCCTGTGACTGCGGCAACAATTACACATTTTCTGAGCTGCCTATACGGCAGTGAAGGGAAGCCTGCTTCTTGCGTGACCAGCGTGAAATTTCTGAGCTGCCTATACGGCAGTGAAGTTCTTCAGTTCCTGCAGCGCCTTGTGGTAGCTTTTCTGAGCTGCCTATACGGCAGTGAAGGCCAGCAAATCCATAAGCCACCGGATTTCTTCTTTCTGAGCTGCCTATACGGCAGTGAAGTAGACACTTTCCTCGATAACCGTCCGTTTTCAAAGAAAAATATGCGCCAGCAGCCTTTTTAACCCTTTTTTTATCGGGCCTTGTAAGTCATTGATTTTTAAAAGGCGAATCTGCGGTGAAAAAAGAGGGTCAGGAAAGGGTTCATTCCTGTCTGCCGTAAAAAGATATTCATATGCTGCGACAGGCCCTGCTGTTTGATATGTCGTCGCCAACGACATGACCCAATAACGTGTCGCTAAAACACGAAAATTGCGACATGACAGCCTGGAAAAACTCCATTTCCTGACATATCCCGTGTGAAGCTGTCGCGGCCAAGGCCCCTCCCACAAGGTTGGGTCTGCGGGATGGACGTCTCAGCACACAAAATGAATTGTCTTCAATTCCGTCTCGCGGATAAATCCGCTCCCACCCAATCCCCTCAGATCTCTCAACAGCAAACACCCCCACTCTCAACTACCCTCAAACCCATCATTTAAGCGGTTGATGCCCTGACCACCTTGACTGATGGGACAAGAATAATAATGAAAGACCCTTATGCCTTCGGGTTCTACAGCGCCTGTTTTGCGTTGATGGTGGTGGTTGCGGCGACTTATTACAGTGCGGCTTCCGGCAGCAGTCCTGTGCGGGCCGTGGATGCCTGGTTTGTGGTTTATTCGGCATCTTCTCTGGTGGAGACGCTGGCGATCATCGGGATCGCGGGGGTTGCGTTCAAGGCGTATGGCGGCTGGAAGCGGGATGTGCGTCAGCACAAGGCGCTTGGGGTCATCTGGGATGCCAGTGTGGCGTTTCGGGAGATCGAGATCGGGTTCAACGAGTGGTTCTTCGGCCCGAATGCCGAGCTGAAGGCGGGCAATGATCCGCGTCAGATCGACTCATTGCTCAGTGCAAGCCCGCTGGGTCTGGCGCTGAAGGCATTCAAGAAGCAGTGCATCCTGCTGGACAAGGTGGTGATCAAGCATCACTGGCGCTGGCTGAACCATGCAGCCGAACTCGAGATGCTGGCCCGGGCGCTGAGTGCCGAAGCATTCGGCGCCATAGGCAAGGGCAAGGTCACGTATTCCGTCGTGGACTTTCTCTATGTGCATCAGGGCGAAACCTGGCAAAGAACCCAGGCCGACTGGGAAACCATCATGGCGACCATAGAAGAACAGCTCAATGCACTGGAGGAGGCCTACGGCTGAGGCCTCTTCCTGTGCGAGCCGGTCAGATATCCAGGATGATCTTGCCGAAGTGCTGGTTGGTTTCCTGATAGCGGAATGCTTCGACGATATCGGTCAGCGGGAACGAGCGGTCCAGTACCGGGCGCATGCCGTTGGCATCGATTGCACGAATCATGTCCTGCTGCAGGGTTCGGCTGCCCACCAGTACGCCTTGCAGGCGCAGTTGCTTGATCAGCGCCGGCACGACTGCCAGTTGCCCGGCGACGCCGGTCAGAATGCCGATCACCGAGATATGCCCACCGACACGCGCCGCCTGCATGGACTGCTCAAGCGTCGATGGGCCACCGACTTCGATGATGTGATCGACACCCCGGCCACCGGTCAGGGTGCGGGCAGTCTCGCCCCAGGTGCTGTCCTTGCGGTAGTTGATCAGGTGATCGGCACCCAGCGCGCTCAGGCGCTCCAGTTTTTCGTCGCTGGAGGATGTGGCGATGACAGTGGCACCCGCCATTTTGGCGAATTGCAGGGCGAATATCGAAACGCCACCGGTGCCTTGGACCAGTACGGTGTCACCTGCTTTAAGGCCGCCATCGCTCATCAACGCACGCCAGGCGGTCAGGCCCGCTGTGGTCAGGGTCGAGGCTTCTGCGTGGCTGTAGCCGACCGGTGCGAGGGTGAAGGAGGTTGCGCGGGCGGTGACTTGCTGACGGGCATAGCCATCGATACCATCGCCTGGAACAGTCACGAAGCCTTCCACCAGCGGCTCGCCGCTGATCCAGTCCGGGAAGAAGGTGCTGACCACCGAATCCCCGACCTTGAACTCGCTGACGCCCTCACCCACCGCCGTGACCACACCGGCACCGTCGGCCATGGGAATGCGTGACTCGCTGGGGCCCCACATGCCGCTGACCACCGCGAAGTCGTGGTAGTTGAGGGAGTTAGCGTGCAGGCGCACGGTGATTTCCCCGGCCTTGGGGGCCAGCACTTCACTGTCACCGACAATAACGCGCTCGTAACCGCCACCGGCCTGTACATAAATGGTTGTGTTGCTCATGATCGATCTCCTTTCCATTCAACGTCCTGTGAAATGACGAAATGCGTACCCGTAAGTTCAACGAACGGGCATGACGCGACTGCGGCTTCACGTCGCTCCAGCCCATGGAGCACTCTGCCGCGTTCGATAAATCCAATCAAACCGTTGCGAGCACACAGCCTCATGATGAATCTGAAATACAGCGTACCGGCCGCCCTTCTGCTGGGCCTGACAGGCATGGCGCAGGCCCAGGAATCGGCTTCGCATCTGGACAAGGTGATTCAGGCTGGCCAGTTGTCAGTGTGCACCACGGGTGACTACAAGCCTTACACCTTCCTGCGCAAAGACGGCGAGTACGAAGGTATCGATATCACCATGGCACGCTCGCTGGCCAAGAGCCTGGGCGTCAAGGTCGAGTGGGTCCCGACCACCTGGAAAACCCTGATGCCGGACATGGTCGCCGGTAAGTGCGACATCGGCATGGGCGGTATTTCCGTCACGCTGGAGCGCCAGAAGAAAGCCTTCTTCAGCAACACGCTGGATGTCGACGGCAAGATCCCGCTGGTACGCTGCGAAGATCAGGCCCTGTACCAGACCATCGAGCAGATCAACCAGCCGTCCGTGCGCCTGATCGAGCCGGCCGGTGGCACCAACGAAGCCTTCGCCCGCGCTTATCTGCCCAAGGCTCAGATTGCTTTCCACGACAACAACACTATTTTCCATGAGCTGCTGGACAAGAAGGCCGACGTGATGATCACCGACGCTTCCGAAGCGCTGTATCAGCAGAAACGCATGCCGGGCCTGTGCGCGGTCAACCCGACCCGTTACATGCAATACGGCGAAAAAGCTTATCTGTTGCCCCGTGACGATGTGACCTGGAAAAGCTATGTCGACCAATGGCTGCACTTGAGTAAAGCCACAGGCGCCTACCAGCAGGCGCTGGGTGAGTGGTTGGCGGTGCCGGGCCAGTAAACTCCGTCTCAAGGCTTTAGCTGGGGAGTTTGACGCCGATAGAAGATAACGCGCCTCAAGAGCGCGGTTATCTATCTGCGCAACCGACTCCCATTGAGGGGAAAGCCATGGCACATACTCCAGTCGCCTCCACAACCGGCTTCACCGTAAAGCAACGATTGATGTTCTCGACCTTCGCAATCATCGTTGCGTTTTTCGTGCTGTCGGTTTTCATGATCCAGACGCTCAAGACTTCGACCGAAAACGTCGATGCGCTCTATAACCGCGATTTTCTGGCAACAGAGACCGTGAACAATATTGATGGCACGCTGACCCGCGTGGACATCAATATCCTGCGCATGATTGCTATCGGCAACCCGGAACAGACCGCTGTCTGGAAGACCGAAAACGAAAACGCCTTCACTCAACTGGACAAGCTCACCAGCCAGTTGAGCCAGGAAACAGCTGGCACTCTGGACGTGCAACTGACCCAGCAATTGCAGCGCGACTATGCGAAGTTGCGTGACGGCATGCGCCATCAGACCAGCGTGATTCAGACCGGTGACATTGCCGGCGCAACCAATATCAACCGCACCGAGGTCAAGCCTTTCGCGGAGCAGGTCTTCAAGACTCTGCAGACCCTGCGCGAGCAAGGCAAGCAACAGGCGGGCAAGCGCTTCCAGGCTCAGGAAGCGAGCGCCAGTCAAGCCAATGGCCTGGCGATTGGTGCAACGCTGGTGATTGCCCTGCTGGGTGTTATCGCGACACTGCTGACCACCCGCAGCATCCTCGGTGCCATCGGTGGCGAGCCCGATATGGTGGCTGGCATCACCCGCACCATTGCCAAGGGCGACTTGAGCAGCAACATCAAGGTTGCGAGCAATGATCAGTCCAGCGTGGTGGCGGCTGTAGGTGCCATGCAGGCTCAACTTCGCGAGACACTGCAACAGATCTCCAGCTCGGCGAACCAGTTGGCATCGGCAGCCGAGGAAATGACTGCCATTACCGAAGATGGCGTTCACGGCCTGCACAAACAGAACACCGAAATCGATCAGGCCGCCACGGCAGTCAATCAAATGACCAGCGCAGTGGAAGAAGTGGCCCGCAATGCCGAACACACCGCCCGCTCGTCCAGCAATGCGACGGGAGCCGCGCAGGACGGGCTCGGGCTGGTCAAGAAGACGGTCAGTGCCATCGATACCATGAGCAATGACGTACAAAAGACTGCGACCCTGATCGGCGAGCTGGCAGATCAGTCCCGTGATATCGGCAAGGTGCTGGATGTTATTCGTGGCCTGGCGGAACAAACCAACCTGCTGGCACTGAACGCCGCAATCGAGGCCGCACGCGCAGGCGAAGCAGGACGCGGTTTTGCCGTGGTAGCCGACGAAGTGCGCGCTCTGGCTCATCGTACCCAGCAATCGACCAGCGAAATCGAACGTCTGGTCACCAATATCCAGAACGGTACCGACCGTGCCGTGGGCTCCATGCGCGGCAATACCGAACTGGCCAGCGAAACCCTGGGCATCGCCGAAGGCGCCAATGAAGCGCTGAGCAAGATCAACGCGGCGGTCAGCGAGATCAACGACCTCAATCTGGTGATCGCCAGTGCGGCACAGGAACAGGCCCATGTGGCCCGGGAAGTGGACCGTAACCTGGTGAACATCCGTGACCTGTCGGCACAGTCGTCCTCCGGCGCACAACAGACCAGCACCGCCAGCCGTGAGCTGTCGCGACTGGCTGTGGATCTGAGCGGCATCGTAGGGCGCTTCCGTCTGTCCTGACCCAAAACACACTCTTTGCGTTGCCCACAGCGCAAAGAGTGTCTTCCTGCCAAACATTCGGTTGAAAGCCGGCCCATCCTGAAATAGCGTATTGCCTTGGACGACCAAGGAAAGACGCATGAAACCCAGCAAAACCATCACTCGTGCGTTCTGCGTCGAGTTGCAGCAGGAACTGTCCATTACCGCCGCACGGCGAGAGTATTTCTCTCAGGAGCTACCGCGCTCGCGATTCGAGTTTCTGTGCTCAAGTGAGGCCTGCCGGGCGCTGGGTGCCAAGGTGACGGGGGTTCGCTATGACGTGAAGCCTCAGGACAATCCAACCTTCGTGGCCGCTCACTTTCGCGCCAACCCGCATTACGACCATCACGCCAGCTGCGAGTGGGTCGAGGAAGAAGCCGGGGAAGCCAAAGAAGAACCCGAAGTCGAAGAGACCGATCCCCAGGCGCGTGTTCGCAAGGTCAAGCGCAAGCTGGATGACTACATTGATGTCTTCGATCCGGTCATCAAAGACCCGGTCAAGGAAAAGGCCGGCCCCGACAAGGCTGGACCTCGCGTACCGAAGCCCGCGAACGACTCTCCAGCGCCAGAAACTTCGACGCCTGCAGCACCGCGCTACAGTGAAACGCGCACCAATAATCTTGAGCGGCTGGTGGACAGCTTCCGCCAGGCCAAGGCGCAATTATCCCCCGATGACTTCAAGCTGCTGACCCTGAAGATTCCCGGACAAGGCGAGTTGTCCCTGCGCTCGTACTTTCGCCACATCAAATATGCGCAGGCAGGCGACAACGGCCGGGTGCTGTATGGCGGCGGGCTGGTGGAGCGTTATGGTCTGGGGTTCAAGTTCAAGTTCTTCGACCGTCTTGAAGCCAAGCTGGTGACGCTGTACGTGTCACCCGCGCAGATGCAGGCCTATCGCTCCAGCCGGTACATCACCGAACTGTTGAGCCATGCCGACGACGTGAAGTTCTTCACGGTCTATGCGTTGGGGAATGTCGTCAAAAGCCCATCAGGGAAAAGCTTCAGCGTCGAAGTGGACGACCTGCGGCATTTGGCGATTGTGCTGGGGCCGGCGAAGGAGTGATTGGACGGCACAACCTATGCTGGCTGTGTGGGAGGGGCCTTGGCCGCGACAACTGGCTGTCGCGGCCAAGGCCCCTCCCACAAGTGTCATGTATACCGATCGTGGGGAATCAGACCTTCACGATCCAGCCTGCTGGCGCTTCAACGTCGCCGGACTGTACGCCGGTGAGTTCAGCGTAAAGCTTGCGGGTTACAGGGCCGACGTCGGTTTCGCTGTGGAAGACGTGCAGTTTGTCCTTGTAGGAAATCCCGCCAATCGGAGTGATGACGGCCGCGGTGCCGCAGGCGCCCGCTTCCTTGAACTCACCGATCTTGTCGATCAGCACATCACCTTCGATAACAGTCAGGCCCAGGCGGCTTTGCGCCAGTTCCATCAGCGACAGACGGGTAATACCCGGCAGCACGGAAGGCGACTTTGGCGTAACGAACTCATTGTTGGCGGTGATTGCAAAGAAGTTGGCCGAACCGACTTCTTCGATCTTGGAATGGGTTTGCGGGTCCAGGTAGATGCAGTCGGCAAAGCTGTGTTTCTTGGCTTCGGAACCTGGCATCAGGCTGGCAGCATAGTTGCCACCGACCTTGGCAGCACCGGTGCCGTTCGGGGCAGCACGGTCGTAGCCGGAGATCACGAAGTTGTTCGGCTTCAGGCCGCCCTTGAAGTAGGCGCCAACCGGAATGCAGAAGATCGAGAAGATGAACTCGGGCGCGGTACGCACGCCGATGTTGTCGCCAACGCCGATCACGAACGGACGCAGGTACAGGGCACCGCCCGAACCATAAGGCGGGATGAAACGTTCGTTGGCCTTGACGACCTGCTTGCACGCTTCAATGAACACATCGGTCGGTACGTGAGGCATCAACAGACGGGAACAACTGCGCTGCATGCGCTGGGCGTTCTGGTCAGGGCGGAACAGGTTGATCGAGCCATCCTTGCAACGATAAGCCTTCAGGCCTTCAAAGCACTGTTGACCGTAATGCAGCGCGGTAGAACCTTCGCTGATATGCAGCACGTTGTCTTCGGTCAGGGAACCCTGATCCCAGGCGCCATCACGCCAGTGAGAGAGGTAGCGCTTGTCGGTTTTGATGTAATCGAAACCCAGGGTTTCCCAGTTGATGCTTTCTTGACTCATAACGCCCTCTTTCGTTTAGCCGCTGCCTGGATGAGTCAGGCCTGTGTCGTATTCTGCCAGATCATTTGAGCTGAAGTGAGCATCCAATAAAAAACCCTGTGCCTTTCGGGACAGGGTTTTGTTTTTCGGGTTCAGGTGCAAGTCAGAAGGCGTAGGTCACCAGCAACTCTTTCGTTACCTGAAAGTCCACCGACATCATCACGCTCAGGGCGGTGATGGTGAAGATGGAGAACACGAACAGCTTGCGGGCCCAGACAGTATCGTCTGCAGCCTTGTAGCCCTTCCAGGCCATGTACAACCAGTACATGCCCATGCCCGCTGCAACAGCGAGGTAGTTCAGACCCGCGTAACCGCCGAACGTCAACATCAGGGTCGCCACGAGGAACGCCAGGATGTAGAGCAGGATGTGACGCTTGGTGACCAGAATGCCGCGCTTGACCGGCAGAACCGGAATCTTCGCTGCACGATAGTCGTTGAAACGAAAGATCGCGATCGCATACGAGTGCGGCATCTGCCACAGGCTGAACATCACCAGTAGCGTCCATGCCGCGAAATCGAAGCTGTTGCTTACAGCGCAGTAGCCAATCACCGGAGGCATGGCCCCCGACAGGCTGCCGATCAGGGTGCCGTGTACGGATTTACGCTTGAAGTACAGGCTGTAGAAGCCCACGTAGATCACGAAGCCGATCACACCCAGCAAGGCAGCCAGAGGGTTGGCGTAGGTGTACAGCAGGCTGACACCGGCGATGCCCAGAATCGTGGCATACAGCAGCGCAAGCTTGATGGACACCAGACCCTGCACCAGCACACGGTTGCGAGTCCGCTCCATGCGCTGGTCGATATCACGATCGATGCAGTTGTTGAATACGCAACCTGACGCTACGACCAGGGAGGTACCGATTACCGCCGCAAGAAACACGATGAAATCGATATCACCCTTGGAAGCCAGAAAAAAGCCACCTGCCACCGAAAGCACGTTACCGAAAATGATCCCCGGCTTGGTGATTTGGATAAAGTGCTTCAGGGACATCTGGTATTCCTCAATGCGCCATCATTTCGCGATGGATACTGAAAATGATCCACAGCGACAGGCCGACCAGCAGCACGATAACCAACGCGGTGAAGGCAAACGCCAGCACGTTGTTACGTTGCGCACTCGTGAAGTCCAGGTGCAGGAAGTAATGCAGGTGCACCAGGATCTGGACGATCGCGAAGGCCAGGATGATCGCGATGGTCAGGTCTTTCGGCAGAACCGGAGACATGACCAGGGCGAACGGGATGGCAGTCAGGATGATCGACAGCACGAAACCGATGATGTACGACTTCACGGAACCGTGGCTATTGTCTTCAGCTGGATGATGTGAATTCGCCATTTACAGGGCTCCCATCAGGTAGACGATAGTGAACACACCGATCCAGACCACGTCCAGGAAGTGCCAGAACAGGCTCAGGCAGCTCAGACGGGTCTTGTTGGTGTTGGTCAGGCCCTTTTTCTGGACCTGATACATCATGATACCCATCCAGATCAGACCGCTGGTTACGTGCAGACCGTGCAGGCCGACCAGGGCGAAGAACGCCGACAGGAAGCCGCTGCGGCTAGGACCGTAGCCTTCGTTGATCAGGTGATGGAACTCATAGATTTCCATGGCGATAAACGCAGCACCGCACAGGAAAGTCAGGGCCAACCAGCCCAGGACCTGACTCTTCTTGCCTTTGTACAGCGCCAGCATGGCGAAGCCATAAGTGATACTACTGACCAGCAGGAACGCGGTTTCCACAGCCACGAAAGGCAGCAGGAAGATGTCCTGGCCCGACGGGCCACCCGCGACACTGTTGACCATCACGGCGTAGACCGCGAAGAACGATGCGAACAACACGCAGTCGGTCATCAGGTACAGCCAGAAGCCGTAGACCGTCATTCCACCGCTGTCGTGGTGATCGTCATGCCCATGGTCATGAGCGTCATGACCGTGGGCTCCGGAGTTGATAGCAATATTTGACATGTTTAAACCTGTTCCAGCGAGGACTTGACAGGAGTGTATGCACCGTTGGCCGCCAGGACCTTGTGATGCTCACCTTCAATACGCGCTACATCTTCAGCAGGCACCATGTAGCCCTGGTCGTCACGTGCAGCATGAATGACGAAGACAACGATGGTCGCCAGCAGACTTGCACCCACCAGCCACCAGATGTGCCAGATGAACGCGAAGCCGAAGACGGTCAACAGCAGACCCATGTACAGGCCGGTCGCTGTGTTGTTAGGCATGTGGATAGCCGAGTAGTGAGCAGGAACCTTGTAGGCGGTACCGGCACGCTTGGCGTCCGTGAATGCGTCGATGTCTTTTGCCTCAGGCAGCTCGGCAAAGTTGTAGAACGGCGGTGGCGAAGAAGTGGACCACTCCAGAGTGTGGCCATTCCATGGGTCACCGGTCAGATCGCGGTTCTGGTTGCGGTCACGGATACTGACGAACAACTGGATCAGCTGCGAAGCGATACCGGCTGCGATCAGGAATGCACCGAACAGAGCAACGTTCAGGTAGATGTTCCACTCAGGCATGTCGGTAGCGTTCAGGCGACGGGTCATACCCAGGAAGCCCAGCGCGTACAGAGGCATGAATGCAACGAAGAAGCCGCTGATCCAGAACCAGAACGCTGCCTTGCCCCACTTCTCGTTCAGGGTGAAACCGAACGCTTTAGGGAACCAGAACGCGAAGCCGGCGATGTAACCGAATACCGCACCGCCGATGATGACGTTGTGGAAGTGAGCGATTACGAACAGGCTGTTGTGCAGTACGAAGTCAGCACCCGGGATTGCCAACAGAACGCCGGTCATGCCGCCGATCGAGAAGGTAACCATGAAGCCCAGGGTCCAGAGTACTGGCGCGGTGAAGCGCAGACGGCCCTGGTAGATGGTGAACAGCCAGTTGAATAGCTTCACACCCGTCGGTATCGCGATGAGCATCGTCGCCAGACCGAAGAAGGCGTTGACGTTGGCGCCCGCACCCATGGTGAAGAAGTGGTGCAGCCATACCATGAAGCCCAGTACACAGATCGCGCCGGAAGCGAAGATCATCGACTTGTGGCCGAACAGACGCTTGCCCGAGAACGTCGAGATGACTTCGGAGAAGACACCGAACGCAGGCAGAATCAGGATGTAAACCTCAGGGTGACCCCATGCCCAGAACAGGTTCACGTACATCATGGGGTTACCGCCCATTTCGTTCGTGAAGATGTGGAAGTCCAGGTAACGGTCAAGGGTCAGCAACGCCAGGGTAGCGGTCAGGATCGGGAACGAAGCCACGATCAGGATGTTTGCCCAGGTGCAGGTCCAGGTGAAGATCGGCATGTCCATCAGTTTCATGCCGGGAGTACGCATCTTCAGCACGGTAACCAGGAAGTTGACGCCCGTAAGTGTCGTACCTAGCCCCGATAGCTGTAGCGCCCAGATGTAGTAATCGACACCCACTCCAGGACTGTATTGCAGACCCGACAACGGCGGATACGCAACCCAGCCGGTCTTGGCGAACTCGCCGACACCCAGGGAGATGTTGATCAGCAGCATGCCTGCTACCAGCAGCCAGAAGCTGAGGGAGTTCAGGAACGGGAAGGCAACGTCACGAGCACCGATCTGCAGTGGCAGAACGATGTTCATCAGGCCGGTGAAGAACGGCATCGCCATGAAGATGATCATGATCACACCGTGAGCGGTGAAGATCTGGTCATAGTGTTCAGGCGGCAGGAAGCCTTCGGCACCGTTCTGGGCCATGGCCAGTTGCGCACGCATCATGATTGCGTCGGCAAAACCGCGCAGCAGCATGACCATGGCAACGATGATGTACATCACGCCGATTTTCTTGTGGTCGACGGAAGTCAGCCACTCAGTCCACAGGTAGGACCACTTCTTGAAGTAAGTGATAGCCCCGACCACACCCAGACCACCGAGCGCGATCATGGCAAGGGTCACCATGACTATCGGCTCGTGGAACGGTACCGATTCCCAACTTAATTTACCTAACATCGTTTACTCCTCTGCCCCAGCAGCTGAATTTTTGCCCTTTTCCGCACCTTCGGCACCAGCGACTTCTTTCTCACCAGGGATCAGCTTCTTGCCTGGGTTCATACCTTCATACTTGTCGATGATGATCTGGAACAGGTTCGGAGTAACCGTGGAATAAAGTTCGACGGGATTGCGTTCGCTAGGTTTGGCCAGTTCAGCGTATTCAGCAGCACCAAGCTGTTTAGGTGAACTCTTCACTTCGTTGATCCAGGCATCGAAATCAGCCTGGCTGGTGGCGATAGCCTTGAACTTCATGCCGGTGAAACCCGCGCCACTGTAGTTGGCCGAGATACCGTTGAACTCGTGGTTTTCATTGGCGATCAGATGCAGCTTGGTGTGCATGCCAGCCATTGCGTAGATCTGGCCACCCAGGCCTGGAATGAAGAACGAGTTCATTACCGAGTCGGATGTAACCTGGAAATTGATCGGGGTATTGGCAGGGAAGACGATCTTGTTGACCGTGGCGATGCCTTGTTCCGGATAGATGAACACCCATTTCCAGTCCAGCGCGACAACCTGGATGGTCACAGGCTTGACGTCGGACTCAAGCGGACGGTACGGGTCCAGCGAGTGAGTGGAGATGTAGGTGAAGTAGCCCAGAAAGACCAGCAGGATCATGGGGATACCCCAGACCGCGACTTCAATCTTGGTCGAGTGCGACCAGTCGGGCGTGTACTTGGCGGCCTTGTTGGACGCGCGATACTTCCAGGCGAAGACGAAGGTCAGGACAATGACCGGGATGACCACGATCAGCATCAGCAGCGTGGCGATGATGATCAGGTTCCGTTGTTCGATACCCACCTGCCCTTTCGGATCGAGCAGAGGAACGCCGTCACAGCCGCTGAGCAACAGCATGCTGAACAGGGCCAAGTAGCCAAAAAACCTGGGGTACCTTGTTTTACTCATCTCACGACCTCTAAAAGCAGCTTGCGCGGTGCAGTGGGTTTCGACCGCCAACACTTTACCCTGCCAGTGCCGGCATCTTTTTTTAAATTGAACAAGGACCTGCCGAAACGCTCTGTTGCGAAACGACAAATCCGGGGTTTTTGCTATGAATTCTTATTTTGAGCCGCCGGAAACTGGCCTGCTTTCGCAGATCAATCGCCTTGCGCGCGCTGATCCTGCGCGCTCAGAGGCCAGCATTGCGCTGCCTGTTTAGCCTGCACAGGGCGCTCCGAGCCTCAAAATTTCTGATCGCCAAGCCTGGCTGGACGATGAGTGCTGGCGATTGTAGATATGTAAATTTTTATTGACTATGCCTAATTTTGTAACAGTTAATCTCAAAGCTTGCAACAATCGCAAATCATTGATCTTTATAACCAGAAAAAATGCCTCGTGAAAACGAGGCATTTTTCCATCAAAGCCCTTGCGTTCAGTAAGGTCTACGACGATTGCGGATGACGCAAATCGGGACCAGAACAGCCGTCAGAACGAATGCTATCAGAGCCCACTGGGCCAATGACAACCCCAAGACGGGCGGATAGGGTGTGGAGCAGAAACCGCTGACCTGAAATACCAGCGGGAAAAGCGACGCCAGAGGCAGGCCATCGACAATGGGCTGCAGGGTGTCGATGCCGCAGCTCACTGCCGGATACGCCAGGGTGTAGACATGGTGGCCGGCAGCCGCGATACCGCCCAGGGCGCTGAAGGTGACCAGGGTTTCCATCACCGTGATACTGCGACGGCCCGGCATGGCGGCGCCGATGAAAGCGAAGATGGCGATGAACAGCAAGGCATAGCGCTGCAGGATGCACAGCGGGCAAGGTGCCTCGCCCAGCACGATCTGCATGTACAGGGCGCCGCCGATCAAGGACAGGCAGATGATTCCCAGCAAGACCAGAAAACGCTTTTCGCGTCTCAGGTACAACGTGTTGTCGCTCATTCACTTACCTTATCGAAATGGTGTGCAGGTGCGCCGGGCCAGCGCAGGCACCTGCGGGACTGATCGCGAGTAAATACCCGCTGGCGGATGGTGCGCGATATTCGTCTCTCGTCCCTGCCAACTCAAGCGCCTGTCCGCCATACGGATGGATTTGCCAACCGGATGGTTCCTTCGGCACTGCGACAGGTGGCGGAGCACAGAGGCGCAAAAAACAGATCTCTTCCTTATATATAGAAGGATGCGTCTTTTTGTCGCACCCAGGCACCGGGAAGAAGAAGTGCGACAGTTTACCGCAGGGCAATCCCGGGACACAGCCAGGGGCGCACAAAAGACACAATCGGTAATTCTCTTTCGTTCTGTGACGCAATCAACCGTTTGACGTCAAACAAATCAAACTGCCAGTATTGCGTCCCCCGCTCTTGCGGCCGAAAACAATCCTGCACGAAGTGAAAATCACTTTTCAAGAAGAGTGACCGAACACACAGGCCTTCAATGCTGCGGCCCGTTAGCCTAAAGCCAGCCTGTCGCGAGTCGATAGCCTGTCACTGAAAGTTGTTTTGCGCCTCTCAGCGACGAACACCTATAGCCAGAAGGTTTTTATGTCACCCAAGAACGTCCGAGCAGATTCACTTTCGCTGCTGCTGTTCACGTTACGCAGCGGCAAGCTGATGGCGATCAATCTGCTCAAGGTCAGTGAAATCATTCCCTGCCCGCCCCTGACTCACCTGCCCGAGTCCCACCCGCACGTCAAAGGTGTCGCGACACTGCGCGGTGCCTCTCTGTCGGTGATCGACCTCAGCCGTGCCATTGGCGAGCGCCCGCTGGCCGATCCCGATGGCGGCTGCCTGATCGTCACTGACGTCAGCCGTTCCAAGCAGGGTCTGCATGTGCAGGCGGTGAGCAAGATCGTCCACTGCCTGACCACCGACATTCGTCCACCGCCTTTCGGTTCCAGCGGCCGGTCGTTCATCACCGGCGTCACCCAGGTCGATGGCGTTCTGGTACAAGTGCTGGATATCGAAAAAGTGATTCACGGTATCGCGCCGGCACAAATCGTCGTGCAGTCCGACGAACTGCCTGCCGAAGACGTCATGGCTCTGGCCCAGTCGCGGATTCTGGTAGTTGATGACAGCCAGGTCGCGTTGCAGCAGTCGATCATCACCTTGCGCAACCTTGGCCTGGAATGCCACACGGCCCGCAGCGCCAAGGAAGCCATCGATGTCCTGCTGGAACTGCAAGGCACCCCGGCGCAGATCAACATCGTGGTCTCCGACATCGAAATGTCCGAGATGGATGGCTACGCCCTGACCCGGACCTTGCGTGAAACCCCGGACTTCCAGGACCTGTACATCCTGCTGCACACCTCTCTGGACAGCGCAATGAACGGCGAAAAGGCCAAGCTGGCCGGCGCCAACTCCGTGCTGACCAAGTTCTCGTCCCCCGAGTTGACCAAATGTCTGATCGAGGCGGCACACACCGTCATGGCCCAGGGCAACTGATACGCAGAGCGCCCTGCTCCCAAGGCCCTTCAAGGACCGACGCCTCAGCCCGGCATTACTGGTTGATGCGTCGGGACCTAGGGCAGCCGGTACTTGAACCCCACTGGCCTGCCGACATCCGCCCGATCCCCTTCTCTCTCGATCAAGCCCTCGAAATTCATCGCCTGCTCAGCCTGGCTTATCGGGACGGCAGCGGAAGCGTGCCGGACTTTTCCCACTGGGTGAACGCTTTCGAACATGACCCGGAGTTCGATACCGGGCTGTGCTTCGTTGCCGTGGACGATCAAGGAGCGGTCGGCGTGATTACCTGCTGGACCAGCGCCTTCATCAAGGATCTGGTGGTTCACCCACGCGCCCGACGCCAGGGTGTCGCCATGGCCTTGCTGATGCTGCTGTTCAGCCACTTGCGTCAACGCGGCGAACCCAGGGTCGACCTGCTGGTCATGGAAAACAATCTGATGGCGCGGCAGTTGTACGAAAAAATGGACATGTCCTACGTCCGGCGTTCGGCAATCGAAGAAACCTGATCAGGCATAATCGACTCCCGATAGTGTGGAGGCCAATCATGAAATCACTTATCGCGCTGCCGATAATCCTCTGGGCAATTGCCGGCCTGGCCAACGCTGCCACCCCGCAAGCCTGGAACGCTCTGGACAAGGCCATGCTCGACAGTTGCCTCAAGGCCAGCCAGCTCAAGGACAGCAAACCCGTCGGCAGCAACGCCCTGTTCGATGACCGGGTTGGCTACAGTGCCCTGCTGTTGCAAGGCCGCTATCCCCAGAAGCACATGAACAACCGCAAGGGCACCGAGCTGTGCCTGTACAACCGCAAAAGCCGAGAGGCCAGCGTGACCGAATGGGACAGCCTCCCCCTCAAGTGAGGTAGCGCTGGCGCACAATTTGCTTCGTTACCTGTCCAGGTCGTGACCGGCAGCAACTCGCTGTCGGTCCTGGCACCTATCCTGAACGGGTTATCGAAACAATGAACACTCAGTTTTCCTGCGTAGGCTGCGGCGCTTGCTGCACCGATCATCATGTTCCCCTGACTCTGCTCGAAGCCACGCAATGGGCGGCTGACGGCGGTACGGTGATCGTGTTGACCGAGGCATTTCTGAGTGATGGTTATGGTGTTCCCCAAGAGCAACTGACCCACGCTACCCGTCGTTCGACGGTGGTGAACAGCGGCTCCGCACAGGCGTACGTGGCAATCACTTTCGCGGCCTATAACGTGGGGCGTTGCCGGAATCTTGACGCAGAGAACCTCTGCCGCATCTACGAACGTCGCCCGCTGGTGTGCCGTATCTATCCGATGGAAATCAATCCGCACATTCCCCTGCGCCCTGAAGCCAAGGACTGCCCGCCGCACTCCTGGGAACAGGGTCCGGACCTGATCGTGGGCAACAAACTGGTGGATACTCAACTGATAGCGCTGATCGAACAATCGCGTCAGGCCGACCGGGACGAGATCGCCACCAAGCAGTCGGTCTGTCAGCTATTGGGGATTCGCACCACCGCGCTCAAGGGCAACGGGTTTGTGGCCTACCTGCCGGACATGCAGGCTTTTGCGGACGCCATCGAGCAGGTCACCACCCGTACGGAGCCGGTTTCGTCCGATGCGGGCTGGGAGTTTCATGTGGCGGGGCAGGAAGTCATCAACACGCTGAATGGGGCAGGTGCTGAAGTGACGACCCGCGACCCGACCTCCTACATGTTCATTCCATTACAGTCGGCCTGATGCCGATCAGCGCTTGCCCATCGAGCGACGGGTTCCGGCAGGCGCGGCACCGGGGGTCTTGTGATGCCCAGGCTTGTTCGACTTCTGATACCAGGCCTGATCTTTCTTGGCCTGCGCGAACTCGGAAGGCTTGAACGGAAAGCTGAACGGCGCAATCGCGGGTTTCTTGTCAGTCTCCGGCGCTGAGTCGGTGACGGCTTCTGGAGCAGGTGTTTGTTCGGGGGTTGTCATGGCGACACCAAAAGTCGAAATAGCCGGGCACATGCCCGTGGGCGCGCAGCATACCTCAATCGTTGAACGCTTGCCCGACCAGACATCGGCCATGGGTCGTCGTCATTTGTAGAACAGATCCACCATCACCTCGGCCTCGAACGGCCCGGCCTTGGGCCTGGTTGTCTGCCACAGCAGCTCGGCATTGAAGTCTGCACGCGCCGTCTGGCTATCGCCCAGCAGGTCGGCCAGATGAAACAGCTCGTTATAACGCAGCGGCAAGTTGCTCCTCTCGCTCACGATACGAATACCCAGAGAACTGTTGTTGCCCGGTATCAGCACGTCACCGGCAAGCCGCCCCGTCACCGGCCTGAAGCGCGCATTGAGGCTGAACGGTGATTCACAGCTGCGGCTGGTCAGCAGGGAAAACGGACGTCTGGCAAACACCCTTCCCACCTCGACCCGCTGAATACCGATAGAGCCGAACTCCAGTGTTTCAGGCATCACCTGCAATTGCGCATCACAGGCGATGAATCGCAGACCTTTGAGGTTGTTGATGACATAACTGAGATTACGTCCCGGAACCGGGTCCAGACCGGCCGCACCATCGAGCTGGAAGACCCGGTAATCGGTCAGGTCACTGGCCATGCCCGAAGGCGGCGTCGGCCCGTACTTTTGCACGAACACTGAAAACGCCAGGTTGAAACTGGCCTTGGGACATGCGCCTATATTGGAATCCCCTTCATGGCAGGCCGGCACGGACTGACGGGTACTGATGCGCCCGCCGGTTTGCAGGTAATCCACGCCATCGATGGTCAGACCGGCACGAATGCCCTGGCCGATCGGCCTGTTATCCGGGTTGATGTAGATAAAGATTTCCTGCGGCACCGACTGCTGCCCTTCCCTGGCACATTCGACCTGAATGTTCAGTCGTTCGGAACGCCAGATCACCTCACCATTGGGAGCCGAGGCCGGTATGGCGACCGTGCTGCTCAGGTCTCCATGAATCGCGGACTCACCCGAACCCTGG
This sequence comes from Pseudomonas cichorii, assembly GCF_019719005.1. Lineage (GTDB taxonomy): Bacteria > Pseudomonadota > Gammaproteobacteria > Pseudomonadales > Pseudomonadaceae > Aquipseudomonas > Aquipseudomonas cichorii_E. Next base: position 43,818 of record NZ_JAIGPJ010000025.1, read on the forward strand.
GTCTTGCACACCAGGGCAAAGCCGGTGGTCGGGCTCAGTGCCGCCACAAGAACGAGGGGTTTCAACCAGCGCTTGGCAGGAAAACAGGTCATATCAGCATTCTTCTTGAAGTGGGATGGAGTCAGTGAACGGCATTCGCCCGTTCAACCGCGTGCAATGAGAGCGCTGACCGCCATAGTCGGTCAGGCCCTTGAATGAAAAGACGTGTGGACGGGACTGACGCGGCATCGGCAGCTCAAGATGCGCACCTGGCTCCAGCAACAGGTAATCGCTGAGCAGAAACTCATCGAGCTTCACCGCTTGCAGCGTGGCGTGATAAGCCGTGGGATTACTGACACGAACGGTGTCATCCGCCAGGCTCCAGCCCAGGCGCCCGACAGTTTCAGCCGGGTCGCCCGGCAGGCCGGGAGGTCGATAGAACACATTGATACGCTGACGTACGGCGATATTGAGCTGATTGATGCCCTCACGCCGCGGCGGGATTTCCAGAACGTACAGGTGCAACAGTGACTCGCGATCCTCGGGCAGGCCCGCGCCCTGATACAGCACCCGCAGTTCCTGCTTGCCACCGGCAGGCAAACGGGAGAAATGCGGCGTGACGACAAAGGGCAGGACTGTTCGCTGCTCTCTGGGCGTTTCGTCATTGTCCTGGGGAGCGCTCAACCAGGCCTGTATCAACACTTCATGTTTACTGAGATTGCTGGCCTGGATACTCGCTTCGCGAAAGGTGCCATCAAAAATCAGTCGGGTACCCGCCAGCGATACTGCCGCCTGCACAGTGCTGCTCGCCCAGCAGAACAGCGCAAACACCCCGCGACGCAATGCCCGGTTCATTGGCAAACCACCTTGAGCCGCTCATAGGCACGCTTGGGATCTTTGGGGGGAAGCGTGAACGGAGCACGGCAGCTTTGCCCCGACCATTGCACGCGCAACACGCCACTGTCCTTTTCGCTGAGCACCAATGCCTGGCTGTTGGGATCGACAACGGCCAGATTACGGCCCTGCTCATCCTCGACACTGGCGCCCAACGGGATCGGGCTGGCGTCGGCACGAACCAGTTCGAACTGCACACGGCGGCCCTGGGATGCCTTGAAACTCACCAGAGGAATGGCGCCACGACGCGGCACGATCTGGCTGATCGCGTTATCCAGTTCGATATCGGCGCCCAGTTGCCGGGTGTCCAGCGACACCCAGTTGGTGCGATAAGGCTGGGCGTAGGGCAGCACCGCATAGCCATTGTCCGAAGTTTCCACATTGCTGTAGGACTTCAACCTGGCGCCACCCACCTCCGGCACCTGAACCAGAGCAAAGGTTTCCCCCAGCGGCTGGCCGAGGTTGATCCCGCCACCATGGGCCACCAGCGAACCCGATGCAGCCAGGGTCAAGGCGTCATAGTCACGGCCCTGGCTGTAGCCCGTCTCGAAGCGGCCGTAAGGCGTCGTGACATTCAGTTTGCCAGCACCGAAGCTGCCGGAACTGCTGTCATGGCCGGCCTGTACCGAATAGAACAGGTCGCGCTTGTCCAGCACCTGACCGTTGAGCCCGGTCTGTACGTTGTATTCGCCGCTGTCATCACGCACGGCATTGAACGAAAGACGCGAAGAACCCGGCGAGTCGCCCAGCGGCAGGGTCACACTCAAAGCCAGACGGTTATCGTTTTCACCCTTTCCCTGAGTGCCGAATTCCTGATTGCGCTCTACCGACACACTGTAATTCAAGGTGCGCCAGGCAGCGTTGTAGGACAGGTACAACTGGCGAGTCTTGCCGGACACGTTCCAGTAGCGCTGCTCGGAGGCGGTCAGGCTCAGAGAACCGGACTGGCTGGGCAGCACCTGAGTGACATTAAGCTCCAGCCGGTCTCGTGCCCGGCCATTGGCAAGCAGCCCGGGCCGCTCGTCCGTTTCACTGACGTGCTGGTTGAGGGTCCGGTACTGCTCGGTGGAGTAACGATAACCGGCCACTGCCAATGTGGTGTTGGTGACATCCAGAGTATTGGCATAACGAACCCGCATACTCTGGCCGCTGCGGGTCTGTTGCTTCAGCTCGCTGATCGAATGGGTGATGTCAAAAGAGACGGCCCCCAGGCCTGTATTGACCCCGGTTCCGATATTGGCGGCGTTGTAGTCCTCGGCCAGTTGCAGGCCACCAAAACCGGTTACACGCTCGGAAAGCCCATAAATGACAGCGGCGCTGGTGAAGTTCGGCGAGGCCTGGTGATCATCATTGCTGTCCACTTGCCCGGCGGCGAGGCTGTAGCGAAACGAACCGGCAGGCACCATGATCGGCAGAGACGCATAGGCCTGGGTAAAGGTGCGCCGTCGACCGTCGGCCTCGATAATGGTCACCAGCAGATCACCATTGGAACCGCTGGGATAAATGTCGGTTATCTCAAACGGCCCGGGCGAAACGTTGCCGCTGTACAGCATGAAGCCGTTCTGCCGGACCTCGACCGTGGCGTTGGTTTCGGCAGTGCCACGAATCACCGGCGCATAGGTGCGCTCGCTGTCGGACAGCATTCCATCATCGGATGCTATCGTCGCGCCCTTGAAGCGCACGCTGTCGAAGACCTGAGAATCGGTGAAGGTTTCACCCAGAGTGAGCTGGCTCTTGAGTGCCGTGATATCGCGCTGCGCGAAAGTGCGGTTGCTGCGAAAGCGATAGGGCTGGTTATCGCCATACACCAGCGAAGACTCGTTGCGCAGCCGCCATGCACCGAGGTTAAAGCCATTGCGCAGCCCCAGGTAATACTGATCTGACTGCTGCCCACGCTGATCACGTCTTGAGCCATTGAAGTTGTAATTGATGAAACCGGCTGTTTCTCCCTGGTCCCAGAGTTCCGGTGATACATACCCTCGCCTGCTGCGCGCCATGGCAGCCTGCGGCACACTGATATCGAGACGCAGGGCATCGGGCCGGTAATCGATGCGGGCGAATTCAATGGTGTTCTCCAGATCGAAACACTCCTGCTCGCTGGCCACCGTCAAACGCTGCGGGTCCAGCCCGAAGTTCTCAAGCATCTCGGGGCTCAGGCAGGGCTCGATCAGGCCGGAGCTTTCGTTACGACTGAAGGTGATATCCCGGCGGCCGCTCAGTGCGCGGTTGACATACACATCCACCCGGTAAGTACCGGGTAATACGCTGTTGGCGCGCAGAAACTCCTGCAGGTCGGGAGGCTGGTCACTGCCTTGAATGAAAGCCGTATTGAACTTGACCGGCTGTGCGCCTTGCGTATCTGCCGATACCACGGTGAACGCGGTGATACACAGGCTTCCCCCCACAATCGCCAGCCGACATCGCCGCAACGATCTTCGGGTCTTGCCTTTGATCCAGTTCGCTCTGCCATACAGACCAAAACCTGTCATGGCCTTCTTGTTGTTCTGGTGGTGCCATTCCATTAGCTGTTTTCACTCTACTTCGCAGATCTGACGTGCAGCGGAATCCTTTCACGCAGGCGCACGACTACCGAGTCACTGTTATCTTCAGTACTCAAAGGGTTGAGAATCAATAAAAGCGTCCAGGCTAATATTTGGAGAGTTATCGCTATCGGGTTTTAGTGGCCAACGTAACTTGCTCTCCATTGAGAGTCGCTTGATAAGGAACTTGCCCACCGAAGTCATTGATGCTGATAAAACTCAACGCCACCGGCCCATTGCCAGACTTGTGCATCAGTGTCAGGCGCAGGTTCTGGCCCGGCGAAAGCATCTGGCTTTCAAGACTTGCCAGTTCCTTGCCTCCCTGGCGGGTGGCCAGCTTGAGCATCGAGACGTGGTAAGGCCCCGGATTCTCGACCTCCAGCACATCGCCCTTGAGCAGCCGCCAGCGCAACATTTCCGGTGCAGCCGTCGGATCGCCCTTCAGGCCCTGAGGTCGAAAGAACACCTTGATGCGCTGGCGTATCGCAATCTGCAGGGTATTTTCCGAGGCCGTCTGGGGAATTTCCTGCACATTGAGCCAGAGCACCGACTCCCGATCCTCCGGCAAGCCTGATCCGGCATAGATGATGCGCAACAATTGCCGACTGCCGCCTGCCATGCGGGCAAGTGCCGGAGCCACGACAAAAGGCAGGTTCGCAGTGACGTTATCTGCGCGGGCCGGCGCTTCCAGCCAGGACTGGAGAAGAATCTCTCCGCCGCCGCTGTTCTGCACAGCAAAACTGGCTTCCTTGTCACCGCCCTGATAAATGACCCGCGTGGTATTGAGCACAATGCCCGCCTCGACGGCCGACATCCACAACCCCACCGCAAGAACGACGGCAGAGCGAAAAGAGGTAAATAACATGGTGGCATTCGCATTGAGTTCGGCATGAGGCAGGGCGAGCAATGCTCACCCTGCCGTTTCATTACTCGTAGTCCAGCACGAAAGGCATGAAACCATCGGCATTACCCGGATTGGTCGGTGTGCCATTGAGTACATAGACGGCGCCGAAGTTGATTTCTGCCGTCGCACCACCCGCACCATCCTTCACCAGGGTGTTGTCGATGGTTTCATTACCACTCAGGTCCATGAGTACATTGGATGCGTTGAGCAGACCAATACCGACACCGTCTGCCGCACCGGTGGTGCGCAACAGTTTCGGATCGTTGTTATCCAGGCCACTGCCATTGCGGGCTGTAAAACGCATTTTCACCATGTTGTACTGATCGGCACCGGCACTGCAGTTGACCAGCAGTTGAATAGGCATGGCCGTTTCGAGTTTGCTTTCACTCGAAAGACCGATATCGGAAAACGATACATTTCCAAGATCGACATTGATTTCGCCAGGATTGGTGCCCGGGCTGACACCCGTGCCTGGAGCAACATCACAGGAAATATTGGTCAGTGTTCCATTGAATATCAACTTACCGTTGTTGGCGGCGTTAGCCATGCCCGCAGCACCCAAGCCCAGAACGCCCATAACAGCCAATGTGAGAGAAAGCTTTTTCATACCAACGACATTCCTTGTGTTATTTCGTGTGTGCCCACTATCGGACGGCGAGCACTATAGGTCCCGGACTTTTAAGCCGCTGTCAGGCTAATGACTTTGAAACAGGAGATAGACCAACTTGAATTGCATGACGTTTCTGTAGGAAAAATTAAAAATAGCCTACACGCCATACGGACCGGGGACTGCGCAGAAAGACAGAGCAAAACACTCAACCAAAGATTGCATTTAGCTAAACATGATTCGCTTTTTTTCAAAGCCTGAAAAACCGTCACACTGCCCGGCATGACGGTTCATGAGAAGAAGGCGCTTATTGATAAGTCAGTATGAGTAAGCCTGTCTGGATATTCCCTGGATTCTGTATGCCTGCCTGCAATGAAGTAACCGGCAATAGCTGATAGTGCAGGGTGAACGGAATGGCCTGCTCGCCGCATGCATCGCGCCCGGCACGGACTTGCACCGTGATACCGGAAACCTGTAAATAACGAACATCGCTATCTGTCACTCTGGCGGCAGTTCTTTCGACAGTGCAGCCTGTATTGACAAGTTTGCCGTGAAATCTGAGCCCTTCGCTTTGCGCCATGATGGGTGCGGATAAGAACACTACAGAAACACTGATAAAAGCAGACAGTTTCCGGGCACTGGATACACCCCCGACAAACTTTCTCCACACCGACGCCTCGCGCTTCATGGCTCTACTCCGCTTGATCAACCGACAGGTTTTAGTTAAGTCGACAAAAGGATTAACCGCCAGAAAAATCGTACATTGCTTGTAGGATATTTCTCATGTAGAGCGCGAATTTTCTGCAAGTAATACTGCAATAACTTCGTGTTCTAGAACCTGTGAGTGATTCAAGCGTGTTCCCGTGCAACCTGAAACAGATATCGCCTGAAACCGGCGTTTCTTGATGCTGCGACTCCCTGCTGGTCGCTTGCTGACAATTCTGACAGCTAAAAGTCATTCTACTGACCGGGTTTACCCGCTATAAGGAGCACCAGACTTCATGGTTTCTCACTTGACCCTCCCGGCGCCTCCTTCACATGCGTAAACAGACCAGAATCGTCATTGCTGTGGCCACCTTAGCAACGCTTGCCGCGATTGCCGCCTGGAACCTGACACGCCCTGCTGTTACCAAGACAAACACCCTGGTCGCCGTCCCGGTCAAGGTGATCAGTGTCAGTGCCGAGGATGTGCCGCGCTTCGTGACCGGAATAGGTTCGGTGCTGTCGCTGCAAAGTGTGGTGATTCGCCCGCAGGTGGATGGAATCCTGACCCGGCTGCTGGTCAAGGAGGGACAATCGGTAAAAGCTGGCGACCTGCTGGCAACCCTGGATGACCGCTCGATTCGCGCCACGCTCGAACAGGCCCGCGCCCAACTGGCCCAGAGCCAGGCGCAACTGGATGTGGCACAAGTGGACCTCAAGCGTTATCGCCAACTGACTGACGACAACGGCATCTCCCGGCAGACGTTCGACCAGCAACAGGCTCTGGTTCGTCAGCTCACTGCTACCGTGCTGGGAAATCAGGCCAACATCAATGCCGCACAGGTACAACTTTCCCACACCCAGATTCGCTCCCCGGTGACTGGCCGGGTCGGTATTCGCAATGTGGATGAAGGCAACTTTCTACGCGTCAGCGATGCCACCGGCATGTTTTCCGTCACTCAGATAAACCCGGTGGCAGTGGAGTTTTCCCTGCCGCAACAGATGCTGCCCACCTTGCAGACCCTGACCGCCAATCCCGCTTCGGCGGCAGTCAAGGCCTACCTGGGCGATGGCGCCAACGGCACACTACTGGGCGAAGGCAAGCTGGCCTTGATCGATAATCAGGTGTCGGCCACCACCGGCACCATTCGCGCCAAGGCACAGTTCGACAATGCCGATGAAAAACTCTGGCCGGGGCAACTGGTCACGGTCAAGATCCAGACCGGTATCGAACGCAACTCGCTGAAGGTCCCGCCGCAGGTCGTACAGCGTGGCATCGACCAGCATTATGTGTATCGAGTCACGAGCGAACAGAAAGTCGAAGTGGTGCCCGTCACGGTGCTTTATCAGGACAGCGACCTGACCCTGATCAGCGGCCCCCATGCCGGTGACGTGCTGGTCATCGACGGACAGTCGCGACTCCGGCCAGGGACGCGGATCGAAGTAGTGAGTGAATCGCCACAGCCTGCCTTGCTCAAGGTAGGGAGCGCGCAATGAGAGGTCGGGGCTCGATCTCGGCCTGGTGCATTGATCACCCGGTCGCCACGCTGCTGTTGACGTTTGCGCTGGTATTGCTGGGGGCCATCGCCTTCCCGCGCCTGCCCATCGCGCCGTTGCCGGAAGCCGAATTCCCGACCATACAGGTCAGCGCCCAGCTTCCCGGCGCAAGCCCGGAAACCATGGCCTCTTCGGTCGCCACGCCTCTTGAAGTGCAGTTCAGCGCCATACCGGGCATGACCCAGATGACCTCCAGCAGCGCGCTGGGCTCGACTAATCTGACCCTGCAATTCACCCTCAACAAAAGCATCGATACCGCCGCCCAGGAAGTGCAGGCCGCCATCAATACGGCCGCAGGACGTTTGCCCGCCGACCTGCCGAACCTGCCGACCTGGCGCAAGGTCAACCCGGCCGACAGCCCGGTGCTGATCCTGAGCGTCAGTTCCAGCCTGATGCCCGGCACCGAACTGAGCGATATCACCGAAACCCTGCTGGCCCGACAGATCAGCCAGATAGAAGGCGTTGGTCAAGTGGCAATCGCAGGGCAGCAACGCCCGGCGATCCGTATCCAGGCAGCCCCGGAAAAACTCGCCGCACTGGGCCTGACCCTGGCGGACATACGCCAGTCCGTACAACAGACAAGCCTGAACCTGGCCAAGGGCGCCTTGTATGGCAAGGACAGTATTTCCACACTGTCTGCCAACGATCAGCTGTTCAAGCCCCAGGACTATGCGCAGTTGATCGTCTCCTACAAGGACGGCGCTCCCGTGCATCTCAAGGATGTGGCGCGGGTCATCAATGGCTCCGAAAACGCCTACGTCAAAACCTGGTCCGGTGACCAGCAGGGCGTCAATATCGCGATCTTCCGCCAGCCAGGCGCCAACATTGTCGATACCGTGGACCGCGTTCAGCGCGAACTGCCGCGATTGCGGGAAATGCTGCCTGCATCCGTGGACGTTTCAGTGCTCAACGACCGGACACGCACCATCCGCGCCTCGCTGCATGAAGTCGAACTGACCCTGCTGATCGCCGTCCTATTGGTGATCGCGGTCATGGCGCTGTTCCTGCGCCAGTTGTCCGCCACCCTTATCGTCAGCAGCGTACTGGGCGTGTCGCTGATTGCCAGCTTCGCGATGATGTACGTCATGGGATTCAGCCTGAACAACCTGACCCTGGTGGCGATTGTGGTGGCCGTCGGCTTCGTGGTGGACGATGCCATCGTTGTGGTGGAGAACATCCATCGCCACCTTGAAGCGGGCCAAGGCATGCGCGAAGCGGCGATCAAGGGTTCGGGGGAAATCGGCTTCACGGTGGTATCGATCAGCTTCTCTCTGGTAGCGGCCTTCATTCCGCTGCTGTTCATGGGCGGTGTGGTCGGGCGACTGTTCAAGGAGTTTGCCCTGACAGCCACGGCGACCATCCTGATTTCAGTCGTCGTATCCCTGACCCTGGCCCCTACCCTCGCGGCCATGTTCATGCGTGCTCCCAAGCACGACCAACACAAGAAACCCGGGTTTAGTGAACGGCTGCTGGCGTTTTATGAACGCGGCTTGCGCAAGGCCCTGGCGCATCAGCGCCTGACGCTCGGGGTATTCGGCCTGACGCTGGTACTGGCTGTTGTCGGTTATGTGTTGATCCCCAAGGGCTTCTTTCCTGTTCAGGACACCGCGTTCGCCCTCGGCACCACGGAAGCCGCAGCCGATATTTCCTATCCGGACATGGTGAAAAAACACCTGGAACTGGCGAAGATCGTCGGCGCCGATCCGGCGGTGCTGGCGTTCTCGCATTCGGTGGGCGTCAGCGGCAGCAACCAGACCATCGCCAACGGCCGCTTCTGGATTTCCCTCAAGCCACGGGCCCAGCGCGACGTATCGGTCAGTGAGTTCATCGACCGTCTGCGCCCGAAACTGGCCAAGGTCCCCGGCATCGTGCTTTACCTGCGCGCCGGCCAGGACATCAACCTCAGTTCCGGCCCCAGCCGCAGCCAGTATCAATACGTGCTCAAGAGCAACGATGGCGACCTGCTCAACACCTGGACCCAGCGCCTGACCGAAAAACTGCGCAGCAACCCGGCCTTTCGCGACCTATCCAACGACCTGCAACTGGGCGGCAGCGTGACCCACATCGAAATCGACCGCAGCGCCGCCTCGCGTTTCGGCCTGACCACTGCCGACGTCGATCAGGCACTCTACGACGCTTTCGGCCAGCGGCAGATCAGCGAATTCCAGACCGAGGTCAACCAGTACAAGGTGGTGCTGGAACTGGATGCGCAACAGCGCGGCAAGGCCGAAAGCCTGAACTATTTCTATCTGCGCTCGCCCCTGACCAACGAGATGGTGCCGCTGTCGGCACTGGCCAAGGTCAGCGCTCCGACCATGGGGCCGCTGTCCATCAGCCATGACGGCATGTTCCCCGCCGCCAACCTGTCCTTCAACCTTGCCTCGGGCGTGGCGTTGGGCGATGCGGTGCGCATGCTGGATGAGGCCAAAAAAGAAATCGCCATGCCGGCGGCGATCATCGGCAACTTCCAGGGCGCCGCCCAGGCATTCCAGAGTTCGCTGGCCAACCAGCCCTGGCTGATTCTCGCGGCGCTGGTGGCGGTGTACATCATTCTGGGCGTGCTCTACGAGAGTTTCGTCCATCCGCTGACCATCATTTCCACCCTGCCCTCGGCAGGCATCGGCGCGCTGTTGCTGCTGTGGTTGATGGGCCAGGACTTCTCGATCATGGCACTGATCGGCGTGGTGCTACTGATCGGCATCGTCAAGAAAAACGGCATCCTGCTGGTGGACTTCGCCCTCGAAGCCCAGCGCGAACAAGGCCTGACGCCACAAGAGGCGATCTACGAAGCCTGCCTGACGCGCTTTCGACCGATTATCATGACCACCCTCGCGGCCCTGCTCGGCGCCTTGCCGCTGATGCTCGGCTTCGGGGTCGGTGCAGAACTGCGCCAGCCCCTGGGGATTGCGGTGGTCGGTGGCTTGCTGGTCAGCCAGATGCTGACGTTGTTCACCACGCCGGTCATCTATCTGCAACTGGAGCGGCTGTTCCATCGCCGCCAGCCAGAGCCTGCGCCAGCGCTGGCCATCCACAAGTGAGAGTCGTCCCATGCGCGTGCTGATTATCGAAGACGAAGAGAAAACAGCGGATTACCTGCATCGCGGCCTGACTGAACAAGGCTATACCGTGGACCTGGCACGAGACGGTATCGAAGGGCTGCACCTGGCTCTGGAAAACGAATACGCCGTCATCATTCTCGACGTGATGCTGCCGGGCCTCGATGGCTTTGGTGTGCTGCGCGCCCTGCGGGCAAAAAAGCAGACGCCGGTGATCATGCTGACCGCACGCGAGCAGGTGGATGACCGGATTCGCGGCCTGCGCGAAGGGGCCGACGACTATCTGGGCAAACCGTTTTCCTTTCTGGAGCTGGTCGCCCGCCTGCAAGCCCTGACCCGGCGCAGCGGCGGCCATGAACCGGTACAGATCAGCATCGCCGATCTGTGGATCGACCTCATCAGCCGCAAGGCCACACGCGCCGGGGTGCGCCTGGAACTGACCGCCAAGGAGTTCTCGCTGCTCAGCGTGCTGGCCCGGCGTCAGGGCGAAATCCTGTCCAAGACCGCCATTGCCGAGATGGTCTGGGACATCAATTTCGACAGCGACGCCAACGTCGTCGAAGTCGCGATCAAGCGCCTGCGCGCCAAACTGGATGGTCCTCACGAACAGAAACTGCTGCACACCATTCGCGGCATGGGCTATGTGTTGGAGGACCGCAGTGCGGACTGACTCCATCGCCTTGCGCCTGAGCGGCCTGTTCGCGCTGGTCGCCTTCGGGGTTTTTCTGTTGATCGGCTGGGCCCTGTACCTGCAAGTCGACAAGGGCCTGGACTTGTTGCCCAAAGCCGAGGTGGATGCGCGCTACAGCGTGCTGGAGTCTGCGGTGAGTCGCTTCGGCAACCCCGAGCACTGGGGCAAGATCAAGAACAAGCTCAGCCTGTTGAGCGAGGAAGACAAGCGCATCCGCTTCTGGGTGGTCAGCGACGATCCGCTCTATGAATACGGCAACCCGAACGCCGAGATACGCCGTCTGGCCCACGGACCATTGGGCATGCACGACTTCAGGCTGGCCGATCATCCCTATCCTTTCAAAGTGCTGGTCAGCGAGTTCCCGGCCAAGGACCAGCGCCCCACGTTGCGCTTCATGACCGCCATCGACACAGAGACGTTCTGGCATACCCAGCACTCGCTGCTGATTGCCCTTATCAGCCTGGCAGTGGTCGGCGTCGTGCTGGCTTCGGTGCTGGGTTACTGGGTGGCGCGTATTGGTCTGCGACCGCTGGCCAGTCTTTCCTGGGAAGCCAGCAAACTGTCGCCGCCCCACTTGTCCGGTCGCCTGCGCATGTCGCCGCTACCGCCGGAGCTGGAACAGTTCGTCACGTCTTTCAACTCGACCCTGGAGCGTGTCGAACAGGCCTATTCACGGCTTGAATCGTTCAACGCCGATGTGGCCCATGAGTTGCGCTCGCCGCTGACCAACCTCATTGGCCAGACCCAGGTGGCACTGACCCGTGGCCGCTCGGCGGAGCATTACTTCGAGGTGCTGCAATCGAACCTTGAAGAGCTGGAGCGACTGCGCTCGATCATCAACGACATGCTGTTCCTGGCCAGCGCCGACCAGGGCAGCAAAGCCACCGAACTGACCTGTGCCTCCCTCGCCCAGGAAGTCGCCACTACTCTCGATTATCTGGACTTTATCCTCGAAGACGCTCAGGTCAAAGTCCAGGTGCAAGGTGATGCCAGCGTTCCCATCGAGAAAGCCCACCTGCGTCGCGCGCTGATCAATCTGCTGCACAATGCGGTGCAACACACCGCGCCCGGCCAGGTGATACGCGTAGACATTCAACCCGGCAGCGAGCATGTCAGCATCGGCATTGCCAACCCTGGTCCGCCCATATCGCAAGAGCATCTGCACAGACTGTTCGAGCGCTTTTATCGGGTGGACGCTTCACGCAGTAACAGCGGCGCGAATCACGGGCTGGGGCTGGCCATCGTCAAGGCCATTGCACTGATGCACGGTGGCACGGTCTTTGTGAAAAGCGAGCAGGGTTTCAATACTTTCGGAATCCATCTACCGCTCTAACTCCAGCGTCATAAAAACCACGTCAACAAACAACACGCAACAAGTACTCTTACTCCAGGCACTGCCCCGAAAAACCGCCCCTTACTTGAATTAATTCATATCTTTTCATAAAGAGCGTGATATATATCCGGCCTCGACCGCTCTGCTCTGGAAGTACAACGGCTGCGATGAATTCTCCTGCACCTCTGCAATCTGCAAACTACAAGTGGACACGCTCCGAGAAAGTGCTGATCGGCGGCAGCTCGTTGTCGATGCTTGCCATTCTGATCATTGTCGCGTTTCTGCTGGCTCGCGAGCGTGCCGACGCCACATCGTCGGCGGCCCGTACAGCCTCTAATATCGTTCAACTGATCAATGCCGATGTCCTGCGCAATGCCGAGCTGTATGACACTTCATTGCAAGGCATTCTCAAGTCGTGGAAGCGTCCTGACCTGACGGATATTTCGGCAGAACTGCGGCAACTTGTCCTGTTCGATCGCTCCACAATAGCGCCCTTCAAGGGCGATATGGTTCTACTGGATAAAGACGGAAAGATTATTGCCGACTCGCTGTCGGTCATTCCGCGTAACGATAACCTTTCAGATCGTTCCTACTTCCAGTACCACTTGAAAAACCCTTCTACAGGCCTTCATGTAGACGGTCCGTTCAAGACCCGATCGGGCAATCCGGACTGGTGTATCAGCCTCAGCCGTCGTATGTCCGGTCCCAATGGCGAGTTTGAAGGCGTCGCCAGTGGCGTCATCCGGCTTGTCTATTTCAGGGAGCTGTTCAAAAGCCAGGTCCTGGACAAGGGCAGCAGCATCAGCATCATCACAGCCCATGGCACCATGCTGGTCCGCTACCCCGAGATGGACGGCCAGGACCTGACGGGCAAGGATTACAGCGCCTCGGAAAACTTCAAACGCATCGTTCAGGAAGGCACCGGCAGCTTCACCGCCATGTCATCCCAACTCAAGGCCATGCGTTTCTATACCTTTTCCAGGGTCGGCGATTTGCCGTTGATTGTGGTGATCGGTCAGGCCGAAGAGGAGGTTTATACCGTCTGGAGGCGCAATGTCTGGCTGGTGGGCAGCGCCACCGGCGTGCTGTGCATCGGGATCATGTGGCTGACCTTTCTGCTGTGCCGCGAACTGCGCCGCCGTCACCAGGCCGAAGACAAACTGGCAAGCCTGGCCGCCACCGACGGCCTGACCGGACTGCCTAACCGGCGTCAGCTCGATGATGCAATGGACATCGAATGGGCCCGGGCCGTACGTTCAGGCAAACCCTTATCGCTGCTGATGGTAGACGTGGACCACTTCAAGGCCTTCAACGAACGCCATGGTCACCCCGGCGGCGATGAAGCACTGCGCAAGGTCGCCTACACCATTTCGCGAACTATCCGTCGTCCTGGGGATATTGCGGCCCGTTATGGTGGCGAAGAGTTTGTCGTGGTGCTGCCGGAAACCGACCTGCAGGGCGCGATGGCACTGGCTGAATCGATTCGCGCGTCCGTCGAGGTCATGCCAGTGTTCAACTGCGACCAGCAACGGATCACCGTCAGCATTGGTGTCGCCTCGCAAATCGTCCAGCAAGGCAATAAACTCGAAGCCCTGTTCGGCCTGGCGGACAAGGCGCTTTATCAGGCCAAGAACAATGGGCGCAATCGAGTGGAGCAGAGGCGTTTCGGTCAGGACTGAACAGAAAAACGCCAGACAGGCTGGCGTTTTTCCTCAAGCTTGCTGAAAACCGCTATCAGGAAGCGCGGCGAACCTGATCGCGCAGCGACTTGACCTTATCGTGATTGCGCTGAGTGCCGTCAAGCTGTTTGCGCACAAGGGCAACCACATTGGCAGGCAGAGATTTTTCCTGAGCCTTTTCCAGGGCTTTCTTGTAGGCGGCCAGGGCATGGTCCTCGCCACGCTCCACTTCATTGAGAATCGCCTCGTCGCTCTGGCCGGTCAGTGCGGCCTTGAGGTCGACCCAGACGCGATGCAGAGAGCCTGCAGCGCTGGAGCTGGTTTCCGGCTCGCCACCCAGCGACCGGACTTCAGCCTGTAACTCGCTTACGGCAACGCCGCACTCGCTGGCACGGGTCTGGAAAAAGCTCTTGAGCAAAGGGTTTTTCAGGTCCTCGGCGCTGGTTTCAAAGCCCTTTTGACCGTCTTTGCTGGTTTCGATCAGATCGTTGAGCAGGTCAATGGATTCTTTATTGACGTCGGTCATTTCAATATCCTTACTAGGCAGTGTGGAGAAAGTAATGTTGCTGACCTTAGTGATTGCAGAGCCCATGCCAGCTTCTTTCATTATTTTTTATAGATAAATTTCAATGACTTAGGAGATAAGGCAAATACACCACCCGCTCTTTCTGCATGAACTGTCTTTTTGCCTGCATGCAGAATGCAGGTATGTTCTCATTGGAATGACGTTATCGATGGCTTACACATGAACCCGGAAAAACTCAAACTGCTGGTCACCCGTGAAATGCCTTTCGGCAAGTACAAGGGCCGACTGATTGCCGACCTGCCTGGCCATTACCTGAACTGGTTCGCCCGTGAAGGCTTCCCTCAAGGCGAACTGGGCGGCCTGCTCGCATTGATGCAGGAAATCGACCATAACGGCCTGAGCGGGCTGCTGGATCCGCTGCGGACAAGACCGCGGCAATTTCTTCGCGACTGAAGTCGCTCCTTGGACGCTGCAAAGGGCTCCGATAACGCAGGCAAAAAAAAACGGCGCTCCGGACCAGGGAGCACCGTAAAAACCATACAAACCAACAACAACTTCTTTGAAGGCCCCGGGCCTGATGCCCGAAGCCAGATATTCAGTCGAACAGCGCCAGCGCTTCTGCCGTGGCTTCCTGAATGCGACCCCAGTCGCCATTCTTGACCCAGGCGTTGTCGATCATCCAGGTGCCGCCCACGCACATCACGTTAGGCTGCGCGATGTAGCTCTTGAGGTTATCGGCATTCACGCCGCCAGTCGGGCAGAAACGTACTTCGTTGAACGGGCCGCCCAAGGCCTTGATTGCCGCCACGCCGCCGCTGATCTCAGCCGGGAACAGTTTGAAACGACGATAGCCCAGGGCATAACCGATCATGATTTCCGAAGCACTGCTGATGCCGGGCAGCATCGGCAGCGGGCTATCCACTGCCGCTTGCAGCAGATCGTGGGTGCTGCCGGGTGTCACGATGAATTGCGAACCGGCCGCTTCGGCATCGGCCAGCATCTTGCGATCCAGCACAGTGCCCGCGCCCACGCACAATTCGGGGCGCTGCTCGCGCAGGATGCGGATAGCGCTCAGGCCAAACGCCGAACGCAAGGTGATTTCCAGAGCCGTCAGGCCACCGGCCGCCAGGGCATCGGCCAGCGGCAGGACATCCTCGTCGCGGGCAATGGTAATGACCGGCAGGATTCTGGCCTTGGCGCAGAGTTCGTCGATCTGGGCAATCTTGTTCGCCATGCTGTTTCGCGGCTGATTATTTTCGTTCGTTGTCATGGCGACGGATCCTTTGCTTATGGGCACCAGTAAATCTCAAGTGTTGAGTTGAGGAAGGCACGGACCGGCAACTGAGCGATGTCATCGCCCGCCAGCGCCGTGCGCAATGTGTCGAGCTTGGCCTGGCCGGACACGGAAAGAATCGGGTGACGCGCCGAAGCCAGCAGACGGCGAGTCAGGGTCAGGCGCTGATGAGGCACGCTGGGGGCCAGCATCGGCAGGCAGCGGCGCTCGTCATCCAGGCTCAGTGCCTGTTCGAGGTTCGGACTGCCGGGGAACAGGGACGCGGTATGCCCGTCGTCGCCCATGCCCAGAATCAGCACATCGATGGCAGGCAGTTGCGCCAGAATCTCGTCCGCGGCCAAGGCCGCTTCTTCCAGGCTCTCGGCCGGGGTGTACAGGCCAATGAACGTCGCCTCGGCCACCGGGCCTTGCAGCAAGTGGCGCTGTAGCAGGCCGGCATTGCTGTCGGCATGCTCGACCGGAACCCAGCGTTCGTCAGCCAGGCTGATGACTACTTTGGACCAGTCCACCGGCTTTTCAGCCAGGCTCTGGAAAAACGCCACCGGGCTACGCCCACCAGACACCACCAGGGTCGCCACGCCATTGGCGGCGATGGCAGCGTTCAGGCGCTCGGCCACATTGCCAGCCAGCGCACCGGCCAGCTGCTGCGGGTTATCGAATTCGCGTGCCACCAGCCCTGCTGGCAGCTCAAGATCACATATCGCCATACCACGACCTCCCGTCACGAGTAATCAGGGCAATGGAGCTCATGGGGCCCCAGGAACCGGCGGCGTAAGGCTTGGGCGCATCGCCTGCCTTCTTCCAGCCGGCGATCAACTGATCGCACCACTGCCACGCGTACTCGATTTCATCTTTGCGAACAAACAGGTTCTGATTGCCGCGCATCACTTCCAGCAACAACCGCTCATAGGCATCCGGGACCCGGGCGCTGCGGTAGGTGTCGGAAAAATTCAATTGCAACGGGCCGCTGCGCAACTGCATGCCCTTATCCAGCCCCTGATCCTTGGTCATCACTTGCAGGGAAATGCCCTCGTCGGGCTGCAGGCGGATAATCAGGCGGTTGCTGATCTGCAAACGCTGTTCAGGCGCGAAGATGTAGTGCGGCGGCTCTTTGAAGTGGATCACGATCTGCGACAGCTTCTGCGGCATACGCTTGCCGGTACGCAGGTAGAACGGCGTGCCCGACCAGCGCCAGTTGCGGATGTCGGCGCGCAGGGCCACGAAGGTTTCGGTGTCGCTCTGGGTATTGGAGTTTTCCTCCTCCAGATAGCCGGGCACCGACTTGCCTTCGCTGTAACCGGCGGTGTACTGGCCACGCACCACCTGGGTCGCCAGACGCTCGGGAGTGAAAGGCGCCAGTGCCTTGAGCACCTTGACCTTCTCGTCACGAATACTGTCGGCCGACAGGTCGCTGGGCGGGTCCATGGCGATCAGGCAGAGCAGTTGCAGCAAGTGGTTCTGAATCATGTCGCGCAACTGGCCGGCCTGATCGAAATAGCCCCAACGGCCTTCGATGCCGACCTTCTCGGCCACGGTGATTTCCACGTGGGAGATGTGATTCTGGTTCCACTGGGTCTCGAACAGGCTGTTGGCGAAGCGCAGGGCAATGAGGTTCTGCACCGTGTCCTTGCCCAGATAGTGGTCGATCCGGTAGACACGGTTTTCCGGGAAGAACTGCGCCACGGCGTCATTGACCCGTCGCGAGGACGCCAAGTCATGGCCGATGGGCTTTTCCAACACTGCGCGGGTGCGATCAGCCAGACCGGCCGATGCCAGGTTCTCGCAGATGGCGCCATAGACCGATGCAGGTGTGGCGAAGTAGGCGATCAGCGTTTCGGCATCGCCGACACGCTCGGCCAGCGCGACATAGTCCTCTGCCTTGAGGAAGTCCACGTGCAGATAGCTCAGGCGTGCCTTGAAACGTTCAACGTTGTCCGCTTCCAGTTCAGCTTCGGGAATGAAGCGACGCATGGATTTTTCGATGTACGCCAGGTGCGACTGCTCGGTGCCAGGCTCGCGCGCCAGGGCAAGAATCCGGGTGTCGTCATGCAGCAATCCGGCGCGGTCGAGTTGGTAAAGAGCCGGGAACAGCTTGCGCACCGCCAGGTCGCCCAAGGCGCCAAACAAGGCAAAAGTGCACGGTTCAACCGTAATCGAGGGCATAATGTTGGTTCTTTTATCAAGTTAGGCTACAAATACCTTTTTTAAAGGCGTTACTCAAGGCCATATGTAGTAATAACCACAACATTTTGTCTAAAACCATATTCCAGTGGTGATCGACACAGGCCACCAGTACGATAGGCCACCTTTGCTACAGGCTAAAGAGCTAATACAAAACCGTTGGTAATCAGCCGCGACAAGGACTTGAAATGGACCGCGCAAAAAATCTCCTGGAGCAGATCCAGGTCCGGCTCGAAGAGCTGAACAAGGCTGAACGCAAGGTCGCCGAGGTGATCCTGCTCAACCCGCAGATGGCCACGCGGCTCAGCATCGCGGCCCTCGCCCAGGCGGCGAAAGTCAGCGAGCCGACGGTCAATCGCTTTTGCCGTTCGTTCAACGTCAGCGGTTACCCCGAGCTGAAACTGCAACTGGCGCAAAGCCTGGCCAGCGGTGCGGCCTATGTCAGCCGGGCAGTGGAAGCCGACGACAATCCCGAGGCCTACACCCAGAAGATTTTCGGCAGCGCCATCGCGTCACTGGACAGCGCCTGTCAGCAACTGGACCCGACGCTGATCAGCAAGTCGGTGGACATGCTCATCCAGGCCCGCCAGATCCACTTCTTCGGCCTGGGTGCCTCGGCACCCGTGGCGCTGGATGCCCAGCACAAGTTCTTCCGCTTCAACCTGGCAGTTACTGCCCATGCGGACGTACTGATGCAGCGCATGATCGCCTCGGTGGCGCATACCGGTGAGTTGTTCGTGATCATTTCCTACACCGGACGCACCCGTGAGCTGGTGGAAGTGGCACGCATTGCACGGGCCAACGGTGCCTCGGTACTGGGTCTCACTGCTGCGGGTTCTCCCCTGGCCAAGGCCAGCACCGTGAGCCTTAATATTCCGCTGCCTGAAGACACCGATATCTACATGCCGATGACGTCACGGATCATTCAGTTGACGGTGCTCGACGTATTGGCCACCGGCATGACCTTGCGCCGCGGCGTGGATTTCCAGCCACACCTGCGCAAGATCAAGGAAAGCCTGAACGACAGCCGGTATCCGGCGGAAGATCAGGGCTGACCTCACACCGTAGGAGCGAATTCATTCGCGAACCCTTCGCGGATGAATCCGCTCCCACAGACCCTGCAACGTATCTACGCCAGGCAGGCCTGCAACCTGATCTGCGCCTGCTCTCCGGGCTCCAGGCTTCCGTGTTCGCTCTCACATGAAGTTGCTTCAACACGGACAAAGCCGCTGGCTTCGCTGCCACAGACACCCAATAGCGGCCTGCTGCCAGGATGCCAGACCACCGTGCTAGGGCTGTCGCTGGTGTCGATGTGCAGACGCCGTTTCCAGGCACTGTCCTGAAGCTGCAAGGCGCCGGTATGCTCGAAGACCCGCTGGCAGCCTCCAGCAACCCGCAGTTCGCCTTCCTGCTGGCAGACCTGCCGACTGAGCTTGTCGTAGCCCTGCGCGCCATCCAGCCCCTCCAGCGCGACGCCCGCCACATCGCTGATGCGCCAGTAAGCATGCAGCCCATGACTGAAATGGCAGGGCTCGCTGTCTTCATGCCGGGTACTCAGGCGCAGTTCCATACCCTGCCCCAGTTCGGCATGCAAATCGACCTGCCAGTCCCAGAGCTGCAACTGCCAGTGCAAGGTCACGCCCGCCTCGCTCTCGGCGCTGTCGATCAGCTTCCAGTTGAGCAGACGCGCCCAGCCATGGGCAGGCCAGCCGCTTTCACTGGGATGACGGCCATACCAGGGCCAGCAGACCGGCACGCCACCACGAATGGCGCCAACCTGCGGCCATTGCGCAGCGCACCAGAGCCAGGGTTTCTGGCCGCGAGGCTGGAAATGCAATAACTGCCCGCCCTGGCGACTGAACACGGCCTGGCACTGGGGATGATCGATCACCAGCACATCCCGCAACTGGTAGCGATCCCACTCGAAGGTCGGCCTGACGCGTCGGGAGGTGAAAAAGCGTTGTAAAGGGTGCTCGTGCATCTGCGCGTTAGTGAGGGACATCGCCAACCGCACCTCTGAAAATAAAGGTATTCATGACCATAAAAAAACGGGCAGCCAGGCTGCCCGTAAAGCACACACGACCTTGAGCGGTTTGTGAAATCAGAACTTCGACTGGATTTTCAGGCCCGCAACAATGGCATCGTCAACCTGGCTGACGCCGCCAGGATGCTTGATGTATTGCAGGTTAGGACGCACAGTCAGCCAGTTGGTGACATGGAAGCCGTAGTAGATTTCCGAGTTGTACTCGGTGTCCTGTACCGGCAGGTAGCCCGGGTTGTCGTAGTCGTTGATGCCGTTAATCTGGTTTTGCAGACGGACACGGTCCTGCACATCGTCGTTGACGTGGATACGGGCAATACCGATACCGATGTCATCCTTTGGACGCGAATCGAACGGACCTTTGTAGGTCAGGCCGATCTGCTGGTAGTTGTCGACGAAGTTGGTTTCCTTGTCATGCACAGTGGCGTTGGCAAAGATGCTCAGACCACGAGACGAATCGCCGTTGTGAGCCGTCAACTGCTGCTGAGCCACGACCCACCAGCCATGCTTGCTGCTGTGAGACTTGAACGCACCGCCAGAGATCGGCTGAGCCTGACCGTCTGCACCTTCATAAACGTCGTCGGCACTTGGCGTGCTCTTGTAGAAACCGACACGGTATTCGCCGGGCAGCGAGTTGATGGTCGGGGTCCAGACCAGTTCGACCGGCAGGATCATGCCCTTGGTGCCGCTGCCGCTGAGCTTGAAGCCGTTGCCGGTTTCGAGGTTGGACGGGTTCTGCTCGTACACACCGACCTGGGCATAGACCTCAGGCGTGATGTTGTACTTGATGCGCAAGGCCCACTGGCTGATTGGCCAGTTGTACCAGGTGTTGACGTAGTTACCCACCTGCGAGCCGCAGAACGACAGGTTCTGGAAGTCGCACGGGAAGGAGTTGAAGTCTTCGCCTGGCCCGAACCGGCCAGCCTTGACGTCCAGGGCGCCATCGAAATACTTCTGTTTGATCCACATTTGCGTCAGACGCCAGGTCTGGCCACGGCCCCAGACTTCCTGAGAGGAACTGAGGGTGCCCGCACGAGGATCGCCGATCCGGTCATTGGAGATATTGCGACCACTACGTTCGGTAATGGCCAGCTTGAATTCTGCATCCTGCCAGCCAAAGGCTTTCTGCAGGTCGACTTTCAAGCCGAAAGCGAACTGGTCACTGTAACGACCGGTGGTGTCGTCGTTAAAGCCACCCTTGAGGTTACTGGCCATCTCGGAAACGTATTCCAGAGAGAAGTCATACCCCTTGTCGAGCAACTCGGTGCGTGTGCCACCCCAGTCGCCCGTCATCCACGGTGAGTTGGCGTCGAACGCATCGGCAGCATGTACGCTGCCCGCCAGACTCATCGCACCCACAACTGACAGTTTGCGTACCAATTGGAACCGGGAAAGCGATTTAGCCTTGATCTTTTTCATCCCATCAATCCTCGTTTTATTGTTATTAGCTTTGGTGCACGTTTTTCTTACTGCTTCGTGTTCACTGGCGGATCGTGCGGTATGGCAGCGCTCGACCCGACAGCTGTGCTCGGTAACGCTTAACGGATCATTTGCGTGACATTGCCCACGCGCTCAGCCGTTTGCTGCTTTCCCAGGACACCCAGGCGCTCGCCGCTCTGTGCATCGAAAAGCAGGACCTTGGCCGGGTCGAATTGCAGGGTCAGGCTTTCACTCACCTGAGGCGCGACGTCTGGCGCCAGACGGCAGCAGACCTTGCTCTGATTGAGCGTGACGAAAACCAGGGTGTCAGGACCGGTCGGCTCGGTGACCTGCACCTCGGCGCGAATGGTCGGCAGACCGTTTGGCTCGCCAGACGCCAGGGTGATCTGCTCCGGACGAATCCCCAGGATCACTTCGCGATCTTCCAGCCCCGCGTCGCTCAAGCCCAGAGGCAGTTCGCAACGTGCCTGACCGCTGTCGAGCACGGCCAGCAGGCGGCCTTCCTTGCGTTGCAGGCGCAAGGGAATGAAGTTCATGGGCGGCGACCCGATAAAGCTGGCGACGAACAGGTTGGCCGGATCGTTGTAGATCTGCTTGGGCGTGCCGAACTGCTGCACGATCCCGTCCTTCATGACTGCCACCTTGTCGCCCAGGGTCATGGCCTCGATCTGGTCGTGGGTGACGTAGACGGTGGTGGTTTTCAGACGCTGGTGCATCAGTTTCATTTCGGTGCGCATCTCGACCCGCAGCTTGGCGTCGAGGTTGGACAGCGGTTCGTCGAACAGGTAGATCTTCGGACGTCGCGCCAGGGCACGGCCCATAGCCACACGCTGTTGCTGACCACCGGACAACTGGCCCGGCTTGCGATTGAGCAGGTGCTCGATCTGCAGCAGCTTGGCGACGCGACTCACCTCTTCGTCGATGGCAGCTTGCGGCATCTTGCGGATTTTCAGGCCGAACTCGATGTTCTCCCGCACATTCATGGTCGGATACAGGGCGTAGGACTGGAACACCATCGCGATGTCACGATCCTTAGGGCTGGTGCCGCTGACGTCTTCGTCATCGATCAGGATCGCGCCGCCACTGATGTTCTCAAGACCGGCGATGCAGTTCATCAACGTCGACTTGCCGCAGCCGGACGGGCCGACCAGGATCAGAAACTCGCCATCATTGATTTTCAGCTCGATGTTCTTGAGCGTGTCCGGCAGGTTGGCGCCGTAGGTCTTGTTTACGTTACGTAGTTCGAGAGTCGCCATGATTACCCCTTGACCGCGCCGGCCGTGAGCCCACGCAGGAAATACTTGCCAGCCAGTATGTAGACCAGCAGTGTCGGCAGCCCGGCGATCATCGCCGCCGCCATATCAACGTTGTATTCCTTGGCCCCGGTGCTGGTGTTGACCAGGTTGTTCAGTGCCACGGTGATGGGCTGGGACTCGCCACTGGAAAACACCACACCAAACAGGAAGTCATTCCATATCTGGGTGAATTGCCAGATCAGGCAGACCATGACGATGGGCGTGGACATCGGCAGGATGATCCGCCCGAAAATCGTGAAGAAGCCCGCACCGTCAAGACGTGCCGCCCTGACCAGCGCATCCGGAATACTGACGTAGTAGTTGCGAAAGAACAGTGTGGTGAATGCCAGCCCGTAGACCACATGCACGAACACCAGACCTGTCGTGGTGCTGGCCAGCCCCATCTTGCCGAGGGTGAAGGACGCCGGCAGCAGGACCGTCTGGAACGGCAGGAAGCAGCCGAACAGCAACAGACCGAAGAACAGTTGCGAACCGCGAAAGCGCCACATCGACAACACATATCCGTTCAGGGCACCGATGGCTGTGGAGATGATGACTGCCGGGATAGTGATCTTGATCGAGTTCCAGAAGTAGCCATCGACGATATCCCAGGCCTTGACCCAGCCAATCACCGTGACCACGCTCGGCCAGCTCAAGAGGTTGCCGCTGCCGATATCTTCGGGTGCCTTGAAGCTGGTCAGAAGCATGACCACCAGCGGCACCAGATACACCAGACACGCCAGCAGCAACACGGCATGAATCAGGATCCGGCTGAAGCTGAGGCCAGGTTTGCCAACGATATTATTCATGGCGTTTTGTCCTCAGTTCGGAATACAGGTACGGCACCAGAATCGCCAGGATCGCGCCAAGCATCAGGATTGCACTGGCCGAGCCCATGCCCATCTGGCCGCGACTGAAGGTAAAGGAATACATGAACATCGCCGGAAGGTCGGACGAATACCCGGGACCACCGGCTGTCATCGCCGCCACCAGGTCGAAGCTCTTGATGGCAATGTGCGCCAGAATCATCACGGCACTGAAGAACACCGGACGCAGGCTGGGCAATATCACACGCCAGTAGATGAGCGGCAGGCTCGCGCCATCCATCTGTGCGGCGCGGATGATCGATTGATCGACACCCCGCAGGCCCGCCAGAAACAGCGCCATGACAAACCCGGAAGACTGCCAGACCGCCGCGATGACCAGGCAATACACAACCCGGTCCGGATCGACCAGCCAGTCCAGGCGAAAGCCTTCCCAGCCCCAGTCGCGCAGCATCTTGTCCAGGCCAAGGCCCGGGTTGAGCAGCCATTTCCAGGCCGTACCGGTGACGATCATCGACAGCGCCATCGGGTAGAGATAAATGGTGCGAATCGCACCTTCACGACGAATGCGCTGGTCCAGCAACACCGCCAGCACCACACCGACCACCAGACTGATGGCGATGAACATGCCACCGAACATCAGCAGGTTCTTGCTCGCCACCCACCAGCGGTCGTTGTCCATCAGGCGCATGTATTGCGCCAGCCCGACCCATTTATAGGTCGGCAGGAACGTCGAATTGGTGAACGAAAGCACGAAGGTCCACAGGATGTAACCGTAAAAACCAACCAGCACGATGAACATGCTGGGTGCCAGTACCAACTTGGGCAACCAGCGTTGCAGCGCATCCAGAGGCGAGGCTTTGCTGAACACAGCGACAGAGCTCATCGGGAGTATCCAATCCGGAATATCGAATCCAGGCCGCAGGCGTGTGTGAAACCGGGGTACGGTTTCATCAGCACGGACTGCGGCTGGGGTTCAGGTAACGATCATTACTGGGCGGACATGATTGCCGCGCCCAGCTTTTTGGCAGTTGCCGCAGGGTCGGCATCTTTATCGTTGATGTAGTTGGTCACGACATCGAAGAATGCGCCTTGTACCGCCAGCGTAGTCGCCATGTTATGGGCCATGCTTGGCTGCAGACCGCCGGTTTTCGAGTCAGCCAGGAAATCTTTTGCAGCAGCCTGGGCGCAGGAATCGAAACCGTGCTTTTCCATATTGGCCAGCATGTCGTTACGAACCGGGATGGAGCCTTTGTTGATGCTGAAGACCTGCTGGAAGTTTTCACCCAGCGCGACCTTGGCAAGGTCCTGTTGCGCGGCGGTGGTGCCCTTGTCTTTCTGCTTGAACACAGCCAGCGAGTCGATGTTGTAGGTGAACGCCTTGTCAGTGCCCGGGAAGGCTACGCACTCGTAATCCTTGCCTGCGACTTTCTTGGCGGCAGTCCACTCGCTCTTGGCCCAGTCGCCCATGATCTGCATGCCGGCCTTGCCGTTGATGACGTCAGCCGCCGCGATATTCCAGTCACGACCGGCACGGTTGGCATCCATGTAGGTGGCGACTTTCTTGAATTCGGTAAGAGATTTGGCCATTTCAGGGCCAGTCAGGGTCTTCTGATCCAGATCAACGAGGGCTTTCTTGTAACCTTCAGCACCCATGACCGAGAGCACTACCGCTTCAAATACGGTGCTGTCCTGCCATGGCTGACCACCGTGGGCCAGCGGGATGAAACCGGCTGCCTTGAGCTTGTCACCTGCAGCGTAGAACTCTTCAAGAGTGGTTGGGGCCTTGTCTATACCGGCTTTCTTGAAGACCTCCGGGTTGATCCACAGCCAGTTGACGCGATGGATGTTCACCGGCACGGCAACGTATTCGTTCTCGAACTTCACGGTTTCGGAGATTTTCTTGTCCAGAAGAGAATCCCACTTCTCTTCCTTGGAAACGTCCTTCAACGCATCGGTATCGAGCAGGCCGGTGGCACCCCATTCCTGGATGTCCGGGCCTTTGATCTGAGCGACGCCAGGCGGGTTACCCGCGACTGCACGGCTCTTGAGTACAGTCATGGCAGTCGCGCCACCACCGCCGGCAATTGCGCCGTCCTTCCAGGTGAAACCGTCTTTCTCAACCTGCGCTTTCAGAACATCGACAGCGGCCTTTTCGCCACCGGACGTCCACCAGTGCACGACTTCGATAGTGCCTTTGGAATCAGCAGCAGTAACGCTCAGAGGGAACAACGAGGCGAGAGAAATGACAGCAGCGAGACGTGAGATTGAATTCATCGATTTGACCTTTCTTGTTGTTATGCATGAGCAAGTCTGTGCTTGCGCTCGGGGAAGTGTAACCAAGGGTTTTCCGGGCACGGTAACGAAGGGATGCGCAAAAGTCACAGGATGGTTACATTTGCAAGCCCTCTCGGGACACCAGCGCCCAGCCTCAGGAAACAGAGTAGTCCACGCTTAAAAAACCGATGAGTAGCCAAAAAATCAATCATAACGACATCATTGATTTTATACCCTCACTCGAATGACGTGGAATAACAATCCACCTCATGTCGCAAATAAATATAACGTGAGGCGATGATTTAACCCTTAGTTACCTAATATTAAAAAGGCAGAGCGCCTTCTCCACCGTTTCAGCTCTGCTGGAAAGATCATAAATGGACGTACATTTTCGCTGACAAGGAACAACACAATGAACAACCCTGCTTCGTTTAAATCCGGTGAAATTGATCCGGGCTTTCCACCCATCGGCATCCCCAACCCGAATGAGACGCAAAGAAACTTTTCTGTTGAGACATTACTTCCAGTGGCCAATGGATATTTAATTGCAGGCTGCCATGATGAGATCAATATCCAACCGCCCTGCCTGGTCAGAATAAAACCCGATAAAAGTCTTGATAAAACCTTCGGCCAGAATGGTTATGCCTTCGTTGATGTGCGCAGTCACCCTATCGCCGAAAACGACGGTTATCTACTGAATGTGGATCTGTTGCCCGACGGCAGGTATCTGGCCAGACTGGATACCATAATCACCATCAAAAACCATCAAGTCAGTTGTCTGGTACTGGCCTGCTTTACCGCTGATGGTCAGAAGGACCCGGCGTTTGGCAGTAACGGGCTGCGACTGTATCCCCTGGCCGCCAACCCGGCACAATGGCCGCAGCCATTACACCAGCTTGCCAGCCGTCTCCCCCAACCACAGATATGGCGGTTCCCCGACGAACAATACGGTGACCTCAAGGTATTGAGTGATGGAAAGCTGTTGGTCCTGACCACAGTAAGGGACCTGGTTGAAAATACTCATCGTACTTACGTCTTGAGACTGACCCCGGATGGCGAACCGGACCCGACATTCAATACCCAGGGCCTGATGGAGCCTCGAAGTTATATATGGTTCAAGCCTTATCGTTTAGTCGCGCAGGACAATGGAATGCTTGTCATCAGCGGCTCGCACCCAGGCGTTCCCTTTGTTGCCAGATTTCATGAAAACGGAACGCTGGATACCACATTCGCTTCGGATGGATATTTTACAGACTTTGGCAATTACGCTTATTCAAGCTGGAGCAGTCTTTTACCGGACGCTGCCGGAAATATTGTCTGCGCAGGAAACCGGGGAAGTACAAACATCGCTCGTGGCAGAGGTGTTTTAGCCATTTGCAAGATAGACAAAAATGGTCAGCGTATTCCCGACTTCAACCAAGGGGAAACCTTATTGATCGAGTCAAGAGAACCCGACAATGTCGTACCTGTAAACTTCACGGCTATTGTCGACAGTTCCGGACGGATTGTTCTGGCAGGCAGACATATCAGCGCGATACCGCAACTGAAAGGCTTCATGGCCCGGCTGCTCGAAGACGGACGGCCAGACACCAGCCTGGGAGCAGACGGCGTGTGCTACTACGAAGAAATCCAGGGGTTGAACTACCTGAGAGAAGATCCAGACAGCGGGGCCTATTACTCGAGTGTTCTAACGGGTTTTTCATCCAATGCCATTTATCGATTCATCAGTTGAAGCAGGAATACCGCTGATTCACAGACACCGCCGATGATGACGTTTGAAATCTACCTCAATCCACTGATCGAGGCAGAAACAACGTCACCCGCAATCCGCCTTCGCGCAGGTTCTGCAGGCTTACTTCGCCGCCATGGCTGTGGGCGATATTACGGGCGATGCCAAGGCCAAGGCCATAGCCCTGCTGTTGGCTGCCAGCCAGACGAAAATGCGGCTCGAACACATGTTCCAGCCGCTTTTCCGGTACGCCCGGCCCTTCATCGTCCACGTGCAGGACAAAAGCCAGCTCGTTGTCTTCGACTTTCAGGTGCGCCCGGTGCCCGTACTTGATCGCGTTGTCGATCAGGTTGCCGATGCAGCGCTTGAGCGCCAGCGGCTTGCCGGGATAGGCCGCTTCGGCAAGCCCCTTCTGCGTGACACGCCCGTCACGCAGATAGGGCTCGATCAGGCATTCAAGCAAGTGATTGAGGTCCACCTGCTCGATGTTCTCGTGGATATCGGTGTCTTTCACACATTGCAACGCGCCTTTGACCAGTAGCTCCAGCTCATCCAGATCGCGGCTGAACTTGGTCTGCAACTTCTCGTCTTCCAGCAGTTCGACCCGCAATCGCAAGCGTGTAATGGGCGTGCGCAGGTCGTGGGAAATGGCGCTGAACAACTGGCCGCGCTCGGTCAGGTAACGGCTGATCCGGTTGCGCATGGCATTGAAGGCGCGGCTGACTTCCACCACTTCACTGCCACCGCCTTCGACCACCGGCTCGACGTCAGCGCCCAGGGACATGTCCCGCGCCGCACGCGCCAGACGCTTGAGAGGCCGGCTTTGCCAATGCACCAGCAGACCGATGAAGAGCAGCAGAAAAACACTGGTCAGGGCAATGAACCAGACCTGCTGCAAAGGCAGTTCCTGTTCTTCCAGCGAGGTATAGGGTTCAGGCAGCAGTGAGGCGATATACAGCCACTCGCCGGGAGCCAGTTCAATCTGGGTCACCAGCACGGGTGGGTCCAGCGGTTCCAGGGTCAGGGCGTAATGCGCCCATGAACGAGGCAGCTCATCGAGCTTCAGGCCGCTGTTGAAAATCCGCAGGTCATCGGGGCGCACGAACCACACGGCGATATCGGGATCTTTGCCCAGATGTTCGCGCAAGACTTCATCGACAACCTGCAGGACAGCCTGCTTGCGCGGTGTCGGCGGCAGTATCTGCATGTCCAGCGGGCGATCGTTGAGCGACACGACAAACCGCGTGCCGCCCATGCTGCGCAATTGATCCAGCACCAGCGGGCGATAGGCCAGAGGCAACGAGCGAAAGTAGCTGACACTGGCGGCCATGGAATACGCCAGGCTGCGGGCGCTGGTCACCAGGCCGACCATTTGCGTGGCGCGCAACTGGGAAAGCCAGATGACGCTGGACAGTGCCTGGGCCATCAATACGGCCAGCAACGTCAGCAACAGCATCCGCCCCAGCAGCGAACGTGGCAGTCTGGGACTCGGCAACCTCAAACCGGTTTTTTCAGTAGCCATTGCTGGCGTGCACGCTGACATTCGTCGCCAGAAGATAACCACTGCCGCGTATGGTGCGTATCAGTCGCGGTGCCTTGCCGGTATCGCGCAGACGCTGACGAAGACGGCTGACGGCCATGTCGACAATACGCTCCAGCGGCATCAGCTCACGTCCGCGGGTGGCATTGCCGATGGTGTCGCGGTCCAGGATCTGTTGGGGATTATCGAGAAACAGCTTGAGCAGCGCGAAGTCCGCACCGGAGAGGATCACTTCCTCGCCATCGTTATGGAACAGCCGATGGCTGACCATATCCAGACGCCACTCATCGAACACCATCACGTCGTTGCCAGAGCGCTCATGGCCGAACTGCGCACGACGCAGCAAGGCCTTGATGCGGGCCTGCAACTCACGAGGACTGAAAGGTTTACCCAGGTAATCGTCGGCCCCCAGCTCCAGACCGATGATACGGTCGGCCTCGTCGGAACTGGCGGTGAGCATGATGATCGGCACATGAGGCTGGCGCGGATGCTGACGCACCCAGCGGCACAGGCTGAAGCCGTCTTCATCGGGCAGCATGACGTCGAGGATCAGCAGGTCGCTGGGGGCCTCGTTGAACGCCTGGCGAAAATCCGCGCCGTCTCCCACCGTGCGCACCTGAAAACCGGCGCGGCTGAGGTAGGTATCCAGCAATTCACGGATTTCCTGGTCATCATCGACCAACAGAATCGATTTACTGACTGAGCTCAAATTGAATCGTCCTTGTTGACAGTGACGTTGTTTTTATTGAGTTGCCATCCGTGACATACAGCGCGGAAAAGCGGATCAGAGATCCTTTCCAAACGCCTGTTGCAATGCGACACCCGCGCCCATCAGGCCGGGGTACTCGGCAGTAACCAGCCATACCGGCAGGCCTTTGAAATAATCGCTCATCACGCCTTTTTCAGCGAGTGCGCGCTTGAAACCGCTGTTGCTGAAGAAGTCGACGAAGCGTGGCACCACGCCACCCACGATATATACCCCACCCAGGCCGCCCAGCGTGAGAACGTTATTGCCCACCACCCGGCCCAGAAACACACAGAACTGATCCAGAACCCCGGCCGCCACCGGATCACCCGACAGCGCCGCCGAGGTAATGGCCGCAGGCGACTTGAGTACCGGCTCGATATCGTCCAGCGCACAACTGACCTGATACAACTGCAACAGGCCTGCGCCGCTCAGCACCGTCTCGGCACTGACATGCTCGTGCTCGGCCATCAGCCGCGTCCAAAGCAGGGCTTCGCGAGCCGTGCCGATCGGCAGGTCCACATGGCCGCCCTCGCCGGGCAAGGCCATCCAGCGGCCTTCGCCGGTGCTGATCAGGGTCCCGACTCCAAGCCCGGTTCCCGGGCCGACCACCACACGCGGGCGATCCGGTTTGCCGATACCATGGCAGATGGTCAGGTATTCATCGTCACGCAGGCGGGTCATGCCCAGGGCCATGGCCGTGAAATCGTTGATCAGCAACAGCTCATCGACCTTCAGGTTGGCGCAGAACTTCGAACGGCTCAGTTGCCAGTTGCTGTTGGTGAAATAGAACTCATCGCCGTCCACCGGACCGGCTACGGCCAGACAGACGAAGCCGATATCACCGCGTTGCAGTTCGAGGTCCTGCAGATAGATCTCGATGGCTTGTTCCGGCCCGGCATAATCGGCAGTGGGGAATACCCGGATCGAATGCAGCTTGTCGTCTTCCCAAATGGCAAAACGTGCATTGGTGCCGCCAATATCACCGACCAGAGCCAATTTCACTTGAGCGTCTCCAGGTTTGAAGTAAAGGCGCTGGCACCCTGCTCCGCCGAGCTGAAGGCCATGCGCATGAAGCCGAACAGTTCACGGCCACAACCGACACCATTGTCGAGCTGACCGACTGCCGGTTGTCTGGCTCCCAATTCTGACGCTTCGACCAGAACTTGCAACGTACCTTTTACGCCATCAACGCGAATCACATCACCATCCTGCACAAGAGCCAAAGGGCCACCATCGAAGGCTTCCGGGCAGACATGAATCGCAGCCGGGATCTTGCCCGAAGCACCGGACATGCGCCCGTCAGTCACCAGCGCCACTTTGAAACCGCGGTCCTGAAGCACGCCCAGGAACGGCGTCATCTTGTGCAGCTCAGGCATGCCGTTGGAGCGCGGCCCCTGGAAGCGCATCACCGCCACGAAATCCCGCTCCAGTTCGCCAGCCTTGAAGGCGTCGGCCAGATCCTGCTGATCCTGGAAAACCCTGGCCGGAGCTTCGACAATCTGATGCTCGGGCGCCACGGCGGAGACTTTCATCACGCCGCGTCCCAGGTTGCCTTCCATGACCCGCAGACCGCCTTCAGGTGAAAACGGACGCGCCACAGGGCGCAGAATGCTTTCGTCCAGGCTCTGCAACGGACCTTCGCGCCAGACCAGCTTGCCATCTTCAAGGAAAGGCTCCTGGGTGTAACGGCTCAGGCCACGGCCTGCCACGGTGTTGACGTCCTCATGGAGCAGACCGGCTGCCAGCAATTCGCGAATCAGGAACGACATGCCGCCCGCAGCCTGGAAGTGGTTGATGTCAGCCTTGCCGTTGGGGTAGACGTGGCTCAGGGTCGGCACGACTTCCGACAGGTCGGCCATGTCCTGCCAGGTCAACTGGATACCGGCAGCCTGTGCAATGGCCGGCATGTGCAGGGTGTGGTTGGTGGAACCACCCGTGGCGTGCAGGGCCACGATGGAGTTGACCAGCACCCGCTCATCGACGATTTCGCCGATGGGCATGAACTCGCCACTCTGTTTGGTCAGGCGGGTGACCTGCTGAGCGGCTTCGACGGTCAGCGCATCACGCAAGGGCGTGCCCGGATTGACGAACGATGCGCCCGGCAGGTGCAGGCCCATGACTTCCATCAGCAACTGGTTGGTATTGGCGGTGCCGTAGAAGGTGCAGGTGCCGGGGCCGTGGTAGGACTTCATCTCCGAGTCCAGCAGTTGTTCGCGGGTCGCCTTGCCTTCGGCATAGCGCTGGCGCACATCGGCCTTTTCCTTGTTGGAAATACCGGAAACCATCGGCCCGCCGGGTACGAAGATGGTCGGCAAATGGCCAAAACGCAGCGCCCCCATCATCAGGCCCGGCACGATCTTGTCGCAGATGCCCAGCATCAATGCCGCATCGAACATGTTATGGGACAGCGCCACGGCTGTGGACATGGCGATCACTTCACGGCTGGCGATGGCCAGTTCCATGCCCGGCTCGCCCTGAGTCACACCATCGCACATGGCCGGCACGCCGCCCGCGAACTGACCGACCGAACCAATGTCACGCAATGCCTGTTTGATCTGGGCAGGAAAGACTTCGTACGGCTGATGCGCCGAGAGCATGTCGTTATATGAAGAAACAATTGCGACGTTGGCGGCGTTCATCATGCGCAGGTTCTGCTTGTCCTCGGTGCCGCACCCGGCCACACCGTGGGCAAAGTTGGCACACTGCAGCTTGCCGCGCATCGGGCCGTCGCTCGCTGCACCGCGAATCAGTTGAAGGTAGCGCTGACGGGTTTCGCGACTGCGAGCGATGAGACGCTCGGTTACCTCAAGAATGCGGGGATGCATGTGATGAACTCCAGGCTAACGTCTATGGTCACCCGTAAAGACCATGCCAGCTATCGGGATGCTGCGCCAAGGCGCAAAAAACCTGATCTCGATCAACTGAAGCAGCCTTTCAGGCTTGTAGTTGTAGATAAAACAAAATATTGCCACTAAAAATGCTTGTTTTCTATTTTTATGAGAATAATCTTGTAATTCCAACAACAATTCTTGAAGGACGACTGTATGACTATTCGCATTGCAATCAACGGTTTTGGCCGGATCGGCCGTAACGTCCTACGCGCACTCTATACCCAAGGTTACCGGCAAGACCTGCAGGTCGTCGCTATCAACGATCTGGGCAATAGCGAGATGAACGCTCATCTGCTGCGTTTCGACACAGTTCACGGCCCTTTCGCCGGCACCGTCGAATGCGACAGCGAAAGCCTGACAGTCAATGGTGACCGTATCGCTGTCAGCGCCATCCGCAACCCTGCCGAGTTGCCATGGAAAGCCCAGAATATCGATGTCGTCTTTGAATGCACCGGTCTGTTCACCGACCGCGAAAAAGCCGCCGCGCACATCACCGCCGGGGCAAAAAAGGTCATTATTTCTGCACCGGCCAAAGGCGCGGACGCCACCATCGTATACGGCGTCAACCACGATACCCTGCGCCAGTCGCATCAGATTATCTCCAGCGCTTCGTGTACCACCAACTGCCTGGCACCGGTCGCTCAGGTGCTGCATCGCGAACTGGGCATCGAAAGCGGTCTGATGACCACCATTCACGCCTACACCAACGACCAGAACCTGATCGATGTGTACCACACCGATCCGTACCGTGCCCGTTCGGCCACTCAATCGATGATCCCGAGCAAGACCGGCGCAGCCGAGGCGGTGGGTCTGGTGCTGCCGGAACTGGCGGGCAAGCTCACCGGCATGGCCGTGCGAGTACCGGTGATCAACGTTTCCCTGGTGGACCTGACCGTCAACATCAAACGCGAAACCACCGCCGACGAAGTCAACGCACTGCTCAAGGAAGCCAGCCAGCACTCCAGGATTCTGGGCTACAACACCCTGCCGCTGGTTTCTCACGACTTCAACCACAACCCGCTGTCGTCGATTTTCGACGCCAACCACACCAAGGTCAGCGGCAAGCTGCTCAAGGTACTGGCCTGGTACGACAACGAGTGGGCGTTCTCCAACCGCATGCTGGACAACTGCCTGGCGCTGCACAACGCGCAGTAACAGCCGAGCATTAAGAAAAATACAGAAAGCCGACTTGACTGAATATGTGGATGATAAGCATTATCATCCACTGATTTTCCCGGTCAGGTATTTCTGTGTCGCAATCGCACTTCAATGACGTGTTTGTCGCTCAACGCGAGGTGCTGTTGCGAACCTTGCAAGGCATGGTGGGCAATCACAGCACCGCCGAAGACCTGCTGCAGGAAACCTGGCTGCGGGTCACCCGCGCCCTGACCGAACGCCCGATCGATCACCTGGAACCCTTCGTCTACCAGACCGCCCGCAATCTGGCGCTGGATCATTTGCGCTCGCGTCGTATTCATGGCCGCACTCTGGTCGAAGATGCATCCGCAGAGCAGATCGAAAGTGTCATCGCGCAACTCAGTACGCCCGAAGATGCCACTCACGCCAAGCGCCTGCTTGAAAGCCTCAGTGCCACTGTGGGTAAACTCAGCCCGCGCCAACAGAAAATATTCACGTTGAGCCGTCTTAACGGATGCAGCTATCTGGAGATCGCCGGGCAACTGGACATCTCTGCAAGCACCGTACAAAAAGAACTGAAACTGATCATGGCGATCTGTGTGGGAGTCGTGGCAAGACTCGACCTGGCTTGACCGGGCCTGGACGCTGCCGCAGTCTGCTACCGCGCACTGATGCAAACAGATCAAACCGAAGCAGCCGAGGAACACCGTGAAAACAGAACGCCCGCAGTCGCTTGCCCAGGATGTACTGAGTGACAGCGCAATGGATCAAGCCCTGACCTGGCTGATCGAACTGGAAGGCGCAGATCCTCGGCAGCAGGAGCGTTTCGAAGCCTGGCTGCTGGCCGATCCTGCCAATGCCCAGGCCTTCGCCAGGGCACAGGCGATATGGGACTCGCAAACGGTGCAGCACGCGGCAGCGACCTTGCAGCCACCGCGCAAACCCTCGGTGTGGCAACGAGTCCGGCCACACTGGAAACCTCTGGCCACGGCCGCGATTCTGTTGCTGGGTTTATTCAACTTCAGCAACCTGCCGCTGCGTATCCAGGCCGATCACCTGACCGTGGTCGGCGAACGCCAGCGCCTGCAACTGAGCGATGGCTCGAAAGTCCTGCTCAATACCGATTCGGCCTTTTCCAGCCACCTGGACGACTGCCAGCGTGTGGCACACCTTTATCGAGGAGAAGCCTATTTCAACGTGGCCCTCGACCCGAATGTGCCGATGGAAATCGAAGCCGGCCCGATCCGCATGAGCGCCAACAGCACCGAGTTTTCGGTGCGTTACCTCGATGGCGAGGCACGGGTTCAGGTCCAGCGTGGCGCAGTGGATGTCAGCGCCATACGCGGCGACTCCAGAGTCAGTCTCGGTGCGGGCGACAGCGTGCGTGTAGGTCCGTCGGGCTTTGGCCATCGGGAAAGACTCGACCCGGCCAGGGACCTGGCCTGGGTTCAGGGCCGCCTGATTTTCGATAACAGTCCCCTCAGTGAAGTGCTGGCAGAGCTGCGACGCTATTACCCCGGCTGGATCATCAACACCAATCCGGCGCTGGATCGCGTTACCGTGACCGGCAACTACAAGCTGGATAATCCCCTGAATGTGGTGCGTTCACTGGCGCACATCACCTCGGCCAACGTGCGTGAATTGCCCGCCGTTGTACTCATCAACTGATCGGCAAAACTTTTTTTACGCACTCGCCCTCCCTCGTTCGTCTAGTCATAGCCAATGCAACTGATTCGCATTAACGATCAGAAGCACAACACTATAACCAGCAGTACGTCAGGGAGCGCCACAGATGTCATCCTCGTTCACTCACACGCGCAAGCGGTTTGCACTTTCGCTGCTGACCGTGGCGGTTTTCAGCGCCGGCATGCAGGCGATGCCCGCCGTCGCTGCGACCGAAAACGCGCCACAGGCAAGAGCTGCCGGTACTTACACGTTCTCGATTGTCAGGCAACCGCTGGTTTCGGCACTCAATGAATTCAGCCGCGTTACCGGCTGGCAGGTCGGGATGTCGTCGGACCTGACGCAAAACGTCGTCTCCCCTGGCGCCAATGGCAACCTGCAACCCGCACAGGCACTGGAACGCCTGCTGTCGGGCAGCCAACTGAGCTATCGCAATCTGGGTGACAACAATGTCGTGCTGGAAAAGCGCGTCGCTGGCGTCATCGCCCTTGAGCAGACCACCGTCAGCGCCACGCGCCAGGAACAGGACATCTCCACGGTTCCCACGACCGTCAGCGTGCACGAGCGCGCCGAACTGGACCGACGCAACGTCAATGACATCCGCGATCTGGTGCGCAACGAACCGGGTGTTTCGGTGGGCGGCGCAGGCCAGCGTGGCGGCACCACCGGCTACAACATTCGTGGCATCGACGGTAACCGGGTCCTGACCCAGGTCGATGGCGTCGAAGTACCGGACAGCTTCTTCACCGGCCCCTTCGCCCAGACCCGCCGCAATTACGTGGACCCGGAAATCGTCAAGCGCGTCGAAATTCTGCGTGGCCCGGCATCAGCGCTTTACGGCAGCAGCGCCATCGGTGGTGTGGTCAGTTACTACACCCTGGATCCGGAAGACATCATCAAGCCCGGCAAAGACGTCGGCGCCCGTCTGAAAACCGGTTACAGCTCGGCCGATGAAAGCTGGCTGACCTCGGGCACCGTCGCCGGCCGCCAGGGAGACTTCGACGCGCTGTTGCACCTGAGTCAGCGCGAAGGTCATGAAACCGAATCCTACGGCAGCACCAGCGGCACCGGCCTGACCCGTACCGAAGCCAACCCGGAAGACCAGCGCGCCAAGAATGTGCTGGCCAAACTGGGCTGGAACTACGCCGACGACTCGCGCCTGGCGTTTACCTACGAAAAGTACAAGGATGATCGTGACACCAATCAGCTCAGCGCCGTCGGCGGGCCATTCGGCAACGGAGTCGGGGTTGGCATGTACCGCGGCCGAACCACCAACGACACCATCACCCGCGAACGCGTTGGCATCGAACACGACTTTGCCCTCGACAGCCTGCTGGCCGACAAGGTCAAGTGGAGCCTGAACTATCAGGATGCCAAGACAGAACAGAGCACCCGTGAGCGCTATTTCCCGTTCAGCCGCGACCTGCTGCGCAACCGCGACACGACTTACCAGGAAAAGCAGTGGATCTTCGATGCCCAGCTCGACAAGGCATTCGCGATTGCCAGCACCGATCACGTGCTGACCTACGGCACCACCCTCAAGCAGCAGAAAGTCACCGGCCTGCGTACCGGCAGCGCAACCTGCGCGCGGGTGCTCGGTGCCTGTACCGTCGCGGGTGCCACTAGCCCGGTAGCCTCCGATAACCCGGTCCCGACCAGCGACTTCCCGGACCCGACCATCACCAGTTATGCGCTGTTCGCTCAGGATCAGATCAGCTGGAACAAATGGACCTTCATGCCGGGCGTGCGCTACAGCTACACCCGCCTGAACCCGAAGATGACCGATGAGTTCCTCAACTCCGAAGGTCTGAACGACCCAAGCGGCGGCAATAACAAGGACAGGACCTGGGACCGCGTATCACCCAAACTCGGCGTGACCTACGCCCTGAGCAACGAATACACCTGGTACGGCCAGTACGCTGAAGGTTTCCGGACACCGTCGGCCAAAGCCTTGTACGGCAGCTTTGAAAACACCACGGCCGGTTATGTGGTCGAGCCCAATCCGAACCTGGAGCCGGAAAAGAGCAAGAGCTATGAAACCGGATTGCGCGGACGTTTCGAGTCCGGTTCGTTCGACGTTGCCGTGTTCTATAACAAGTACCGCGACTTCATCAACGAAGACGGTCTGGCTGCCGGCTACGATGAGCTCACCTTCCAGTCCTACAACATCAAGCACGCCACCATCAAAGGCGCCGAGGTCAAGGGCCGCCTGAATCTGGACAGCTTCGGCGCGCCGCAAGGCCTCTACACTCAGGGCTCGATTGCCTACGCTCAGGGCCGCAACAACGACACGGGCGAACCGCTCAACAGCGTCAACCCGCTGACCGGCGTTTTCGGCCTGGGTTACGAGCAGGATAACTACGGCGGCCTGCTGAACTGGACACTGGTCAAACGCAAGACTCGCGTGGATGACAGCGAATTCCACGAGCCGGATGGCTCGGCCTCACAGTTCCGCACACCGGGCTTCGGCATTCTGGACCTGACCGGCTATTACAAGGTCACGAACGACGTCACCGTCAATGCCGGCCTCTACAACCTGACCGACAAGAAATACTGGCTCTGGGATGACGTACGCGGCTACGACGGCGTGGGTGAAGCAGGTGCTACCGCGCCGGCCAACCTGGATCGCCTGACCCAGCCGGGCCGCAACTTCAGCGTCAATCTGGTCTGGGATATCTGATTCCAGTCACCACCAGCCTTGTGAAAAACACGCCATCGGGCCTGATCGGCGGCGTGTTTTTTTACGCTTAGGGGGCTGGCCATTCGTCTATTCAACAACGCCCTTTCATTTTGCAAGGAAGAACCTGATGACAACCGAGCAGACTCGTCCTGCACTGCGTTCCCAGCGTCTCAACCAGATTACCCATGCGCCTCACGAGCAGCTCGACAAGACGGTCAAGGCCAATGCGCCCTTTGAAACCCTGGACAGCTACAAGCGTTTTGTCGTTGCCCAGTACCTTTTCCAGGCGGAACTGCAAAGCCTCTACAACGACCCAGAGTTGATCCATGTCGTCGCCGACCTGCCCGCCCGCTGCCGTGCCGAACAAGCCAGGGCCGACCTCGCGGACCTCAACACCGACATCCCTCAATCCGTCGCAGGCGCTGTGCAGAATCCGGGCAAGGCCGAAGCCCTGGGCTGGCTGTTCGTCTCCGAAGGTTCAAAACTGGGCGCGGCCTTCCTGATCAAGCGCGCCGCCGCCCTGAACCTCAGCGAAAGCTTTGGTGCACGGCATCTGGGTGAACCTGCCGGTGGTCGTGCCGAAGGCTGGAAAACCTTTATCAGGACTCTGGACGGCCTGACATTCAGTGCCGAAGAAGAAGCACAGCTGGATCGGGGAGCCATTGCAGCGTTCGAGCGCTTCGCCGTGCTGTTGCAACACGCTTACGCCCATGCGCCACAGGTCGAACAGGTTCAGGCATGAAAAAACGCCCGGTGCTGTTAAGCTGGCCGGGCTTTGTGAACCTGCCTGTAGTGAACATGACCTATAAACCGCCCGGCTCCAGACTTTCGCGCTTTCTGTTTGGCATCCTCGCTTACGTCAGCCTGGGGATAGGCATTGCCGCCATATTCATCCCCGGCCTGCCGACAACCGAGTTCATTCTGCTGGCCGCCTGGGCCGCGACCCGCAGCTCGCCGCGCCTCAATGCCTGGCTGGAAAACCATCGCGTGTTCGGCCCGCTCCTGCGCAACTGGCGCAATGGCCGGCTGGTCACGCGCAGCGCCAAGATCAGCGCAACCATCAGCATGCTGGTGTGCGCCATCGTAATGCTGAGCCTGCTCAATCATGTGTGGTGGCTTTATCTGGCCATCGCGGGCATGGCGATGGGCAATCTGTGGCTCTGGTCCAGACCCGAGCCGGGCCGTGATCTGAATCAGTAACGCAAATGTGCCGCAAGGCTATGCTGTCGGGTGCCTGTCAAGGGTGCTGAACCCCGGCCAACGGGCCGGGGTCTACCCCTACACTTATCTTCTGCGACGGAGCGACCGCCATGTTTGAACCAGGTCATCTGCACATTACCCATGCTGCCCTGCAAAACACGGGTTTCAGCTACGACATCCACATTCGTTACGAAGTACAGGAAGACCCCAAGGAAGGCACTTCCATGCACTTCACCATGCAGGGAGAGATCAACGGCAAGAGCGTCACTGAAGAATTCAGCCTGCCACGTGATCTGGCTTTCAACTTCGCCCACGATGCGGGCCGTATCGGTATCAAATATGGCCTGCCCAATCGCGCCGCCATGCCCATCGACCTGCACAAGGATTACGACAGAATGTTCAACGACATCCGCGAAAAGCTGCATGCCAAGCCCGGCGAGCCTGTGAAGCCCGAGCATCTGGAGTGATCGTTTTTCGCGAATGAGCGGAACGCCGCCCGATTCGCTCCTGCGAACCCGGTGGGAGCGAATTCATTCGCGAAAAAACCTATACTGGCCACCCTCCGCAGCCCAGAACCCATAACGCCCCATGCGCATCCATGTCTGCTTCATCGACCGCGTCGGTATCACCCAGGAAGTGCTGGCCATTCTGGGTGGACGCAATCTGAATCTCGATGCCGTGGAGATGGTGCCTCCCAACGTTTACATCGATGCGCCGACGCTGAGCCCTCAGATGCTCGAAGAACTCAAGGATGCGTTGTTCCGGGTGCGTGGCGTCGAAGCGATCACCGTG
Organism: Pseudomonas cichorii; assembly: GCF_019719005.1. Classification (GTDB taxonomy): domain Bacteria; phylum Pseudomonadota; class Gammaproteobacteria; order Pseudomonadales; family Pseudomonadaceae; genus Aquipseudomonas; species Aquipseudomonas cichorii_E. The sequence goes on from NZ_JAIGPJ010000025.1 coordinate 84,038, forward strand.
GTCGATATCCTCCCCGGCCAGCGCCGCCACCTGCAACTCGATGCCCTGCTCGCCGCCATGACCGACCCGGTGCTGGCGCTGGACAGTGCCGGGCATGTGCTGTTGGCCAACCCGGCGCTGATCGCGCTGATTGGCCGGGAACCTGAAGGCGAGCCCATCGGTGAACTGTTCGCCGATCCGAGCCTGCAGGCCACGCTGCTGGAAAACGGTTTTCGTCTGCCCATGCGCGAAGTCACCCTCAATGGCGAAGCCCTGCTGCTGGACGCCACGCCCATCACCGAAGCCGGTGCCCTGCTGACGTTGTACCTGCCCAGCCGGATCGGCGAACGCTTGTCGGCCCTGCATCACGACCATGCCGAAGGCTTCGATGCGCTGCTGGGTGAATCCCCAGCGATCCGCATCCTCAAGGCCCGCGCCCAGCGAGTTGCCGCACTGGATGCGCCCCTGCTGATTCAAGGCGAAACCGGCACAGGCAAGGAGCTGGTTGCGCGCGCCTGTCACGCCAGCAGCGCTCGTCATGGTGAACCTTTCCTGGCGCTCAATTGTGCGGCGCTCCCGGAAAACCTGGCTGAAAGCGAGCTGTTCGGTTATGCGCCCGGCGCGTTTACCGGAGCCCAGCGTGGCGGCAAACCAGGGCTGATGGAACTGGCCAACCAGGGCACCGTGTTTCTCGATGAAATCGGCGAAATGTCGCCTTACCTGCAAGCCAAGCTGCTGCGTTTTCTCAACGACGGCAGCTTCAGACGAGTGGGCGGGGATCGGGAAGTCAGGGTCAACGTGCGCATCCTCAGCGCCACCCATCGCGACCTGGAAAAGATGGTCAGCGAAGGCACCTTTCGCGAAGACCTGTTCTATCGCCTGAATGTGCTGAACCTGGAGGTCCCGCCGCTGCGCGAGCGCGGTCAGGACATTCTGCTGCTGGCCCGTTATTTCATGGAACAGGCCTGCACCCAGATCCAGCGACCGGTATGCCGCCTGGCGACTGGCACCTATCCAGCCCTGCTGGGCAACCGCTGGCCGGGCAATGTGCGTCAGTTGCAGAACGTGATATTCCGCGCCGCGGCCATCAGTGAAAGCACAGTGGTGGACATCGGCGATCTGGATATCGCAGGCACTGCTGTCGCTCGCCAGAACGATGGCGAAGTCGGCAGCCTTGAACAGGCCGTCGAGGATTTCGAGCGCGAACTATTGCAGAAGCTTTATGCCGATCACCCCTCGACCCGGCAACTGGCGGCACGGCTGAACACCTCCCATACCGCGATTGCGCACCGATTGCGCAAGTATGGGATCGGGAAGTAGTGGCTGGCCTTTTCGCGAATGAATTCGCTCCTATGTATGGACTCGCCCCCACTGTCAACCCGCTTTGCTTTTGAACACCGCTACCCGGTTGC
>NZ_JAIGPJ010000026.1:0-85238 GCF_019719005.1 Pseudomonas cichorii
GAACCGGAGCGGATGGTTTTCCCCCCTTTTGCCGAAACAAAAGGGGGCCGCCGTAAAGGCGGAACCAGTAGGACCAGCACATGCCGATAATGGATATGTACGCCGGATAACGTTTTTATCCTACATAAAATACGTTCTAATTCGTGGTCTTGCGTCTTGTTTGATGAGAGCGAATTCATTCGCGAGGGGCCTTTAGATCCAAAGAAAATGTATCGCCTTCAAATGGCGTCTCGCGGATAAATCCGCTCCCACAAACATATGCTCCTGCCTGCTGCGCGAAGGCGGAACGGGGTTTTGATAGAGGAAAAAAAGGGAGGGAGCAGCGTCCCTCTATAGAACACGGCCCAGAAATAGCCGTGAAGTACATCTGCATTCGCCAGTACGCAGGACGGTTCTGGCAAACAGGTTCAAAGCAGCACTTAACCTGCCTTGCGGCCAGCCACCTCGGATGCCTGAGCTTTATCTTTTGCGCCGCGATTCGCGCTGCGGTTCGCCAGGATCGACAAAACCTGCTGATGCAGTTTCTCCACCCAGTTGCGGTAAGTCCTGTCGGCACCTTCATTGATACCGAGCAGGCGCATCTGTTCACGGGCAGGCAACAGGTCGACGTAACGGTATTGCGCCAACTTCGCCAGTTCGGGTCCCCGGCCCTTGGCCGGGCCACGGGCCAGTTCCGCCACGGCGGCCTCGACTTCACTGCCGATGTAATCCATGCCACTGCCATTACCGATCAAGGCTCGAGAGCCAGGCGTACGGCGAGGAATATAGGCGCCCCACTCCATAATGCCTGCCATAGGGCTGCTCAATCCGCCGCCCAGGCCAACCCGCATGCGCTGCTCGCCCCAATTCACCATTACTGCTTCAACTTCATCAATCATCTTCTCTGCCCGCCATTAAACAAACTGTTTATTTGGCGAGTAAAATACATTTTGTATTTTAAATCCAGAAAAACCACTACACTGTGTCGATTGTCCAACCCCATACAGGCTGTAGTATTTCGCGCATGAAAAAATGGTATGAAATCGCCAGGCAAGCCATGGACAACCAGTCAATAAGCCAGGAAGAGATGGCTGAACGAATGGGTGTGACTCCAGGTGCCGTAGGGCATTGGCTGAACGGAAAGCGTGAACCGAAGATCGATGTGATCAACCGGTTTTTGCGCGAGCTGGGGTTACCCATTCTTGAAACATCGCTCCCTGCCCATGAGCAAGGACAACAGAACGTTGAGCCTACCGCTCAACCCTCGCGTTTTTATCGGTATCCCGTGATCAGTTGGGTAGAGGCAGGCGGCTGGAATGAAGCCGTAGAGCCTTACCCGGCGGGCTACTCCGACACCTTTGAACTCACCGACTACAAGGCCAAGGGCCGTGCCTTCTGGCTGATGGTGCGCGGTGACTCGATGACCGCGCCCGCAGGCCAGAGCATTCCGGAAGGCATGTTGATTCTGGTCGACACCGGACTTGAGCCAACCCCCGGCAAGCTGGTGATTGCCAAACTGCCCGAAAGTAACGAAGCCACATTCAAGAAGCTGGTCGAGGATGCTGGTCGCTATTTCCTCAAGCCCCTTAACCCGGCCTATCCGACAATCCCCATCACGGAAGACTGCAAGCTGATCGGCGTCATCAGACAGATGACGATGCGACTCTAGCTCAGGCTTTCCAGCCCAAGGCCCCGAATGTTCGGGGCTTTTTTGTTTTCGCTGTCCGTATCATTCCCATATCAGGCAGGCAGGACCCATTTCACTGTTGCGTAGGAAAAAGACCTGAATTACTGTATGCACATACAGTAAAAAGGAATTGAAACATGCCTGTCCGGACACCTGATATCCCGCAGCACGATGCTTACCTGGCGTTGGTGCAACGTATTCAAGCACTCATAACCAGCCCCCAGGCTCAGATCGAGCACCAGATCCGCCTGCACCGGGAGCCCGGCGAATCGCTTTTGCATTGGGAACAGATAGCCGAACAGCTCATGGAAGCCGAGGGTGTCACCGTCACCCGCGACAGCACAAACGACACCATTCACCTCTCCTGGTACGTGGAATATGAAGATGATGAAAAATACAAATCGTAGATTAAAATACAAAACGTATTGCGCGCCTCCCATACATATCGTATTGTTGCCTCACGTCTCTCATCGCAGATGACCGAGCCATCTAGGCAACACTTGAAGACCCGATGGCCCGTGGGAAAGAGACGAAACATGACTCATACTTTTACCCACAGGGAGTAATCGACAATGACCAACACACTGGATCTGCTTCGCAAGGAATTCGCCACCCCATGCCCGACCTTGAGCGCGGTCAGGGAGCGGTATTTCTCGCACATCTCGAACGATCGCAATCTGCTGCGCAAGATCAACGCAGGCCGCATCGCCTTGAAAGTCAACCGCACTGGCGGCACGCGCCAGGGCCACCCCTTCGTGTACCTGCACGAACTGGCTTCCTACCTGGATGCAATCGCACACAACCAGGCGGCATGATGTGAAGCAAGAGAGCCAGCGGGAGCAATCCCGCTGAGCGCTACGACAGAGCCGGTTGTACTGTAATAATCCTCATACACACCTATCGAGCTTTCGGATCAGTTCTACCACCACTGGGCGGTAATTCATTTCAGTTCTGGCAGTGCCTAGGATGCTTGCTAGGGTCCCTACAGTGACAAAACAATAAAAAGGGCTTTTCCATGACCGGAATATCACTGCGCATGCCTTTGGCGGCATGTTTGTTCACCCTGGCCTGCACTTCGACATTCGCAGCCCCCACGCCTTACTCCACGATGGTCGTGTTTGGCGACAGCCTGGCCGATGCCGGACAATTTCCCGATGTGGATGGGCCACCCGGCGCAACGTTGCGCTTCACCAACCGGGTCGGGCCGACCTATCAGGATGGCAGCGGTGAGATCATCGGGCTCAACTCCTCGACTGTGCTGGGCACACTGCTCAATATTCCAGGCCGTGACCTTAATGCTTCCACTTCTGCAGTAAATGCGGCGCTGGGGATACCGGACGGTAATAACTGGGCAGTGGGCGGTGACCGAACGGATCAGATCTTCGATGCCATCACCTCCGAATCCAGTGTGGTGGATCCCGATAGCGGCACCGTGTTGCGAACCCGGACCGGCTATCTGCCTGGCATCAATTTTCAGGCGGACCCAAACGCGCTGTATTACCTGACGGGAGGCGGCAATGACTTCCTGCAAGGCCGGGTGCTGAGCCGCAGTGACGCCGCGGATGCCGCCGACAATCTGGCTGACAGCGTCCAGGCCCTGCAACAGGCCGGGGCGCGCTACATCATGGTCTGGCTGCTGCCGGACATTGGCCAGACACCCGCTCTGAGCGGCACCATCCTGCAACCGCTGACGTCTGCACTCAGCGCCGACTTCAACGAGCAACTGATCAGTCGCCTGCAGCAGATCAATGCCCAGATCATCCCGCTCAACGTGCCGCTTTTCATCAGTGAAACCCTGGCCAACCCTGCCCGCTTCGGTTTTGCTGCCGATCAGGATCTGGTGGGCACCTGCTTCAACGGCGCAGGCTGCGATGAAAACAGCACTTACGGCCTGGACAGCGCCACGCCTGACCCGGACCGACTGTTCTTCAACGATCGCGTGCATCCCACCACCGCAGCCCAGCGCCTTCTGGCTGACTACGCCTACTCATTATTGGCCGCGCCCTGGGAAATCACGCTGCTGCCGGAAGTGGCCCTCGGCACCTTGCGTACCCAACAGGATGAACTTCGTTCCCAGTGGCTCGGTGACCTGGGTAATTGGCAGGGCGTTGGCCAGTGGCGCAGCATCCTTGCTGCAGGCGGGCAGAAGATCGACTTCGATGCTCAGGACACATCAGCCCAGGCGGATGGCCGTGGCTATAACCTGACGGTCGGCGGCAGCTACCGGTTTGCTGAAAACTGGCGGGCAGGGGTGGTTGGCGGGGCGTATCGGCAAAGTCTGGAGGCTGGCGCGCAAGACTCGCAATACCGGCTCAACAGCTACATTGCCACAGCCTTTGTGCAGTATCAGGCAAATCACTGGTGGGGCGACCTGTCAGCATCCGGCGGGCATCTGGATTACGACAAGGCCGAACGCAAGTTCGCACTGGGCGCAGGCGAAGGACAGGAAAAAGGCGATACCGAAGGCAAGCTCTGGGCCGCAAGCGCACGTCTGGGTTTTGATATTGCGGGGTCGGCGAGCCGCTGGCACCTGTCACCTTTTGTCAGCGCCGATTACGCCCATATCGATGTAGACGGCTACTCGGAACAGAGCAACCGTTCGACAGCCCTGACTTTCAGCGACCAGACCCGCAAATCCCGGCGCGCAGGCGTAGGCTTGCAGACCGCATTCGAGTTGACTTCCTCGACACGGATATGGGGCGAGTTCGCTCATGAACGGGAATTTGAAACGGACCGGCAGAACGTGACCATGGCTCTCAACAGCGTGCCCGGTCTTGATTTCACCCTTGAAGGCTACACGCCACAACGAAACCTGAACCGCGCCACCCTTGGCGTGAGCCAGCAACTGAGTCGCGACCTGACCCTGCGTGCGGGTTACAACTGGCGCAAGAACGATGACGCCACTCAACAGGGTGTCAGCGTGGCATTGAGCCTGGACTTCTGAGGCCTTGAATCCGGGCCGCGACAGCATGTTGAAGGCGCTGAAAATGTGTTGCCTGTCAGTGTGTCGTCGCGGCCAAGGCCCCTCCCACTTGATGAGAGGTACGCCGGGCCTGTTTCAGCGCTCCAGAATAGCGGTAACGCCCTGCCCGCCCGCCGCACAGATCGAGATCAGACCACGCCCTTGTCCTGCAACCGCCAGCAATTTGGCCAGGTTGGCAACGATCCGGCCACCGGTTGCCGCAAAGGGGTGACCGGCCGCCAGTGAGCTGCCCTTGATGTTGATTTTGCTGCGGTCGATAGAGCCCAGCGGCGCATCAAGACCCAGACGAGTCTTGCAGTATTCGGGGTCTTCCCAGGCCTTGAGCGTACACAGCACCTGAGCCGCGAAGGCCTCGTGAATCTCGTAGTAATCGAAATCCTGAAGGGTCAAACCATTGCGTGCCAGCAGACGCGGCACCGCATAGGCCGGCGCCATCAGCAGCCCTTCTTCGCCATTGACGAAATTCACGGCTGCCGTCTCACCGTCACGCAAGTACGCCAGCACGGGCAAGCCCCGCTCCCTGGCCCATTCCTCACTGGACAGCAGCACCAGCGACGCGCCATCGGTCAGCGGCGTAGAGTTACCGGCCGTCAAAGTGCCTTTGGCACTGCGTTCGAATGCAGACTTGAGACTCGCCAGTTTCTCCAGGGTCAGATCAGGACGAAGGTTGTTATCGCGGGTCAGGCCGAGATAAGGCGTCATCAGATCGTTCTGCCAGCCCTCGGCATAGGCGGCTGCCATTTTCAGATGACTCTCCAGTGCCAGTTGATCCTGAGCCTCGCGCTCGATCCCCCAGTGCTGCGCCATCAGTTCGCAATGCTGGCCCATGGACAAGCCTGTGCGTGGCTCACCATTGCGGGGCAGTTCCGGTTTCAGGTGCTGAGGACGCAATTGCAGGAGAGCCTTGAGCTTGTCGGCTCCTGTCTTGCTGCGATTGATCTGCAACAGAATATTACGCAGCTCTTCATTGACGCCTATGGGCGCATCGGACGTCGTATCAACGCCTCCGGCAATCCCGCATTCGATCTGCCCCAACGCAATCTTGTTAGCCACCAGCAAGGCAGATTCAAGGCCGGTGCCGCAGGCCTGCTGCAAATCGTAAGCAGGTGTTTGCGCCGACAGGCGCGAGCCCAGCACGCATTCACGGGTCAGGTTGAAGTCCCGGGAGTGCTTGAGCACTGCACCGGCAACCACTTCGCCCAGACGCAGGCCATGCAGGTTGAAGCGCTCGATCAAGCCCTCCAGCGCGGCCGTCAGCATGTCCTGGTTACTCGCAGTGGCATAAGCGCCGCTGGAACGGGCAAATGGAATCCGGTTGCCACCGATGATGGCGACACGACGTAGCTGCGTCATGAAAAACTCCCTTTTCTTCAAGCGTTGTCTGGGCAGGTGATGAACAGCGTGCTGAAACAAGAACAAATCTCGCTTCAGTGTGGTCCATGTCTTTGAACCCCGATTCAAGGAGAGTGTTCCATGTCGTCAGATCGCTACATCAATTTCGCCAATTCCGACGTGGGTCGGCGCTTGGTGAAAGCCGTAGGCCTTCCGAACCCGACGCACCTGGAGCGCTGGCAAGCCGGGCGCTTGCGGCCTGTAGACGGAACCTTGCTGATCAGCGCAGGACCGCTGGCCGATCACATCAGGCTGTTCGCCCAGCGCCTGACCGATTCACTCTACAGCTTTGGCAGTGACATCCCCGGCGCATCCACCTGGGTCGCCGAACAGGGCCCGAAACTCAAGGCCGTGGTGTATGACGCCAGCTCCCTGGTGCGTGCCGAACAGCTCACTCAGTTGCGCGACTTCTTCAAGCCATTGCTGCGCAGTCTGGATCGATGTGCCCATGTGGTCATCCTCGGCCGTGCGCCCGGGACACTCGATGATCCTCTGGCAGCCAGCACGCAACAGGCCGTCGAAGGGTTCAGTCGCTCACTGGCCAAGGAAATGCGCAACGGCGGCACCCTTCAACTCTTGCAGGTAGACGAAGGTGCCGAAGACCAACTGGAAGGCGCGCTGCGCTTTTTCCTGTCGCCCAAGAGCGCATTCGTTTCCGGTCAGGTCATCCGCCTGAGCCCGTCTACGGCGCAGGTTCAGGACTGGAGCCGCCCGCTGGCCGGGCGCAAGGCGGTGGTCACGGGCGCAGCGCGAGGTATCGGTGCCGCGATTGCAGAAACCCTCACCCGCGATGGTGCCGACGTGGTGCTGCTGGATGTGCCACAGGCACGTTCAGACCTGGAAGCACTGGCGGCGCGGCTGGGTGGCCAGGCACTGGCTCTGGATATCTGCAGCCCGGATGCCGCCGCCCAGCTATTGGAACACCTGCAGGGCAGTATCGACATCCTGGTACACAACGCCGGTATCACCCGAGACAAGACTCTGGCCAACATGCCCGACGACTTCTGGGATTCGGTACTGGCCGTCAACCTCGAAGCGCCGCAGACACTGACCCAGGCGTTGCTGGATAACGGTGCCCTGAACGACAACGCCCGAGTGGTATTGATGTCCTCCACCAGCGGGCTGGCAGGCAATCGCGGACAAACCAACTACAGCGCCAGCAAAGCTGGCCTGGTCGGGTTTGCCCGGGCAATGGCTCCGTCGCTGGGCCCGCGCGGTATCAGCATCAACGCCGTGGCCCCCGGTTTTATCGAAACCCGCATGACGGCCGAAATGCCTTTCACCTTGCGTGAAGCGGGTCGACGCATGAATTCCCTTGGCCAGGGCGGCCTGCCTCAGGATGTCGCTGAAGCCGTTGCCTGGTTGAGCCAGCCCGGAAGCGGCGCTGTGACCGGCCAGGTCTTGCGTGTCTGCGGCCAAAGTGTGATCGGGGCCTGAGCCCGCATTCGTTAAAAGGAGATGGATAATGACTGCTCACTGGCGCTACCTGGATTCCCTTCAACCCTTGTCCAACCTGTTCATCCAGGCGGCACTGAAACGCAAGGTGACCGGGACCCAACTGCCTGATCTTGGCCTGCGCAGCTGGATGTCGGTAGACGCCGACAAGCTGGCGGCCTACCGCAGTGTCTGTGGCTTCAAGGATGGGAGCCTCCTGCCGCCGACTTACCCGCACATACTCGCCTTCCCGCTGCAGATGCAGTTGATGACCTCCCGGGAGTTCCCGTTCCCGTTACTGGGCCTGATCCACATTGCCAACCGCATCCGGATTCATCGCCCTCTGGGCGGCATCAGCCAGCTGTATATCAGTGTCCAGGCCAACAACCTGCAACCTCACGCCAAAGGCGCGACATTCAGCCTGCTCACTCAGGTCGAAGACGGTCTGGGACTGCTCTGGGAAGAAGAAAGCACCATGCTCTGCAAGGGCGTGAAACTGGAAGGCGAGATCAGCGACGATTTCGAGCCCGCTCCACTGGCGATGAACGAACTGGCCCGCTGGCAGGCGCCATCGCATATCGGCAGGCAGTACGCCAGGGTTTCGGGCGACTACAACCCGATTCACCTGAGTGCGCCCAGTGCCAAGCTGTTCGGCTTCCCAAGGGCCATCGCCCATGGCATGTGGCTCAAGGCCCAGACACTGGCGACCCTGGACGATCACTTGCCGGCCTCCAACGTTGAAATCAGCGTGCAGTTCCACAAGCCGGTCCGCCTGCCTGCCGAAGTCGTGCTGTCGGCCAGCGAAGCCGGTTCCCACGGTCAACTGCAAGTAGAAGGTGAACAAGGCATCGTACACATGACCGGTAGCTGGCAGCCGCTGTAACGATTTCATCCGTGAATGACTTGCCTGAAGCCCGGTTCCCCCTGAAGCTATGCGCCTTCAGGAGAGCATCATGAACATCGACGAGTTGACCCGGCGTCTGCACAGCATTCGCGATCAGAACGACTGGAAACAGTTTCACAGCCCCAAGAACCTGGCCATGGCCGCCAGCGTGGAGATGGCCGAACTGGTGGAAATATTCCAGTGGCTGCGCGAAGACCAGTCTCGCGAACTGCCACCGGAGCAACTGGCCCATGCAGGCCAGGAAGTCGGCGATATCGTGCTGTATCTGCTGCTTCTGTGCAGCGAACTCGGGCTGGACATGGAAGAGGTCGTGCGCAGCAAGCTGGCCGACAGCGAGCGGAGATTCGCCAAGTGAGCGACCGTCATTTCGACCAGTTGGCCACCCGTTTCGCGGAAAAGATCTACGGCGGTGCCAAAGGCGCCATCCGTCTTGCCGTGCTGCAAGCCGACCTTGCCGAGACGCTGCCCGAGCGCCCGCTGCGCGTGCTGGATATCGGCGCGGGGCTTGGACATATGTCGTTGTGGCTGGCAGAACGTGGCCATGAAGTCACCCTGGCCGAACCTGCCGAACCGATGCTCGAAGGCGCGCGCCAGCGCTTTGCCGAGGCAGGCCAGAATGCCACATTCATTCAGGCACCCTGGCAGGATCTTACCGGGCAACTGAGCGAGCCTTATGATCTGGTGTTGTGCCATGCCGTGCTGGAGTGGCTGGCCGAACCCCATGCCATCCTGCCGGTGCTGCATCGCTTGACCAAGGCCGATGGCTGGTTGTCGCTGGCGTTCTATAACCGTGACGCGCTGATTTATCGCAACTTGCTCAAGGGCCACTTCCGCAAGATGCGCAAAAATGACATGGCAGGCGAAAAACAGAGCCTGACGCCACAACAGCCTCTCGACCCTCGGGAACTGGCAACGCAACTTGAAGGCCTGTGGCAGGTCGAAACCCGCAGTGGCGTGCGAGTGTTCCACGATTACATGCCGGTCGAGTTCCAGGCACGGGCCGAACTGCAGGACCTGCTGGAGATGGAGCTGGCCCATCGACGCCATCCGGGCTTTGCAGGTCTGGGTCGTTACCTGCACTGGATATGCCGTCCGGTCTGAAACCACGCGGAGATCATCATGAAACGCCGCCTCGCCCTGATCGCCATCTGCCTGAGCGTGAGTGCCTGCCAAAGCGACAACCCCTATGTCGCCAGCTCCACGCCTCTGCCGCCTGCCCCGCCGCAAGCGGCAAACACTGTGGACATGAGCGCCTACCCGGCAGCGCCGCGAGATTACGCCCGCTATCGAAACTGGGCCTGGCTGGACGGTCATCTGCCAGCGGGAACGGCGTGGATGGATTCGGCGCAGATCGCGGATGCGGTCAGCAATGGCCTGGATCAGCGCGGGCTGCGCCCCAACCGCAATGGCCAGCCGGCAGACGTCTACGTCAGCGCCTCGATTCGCCAGGAAACCCGGTTGCGGCAGGTGCGTGAAGATTATTCCGACCCATACTATGGCGGCGGTGTGGGTTATGGCCGCTACAACGGTTATCGTAATGGCTATGGCGGTTACGCCAGCGTCCCGGTGGTGCGCACCTATCAGGTAAAAGTGATGGTGGTGCAGATCAACATGCTCGATGCCCGCACCGGCCAGCCGGTATGGAGCGCCAGCGCAGACACCGGCAGCGGTAACGATGAAGCGTCGCGCAGCAAAGCCTTGCGTCAGGCGGTGCAACAAGCCTTGACGGCGTATCCCCCGTCGTAACCTTTTCGGAGAACTGCCATGTTTCGCCGCCTAGCCTTGCTGTCACTGGCCTTGTTGCTCAGCGCCTGCCAGACCAGTCAGATCAACCGTGACTTCGATGCCCAGCGGGATTTCGCTGGCTATCGCAGCTGGAGCTGGAAAGAGCCCGGCGTCCAGTATCAGCCCGAAGATCCGCGTATCAAGAGCGACCTGACCGAACAGCGCATTCGCCAGTCGATTGGCGATCAACTGGACCAGCGCGGCCTGCGCCTGGCACCCAATGGAGCCCAGGCCGATCTGCATGTGCAGGCCTGGCTGATCGTCGAAAACCGCCAGCAACTGGTCAGCACCAACAACAATGCCGGTTGGGGTCCCTGGGGCAGCTATGGCTATTGGGGCGGTTCGTTCCCGACTGAAACCCGCAGCGTGGATTACAAGGTCACGACCTTGCAGATCGACCTGTTCGACGGTAAGGACGGCAAACTGGTCTGGCGCGGCAGCACCGAACGCATCCTGAGCGACAACGCAGCAAACCCGGCGGCCAGGGACACTGCCGTGCGCAATACCGTGGCCAGAATCCTGGAGCAGTATCCGCCTCGCTGAGCCGTTTTCGCGGATGAATCCTGCTGCACACATGTGCCTTGACGGCATTACTCCCACAGACCCAGAGAAGCATGCGGCAACCTCACAAGGCCTTGTCTACACTCCTTTGCACACAGGCGAGTAAGCGACGGCGTGGCCGAAGGAGTGCTGATGTCTCCCCTGAATCGTTATGCCGGGTTACCGGCACGGCAACGTGGCGCCATCAGCTTGCTCGCTGGGTTGACTCTGGCTTTCGCCCTGCTGTGCACGTTGCTGGTCATCGACAGCGGCAGGCTGTATCTGGAAAAGCGCTCGCTGCAACGTGTAGCGGACATGGCCGCACTGGAAGCGGCAGGCCGTAAAGGCACCTGCAGCCCGGGAAGCAGTGCCTCCACATTCGCCAACCAGAGCGCGACCCGAAACAGTTTCGTGGCTGGCAACGGCAACCGCACGCTGACAATCAACTGCGGCACCCTGGCGCTGGATCTCGACAGCAAACGCACCTTTACCGCCGACGCCACCAAATCCGAGGCCATCAGGGTCGTCGCCACTCATGCCGTCCCCAGAAGCATCGCTGCGGGCATTGCTGCGATTTTCGACAAGACACCGACTCCGCCGAACATTCAGCTCAGTGCCATAGCGGTCGCGGCAGGTACACCGCCACTGGCAGCATTGACCATCCGCAGCGCCGCGATGACCATCGACAGCACCAAAGCTGCGCTTCTCAACCCGGTTATCGGCAGCCTGCTGGGCGGCACTCTGAACCTCAGTGTTGCCAACTGGCAAGGAATCGCGGGCACCGACCTGAGCGTGCTCAGTTACCTGAACCGGCTCAAGACCGACCTGAACATCAATGCCATAGGCTACACCGACGTGCTGAACACGAATGTCGCGGTCAGCCAGTTGATCCAGACCGCGATCAATGTGCTGGACCCTGCCGGAACCTTGAGCGCCACCGCCACCATCGCCGGGCTGAGAGCCTTGAAGGTCGCGGCTGGCGCAACCACTGTGTTGCTGGGGGATCTGCTGTCGGTACAAGGCAGTTCGGATATCGCGGCGCTCAATACCAACCTGCGCCTGCTCGACCTGGTGCAAGGCCTCGCGCAACTGGCCAATGACAAGAACGGTATTTCGTCTGCCGCACAGATCAACCTGGCCGGGCTGGCGCAAGTCACCACCAAGGTTCAGGTCATCGAGCCACCGCAACTGTCTGCGGTGGGCGACCCCAGCAAGATCGACCCGCTCAACCCCAAGACCGGTGCCAACAGGCTCTATGTGCGTACCGCGCAGATGCGTGCGCTGGTTTCGATCAACTTGCCGGTGCTCGGGGCAATTACCCCACTGGTCAATACCGCAACGTCTCTGGTCAGCAGCCTCACGCCGGTACTCAACAGCGCCCTGAGCCTGAACCTCGCCGGGGTACTGGGCTCAACCACCTGTGCCCTCGGCCTGACCAGTTGCATGGTCTCGGACATCAAGCTGCTGACTTCGAGCTCATCCTCAAACGCCGGCCCCAGAATCGACCTGAGCATTTCACTGGCAAGCGCTGACACTTACGTCACCGGTTACACCTGCACAAGCAACACCAACAAGACCCTGAACATTCACACCGATACGGCACTGATCAGCACCAAAATAGGCCTGATCGACACCGCAAGCGCCTTTCCGGCAAGCACCGACCCTTCCGCCATTACCGCACTTCCCATACCGGTAATCGATATCGGTACCCAGACCTGCCAGAAAATCCTGGGCTTGCTGGGTAGTTGCACCACACGGGTTCCCTTTGGCGGTGGAGGCGTGGGAATCAGTTTTGATCCGGTCAATCAGTCCTCGCTGGGAGGAAGCTCGTCCTCCACCAACAGCTCCTTCAGCTCACCCAATCTCCCGGAGGTCAGTAACGCGCCACACTTCCCTACAGACCCGGCAGCCGCTGTTCTGCCCAGCACCTTGCTCGACGGCGTTATCGCCAGCGCAAAAGTCAGTGTCTACAGACCATCGACCACCAGCCCCAATGGTCTGGGCAACGTGATCACCGGTGCTGCATCCCTGCTGGGAGCAATCACCACCAGCCTGGATGGAATTGTCGCCAGCACCCTCAGACCATTGCTGACATCGGTGGTAGACCCGCTGATTGACGCACTGGGCCTGACCCTGTCACCAGCCGAGGTGGGCGGTAACCTCAGTTGTAACTTCGGTCAGGCCACGCTGGTCATTTAGGTGTGTTTGAAAATCGGCAACTCGATCTGGAACCTTGCGCCCTCATCGACATTGCTGACACTCAGTTGCCCACCCATCTGATCGACAATGCCGTAGCTGACGGATAACCCCAGACCGGTGCCGACGCCCACAGGCTTGGTGGTGAAGAACGGCTCGAAAATACGCTCCAGCAAACGTGGATCGATACCACCGCCGTTGTCCTGAACCGAGAGGCGAATGATGTTTTCGTCTTCTTCCACGCCAAGACCGATCCAGGGCTCGAAGTCGCGGTCCTTTTCCCGACGCGAGAGCAAGGCGTCCCGGGCGTTGACCATCAGGTTGATCAGCACTTGTTCCAGTTGGTCCACATGCCCTCGCACCTGAACGGTGGCGCACATTTCTCCGATGCGGATCTGCACGCCCTTGCCTTTCATGCCTTCGGCAAGCATGGAGATGGTGCCTTCCACGGCCTGGATCGGGTTGAATAGCTGCTCCTCGATCTCCGAGCGACGGCCGAATACCCGCATATGGTCCACGACACGGGCCGCACGCTGCACCTGGGTGTCGATGCGATTGAGTTTTTCGGTGAGGTAGTCGACATCGACATCGCCTTTGCCCAGACGCTTGAGCACGTTGACCACCGCCATGCGCATGACATTGAGCGGCTGGTTGATCTCGTGGGCCAGACCGGTCGCCATCTCGCCCAGTGTCGCCATTTTCGCGCTCTGATTCAGTTGCATCCGCGAGCGGCGCACATCGGTGTTATCGCGCCCGACCGCCTGAATCTCGATCAGCTTGCCGTCCTCGTCGAACACACCCCGGTCGGCCCACACCCACCAGGCATATTCACGGCCGGGCAACGCGATGCAGATTTCCTCGGTGCTCATGGGTGCTTCAGGCGTCAGCAGGCCAATACGCTTCTTGAACGCCTCGCGCTGCTCGTCTGAAAGCCAGTCGCCCAGATTGATGCCTGTCAGTTGCTCCGGCGTGCATTCCATGTAATTGGCCAGCGGACGGTTGCCGAAACTGAGCACCAGATCCGGTGTGTAACGGCAGATCATCGCGGGCGAGTCTTCCACCAGAATCCGGTAGCGCTCTTCGCTCTTGCGAACCTGTTCGGCCGCCAGGGTGGCGTCGGTCACGTCCAGCCACAGGCCGACGGCTTCCACCGGTATTCCGAGGTCATCGCGCAGCAGACGCGCCTCATCCAGCAGCCAGTGATAATCGCCCTTCTTGTCCCGCAGCCGGTAACGACGGCTGACAAAACCTTCGCGCAGCAACTGCCGGTTGCGATCGAACCAGATGTCCTGATCGTCGTGATGGATATACCCGGCCAGTTGTCCGTCCACGCAATCGGCCAGCGTCCAGCCCAGCAAAGGCGTGAGGCTGTCGCTGAAGAAACTCGGCTCCAGGTTGCCCTGATCATAGCGCTGGACGTAGATCACCGCTGGCGAACTGGCAATCAGGTTACCCAGTCGCGCATGGGCGGCTGCCGCTTCGGTTTCCTGGTTCTTGATATCGCTCACGTCGAGCATGAAACCCAGTACCCGCTGCACCTGACCGCTGATCAAGGCCTGGCCCTGAATGCGGAACCAGATATTTTCCTGTGCAGGATCCGCCTGCAGCAGGCGCACACACAGCAGCATCGGCATGCCTTTGTCTCGTAACTGGACAAGGCGCGTGGACAGCTCCTGACGGTCGGCCGGGTGAATCATCGCCAGCCAGTCCTGGCGTGGCAAACGATCGACCCTGTCGCTCAGACGCAGGCTGCGTGCCAGTTGCGGAGCCAGCAGAATCTCGTCGCTGTCGGGCAACAACTCCCACCAGCCGGTGCCCAGCAAATCCTGAAGCACAGCCAGCCGCTCGACATGATGGCGGTTATGCTGCTCCGACAAGCGGAACAGCACCGGGCCGGCCAGCGCCGAGCAAAGATTCAGCCACTCCCGCTCGCCCAGGTCCGGCGCC
The DNA here is from genome assembly GCF_019719005.1 of Pseudomonas cichorii. Lineage (GTDB taxonomy): Bacteria > Pseudomonadota > Gammaproteobacteria > Pseudomonadales > Pseudomonadaceae > Aquipseudomonas > Aquipseudomonas cichorii_E. Next base: position 14,848 of record NZ_JAIGPJ010000026.1, read on the forward strand.
TGCTGCTGTGCATTGTAGAAACCGAACATCAGCCAGGCCTTGGCCACCCGATCACGGCTGTGGGGCATGACAAAGCCGTCGGCATTGCCGAAGGCGCTTTGCAGTTGCGCAAACCCCGTACCGGGTCCAAACGCCAGTTGATGGCTGATGTTGGCATCCAGCCTGTCCAGCTCTACTCCCAGCCGCTGACCGACCTGCCACAACTCCGGCGCGGTATGGGCGTGGTACTGGGCATAGACTCGCCAGCCGACGCCATTGATCTCCGGCAGCGCCAAAGCCACGCAGGGGATGTGCCAGAGTTGGGCCAGCTCTTCCAGTTGCTCGGTCACCACCGCGGCCAGTCGCTCCAGGGTGCAGACCCGTATCTTTTCGGCGATCTGCCCGGCCAGGCGCAGGCATTGCTGACGAATGCGGGCGGCGCTGGCCTCCTCCATCAGGTCGCTGATGTCCAGCAACTGCAATAACCAGCCCTTGCCATGGGCCTGAACCCAGCCACGGGCATGCAGGGTATGGGCATCTGCACTCTTGAAGTCCAGATCCAGCATGTGCCCTACCCATTCGGACGGCACACCTTCGATCACCAGGGCGCTGTTGGGCAGCAGCAGATTCATCAAGCGCTGCATCACCACATGCTGGGCCGAGATTCCCAGACGCGAGAGCAGGTGCTGGCTGACGCTCTGCACACGCCCCTCGTCATCGAGCAGCAGATAGAGGTCGGCGCCAATCGGTTCGGGTTCGACTGTCGCTGGCACAGGTTGCGGGGCCGTCGGCGCATCGGAACGCCCCAACCAACGACTCAAACGGGTTTTATCAAGGGACAAGTTGCAGACTCGCTCGGGCAGAAAGGTTGGTCGGCAGGTTCGGTACTTCGCCGATTCCTGGCAGGGTCAACACCGGCAGAATTCTGGTCAGTTTGCTCTTGGGGTAGTGAATACTCACCGTCAGGACGCCCGCGGTGTAACTCACCGTCATGTCGGAGGCAGTGAAGTTCAGCCCGGCAGGCATCCAGGCCAGTTGGTTGGTCAGGACGGTACGAGCCTGAGTAACCAGCAAGGTGTCGTAATTGGCAATGGTCGGGCTCAACGCCACACTGCGGCGCACCGCTTCACTGGCAGCAGCATTGAAAGACTGCACCATCAGCAAGGGCAGGCTATAGCTCACCACGCCATAGAACACAGCGAAGAACACAACGAACACCACCGCGAACTCGATTGCAGCGGCGCCCTTCTGCTTTCGCCGGGAGAATTTACGAAAGGCTGTTGGCATGTCGACGTCCATTCTGACCTTTACTACCTTTAGACAGCATAGGTTCTTTCAGAAAAACAGGATGTTTTTTACACAATGGAATTACTTTTCCTACTCATATGGTTCGCCATATGCGCAGAACAGGACGCCCGCCAACGGCAGATATCCAACTGGCTGACCCTGGGTGGCTTTGCCCTGGCGCTGGGTTATCTGCTGTATAGCGGCCATACATGGCTGGGATATGAATCAACAGATGCGGGCTGGGCATTTTTATTGGCGGTGGCGCTGACGCTGCCCGGCTATGCCATGGGCAGACTGGGCGCAGGCGATGTGAAGCTGCTGTCAGCGCTGGCTCTGGCAAGCGGCAGCCTGTATCTGCTGGGTACTTTCATCGGTGCAGGACTGGCCATGCTTACATGGATGGCTATACGTCAAAAAGTCTGGCCCCTTATGGGACAACGGTTTACACAGCGCTATCTTTATATGAATGCCGAAGCGACAAATAAACATCCCTTCTCGCCCTTCTTACTTGTCGGCTTCCTGTTGGCAGCACTCTGTATCCACTAGTCGAATGGCAGACTAACGCTATGTACATAGTCGGAAAGTACGACTACGGTAAATTGTAAACCGTGTTTTGCTGATAGGGACCGGCCTCAGTCAATAGTTGTGGCCCACCGGCATGGAGTAGCGCGTGAACAAGTATTCAGCCGTCAAAGTTCTGGTAGTCGATGACCAGCCTCTTATCGTTGAAGAACTGAGCGACTTCCTCGAAAACAACAGCTATCACTGCATCCCTTGCCACTCGGGGGCCGAAGCCGTCGAACGGTTTCGCAATGACGACAGCATCGGCATCGTGCTGTGCGATCTGGATATGCCGGACATGAACGGCATCGAGATGGTCGAAGCCATGAAGCAGGCCGGCGGCAAGCAGCACCTGTTCGAAGCCATCATGCTCACCGGGCTTGCGGAGAAAAAAGACGTCATCAAGGCGCTGCGTGCAGGTATCGCCGACTACTACCAGAAACCCGTCGACCTGAACGAGCTGCTTCAGGGTATCCAGACTCAGGAACTGGCGCTACTGGAGCGGCAAAAAAACCTGCAGCAACTGGGGCTGCTCAATGAAAAGCTTCAGTACCTGGCGGCATCCATCGACGATCTGTACAAGAATCTGGATAAAAAACAGGACGCCCCGGAGCAGGACAGCATTGAGGTCGAAAGCAAGCTTTTCGCCCAACTGTCGCCCAGACAACTTGCCGTCGCCCGTCTGGTGAGCAAGGGCCAGACCAACTACCAGATCGCCTGCGAACTGGGCATCACGGAAAACACCGTCAAGCTGTATGTGTCGCAGGTACTGCGCCTGACCCACATGCACAACCGCACCCAATTGGCGCTGGCCCTGTCACCCAGTCGACAACGCATATCCGCCATGTAGGATCGATCAGAAGGGCACGAAGGCGGTTATTTCCCGCCCGACGAAACACTCCCTCCTTCCTTTTGCTCATAAAACTCCGGAATCTCATGTTTGTAGGTTTCGAGCCAGCGCTGCAGGCTCAGATCACGCTCGGCAGGCGTAACGGTCTGCGGAGTGGGCGAAGCCGCATTGCCGCGAACCTGCAATTGCAGCCAGGCCTCGGTCTGCTTCTGCGCCTTCGATGAAGGCCCTTCGTCGATGGCCCATGCATCGCCGCACAGACCAAAAACCAGAATGCCGCTGAAGATGATGCTTTTCATGGGTGTGCTCCCTCCGGTAGACGACTGGACGCAACCTGGTCTTTAGGGATTGCCTGGCTGACGACAGGGACTTTCAGTTTTTCGGCCCTGACCTGAGCGTCGCTGACCTGCTGTGCCGTCAGCCCGGCTCGGGAAGCCAGTTCTGCGGCCTGGGTCCAGTTGTCCTGATAAATCAGCAGCGTGACCAGATTGGCCGCCGCCAAAGTGTCGGACTGTCGAAGCTCGATGGCGGTCAGGAACTCGAAGCGGGCCTGTTCAAGCTTAAGTTGATTGAGATAAACCACACCCAGATCATTGCGAATCTTTTCATCGGTGGGCGCCAGCTTGCTGGCTCGCATCAAGTGTTGCTGGGCCTGGACATTGTCACCACGGGACGCCGCCAGTTGCCCCAGGCCATGCTCGCCCTGAGCCGCGCGACAAGTGCCCAGCAGGCTGCGATACAGAGGCTCGGCTTCGCGACTGCCCAGCAGACGCAATACCCGCGCCTTGCGCAGCCTCACTTCCTCGAGGTTGTCAGGCAGCGTTTCGAGATTGGCCAGGCTGGCGTGCAAACGCCCTTCATCGGCCATGCTCTGAGCCATATTCAGCGTGAATTCCTGATCCGATGTCGGCTTGGGACAACTCGCCGCCGATTGCATCCAGGGCGTAGCACCGTGGCTGGCGCACCCACCCAGCATCAAGAGTCCCAAGAGGATCATCGCTGCTTTCATTGCACACTTTCCTTCATCCATGCACGTTTCACCGGCCGCTCAAGGCATGACCGATGGCGGTAAACCCTGGCCCGGCCAGCACGATCAATAGCGCGGGGAACAGAAACACCATCATCACCACCGACATTTTGGCCGACAGTTTGGAAATGTATTCCTGCAAGCGCGTCAGACGACGGTCGTCGAGCAATTGCTTGAGGGCCAGCAAGGAGCGCATGGCTCCGCCGCCCTGATGGATCAATTGATTGAGGATCACGCAGGTATCGCTGAACTCATCCACGGCCAGCAGGGCAGCAGACTTTCTCAATTCTTCGCCCAGCTCCAGCCCGGAATCGACTCGCACCAGAATCACCCGGATTTCCTCGGACAGCACCGGCAGCAAGTCCTTGCCCTCGTTGCTCAGCACCCGCAACGCCTGCTCCACAGCCATGCCGGACTCGAAGAGAATCCGCAGCAGCGGAATGAAGGTAGATATCTCTATCACCACCTGCTTCTGACGATACTTGGCGTAGGCAGCCAGCGCCCTTTTAGGGATCAGATAACCCACGCCGAATGCAAAGACCGGCGCGATAAAGGGCTGCTCGATGGCATTGAAAAACACTATCTGAAGCAGGATCACCAGCGTGCAAAGCCCGAAGGGCACGCCGATCTGGCAAGCCGCATACAACGAGCGCTTGCTGGCCCGGCGCCAACCGATACGGTTGAGCAGTATCTGGGTTTCGGTATCCAGGCTGATCGAGCGCTGCCCGAGACGCGTATCGCCCAGCAGTCGAAGCCAACTGCCAATTCGGCTTTCACGCACTATCTGCCCTTTGAGCCGCAAGGCGACCTGGCGCTCGTTACGACGCTGGCGAGCCAGATTGGACAACAGCAACAAGGCTGCTGCCACAAACATCACTGCACTGATAGTCAGGCCCATCTCATACACTCCGCAGCATGCGCCACAACGCCAGACAACCCATCACCTGGAAGGCAAACGCGACGATCAGCATTCGCTGCCCGCCGCTGTCTTGCCACATGTGCATCAGGTAATCGGGATTGGTCAGCATGAAATAACCCACCATCGCGATGGGCAACAGCGCCAGCACGATAGCGGTCATCCGGGTTTCACCGGTCATGGCACGCAACTGCCGGCTTGCCTGCTCACGCTCGCGGATCAGCTTGATCAGGTTCTCCATGAGTTCGCTGGCGTTGCCGCCATAGCGGTGATTGACCTTGAGCCCAAGAGCGAACAGATGAAATTCATCTCGCTCATACAGCTCGGCAAAATCCCGGGCAGCATCCGGCAGGCTGACGCCCATTTGCACATTGCGCTCGATCCGCAGCATGCCGTCGTGCAACGGCTGGTCTGCGGCCTGGATACCGTGCAACACCGCATCGGCCAGGGTCCGCCCGGATTTGAGGCTGCGCACCGTGTGATCGAGCATCTGCGGCAACTGCTCGATCATGCGCCGTACCCGCTTGCGATAGCGCCAGGAAATGAACATGCGCAGCATCAATGGGGCTGCGACCAGACCGACTCCGAAACCAAACCAGTCGCCCATGAGGTAGCCCAGCAACATCGAGACGGCCCACAAGGTAATCGCCAGACCGATTCGCTCGGTGGGCCTGCCCAGCCCGGCGCGCAGGAAGGCACGTTCCAGCCACTCGATACCGGGCTTTTCCTTTACCGCGATCGTCTGCCCGACCTGCAGGCGCTTCATCACTCGCTCGCTGGCGCCACGATTCAGCGCCAGATAGAACATGTAGAACGCAGCGCCCAGCAGCAGTACAAAAATGATCGCCAGCACCAGTGATGCTTTCATGGGGCAGCCTCCCTGCTCGCGTCAGTAAGAAGGTCGCAATTTGTCACCCGCAGCGTGTACGGCCTCACGCAGAAAGCCGATGCCGGTGCGCCGGTCCAGACGGAACAGGGTGTTGGTGACATAAATGTCGTCGCGAATGCCCACCACCTCGACCACCTCACTGACGCAACGACGCCCGTCAGGCAGGCGGGCCAGCTGGATGATGACGTCCAGTGCCGCGCAGATCATTTGCCGCAGGGTCCGCTCGGGAATCTGCCGGCCAGTCAGGCCGACCAGGGTTTCCAGACGCAACAAGGCATCCTGAGCGTTGTTGGCGTGTACGGTACTCATGGAGCCATCGTGGCCAGTGTTCATGGCTGTCAGTACATCCAGCACTTCCACACCACGAATCTCCCCAAGGATGATGCGGTCCGGGCGCATTCGCAGGGAGTTGCGGATCAGGTCGCTGGCGCGCACCTCACCATGGCCTTCGGCGTTGGGCGGCCGGGTTTCCAGGCGCACCACATGGGGGTGAATCAGTTGCAGTTCGGCAACGTCTTCAATGGTCACCAGCCGCTGTTGCGTGTCGATCATCTGACTGAGCACGTTGAGCATGGTGGTCTTGCCGGTGCCGGTACCGCCGCTGACCAACACATTGCAACGCTTGCCCACCGCCTCGTGGAAGAAGTCGAAGATCGATTGATCGATGGTCTGCATCGCCACCAGATCGGTGCTCTTGAGCATGTCCTTGCGGAATTTCCGGATCGACAGGCAAGGCCCGTCCAGAGCAATCGGCGGGATGATTGCGTTGACCCGGCTGCCGTCGGGCAGTCGCGCATCCACCATCGGCGAGGACTCATCCAGCCGACGGCCAAGAGGCGCCAGAATGCGCTGCATGACGCGCTCGACGTGGTGCGAGTCGATAAAACGCAAGTCGGTGTGGTGCAAGATACCGTCACGTTCCACAAAGACCTTGCCCGGCCCGTTGACCAGAATTTCCGTCACTGCGGTATCGCGCAGCAGCACTTCCAGCGGGCCGAAGCCGGTCAGTTCGTCGACCAGCTCCTCCGCAAGACGCTCCATTTCATAACGCGAAATGGCCAGCCGCAGCCGGGCGACATATTCAGCCACCTTGTCGAACACAAACTGCGCCAGGACTGGCCGCGAGCCTTCGAGCAGGTTCTTGCCGCTCTCCTCGATGCCATCGATGATGTAGCGATGCAGCACCAGCTTGAGCCCTTGCCCGTCATCCGTACTGCCCTGGGTACGCGAAGCAACGCCAAACAATTTCTCCGCCATTATTTATTCCCCCATAGTCGAGCGAAGAAACCTTCACTGGGTTTTTCATAAGCATCGGAATGACGGACCAGGTGATCACCCAGTCGACGTAAACCCGCGCACAAGGCTTCCCTGGGCGCCAGATCGAACAGCGAAACACCCTGATTCTTCGCGTTGAGTCGCAATTCAGGGCTCAGCGGCAAGACCGAAATCACCGGCAGGCCGAAGGTTTTCCCCACGGTTTCCGAATTGGGCGCTACCGAGCGCAGATAGCCGTCGATCAGCAACCCGGCGTGCTGCATCCGCATGCCCTTGTCCCGCCACAGATTGAGCACTGCCAGATTGCGTCGGCACTCGATCACGCTCTGGTCGGCGTACCACAGCAGCTGGTCACAGTGGCTTACAAAGGTGCGCAGGGCTTCGCTGTCGGGCTGGCCCACCAGATTCACGATGACATGCTGAAAATGCTGGCGCAGGGCACTGAGCAGCATGTAAAGCTCGGCCGCACTGGACTGCTCCAGATGATCGTCGGCCTCGGTGTAGGCCAGAATGCGCAAGCCGTTCTCGGCTGTGGTGAAAGCACTGTCGATAAGGGTCGCGTCCAGCCTGCGCAAATGGCGCAGTGCATCGCCAAAACTGAACGTCGATTCAAGACCGAGCATCGACAGGCTGTCGCCACGGGGCAAGCCCAGATCCAGCAGCAAGGTGCGTTGCCCGGCCTTCTGCACCACCATCGCCAGGTGCGAGGCGATCAGGGCACCGTCGCCATCGCATTGAGCCCCATACAACACCGACAGACCGCTCATGTTGGGGTTGGGCGTCACCGCTGGCAGACGTTTGCTCAAGCGCCGCACCAGACCGGCGACCTCACTGGAGCGCGAGCCATAGGCCACGAAATCCCTGGCTCCGGCGCGCATGGCATTGAGCACCAACTGGTTATCCATGCCATCGCCCAGCGCAACAATCGCCAGCATCGGCTTGGCTTCCAGTGCGCCCTCGATCAACGCGCTCTGGTTCATCAGGTGCTCACGATCGAGCCCCACGAACACCACGCTGGCGAAGGTCACGTCCACCAGCGCCAGCAAATCGTCCAGGCTGCCGCTGCCAGCACTCACCACCTGCCCCAGCGATCCCAGAGCGCCCTGCAACCATTCAAGATCAGTGGGGTTTCGGGTAATCGCCAGGAATGTCTGGCTCAGGCTCTGACTCATTGAGATAACCCGCTACGGCGCTCGAAATCACCGTTCTCGAGGAAATACATACGGAAGAAATTCGGATCGTAATTGCGCAGGCCTTCGCCTGGCAGCGTAGGCAACTGGGCGTTGACCGCCAGAGGCTGCACCAGATGCGGCGTGACGATCATCAGCAGCTCACGCTCATCGCGCTGGATCTGCGAATTACGGAAAAAAGCGCCCAGAATGGGGATATCGCCAAGCCCCGGAAACTTGTCCACCGAGGCGATATTGCTGGAGCTGATCAGGCCGCTGACCACAAAGCTTTCCCCGTCGGCCAGGGAAATACTGGTGTCGGTACGTCGCACATTAAGTGCAGGCACAGTGGTTCCTGAAATGGTGATGCCTGCCGAGAAGTCCAGCTCGCTGACCTCGGGCGCGACCTTGAGCAGAATCCGGTCACGTCCGACCACGGTAGGCGTCAACGTCAGGCGTACGCCGTACTCCTTGTACTCGATGGAAATGCCATTGCCATCTCCGCTGGGTACCGGCACCGGAAACTCGCCGCCCGCCAGAAAGCTCGCACTCTGCCCGTTCAGCGCCACAAGGCTCGGGCGCGCCAGGGTGTAGGCAAAGCCGCTGCCTTCCATGGCGTTGATCATGCCCAGCACCTTGCTGCTGCCACCGCCCCAGACGATATTGAAGTTGTTGTTATTCAAGCCGATGGCTGGCCGCGTGGACCCGACCGTGCCTGGCGAGACCGTGACATCGGTTACCGTGCCGGGAGCGCCGAAGAGAAAGTTGTTCGAGCCGGTCCCGAAGATCGAGGTACTGGCCTCCTTGAGCTTGGTACGACTGACTTCAATGAAGCGGATGTCGGTCTGCACCTGACTGGGCAACTGGGGGTCGAGAGAAGGCACCGGCGCAGGATCGACCAGCGCGGCGGTGCCGCTGCCCCGAACAAACACCATGCTCTGGCGCGGCGAGGTGGAACAGGCCGTCCAGACCATCAGGCTGGTGGCCCCCGTAGAGACGCCCGTCAGCAGAAAGCCCTGGTTGCCATTGACCAACACATCGGCCACCTTCGGATTACCCACGGCAATCCGGGTGATAGCCACCGGCGAACGAACATCCTGCTGCATGCCTTGCGTGACTTCCAGCACGGTCGGCATGGCCGCCAGACTTGCACAGCCATTGCTGGCATTACTGGCAGTGCTTGAAGCTGCCCAGCTTGAATCAACGCCCAGTCCAGCGAACAGTAAAAACAGCGCGTGACGTTTTAAGACCGGTACGAAACAACGGCTCATCAAATGCTTCCTTGCTCGATCAGGGAGTTTGTTGCGTTACCTGGTTGCCGCGTATCACCTCGACACCACGCGATCCGCGAGACGCACCGCCATGCTGGTTGCCTCCACCACTGAGGGCCAACTGGCTGAACTGCACCAGGTTGCGTCTGGCCGTATCCAGGCGTACGGCAACATCGGGGCGACCGGAGTCACCGGTCCAGTAATCCTGCAGATTGCCTTCATCGGCACTGCGCACAGCCAGACGCAACACGCCAGTCTGGGTGGCAAGCAGCAAGCGGCTCAGCAAGGCTTCGGGCACCGCCACCACTACGCTCCTGGCATTTATGCGTTGCTGTTCCAGCTGGAAGCGCTCGTCGGCACTGATGTTGTGGGCAGGCTTGCCGTCGCGAGTCAGCCCGAGCAGCCCACCTACACTCAGGATTCTCAAAGCGGGCACCACCACCTGACTGGAACGGACAGGGTTGGCGGTGTCTTCGGGGAGATAAAGCAGAACGTCGACATAGTCGCCGGGGCTGAGCAGCCCGCCAGCACCAATCACCTCATCGACGGACAAGGCCAGTGCCCGTTCGTCGGGACGAATCATCCGCGCCAGGGAGCCACCCGCCTCGAAACTGCTTTCACTCAGCCAGGTCCCTGCCGCCAGTGGACGCCAGGTGCGGCGTTCGAGCACGTCTTCGATCTTGCTGAAACTGCCGACAGGCGCGACCTTGAGACGCTCGATCAGCAGATCGTCTTCCTTGAGAGAGGTGTAGGGAGGCACATCGCGCGCCAGCACCACGACACTCTGGCGCAGCGCTTCTTCGACGGGTGGAGCAGGCGGCGCGACCTCCACAGGAGGCGGTGCCTGTACGACGGGAGCCTCCACAGGAGGGGGCGGCGGCGCTGGCTCTTTACTGACCACTATTCCCAGATACCCGGCAATCAGTGCGCCGAGTAAAAAAACGATAGCGAGCACCATGGTGATACGACTGCTCATGGCAACGCTTCCTTTGTCATCGCATGACCACCTCAATCCAACGCATCAACTTCGCAATAGCAATGAAGAACAATCACATGCCGCTCTTTTGAAGGTAGCCCACACCACCCAAAACGCCATCAAGGTCGGTGAAATATCCTTCTCTGGATGGTCTGGAAAGGCGATTTATAACTTTGTGATTAATGCTTTATTACGGTTGTGGGTTCGCGAGTTGGAGGCAATGCTGTAAGTGCAAAGGTTGTACGAAATTGCTGGTATGAGCCGCGCCATGAAGGGTGCAAGGAGAATCGAGATGTTCCTTACCAATCTGTACATACGCGTCTATACGCACATTCAGGCCTTCCTGAAAAACCGGGAAGCCGCTTCGGCTATCGAGTACGTACTTCTGGCTGCCATGGTGGCCGTGGCCATTGTTGCCTTCGTGCCAGCCATCAGTGCTCAGGTGCGAGTCATCTTCAACCAGGTCCTGGTGGCATTGGGCGGTACGGCAGTCTGACGCTTGATTGAACGAGGATAAAGTGTTGTAAGATCCGAGGCCGTTACCAACGTTTTCAAGGGTATCTATATGGCCGTCCACCCCACACGCCAACAGCTGCTTCTGGTTGATGACGAAGAGGACGCCAATGAAGAGTTGGCAGAACTGCTCGAAGGCGAGGGGTTCTGCTGCTTCACTGCGTCCTCCGTCAAGATGGCTCTGCAGCAGTTGACACGCCACCCGGACATTGCGCTGGTCATCACCGACCTGCGCATGCCGGAAGAGAGCGGTATTCAGTTGATCAAACGCCTGCGTGAACACACTTCGCGCCAGCACTTGCCTGTGATCGTCACTTCGGGACATGCCGACATGGAGGACGTCAGCGACTTGCTGCGCCTGCAGGTACTGGATCTGTTCCGCAAGCCGATCTACCACGTCCGCCTGCTGGAAACCCTCAACAACCTCTTTCCCGAGCCGAAAATCTTTCAGGTGCAGTGACACGAACCTTCATGATCCACGGAACTAGCCATACTGCTCCATAGCCAAAGCGAGCAGACCTATAACGTGATCAGGATGCACAAATGAAGGTAGAAAGCTTTTTTGAATGGCTGGGCCAGGCAATCGGGTCCGTGATCCGCTTCGTGGTGGATGCTCTGGCCTGGCTGTTCAACGGTTTCACCCATGCCGGCGGCAACTTCGTGGACGGTTTGTCCCGCACCCTGGGCATGGACGCTTCACTGATCAGCATCGTCGCACTGGTCATCGGCCTGATGCTTCTGTACTCCGCCATCCGTGCCTTCATGCGCGCCTCCATCATCATGGGCATCATCTGGCTGGCGCTGGGACTGTGGCTGCTGAGCTGGATCATTCACTGACCGTCACACGCCCCGTGCGCTTCAACTGACCGGCATTACGGCTACAATGCCCGCCTTGCCGGGAGTCCTCATGTCCAAGTTGTCCAGCGATTGGCGTCATCGCCCCACTCATCATCGGGTCTGGGGCCTGGCGCTACCGATGATTCTGTCGAATATCTCCGTACCGCTGGTGGCGCTGGTGGACACCGCCGTGATCGGCCACCTGCCCCACGCCCATCAACTGGGCGCAGTCGCGGTGGGGGCCACGCTCTATACCTTCCTGGCCTGGGCCATGGGTTTTCTGCGCATGGGCACCACCGGCTTCGCTGCCCAGGCTGCCGGGCGTAGCGACGGCGCGGCGTTGCGCCAGATTCTGCTGCAAGGCCTGCTGCTGGCGATGGGGCTGGCCTGCCTGCTGGGACTGATTGCCCTGCCCTTCAGTCATCTGGCCCTGTCGCTGATGCAGCCCTCGGCCGACCTGCAACAGATGACCCTGGATTTCTTCCACGCCCGGCTGTTCGGCCTGCCTGCGGCACTGGCAACGTATGCGCTGGTGGGCTGGTTTCTCGGCACCCAGAACGCCAGGGCGCCGCTGGCCATTCTGTTGATCACCAATGCGGTGAACATCCTTCTCAACCTGTGGTTCGTTCTGGGCCTGGACTGGGGAGTGGTCGGCTCGGCGCGGGCTTCGGTGCTGGCAGAGTGGACCGGCGCATTGATCGGTCTGTTCATGGCTCGCAACGCTCTGCGGGCCTGGCCGGGCAGGATCGTCTGGGCAGCCTTGAAACTCTGGAGCAATTGGCGCCCGCTGCTGGCGGTCAACCGCGACATCTTCATTCGCACCCTGGCGCTGCAATCGATCATGTTCCTGATCACCGCCCAGGGCGCTCGACTGGGAGATGCCACCGTCGCCGCCAATGCATTGCTGCTCAACGGCCTGCTGCTGACGTCCCACGCACTGGACGGGCTGGCCCATGCCGTGGAAGCCTTGTGCGGGCATGCCATCGGAGCCCGTGACCGCACGGCATTACGGCGCTCTCTGGTGGTCGCCGGTGGCTGGTCCCTGATTGCCAGCCTGGCCTTTGCGCTGTTGTTCCTGACGAGTGGGCATCTGTTCGTGCAGATGCAGACCAACATCCCCGAAGTGCGTGAAACCGCTCTTGTCTATTTGCCCTATCTGGCTGCCATGCCCCTGCTCGCGGTCTGGAGTTATTTGCTGGACGGCCTCTTCATCGGCGCCACACGCGCCCGTGAAATGCGCAATGCGATGCTGATCAGCGTTGCCCTGATCGCTCCCGTCGCCTTTTTCGCCGTCGACCAAGGCAACCATGGACTCTGGCTGACGTTCATGACCTTCACCCTGGTGCGTGGCTTGAGCCTTGGGACCATCGCCTGGCGCCTGAACCGCAAGGACGGCTGGTTCGCCTATTGATCGCTCTCGGCCATCCTGCCGGCAAAGGTGATTCTCGGGCTGGTCAGGGTCAGCCCGCGTGAATCAAGCCGCACCCGACTGGAACCGATGCTCAACGACAGCTCGCTGCCCTCTTCAAACGACACGGTCGGCCCGTTATCCAGACGAAAGCGGCGCTTCTCGCCCATGATCATCTGCCAGTCCAGTTGCGCCTGCACGCTGTCGGCGGGCAAGGCACTTTCGCACGGACTGAAAGCCGGCTCACAGGCACGAGAATGCAGGCAGGCCGTAATCACCGGGCGATCCATATCGTCATCGAGCAAGCTCACCAGCACTTCCATCCCGCCGGTAAACACCCATTCAAGCCCCTGCATCACCGGCAGCCAGCAATCGTTGTAACGCGCACCACATCCCTGCAACCCCCACTCGAACTGCACCTTCAGACGCCCCACCGAATCGCGCTCGACCTCCTGCCCCGGCGGACCGACGACCCAGGCGCGCTGCAACTGCGGCACCTTCGCACGAGGCTGCGGCTCAGGCACGCTAAAGCCCACTTCCCAGGGAACAGCCTGAAAACGATTGGTATAACCCTCACCGTCTTCAGCTTCCGGCCCCGGTTCAACGCAGTGATGCTCGACCTGGTTGACCAGCCACATGTGGTTCCACTCGGTTTCAGGATGGCCAGTCAGCGGCAGCAGATACCCCGAGACCACAAATGGCAGGCTGCTTTCGCCTTCGGCCCGCTGCCGGGAGCGACTGCCCGGCAAGTCCTGACCCTGGGTGGTAACAGCAAAACGGGTGACGCCCTGTCGGTGTGGCAATTGCTGCCAGGGCGCCGCAGGCGCAGGACGAAAACCGCGCAGGCTATCGCCAAAGACCAGCTCATGGCGCTGGCGAGAATGAATGAAGTGATAGTGAATGCCCTCTTCGGCACACAGGCGCTCCACCAGTTGCAGGTCAGACTCCTGATATTGCGCGCAATACTCACGCTCGCGGCATTGGGTTTTCAGCTCGAAGCGATAGCTGCCCTTGCGCAGTCCATGCTCCTCCAGAACCCTGGCAATAATCTGCGGGGCGGTCATGTGTTGAAAGATGCGCTGGTTGTAACGCTGCCCGAGACAGGCCAGCCGAGGGCCGATCTTCAATCGATAACAGGCAGGCCCGGGCCGGAAATGGCTGCGCACCGCACTGTGGATCTGGCCATGAAAGCCATGACTACCATCTTTGAAGCTCAGGAATACCGGTTTGTACATCAGGCTTGCCAGATCCACATCGAGGCTTTCGTTGACGACTTCCAGCTCGAAGGCAAACGGCTGACTGATCGCTTCCGTACCCCGTAACCAGAGGACGGTAAAACAATGACGCAGACGGGCGATCTCCAGACGAAAAAGCGGCGCGCTGGCGGGATCGGGCATGAGGGTGTTCTCTACAGAGGAATCCGAGCGGCGATTCTGGCCGAGAAGCGGGATCGAGTAGAGAGCAAAAGGCAGAACAGGAAGCTGCCTACATGTGAAGAGGCTTTGGACTACACAGTGATTGATCGCGAATGAATTCGCTCCCACAGGTGCAGGAGCCAATTCATTCGCGAAAGGTCAGGAAGACAAGTAAGAGGAACGCGTCAAGCCAAGGCGCAACGCATCCAGGTACTGAGTGCGTTCACGCGGGCTGATCCTGGCGCTGGCAACCTTGTCCCGGTAATGGGTCATCAGTTCTTCCGGCGACAGGTGCACGTAACGCAGCATGTCTTCGATGGTGTCGTGGGTTTCGATACCGGCGTGGTAAACGCTGCCATCCTGATTCTGGTAGATGTTCACCGAGTCGGTATCGCCGAACAGGTTGTGCATGTCACCCAGAATTTCCTGGTAGGCACCTACCAGGAAGATACCCAGCAGATAGTCTTCACCTTCATTCAGGGGATGCACCGGCATGCTGGTTTCAATGCTCTGCTCGTCCACGTACTGGTTGATCTTGCCGTCGGAGTCGCAGGTCAGGTCCTGAAGCACCGCACGACGTACGGGCTCTTCGCCCAGACGATGCAGCGGAATGATCGGCAGCACCTGGCCGATGGCCCAGGTGTCGGGCAGGCTCTGGAAGACCGAGAAGTTACAGATGTACTTGTCGGCCAGCTTGTCGTTGAGTTCGTCCAGCACCTGGCGATGGGAACGCTGACGGGCTTTCAACGAGTTGTGCAGGCGGCGGCAAACCGCGAAATAGCACTGCTCGCCCAGGGCTTTCTGCGCCAGGCTGATCTTGCCGTCGGCATACTGGGTCGCGATATCGCTCATGTAGTGCGTGGCACGCCAGTAGGTTTCGGTCACCATCTCGATATCGGTCGGGCCCAGCAGATCGATCAGCCACTGCACGGTTTCCGGCAGGCTTTCCTTGTCTTCGATCAGCGGGACTTCGTCGTTGTGCCTTTCGACGTCGGTCACCTGCACCACCAGCATGGCGTGGTGGGCGGTCAGCGAGCGGCCGCTTTCGGAGAAGATGTGCGGATGCGGCAGACCCTGGGCGTCGCAGAACTCCTTGAGCATGCCGACCACGACACCGGCGTAGTCATCCATGTCGTAGTTGATGGAGCTGGCGTTACGCGAGTGCGTACCGTCGTAATCCACGCCCAGACCGCCGCCCACGTCGATGTGGTCTACCGGCAGCCCCAGATTGCGCAGCTCGCCGTAGTAACGAATCGCTTCCTTGAAGCCGTGCTGGTAGTCCGCCAGATTGGCGATCTGCGAGCCCATATGGAAATGCAGCAGGCGAATGCCCTGATCCAGACCCTCCTTGCGGAAACGATCAACCACCGAAAGCAGTTGCGCGGCCGACAGGCCGAACTTGGATTTCTCGCCGCCGGTATCGGCCCACTTGCTCGACGCCAGCGAAGACAGGCGCACGCGCAGGCCCACTTGCGGAGCAACCTTGAGCTCGGCAGCCTCTTCGATGACCAGTTCGACTTCGGATTCTTTCTCGATCACGATGAAGACGTTGTGGCCCAGCTTCTGGCCCATCAGCGCCAGACGGATGAACTCACGGTCCTTGTAACCGTTGCAGACAATGGTCCCGCCCTTGGGCGCCAGCGCCAGCACCGCCATCAACTCAGGCTTTGAACCCGCCTCAAGGCCGATGGAGACGTTCTGGGTAGCAATGATGTTTTCCACCACCGCTTCCTGCTGGTTGACCTTGATCGGGTACAGCGCGGTGTACTGGCTCTGGTATTCCAGGCGCGCGATGTTGCTGTCGAAGGCACCGGTCAACTGGCGAACGCGGTCTTGAAGGATATCGGGGAAACGCACCAGCAATGGCAGGGACAAACCGCTCTTGCGCAGATTGTCGACCTGCTCATAAAGGTCGATGGGCGAACTGCCCGGCCCGTTGGGACGAACTTCAACGCGACCGGATTCATTGATCGCAAAATAACCGGCCCCCCAATGACGAATCCCGTAAACACTGCGGCTGTCCGCAACGGTCCATTGGCTGCCATCGTCTTTGCGTGTGCGTCTTACGGACATCGAAGTCCCCTATAGATAAGTCATGTAGCGCCGCCCCAATGACAGGCATGCGCAGTGTAGAGAGTGGAAATGACGGTTTGGTTCTCGCTCAGCCGCCGGACTTTCTGGCCTTGAAACCTTTCTTGACCAGTTCCGCCAGCAACAGCTCGACGTGATCGCCCTGAATCTCGATCACTCCGTCCTTGAGGGCTCCGCCCGTGCCACAACGCTGCTTGAGCGCCTTGGCCAGCTCCTTGAGCCCATCCTCGGCCAGCGGCACGCCCGTGATGGTGGTCACGGTCTTGCCTCCACGGCCTTTGCTCTCGCGCCGCACGCGCGCAATGCCGTCTCCCTCGGGGATGACGTTCTGCTTGCAGGTGCAGGCATCGACAGGCTGACGACATTCGGGACAATGACGCCCTGCGTCGGTTGAAAACACCAGGCCACCCAGGGCGGCGAAGGATGCGGCTTTTTTAGCCACTGGAAATCCTCTTGTTGAGGACTGAAGACGGGCCGGGCTCGATCGTGAGCCTTCGACCGCGAAGCCCCACTCTGGCAGGGGCAGCGCTACTGGAACGGCATGACCGGCCCAGTTTTAAAAGGTCGCGCAGTGTACCGGCAAAAAGCATGCTTGCTAAGAGCCTGAATGCGCCAATTTACTGAACATTTGCGACCTGCTCCAGGTAGCGTTTCAACGCTGCCAGAGAGTCCGGGCAATAAGGCTTTTCGGCAGTTTCTGCCAAGACCTGGGCCACCGGGATGAAGCGCGCCTGCAAGACCTCTTCCGGTTGCAGGCTCAGAGGCCCGTCCCAGACGGCGGAAAATACCGCGCACCAGATCCGGTTGCCCGGCTGATCGAAGAGAAACTGCTCATGAGCCTGCAACGCAACACCGCCAACACCCAGCTCTTCCTCAAGCTCACGGGCAGCCGATTCGGCATAGCTTTCACCGGCCTGCACCATGCCTCCCGCCGCCACATCCCAGAAACCGGGATAAATGGCCTTGCTCAGGGTGCGCTGGTGAACGCAAAGCTCGCCTGCCGAATTGAACAGCAAGATATAAGTGCCTCGCCCGATCAGGCCACGCTCGCGCAGTTCGGCCCGAGGGAGCGAACCCAGGAGCCGGTCCTGCTCATCGACCCAGGCGATCTGCTCGGCGTCCGAGGCGGCGCGATGCGCGGCCTCTTGCGCAGAAACGTCCATCAGCCCTGGGACAGCAACTGGCGAAGGTCGATCACCGCCGCGTTGGCACGGGAGATGTAGTTGGCCATGACCAGCGAGTGGTTGGCCAGCACGCCAAACGCGCTGCCGTTCAGGACCATCGGGCTCCACAGCGGCTCCTGGGAAGCCTCCAGCTCACGAATGATCTGACGCACGCTGACGGTCGCGTTCTTCTTGGCCAATACATCGGCGAAGTCCACTTCGATGGCGCGCAACAGATGCGACAGGGCCCAGGCCTGACCACGGGCTTCATAGAAGACGTTGTCGATCTGCAGCCACGGGGTTTCAACTATTTCCTCGTCGACCTGTGGAACTTCGCCCGGCTTGACCGAGGCAATGGCTTCGGTTTTCAGAGTGCTGTTGAGCTTGACCCGACCGACACTGGCCGACAGACGCTGGGACAGGGAACCCAGGCGTGTGCCCACGTCGCCCAGCCAGTTATTCAGGTTGTCGGCACGGGCATAGAACAAGGCGCCCTTCTGATTGGGGTCGGAGAGGCGTGCCTGATAGCGGCTCAGGGCATTGATGCCATCGGTGTACTGCGACTCGCTCGACGGCAGCACCCAACTGCGGTTATCAAAGTTGAACAACGGCTCGGCACGGGCCAGATCACCGTCTTCAGCCGATTGCGACTGCGAACGGGCAAAGTCCTTGCGCAACGCACGGCTCAGGTCGCGGACCTGTACCAGCACGCCATATTCCCAGCTTGGCATGTTGTCCAGCCACAGACCTGGCGGGAAGCGATCGTTGGACAGGTAGCCGCCACGCTTGTCGAGCAGTGTCCGGGAAACTGTCTTGAGGGTTTCGACCGTGGTGTAACCGATCACCATCGGCTTGCCTTCACGCTCGGCAGCGGCCTGGGCATTCTGCTGCACGGGAAACAGCGCAGGCTCCTTGCTCCAGTACCAGCCCACCAGCAGGGTGACCAGCAAATAGATCAGAATCAGGGAACCCAGGGCTCTGCTATAGAAAAGGTTGCCCAGGTAACCACGTCTCTTGACCGACGCAGTATCAGCGGTACGCTCACCCGCGCTGCCTGCGCGGTTCTTCCAATCCAGCATGGTAAGGGTCCTTTCAGTCCGGGTTCAGGGCTTCGACCGCAACCTTACAGCAAGGTGCCTTTTGCTGACATGCGCGACGCAAGGTTTTGTTGTCGCATCGACACATGCCGCTCGGGAACAAGGTGCGAATGGCAGAGAAATACCGCCATCGTGCAAACTTTAGGCGCAAAAATGACTCTGACAGAAACCGGACGCCCTTTTGTTGACGAATAAGTGACTTACGGCACTCTTCTATACAAGCGGAGGTGCTAGCATAGAGCCAGCATCGGTACTACTCAGCAACCCCACAGTACTCATAATATGACCGAGTCAGAAGACCCTAGCCGCGATCGTCTCAAGCACCACTTTGCCCAAAGGGTCACTCATCAAGCACGTCAGATTCTTGAGACTTGGCAGCGACTGCAGAAATCCGAATGGTCTATCGCCGACATGGCCGAACTGAAGGACTCGACCCTGCGCCTGCAGCGGTTCGCCGAACGATTCGAGCAGGACGAACACCTGGGGCTGGCCCGGGATATCGGGCAGGCACTGGAAACCGTCGAAGCCAACCGCGGCCGACTCAACAGCACCCTGATCACCGAACTCAACCGTTTGATGCAGCGCCTTTCCCGCACCGGCCTGCGTCACGGCGACAAACTGGAACAAACCGCACTCCCGCCACTGCGCAAACCGGTCTATGTCGTGCTTCAAGATCGCGAACGGGCCGAACGCCTTGCCAAACAGCTGGAGTTCTTCGGCCTGTCAGCCCTGTCACTGGACAGCGTTGCCCAGTTTCAGTCAGCAATGCTGGAGCGCCATCCGTCGGTCATCATCATGGATGTAGACTTCAGCGGACCGGGCGAAGGCCTGAAACTCGCCTCACAGGTTCAGGAAGGACTTGAGCAGAAACTGCCCCTCCTCTTCTTCAGCCATCATGAAACCGATACACCGACGAGACTGGCGGCCGTTCGCGCCGGCGGTGAGGAATTCCTGACCGGAACCCTGGAAGCTTCAAGCCTGCTGGAGAAAATCGAAGTCCTGACCTGCGTGGCCCAGTACGAGCCTTACAAGGTGCTGGTCATCGATGACTCCCGCGCCCAGGCCACCCACACCGAACGGGTGCTCAATGCTGCCGGAATCGTGACCCGCACATTGCTGGACCCGATCCAGGCCATGTCCGAACTGGCGGAATTCCAGCCGGACCTGATCATCCTCGACATGTACATGCCCGGCTGTACAGGCACGGAACTGGCCAAAGTCATTCGTCACAACGACCGTTACGTCAGTGTGCCGATCATCTACCTGTCCGCCGAAGACGATCAGGACAAGCAGCTCGACGCCATGAGCGAAGGCGGCGATGACTTCCTGACCAAACCCATCAAGGCGCGCCACCTGATTACAACGGTCCGCAACCGGGCGGCCCGGGCGCGCAGCCTGAAGGCGCGCATGGTGCGTGACAGCCTGACCGGCCTGTACAACCACACCCACATTCTCCAGTTGCTGGAAGACTGCAGCTTTCGCGCCCGGCGCGAAAACAAGCCGCTGTGCTTTGCCATGCTCGATATCGACCATTTCAAGAAGGTCAATGACAGCCACGGCCACCCCATGGGCGACCGCGTCATCAAGAGCCTGGCGCTGTTTCTCAAGCAGCGCCTGCGCAAGACCGACTTCATCGGGCGCTACGGCGGCGAAGAGTTCGCCATCGTGATGCCGGATACCGATATTCAGAGTGCCCATCAGGTACTCGAAGAGATCCGCTATCGTTTTGCGGAAATACATTACCCCGCCCAGCCCACGGACCTGTTCTGCACCTTCAGTGCCGGCGTGGTGGCGCTGGGCGTGCATGACGACAGCCTGACCCTTGCCTCCCAGGCCGACAACGCGCTGTATCGTGCCAAACATGCAGGCCGCAATCAGGTTCACTCGGCCGTAGTTGAAGAGCCCTATCACGTAGTACTGCCCGAGCCGCAAGTCCAGGAACAATAGCCGCCGAGGACAAGTACGAAATCCGTCCTTACAAACCTCACCCCTGCATGCCTTGAAACACTCCGCTATCATGCGCTGACTTTCGAGAATCGAGCCTGCCATGCGCCGTTTGTTATGCCTGATGCTGTTGATCCTGGCCCTGCCCGCTTTCGGGACCAGCCTGCTGGACAGTCGCCCTGCACCGACACTGGGTGGCACCTCACTGGATAACAGCAAGGAATTCCTGCCTGTACGCGAGGCATTCAAACTGAGCCTGATCGAAACGACTCCGCAATCGATCAAGCTGCGCTTCGTCGCCACCGACGGTTATTACCTGTATCGCCATCGTTTCCAGTTCCGCACCGAACCCGCCGACATCGGCCTGGGCGAAGCACAACTGCCTCCCGGCGAAAAGAAGCACGATGAGTACTTTGGCGACGTCGAGGTCTATCACGGCATTCTCGATATCGACCTGCCCCGCAAGCCCGGCGAAGAGCGCCCCTTTGTCCTGAGCGTGAGCTATCAGGGCTGCGCCGACAAAGGCCTGTGCTATCCCCCGGAAACCGAACGCCTGAATATTGGTGATGTGCCCGCCGACACAGCGTCAACAACCGGCCAGCAGGCCTGGAGCTGGAAAGAACTGGCACTGTTTTTCCTCGCAGGTATCGGCCTGACCTTCACTCCTTGCGTGCTGCCGATGCTGCCGATTCTTTCCGGCGTGGTCCTGCGGGGTCAGGTCGGCGGGCTGCGCGGTCTGAATCTGTCACTGGCCTACATACTGCCGATGGCGCTGTGCTTCGCCTTGCTGGGCGCATTGATGGGCATGTTCGGCGCAGGACTGAACCTGCAGGCACGCCTGCAATCGGCCTGGGTGCTGGTGCCGTTCTCACTGTTCTTCGTGCTGTTTGCGGTGGCGATGTTTGGCGTCTTCGAATTGCGCCTCCCTCAGGCCATCAGCAACCGGCTGGATCGTATTGCAGGCAAGACCGAAGGCGGCTCGCTGTGGGGCGCCGCCGTACTGGGTGTGGTTTCCAGCCTGCTGGTATCACCTTGTGTCTCGGCGCCACTGGCCGGTGCGCTGCTTTATATAAGTGCCAGCGGAGACGCACTGGGCGGTGGTTTGAAACTGTTCGCCCTGGGCCTGGGCATGGGAGCGCCGCTGTTGCTGGTCGCGACCGGCGGTGCGGCCTGGCTGCCAAAAAGCGGCCCATGGCTGGTCACCGTGAAAAACGCCATTGGCGTGCTGCTGCTGGGTCTGGCCATAGGCTTGCTGAGCCGTGTATTGCCGGGGCAGGTCACGTTGCTGCTGATCGGCATTCTGTGTGCCGGTGTCGCGCTGTTCCTCGGAACGCTGGAACTCACTGCAAAATCTCCACGACAAAAGCTCGCACAACTGCTCGGCCTGCTTTTGTTGGTCTACGCTCTGGCATGCTGGTACGGCGCATTGAGCGGGCAGACCGACCCGACTCGTCCACTGGGACGCCCACAAGCGACCCTCAACAACGGCACGGTATTACCGACGTCATCCCAATGGCAGACCATCACCACGTCTGCCGAACTGGAGCGTGCCCTCAGCGAAGCCAGAAATGCAGGTAAGCCCTTGCTGCTCGACTGGTATGCCGACTGGTGCATCAGTTGCAAGGTGATCGAGCACGAAGTACTGCCCGATCCGGGCGTCGTCGAGAAACTGGCAGGCTACAGCCTGATCCGTTTCGACATGACTGACAGCAATGCAGAACAACGAGCGCTGCTTGACCGCTACAAGCTGTTCGGACCACCCGCGTTGTTATTTTTCAGTAAAAGCGGCGAAGAACTGGAAAATGTCCGGGTCATCGGTGAAATCGACGCCCCTGCCTTCATTGAGCGCATAAATAGAGCAAATGACCCAAAATAGCTGCCGGGTCACAAACTTTACGCAAACATCGCTCATTGTGCTGGCTACTGTAGTTAACTGGACAGTACATCCTCCTTGCGGCATAGTCGCCGGGCGTGAACGCCCGTAAACACAAAAAGGAATAAACGATGGCGACTTTCCTGGTACTGCACGGCCCCAACCTGAATCTGCTCGGTACTCGCGAGCCCGGGATATATGGCGCAGTGACCCTGGCTCAAATCAACCAGGATCTGGAGCGGCGCGCTCGCGACGCCGGTCACCATCTGATGTACCTGCAAAGCAACGCCGAGTACGAATTGATCGACCGGATCCATGCCGCCCGCACGGAAGGCGTGGACTTCATTCTGATCAATCCGGCTGCTTTTACACATACAAGTGTGGCAATACGTGACGCGCTGCTGGGAGTGAGCATCCCATTCATCGAAGTGCATTTATCAAACGTGCACAAACGCGAACCTTTCCGCCATCACTCCTACTTTTCAGATGCTGCTGTAGGAGTGATCTGCGGCCTTGGCGCCAGCGGTTACCGACTGGCCCTGGAGGCCGCCCTGGAACAATTGGCCGTTAGCTCCAAGCCATGAGCGGACCAGCAACGCTGGCCCACCCGGCTTGAACCGGCTGCCGAAATGCCCTGACAGACCCCTTGGGAGTTGATGATTAATGGATATTCGCAAAGTCAAGAAACTGATCGAACTGCTGGAAGAATCCGGTATCGACGAGCTGGAGATCCGTGAAGGCGAAGAATCCGTACGGATCAGCCGTCACAGCAAGACTCCGGCACAACCGTATTACGCGCCAGCTCCAGTAGCTGCGCCTGTAGCGGCTGCTCCGGCCGCACCGGTTGCCGCTGCTGCAGAAGCACCTTCGGCTCCAAAGCTGAACGGTCACGTGGTCAAGTCGCCAATGGTCGGTACTTTCTACCGCACCCCGGCTCCTACTTCGCCTGCATTCGTCGAAGTCGGCCAGACCGTCAAGAAAGGCGACACCATCTGCATCGTCGAAGCAATGAAAATGATGAACCACATCCAGGCAGAAGCCAGCGGCGTCATCGAATCCATCCTGGTAGAAAACGGTCAGCCGGTTGAATTTGACCAGCCGCTGTTCACTATCGTTTGAACCGGGGAGAGCCTGCGATGTTGGAAAAAGTTCTGATCGCCAACCGCGGCGAAATTGCCTTGCGCATCCTGCGTGCCTGTAAGGAACTGGGCATCAAGACCGTCGCTGTACATTCCACGGCAGATCGCGAGTTGATGCACCTGGGTCTGGCAGACGAAACCGTCTGTATCGGCCCGGCTCCAGCCAACCTGTCCTACCTGAATATCCCGGCAATCATCTCGGCCGCCGAACTGACCGGCGCCACGGCGATTCACCCGGGCTACGGCTTCCTCGCGGAAAACGCGGATTTCGCCGAGCAGGTAGAGAAGTCGGGCTTCGCCTTCATTGGTCCGAAAGCAGACACCATTCGCCTGATGGGCGACAAGGTTTCCGCCAAGGACGCCATGAAGCGTGCCAGCGTGCCAACGGTTCCAGGTTCTGACGGCCCGCTGCCGGAAGACGAAGAAACCGCACTGCGCATCGGCCGTGAAGTCGGCTACCCGGTGATCATCAAGGCCGCCGGTGGCGGTGGTGGTCGCGGCATGCGCGTGGTTCACCGCGAGGAAGACCTGATCGAAGCGGCCAGCCAGACCCGCGCCGAAGCGGCTGCCTGGTTCAGCAACCCGATGGTCTACCTGGAAAAGTACCTGACCAATCCACGTCACGTGGAAGTCCAGGTCATTTCCGACGGCCAGGGCAATGCGATTCACCTGGGTGACCGTGACTGCTCGCTGCAACGCCGTCACCAGAAAGTCCTGGAAGAAGCACCGGCACCGTTCATCGACGAAGACGCGCGCAAGGACGTACTGCAAAGCTGCGTTCAGGCCTGTATCGACATCGGCTACCGTGGCGCGGGCACTTTCGAGTTCCTGTACGAAAACGGCCGTTTCTACTTCATCGAAATGAACACTCGTGTTCAGGTAGAGCACCCGGTTTCGGAAATGGTCACCGGTATCGACATCGTCAAGGAGATGCTGAGCATCGCCGCCGGCAACAAACTGTCGTACACCCAGGATGACGTCGTCATCAATGGTCATGCGCTGGAATGCCGGATCAACGCTGAAGATCCGAAAACCTTCATTCCGAGCCCGGGCCTGGTCAAGCACTTCCACGCACCAGGCGGCAACGGTGTACGTGTCGACTCGCACCTGTACAGCGGATACAAGGTTCCTTCGAACTACGACTCATTGATCGGCAAGCTGATCACCTGGGGTGCGACCCGCGACGAAGCCATGGCACGCATGCGCAATGCCCTGGACGAAATCGTGGTCGACGGGATCAAGACCAATATCCCGCTGCATCGCGATCTGACCCGTGATGAAGGCTTCTGCGAAGGCGGAGTCAACATCCACTATCTGGAACACAAACTGGCCAATCAATAAGTCAGCGTGTTTCAGATCAACAAAGCCGCAGCGATGCGGCTTTGTTGTTTGCGTCGCATAGAAGTAAACTTGCCCGCTTCTTCGCGGCAGTACCGCGCACCCATTTTGACTCGAAGGTAATCCGCCATGCCTTGGCTGCAAGTCCGCCTCGCCATCAGCCCAGAACAAGCCGAAACCTACGAGGACGCGCTGCTTGAAGTCGGCGCCGTATCCGTAACCTTCATGGATGCCGAAGACCAGCCGATTTTCGAGCCAGAACTCAACACCACGCCACTGTGGGCACACACCCACCTGCTGGCCCTGTTCGAAGCAGACACCGACGCCGATCTGGCCCTGGCGCACCTGCGTCTGCTGACCGACGCCGAACTGCCCGAGCACACCGCCGAAGTCATCGAAGACCAGGATTGGGAACGCAGCTGGATGGACAACTTCCAGCCAATGCGCTTCGGCCAGCGCCTGTGGATCGTCCCGAGCTGGCACGCCGCGCCCGAGCCTGATGCCGTGAACCTGCTGCTCGATCCGGGCCTGGCATTCGGTACCGGCACCCACCCCACCACGGCCCTGTGCCTGGAATGGCTGGACGGTCAGGACCTCAAAGGCTGCAACGTGCTGGACTTCGGTTGCGGTTCAGGCATTCTGGCCATCGCTGCACTGTTGCTGGGCGCAGAGCAGGCAGTCGGCACCGATATCGACGTCCAGGCGCTCGAAGCCTCTCGCGACAACGCCGGGCGCAACAACATTGCCGCCGAACGTTTCCCGCTTTATTTGCCTGAAGACATGCCTCAGCAACAAGCTGACGTGCTGGTCGCCAACATCCTGGCCGGTCCGCTGGTATCGCTGGCTCCGCAACTGGCAACCCTGATCAAGACCGGCGGTCGCCTGGCGCTGTCCGGCATCCTTGCAGAGCAAGGCCCGGAAGTGGCAGCCGCCTATGCTGCTACATTCGATCTGGACCCTATCGCCAACCGTGATGGCTGGGTACGCATCACGGGTCGTCGCCGTTAACAGCCGCCTGAACCGGACAGCAGCATGACCGACAGCTTCGTCACCCAGTGCCCCCACTGCCAAACCAGTTTCAGAGTCAGCCACGCCCAACTGAGCGTGGCCCGCGGCGTGGTGCGCTGCGGGGCCTGCCTGCAGGTCTTCAATGCCGCCCGGCAACTGCTGGAGCAGCGCTCGATCGACGAAGCCGACATCACGCCACCACCCGATCAGGAAATCGTCGCCCCCGAAGTCGTCGAGCAAGCGCCTGCGGTGCTGATTGCCGAGCCGCCTCCCGAGCCGACGCAGACCGCTCCAGAAGATGACGATCCCTGGAAAGTCAGCGAGTTCGATCTGGACAATCTGGACCTGGACGAAGAACTCGCCCGGCTCGAGCAGCGGGAAATCCAGCTGGCCGACAATTTCGGCAAGCCGGGCACACGCAACAGCGATGCAACGCTGACTGCCCAGCGTGACCATTCGCAAACCGAAGAAGGCACATGGGTCGGCAGCCTGCGCAACGACGATGTCAGCCAGCTACCGGAAATCCAGGCCGAGGTTATCAGCACCACGGAGCAGGCTCCTGAGCCAGACCATGAAGATGAACCCGAGCAGCCTTCAGGTCGCGAGCGGACCGAGCCTTCATTGTCATCGACCCCTGTCGATCTGGACGATGATCAGCCAGCACTAAACGCCCGCAAGCAGCCAGCCAGCGAAAGCACAGAGCGCTGGTCGGCGCGGGATGACGACGAAGACGATCACGACGATGACCACGAGCCAGCAATCGAATCTCGTGGCAAACGCGCCCGAAACGAACCGGCAGTCCGCGATCAGGCCCTTCTGGACCTGACCGATGACCCGTTGCAACTGGACTGGCAACGCCCCAAGCCACGCTGGGGCCGTCGCCTGTTCTGGAGCCTGCTGGTTCTGCTCGCCCTGGCCGGCCTGGCTGGCCAGTACATCTGGTATCACTTCGACCATCTGGCCAGACAGGACCAGTATCGCCCCTGGTTCCAGCAGATCTGCCCGAAAATCGACTGCAAGGTGCCTTCCAAGGTCGACATCAACCTGCTCAAGAGCAGCAATCTGGTGGTACGCAGTCATCCCGAGTTCCAGGGCGCGCTGGTAGTGGACGCCATCATTTATAACCGCGCCTCTTTCTCCCAGCCCTTTCCGCTCCTTGAGCTAAGATTTGCCGATACCAGCGGTCAGCTCATTGCCAGTCGTCGGTTCAAGCCGGGCGAATACCTGAGCGGCGAAATGGCGGGCAAGGAAGAGATGCCACCCCAGACACCGATCCATATTGCGCTGGATATTCTCGATCCTGGCGCGAAAGCCGTGAATTACAGCCTGAACTTCCGATCACCGGAATAAGCTTCTGCCTGATCCTGTCTGCCGGTGCTCTTCGGGCCTGAAGGCACGTTTTCCCATGGCAGACAGCCTGAATACCGACGTTTTCATGACAATTCGCTCAAGAAGCGAACCGTTGGCGATAAGAAAATAACTGTTCAGATTTTATCCAATTCAGCCTTTATCCAGTCATCGAGAGCGGGTATCATGCCAACCCTTTTTCAAACTCTCGGTTCGGTCTGAATGTTGCGAAAGCAACCGAAGACGGGGCTGTTGCAGACCGTGTAGAACGGTTTTTACACGGCCTGCGGATGATTCGGCCCCACGATAGGTAAAGCTATGTCGGCGGTACGCATCGGTCCATATACGTTACAGAACGGCTTGATCCTCGCCCCGATGGCGGGTGTCACCGACCAGCCTTTCCGGCAACTGTGCAGAGAACTCGGCGCAGGGCTTGTGGTGTCGGAGATGGTCACCAGTGACATGAGCCTGTGGAACAGTCGCAAATCGCGTCTGCGCATGATCCACGAAGGTGATCCCGAGCCCCGCTCGGTCCAGATCGCCGGTGGCGATCCACAGATGCTCGCTCAGGCAGCGCGGGCCAATGTCGAACTGGGTGCCCAGATCATCGACATCAACATGGGCTGCCCGGCCAAGAAGGTCTGTAACAAGGCCGCAGGTTCGGCGCTTCTGAAAGATGAAAAGCTGGTAAGTGAAATACTGCAGGCCGTGGTGGCCGCAGTCGATGTACCGGTGACCCTGAAGATCCGCACCGGCTGGGACCGCGATAACAAGAACGGCCTTACGGTCGCCAGAATCGCCGAGCAGGCCGGCATACAGGCGCTGGCGGTTCACGGGCGGACCCGTGCAGACCTTTACACCGGTGAAGCCGAGTACGACACCATCGCCGAAATCAAGCAGGCGATGTCGATTCCGGTGTTTGCCAATGGAGACATCGTTTCACCCGAGAAAGCCCGGTACGTGCTGCAGGCCACCGGAGCGGACGGGTTGTTGATTGGCAGGGCCGCCCAGGGGCGACCATGGATTTTTCGTGAAATAGATCACTACCTGCGTACCGGCGAGAAACTGCCGGCGCTGCCGGTGAGTGAAGTGGAACGTATTCTGCTTGAACATCTGACAGCCCTGCACGCCTTCTATGGAGACGTGATGGGCGTGCGTATTGCACGCAAGCATGTCGGTTGGTATCTCGCAACCTTGCCGGGCGCCAGGGAATTTCGCGCCCATTTCAATCGTTTGGAAGATACGGAAGCACAGTGCGCCAACGTCCGGGAGTTCTTGAGCCAAGGCTACAGGGGCCCGGATAACGAGAATAAAGAAGAGGTGGCCGCATGACGATGATGACCGAGACTTTAGTGAGTGGAACAACACCCGTGAGCGACAACGTCAATTTGAAACAGCACCTCAACACGCCGAGCGAAGAGGGCCAGACCCTGCGCGGCAGTGTAGAGAAGGCGCTGCACAATTATTTCGCCCACCTCGAAGGCGCTTCCGTCACTGACGTCTACAACCTGGTGTTGTCGGAAGTCGAGGCTCCGCTTCTCGAAAGCGTGATGAACTACGTCAAGGGCAACCAGACGAAGGCTTCCGAACTGCTGGGGCTCAATCGCGGCACGCTGCGCAAGAAACTCAAGCAGTACGATCTGCTTTAAGCATTATTCAATACAGAAAAGGCGACCCACCTTGCACAGCGGTCGCCTTTTTTTGCTGACTTCCTTTGCTTTTGATGGAAATTGAAATGACCGACCAGACTACCCGCCTGCCGATCCGCCGCGCTTTGATCAGCGTTTCCGACAAGACAGGAATCCTCGAATTCGCACGCGAGCTTGAAGCGCTGGGCGTAGAGATTCTTTCGACTGGCGGTACTTTCAAGCTGCTGCAGGACAACGGTGTTGCAGCCGTGGAAGTAGCCGACTACACCGGTTTTGC
Source organism: Pseudomonas cichorii (assembly GCF_019719005.1). Classification (GTDB taxonomy): domain Bacteria; phylum Pseudomonadota; class Gammaproteobacteria; order Pseudomonadales; family Pseudomonadaceae; genus Aquipseudomonas; species Aquipseudomonas cichorii_E. The sequence continues at coordinate 44,147 of NZ_JAIGPJ010000026.1, forward strand.
CGAGATGATGGATGGCCGGGTCAAGACCCTGCACCCCAAGATCCACGGCGGCATCCTGGGTCGTCGCGGCATCGACGATGCAATCATGAGCGAGCACGGCATCAAGCCGATCGATCTGGTTGCGGTCAACCTCTATCCGTTTGAAGCCACGGTTTCCAAGCCGGGCTGCGACCTGCCGACCGCCATCGAGAACATCGATATCGGCGGCCCGACCATGGTTCGCTCCGCTGCGAAGAACCACAAGGACGTCGCCATCGTGGTCAATGCCAGTGACTACGCTCAGGTCCTGGAAAACCTCAAGGCCGGCGGCCTGACCTACGCTCAGCGTTTCGACCTGATGCTCAAGGCCTTCGAGCACACTGCCGCCTACGACGGCATGATCGCCAACTACCTGGGCAGCGTCGACCAGAGCGCAGAAACCCTCAGCACCGAAGGCCGCAGCCAGTTCCCGCGTACCTTCAACACCCAGTTCGTCAAGGCGCAGGAAATGCGTTACGGCGAGAACCCGCACCAGAGCGCGGCGTTCTACGTTGAAGCCAGGCCTGCCGAAGTCGGCATCGCGACCGCTACCCAGCTGCAAGGCAAGGAACTGTCGTTCAACAACGTGGCCGACACCGATGCTGCACTGGAATGCGTCAAGAGCTTCGTCAAGCCGGCCTGCGTGATCGTCAAGCACGCCAACCCGTGCGGCGTTGCCGTAAGCCCCGAAGGCGGCATTCGCCAGGCCTACGAACTGGCCTACGCCACCGATACCGAATCCGCTTTTGGCGGGATCATCGCCTTCAACCGCGAGCTGGACGCCGAAACCGCCAAGGCCATCGTCGATCGTCAATTCGTCGAAGTCATCATCGCCCCAAGCGTCAGCGTTGAAGCTGCGGCCATCGTCTCCGCCAAAGCCAACGTTCGCCTGCTGACCACCGGTCAATGGGCTGCCGAACGTGGCGCGGCCTGGGACTACAAGCGCGTCAATGGCGGCCTGCTGGTACAAAGCCGCGACATCGGCATGATCACCTCTGCCGACCTCAAGATCGTCACCCAGCGCGCACCGACCGAACACGAAGTACACGACCTGATCTTCGCCTGGAAAGTCGCCAAGTACGTCAAGTCCAACGCCATCGTCTACGCCAAGAACCGCCAGACCATCGGTGTCGGCGCCGGCCAGATGAGCCGCGTTAACTCTGCCCGCATCGCCGCCATCAAGGCCGAGCACGCAGGCCTGCAGGTTCAGGGCGCGGTCATGGCATCCGACGCCTTCTTCCCGTTCCGCGACGGCATCGACAATGCCGCCAAGGCCGGCATCACTGCCGTCATCCAGCCAGGCGGCTCGATGCGCGACAGCGAAGTGATTGCGGCAGCAGACGAAGCGGGTATTGCGATGGTATTCACCGGCATGCGTCATTTCCGCCATTGATTGCAGTTTTGAGCCTAAAGCTGCAAGCGACAAGAAAGAGCGGATTGCACCGTTCTTTCTTGATGCGGCAGTTCCATTTTTCAAAGCCATAAGCTGTAGTTCGAGAGCTGCGCGATCAGCCTTCACTTGCAGCTTGTAGCTTTTCTCCGAAGGAGACTTTCACTTATGAACGTATTGATTATCGGCAGCGGCGGTCGTGAACACGCTCTGGCCTGGAAAGTGGCTCAGGACCCGCGGGTCGAGAAGGTTTTCGTTGCGCCGGGCAACGCCGGTACGGCTATCGAAGCCAAGTGCGAGAACGTCGCCATCGACGTGCTGGCTCTTGAGCAACTGGCCGACTTCGCCGAGAAGAACGTGTCCCTGACCATCGTCGGCCCGGAAGTCCCGCTGGTCGCAGGCGTTGTGGATCTGTTCCGCAGCCGTGGCCTGGACTGCTTCGGCCCGACTGCCGGTGCTGCTCAGCTTGAAGGCTCCAAGGCGTTCACCAAGGACTTCCTGGCTCGCCACAAGATCCCGACCGCCGACTACCAGAACTTCACCGAGATCGAGCCTGCACTGGCTTACTTGCGTGAAAAAGGCGCTCCGATCGTCATCAAGGCTGACGGCCTGGCTGCCGGTAAAGGCGTGATCGTTGCCATGACGCTGGCCGAAGCCGAAGACGCCGTGCGCGACATGCTGGCTGGCAATGCCTTTGGCGAAGCCGGTTCGCGGGTCGTGATCGAAGAATTCCTGGACGGCGAAGAAGCCAGCTTCATCGTGATGGTCGATGGCAAGAATGTTCTGCCAATGGCCACCAGCCAGGACCACAAGCGCGTCGGCGACGGCGACAGCGGTCCGAACACTGGCGGCATGGGTGCTTACTCCCCGGCGCCTGTGGTGACTGCCGAAGTTCACCAGCGCGTCATGGATCTGGTCATCTGGCCAACTGTTCGTGGCATGGCAGAAGAAGGCAACGTTTATACCGGTTTCCTCTATGCTGGTCTGATGATCGACAAGGCAGGCAACCCGAAAGTCATCGAGTTCAACTGCCGCTTCGGCGACCCGGAAACCCAACCGGTCATGCTGCGCCTGCAATCGAGCCTGGTGCTGCTGGTCGAAGCTGCGCTGGCACAGGCACTGGACAAGGTCGAGGCACAGTGGGACCCTCGTCCAAGTCTGGGCATCGTTCTGGCTGCCGGTGGTTACCCTGGCGATTACGCCAAGGGCGCCGCGATCGAAGGTCTGGATGCTGCAGCACAACTGCCGGGCAAGGTCTTCCATGCAGGCACAGCACTCAAGGACGAGCGTGTCGTCACCAGCGGCGGTCGCGTATTGTGCGCAACCGCTCTGGGCGAAACAGTCGGCAAGGCACAGGAAAATGCCTATGCCCTGGCTGCAAGGATTGATTGGGAAGGTTGCTTCTACCGCAAGGACATTGGCTACCGTGCCATTGCCCGTGAGCGTGGTGAGAGTCAGGAGTAAGTCTGCCGGACCAGCCCCTGACAAGGGGGCTGGTCGGTTGCTCCGGCGCTGCGCACTGTTATCAGGCATTCACTCAGGAAGGGATATCACCGTGCGCTGGCTCAGGATTGCCATAGTTTCAACAGCTGGACTACTGTCCTTGCTCTTCATGCTCACGGCCAAGGCCGAGCATGGCGCAGGGTGGTCCACGCTGCTCGACGAACAGGCAAGCCTGCAACTGAACGATATCCGCTCGGCCCGCTACCAGAACCAGTTCAGCCCCATCGACCTTGAACGGGTCACGGCAGCCGACCGCGACAGCGCGTTATGGCTGCACTACCGGGTACCTCCTACCCGACACGAACAACTGATACGCATCTTCGCGCCAGACCTGGCCAGCGGAGACCTGTACATCATCGAAGGCGAAAAGCTGGTCGACCACCTGCGCACCGGCAACGATGTGCCCAAGCAGGATCAGCGACTGCCCTCCAACGATTTCCTGCTCCCCGTACCGCAAAGCGATGTCCCGCTGGACCTGTACCTGCGACTCGTCTCGACCCAGAAACTGCGCCCCAGCATCACGCTGCAACCGGCGATAGCCAGCGCGGCCGACGAGCGCGAACCTTTCCTGTTCGGCCTGCTGTTCGGCGCGCTGATCATGCTGATCATCCAGAACCTCACGCGCTACTGGCACACCAAGTCGCGCAGCAACCTGTGGCTGGCCGCCTGTGAAACCCTGCTGGCATTGAGCGCGTTCCTGCTGCTCAACCTGATCGACATGGCCAAGACCTGGCATATCGCGCAAACGCCGGGGGCCCACGTTGCGCTGTTGCTCGCCGCCGTGGCCGGCCTGTTCTACACCTACTGCTTCTTCGTGCATCGAGGCATCAAGGTACTCGACCGACTGATGCAGGTCGATGCCGTGCTCATGGGCACCGGCGTGCTGCTGGTACTGCTGTTCGACAGCGTGCCACTCAACGTCATGACCTTCCTGCTGGTTTCCCTGACCACGCTGAGCATCCTGACGGTATCGGTCTGGCACTGGCAGAAAGGCTACCGTCCGGCGCGGACGTTCGTGGCCTCGATGATCCTCTTCAACCTCGGTTATCTGGTGATCGTGCCGGGTCTGTTGTGGCTGAGCCTGATCCCGCCGCAATGGCTGATCCTCGCCCTGCTGGGGGTTTTCTGTATCTGCGGCCTGCTGATGAGCATCGCTCTCAACGAACGCTCGCGCAGCATTACCGAGGACAAGTTCAGCCTGAGCCGCGATCAGGCCGCCAGCACGGCGGAAGTCAACGCCAAGGCCGAGTTCCTGGCCAAGATCAGCCACGAAATCCGCACGCCCATGAACGGCGTGCTCGGCATGACCGAACTGCTGCTGGATACCCCGCTTTCGGTCAAGCAGCGCGACTATGTGGAAACCATCCACAGCGCAGGCAACGAACTGCTGACACTGATCAACGAGATCCTTGATATCTCCAAGCTCGAGTCGGGCCAGATCGAACTCGATGACGTGCAATTCGATATCAGCGCCCTGATCGAGGACTGCCTCAACATATTCCGCGCCAAGGCCGAACAGCAGAACGTCGAACTGATCAGCCTGATCCATCCCCAGGTGCCGCGAGTCATCAGTGGCGACCCGACACGTCTGCGCCAGACGCTGCTGAGCCTGCTGGAAAACGCGCTGAAGAAAACCGAGGAAGGCGAAATCCTGCTGGCGGTCGCGCTTGACTCCAAGCCCGGCAAACATCGCGTACGCATCTCGGTGCAGGACAGTGGCATGCCGTTGTCCGCGGAAGAGCGCGATGCATTGATGCACACCGAACTGCACAGCAAGCACTTCCTGACCAGCAACAAGCTCGGTGGCCACTTGGGGCTGGTCATTGCGCGCCGGCTGACAGAGCTGATGGATGGCGAATTCGGTATCCAGAGCGGCCACACTCAGGGCACCACACTCTGGCTGAGCCTGCCACTGGACGCCAAGCTGCTGGAGCAGCCGACCACCGATCTGGACGGCCCGCTCAAGGATGCTCGCGTGCTGGTGGTTGATGACAACGATACCTGCCGCAAAGTGCTGGTGCAGCAGTGCAGCGCCTGGGGCCTGAACGTCAGTGCCGTGCCGTCCGGCAAGGAAGCGCTGGCGTTGCTGCGTACCAAGGCGAACTTGCGCGACTATTTCGATGTGGTACTGCTCGACCAGAACATGCCCGGCATGAGCGGCATGCAACTGGCGGCCAAGATCAAGGAAGACCCGAGCCTCAATCACGACATCCTGCTGATCATGCTCACCGGCATCAGCAATGCACCCAGCAAGATCATCGCCCGCAATGCCGGCATCAAGCGCATTCTGGCCAAACCGGTGGCTGGCTATACGCTCAAGACCACGCTGGCAGACGAACTGACTCAACTGAACAAGGGTGTCGTTCCGCTTTCGTCGCAGCCTGCCTTGAACACGCCGGTCAGCGTGCCCGGCGACTTCCGTATTCTGGTAGCCGAAGACAACACCATCTCGACCAAGGTCATTCGCGGCATGCTCGGCAAACTCAACCTGCGCCCCGACACCGCCAGCAACGGCGAAGAAGCGCTGCGAGCCATGAAGGCACAGCGTTACGACCTGGTGCTCATGGACTGTGAAATGCCAATCCTCGATGGTTTCTCGGCCACCGAGCAACTACGGGCCTGGGAAGTGGGCAACCAGCGGGTGCGGACTCCGGTAGTGGCCCTGACTGCGCACATTCTGACCGAACACAAGGATCGTGCCCGTCAGGCGGGTATGGACGGGCATATGGCAAAACCCATCGAGTTGTCGCAGTTGAGGGAGTTGATCGAATACTGGGTCGAACAGCGCGAGGCAACCCGCACCCTGACGTCCAATGGCAACCTCTACCAGCAGAACTGACGGGCCATGACAAAGCCTTTCCCCAAGTGAGCCAAGACCATGCTTCATGTGCTGTTCAGCGTTTATCTGAAGATGCTGGTGCTCTATAGCCCTTTTTTCGTACTTTCCTGCTTCATCAGCCTGACCCGTGGCCACTCACGCAAGGAGCAGCGGCGTCTGGCCTGGAAAGTCGCGCTGGCGACGCTGATTTCCAGCGTTCTGCTCTATCTGTTCGGCCGGGTGATCTTCGATGTATTCGGCATCACCGTGGATGCCTTCCGGATTGGCGCAGGCAGCGTGCTGTTCATTTCGGCGCTGGGCATGGCGCAAGGCAAATCGGCGGTACAGACCGATAACATCCAGCAGGATGTCACCATCGTCCCGCTGACCATCCCGATCACCGTAGGCCCGGGCACCATCGGTGCGCTGCTGGTCATGGGGGTCAGCCAGCCTCATTGGGATGACAAGCTCACTGCCATCCTGAGTATTGCCCTGGCCAGCTTCAGCGTTGGTGTCGTTCTGTATCTGTCGGACCGAATCGAACGCATCCTCGGTGACCAGGGCTTGCAGATTGTCAGCCGTCTGATGGGGTTGTTCGTCTGCGCCCTGGCAGCGCAAATCATTTTCACCGGAGTCAGAGGGTATCTGGTGCCCTGATACTTCAGAGCGGAATGCGCTTGATACGCTCCGCTCCCCTGTCCTGTAACTCCTTTCGCACACGGTCGCGATTCAAAGCGTATTGGGTATTGTCGAAGACGAAGCCTCCACCCTTGAGCAACAACTTCATTTCATAGTTGAGCGGCCACATGGGAATCTTCGAAATCCATGAATACCAGGGCTTGGGTCTGGTAAGACTGATCATTTGCAGCCCACAGATCACGATATGGATCTGCCCGGACTCACGTTTCTCGCAAGGCACCATCTGAAAGCTTTCGGAGCGCCCCACACTGAACCAGCTGCTGAAGAAAACCTTCGCATGCTCGCTGTTGAACATGTCCTGCAGCGAGGATTTCGCCAGCTCAGCGAGCCGGGGAGAAGTAATACGCGCCACCAGCAGCGCGGCCTGGCTCTGAAAATCCTTGGGCTTCTTGAATACCGCAGACTTTTGGTCAATGACCGATGTGCGTGAAAGCCCGCACGCCACCAGCTTCTGCTGGTAAGCATTGATCCAGCCATCCCAGTTTTTCTTGCGATCAAAAGCCTCGAAAGCACACAGCTCGGCCAGTAACAGGCAATCCTGAATATCCGCCCGCTCCTGCGCATCAAAGCCAGGCAGGAAAGAAACCAGATTATTGGCCATCAACAGAGAGTTTGAACTCATGGTTCATCCTCCCTCAGAGCAACAATCAACTTGTCCCGTCTGGCTCCCATCCTGGCGATCAGATCCTTTCTGAAATAACCGAAACCATGTTCATCCAGCTCGGCTGAGACATGTGCGATCTCCAGCCCCTTCACGCTGCCCAGTTCGGCAAACAACTGCGCAAGCGGCAGCTCACCTGCAGGTGGCGTGCTTTTGAAAGTGAGAATGATCAGGTTGACTACTGGTTCGACATCGACGAACGCCAGTTGCAGGATGACCGAGCAATCCTGCTGGCCTGTTGCGTCCGGCTCCGTGGTCGGTTCAGGGAGCGCCAGAACCGGCAGACAATGCGTCGTTTGCTCCGCCAACAAGGCCGTGGTGGCCTCCGATTCGGTGCCATCCGCAAAGCGTTTCAAGATGCACTCTGCACGCTCGACAAGCGACAAAGACACGCGCCTGGCCAGCTTTTCCCTAGTGTAGGCCCACAGTGAACCTGCGTACTCCAGAGGCGCATCCTGCACTTCGCGGTAAACGATATTGCAGCGAAAGCGGGTCAGCGCATTGAGATAGGTCTGACGCCATTCGACAGGCTCGACAAACTTTTCATGCTTGGCCGAAGCGGCCAACTGGCTATACAGGCTGCAGTCCAGCACATCCGCCATGAATGAAGGGGAAACACCGCTGGAAAAAAAGAACAGGCTGCCTGCATTGATATAACTCTGCTGCATTCCTTTGCACATAAGACGCCCTCACTACGCTCATCAAAAAAAAGCCGCGGCGAACCGCGGCTCAACAACACATCAGATCTCGAATTCAGCCAGGGCAAATCGGGCATTTGCCGTCAGCTTCGCCTCAACCTCACCCTTTACCCGCGCATAATGCTGAGGGTTGAGAACCAGATTGTTCTCGGCACGCTTGATGCGAACAGAAGCATTGTTCCACTCCCAGAACAGCACGTTGGTGATGTCCTGAGACGTGACAAAGTTCACTGCACCCATGGCCATGACCACTTCACCATCACTGGACTCGGCGGCGGATGCGATCGTGAATTTGGCACTCTTGTGGGTTTTGCTTGAGTTCTCGAACAAACGAAGTGGCTTGTCGCTGGACTGCAGAGCCTTGACGGTATCCTTGGCGACCTTGAGCAGCAATACAGAGGTCGGACCTGGCACTGCCATGGCAACGATGGCCGATTCCAGAATCTTCAGTGCTTCCTGCTCCATGGTGAAACGCGTATTGCTGCTTCGATAGTCAGAAAGCTCTTTGGACTGGGAGAACCAGCCGCAGTAACCCAGCACCTTGGTGAAGGTTTCATACCACTGCACGGCATTTTCATTGCTGTCGAGGTACTTCTTGTTGGCGGCCAGCGAAGCGAGCAGAACACTGTCCTTGAGAATCTGTTTGTTCTCTTTCGACATGCCGGAAACGATAGAGACAACGGTATCGCCGGCAACCAGTGCACCAGGATTTTTCTCATCCACTTCCATAAGGCCCAAAGACTTCCGCTTGTTATCGACATGTTCCTGATGACCACAGTCACCCAGGTCACAGTTAGCGATTTCGATTTTGCTTTTTTCAACTACATCAAACATTTTCAAATTCCTTTTCAAGTAAAGTTCATCCGTAAGGGACAATTCAAAGCTACCCCATGCCTTTGCGTTTCTCCATACCGTGCCAAAGCTGAAAACGGCAAAAAGTAGGACCCCGGCAAACAATTAAAAACAAAACAAATAAATACCGCACATACCAAAAACACAAGATAGGCAAAGGGATAGATCGAACGTTATGTTCAAAAAATCTTTTATGTCCGTCACCCTTGAGGAGCCTGGATGACATCCAGGCGTTCCAAAAACCCGATTCATAGATGGAACATTTCTTACAGCTTCTGCCGTAAGCAAATAATTCAGATGTTTATCTGCCGGATATTGAAGTTGCCGACTTCCTTCAAGCGGGCGCGGATACGCTCCCTCTGGGGAGCAAAAGCGGCGCTTGTGAAACCGTAGACACCACCGCCCAGACGCACCACCATCTCGCGCTTGATCCACGAGTCCCCACCACGGCTATCCGAGGTGACAGTGGCGCTGGCATTCAGACCGCAGAGCAGAAGGTGCACCTCCCCGGCAACTTCTTCACAGGGCACGACCTGAAAATTGCCAACCGCCCCAGAACCCGAGCCGTACTGAAAGAAATGCTGCGCATACTGATTGAGCCGAGCCGCCTTGAATGAGCGCCGGGTGAGCTCCAGCAGGTTGCCGACACTTACTGAGCCGGTGATATCGAAACTGATGACATCCAGCTCTTCAGCATCGTTAATCACCATCGGCTGCTTGACGATCTGGCTTTTGAGTTTGCACCCTGAGCGGACGAGGCTGCTGCGGTAATAGTTGAGCCAGCTGGTCCAGAACTCGTTTGGCCGATAACTCTGGGTGGCAAAGAACTCGGCATACAACAGCATATCTGCAATATCCTGCCGCGCCTGCACTGAGACACTGGAAGAGAAGGAAACAATGTTACTGCCCGCGATCAGGGCATTGAAAGTTTGACTTGTCATTATCTACATCCTTATAGAAACAAGGACATGAAACTAGCCAGACTGACACGGTTATACAACAAGAGAAATAGCGGCCTGAGGGAAATTACAAAAACAATAAACAACCACCCGCAGGATTTAAAGAGACTTCTTACGTTTTGCCTTCGCGAATGAATTCGCTCCTACTATTTGTAGGGGGAAATTCATTCGCGAAAGACATCAGCTACCCGGTTTGACCGGATACCAGCGCGGCGTATACACCCATTGCTCGCCATTAGAGCGGGCAAAAGTGCAGGTGGTCGAAGAACCTATCAGCACCATGGTGCGCATATCTACCTGTTCAGGCGTCAGCTCACCCAGGGTAATGACACGCAATGTCTGCCCCGGACGACCGATATCACGCCCCAGCGTCACGGGCGTTTCAGGGCTGCGGTGCTGACGCACGATTTCCAGCGCCCTGCCCAGTTGCCAGGGGCGTGAGCGCGAAATCGGGTTGTAGAAAGCCAGAGCCAGATCAGCCTGAGAAGCCAGGTCCAGACGCTTTTCGATCACATCCCAGGGCTTGAGGTTGTCCGACAGCGACATGACACAGAAGTCATGCCCCAATGGCGCGCCAGCCTGAGCAGCAGTCGCCAGGGAAGCCGAGACGCCCGGCAGGATTTCCAGCTCGACGGCATGCCATTCGGGGTCCGTGGACTCATGCAACGCTTCCAGCACAGCCGAGGCCATGGCGAATACGCCCGGATCACCGGACGACACCACCACCACCGAACGCCCTTGGGCAGCCAGCTCGAACGCATGGCGGGCACGCAGCATTTCTTCGCGGTTGTCGGTGCAGTGCAGCACCTGATCGGCCCGGAATGGCCCGGCCATGCGCACATAGGTTTCATAGCCCAGCACATCGTTGGCACGGGACAGCTCGGCCTTGACCGCAGGCACCATGAACTCGGCAGCACCCGGCCCAAGGCCGATCACCGCCAGCCGACCGCGTCCACGGCCGATCTGTTGAACATCCAGCGGCTGCCGGGCAACCGCAATCGCCATGCCCTCGCCCACGCTGATGGGCGGCAGCAGTTGCGGCACCGCATGCCGGGCCATTTCACTGGCAGTTTCGGTCTGGACAAAACGCACTGGCACACCCAGATCGGCAGCCGCCTGATGCAAGTCGGCATCCGCCATCTGCGCATCACCCGCCAGCAGACAGGCCAGGGATTGCACAGCCACTCGGGCTTCGTGCAGAGCCGCACGTACGCTGTCGGCCAGTTGCGGGCCGGTTTCACTGACGGCGACCAGCACGCTACGTGGGTAAATCAGCAATTCGTTACTTGAAGGCTCACGCTCGGCACAGCCCACGTGAATGGCCAGCTCGGCGTGTGGGTCCTCCGGCAACTGCGCCTGAGCCAGCCAGGGCGCAGCGCCTTCGATACGCACGCGCTCGCCGGAAAGCAGATCGGAAACGAAGCGCTTGCCCAGTTCCAGATCGCCCAGGGCATAACCACTGGGCGGGTTGAGCAAACAGGTGCCGAAACGCAGTTCGCCACTGGTGGTGATAGCCGGTGCAACGCCAAGGCCCGCGGCTATTTCACGAGCCATGACATTCACGCCACCCAATCCGCCCAGCAGCGGCACGACGGCACTGCCATCTTCGGCCACAGCCAGCACGGCGGGTTCGGCACCCTTTTCGAGCAGCAGTGGCGCCAGGGTCCGGATCACGATACCGGCGGCACACAGGGCAATAATCGGGGTGTTCTGTTGATACAACTGGCGCAGGGTCGCACCAAACTCGGTGTAAGTGCTGTCCGCACCCTGCACCCGCTCGGCAAGACCATGAATCAGCGCGTCCGGGTAAAGCTGCTGGATGCGTCGCGCAGTAGCCAGGCTGCCATTGCCCAGGATCACAATGGCTGGAATATTCAGGACCATCAGCCTTGCCACCTTTCACCGGGAACGATGATCAGCGAAAAGTAAGGTGACGACATGGGATTGACCTCATCCAGCGGCACGATCTTCTGATTGGCCATGGTGGCGCGCTCGACGTACAGCGCACGCCCGGCCATGCTCAGCTCTGTCAGCACATCCCGCACCTTGGGAAAGTTACGGCCCAGTTTCATGATGACCGCCGCATCGGCGTCGGCCAGCTTGCGCTTGAGTTCGTCGTGCGGCAGCACACCGGACAGTACCGACAGGCTCTGATTGCGATAGACCAGCGGCGCACCCAGCACGGACGCACCACCCAGCATCGAGCACACACCTGGAATCACCTGGGCCTCGTAACGCTCGGCCAGACGATCATGCAGGTACATATAAGAGCCGTAGAAGAACGGATCGCCTTCACAGATCACCGCTACATCGCGACCGGCATCCAGATGGGCTGCCACGTCGAGGCTGGCCTCGTCATAGAAGTCACTGATGACCTGCTCGTAAGACAGCGGCGCAGGCAGCGCTTCGGTGGTCACAGGGTAGACCAGCGGCATCAGCGTCTGGGCTTCCTGCAAATGACCTTCGATGATGCCGAACGCATTGCCTTTCTTGCCCTTGGCCACGAAGTAAGCCACGACGGGGGATTCGCGCAGCAGGCGCAGCGCCTTGACGGTAATCAGTTCCGGGTCGCCGGGGCCGACGCCCAGGCCAATCAATCGACCACGAGCCTGCATCATTCGATCTCCGTCGCCAGTGCATTGACCGCGGCCACTGCCATGGCGCTACCGCCGCGACGACCCTGCATGATGACGAAGGGCACGCCACGGCTGTCGGCAGCCAGCATGGCCTTGGACTCGGCCGCTCCAACGAAGCCCACAGGGAAACCGAGGATCAAGGCCGGTTTCGGGGCGCCTGCATCAAGCATTTCCAGCAGATAGAACAGCGCGGTCGGTGCATTGCCGATCACCACGACGCTGCCTTCCAGATGCGGACGCCACCGCTCCAGCGCCACGGCGGAGCGGGTATTGCCCAGTTCACGGGCCATTTCCGGAACACCCTCGTCATGCAGGGTGCAGATGATCTGATTGTTGGCCGGCAGCCGCGAACGGGTGATGCCTTCGGACACCATGCGCGCATCGCAGAGAATCGGCGCGCCCGCCGCCAGTGCATTGCGCCCGGCCGTACCGGCACCCGGGGAGAAGCGCAGGTCTTCGATGACCTCGACCATGCCGCAGGCGTGGATCACGCGCACGGCGAGTTTTTCCAGGTCGGCGGGGATCGTGTCCAGACGCGCTTCGGCGCGAATGATCGAGAAGGAGTTGCGATAAATCTCCTGACCATCGCGGATGTAATCAATCATGCAGAACTGCTCCGTGAGTCGGCTGCCAGCTGCGCGCCGACTGCTTCAATAGTGAGGTCACGCGCACGCAGCACACCGAAACCGGAATGTGCTGCATCGCGAAAATAGAGGTCGTAATGGCCGGGCGAAACCGCCAGCAAGGTCACAGGCGCGACATGGGCCGCCGCACAGGAGCGACCGCAACCGGTCAGGTGCGCCGCTTCGCCGGGGGGCAACTGCTCGGCCAGCAACAGGGCATCGGCCTTGGTATCGGCAAGCCCTTTGCCGCAACCGGCAGAACCGGTGCAGGCAACGATGCGCGACAGCGGCTGCTCGCTGGAACAGATCAGGCCCGCCACCTGCAAGGCCGCCATCACCTCTTGTGCCCGCTCGCCGGGAACATTGGGCAACAACAGGCTTTGCCAGGGCGTCAGCCGCAAGGTGCCATCGCCTTTTTCGCTGGCCAGCCGGGCGACGCTGGTGAGCATCGCGGCATCCAGACGTCCGAGGGGTACTGCGCCGCCGACTGACACAAGGCCGGGTTGCGCCTGTGGATAAATGCCGAGGTGACGATTGTCGCCAGGGTTCGGACGCTGCCATCCGGTTATTTTTTGATCAGATCGCAGGGGCACGCTCAGTCGCGCCGCCAACTGACGGAGGATTTCCTCGACCGGCACTTCAGCCAGCAAATGCCGCATGCGAGTGTGTTCGGCACTGGCCAGATCGAGAAACAGCTCCAGCAACGCGACAACCAGTTCATGCCCGTTCGTCAGTGGCACCGCTGCCAGCGGGCGATCATGGGCTGGGCAACCGGCCAGTCCGAAGGCCAGCAGCACTTCACCGTCCACCGCCAGCGCCGAAAGCCACAGGTCATGAGGATGTTCAAGCATGACTAGCGCCTCGCCGCCGTCCAGCGACAGGGCGAACTTGGCCGACAGTTCATGAAAACGGGCGTGGGTTTCCAGAGACGCCAGAATCTGCGCCGCCAGTGGTCGAGTGTCGAAGAGCATCTGCGGGTCCAGCCCGGCAGTCGGGCTGAGCATCAGGTTGCGTACATCGTCGCTATCGGGATTGGCAGGCCCAAGACCGGCAGCCATCAACGACTCGATCAGCCCGTCATGATCGGCACCGATCCCGCGAAGCTGCAGGTTGGACCGGTTGGTGGCCTCGATCACGCCCTGTGCATAAGTGCTCGCGGCCTGGGCCACCGCCAACGCCTGGGCGCTGGTGATCACGCCACCAGCCAGCTTGATACGGCAGATTCCGCCGTCCAGAGCCGGGACGATACGCAGCAACCCCGGACAGGCCGAGGGGCGAATGGCTATGGAGGACTTGCGAGCGTACTTCGGCTCGTTCAATGAATCACCCGATCTGGACTCTGGTTGCAGCTTCAATAGGCACATGTGCCTATCGGGCGCGGTATTATGCCTGCTTTGTCCGCCAGCATGAAAAGACGCTCTGTCGGAAGTTTGGATCGAGGGATGCACATGTCGCCGTGGCTGACAGTCGTGGGAATCGGGGAAGACGGTTACAAAGGCCTGGGCAAGAATGCCCGGCATGCGCTGCTGCACGCCGATCAGGTGTTCGGCAGCCCGCGCCAACTGGCCTTGTTACCGCGCTGCATCCGCGCAGAACGCCGCAACTGGCCCAGCCCGTTTTCCCTGAATCCGGTGCTGGAGCAGCGCGGTGCCGAAGTCTGCGTGCTGGCCAGCGGCGATCCGATGCTGTTTGGTGTCGGTGCCAGCCTTGCCCGCGTGGTCGCCATCGAAGAAATGCGCGTTGTCTCCGCGCCCTCCTCCTATTCCCTTGCCGCGGCACGCCTGGGCTGGCCGTTACAGGACGTCGTCACGCTTTCGGTGGTCGCCCGCCCATTGGCCGCCCTGAACGCACACTTTCACCATGGCCTGCGCCTGCTGGTGCTGAGCAACGATGGCAGCAGCCCGGCAGCCATTGCCGGCTTGTTGCGCGAGCGCGGCTTCGGCCCCAGCCACATGACCGTGCTCGAACATCTGGGCGGCGAAGCCGAGCGGCGTATCGACGGACTGGCCAGCGAATGGGGCAACCCGGAGATCGCGGCGCTGAATCTGGTCGCCATCGACTGCCGCGCCAGCGCCGACGCCCCGCGCCTGAGTACGCTGGCAGGCTTGCCGGACTCGGCGTTCGAGCATGACGGCCAGCTCACCAAGCGCGATGTGCGGGCAATCACCCTGGCGCGTCTGGCTCCGCTGCCCGGCGAACTGCTCTGGGATGTGGGCGCGGGTTGCGGCTCCATCGGCATCGAATGGATGCGCGCCCATCCCACCTGCCGGACCCTGGCCATCGAGGCTGATGAAGGCCGTCAGCATCTGATCGAATTCAACCGTGACGCGCTGGGCGTGCCCGGCCTGCAACTGGTGCGCGGCAGTGCGCCCGAAGCGCTGAATGGCCTTGAAACCCCTGATGCCATCTTCATCGGCGGCGGCGTTACTCGCCCCGGCGTGCTGGAAGCCTGCTGGAAACAGCTTCGCTCCGGTGGCCGGCTGGTCGCCAATGCCGTGACCCTGCAAAGCGAAATCACCCTGATGGCCTGGCGCGAACAGCATGGCGGTGAGCTGACCCGCATCCACGTCGCCCATGCCAAACCTCTGGGCGAATTCGATACCTGGCGTCAGGCATTGCCTATCACTCTGCTGGATGTGGTCAAACCCTGATGCGTGAAGAAACCGCCGAACAGCCCGCCCCGCTGCGCAGTGGCCTGACGACGGGCAGTTGCGCCACCGCGACCAGCCTGGCGGCGGCGCGCCTGCTGCTTGGCGGACACGCCAGCGATGCGGTGCAGATCGTGCTGCCCAAGGGCAAACAGGTGCAGATGCGCCTGGAGTTCTGCCGCCTTTGGGAAGATGGCGCGGAGTCGGCAACCATCAAGGATGCCGGAGACGACCCCGACGTGACCCATGGCGCGCTGGTATTTGCCCGTGTGCGGCTTGATGCCGAACCGGGCGTGCGTTTTGTCGCAGGCCCCGGCGTGGGCACGGTGACACGCCCCGGTCTGGTGCTGAATGTCGGCGAACCCGCCATCAACCCGGTGCCACGGCGCATGATGACCGAGCATTTGCTGGGGCTGGCGCAGGAGATGGGCTATGCGGGCGGTTTCGAGGTGACGGTGGGCGTCGAAGGCGGTGAAGCGTTGGCGCTGAAAACCATGAACCCGCGCCTGGGCATTCTTGGCGGGCTGTCGATTCTGGGCACCAGCGGCATTGTCCGGCCGTTTTCCTGTGCGGCTTACATCGCATCGATCCATCAGGGTATCGATGTCGCCAAGACCAATGGCTACCTGCATATCGCCGCCTGCACCGGCAATGCCAGCGAAGACACCATGCGCCGGGTTTACGGAATCCCGGATATCGCCTTGATCGAAATGGGCGACTTTGTGGGCGCAGTGCTCAAGCATCTGCGCAAAGTGCCTGTGGATAAACTGAGCCTCTGCGGCGGCTTCGGCAAGATCAGCAAACTGGCTGCCGGGCATATGGACCTGCACAGCCGCCATTCCAGCATCGACCTGCCGCAACTGGCGCAATGGGCAGCCGACGTCGGTGCCGATGAAGTGTTGCAGCAGCAGATCCGCGACGCCAATACCAGCCAGCAGGCGTTGGCCATGAGCGCAGCGGCGGGTGTGCCTTTGGGGGATGCGGTCTGCCAGCACGCCCTGGACTTCGCCCGTAGTGTGGTCCCGGCGCAAGTTCAGGTGGAGGTTTTTGCCATTGATCGTCAAGGCGGGATTGTGGGACAAGCCGGAGTGACTGCATGAAACGCATATTGCTACTGGGCGGCGTAACCGAGGCTCTGGCCATCGCCCGCACCTTGGGGCCGGAGCACATTTACAGCCTGGCGGGCGTTGGCCGCGTGCCAACGGATCTGACCTGCCAGCTCAAGGTTGGCGGCTATGGCGGCGCAGAAGGCATGGCGCAGTTCATCCGTGAACAGGGTGTCGACCTGTTGCTGGATGCCACCCATCCCTATGCCGCGCAAATCAGCCGCAATGCCGCTGTTGCTGCGGGTCTGGCGGGTATCGAGTGCTGGGCGCTGCGTCGTTCGGCGTGGCAGCCCGGCCCTGGCGATGACTGGCGCGAAGTGGCTGACTGGGCCGATCTGACAACGGCACTGCGGCCTTTCAAGCGCCCACTGTTCACCCTGGGCCGCGAGCCCTTGCAACACCTGCACGAAATCCCCGAACACCAGTTCTGGACCCTCCGCGCCCTGGACCCATATCCCGGCAACGAGCGCTGCGAAGTGATCGGCGCACGCGGCCCTTTCCACCTCAAAGACGAACGCACCCTCTTCGAGCGTCGCCAGATCGACGTCCTGATCAGCAAGAACAGCGGCAGCAGCTCCACCGAACCCAAACTGCAAGTCGCCCGGGAACGCGGGTTGCCGGTGCTGGTGTTGAAACGGCCGGAGTTGCCGGAGGTGGATCGGGTGTTGAGAAGTGTCGAAGAAACCCTGCATGCCCTTAGTGCCCTTCGCAAATAACCCGCGACACCCGGCCACACGCCTCCCTTTTTACTTATCGTCACCATTCAGGCTAAATGGCGGGGTTGATGGGTCCCTTCGATAAAACGGAAACCGTAATGTCCCAACGCCGGACAACATCGGTCTGGATTGCCTGCTTTGCAGTGCTGTTCAGCCTGCTGGCCATGCCTCTGTCGCCTCGTTCTCAGGGTGATCAGGTGTTGTGGGGCAGTTTCTGTAGTGGCAGCGGCACGCGTCTGGTGGCGATTTCCCTGGGCGATGCGACAAACAGCATTCCCGGCAATGACGATCACTCGGGCATGCAGCATTGCGCATGCTGCTCAGGTTCGATCATTGTCGTCATCCCCTCCGGCTTTACCCATGGCCCGCAGACACGGCCCGGACCGGAATACTTCCCGCCTGCCCTTTTTGTGATCCACACCTCGCCTCGCCAGCAATGGCCAAGCGCCAATCCCCGAGCCTCTCCGCTAACCTGATATTCACTTCGCACGTGTCTTGACGCACCTGAATGAATTGACCGGAGAATCACCCATGCTCAAGAAAGCCCTCATGCTGGCGGCATTGTTGCTGCCTGCCTGTTTTGCCAATGCCCATGAATACACCGGCGGGAAGCTGTTGATCGGCCACCCGTGGTCCATGGAGCTGCCACCGAATGCGCCGACCGTCGCGGCGTATTTCACCATCGAGAACAAGGGCAACAGCGCCGACCGCCTGCTCAGCGTCAAAACCCCTATCGCCGGTGAAGCACAATTGCATGAACACGTGCAGGCAGATGGCCTGATGAAAATGCGCCAGGTCCCGTCAGTCGACGTTCCAGCCGGTGCCAAGGTCAGTTTTGCGCCCATGGCTTATCATGTGATGTTGCTGGGTATCAAAGACCGGTCCATGCTCGCATTGGGCCAGCGTTTTCCGATGACGCTGCACTTCGAGAAAGCTGGCGATATCGACGTACAGGTCGTGGTCCAGAAGCAGGAACCTGAACACAAGCATTGAGTGACTGCCTGACTTGAGCGCCATGCGCACTGATCGCGTTCACTCATCCACGCCTCGTAAAGTCCGGGGCACGTGGCTGAGTCTGTTCGCCATGTTGATGATCTTTATCGGTCCACTGGTTTCCCAGTCGATGCCGATGGAGCATCACGCCGGTATGTCCATGTCCACGCCGACCTCGATGGATATGGAATCGCACCACGCCCACCCTGGCAGCGAGCAGGCCAAGCCTGCCAATACAGGCATGGACGACCACGCCTTATGGGCCAAATGCGGCTACTGTACTTTGCTGTTCGGCTGCCCCGCTCTGCCTCGAGTGCTGACACTGGTTGCCGCCACACCACCCAAACCCTCCGATTTCTTTGCCGCGCTCACCCGGCAAGGTCATGCGCGTCAGAGCGCCTTCCTGCATGCCCGCAGCCGGGCACCTCCCGCCACGACAGCAGCCTGACCCCCATAACGACCGCAGCCCGGAAGGTTGCGCGAACCTGACTGAGCTGGCGCAAACCTGCGCGAATCAGTCCTGTACCTTTTACCGTGAGCACGCTTTTCATGTCACAGCGTAAAGTCTCTTTCTATAACCTGGCCTGGCGCTGGCATTTCTATGCCGGGCTGTTCGTCGCGCCGTTCATGATCCTGCTGGCGCT
Organism: Pseudomonas cichorii; assembly: GCF_019719005.1. GTDB lineage: Bacteria > Pseudomonadota > Gammaproteobacteria > Pseudomonadales > Pseudomonadaceae > Aquipseudomonas > Aquipseudomonas cichorii_E. The sequence continues at coordinate 63,111 of NZ_JAIGPJ010000026.1, forward strand.
GACCGGGATCATTTACCTGTTCAAGCCACAGCTGGACCAGTTGATGTACAGCGACCTGCTGACCGTCAAACCCGCTCATCACCAGCTCAGCGCCGACGAGTTGCAACAGCGGGTGCTGAGCAGTTATCCACAGGCAGCTGTCAGCAAATACTTCCCGCCCGTCAACGCCGAGGGCAGCGCGCAGTTTGTGGTGCGCGAGCAGGGTCGTGAGCTGAATGTCTTTATCGACCCTTATCGCGGCGAGATCCTGGGCACCCAAGATGCCAAAGACAACCTGCAAGCCATCGCACGCGCTCTGCATGGCGAACTGATGATCGGCACAGTCGGCGACCGGCTGATCGAACTGGCCGCTGGCTGGGGCATCATGTTGGTGGTTTCAGGTCTGTACCTGTGGTGGCCACGGGGAAGCAATGCCGCTGGAGTCTTGTGGCCACGCTTGAGCAGTCGCGGGCGAGTGCTGTGGCGCGACCTGCATGCGGTCACCGGCTTCTGGGGCTCGCTGATTCTGCTGTTCATGCTGCTCAGCGGCATGACCTGGACCGGATTCTGGGGCAAGCAATACGCCGAGCTGTGGAACACCTTCCCGGCCGCGATGTGGACCGATGTGCCCAAATCCACGCAACTGGCCGGTGAACTCAATACCGCCAGCGTGCAGACCGTGCCATGGGCGCTGGAAAACACGCCGATGCCGCAGTCCACGGGTGAACATGCCGAACACATGCACCATCACGGCATGTCAGCCGGCCCGGCGGCACCGAAGGTCACGCTGCAGCAAGTGGTGGATATCGCCACCGAACGTAGTGTCGAGCCCGGCTATAGCATCACCGCGCCCAAGACTGCCGAAGGGGTGTTCACGGTGGCGGTGTTCGCGGACGATCCGCGCAATGACGCCACCCTGCATATCGATCAGTACAGCGGCAAGGTGCTGGCTGACGTGGGCTGGAAGGATTACAGCCTGGTTTCCAGGGCTACCGAGATGAGCGTGATGCTCCATGAAGGCAAGTTCTTCGGCTGGATCAACCAGATGCTGATCTTTGTGGCGTGCCTGATGATTCTGCTCGGCTCGGTCAGCGGGCTGGTGATCTGGTGGAAACGCCGTCCTGTTGGAGGCCTTGGTGTACCGCCCTTGCGCCATGATCTGCCACGCTGGAAAACGGCAATCGTGATCATGTTCGCACTGGCCGTAGCCTTCCCGCTGGTGGGCATTTCACTGCTGCTGGTATGGGCATTCGATCGGATTGTTTTTTCCCGCTTTGCTAAATCTTCGGCGGCAGCTTAAATTGCAGCTGCGAAGCCTGAAACCGGCGGGCGGTTTTGTGATGAATTCCTCACCCGACCGGTTCGGGCCTCGTCAGATTCTCTGAAAAAGCCGACCTCGAGTCGGCTTTTTCATGGGCGCGAACACTCCACGCACCAACAACGAACAAAAAACCCACGACGCACCACCCTCAGCGCCACTTCAGTGCGCTCGCTTCCCCGGCGACTCTTCTAGAACGGATATGTGCTCCATTTGCCCGGCTGGGCACAGCCTTTGCTTAGGACCTCTGAGGCAATTCTTTCGCCCTACCAAAAAAGCCAACCGAACGGAGCCCGTCCAATGAAGCGTCGCAGCCTGATCAAAGCTTTCACCCTGACCGCATCAATCGCCGCAATGGGTATGACCTGGACAGTTCAGGCAGCCGAAACGATCAAGGTCGGTATTCTGCATTCGCTTTCCGGGACCATGGCCATTTCCGAGACTTCGCTCAAGGACATGGCGTTGATGACCATCGACGAAATCAATGCCAAGGGTGGCGTGAACGGCAAGATGCTGGAACCTGTCATCGTCGACCCGGCCTCCAACTGGCCGCTGTTCGCGGAAAAGGGCCGTCAACTGCTGACTCAGGACAAGGTCGCTGTCGTGTTCGGTTGCTGGACGTCGGTATCGCGCAAGTCGGTATTGCCGGTATTTGAAGAACTCAATGGCCTGCTGTTCTACCCCGTGCAGTACGAAGGCGAAGAAATGTCGCCGAACGTGTTCTACACCGGTGCAGCGCCTAACCAGCAGGCCATTCCTGCGGTCGAGTACCTGATGGGCGAAGACGGCGGCGCAGCCAAGCGTTTCTTCCTGCTGGGCACCGACTACGTCTACCCGCGCACCACCAACAAGATTCTGCGCGCCTTCCTGCACTCCAAAGGCGTGAAGGACAGCGACATCGAAGAGGTTTACACACCGTTCGGCCACGCCGATTACCAGACCATCGTGGCGAACATCAAAAAGTTCTCGGCAGGCGGCAAGACCGCTGTGATCTCCACTGTGAACGGCGACTCCAACGTGCCGTTCTACAAGGAACTGGCCAACCAGGGCCTCAAGGCCACCGACGTGCCAGTGGTTGCGTTCTCGGTCGGCGAAGAAGAACTGCGCGGCATCGACACCAAGCCACTGGTCGGCCATCTGGCTGCCTGGAACTACTTCCAGTCCGTGGAAAACCCGGTCAACAAAAAGTTCGTGGCTGACTGGAAAGCCTACGCCACCAAAAAGAATCTGCCGGGTGCAGACAAGGCAGTGACCAACGACCCGATGGAAGCCACCTACGTCGGCATCCACATGTGGGCGCAGGCGGTCGAGAAAGCCAAGTCCACCGATGTGGACAAGGTTCGCGAAGCCATGGCCGGTCAGACCTTCGCCGCGCCGTCGGGCTTCACCCTGACCATGGACAAGACCAACCACCACCTGCACAAGCCGGTGATGATCGGTGAAGTCGAGGATAACGGTCAGTTCAACGTGGTCTGGCAGACCAAGGAGCCGATCCGTGCCCAGCCATGGAGCCCGTACATCCCTGGCAACGACAAGAAGCCGGATCATGCGGTGAAGAGTAATTAATACCTAGATGACCTTCGCGAATGAATTCGCTCCTACGGGGCAATTCATTCGCGAAATGCCTCACCGCCGACTCCCAGGCTATCGATATGCCCAAGACCCTGTACCGCCTCATTCTCACGTTCGCGTTCCTGCTGCCATTGGCAGTACACGCCAGTGATGCCGGCGACTTCGTTTCTGCCAGCTCTTCGCAACAGGCCGACCTGCTTGAAACCTGGGCAGCCAAACCTGTGCCCGAACGTGTCGAGCTGCTCGAGGCCTTGCGCGATGGACGTGTTGCAGCAGACAGCAGTAAACGCGCCTACCTCGAAAACAACGAGCAATACGTGGCCGTGGATGCCCAGGCACCTGCCGCCGCCGATGCACCAAACCCTGATGAACCGCGCAAACTGCGCCTGAACAATCGGCTGCGGGGTCTGGTCGAGACCGCGCTGGCCAGTCATCAATTGCTGGCGGCCGATGCGAAATTGCGTCTGGCCGCTGCCCGGCAATTGCAGAAAAGCGCCCGTCCCGCTCAGCTTGAACTGCTGACCCAACGGGTCGCCGCCGAAACCGACTCCGGCGTAAAGGACGCCTTGACACTGGCGCTGGCCAATCTGCAACTGGTCGACAGCAGCCCTTCGGTGCGTCTGGCCGCCGTGCGGCTGCTGGGTGAAACCGGCGATCCGCTGGCGCGTACCCGGCTTGAATCCTTGCTGTCGCCCGGCGTGGAAACCGATGCAACCGTGCGCATTGCTGCCGAAACCAGTCTGGCGCAGGTCAAACGCAAGCTGATGATCGGCGAAGTATTGGGCCAGGCCTTCAGTGGCATGTCTCTGGGTTCGATTCTGTTGCTGGCCGCTCTGGGGCTGGCGATCACCTTCGGCCTGCTGGGCGTGATCAACATGGCCCACGGCGAAATGCTGATGCTGGGTGCCTATTCAACCTATGTGGTGCAGTTGATGTTCCAGCGCTATGCGCCGGGTGCCATCGAGTACTACCCGTTGATTGCCTTGCCGGTAGCGTTTTTTGTCACGGCACTGATCGGCATGGCGCTGGAGCGCACCGTGATTCGCCACTTGTATGGGCGCCCGCTGGAAACCCTGCTCGCCACCTGGGGTATCAGCCTGATGCTGATCCAGGCCGTGCGTCTGGCTTTCGGCGCGCAGAACGTTGAAGTCGCCAACCCTGAATGGCTGTCGGGCGGCATTCAAGTGCTGCCCAACCTGGTGCTGCCTTACAACCGTATCGTGATCATCGCTTTCGCACTGTTCGTGGTGGTGCTGACCTGGCTGCTGCTGAACAAGACCCGCCTGGGTCTGAACGTGCGCGCCGTGACTCAGAACCGCAATATGGCCGCCTGCTGCGGCGTGCCCACCGGGCGCATCGACATGATGGCCTTCGGGTTGGGCTCGGGTATCGCCGGGCTGGGCGGCGTGGCCTTGAGTCAGATCGGCAACGTCGGCCCGGACCTTGGCCAGAGCTACATCATCGACTCGTTCCTGGTGGTGGTGCTCGGCGGTGTCGGCCAACTGGCAGGCAGCGTAATGGCCGCTTTCGGGCTGGGCATCGCCAACAAGATTCTTGAACCGCAAATCGGTGCCGTATTGGGCAAGATCCTGATCCTGGCGCTGATCATTCTGTTTATCCAGAAACGTCCGCAAGGTCTCTTCGCACTGAAAGGACGGGTGATCGACTGATGAATCAGCCATTGATAGTGACCGCCGTACAGAAAGTCGGGCCAAAGGGCACGCTGACCGTGGGCATTCTGGTTCTGGCCATTCTGCTGGCCATGCCGCTGTTGTCGTTGCTGCCTGCCGATAACGGCCTGCAGGTTTCGGCCTATACCCTGACGCTGGTGGGCAAGATCCTCTGCTACGCCATCGTTGCTCTGGCGCTGGATCTGGTCTGGGGTTATGCAGGCCTGTTGTCGCTGGGCCACGGCCTGTTCTTCGCCCTGGGCGGTTATGCCATGGGCATGTACCTGATGCGTGAAGCGGCAGGCGATGGCCTGCCAGCGTTCATGACCTTTCTGTCGTGGACCGAACTGCCCTGGTATTGGGCAGGCACCGACAATTTCCTCTGGGCCATGTGTCTGGTGGTATTGGCTCCGGGCTTGCTGGCGCTGGTGTTCGGCTTCTTCGCTTTCCGCTCGCGGATCAAAGGCGTGTATTTCTCGATCATGACCCAGGCGCTGACCTTCGCTGGCATGTTGCTGTTCTTCCGTAACGAAACCGGTTTTGGCGGCAACAACGGCTTTACCAACTTCCGCAGCATCCTGGGTTTCAGCATCAGTTCCCAGGGCACCCGGGCCACGCTGTTTCTGCTCACGGTCCTGTTGCTGGTGGCGAGCCTGTATGTGGGCTGGCGTCTGGCACAGAGCAAGTTCGGTCGAGTGCTGACCGCCTTGCGCGATGCAGAAAACCGCCTGATGTTCTGTGGCTACGACCCTCGTGGCTTCAAGCTGTTCGTCTGGGTCCTGAGCGCCGTGCTCTGTGGCTTGGCCGGAGCCTTGTATGTGCCACAGGTCGGCATCATCAACCCCAGCGAAATGTCACCGACCAACTCCATCGAGGCCGCCGTCTGGGTGGCACTGGGTGGTCGCGGCACCTTGATCGGCCCATTACTGGGCGCGGGTCTGGTCAACGGCATGAAGAGCTGGTTCACCGTGGCCTTCCCTGAATACTGGCTGTTCTTTCTTGGCGCACTGTTCATCATCGTGACGCTGTATCTGCCCAAGGGCGTGATCGGCCTGCTGAAGAAAAGGAGCGAGTCATGAACAACACACCGACACCCGCTTTCATGCTCGAACCGATCCTCGATCCCAACTCCGACGCGGGCACCAGCCGAGACGCCATCGGTCTGGGCCAGGTTGCAGGCCAGGGGCTCAACACCCGGCACGGTACGATACTGACCCTGGAAGACATCAGCGTCAGCTTCGACGGCTTCAAGGCCCTCAATGACTTGAATCTGTACATCGGCGTGGGCGAATTGCGCTGCATCATCGGCCCCAACGGCGCGGGCAAGACCACGCTGATGGACGTGATCACCGGCAAGACACGCCCCAGCCACGGCAAGGCCTGGTTCGGTGAAACCCTGGACCTGACACAAATGAGCGAAGTGCAGATCGCTCAGGCCGGGATCGGTCGCAAGTTTCAGAAACCCACGGTTTTCGAAGCCCTGAGCGTGTTCGAGAACCTGGAGCTGGCGCAAAAGACCGACAAATCGGTCTGGGCTTCACTGCGCGCAAAACTCAATGGCGAACAGCGCGACCGGATCAACGAAGTGCTGGAAACCATTCGCCTGACCGCATCCGCACAACGCCCGGCCGGTCTGCTGTCCCACGGCCAGAAGCAGTTTCTGGAAATCGGCATGCTGCTGGTCCAGGACCCGCAATTGCTGCTGCTCGACGAACCCGTTGCCGGCATGACCGACGCCGAAACCGAATTCACCGCCGAGCTGTTCAAGAGCCTGGCAGGCAAGCATTCGCTGATGGTGGTGGAACACGACATGGGTTTCGTCGGCTCGATTGCCGACCACGTGACCGTATTGCACCAGGGCAGCGTTCTGGCTGAAGGGTCGCTGGAAGACGTACAGGCCGATGAACGAGTGATTGAAGTGTATTTGGGGCGCTGAGCGCCCAGTTGCAAGCTGTGAGCTGCAAGCGACAAGAAAAAGCGCCCTGGCTTTTGATTTTTCTTGGAGCTTGTAGCTTTCCGCTTGATGACTGCTTTTCTGCTTTTGATTCTTCTTGCGGCTTTTAGCTTGCCGCTTTCAGCTCCGAGGAACACACATGCTGAACGTTAGCAAACTCCACCAATACTACGGCGGCAGTCACATTCTTCGCGGTCTGTCCTTTGACGTGAAAGTCGGCGAAGTCACTTGCCTGCTGGGTCGTAACGGCGTCGGCAAGACCACGTTGCTCAAGGTATTGATGGGGCTGTTGCCGTCCAAAGAGGGTTCGGTCGAGTGGGAAGGCAAGCCCATCACCGGCTTCAAACCGCACCAGCGGGTGCATGCCGGGATTGCCTACGTGCCTCAGGGCCGGGAGATTTTCGGGCGCCTGACGGTGGAGGAAAACCTGCTGATGGGCCTGTCGCGTTTCCCGGGCTCCGAAGCCAAAGAGGTTCCAGCGTTCATCTACGAGCTGTTCCCGGTTCTGCTGCAAATGAAGCATCGCCGTGGCGGCGACCTGTCCGGGGGTCAGCAACAGCAACTGGCAATCGGCCGCGCCTTGGCCAGTCGCCCTCGCCTGCTGATTCTCGACGAGCCCACCGAAGGCATTCAGCCCTCGGTCATCAAGGAAATCGGCGCGGTCATCAAGAAGCTGGCCGAGCGTGGTGACATGGCTATTCTGCTGGTAGAGCAGTTCTACGATTTCGCAGCCGAGCTGGCGGACCAGTATCTGGTGATGTCCCGTGGCGAGATCGTCCAGCAAGGTCGTGGCGAGAACATGGAAGCCGAGGGCGTTCGTGGTCTTGTCACCATTTGAGACGCCAATCCGTTAAGGTGCAGTACTCGACAAAACAATGAAGACACCATGAATCTGCCTGCCCACACCGCCCTGTTCACGCCCAGCTGGCATGCCGAGCTGGAGCTGGGCTATGGACGTTTCGACGACTGCACGCGACCGGTCCAGCGACGCCATAAAGGACCGCTGCGGGTGCAGAAGCATTTGTATGCCGAAGGTCCGCAAGTCTGTCAGCACATCATCGTCCATCCGCCCGGAGGCATTGCGGGCGGGGACCGGCTGGATATCTCGGCCACTGTCGGCCAGCAGGCCTGGGCGCAACTGACCAGCCCCGGAGCGGCCAAGTGGTATCGCGCCGCAAGCCCGGCCTATCAGCAACTGGAGCTGCGCGTCGAACCCGGCGCGACGCTGGAGTGGCTGCCCCAGGAAACCATCGTGTTCAGCCAGGCCCAGGCCGAACTGACCACCCGTATCGACCTGCAAGGCGATGCCCGGCTGTGTTATTGGGATGTGGTGGCGCTGGGGCGTCCAGCCAGTAGCGAGCGTTTCGGGCAGGGGCATTTTCAGTCACATCTGGATATCCGCCGCGACGGCCAGTTGCTATGGCATGAACGGCAGCGAATTGCCGGCGGCGACGGCCTGCTGGATTCGCCTATCGGGCTGAACGGCAGGACCGTATTCGCAACCCTGCTGATCACCGGTGACATCGACAGCGAACTGCTCGAAGCCTGCCGCTCGCTTTCGATGCCCAACCCGGTCAGCGGTGACCTGACCCAATTGCCGGGTCTGGTAGTTGCCCGTTGTCTGGCGGATGAAGCCCTGCATGCACGGGCCTGGCTGATCGAACTATGGAAACTGCTGCGCCCGGCATTGCTGGGGCGCGAGGCGGTGACGCCCAGGATCTGGAACACATGATTTTGCGGTGTGGTTTGTTCGCTCCCACACCAGAACTTTAAGAAACGGAATACACCATGGATCTGAGTCCACGCGAAAAAGACAAACTGCTGATTTTCACCGCTGGCCTGGTTGCCGAGCGCCGTCTGGCCCGCGGGGTGAAACTCAACTACCCGGAAGCCATGGCCTATATCTCTGCGGCACTGCTGGAAGGTGCCCGCGACGGGCAGACCGTGGCCGATCTGATGCATTACGGCACCACGCTGCTGAGCCGCGATCAGGTCATGGAAGGCATCCCGGAAATGATCCCCGAGATTCAGGTGGAAGCCACCTTCCCGGACGGCACCAAGCTGGTCACCGTGCATCAACCGATTGCCTGAGCCAAAAGACTTATGAACGACCTGATTCGCGATGCACTGCCCGCCGATCTGCAAGGCATCCTCGCCATCTACAACGACGCGGTGCTCAACACCACGGCGATCTGGAACGAGCAGCCCGTGGACCTGGCCAATCGTCAGGCCTGGTTCGAGGCGCGCAAGGTACAGGCCTACCCGATCCTGATCGCTGTCGACGATTCGGGTGAAGTGCTGGGCTACTCGTCATTTGGCGACTGGCGTCCCTTCGAGGGCTTTCGGCATACGGTCGAGCATTCGGTCTACGTTCGCGCCGATCAGCGCGGCAAGGGATTGGGGCCAAAGCTGATGGCCGCGCTGATAGAACGCGCCCGTCTTTGCGACAAGCACATCATGGTGGCGGCCATCGAGAGCGGCAACGCGGCCTCCATCGCCCTGCATGAACGCCTGGGCTTCAAGACCACCGGGCAGATGCCACAGGTCGGCACCAAGTTCGGACGCTGGCTGGATCTGACGTTCATGCAACTGGATCTGTCGCCCGGCGCACCGGCACCGGCTTCTCAGGCCCCACAACCTCACTAGGGCATTGCTCATGAATCCTGCACAGTTGCGTCGTGTAAACGCTGACAGTTTTGCGCATTACCGCCACGGGCTGGCCGAGCTGCTGCTCGATGCCGTACACAACGGAGCGTCGGTAGGATTCATGGCTGACCTGAACACGGAACAGGCCCTGGCCTGGTGCGACAGCCTGAAGACCGATATCACCAGCGGCAGTCTGCTGTTGTGGGTAGTGGTTCAGGACGAACAGGTACTGGCCAGCGCGCAATTGTCGCTGTGCCAGAAGCCCAACGGCCTCAATCGTGCAGAAGTGCAAAAGCTCATGGTGCTGCAAAAGGCCAGAGGCCGTGGGCTGGGTACTCAACTGATGGAAGCGGTCGAACAGGCTGCCGTCCAGCAAAAGCGCGGCCTGCTGCATCTGGACACCGAAGCCGGTTCGCCTGCGGAGGCCTTCTACCGCGCCCTCGACTACACCCGTGTGGGCGAACTGCCGGATTACTGCGCCACACCGGATGGTCGCTACATGCCAACCGCCATTTATTTCAAAACCTTGGGGCAACAGACATGATCCCTGGCCAATACCAGATTCAGCCCGGCGACATCGAACTCAACGCCGGACGCCGCACCATCAGCCTGACCGTTGCCAACAGCGGCGACCGTCCGATTCAGGTCGGTTCGCACTTTCACTTTTTTGAAACCAACGACGCCCTGACTTTCGACCGTGCCGCCAGCCGCGGCATGCGCCTGAACATCCCGGCCGGCACCGCCGTGCGTTTCGAGCCGGGCCAGTCGCGAGAAGTGGAACTGGTGGACCTGGCCGGATTGAGGCGGGTTTTCGGGTTTGCAGGCCGGGTTATGGGAGACCTGTAGAACGTGTCCGCACCAGGTCCAGTTGCAAGCGCCAGGCTACAAGCTGCAAGAAACAGCAGCAGCCGCGCTTGTGATCCGCTTTTACTTGAAGCTCGCAGCTTGAAGCTTGCAGCTCAAAATTCGAGACCCGATAAATGAAAATAAGCCGACAAGCCTACGCCGACATGTTCGGCCCCACCGTTGGCGACAAGGTGCGCCTGGCCGATACCGAGCTGTGGATCGAGGTCGAAAAGGACTTCACCACCTACGGAGAGGAAGTGAAATTCGGCGGTGGCAAGGTCATCCGTGACGGCATGGGTCAGGGCCAGTTGCTGGCCGCCGAAGTGGTGGACACGCTGATCACCAATGCCCTGATCATCGATCACTGGGGGATCGTCAAGGCGGACGTCGGGATCAAGGATGGCCGGATCGCCGCCATCGGCAAGGCGGGCAACCCGGATATCCAGCCGGACGTGACCATCGCCGTGGGCGCGGCGACCGAGGTAATCGCCGGTGAAGGCATGATCCTGACCGCTGGAGGCGTCGATACGCACATTCACTTCATCTGCCCGCAGCAGATCGAAGAAGCGCTGATGAGTGGCGTGACCACCATGATCGGTGGCGGCACCGGCCCGGCCACTGGCACCAATGCCACCACCGTCACGCCAGGTCCGTGGCACATGGCTCTCATGCTGAAAGCCGCCGACTCGTTCCCGATGAACATCGGCCTGACCGGCAAGGGTAACGTCAGCGTTCCCGGCCCGTTGATCGAACAGGTCAAGGCCGGAGCCATCGGCCTGAAATTGCACGAAGACTGGGGCACCACGCCTGCGGCCATCGACAACTGCCTGAGCGTGGCTGACGAATACGATGTGCAGGTCGCGATTCATACCGATACGCTCAACGAATCGGGCTTTGTCGAAACCACACTGGCAGCGTTCAAGAACCGCACCATCCACACCTATCACACCGAAGGTGCCGGTGGCGGTCACGCTCCCGATATCATCAAGGCCTGCGGCTCGCCCAATGTCCTGCCCAGCTCCACCAACCCGACCCGGCCATTCACCCGTAACACCATCGACGAGCACCTGGACATGCTGATGGTCTGCCATCACCTGGACCCCAGCATCGCCGAAGACGTGGCCTTCGCCGAAAGCCGTATCCGCCGGGAAACCATTGCCGCCGAGGATATCCTTCACGACCTGGGCGCGTTCTCGATGCTCAGCTCCGACAGCCAGGCCATGGGCCGTGTCGGCGAAGTGATCATGCGCACCTGGCAGACCGCCGACAAAATGAAGAAACAGCGCGGCCCTTTGCCTGGAGACGGTCCGGGCAACGACAACTTCCGCGCCAAGCGTTATATCGCCAAATACACCATCAACCCGGCGATCACCCACGGCATCAGCCATGAAGTGGGCTCCATCGAAGTGGGCAAGTGGGCGGATCTGGTGTTGTGGCGTCCAGCGTTCTTCGGCGTGAAACCCACCCTGATTCTCAAGGGCGGTGCCATCGCGGCCAGCCTGATGGGCGACGCCAACGCCTCGATCCCGACGCCACAACCGGTGCATTACCGCCCGATGTTCGCCAGCTATGGCAGCTCGTTGCATGCCACCAGCCTGACCTTCATCAGCCAGGCAGCGTTCGACGCCGGCGTGCCGGAAACCCTGGGCCTGAAGAAACAGATTGGTGTGGTCAAAGGCTGCCGCAGCGTGCAGAAGAAAGACCTGATTCACAACGACTACCTGCCCGACATCGATGTCGATCCGCAGACCTATCAGGTCAAGGCTGATGGGGTGTTGCTATGGTGTGAACCGGCGGATGTACTGCCCATGGCGCAGCGATACTTCCTGTTCTGATCCCGCAAGGGCCTTCCTTCAGGAAGGCCCTTTTGGTTTTCAGTCTTCCAGGAGCCTCTCGATTTCCTGTTCGTAATCGTCCTGCTCGTGAACGCCGCTCATTCTCGACACCTCAGCACCGTTCCTGAAAAAGATGACCGTGGGGACACTGTCTACGGCGAAATTCTCGACAGTCGCCTCAGTGCTGTCGGCATCTAACCGAAGAATCAATATCTGGTCATCGAACGTTGTCGCGAGGTCATCGATGATCCGGCTGGTCAGGGCACTGTCACTGCTGCCCGAAGTACTGAACTCGGCCAGTACGAGTCTGTCCGTGGTAAATATCTGATCCTGAAAGCTGTCATCATCCACATTCATAACGTTCATGATTCAATTTCTCCTATTTGATCTACAGGAGCGGGATGTACGCGATACCTCATTCACAAAACGTCTTCATCGCTAGCGAGTAACCTATAACTGCTCTCTCACCTCGTCTACCTGTCAGAAATGACAGTATCCGCCTCTTCAAAGGCGTCAGACGGCTGTTTGTCGGACAAGGCAAAAACGGTAATATGCCCGGCACCCCTCATTACCCCTGAAGCAAGGTAACCGACAATGCGACTATCTGAATTCATCGTCGCTCATGTGGATAGCATCGTCGATGAATGGGAAGACTTCGCCAAGACGCTGAAACCCGCGGCCGACACCATGAGTCGTGTCGAACTGCGCGACCATGCCAAGTCGATTCTGCTGGCGGCCGCCAGAGACATGGAAGCGGTCCTGAGCAAGCGCGATCAAGCCATCAAGGCTCCCAAGTCCGCGCTGAAACTCGATGAAGCAGCCGCCAGCCATGGTGAACTGCGGCACACCGTAGGCTTCGACCTGGTGCAGATGACCTCCGAGTTTCGCCACTTGCGCACCAGTGTCATCCGGCTGTGGAGCGAAAGCCTGAGCGCACCGGAGCCGACCGCGTTCGAGGACATGATCCGTTTCAACGAAGTCATCGACGAAGCCCTGGCCGAATCCACGGCAGCCTACGTCGAGCAGGTCACCCGTTCCCGGGACATGTTCCTGGCCATTCTCGGCCATGACCTGCGGGCACCGTTGCAGGCCGTCAGCATGTCCACGGAAATGCTGATGCGCAAAGAACAGCAGGATGAAAAGACGCTCGCCTATATTTCTCAGATCAAGAGCAGTACACGCCACATGGGCGTCATGGTCGCAGATTTACTGGAGTTCGTGCGCAGCCGCCTGGGTGCCAGCCTGCCGGTCGAGCGCAAACCCATGGACCTGGCAACCGCCTGCCGTGAAGCCATCGAAGAAGCCTGTGCCGGGCAGCCGACCAGCACACCGCATCTGAAAATCGAAGGTAATACCCGGGGCGAATGGGACAGCTCAAGAATCGGTCAGCTGCTGCAGAACCTGATCGGCAATGCACTGCAACACGGAACCGCAAACCACGAAGTCACCGTCAAGGTCACTGGCTGGGAAAACAGCGTGGAACTGATTGTCCACAACGACGGCGAGCCCATTGCCGAAGAGGCCATCGGCACAATTTTCGATCCGATGGTGCGCAGCGTGAATAATGACTCGGACACCCGGCAGCCCTCGACCAGCCTCGGTCTGGGACTGTTCATCGTCAAGGAAGTGGTGAACGCTCATGCGGGCAGCATCACCGTGACCTCGAACATCGGCGAGGGAACCACCTTTACCGTGGTCTTGCCACGCGGCGTCTGAACATTCAGGTGGCCGGTCATCGACCACCTGACAGACGACTCAATTACCCCACTGACTCCGCGGATCAAAGGCAGCCTTGTCGGCCAGCTTCTGCCAGAGCGCCCTGGTGGCCTCGTCGACCGTGCGGGGCATGACAATCTTGAGCTGAGCGTACAGATCGCCACGCTCGCCTTTCTTGTCCAGCAGGCCATTGCCCTTGATGCGCAGGCGCTGACCGTTCTGACTTTCCGGCCGGATGGTCAGGTTGATCTTGCCGGTCAGGGTCGGCACAGCCACCTTGGCACCCAGCGCAGCCTCCCATGGAGCAAGCGGCACGGTAATGATCAGGTCATGGTTCTCCACCTCGAAAAGCGGATGCGGCGCCAGGCGAATGATCAGGTACAGATCGCCATTCTCGCCACCTGCAACACCGGGCGCGCCCTGACCCTTGAGGCGGATACGCTCGCCATCCACGACTCCGGCAGGAATCTTCACGTTCAGGGTCTTGGTGATATCCGCCATGCGCTGCCCGTTGGGGCTGTGCTGGGGAACCTTGAAGCTGACCTGCTTGGATTCGCCCGACAGGGTTTCTTCCAGGAAGATCGCCAGTTCCATTTCCACGTCCTGTCCCTTGCGACCCTGGTTACGTGTACGGCCACCCTGCTGCTGGGCGCGACCGCCAAAGATCGAGCTGAAGAACTCGGAGAAGTCCGTGGTATCCCCACCAAAACCACCGCCGCCCGCACCCGCACGGCTTTGCCAGCCGGGTGGAGGCTGAAAAGGCCGGCCCTGACGCCCGTACTTGCGCAGCTCGTCATACTCGGCGCGCTTTTCCGGGCTGCTCAGGACTTCATAAGCCTCGGACGCTTCCTTGAACTTGTCTTCCGCGCCAGCTTCTCTGCTGACGTCCGGATGATACTTGCGCGCAAGCTTGCGATAGGCCGCCTTGAGCGCCTTGTCATCGACCGTCGGCTCAACGCCGAGAATCTTGTAATAATCTTTGAAATCCATCTAACGATCACCCATCCCCAATATGTCCAGCGCAACTCCGTGCGTCGGTGTAATGCGCACAGCATCCTCTTATTTGAGGCAATCCGGATAATTTCGCGCTGGATAATGTAACGCATCTGGCGCCGGGCACATGAAATACAGCCCGGGTCTGCCGACAATTCCCTGAAGATTGGGGTGAGCGGCCAGAGTTCAAGCCTTGGGTGCAATTACCGATAACAACCTATCTACTGTTTTCCCCGCTACGCAATCGCGATGCACTGACATACACTGCGCGGCCGTTTTTTGACTGGAACGTAAAAGACATGAATGACCAATCCCCGGCCCGTGCCTGCGGCATCGATTTCGGCACGTCCAATTCCACTGTCGGCTGGCAAAGACCTGGCGTGGAGGCGTTGATTGCGCTGGAGGACGACAAGATCACCCTGCCGTCGGTGGTGTTCTTCAATATGGAAGAACGTCGCCCGGTGTATGGCCGCCTGGCACTGCACGAGTACCTGGAAGGCTACGAAGGCCGCCTGATGCGCTCGCTCAAGAGCCTGCTGGGTTCCAAGCTGATCAAGCACGACACCAGCGTGCTGGGTACAGCGATGCCATTCAAGGATTTGCTGGGGCTGTTCATCGGCGAGCTGAAAAAGCGTGCAGAACGCACCGCTGGCAGGGAGTTCGAGCAGGTTGTGCTGGGTCGTCCGGTGCATTTCGTCGATGACGACGCCCAAGCCGATCAGGAGGCCGAAGACACCCTGGCCGAAGTCGCCCGCAAGATCGGCTTCAAGGACGTGTCGTTCCAGTACGAGCCGATTGCTGCCGCCTTCGACTATGAATCCGGCATCAACAGCGAAGAGCTGGTACTGATCGTCGATATCGGCGGTGGTACGTCGGACTTCTCTCTGGTGCGCCTGTCACCGGAACGCCGTACCCACAATGATCGCCACCAAGACATCCTGGCCACGGGCGGCGTGCATATCGGCGGTACCGACTTCGACAAGCAATTGAGCCTGCAAGGCGTGATGCCGTTGTTCGGTTATGGCAGCCGCATGAAAAGCGGTGCCTACATGCCGACCAGCCATCACATGAACCTGGCGACCTGGCACACCATCAACGCCGTGTACTCGCAGAAATCCCAGCTGGCCTTGGGCAGCATGCGCTACGACATCGAAGACACCGGCGGCATCGACCGCCTGTTCAAACTGATCGAACAGCGCGCCGGGCACTGGCTGGCGATGGAAGTGGAAGAAACCAAGATACAGCTGACCCATGCCGACAACCGTCACGTCCCGATGGACCGCATCGAAAGCGGCCTGAGCGTGGACTTGAGCCGGGCAATGTTCGAGTCAGCCATCGACGCACAGCTTGAACGTGTGCGTGACAGCGTCCGCAAACTGCTGAGCGATGCAGGCGTAGGCGTCGAGCAGGTGAACACGGTGTTCTTCACCGGTGGTTCAAGCGGGATTCCGGCCTTGCGCAACAGCGTGTCAGCCATGCTGCCCAATGCCCGACATGTGGAAGGCAATATATTCGGGAGTATTGGGAGCGGGTTGGCGATTGAGGCCAAGAAGAGGTATGGGTAAGGCGTGAGCTGCAAGTTTTAAGCTTCAAGCTGCAAGAAAAAGCGGGCGGTGTACGCGCTGTGCTTTTACTTGCCGCTTAAAGCTTGCAGCTTGAAACTTCCCCTCCTACACCAACCCTTCCTTCTGTAGCTCGCTCTTGAGATACGCATAATAAATCGGCCCTGCCACGACGCCCGGCAGGCCGAAGGCTGCTTCGAACAGGAGCATGGCCAGCAGCAGTTCCCAGGACTTGGCATTGATCTGCCCGCCGACGATCCGCGCATTGAGGAAGTATTCGACCTTGTGGATGACGATCAGGTAGGTCAGCGCCGCGAAGGCCACCCAGATCGAGACCGACATGCCGACGATGAAGATCAGGGTGTTAGACATCAGGTTACCCACCACCGGCAACAGGCCGAGCAGGAAGGTCATGATGATCAGGGTCTTGGTCAGCGGCAGGTGAATGCCCCACAACGGCAGGACAATCGCCAGGAACACTGAAGTAAAGGCGGTGTTGAGCAGCGAGATCTTGATCTGGGCAAAGACGATGTTGCGAAACGCACGGCTCAGCAGGCTCAGTCGGTCAAACAGCGCAGCGGCCAGCGGCTTGCGGGTGTGAACGTCCGAGATGCGCTGCAAGGCGATGATCGCGCCCAGTACCATGCCGATCAGCATGGTCACGAACATGTGGGCAGCGCCCTTGCCGATCATCTGCAACTCACCGATATGCTTTTGCAGCCATTGGCCCAAGGACACCTGAAACTCGGCCGCACTGGCAGGCAGGTAGGCATCGATGAAAGGCGGCAATTGCCCACGGGCCCGCTCCACCAGGACCATGAACTTGTCCAGTGACGCGCCGGGGTTCTCGGCTTCATGCAGTACAAAACTGATGGCGCCAGCGAAAATCAGGGTCAGCAGACTGACAATGATGGTCCCCAGCAAGGCCACCGCCAGCCAGCGGGCACGCTCGCCGGAAATCAGGCGTTGCAGCCTGGGGGTCAGCATGTTGACCAGTTCGTAGACCAGCAGACCGGCCAACAGACTTGGCAGGAGCTTGAAAGGCAGGATCAGCAGCAGACCGCCAAAGACCAGAATCCAGCTGGCTAACAACACCTGACGCGCAGAAAACGTTGGCATAAAGTCTCAACGGGCGGCACAAAGAAGACGGCAGTCTGCCAGCGTTCAGAGCCGAGGACCAGTGATCCGAAGGCCTGAACAGCAATAGCGCGACCCTTGGCTGAAGCGCTGCGGCGGGAATCAGGCCAGAGGGCTTTATTTCCCGCACCTGAACCGGCATTCGGACGGATGCGTCCCTCGCCGGAAAATTATTTCTTCTTGAGACAATCGCTCATGAAACTCTTGCGGGCATCGCCCTTGAGGGCCTGGGTGGTGGCTGTCGCGTTGCAGGTCTTCATTTTTTCCTGCTGGGTTTGCGCCGGAGCCGGTGCCGCTTTCAGGCAGGTACTCATGAAGGCCTTGCGCTCATCGCCCTTGAGCGATTTGGCACTGGCGTCAGCATTGCAGGAAGTCATTTTGTTCTGCTGCTCCGTGGCGGCAAAACCTTGGGCGGATACCATCAGACCAACGAGCAACAAAGAAATACCGAGCGTCTTCATCAGGTCAACTCTCCATAACGACCGTGCCGATCAGCGCAGCCTCAGAAGAGTGTAGTCAAAGATGTTGCGATGTATGTCGAGCCAAGACGCCCCATCGGGTGGATAATCCCCTCAGGTTTTTTATCGGTTATCCCATGCAATACGCCTTTCCTCTGCTGACCATCCTGATCTGGGCAGCCAACACCGTGATTACCAAGGCTTCATCGCTGGTGATCTTCCCTTCCGAGATCGGTTTCTACCGCTGGTTGCTGGCGGGCCTGCTGTTTACGCCCTTCATGCTGAGGCCCGTGTGGAAGAACCGGACGCGGATCAAACCGGTGCTGGGCAAGATCATCATTCTGGGCGTGCTGGGCATGGCGGTGTACCAGAGCCTGGCGTATTTCGCCGCCGGCATGACCACGGCCACCAACATGGGGATCATTCAATCCCTGGTGCCGATGATGGCGCTGGGGCTTTCCATCGCCTGCCTGGGCAATCGCCTGACTTTCGGTGCCCTGCTCGGGGCCGTACTGTCTTTTGCAGGCGTGGTCGTGGTGGTCTCGGCTGGCAACCTGAGCGCACTCGTGGAACAGGGCATCAATCGCGGGGATGCGATGGTTCTGGTCGCGGCTGCTGCCTACGCTGTCTACAGCACCCTGCTGAAAAAATGGCAACTGTGCCTGCCGCCCTTGCAGTTGCTGTATTTGCAGATTCTGGTGGCAATCATTGTGCTGTTTCCGCTGTTCATTCTCTCGCCCAGAACCGGCCTGAACATGAGTAATATTCCCATGGTTCTGTATGCGGCCATTCCGACCTCGATGCTCGCGCCCTGGTTGTGGATGACGTCCATCATGCGGCTGGGGCCCAGCCGCACGACGCTGTTCTTCAACCTCATGCCCATTGCTACCGCGCTGATCGCGGCCGCCTTTCTGGGCGAACGACTGGCGCTCTATCACCTGGCCGGCGGAGCCTTGACCCTGTGCGGAGTCATCCTGGCAGAACGCTGGAAGACCCCGCTGCGGCAGACGACCTAAAGGCCGGCGGCTTTCAGGCGTGCGGCGTGGTCAAGAAAGAGCTTCACGGGGTTCGCACCCTTGCCTACAAGGCCAAAGGTCTGGTTGACGATATCGAAGTGGTCGAGGGGAAAGTCATCACCGATCACGGTGCCCAGGTGTGAGCTGAAACGCCCGACCATACCGTCGCACTGGCCCTTTTCCTTGACGAAGGTGCGGGCGAAGATCCGACAGGTGACGTTGGTCCCGTCGATCAGGTTGCGCCCACGATTGGTAACGCCTGGCTGCAGAATCCCGGACCAGGAGTAATAACGCACCCCATTGACCAGTTCCTCACCCTGACCACCCCAGGTATGCGGCAGCCCCTGAGGGTACTGCCGGTTGAACAGTGCCACCCCGGTCGTGGTCAGGGACTGGTGGGAAGCCGAGATATTCATCGGCAACTTCGGCCCGCGATACCCGGTTTCAAACACCGTGATCGTCCAGGACAGCAAACCGATCACCGCATTCACCACACGCCCGCCCGCACTGCCTACCGGGAAAGTACGCTCCAGATAATCCGCCAGTTCGGAGCCATGATTGGGACCGGCCACAGAGGTCACCGAAGCCACCAGATCCGGGCGCTTTGCGGCGACATAACGAACCGTCAGTGCGCCTTGGCTATGGCCGATCAGGTTGACCTTGGACACACCGGTTTCGCGGATGGTCTTCTCGACAACCTTGAGCAACTGCTCTCCCCGTATCTCGGTGGAGTTGACCCCGGAAACCATCACCGGAATCACCGTCGCCCCACCCCGCTCCAGCGCCTTTATGATGCCGAACCAGTAGGGATAGACCAGTAAACGCACAAACCCCAACAACCCGGGCACGAGCAGCAACGGATATCGCGTAGCTTGTTCTTGCGCCATATATGCCTCTCCCACGTTAGCCAATAGCTAGAACCTTTGGGTTTGTTTGAAAAGTCACCGAGCGGTGATCAGGCAAGGCGAGCCTGTTTTCAACGCTGCCTGGTCGACGCGCAGGTACTTTTCAGACAAAGCCTAGCGGTGTTTGGCAGCAAGACAGATATATATGACAAACACACGTACTGCCCTATAGCCATCAATTATCGAACTCTCGCACACCTTCCCGGCTCCAACCTCCATCGGGCCAAGAACGGCTCTGTCATGCGGAGAGACAACGATGTACAAGAAAATCCTGGCGGCTACCTGTGTATTGGGGACATTGGCGGGTTGTGGCACCACTACCGTGCAGAATCCGGTGGACTTCGTGACCTATCGCGACGAACCGCTGGTCAAGCAGGTCGAAAACGGCATGACCCGACAACAAGTCCTGACAATCGGCGGTGAGCCATCGTCCATCTTCGAGCGCAAGGTGAACCCGGGAACCTGCAATAACTACGTGTTGTTCAAGGAAGGCCACAAGCAGGTCTATCACGTGAGCTTCAACGGCGACGGCCGTGTGAACCACAAAGGCTTCATGACCTGCGAACAGCGCGAAGCGAACGAACGCGCCATGTGACGTGCGCCGTGTAGTAATAAAAAGCTCGTTGCAGCAAGCACCGGGCTTTTCACCACTCCCAGTCTTTCTCCATGTACTCGACCGTGGGTGGCAGGACGGAATGCAGGAATTGCAGGTACTGCTCGAATAACGCCTTGTCGGGGAAGTGGGCCACAAAGCCTGTGGTGATATCAGTGCAATGGATAACAATGATTGAGCGCTTAGGATCAATCGTGACGAAGTTATGCATATCCCATGGACGAGTCTCTCGATGATGAATCGGGTTCTTCCAATTCAGCAAAGTACGCGCTGCCCCGATTGAAATGGCGGCTGGGCCGAGCAGGAAGAGCAGCGAGCCGGTGGCGAGCGCGACGCCGAGAAAGAGCAGGATGGTGAAAATGGCGATGCCTTTGAAGAGCGGGCCTGCAAAGCTTGGGTAGTAGTCGTAGTACTCGACAGAGCCTGCCTGGATATCTATTTGGTAATTGAATATGGTCTTTTTTCTGGCGACAAGCATAATCATGTAAGTCGCGGAAACCACTGCCGCACAACCGAACCCTATAAGCAGTTCCACATCAGCGGGAAGCGTATTCCACATCATCCATACGCAATAAAGAAAGGGTAAGAGGCATGACAATATTATTACAATATAAATCTTTCTTAATTCCTTTGGTGGGCAGTCAATTGTTTTGATACTCCAGACCATTACGGATATCTCTTTGCAAGAAGGTACGCTCTGCTCTGCATTGTAAGGCATTATGTTATTCATCATATTTCTTATTCCGGAAGAGCAAGGATCAATGCGTTGGCACGGCTTTTTTTACTGACTTCAATTTGTGTGAGTGTTGAGCCATCTACAACCATGCTTCCCTCTTGGCTTAGTTCTATCTGGTAAAGATAGCTTTGAGCTTTTTCACCCGAGACACCGACTGCCTTCGGATACCAGATTTGCAACTCGATGTAGGTGGCATCTTCCCTCAGCGGAACCCAGGTCTGCCAGACAACATCCTCGCCCGCAGGAAAACTCGGAAAATACAGATCCGATGGGTGATAGGGCTTTTGTTCATTGCCGAGCCTGCCGAACTCCTTGAGCGGAGTAAACTTGCCAAGCTCTTCAAATTTATCTGCAATGGGTGTATTGGCTTCCTCCGTAGGCAGAAAACCGAAAGGTCGTGTACTGCTGATTACGTTAAGCTGAACCCATTGCCCGCGTATGGTTTCAGGCAAACGTATTTGTATCCAGGCACCGTTTTGCACTGGCATATTTACATACCCGGCTGCACCTATGTATATCTGCCTATATTCAACCGTGCTTTTAATGAGGATTTGCGGGCTTAACTGGATCTCCAATAGAGCGCGCTTTTCTTCGAACTTTCCTTCTGGAGTATCCGTATGCCGATGTTCAGACGAGCGCGACCAGCAGCATTTCCTCAACCACCAACCGACACTGTCCTGCTTGAAATAGTTCAGAACCATGGTGGCAATTAAATAAACGACACCTGCTATTAGAAGACCGATGGTAAACCACGTACTCATCACAAAAAACACGACCTTACTGTAGAGAGTTAGGCCTGCAATTAATTGAAATGTACCGGCAGTAATCATCACAAAGACAGAAATGCCTTTTACAAAAAGCGCTGCTTTCTCCTCCTCTGTTTTAGCATTCTGGTAATCGCCTCTAATATCCCAAAGCTCCAACACCGCCGCCACCACTGCAAAAGCTCCCAACGCCACCATCGTGACCCTGAACCCGCGAATCGCATCCCCCCAGACCTTATTCCCCTGAGCTTTCCAATAGGCGGAAGAGCGATCCAGAATACCGATGTCATATCCACCAATAACCACCGGCTTCGCCTCCTTGATCACCGCCCACGGCGCTTCAACAAACACTGCCATCAACAGGTTGAAGCTGTACCCCAGGCTGTAACCGACCTTGACGATATCCTT
>NZ_JAIGPJ010000027.1:0-84138 GCF_019719005.1 Pseudomonas cichorii
CGGGGCCGAACCCGGAGCAATGGCTTTGGTTACTTTGGCCGAAACCAAAGTGACGCGCCGTAAAGGCGCAAAGCGGCCTAAAGCCGAACCCTTAATCCGCAACCACATGGCACCGCAGCGCGACGCCAAGGTGGCGCCATCCTGGAACCTCACCATGATCAATCGAACCACGCTGGTGACGCTCACCTATGGTGATCGTTTCAAGTACCTGCACACACTCGTCAGCCGCTCGCTGGAAAGCCCGCAGATAGAGCGCGTCATCATTGTCAGCAATGCCTCAGTGGCACCTCTGGAATCCCTGAGCAACAAATGGCCCGGCCAGGTGCAGGTGATCTATCTGCCCGACAACACCGGCTCGGCCAATGGTTATGCGGTGGGTATCCAGGCGGCGCTGGATGCCGGGGCCGAATACATCTGGTTGATGGACGATGACAACGCACCGACCATCAATGCCATTTCGATCCTGCATAAATACCTGCATCAGCGCGAACAGATCGATGGCAAGGACAAGGCTGCCGTACTGGGCTTTCGTCCGACTCATCAGGCCGACATTGCCTCGGGCGTGCCGCAGCGTTTTGCCATCCAGAGGCGCTCCAGCTTTTTCGGGTTTCATATCGCGCAACTGCCCTACAAGATCTGGCGGCGCCTGCCCTGGGGACGACCTCAAGCCCTGCAAGGCGCGCCGCACATGGTGCAATTGCCCTTTGCTACCTACGGCGGCCTGCTGGCTCATCGCAGTCTGTACCAGAAGATCGGATTGCCGCTCGATGCCTTGAAGCTGTATGCCGACGACAGCGAATACACCTGGCGCATAACAGCGGGCGGCGGGCGGATCTTTCTGGTGCCCGAAGCCTTGCTCGATGACCTGGAGGACTCCTGGAACATCAAGGCCCGCAGCAGCAATGTCTATGAAAACTACCTGCTGGGCGGCTCGGACCTGCGCGCCTATTACGGTGCCCGCAACCAGGCCTGGTTCGACAAGAATGTCTGGGCCTCGTCATCGCTGCTCTACCGGCTCAACCGCGGGATATTTTTCTGTCTGCTGAGGCTGATTGCCCGCCGCTGCGATGCCGAACAACGCCTGAACCTGATAGAAGCAGCCATACGTGACGGAGAAGCCGGCGTGCTGGGCCTGAACAGGACGTATCCACTATGAAAATCCTGTTCATCAGCAGCCTTTATGCCCCCGATATCGGCGGTGGTGCCGAAATCATCCTGCAACGCATGGTCGAAGGCCTGCAGCAGCGCGGTCATGGCGTAACGGTACTGTGTACCACCGCCAGGGCCGGATTGCACATGGACGCGGTCAACCAGATCAAGGTCTATCGTGCCGGTCTGCACAACACGTACTGGCATTTCACGGCACAGCGGCCGGGACGTCTGGCCCGGCTTGGCTGGCACCTGCGCGATCGCTACAACCCCGGCATGCGCGATCATGTGAAGCGTGTTCTGTCACTGGAGCAGCCCGATCTGGTGATGTGCCACAACCTCACCGGCTGGTCGGTTTCGGCCTGGGATGAAATCAGCCAGGCCAGCATTCCGGTCGTGCAGGTCCTGCATGACATGTACCTGCTTTGCCCCAGCAGCACCATGTTCAAGAAAGGCCATAGCTGCCGGAAACAGTGCGGGCTTTGCACACGCTTTCGCACGGGTCACGACGAACGCTCTTCGCAAGTGGACGCCGTGGTAGGTGTCAGCCGTTTTCTGCTCAACAGCCTGCAGGAAAAGGGATATTTCAAGGGTTCGAAAAGCTACGTTGTCTATAACGCCAGCCCATGCCCGGCCAATGACTCTCAAGTCCAGGCAACCGAGCCTGATGCGCCTCTGCGCTTCGGCTATATCGGTACCTTGTCGGACCCCAAGGGCGTCGGCTGGCTGATCGATCAGTTCCAGCATCTGCCGTTCAACGCCACCCTGCAGATCGCCGGGCGCGGGCAGATCAATGACGAGGAGCGTTTCAAGGCAATGGCCACGTCACCGAACATCAGCTTCGTCGGCTACCAGAACCCCGAGGCGTTCTATCGCCAGATCGACGTCGCCATCGTGCCCTCCATGTGGAACGAGCCGTTCGGCATGGTCGCGGTAGAAGCCTGTGCCCATTCGCGTCCGGTCATCGCCAGCCGTATGGGCGGCCTGACCGAGATCATCAAGGATCAACTCAATGGCCTGCTTTGTAGCCCCGACGACCCGGACTCGCTGGGGCTGGCCATGCTCAAGCTGCATCAGCAACCCAGATTGCTGGCACGTCTTGGCGCTCAGGCCCATCGCAGTGTCGCTGACTTTCTGAGCCTGGAACTGATGCTGGACCAGTACGAAAACATTCTGATCCAGACCTTGCAGGACAGGATCGCATTGCCCCGGCTGCATTCCCTGCCCGATACCGCGTAGTGACATCCATCGGCCCGTGCCCCACTGAGCAAGCGCTCCGGACCGTGCCTCTTCATTGAGACAACCCATGTCAAAAACACCTGCATCCTGTTGGCGAAAACTGTTGATGGTTTTTCTGCCGTGGCTGCTTTCGATCCGTATCGCACAGGGAGAAGAGCCCTTCATCATCGGCGTCGATACCCAGTTGATGAACGACAATGGCACTTCGGCCAAGGTCTTGAGGCTGCTGGAGGAAGCAGGCGTCAGTTCGGTTCGCGACGATGCCTACTGGACCACCGTCGAACCCCGGCGCGGCCTGATGCGTATCGACCCTGCCTGGCGAGAATACTTGAGCAAGGCTCAGGAACACCGCTTGCGCCCCTTGCTGGTGCTCGGCTACGGCAACCCTTATTACGAAAACTATGCAAAACCCCGCCATCCCCCGGTCAGCCTGGCATTCGGCAACTACGTCAGCTTCGTCAGCCGGGAACTGGCCGACAGCGTCGATCTTTACGAAATCTGGAATGAGTGGGACCGGGACAACCCCGTCGACGCCTGGGCCACCAAGGACTACAACAATCTTGTCGAGGACAGCGTAGCCCGCATCCGTAAACAGAAGCAGCCGGTGACCATACTGGCGGGCGCAGTGACCAGCCTGGGCATGGACCTGGGGTTTGCCGACAGGCTGATCCAGAACGGCATTCTCAACCAGGTCGATGGCTTGTCACTGCACCCTTATGTGCATTGCCGTCACGAAGAACGCCACACGCCCGAACGCTGGATCGCCTGGTTGCGCTGGATCGACGCCGACCTGCGGACCCTGGCCGCGCGCCCCGTGCCTCTGTACCTGACAGAAATGGGCTGGCCCACCAACACAGGAAAATGCGGCATCAGCGAACAGACCCAGGCTGCCTTTCTGGCCCGCAGTTTTTTCCTGGCCCAGACCGTGCCGGACATCAAGGGCCTGTGGTGGTACGGCCTGATCGACAGCGGTCGGGACGCCAATGACCCGCAGCAGAACTTCGGCCTGCTCAAGTATGACCTGAGTCTGAAACCGGCCTACCTGACGCTCAAGGCCATCAGCAGCACGATTCTCGAATACCGCTATGACGCTGAAAAAAGCCGCGAGCTGGACAGCACGTATCTGCTGCGATTCGCCAAGGGCGCCGAACAGATACTGGTGGCCTGGACCACCGGCGTACCGAGGCTGACCCATGTGGAAGCCAGCAGCATGCAGCACGGCACAGTACGCATCATCGACAGCGGCCAGCCCGAAAGAGGTCAGTTCGACACCGATATCCCCTGGAACTGCAATGACGCGCGCTGCTCGGCACAGGTTCCGATCAATGAGTTTCCAAAAATAATCAGTCTGGGCACAAGACCAGCGCTATTCGCTCACGACGCACACTGACGTTCACAGATGCGCACGCAAAGCGAACACACACCACCCACTCCCTTGCAGGATGCACTTAATGATCTTTATCAATGCCCGGTTTCTTACCCAGGAAATAGGCGGGGTCCAGCGCTTCGCAGAGCAGTTATGCCTTGCACTCAAGGAGATACGCAACGATCTGGTTTTTGTCGCCCCCCACGGGATCAAACGCCATGAAAGCGCCAAGGCGCTGGAGGTGCGCTGCATCGGACGCAATAGCGGTCACCTGTGGGAACAAATCGACCTGCCGCTGTACCTGCGTCGCCAGGGCAGCCCGCTGCTGCTGTCGACCTGCAGCACCGGCCCGGTTCTTTACAGCAATCAGATTGCGACCCATCACGACATTACCTATGCACGCTTCCCGCAGAGTTACACACGAACCTTCAGGACCGTTTACCGGATCATCACGCCGCTCCTGCTGTCGCGGATCAAAACGCTTGTGACCAGCAGCAGTTTTTCCAGAGGCGAGATTTCCCGGTTCTACGGTTTCCCGGAAAAAAAGGTTCTGGTTCTGCCCGCCGCCGTCAGCGACGCCTTCATGCCTCAGCCGCCTGCCGAAGATGCCGGGAAATACTTGCTGGCCGTGTCATCCCCAAGTGCGCACAAGAACTTCCACCGGATGATCCAGGCCTTCATGAGCTTGCGCGGGCATGAAGATGTCCAGTTGCATATCGTCGGCGGCGCCCATGGGGTCTTTGCAGACCCGGACCTGCAACGCCTGGCCTGCCGGGACCCGCGGATCCGCTTTCTGGGACGCCTCAGCGATGCCGAACTGATCAGGCAGTACCAGGGCGCCACGGCTTTCGTCTTCCCTTCTCTGTACGAGGGCTTTGGCATTCCGCCGCTGGAAGCCCAGGCTTGCGGTTGCCCGGTGCTGGCGGCCAATGCGGCCTCTATTCCCGAAGTGCTGCAAGCCAGCGCCCTGTATTTCGACCCTCTGGATGTCAGCCACATGGCTGCCGCCATGCAGCGGGTGCTGATCGATGAGCCGTTACGCAAGGCATTGCGCACACAGGGCCTGAAGAACGTGACGCGCTTTTCCTGGGAGAGCTCGGCCATACGCCTGTCACAACGCATCGATGCCCTGCTGGGCTCATCCCCTCAACACGCCGCCAATGCCCGCTCCGTGCCGGAAACCCCTTCGGGAAAAAGCTGAATCTCAATAAAACGGCCACGCCAAGACGCGATCAGCCTGCGCCTGAAGTAGAGCGAGCTACAGAGCAAGGAATCTCCATGAGAATTGCTATCGTCCACGACTGGCTGGTGACCTATGCCGGTGCCGAGCGCGTGCTGGCTTCACTGATCAATATCTGGCCCGAGGCGGATCTGTTTGCGGTCATCGATTTTCTCAGCGACGAGGATCGCGCCCATCTGGGCGGCAAAGTCGCCAAAACCACCTTTATCCAGAACCTGCCGGGAGCCCGAACCCGATACCAGCGCTACTTGCCATTGATGCCACTGGCCATCGAGCAACTGGATCTGTCCGGCTACGACCTGGTCATCAGCAGCAGCCATGCGGTGGCCAAGGGCGTGCTCACCGGTCCCGACCAGCTGCATGTCAGCTATGTCCACTCGCCTATTCGCTATGCCTGGGACCTGCAGCATCAATACCTGCGCGAGTCGGGCCTGGACAAGGGCCTCAAGGGCAAGCTGGCGCGGCTGGTGCTGCATTACATGCGCATGTGGGATCAACGCACCTCCACCGGCGTCGATGATTTCATCGCCAACTCGCGCTTCATTGGCGCAAGGATCTGCAAGGCGTACCGCCGTGAATCCACGGTGATCTATCCGCCGGTAGACACCCAGAGCTTCACCTTCCAGGAAGGTCCCCGGCAGAACTATTACTTCACCGCCTCACGCATGGTGCCCTACAAGCGTTTGCCGATGATCATCGAAGCCTTTGCCGCCATGCCGGACAAACAACTGGTGGTGGTGGGCGATGGCCCGGACATGGCCAAGGCCCAGGCCATCGCCAGCAAGGCGCCCAATGTCCGGCTGCTGGGTTTTCAGCCGGCAGCGGTGCTGCTTGAGCACATGCGCGCTGCCAAGGCATTCGTGTTTGCGGCCGAAGAGGATTTCGGCATCAGCCCGGTTGAGGCCCAGGCCTGCGGCACGCCGGTGATCGCCTTCGGCAAGGGCGGCGTGCTGGAAACCGTTCACGGGCTGGATCACCCGCAGCCCACCGGTGTTTTCTACAGGCAGCAAAACGTTGCTTCGCTGATTGCTGCCATCAGTGAGTTCGAGTCCGCGCAATCGCTTATCAGCCCACAGGCCTGCCGGTCCAATGCCGAACGGTTTTCGGTGCGGCGCTTCGAGCATGAAATCCGCTCGTTCGTCGAGAGCCGCATGAGCGCCACGCACCTGACCCACCTGCCGACCCGGCTCTGGCTGAATCCAGACAGCCCGAGCCGGATCAACAGCGAAGTGTCATCCCGAGTCGTTCCAACCGAATCCGTTTGAGCGAGCCCCTTAATGCGCACCCCAGTCCGCGGCATCCTGCACGCCCACCAATCAGCCTTGTCAGTGGCCCATCGCCTGCTGGACCTGACCATCATTGTGCTGATCGGCTATTGGCAGAGTCAGCATCAACCGGCAGCCAGCACTGCCGAAATCTGGTTCCAGATCATCCTCGCCGTACTGGTTTTCCATTGGCTGAGCGAGTTTCATCAGCTCTATGGCTCATGGCGGGGCGAACGCATCCTGCGCGAGCTGGCCAAGGTCTTCAATTACTGGGCCCTGACCTTCGTCATTCTGCTGTCCGTGGACTACCTGCTGTTCAGCAGCTTCCAGATGCCCGATAACAGCCATATGTCCTGGTTCGCACTGGTACTGGCGGCCTTGTGTGGCTACCGGCTGTTGATTCGCAGGGTCCTGCATGGCTTGCGACGTCACGGATTCAATACTCGGCGGGTCGCGATTGTCGGCACCGGTCAGGTCGGTGCCCGGCTGGCGCAGTCCATTTCCAGTGCGCCGTGGATGGGCCTGAATCTGCTGGGTTTCTACGACTCGCAACCCATGCAGATGGAGCTCAACAGCAACGGTCATCATGTTCCGGTGTTGGGCAATCTCGAACAACTGATCGACGACGCCCGTGCAGGCAAGGTCGACAAGGTCTACATCACCCTGGCATTCAGCGGCGAACCCTATCTTCGTGAACTGATCACGGGGCTCAGCGACACCACGGCATCTGTGTACCTGATCCCGGACATTTTCATGTTCGAGCTGCTGCATGCCCGCAGCGAAAGTATCAATGGCCTGGCCAGCATCAGCATTTTCGACTCGCCCATGGATGGAGCCTGGAGTCTGGTCAAACGGGCCGAGGACATTGTGCTGTCAGTCCTGATTCTGCTGCTCATCGCCTTGCCCATGCTGCTGATCGCCCTGGCAATCAAGCTGACCTCACACGGACCGGTCCTGTTTCGCCAGCGGCGTTACGGCCTGGACGGACGACCGATCATGGTCTGGAAGTTTCGCAGCATGAATGTGCAGGAAAACGGCTCCGTCGTGCGCCAGGCCACCCGCAACGATGCGCGCATCACGCCGCTGGGGGCTTTTCTGCGCCGGACCTCCCTGGATGAGTTGCCGCAGTTTCTGAATGTGCTGCGCGGCGACATGTCCATCGTCGGCCCGCGCCCTCATGCCGTGGCGCATAACGAGCAATACCGCAAGCAGGTCAGCGGCTACATGTTGCGGCACAAGGTCAAGCCGGGCATTACCGGCTGGGCACAGATCAATGGCTGGCGTGGCGAAACCGACACGCTGGACAAGATGCAGAAGCGTGTCGAGTTCGACCTTGAATACATCGAGCACTGGTCAGTCTGGCTGGATCTCAAAATCATCCTGTTAACCCTGTTCAAAGGCTTTCTCAACAAGAACGCCTTCTGACTGGCTCGACAGCTCTCACCCCAAACGAAACGAAGGATTCCGGGCACCCGACGCCGGAGGGAGGTATGTGCGCGCACAAGAGATCAAGCCGCAGCGACATGTGGAACAGGGAAGCAATGAAATCATCGTGGTGCCAGATGCACCGTCAGCAAGGAACTCTCATATGAATAGAAACCTGGTTGTTATGCTGCTCTGCGGTCTGATACTGCAGGGATGTGTGTTTGCCCCCGGCCAACACATGACTTCAGAGGACGTCACAACGGATGATCCGGACGGCCCCAAGGCTCAATTGGTCAATATCACCCCAAAGAGCCTGCAACAACAGCAGCAACGCATCGCTTCCAATGCGGTGGCCCTGCCTCCTGAGCTGCTGAATTACAAAACCCCGGAATATGTGGTCGGCCCGGGCGATACCTTGCTGGTGACGGTTTTCGAGCATCCCGAACTGACCGCTCCGGGCTCACAGGACCAACTGGACGCCAACACCCGGGAAGTACTGAGCGACGGCACGCTGTTCTTCCCTTATGTCGGCCGGATCAGGGCGGGAGGCAAGACGGTCAGCCAGATTCGCGAACAATTGCGCATGGGCTTGGCGCCGCAATACACCGAGGTCAAGGTGGACGTGAAAGTGCTGCGCTACAACAGCCAGCGCGTCCTGCTCTCGGGTTCGTTCAAGACCCCCGGCCCGCAATCGATCACCAATATTCCCTTGAGTCTGGTGCAGGCCGTCAGCACCGCCGGCATTGATCTCACCGATGCCAACCTGGCAGGCCTGAGCCTGAGGCGCGATGGCCGGGACTACCTGATCGATATCGACTCGCTGAACCGCCAGGGCTCGCAACTGAGCAAGATATTCCTCAAGGATGGCGACTACCTGCACCTCAACAGCAACTCCAAGAACAAGATCTACGTGCTGGGCGAAGTGCGTAACCCGCAGGTCATTTCCTTCGGCACCACCAGCGTGACGCTGCTAGAAGCCCTGGGCAGTTCCGGCGGCCTGAGCCCGGAAAGTGCCGATGGCGACGCGGTGTATGTGATTCGTGGTGCCGAGAACCAGGCCAATGCGGCGTCCACGGTCTATCACCTCAATGCCGAAAAGCCCACCTCCTACCTGCTGGCCGGCCAGTTTGAACTGCGGGCTCAGGATGTGGTGTTCGTGGGACCTGCCAACATCACGCGATGGAGCCGGTTCATCAGTCAATTGCTCGGCTCGGCCAGTGTGGTCCAGACAGGCGCAGCCTTCACAAACTGAACCTGATCGCAAAACGTCCCTGCACTACCTGTGCGGGGATTTTTTTTGTCTGCGGAAAGTGTCTGCGCAGCAACAGTGGATCAGCACTTGCCTGCTGATTCAGCATCAAAAGCTTGCGGCCTGATGGGATAATTGAAAATAAACTCTTTATTTTCAATGAGTTGATAAAAAACAAAGGCTGGCACACATGCTGCTTTGCAGGTATACGCTTATCGCAAGGAATTCAGCATGTTGGTCGTTTCGCTTTCAGGCAGCCCCTCCCCCAAATCCCGCTCCGGCGTCGTCCTGGCCCATGCCGGCCGTTGGCTGGAAAGCCAGGGCGTCAATGTCACGACGCTGCGCATCCGTGACTTCAAGGCCGAAGACCTGCTCTTCG
Source organism: Pseudomonas cichorii (assembly GCF_019719005.1). Taxonomy (GTDB): domain Bacteria; phylum Pseudomonadota; class Gammaproteobacteria; order Pseudomonadales; family Pseudomonadaceae; genus Aquipseudomonas; species Aquipseudomonas cichorii_E. The sequence continues at coordinate 9,313 of NZ_JAIGPJ010000027.1, forward strand.
CCCAGTTCGACAGCCCTCAGGTGCAGGACTTCATCGAAGCGGTCCGCCAGGCCGATGGCCTGCTGATCGGCACGCCGGTCTACAAAGCATCGTTCTCCGGCGCCCTCAAAACGCTGCTGGACCTGCTTCCCGAGCGGGCCCTGCTCGGCAAAGTGGTGCTGCCATTGGCTACCGGCGGCAGCATCGCCCATATGCTGGCCGTGGATTACGCCCTCAAGCCGGTGCTTTCCGCGCTGAAATCACAGGAAGTGCTGCACGGTATCTTCGCCATCGATAGCCAGATCAGTTACAGCGATAACGAACTGGGCGGTGAGCTGGATGAAATTCTCACCGAACGCCTGCGCGAAGGGCTGGAGCATTTCCTGCTCGGCTTGCAGCATCGGCTCCAGGCCCGCAGGAAACAGCAAGGCGGGCATTTGCAACTGGCGTTGTAAAAACGGTTCTGTGTACTGACTGTGTGGGACCGAATTTATTCGGGAAGCATTTTTTCTTCAGATAAAGATGCGGCGGGTGTACAGACCCCTTCCCGGATAAATCCGGTCCCACTTGGTCGCGACTTAGTGTTCAAGCACCAACGGATACAGCGACACCACCAGCAAAACCGCCATCACGCCATTGAAGATCCGCAGCTTCAGAGGGTCGCGCAAGACGTTGCGCAGCAAACTGCCGAACCCGGCCCAGATGCAGACGCAAGGCAAGCCGATCAGGGCAAATACCGACGCGATGACCAGCACATTGGTGAAATACCCTTCCACCGGCGTGTAGGTGCTGATCGCGCCAATCGCCATTACCCAAGCCTTGGGATTGACCCACTGGAACAACGCCGCCGGGAGAAAACCCAAGGGGTCGCCACGCTGTTCAGAAGAATCGGAGGCCGGACCCGAAGTCGCGATTTTCCAGGCCAGATACAGCAGATAGGCCGCGCCCACATACCGCAGGATGGTGTAGAGCACAGGCCAGGTCTTGAACAGACCGCCCAGACCAAAACCCACCGACAATATCAGCACGAAAAAACCGATACTGATTCCCGCCATGTGCGGGAGGGTGCGCTGGAAACCGAAGTTCACCCCCGATGCCAGCAGCATCGTATTGTTGGGGCCTGGGGTCACGGAGGCGACAAACGCAAACAATGCGAAAGCCAGCAGCAGATCGAAAGAGAGGAACATCGCACTGTCCAGAAGAGGGTAAAGTCAGGCGCTCACCCTAGCGGAGCATCGCCTGCAAACACACGGACAGTGGGGGAAACTTTTACCGGTACAGTTTTATAAAAAATCGTTTTTTGTAAAATTGTTAAGCCGCTTTCACCCGCGACCGCCTTCCAGCAAGGTCCCACGATCAACGCTCACTTCACCGGCTTCATCAAACTTGCGAACCTGTTGAATGGACGGATCAGCCATCAGTTGAGCCTTGCGCGCCTGATATTCGTCGAACGACAGACCGCGACGGTTCAGGTCTTCCAGTGCCAGTTGATGAGTTTCCTCGGCGGTGTAGGGACGCAACTCGACCGAGTGATGAGTTGAACAGCCGCCCAGCAGCACAGCGCTGAAGAACACGACAAGACCAAGAGCAAAGAAATGATTCATGGGAGCCTCCAGACTGACTCGTTTTCGGGAATGAACAAAGGTTAATCCCCGGCTCCCTCAGGCAAAAATCATCCATCGTGATAGTGGCTATCGACTTTTTCGGCATGCTGGATCAATACCTCACGCAGCGCATGGGCGGCGGCTGACAATTTGTGGTCGGCCAGCATCATCAGGCCGATGCGCCGTTCGATGCGCGGCTCGACCAAAGCAATGCAGCGAGCACCCAGCTCCTGCATCTGTTGAATGCACAACGCTGGCACCGCACTGACGCCCAGGCCATTGGCGACCATGCGGCCGATGGTGGACAACTGATGGCTCTCGAAGGCCACCGAAAGCTTGCCGTGCTGCGCTGCAATTGCTTCCTCCAGCAACAGGCGCACGGCTGAAGGACGTTGCAGGGCGATAAAGTCCTCGCGCAGCAGCTCGCTCCAGGTCAATTGTTGGCGCTCGGCCAGCGGTGAATCCGCTGCGACCACGGCGACAAAACGATCCATGTAAAACGGCGTGAAGACCAGCGAATTACTCGACTCGGGCTCAAAGCCGATCCCCAGTTCGACCCGGCGATGGCGCACCATTTCCACCACCTGCTCGTTGATCACGTCATGCACCGCCACGTTGACCCGTGGGTAAAGCCCGCGAAAGACCTTCAATGCGCCCGGCAACAGATTGCCCGCAAACGAAGGCATTGCCGCCACCGACACTTTGCCCATCTGCAGCGTGAAGCGCTGGCGCAGCAGCTCTTCGGTGTTGTCCCAGTCGGCCAGCAACTGGCGCGCCAGCGGCAGCAGGGTTTCGCCTTCAGGGGTCAGGCTGACCGTACGCGTGGTGCGCGTGAGCAACTGCCCGCCCAAGTCATCCTCCAGGCTCTTGATGGTCAGGCTCAGGGCCGGCTGTGACAGATGCAATCGCTCTCCGGCCTGGGCAAAGCTCAGGCATTGGGCAACCGCCAGAAACGCCCGAAGCTGTTTGACGTTCATATATTTGCTTTTCTTATCAATTGATCAGAAAAACAAAATTAACAAATCACTGAGCGAGAGAGAAGATGCAGGTACAACGGTCCTTGACGATCAACAATAAAAAAGGCGAATCATCATGGCTGGACTCGATAAACGTGTCGCGACCTATGAAGAGGCCCTTGCCGGCCTGACCGATGACATGACGGTGTTGTGCGGCGGCTTCGGTCTGTGTGGCATCCCGGAAAACCTCATTGCGCAGATCAAACGCATGGGCATCAAAGGCCTGACGGTGGTTTCCAACAACTGCGGCGTCGACGGTTTCGGCCTGGGCATCCTGCTGGAAGATCACCAGATCAGGAAAATGATCTCCTCCTATGTCGGCGAAAACGCGCTGTTCGAGCGGCAGTTGCTCAGCGGCGAGCTGGAAGTCGAACTCACGCCCCAAGGCACCCTGGCAGAAAAACTCCGCGCAGGCGGTGCCGGCATCCCGGCGTTCTATACCGCCACCGGCTACGGCACCCCGGTTGCCGAAGGCAAGGAAACCCGCCAGTTCAACGGGCGCAATGTGATTCTGGAAGAAGCCATCACCGGCGACTTTGCACTGGTCAGAGGCTGGAAAGCCGACCACTTCGGCAACGTGATCTATCGTCATACCGCGCAGAACTTCAATCCGGTGGTCGCCACGGCGGGCCGGATTACCGTCGTCGAAGTCGAGGAAATCGTCGAGCCGGGCGTGCTGCTGCCTACCCAGATCCACACGCCGGGCATTTATGTCGATCGGGTGATTCAGGGCACCTTCGAGAAACGCATCGAACAGCGCACCGTCAGGAAATCCTGAGCACGTCGCTTTTGCGGGCTGTTTCCTCAAAACAGGAAGCGGCGTACAACAAAAAAGAGAGTTCAGACCATGGCACTTTCCCGCGAACAAATGGCTCAACGTGTCGCCCGTGAATTGAAAGACGGTTACTACGTCAACCTGGGCATCGGCATCCCGACGCTGGTGGCCAACTACGTCCCCACAGACATCGACGTGATGCTGCAATCGGAAAACGGCCTGCTGGGCATGGGCGAATTTCCCACTGAAGACACCATCGATGCCGACATGATCAACGCTGGCAAACAGACGGTGACCGCACGCATCGGTGCCTCGATTTTCTCCTCGGCCGAATCCTTCGCCATGATCCGTGGCGGCCATGTGGACCTGACGGTTCTCGGCGCTTTTGAAGTGGATGTCGAGGGCAATATCGCGTCCTGGATGATCCCGGGCAAGCTGGTCAAGGGCATGGGGGGTGCGATGGATCTGGTGGCAGGTGCCGACAACATCATCGTCACCATGACCCATGCTTCCAAAGACGGCGAATCCAAACTGCTGCCCCGTTGCAGCCTGCCCCTGACCGGTGCCGGTTGTATCCGTCGGGTGCTGACCGACCTGGCCTATCTGGAAATCGAAAACGGTGCCTTCATCCTGCGCGAACGTGCGCCAGGGGTCAGCGTGGAAGAGATCGTGGCCAAAACCGCAGGCAAGCTGATCGTGCCGGATGATGTGATTGAAATGACGTTCTGAGAGCCTTGTTTCACTCCACGGCTACAGCAGGCCGATCCAACTCTTTATACAGCAGGCCGCTCTTTTAGAGCGGTCTGCTGTATTGTTGCCTGAAAAAACGCTGGCCAAATTAGTGGCATATAGCTATTAATGTCATTTCTATCACCGTATTGAAAATACTTGTCTAGAGTGTCATGACCGGAGCATGAAAAAGTCGCCTGGGGCCTGATTGTGTTGGCATCCAGAACAATTGACTTATATCTCTCGCTTCTCTGCTACATGGCAAGCTCACCCTAAAACATAGCACTGCCCCTGTTTTTGAAAGGTGAATGACCAACCCTCTGCCCTTGGCAAAGACTGTCATCGGCCTCACGAATACAGCCCATCAGAAACAAGAATTGGCTTATCACCCTCCATAAAAGTAAAACTGACCAGAAGAGGAACCCACTTGATGAATGTATTAACTGCTATTGCTCTGAGTCTGGCCGCTGGTTTTGCAGTTCCGCTGCAGGCGGGCACTAATGCCAGGCTGGGCACATTACTGGGGCATCCCTTATGGGCCACGACTGTTTCACTTCTGGTCAGTCTGATTGCGGTATTCGCCGTCATATTGATATTCAAAGTTGAAAAGCCGAATACCACGACGTTACAAGGTGCACCCTGGTGGGCCTGGCTGGGTGGAGTAGCTGGTGTTTTCTATATCACCATTGCATTGTTGATGGCCCCTCGACTGGGAACACTCAACTTCATGATGGCGGTTATTGTTGGACAGCTGGTTATTTCATTATTGATTGATTATTTCGGCCTGGTGGGTCTTCCCCGCAGACCGGTCAACATTCAGAAGTTGTTCGGCGTTTTCGTTGTCATTATCGGCTTCTTGATTACTACACGCAGTTAATCCGAGGCCCTGGATTTTCACCACACAAAGGAAGTTAACAATGGCCGGTCAATCCGCAGCATACGATTCAATTGGCGAACGCTTCGAAGCGTTTACAGACAGCGCGTCACAGCGTTCCGTCGAGACTCAAACCTTCTTTCACATGATGGGAGATGTGAAAGGCAAGTCCGTACTGGATCTGGCCTGTGGCTTCGGTTTTTTTGGCAGGGAGCTGTATCGCCAGGGCGCCAGCAAAGTCGTTGGGGTCGATATTTCTTCCTCCATGATCGAACTGGCCCGCAAGGAGTCCGAGCGTAACAATGAGGCCATTGAATATCTGGTTTCCAATGTTGCGGACATGGGGACATTGCCACAGGCGCCCTTTGACCGGGTCAGCGCAGCCTGGCTGTTCAACTATGCGCAGTCGATCGACGAACTGGAAACCATGTTTGCGGTGGTGGCAAAGAATCTCAAGCCCGGTGGAAGGCTGATTGCCTATACCGTTGACCCCGGCTTTCAACTGGCACAGGGGAATTTCACCAAGTATGGCGTCCATGTGCTCAATGAACAGCCTCACAAGGGCGGCTTTCGCTGCGATGCAGAATTCGTCACCCAGCCGCCCAGCGCATTCACGTTCTACCGCTGGAGTCGCGAGGCTTACGAAACCGCACTGTCCAAAGCCGGATTCTCCACTTTCGAGTGGCAGAAACCAATCATCTCCAAAGCCAATCGTGACAAATTCCCCGCCGGTTACTGGGATGACTTCGAGCGCAACTGCCTACAGACCGGCCTGGTCTGTACACGCTAGCGACCCGACTCCCAGCCTCGTAAACAGGAGGCTGGCGATATCCCGTGATTCCCGCAGGAGGCACGTCTCAAATGGCGACAAATCATCCATTCACCCACTGGCCAGTCTTTGAAGGGCCGCTAACCCCTCAAATGACCGACAGGTATCTGATGGGTCTGCCCGAGCACTTTTATCAACCCTTGAACATGTCGCTGCCTCTGGCGACCTGGAAATTGCTGGCTCAGGAGCCCACAGAGCGACTGATCGAGCGCCTTCAGGATCCCGAAGCCACATTGCCGGCCCGCTTGGCAGCGGGCAAGTTACTCGCGCAGACCGTCGACACACGTATCAACGTACTCGACCCACAGATGATTGATATCAGAGGCGGTAACGTGTCGGTAGGCCTGGCTGGCGATGAAGTCGACTCGGTCATGCAGGATATGCACGGGCTGGGGCTTGATCGGTCATGGATCGAAAAGGAAGTGCCGCGCCACGCGGTGACACTCCAACCCTATCGCATCGGCAAGTTTCCGATCACCAATCTGGAATACCGGGCTTTCCTGGAAGACTCGATGCAACCCAGGATCCCGGATAACTGGCCTTTCGGGCAGTTTCCAACGGATCGGGCCAATCATCCGGTATTCGGCGTAACTGTCGACGATGTTGAGGCCTACATAGACTGGCTCAACGGGCGTACCGGGCGCCAGTTTCGCCTGCCACTGGAAGCGGAATGGGAATACGCCGCTGCCGGCCCCAGAAACCTGGCATTCCCGTGGGGCAACAGCTTTCTGCCTGACCATTGCAATACGGCAGAGCTGGGGCTGTTCACTTCATCGCCTGTTGGCGCATTCAGCCAGGGTGCCTCGCCGTTCGGCTGCATGGACATGGCGGGAAATGTAGAAGAGTACGTCGCCGACGACTACGGCCCCTACCCCGGCGGTCAAGCGATCGAAGACGATCTGGTTACGGTTGTGGGCACTCATCGCGTCGCCCGGGGCGGAAGTTTCACTCGCTTCAGAGATCTGGCACGCAATTGCCGACGCCACGGCAAATACCCTCGAGCCATCTATGTCATGGGGTTTCGCCTTGCAGAAACACCCTCGGCGTGAATCATTGCCTCCGTGTCCCCCTATAAAAACAAATAGCCTCATCACTCAGTAAGAAGGTTAATCATGAAAACTGTCAAAGTGCGTAATAAAGTTGATATTCCTCTCAATGAAGGTCAATGCCCTGGCACGTTTTTCACCTTTAGCGGCCTTGACCCGAAACATGAACATATTTTGATAAAGCTGGGGCCCGATCGACCGGAAAGTCCCCTCGTGCGTATTCATTCCGAATGCCTGACCGGAGACGTTTTCAGCTCACAACGTTGCGATTGCGGGCCTCAACTGACCGAATCCATCAATCGCATGCACAAGGAAGGCGGCTATCTTATTTACTTGCGTCAGGAAGGACGCGGCATCGGCTTATATGCCAAGCTTGAAGCCTATCGACTTCAAGACACGGGCCTGGATACCTTTGAAGCCAATACGCACCTCAGTTTCCCGGAAGATGATCGAGACTTTTCTCTGGCAGCCAGCATGTTGAAAGCTGTGGGTATTACTGATTGCCGTATTATCACCAACAACCCCGAAAAAGTGTCGGCTCTGGAATCAAACGGCATACATGTTTCAGACGTCATTCCTACTGGCGTGTTCATCACTGAACATAACCGAAACTATCTACAGGCCAAAATCGACAAGAAACAACACAGTATCGCCCTTAGCAACTAACTGATTTTTCTTACCGTCTGCCTTATGCACGGGCCGACAGCGGCTGACTGAAATTCGGGTTTCCCATTTATCTAAAGGATATAGATCATGCGTCATTTCGGACCTATCAGTGGTATCAACGCCTTCAAAGATCGTTATGTAGCCACCGCAGGCTATGACAATCAGGTCATTCTGTGGGATGCCAGGACCAAAACGCCCATCCAGCGCGTGCTGCATGACCACCTGGCCAATCAATGCGCATTCAATGCCGAGGGTACGCTGCTGGTCAGTGCCAGCAGCGACTACACGGCGCGCGTCTGGGAAGTGCCTGGCCTGCGCCTCAAGGCTGTGCTGATCGGGCATGAAGACGATATCGAGATGGCCGCGTTCTCGCCGGACGGTCAGACCATCGCCACCAGCTCACGCGATCACACACTGCGCTTGTTCGACCTGCAAGGACAGACCCGACACATTCTCGAAGGCCACAGTGCCGATGTGATTTCAGTCAGTTGGTCAGCCGACGGCCGCACACTGGTTTCAAGCAGTGACGATGGCTCGATTCGTCGCTGGTGCGCCCAGACCGGTAACCAGCTTGAACTCATTGATCTGGGGGGTGTGGAAACCGACACCGTGGCGCTGTCACGGGACGGAATCATTTTCGCAGGTGACGATGAGGGCAAGATTTCTCTCATCGATGCCAACGGCACTCGCCTGCACCCTGCCCATGATGCCGGGATCAAGCGCATCATCTGGGATGATGAGCAGCGTCTGCTGGTCAGTCTGAGCTACGACCGTTGCGTCATGCTCTGGCATCTGGATGAGCACAACCATCTGGTCAAGACTGCACAGACGTCCCTGCCCAGCATCATCTGGCCGCGCAGTTGTACGTTGCTGGGAACCGACCGCATCGCCTTCGTGACCTTTGGCTCACGGTACGCAACCTGGAACTTCAAGACACAGGTCTGGGACCTGGACGGTATCGAGCCTGCGATCAGCCTCAATGCCGTGGCTGTCGTCAACGACGACATCTACAGCATTGGCGATGCCGGAATCCTGCACATCAATGGCCAGGCCAGCACTCACGCCGGCAGCCTCTGCAACTTCCTGCTGCCCTTCGGCGAAAGCGTTCTGACAGGCGGGCAAATGGGCACCGTGTTCGACGCCCGTACCGGTGACACGCTTTATCAGCATCGCTCTCCGCTCAACTGCGGCACTACGTTCGAGAAAAATGGCCAGTTGCATGCGGCCATCGGAACGTACACCGGCGAGGCGCTGATTTTCGCGCTGGAAGCAGGCCAGCCCCGCTTCGTCACCTCGGTACAACTGCATGAGAATGCGATCAAGGGTATCGCTGCCGACGAAGCGTTTCTGTTCAGTGTGTGCGCGACGGCGGCGGCGGCTTTTCACCGGATCGACGATTTCAGCCTGGAACGCTACCTGGACAAGGCACACGCTCGTATTTCCAACGGCTGCACCCGCATTGAAGACGGTTTTGCCAGCATTGGCAGGGACCTCAAGCTGCGCCTGTGGCGTAACGGTCAGGATGAGGTCTATGACACGCCTCACCAGCACTCGATCAAGTGCATTGCCATTTCCCCTGACCACACGCAGATCGCAACAGGCAGTTATGGCGGGACAGTGGCCATTTTCGATGTTGCCAAGCGTCGCTGGGTGGCTGTGGAGAAACCGACGGCCAGCGGTATCTCCTGCATCTCCCACAACATTGACGGCACAGGCTTCCTGGCCAGCGCCTATGACGGGCGCATCTACCCGATCAACGTCCACGCCGGAGCACAGGCGCAGGTATGAACCACTTCACTGAATGCGACTTCCAGCACATGCAGCATGCATTGTCGCTGGCCGCACGTGGCAGTCACTCCACATGGCCCAACCCTCGGGTGGGCTGTGTGATTGCCCACGGAGCCCAAGTGGTTGGAGAAGGCTGGCATCGCAGCGCTGGCGGGCCGCATGCCGAAGTCTTTGCGTTGCGTCAGGCCGGGGCACTGGCAAAAGGTGCCACGGCCTATGTGACGCTGGAGCCCTGCAGCCATGTAGGACGCACCGGCGCCTGCCATCAGGCGTTGATCGACAGCGGCATTGCTACGGTTGTCGTCGCCCATGAAGACCCTTACGAGAAGGTCAACGGACGCGGTATCGCACAACTTCGTGAAGCCGGTATCGAGGTCAAGGTGGGATTGTTCAGGACCGCCGCCCGGGAACTCAATCGCGGCTTTCTGTCCAGTGTCGAACGGCACAGACCCTGGGTGCAGTTAAAGCTGGGCATGAGCCTGGACGGTCGGACGGCACTGAACAACGGTCGTTCACAATGGATTTCCAGCCATCAGGCACGCAGTGATGTGCAACTCTGGAGAGCGTCCAGCGCAGCTATCGTGACCGGCAGTGGCACTGTACTGGCTGATGACCCGTTGCTGACCGTCCGCCATCTCTCCTCACCGGCGGCCTTGCCTCCGGTCAGGGTCGTGATCGACAGCAAGGCCCGGGTCCCCGGCAACGCGCGGGTATTCAATAACCTGGCGCCCAGCCTGCATGTGGTCGGGCTGGACGCCTCACCGGCCCCGTCCACAACCACGGGCAGCGAAGTACTGCGCTTGAAAAGCGACGAGAACGGAGTGGATCTTGCGCAGTTGATGCACGTGCTCAGCGAACGCGGCCTGCACGATGTTTTCGTGGAGGCAGGCCCCACTCTGGCCGGCGCGTTGCTCAAGGCCGGCCTGGTGGACGAACTGCTGGTCTACATCGCACCGCGCCTGCTGGGTGATATCGCCCGGCCGATGGTCCATCTACCGGAGTTGACCAGCCTTCACGACAGCCTGGATTTCAGTCTGTATGAAGTCACCAGCATCGGTCCGGACCTGCGCTTGCGGCTGCGTCCCGATCAGAACGAGACCGTGCGATGAGCGGCCGCCTGTGCGACCTGTTCGCGTAGCCATTGATGAGCAGGGTCTTCATTGAACCGGTCATGCCAGATCTGTACGAACGGAAACGGCGGAATGGTCAGAGGTGGCCTGAGTTGTACAAGCGAGTCGTCAAGAGGTGCTTCATCCAGCGTGCGTGTGGCGACAGTAAGGATCAGATCGGTATTGCTGATCATGCCTGGCGCCGTGCGCCAGTGCGGCACACTGACGGCGATACGTCGGTGCAGGCCCTGGGCACGTAAAAGCGTGTCCACCTCGCCCACGCTTCCATCCATGGAAACGGATATATGCGGACGCAACAGATAATTCTCGAGATCGAGCGTTCCACCCGGCGGCAAGGTATTGCGGTCGAGCAGGCACGAAAATGTTTCCTCGAACAGCGTGGCCTGGGAGATGTCGGTCGGCAGGTTGGGAAATACGCCCAACGCCAGATCGATCTTGCCTTGAGCGACTTGCTCAAGCATGCCGTGACGGCTGCTCTGGGTGACAACCAGCGTAGTGTTGGGCGCTTCCCGGCGAAAACGGACCAGCAGTTTGGGCAACACGATTGCCGCGCCGTAATCCGACATGGCCAGGTTGAACGTGCGCCGGGAGGTGGCCGGTTCAAAGGCAATCGAACTGCCAAACAGCCCTTCGATCTGGCTCAACAGGTTCTTGAGGGGAGTCTGGATGCTGAGTGCCAATGCGCTGAGGAACACATCATTGCCTTTCCTGATCAGGATCGGGTCATCCAGCAGACTGCGCAACTTGCTCAGGGAGTGACTGATGGCAGGCTGACTCAGATGCAATCGTTCGCCCGTGCGGGTGACGTGCTTTTCAGTCAGCAGGGCATCGAGAACCACCAGCAAATTCAGGTCGATATTACGCAATAAAACAGTAGCCATCCTTAGCCTTCCAACTTCGGGAGAGAGGGTGCTTCCTTGATTCCATAAGGAGAGCGAGATATGCCGCGACTCAACAGGATCATTGAGACCGCGCTTTATGTGAAAGATCTTACAGAAGCCAAGAATTTTTACTACAAAACGCTTGGGCTCGAAGTGATGGTGGAAAGCAACGTACTGGTTGCACTGAACGTTGGCGGGGCGAACGCCCTGTTGCTGTTCAAGCAAGGTGCCTCCCTGGAAACCAAGCACCTGAGTGGCGGAGAAATCCCGCCTCATGATGCTCAGGGCCGAATCCATGTCTGCTTTGCTATCGACACTGCGGATATGGCCCCCTGGACCGATCGACTTGCCCAGGCAGGCGTTCCCATAGAAGGCCGGACGCAATGGCCAAAAGGCGGGTCGAGCATTTATTTCCGAGACCCGGACGACCACCTTGTGGAACTCCTGACTCCGGGTTGCTGGCCGATCTATTAAAAGCCATTCAAGGAAAATCCCAATGATTGATGTCGGTGCAGCGAGACGCCACCCACTCATTGCTCTGCTGCTCTCGGGACTGGTCATGCTGGGCAGTATCTGGACGTTTCGCACGAGCACGGCCCAGCCTGTGGACACTGCGACGGTGACGCCTGTGAAGGTCGCGGTTGCCAGGGTCGACAGCGCGCCGTTCACCGATTACCTGGAAGCCATCGGCGAGCTGGAGGCTTTTCAGGAGGTCAGCGTACCTGCCGAGGTCGGCGGGCGTATCATCGACCTGCCCATACGCTCAGGACAGCAGGTCGAGGACGGTCAGGTGCTGGTGCGTCTGAATGATGCACGCCAGCGCGCAGACCTGGTGCGCCTGCAAGGCAAGATGAAAAACAGCCAGGCACGTTTGCAACGCGCACGCCAGCTCACCTCTCTGGACGCGATGTCCCGACAGGAAGAAGGCGATGCGCAAAGCGAGTATCTGGCTGCAAAGGGTGCCTTGCAGGCACTTGAAGCCGAAATCGATCAGCTCACCATCAAGGCGCCCTTCGCCGGCACTCTGGGGATTCGCCAGGTGCATCTGGGCCAATATGTCACAGCAGGACAAACCCTGATCAACCTTGTGGGCAACGAGGGTTTCTACGTCAACTTCAGTGTGCCGGAACATGCCCTGCCCCACATCCAGCCCGGCAGGCCGCTGGAAGTCGTGCTCGACGCACTGCCGGATCAACCGATAACAGGCATGGTCACGACGCTGGACCCCATTCTCGACCGCTCGCGAATGATCAACGTCCAGGCACGTCTGCAACAGCCCCCCAAGACGGCACTGCCGCGCATGTTTGCCCGAGTCAAAGTTCCTCAGGCGCAGGCCAGGGATGTGTTGACCGTACCGGAAACGGCGATCACCTATAACGCCTATGGCGAAGAGATCTATGTGCTTGAACCGGCACAGGATGCCCGACAGGCACTCAGGGTACGTCGGGTAGCCGTAAAAACCGGCGAACGCCGTGATGGTCGGGTCATCATCGAACAGGGCGTGCTGCGCGATGACCGCGTGGTGGTTTCCGGGCAGTTGAAGCTCAGTGACGGTGCCGTGATCGAGCCGGTTGGCAAGAGCGTGCTCGACACATCGGCCTCGCACCTGCATGACACCTTCAAGGGAGCAGACCTGTGAAGTTCACGGATGTCTTCGTTCAACGTCCAGTGCTGGCGCTGGTGGTCAGCCTGCTGATCGTACTGGCCGGGCTCAAGGCCTATCAGGACCTGACGGTTCGCCAGTATCCGCTCCTGGAAAGTTCGACCATTACCGTAAGCACAGAGTATCCGGGCGCGCCGGCCGAACTGATGCAGGGTTTCGTGACCCAGCCGCTGAACCAGTCCCTGGCCTCGGTACAGGGCGTTGACTACGTCAGTTCGTCATCGGTGCAGGGACGCAGCCTCATCACGTTGCGCCTGGGGCTGAACCAGGACTCCAGCAAGACCTTGAGCGAGGTGATCGCCAAGGTCAATCAGGTCAAGTATCGCTTGCCCGAACAAGCCTATGATCCGGTCATCGAACGCTCCGCCGGAGATGCCACAGCCGTTGCCTATGTAGGATTCTCAAGCGATCGCATGACCGTGCCCGCACTGAGCGATTACCTTGACCGGGTTGTCCAGCCGCTGTTTTCCGGCATTGATGGCGTGGCCAAAGTCCAGACATTCGGCGGTCAGCGCCTGGCCATGCGCCTCTGGCTGGACCCCATACGCCTGGCCGGCCACGGCATCAGCGCCGAAGATGTCGAGCGGGCGATCAAGGCCAATAACTTCCAGGCGGCGCCAGGCCAGATAAAGGGCCAGTACGTTGTCAGCTCGATTCAGGTCAACACTGACCTGAGCAGCCTGAAAGACTTTCGCGACATGGTCATCAGCAACCAGGCAGACCGTTTATTGCGCCTGCGCGATGTGGGCAGCGTAGAGCTGGGGTCGGCAGCCTACGAAACCAGCGCTCTGATGGATGGCAAACCCGCCGTACACCTGGGCCTTTATGCGACACCGGACGGGAATCCGCTGTCGATAGTTGCAGCCATAAGGCAACTGCTGCCCGAAATAGAAAAGACTTTACCCCCGGGAGTGCAGGTAGCCCTGGCCTTTGAAACCGCAAATTTCATCCACGCTTCTATCGTCGAAGTGATCGAAACACTGATCGAGGCCACGTTGATCGTGGTGCTGATCATTTATCTGTGCCTGGGGTCGGTGCGCAGCGTACTGATCCCCATTATCAGCATTCCGCTGTCAATGCTCGGTGCGCTGGGGCTCATGGCGCTATTCGGGTTCAGTATCAACCTGCTGACCCTGCTTGCCATGGTTCTGGCGATCGGGCTGGTAGTGGACGACGCCATTGTGGTCATGGAAAACATTCACCGCCACATCCGCGAAGGCCGCACGCCCTGGGAGGCTGCACTGGCAGGTGCGCGGGAAATCGCTTCTGCGGTCATTGCCATGACCATTACCCTGGCGGCCGTCTACATGCCGATCGGATTGATGGCGGGCCTGACAGGCGCATTGTTCAAGGAGTTCGCCCTGACGCTGGCCGGCTCGGTGCTGGTATCCGGAGTGATTGCGCTGACCCTGACGCCCGTCCTTTGCACCCGGCTATTGCCATCCGGACAGGACGAAGCGCCCATGAGTCAACGTGCCGAGGCGTTTTTCCGGCATCTGTCCCGGCGTTACCAGCGGGCACTGATTGCCTCGCTTCGCCGGCGTGGAGTCGTTCTGGCCTTTGCCGCGATGGTTCTGGTCAGCCTGCCCTGGCTGTATGGCATGGCCGCCAAAGAACTGGCCCCCAACGAGGATCAGGGCAATCTGCTGCTGGCAATCAAGTCGCCGCAAAACGCCAGCCTCGATTATGTGGAACGCTATGCCTACCAGTTGAGCGACATCATGAGTCAACTGGACGAAGCATCCAGCACCTGGATCATCAACGGTACCGACGGGGTGGCGGCCAGCTTCGCCGGCGTCAACTTCGCTTCGTGGGATGAGCGCAAACGTAGCGCGGCACAGATCCAGAGCGAGTTGCAGCATGCGGTGGATGCCGCCGAAGGCAATGCCGTTTTTGTATTCCAGTTGCCAGCCTTGCCGGCATCGAGCGGAGGGCTGCCTGTGCAATGGATCATTCGCACAACTCAGGACTATCGCGTACTGCACGAAACAATGGAGGGTCTGAAACAGCGGGCGCGTGACAGCGGGCTGTTCGCGGTAGTCGACAGTGACCTTGCGTTCAATAACCCGGTGGTCAGGGTACGTATCGACCGCAGCAAGGCCAACAGTCTGGGCATTCGCATGCAGGATATCGGCACGACCCTCATGGTGCTGATGGGCGAAAACTACACCAACCGTTTCGGGCTACAGGGCCGTTCCTATGACGTCATCCCCCAGACCTCGGCAGGCCAGCGCCTGACGCCCCAGGCCCTCAACAATATCTACGTCAGTACCGATCAGAACCGTCAGATACCGCTTTCCAGTGTAGTCACCCTGGAGCGTGACATTCAGCCCAACGCACTCAAGCAGTTCAACCAGCAGAACGCTGCAACCTTCCAGGCCATTCCCGCGCCGGGTGTCAGCCTGGGACAGGCTGTTGCGTTTCTGCAGGCACAAGGTGAAAGCCTGCCTGCCGGCTTCAGCCAGGACTGGCAGGCCGATGCCAGACAATTCATTCATGAAGGCAACTCGTTGCTGATCGCCTTCCTGTTTGCCCTGCTGGTGATTTTCATGGTGCTGGCTGCTCAATACGAAAGTCTGATCGATCCGCTGATCATTCTGATCACCGTGCCGCTGTCGATCTGCGGCGCGCTGATTCCCCTGGCCATGGGTCTGGCAAGCGTAAACATCTACACCCAGATCGGCCTGGTCACCCTGATCGGGCTGATCAGCAAGCACGGGATTCTGATGGTCGAGTTCGCCAATGAATTGCGCGTGCTCAGAAGCTGTACGGCGGCTAAAGCGATGGTGCAGGCATCGCGCATTCGCCTCAGGCCGATCCTGATGACCACGGCGGCGATGGTCGTGGGTCTGATCCCTTTGTTGTTCGCCAGCGGAGCGGGCGCCAACAGCCGTTTTGGCCTCGGCCTGGTAATCGTTGTCGGCATGCTGGTGGGCACCTTGTTCACGCTGTTCGTCCTGCCATCCATTTACACCGTGCTGTCACGTGTTCACACACCGCATGGCAGCCGGGATGCATTGAGCACACCAGCAACTGTCTTGAAAAGTCCAGGGAGGTGATTGTTTCAGGTGGAAAAACGGGCAGGGTCGGCAAGACCTTGCCCGCGGCAGGATTTGCTAGCCTTGAGCGAGGAAGCTCGCTGGCGACCCGGCTGGCCTGACAGCACCGACGAATCAGAGAGCTTCCTCCCAATAACAATAATCAAAGGTGCTCTCCACGTGACCACTCATATAGAAGAAAGCCGATCAGCCCGCTTTGCCCTGCGCTGTGCCGCCT
Organism: Pseudomonas cichorii; assembly: GCF_019719005.1. GTDB lineage: Bacteria > Pseudomonadota > Gammaproteobacteria > Pseudomonadales > Pseudomonadaceae > Aquipseudomonas > Aquipseudomonas cichorii_E. The sequence goes on from NZ_JAIGPJ010000027.1 coordinate 25,569, forward strand.
GGGCCGAACGCTGGTTCCCCGACTCCTGGGTCTTTGCCGCACTGGCAGTAGCCATCGTCACTCTTGCAACGCTGGCCATCGGTGCCAGACCGGCGGAAGCGGCCAAGGCGTTTGGTGACGGCTTCTGGAGCCTGATCCCCTTCACCATGCAAATGGCTTTCGTGGTCATTGGTGGCTATGTAGTCGCCAGCTCACCGCCTGCGGTGCGTCTGATCGATCGACTGGCCCGCATCCCGAAAAACGGTCGCTCCGCCGTGGCCTGGGTGGCACTGATTTCCATGCTGGCTTCCCTGCTGAACTGGGGACTTTCCCTGGTGTTCGGCGGCCTGCTGGTACGCGCCCTCGCCCGGCGCACCGATCTGCACATGGACTATCGCGCGGCGGGCGCTGCGGCTTATCTGGGATTGGGCGCAGTCTGGGCGCTTGGGCTCTCTTCATCGGCAGCACAATTGCAGGCCAACCCTGGCAGCCTGCCGCCCTCGATCCTGGCAATCACGGGCGTGATTCCCTTCACCGAAACCATTTTCCTCTGGCAGTCGGGCGTCATGCTGGCAGCGCTGGTGATCATCTCCCTGGTCGTCGCCTACGCCACGGCTCCCGGTCCGAATGCCGCCAAAGTTGCAGAGGACTGTGGCGTTGACCCGGCTTTCAATCTGCCACCGCTGCCACCCCGCACACGGCCCGGCGAATGGCTGGAATACAGCCCGCTGCTGATCATCCTGATGGTGTTGCTGGGTGCCGGCTGGCTCTTCAACGAGTTTTCAACCAAGCCTGCGATTACTGCGATTTCGGGGCTGAACACCTATAACTTCCTGTTCATCATGCTCGGCGCACTGCTGCACTGGCGTCCACGCAGCTTTCTGGATGCGGTGACCCGTGCTGTGCCGACCACCACAGGCGTGCTGATCCAGTTTCCGCTCTATGGCTCCATCGCCGCCTTGCTGACCACGGTCAAAGGCAGCGATGCCCAGACGCTGGCGCACTATATCTCGACCTTTTTCACCAGCATTGCCACCCACGACACCTATGCCGTGCTGATGGGCGTCTATTCAGCGGTGCTGGGCTTCTTCATTCCGTCGGGGGGCGGCAAGTGGATCATCGAAGCGCCTTATGTGATGCAGGTCGCCAATGAACTGCAATATCACCTTGGCTGGGCCGTGCAGATCTACAACGCGGCAGAAGCCCTGCCCAACCTGATCAACCCGTTCTACATGCTGCCGCTGCTGGGCGTGCTGGGATTGAAAGCTCGCGACCTGATCGGTTTTTCGTTCGTGCAATTACTGGTGCATACGCCGCTGGTGCTGGTATTGCTGTGGGCACTGGGCACAACGCTGACCTACATCCCGCCAATGATGCCATCGCCATAATCGGCCACCGGGACCATGCCCAGCAACTGACGCAACTCATGAGCCCGCTCTGCGCCCAGAGCGGTCTCATAGCAACGCTGGGCCTGTTCCCACAAGGCCTGGGACTCAAGCAGTTTATCGACGCCGCTCTGGGTCAGACGCACCAGGCGACTGCGCCGGTCATCAGGGTCCACCTCGACCATGACAAACCCTTCACGCTCCAGTGGCTTGAGATTCTGGGCCAGGGCCGAGCGGTCCAGTACCAGTAACGTCGCCAGTTCGGTCATGCTCAGGGCCTGATTACGGGCGATCTGCATCAGGATCGAACGCTGGGTCGAACGCAACCCGCAGGGCGCCATGATCGCGTCATACAGCTGGCAGATACGCCGACTCGCCCGACGCAGGCTGGTGGCGTGGCAGATCACCTGGGCCGGGATCTGCAAGCCTTCGGGGATACGCAGCACGGCAGGCTGGGCCGTTTTTTCGTTCATGAGGGCTCCACACAAAAGCAGCTTTGTGGCTGAAAGAGCGTAATGCTGGCATATCCCCGCAGATTCAGACAGGGCCAAAGGGCTGAATCATTGTTTCAGTATGTCTGGGCCTCAAAGGCATAGTCCCGCTCGACCTTGCAGACTCTGGTGGTACAGGCCTGATACCAGTGCGCACGTCCCTGCTCTCGCACCTTGGCATGTTCAATGTGCTGCTTCCATCCCAGAATGGCCTGCTCGTCCGTCCAGTAGGAAACGGTGATTCCCAGGCCGTCCTCACCGCGAGCCGACTCAACACCCAGAAAGCCCGGTTGCTCCGTGGCCAACTCGACCATCCTGTGGGCGGCCACCTCATAATCATGGGCACCCTGGGCCGTGCGCAACGACGTGAAGATCACCGCGTAATAAGGCGCGGGAAAGCGTGCGGCGATCATGAGCACACTCCTTCAGCACGACGGGCACAGGCCCGAACGAAAGCCGCCACCAGCGCCGGGACCACGCCCTGCAAGGCCGCCCGCTCCGGCTGGAACAGGGTGGCGACAAAAAACGGATGGCCTTGCAGCTCGATACTGCGGACATCCCCTTCCGGCCCGCGACCGCTGACCTTCAGCCCATTTTCGAACATCGAGGCTTCCAGCTCAGGGCGCGGGCCATAGCGGCATCGATAGCGCTCGGCAATTTCAGAGGTGCCGTAGGCTTGAGCAATCAACGAATCGGGCTGCAGTTGAATCGCCGCCGTGGTTTCCACCAGCGAACAGCTCAATGGAGTAATGATGGTGTGAGGCGAATCCGGTGAAGTTTCGGCATGCTCGGCGTCCTGCCAGCCCAGGCAATTGCGGGCATATTCGAGCAAGGCATGCTGAAAACCGCCGCAAGTGCCCAGAAACGGTATCTGCTGCTCACGGGCAAAACGAATGGCGGTCAAAGCGCCCTGCATATCCCGATAAGGGCTGGCGGGCACACACCAGATACCGTCGAAACCGGCGAGGATTTCGCCCTCACCGATCTGCGGTGTCGGCAGCCATTGATGCTGAACCTGAGGGCTGTCTATGACGGTCGCCATGTCCAGCGCCAGTGGAATCGCCTGATGCGCAGGCACCTCTGGATCGAAATCCCCTACCAGACCTATTCGCAGCGTCTTGCCTTTCACGTCCGACATGCTCATGTCCCTCCCATCCAGTGATGGCGGGACTATAGGCGTGCCTGAGCGCAAGCAAAATTGGCATTCAGGCAAGCATTCAATGCCTGAATGCCTATTCGCTCATTCTCGAAATGCCTCAGCCATAGACCGGCGTCAGAACCGGCTGGCCGGAGAAGAACGCCAGCAGGTTCTTATTGACCATCAGGACCATGTCCTTCGATGCCTCGGGGGATAGCCCGCCCACATGGGGCGTCAGCACTACGTTATCGAGGGTCTTGAAGGCATCCGGCACTTGCGGCTCGTCATCGAAAACATCCAGGCCCGCACCGGCAATCCGGCGCTGTTGCAGGGCCTCGACCAATGCCTCGGTATCGACGACGCTGGCACGGGCAATATTCACGAGATAGCCCTGCGGCCCCAATGCCTCAAGTACGCGGACATCGATTAAATGCTCCGTGCCCTTTCCGCCTGGCGTCGAGATGATCAGGAAGTCCGAAGCAGCCGCCAGTTCAAGAACGGTCGCATACCACAGGTAATCCACATCATTGCGCGCGTTGCGGTTGTGATACTGGATCGACATATCGAATGCCTGAGCCCGCTTGGCAATGGCCAGCCCGACCGCCCCCAGCCCGACAATCCCCAGGCGCTTGCCGGCAAAGGACGGGCACGTGACCTTGCGCCATTCACTGCGCCGTACAGACGCATCGTTCTGAGGGATATCGCGCACGATCGCCAGCAACAACGCCATCGTATGATCAGCCACGGTCGGCGCGTTGACTCCAGCGCCATTGGTCACGGTAATGCCACGAGCCTGGGCAGCCGCAAGATCGACCTTTTCGTAACCTGCACCCGACACACAGATGATCCGCAAATGAGGCAAGGCATCCATCTCTTCCGCAAAGAGCCCCAAAGGACCGCGGGTCATGACCGCCGTGATTTCCTCACCATGAGCGGCAATCGCTTCGGCACGCAAAGCGGCAGTGGGCGCACGGATCAAGCGAAAACCGCTGCTCTCCAGAATCGGCAAATATTCATTAACGCTCTCGACCAGTACCAGTACCGTCGTCATGCACTTTTCCTTAACGGGTCATGAAAAGGCTGACAGTAGCGCGACTTGGGGGGATTGGGCAGGGGTCAATGAAGGATGCACGATTTGAATCGTCACACCACTTCCTGTAAATGTTGTTAATGCTTCATGCCGTGGCTTCGTCATGACACTTCATGCCCATAAGGAACAAGCAGATCATGCAAGGATTTTCCCGATTTCCGTTTCACAAGAACCCGCTGGCCCGTTTGTTGGCAACCGCAGTCATGGCAGGTGTGATGCTGTCCACAGGCACGGCATCGGCAGCCGATGCGCCGGGCAAGGTCATCAGTGAGAAGAACGGCCTGCCCTGGCCCGCGGTGATCGCCCATCGCGGGGCTTCGTTCGATGCGCCGGAAGAAACCATTCCGGCCTATACGCTGGCGCGGGATCTGGGCGCGGACTATCTGGAAATGGATATTCAACGCACCAAGGACGGGGTGTTGATTGCCCTGCATGACGACACGCTCGACCGCACCACCAATATCGCCCAGGTCTACCCCAAGCGCAGCAAGGACCCGGTCAGCAGTTTCACACTGGCCGAGCTCAAGGAGCTGGATGCCGGCACCTGGTTCAACAAGGCCTACCCGTCTCGGGCTCGCGACACGTATGCAGGCCTGCAGATTCTGACCCTGGATGAAGTGATCGATATCGCCGAAGGTGGCGCCAACAAGCCGGGGCTGTATATCGAGACCAAGGTCCCGACCCAGTTCCCGGGCATCGAGGCCGACCTGAAGAAGGCCTTGGCCAAGCGCGGCTGGCTCAGCCCGCGTCCGGCCGCAGCGGCTGGCCATGTGAATGTCGCCCAGTCGCCGGGGCGTGTGGTGCTGCAGACCTTCGACAAATCCAGCCTGGTGCTGCTGCAGAAGGAAATGCCCAAGGTTCCCAAGGTGTTGTTGCTGTGGATCGGTGAAGGTTCGATAGAACCCAAATCCACTGTTCCTTTCAAGGATTCCGGGTTCAAGGACAAGGCGAGCTATTACGCCGCTCAGGAAATCAAATCCCAGGAAGAATTCGTGGCCTGGATCGACTGGGCCAAGGCTCATGGCGCCATCGGCACCGGCCCATCCTCGCAACTCGCCGATGGCGGCGACCAGAGCTACATGGATCTGGTCAAGCCATGGATGAACAACGTCACCCACGACAAAGGCATGGTGGTCCACACCTACACCGTGGATGAGGCCGTGGACTTCAAGCAGATCAGCGCCGCAGGTGTCGACGGTTTCTTCACCAACCGCACCACGGAACTCCTCAAGTTCTATGGCCGCCCGGCCAAAGACAGCATCGATTCGATCCTGAAACGTAACGGTTACTGATCGAACGCACAGACCGCGCGGCTCGACGCGGTCTGTGCATTACAAACAGACATCATTGCGACAGACTTCAACGGCGACCTTGTGTCGAGTCTGGTGTAAGCTCGTGCGCTGCTGGTTATCCCTTCGAGAGGCTTATGCAGTCCAACTTCCGACGCTCGACCCTGGCCACGCTTCGCGGTTTTGCCTTGTCCGACGATGCCATCACCCTTGTTCCTTCTGCCGCTGAATACCGACGCTGCCTGTTGGAGAAGATCGCTTCTGCCACCCGGCGCATCTATATCATCGCCCTGTATCTGCAACAGGACGAAGCCGGCCAGGAAATCCTCGACGCACTGTATGCCGCCAAGGCTGCACGTCCCGAACTGGATGTCGTGGTGCTGGTGGACTGGTTTCGTGCCCAGCGTGGCCTGATCGGAGCGGGTCGTCAGGCGGGAAACTCGGCCTGGTATCAAGCGCAGAATCTGGAGTACGACGAGGAAGTCCCGATCCATGGCGTGCCGGTGCAGACCCGCGAGCTGTTCGGAGTGCTGCATCTCAAGGGCAGCATCATCGACGACTGCGTCATCTACAGCGGCGCCAGCATCAATAACGTTTACCTGCACAAGCTCGACAAATACCGTCTGGACCGTTATCACCTGATCCAGAACAGGCAACTGGCCGACACCTTCGTGGACATGGTGCAGCGTGAAATACTGCCTTCGCCAGCCGTCCACCGCCTGGACCTGCAATCGCCTCCTGATTCCCGCAGCCTGCGTGGCGAGATCAGGGCTTTTCGCAGCAACCTGAAGCGCGCCGCCTACGAAACCAGCGCAGGCGACAAGGAAAACGGTGAGCTGCGCATCATGCCGCTGCTGGGCGTCGGCCCGCGCAACCCGCTCAACCGGGCCATCTGCGACCTGATCGCCGCCAGCAAGACACAACTGACCATCTGCACGCCCTATTTCAATATGCCAGTGGCGGTGACCCGGGAAATCAATCGCGCCCTCAAGCGCGGCGTGAAAGTCGATATCATCATCGGCGACAAGACCGCCAACGACTTCTTCATTCCTCCCGAGGAGCCGTTCAAGGTCATTTCTGCCCTGCCCTATCTGTATGAAATCAGCCTGCGTCGATTCGCCCAGAAACATAAAAAGGCCATTGCCCAGCACCGGCTGAACCTGCATCTCTGGAAGCACGGCGACAACACATTCCACCTCAAGGGCGTCTGGGTAGACGATCGCTATACCTTGCTGACCGGCAACAACCTCAACCCTCGGGCTTTCAATCTGGACCTGGAAAACGGCCTGCTGATCGATGACCCGAAAGGCCAGTGGCTCAAGCCGCGGGAGGAAGAGATTCAACAGTTGATGCAGAACACCCAGCGGGTTGGGCAGTACGACGAGCTGGATACCCTGGCCAATTACCCCGAAGGCGTGAGCAAGTTCCTGCGCCGGGTCAGCCGGGTCAGGATAGAGCGGTTGTTGTACCGGATTTTGTAAATGCCTGATTTCGCGAATGAATTCGCTCCTACAGAGTTCGTAGGAGCGAATTTATTCGCAAGTCGTCAACCCACCAGCGCAATCAACTGCTGCCTCTGGGCATCGGTCAGCATCGGGCCGAACCCTGCACCAGCATTCTCGGCCATATAGCGCGGGTTGCCGGTGCCGGGAATCACGCAGGTCACCGCAGGATTGGCCAGCAGGAACTTGAGCGCCAGTTGCGGCCAACTGCTCACTTCCACCTGCCCGGCCCAGCCAGGCAAAGGTTTATCCTTGAGCCTGGAAAGCAGGCCTCCGCCGCCAAACGGCCGGTTGCAGATCACTGCCACGCCGCGCTCGCGGCATAGCGGCAGCAAGCGCTTCTCGGCGGCCCGATCATCCAGCGCATAGTTGATCTGCAGAAAATCCAGCGGCTCGGCCTTGAGCACGGCTTCCACTTCGTCATAAGCCGACGAGGTGTAATGGCTGATGCCGATGTAGCGAATCCGCCCTTGCTCCTTCCACTCCCGCAGGGTCGGCAGATGGGTTTTCCAGTCCAGCAGGTTGTGAATCTGCATCAGGTCGATACGTTCGGTCTGCAATAACCGGAAAGAGTCCTCCATCTGCGCAATGCCTTCCTTGCGCCCACGGGTCCAGACCTTGGTCGCCAGAAAGGCAGGCGAACGGGGTTCGTGGATGGACAGTAATTCGCCCGTCGACTGCTCGGCACGGCCATACATGGGCGAGCTGTCGATGACGCTGCCGCCGGCCGCAAACAGCGCATCGAGTACGGCACGCAATTGCTTGTAGGCCGGGCTTGAAGTCGCCACATCAAAACCGCGATAAGTGCCCAGCCCGACCACGGGAATGGGTTCGTTACTGGAGGGGATCGCTCGGGTCAGCATAGTCTTGCCTTCCTGGGTCAGCTTCGAGGGTGAAGACGGCGATGGAATGGTCGGCGGCTTGTCGTTCGCAGCGGCACTATCGAATGCCAGAGCAGCCGCCGTTCCGGCAGCCAGAGTGAGCAGCCGCCTGCGGGTGAATCCGGTCGATGAGGTCATGGCGTTCTCCTGGTTGGTTCGGCCCCCAGTTGCTTCCACATCTTTTGCGTAATGCGCTGCCTGTTTCGATACCCCGCCCAGGGGTCGGATCCGAGCTGACGCAAACGTTGCTCAAGATTACCGATGTGCCACTGCCGGGCGGATTGCAGCCCTTCCAGTTCGTCACGACTGATGGGCACCGATACCGGAAGCCCGGGCCTGGCGCGCACGGAATAAGCGGTAACCGTACTGCCGCCACGGGTATTGCGCAAATAGTCGACGAAGATCCGGCCGACACGGTTTTTCGGTCCCATCACCGCCGTGAAGCGCTCTGGCAACTGCCGACTGACGAATTCGGCAATGGCTTTAGCGAACGCCTTGACGCTGTCCCAGTCCGCCTGCCGTGCCAAGGGCACGATGATATGCATGCCTTTGCCGCCACTGGTCTTGAGAAAAGCCTCAAGTCCCAGTTCTTCAAGCACTGCCAGAAGCATTTGCGTGGCTTCGATCATGCTGCGCCAGGGCAAGGCCGGATCGGGATCGAGGTCCAGAACCAGATGATCCGGGGTTTCGATCCGGTCATGGGTCGCGCCCCAGGTATGGAATTCGATGGCCCCCATCTGGGTGGCACCAATCAGTGCCTGCACTGTATCGATCTCCATCAGCGGAGCATGGCCGGGGTCCAGCGCCGAGTCCAGTTTATGGATGTGCGGGATGGCGAGTCGCTCGGCGTGCTTCTGAAAGAACTGCTCGCCTTCGACACCTTCAGGACACCGCAGCAAGGCAACCGGCCGGTTGGCCAGATGCGGCAGAATCCAGTCGGCGATGGACTCGTAGAAATGCGCCAGGTCGCTCTTTTGCGCCTTGCTTTCCCGGTCGATGATCCGCTCGGGATGGCTGATACCGATACCTGCCACATTGACCTTGCCCCTGGCGTTTTTGGCAGCCTTGGGAGGACTGGGCACAGTCACCTGTTGCGGGTACTCGCGTACGATATCGTCGGCCGGTTTATCGCTGCGCAAACCGACGAACGCTGCATGACGCAAAATGCCTTCGCGAGTCCATTGGGCGAACTCGACTTCACAGACCAGTTGCGGCTCGATCCATTGCACATTTCGCTTCTGAGCCGAATTGAGTGGCCTGGCCAGAGGCGATGTATCGCGCTGCAAAGGCTCCAGGCGTTTGAGCAGTTGCTTGATCAGCACCGCACTGAAGCCCGTTCCGACCCGACCGGCATACACCAGCCCCGCATCCTCGTCATTGACCGCCAGAAGCAAGGCACCAAAACCGCTGCGACTGCCTTGGGGGGCGGTATAGCCGACAATACCGAACTCCTGGCGCAACCGGCACTTGAGTTTGATCCAGTCACCATTACGCTTGCTGACATAAGGGCTGCCAACCCGCTTGCCGATCACGCCTTCAAGCCCCATGGCGCTGGCACTTTCGATAATGTCCTTGTGCCCGGTTCGAAACGCATCGGAGTAACACAACAAAGCACTACTCTGCTGGTCGAGCACCTGGCTGAGCGCCTCACGCCGTTCTTCGACAGGTCTTTCGCGCATATCCTGCCCTTTCAGAAACGGCGCATCGAACAGGTAATAAAGGATGTCCTGGCTGCGTCCAGTCTCGAAGGCATTCTGCAGTGCCTGAAAATCCGGCAGCCCCTGCCCGTCGAGCACCACCACTTCGCCATCGAGCCAACTGTCCTTGAGCTTCAGCGCCTTGAGGGCACTGGCCAGTTGCGGCATGCGGTCAGTCCAGTCATTGCCGTTACGAGTCAACAGTTGCACCTCACCGCCCTGAAAGCGGGTGAGGATTCGATAGCCATCGAACTTGATTTCGTAGAGCCAGTCACCTTCGGGCGGCGCCTCTACCAGCGTCGCCAGTTGGGGCGCGAGTTGTCCGGGAAAGCTGTCGTGCTTTGTGAGTCGGGGCTTTTTCGCCGTCTTTTTCTCCTTGACGGTCCGCGTCACGCCCACTTGATTGCCACTGATTACGCTTTGCGGCTGTTCGCGAATGATGTCGTACTCGGCAGCAGGCCGGGCGACGGCATCCTTTTCCTTGATCAGCAGCCATTGCTCCTTGTCGCCACTGCCTTTGAGGCGAGTACGCACCAGTGCCCAGTCGCCGGTCAGCTTTTCACCGATGAGGGTGAACTTGAGCTTGCCTTGCCGATAGGCCTCTTGCGGATCGCCATGGGGTTGCCAGACGCCCCGGTCCCAGACAATCACGTCCCCGCCGCCATATTGCCCCTTGGGAATACTGCCCTCAAAGCTGGCGTAACCCAGGGGATGATCCTCCACATGAACCGCCAGACGTTTCTGCGTCGGGTCCAGGCTCGGTCCCTTGGGAACCGCCCAGCTTTTGAGAGTGCCGCCGAGCTCCAGGCGAAAGTCGTAATGCAGGTTGCGCGCATCGTGTTTCTGAATCACGAAACTCAACGCCCGCGCAGGCGCCTTGCCTTTCTTTTCCGACGCTTCAGCAGGCTCGGAGGTAATTTCAAAGTTGCGCTTGCGGGTGTATTCGCTGACGGACTTGGCCATGATCAGTTATCTCCGGAGCGCTCAGGAAGCCTTGCTGGCTTTTCTGGTCGCCGGGCGCTGTTTGGCTGGCGGCCGGGGTTTGCCTTTGCTGGCCGGCTTGCTGCTTTTCGCGGTGCTCTTGCCTGCCAGGCTGCGCCTGAGCAGATCGGTCAGGTCGATGACATCGGCACTCTGGCGTTCGTCTTCACCGCTATCGGTACCCACGTCTTCGATGCTGCCTTCCCGCGCCTTGGTTTCGACCAGATGCATGATCTTTTCCTGAAACGTGTCGCGGTACTCGTCGGGCTGCCAATCGGCGCTCATGTCCTTGACCAGACGCTTGGCCATGTCACGTTCGCTCTTGGTCAGGGAAACATCCGTCACTTCATCGTTCAGTTCGAGCTCGTCGAGCCCTCGCACATCAGCCGGCCAGCGCAGGATCACCAGCACCAACGCTGACTCCAGAGGCATCACGGCAGCCAGATGTTCACGGGTATGAAGCACTACATTGGCCAAGGCCACCTTTTTTGTGTCCTTCAGGGTCTCGCGTAACAAGGCATAAACCTTGCCGCCCCGCTTGTCCGGGGCCAGGTAATAAGGCGTGTCGATGTTCTGCAGGGGAATCTGCTGGCTGTCGACGAAACCGAAAATATCGATGGTCTGTGTCGCTCGCGGGTGAGCAGAGCGAATTTCCTCTTCGCTGAGTACGACATAGCGATCCTTCTCGTACTCCACACCCTTGACGATGTTCGCACTGGTCACCTCTTTGCCTGTGACCTTGTTGATCCGCTTGTAGCCAACCGGGTCCATGCTGCGCTTGTCGAGCCAGTCGAAATCAACCCCCTGGGACGAAGTCGCCGATACCAGCGCCACCGGAATATGCACCAGCCCGAAACTGATTGCTCCTTTCCATATTGCCCTTGCCATTGCCTGTCTCCCGTTGCTCATCGTAAAAAATGACAGGGCTGTGCAGGCAAAAGTTTCGACTCAGTGACGGGCGTATGGGTGGAGTTTCCGTGGAAGCGCATTCATTCGCGAGGGGCCAGTGAATCCAAAGAAAATCAGTCGTCTTCAATGACGCCTCGCGAATACTGTTTGCTGCCTTACAAACAGCTCGCCCCTTCATATTCAATAAAGCTATAAAAATATACGCTTACGTTCTTTTACGGAATAAATCGCAGCCTTTATAACTGGCACCACTCCCATGCTGTGAGCCAACTGTTTGCGAGGCAACAGTAGGTGCTGTTCAGCTATCAACACTGCCTGATCTTCCCAAGGAATTGTCATGAACGTTTTCTGGTTTCTTCCCACCCACGGCGATGGTCATTTTCTGGGTACGACCAAAGGCGCACGCCCGGTCACGCTCAACTACCTGAAGCAGGTGGCGCAGGCCGCCGATGACCTGGGCTATCACGGTGTGTTGATTCCTACCGGCCGTTCCTGCGAAGACTCATGGGTCATCGCTTCGGCGCTGGTGCCGCTGACCGAGCGCCTGAGGTTTCTGGTGGCGATTCGTCCGGGGATCATTTCGCCGACGGTTTCGGCCCGTATGGCCGCGACTCTGGACCGCCTCTCAGGTGGCCGCTTGCTGATCAACGTGGTCACCGGTGGCGACCCGGATGAAAACCGTGGCGATGGCAGTTTCCTTGATCACAGCGAACGCTACGAAGTCAGCGACGAGTTCCTGCAAATCTGGCGTCGCGTGCTGCAAGGCGAATCCGTGGATTTCGAGGGCAAGCATCTGCGCGTGCAGAACGCCAAGGCGCTGTACCCGCCGATCCAGCAACCTTACCCGCCCCTGTACTTCGGTGGTTCTTCCGACGCCGCCCATGATCTGGCCGCCGATCAGGTGGATGTCTATCTGACCTGGGGCGAGCCACCGGCTGCGGTGGCCGAAAAACTGGCCGATGTCCGCGAGCGTGCTGCACGCAAGGGCCGCACTGTCAAATTCGGTATCCGTCTGCATGTGATCGTGCGTGAAACCAGTGAAGAAGCCTGGAAAGCTGCCAGCACCCTGATCGAACACATCAGCGACGAAACCATCGCGGCTGCGCAGAAATCCTTCTCCCGTTTCGACTCCGAAGGTCAGCGCCGCATGGCTGCATTGCATGACGGTCGTCGCGACAACCTGGAAATCGCCCCCAACCTGTGGGCCGGCGTCGGTCTGGTGCGCGGTGGTGCCGGTACGGCGCTGGTGGGCAATCCGCAGGAAGTCGCGGAGCGCATCAAAGAGTACGCGGACCTGGGCATCGAGAGCTTTATCTTCTCCGGCTACCCACATCTGGAGGAAGCCTACCGCTTCGCCGAGCTGGTGTTCCCGCTGCTGCCTGAGCCTTATGCCAGCCTGGCAGGACGCGGCATTACCAACCTCACCGGCCCCTTTGGCGAAATGATCGCCAATGATCTGCCACCGCAGGCCAAGTGATGTCTGTGCAACTGCTGACCTTGCCGCCTTCGCCGGCCCTGGCGACTTCAATCCGGGCTACGGCCCAGGTTTTCGAGGACCCGAAATCCCGAGACTTGCTGGCCCACGTGCAGCAAGTGGCGCCCAGCGATGCCAGCGTGCTGATCATCGGGGAGACCGGCACCGGCAAGGAGCTGGTTGCACGGCATATCCATGAACTCAGTCATCGCCGCGACAAACCTTTCGTGGCGGTCAATTGCGGCGCATTCTCCGAATCCCTGATCGAGGCCGAGCTGTTCGGCCACGAGAAAGGCGCCTTCACCGGCGCCCTGAGCGCCAAGTCCGGCTGGTTTGAAGAGGCCGATGGCGGCACGCTGTTTCTGGATGAAATCGGCGATCTGTCCATGCCTCTGCAGGTCAAGCTGCTGCGTGTCTTGCAGGAGCGTGAGGTGGTACGCCTGGGCTCGCGCAAGAGCATTCCCATCAATGTCAGGGTGCTGGCCGCGACCAACGTGCAACTGGAAAAAGCCATCAATGCCGGGCATTTCCGCGAGGATCTGTATTACCGGCTGGACGTGGTCAATCTGGAGTTGAGCCCGCTGCGCGAGCGGCCGGGCGATATTCTGCCGCTGGCCCGACACTTCATCGACATCTACAGCCAACGCCTGAACTACGGCCCGATACGCATCAATGCCGAAGCCGAACTGAAGCTCAAGAGCTACAGCTGGCCGGGCAATATTCGCGAACTGGAAAACGTCATCCACCACACCTTGCTGGTCTGCCGTAACGGAATCATCCAGCATGAAGACCTGCGCCTCTCGAACCTGAGGATCGAGCGCCAGGAAGAGTCGCCAAGGGGCGATGAGTCGGCGGAAGAACTGCTCAAGCGCGCCTTCCAGAAGCTGTTTGAAGAACAGGCTGGTGCGCTGCATGAGAAAGTCGAAGATGCCCTGCTAAGAGCGGCTTATCGCTTCTGCCATCACAATCAGGTACACACCGCCAACCTGCTGGGCCTGACCCGCAATGTCACACGGGCGCACCTGATTCGCATCGGAGAGCTGGCCGTCAACAAACGCCGCCCCGGTGAAAACCTGCAAGGTGAGCGGATGCTGCACCTGTCAGTCTGAGAGCAAGGCGGTCAAGCGCAAGGCCAGTGCCTTGGACTGGATCGCCACATCGGTCACCGCAGTGCTTTCCCACCATATGCCCCGCAACGGCGGGCCCATGGCAAACAGACGCGGTGAACGGCGCCCCTTGGCATCGAGAACTGCTCCATCGAGATCGGCGGCAATCCCCAACGCCAGAGGACCAGGCTGAATCAGGCCGCGTGCCAGCAGTTGGCGTGGCAAGGGCCGGTCGACACGGCGCCAGTCGTATTCGATACCCGTGGAGTTGATCAGGGCATCTCCGGGAACCAGTGACGACTGGCTCTGGCCACGATGCCGGACCTGAATGTGTACCCGCCCCTGAGGTTCGGACTTCACCCCTTGCAAAGAGGCCGCCTGAATAGTCAGGCGCCCCTGCTGCACCAGGTCCGCGAGCAGCGCAGCACTGGGCGGTGGCGAACGATGGTGATGGCTTTCCCACCAGGGCCGCACATGCCTGACGAACTGACGGCGCTGGCGATCGGAAGCCTGGTTCCACAAACGACCGATATTGGCCCGCACTGTATCCAGAGGGGCTTGCCAGTCTATACCGCTTTCGATGGCCAGTTCACACTGTTCACGCACCTTGCGCACCAATTGCCGGGTACTGCGAATACTGTGATCCTGGCCCAGGAAGTCGGCCCACTCCGGCGGCTGACGGCGGACATGAGGCAGCAGGCCATGACGGGAAAACACCCGGATGGGGCCACGATGCCCGGACTGCTGCAAGGACACCACGGCATCGACCATGGTCAGCCCGGAACCGATGATCAGCACTGTGGACTGCGGATCCAGCCGACGCATGACCTCGACGTTCCAGGGATCGAGCGCTGCCGCATTGAGGCCATTGGAATGATGCTGTGGCGTACGTGAAGCCGCGTACATTCCCGTGGCCAGCACCGCGAAACGGGCCTGCAACTCGGTCCCGTCGGCCAGGGTGACAGTGACACCCGACTCATTCGTCAGCAGATCCACCGCTTCCCCGTACACATGCTCGACACTGGAGCCGTGAACCTGCCCGACCGCCTGAGCCTCCCGCAGACGTTGCTGCACATACAGTCCAAAGACGCCTCGTGGCGGAAACAGCACCGACACCGGCACCGATTGCTCCTTTGACTCAGGCCAGCCGCCATCGGCCAGATACTGGGTCAGCCAGTGGGTCAGGTCGTCAGGGTTGTCGGGGTCAGCGCTCATCCGGGCAGCATTGCCATTGAGGGTATGTCCCGGCTCAGTAGCGCTGTAGGCCTCGCCCCTGCCCAGCTCGGCACGGGGCTCGACGATCAGGATTCGTCGCACGCCGGGCTGGCGCAGCAACTGGACTGCGAGCATGGTGCCACTCAGGCCACCGCCAATGATCAGGACATCGGCTACGGCAGGCAGGGTCTTGTCATCGCGCATCGAACATCGCCTCGGGCTGGTTGCAGGGAAGTCTGTATTTACAGCACCACATTGCGTACAAAACGCAGGGTAATCTCACCTTCATTGCGATACGTATGTGGCTGGTTGCTGGGGAACATGAAGAATTCGCCGGGACCGACCCGATGCTGCCTGTCCGGCCCGGCAAAGCCAATGCTCAGATGCCCTTCGACGACATAGACCTGTTCGCTCCAGCCTTCAGGATCTGCCTCGGATGCGTAGACATCCCCGGGCTCGAGAGTGAACTCCCACAACTCGACCTCGCGCCGGGCGAGAGCCTTGGCCAGCAGCACGGCCTTGCTGCCCGGCCGGGTGCCTTCCCAGGCCAGTTCATTGATACGGCTGTGATCCGCCAGCTCGGGGGCCTGGATCAAGTCACTGAAAGCCACTTCCAGCGCCTCGGCCACCCGGTCCAGGGTCGCGAGGCTGACATTCTTCTCCCCCGCTTCGATAGCCACCAGCATGCGGCGGCTGACGCCGGACTTTTCCGCCAGAGCGCTCTGACTCAGCCCCGCGCCATTGCGCAGGCGGCGGACGTTGTGGCTGACATGCTGCAGCACAGGGGCACGCTGGGAATTTTCTTTGTGCACGATATTGCTCATCTGAACCCTTTGCGCATTATACTGCCCACATTTTGCGACGCATTGTGTGTTGCGTGTCCCATTGCATGCAAGGCTTTAAAGCCTGGAAAACCCTCATGACCTCCATTCGCCGGGTACCGCGCGTCAGCAAGGCTGAAGCGGTATTGATCCTTATCACTGTCCTGTGGGGCGGCACATTCCTGCTGGTCCAGCACGCGCTCACCGTCAGCGGCCCGATGTTTTTCGTGGGCCTGCGTTTCGCAGCGGCGGCCTGCATCGTAGCGTTGTTTTCGATGAAAATAATGCGTGATCTCACCTTGCTTGAACTCAAGGCCGGTCTATTCATAGGCATTTCGATCATGCTCGGCTACGGATTGCAGACCATAGGCCTGCAAACCATTCCCAGCAGCCAGTCGGCGTTCATCACTGCATTGTATGTCCCTTGCGTGCCATTGCTGCAATGGCTGGTGCTGGGGCGTCGTCCCGGCCTGATGCCCAGCCTGGGCATTGCCCTGGCCTTCAGCGGCCTGATGCTGCTGTCGGGACCGGAAGGCGCCTCGCTGCAATTCAGCCCTGGAGAGGTTGCCACCATCATCAGCGCCGTGGCGATCGCGGCCGAAATCATCATGATCGGCGCCTACGCAGGCAAGGTCGATGTACGACGGGTCACCGTCGTGCAACTGGCAACCGCCTCGATACTGGCGTTCCTGATGATCGTCCCCACCGGCGAAAGCCTGCCGGGCTTCTCCTGGCTTCTGGTCATCAGCGCCGTGGGGCTGGGCGCCATGAGCGCAATCATCCAGGTCGCCATGAACTGGGCACAGAAAAGCGTCTCCCCGACCCGTGCAACCGTTATCTACGCGGGCGAGCCGGTCTGGGCTGGCATTGCCGGAAGGCTGGCGGGTGAACGTTTGCCGGGTATCGCGCTGTTGGGCGCAGCGCTGATTGTCGCGGGTGTGATCGTCAGTGAAATGAAGACACGGGCCAAGGCCAGGGAGCAGGAAGTGGATCAGGAAGAAAGCGTGCAAAGACTGGATCAATAAGCCCAGATTCCACGCCCGGCAAGGCTCTCAGGTTTAAAACAGACACTTCTTGTAGGAAATTCCTGCAGACTCGCGTTTGGAGATGCGACGTCTGGCACGTATGATGCTTGACATTTCCCTGCAGATTAGAAGCCTATGTCTCTGATAGTTCTACTGCTTCTGCCTTTCATCGGCAGCTGTCTGGCGGCACTTTTGCCGCACAACGCGCGTAACGCTGAATCCCTGCTCGCAGGCATGATCGCTCTGATCGGTGCCGTGCAGGTGGCGTTGTGGTTCCCTCAGATCGCCGACGGCGGTGTGATTCGTGAAGAATATTACTGGCTGCCCAGCCTGGGACTGAATTTCGTCCTGCGCATGGACGGGTTTGCCTGGATGTTCTCGATGATGGTGCTGGGCATCGGCACACTGGTGTCCTTGTATGCCCGCTATTACATGTCACCGGACGATCCTGTTCCGCGCTTCTTTGCCTTCTTTCTGGCGTTCATGGGCGCCATGCTGGGGCTGGTGATCTCCGGCAATCTGATCCAGATCGTGTTTTTCTGGGAACTGACCAGCGTCTTTTCCTTCCTGCTGATCGGCTACTGGCACCACCGCAATGACGCCCGACGCGGCGCCTACATGGCGTTGATGGTCACGGGTGCCGGTGGGCTGGCGTTGCTGGTGGGCGCGCTGATGCTGGGGCATGTGGTGGGCAGTTATGACCTGGACCGCGTGCTGGCCTCAGGCGACGCGATCCGCGCCCATGCGCTGTACCCGGTGTTATTGACCCTGATCCTGATCGGCGCCTTGAGCAAGAGCGCACAGTTTCCGTTCCACTTCTGGCTACCCCATGCCATGGCCGCACCGACGCCGGTCTCGGCTTATCTGCACTCGGCAACCATGGTCAAGGCCGGCGTGTTTCTGCTTGCACGCCTGTGGCCTTCGCTGTCCGGCACCGAACAGTGGTTCTGGATCGTCAGCGGGGCCGGCGCCTGCACGCTGGTGCTCGGCGCCTACTCAGCCATTTTCCAGAATGACCTGAAAGGCTTGCTGGCTTACTCGACTATCAGCCATCTGGGCCTGATCACCTTGCTGCTGGGCCTCAACAGTCCGCTGGCAGCCGTTGCAGCCGTGTTCCACATTCTCAACCACGCCACCTTCAAAGCCTCACTGTTCATGGCGGCGGGGATCATCGACCACGAAAGCGGAACCCGGGATATCCGGCGTCTCAGCGGCCTGATAAAGCTGATCCCCTACACTGCGACACTGGCCATGGTTGCCAGCGCGTCGATGGCTGGGGTGCCGCTGCTCAACGGCTTCCTGTCCAAAGAGATGTTCTTCGCCGAAACCGTGTTCATTTCCGCCACGACCTGGGTGGAGATGGCATTGCCCATCATCGCGACCATTGCCGGGGCTTTCAGCGTCGCCTACTCCCTGCGCTTTACCGTGGATGTGTTTTTCGGCCCGGCAGCCAAAGACCTTCCTCTGCTGCCCCACGAGCCGCCACGCTGGATGCGTGCGCCGGTGGAGTTGCTGGTGATGGCCTGTCTGGTGGTCGGTATTTTCCCGGCTCAATCGGTCGCGCCACTGCTGGCCGCTGCTGCACAACCGGTGGTGGGCGACACGTTGCCCCAGTACAGCCTGGCAATCTGGCATGGCTGGAACGCGCCGATGATCATGAGCCTGATCGCCATGGCCGGTGGCATCGTGCTGTATCTGCTGCTGCGCAAGTCGTTCCGCCAGGAGCGTTTTGTCGGCCCGCCACTGGTATCGCGACTCAACGGCAAGCTGTTTTTCGAGCGTTGCCAGGTGATCATGATGCACTGGGCCCGACGCTTCGAACGTCAGGTCAGCACCCGTCGCCTGCAGCCGCAATTGTTCATGCTGGTCCTGACGGCGACACTGCTGGGCTTTATCCCGATGTACTTCAGCGGCCTGACCTGGGGTGACCGGCCGAAGATTCCGGGCTCCGGGGTATTTGTAACCCTGTGGCTGATCGCGATTGCCTGCGCCCTCGGGGCCGCATGGCAAGGCAAGTATCACCGTCTGGCTGCACTGATCATGGTCAGCGTCTGTGGCCTGATGACCTGCATCACGTTTGTCTGGTTCTCGGCACCGGATCTGGCACTGACTCAGCTGGTGGTCGAAGTGGTGACCACCGTGCTGATTCTGCTGGGCCTGCGCTGGATGCCGCGGCGTAACGAAGATGTCGCGCCATCGGTCAGCACACGCATCAACGCCCGCACCCGACGTATACGCGACCTGACACTGTCCGCACTGGTCGGTGTCGGCATGGCCTTGCTGTCCTATGCCATGCTGACCCGCCAGACCCCCAACGCCATCTCTTCGTTCTACCTGAGCCGGGCATTGCCCGAAGGTGGCGGCACCAACGTGGTCAACGTGATGCTGGTGGACTTCCGGGGCTTCGATACTTTCGGTGAAATCACGGTACTGGCTGCCGTGGCCCTGACAGTATTCGCCTTGTTGCGACGTTTCCGCCCACCCAAGGAAAGCATCGCCCTGCCTACCCAGCAACGCCTGCTGGCCCGTGACGTGGTCACTGACCTGATCAACCCGCGCAGCGCAAGCGATACGGCACTGGGTTTCATGATGGTGCCGGCTGCGCTGGTGCGCCTGCTGCTGCCCATCGCGTTCATGATTTCGATGTACCTGTTCATGCGCGGCCATAACCAGCCAGGCGGCGGGTTCGTCGCCGGTCTCGTGATGTCCGTGGCGTTCATCCTGCAATACATGGTTGCCGGAACTCAGTGGGTCGAGGCGCAGATGAGCCTGCGGCCTCTGCGCTGGATGGGCACCGGCCTGCTGTGCGCTGTCACCACCGGCCTGGTTTCCATGGCTCTGGGGTATCCGTTCATGACCACCCATACCGCGCATCTGGACCTGCCGATACTCGGTGAGGTCCATTTCGCCAGCGCCTTGTTCTTCGATGTGGGCGTGTATGCCGTGGTCGTCGGCTCGACCCTGTTGATCCTTACCGCGCTGGCCCACCAGTCGGTTCGCAGCCATCGACCGACCCAGTTGCCGAAACCGATTGTCCGCCCTGCGGCCGAATCCGCGACTACACAAGGAGCCGTCTGATGGAAGAAGTCATCGCAGTCGCCATTGGCGTTCTCGCTGCATCCGGTGTCTGGCTGATACTGCGCCCGCGTACCTTTCAGGTGGTGATGGGGCTGTGCCTGCTGTCCTATGGCGTGAACCTGTTCATTTTCAGCATGGGCAGCCTGTTCATCGGCAAGGAGCCCATCATCAAGGACGGCATTCCTCAGGATCTGCTCAATTACACCGATCCCCTGCCACAGGCGCTGGTACTGACCGCAATCGTCATCAGCTTCGCCATGACCGCGCTGTTTCTGGTCGTGCTGCTGGCTTCCCGCGGCCTGACCGGCACTGACCATGTAGATGGCAGGGAGCCCAAGGCATGAGCTGGATGAACCAACTGATCGTTGCTCCCATCCTGTTGCCACTGGTGACCGCCGGGCTGATGCTCTGGCTAGGTGAAAAACACAGGCCGCTCAAGGGCCGCATCAACCTGCTGTCGAGCATGCTCGGGCTGGCGATTTCCATCACATTGCTGCTGTGGGTCCAGAAGAGCGGCACCACGGGCACCATCGGTGTGTATCTGCCGGGTAACTGGGAAGTGCCGTTCGGTATCGTGCTGGTGGTGGACCACCTGTCTGCCCTGATGCTGGTGCTGACCGGCATCATCGCCGTGTGTGCGTTGCTGTTCGCACTGGCCCGCTGGGACCGGGCAGGCGCCAGCTTCCATGCCTTGTTCCAGATTCAGTTGATGGGCCTGTATGGCGCCTTCCTGACCGCCGACCTGTTCAACCTGTTCGTGTTCTTCGAGGTCTTGCTGGCGGCCTCCTATGGCCTGATGCTGCACGGTTCGGGTCGTGCCCGGGTGTCGGCGGGCCTGCATTACATCTCGATCAACCTGCTGGCTTCATCGCTGTTCCTGATTGGCGCCGCATTGATCTACGGCGTAACGGGCACTCTCAACCTGGCAGATCTGGCGATCAAGATCCCTCAGGTGCCGGAATCCGACCTCGGCCTGCTGCATGCGGGCGCAGCGATTCTGGCCACCGCATTTCTGGCCAAGGCCGGTATGTGGCCACTGAACTTCTGGCTGGTGCCGGCTTACTCGGCAGCCAGTGCCCCGGTTGCGGCCATGTTCGCCATCATGACCAAGGTCGGCATCTACACCCTGCTGCGCCTGTGGACGCTGCTGTTCTCCGAACAGGCCGGGCCTTCGGCCTTCTTCGGCGGGGACTGGCTGATCTATGGCGGCATGGCAACCATCGTCACCGCAGCCGTCGCGATCATCGCCGCCCAGCGCCTGGAGCGTCTGGCCAGCCTGAGCATTCTGGTATCGGCGGGCATCCTGCTGGCGGCTATCGGTTTCGCTCAGCCGAGCCTGACCTCGGGCGCGCTGTTCTATCTGGTCAGCTCGACCCTGGCGCTGAGCGCGATGTTCCTGCTGGGCGAACTGATCGAGCGCTCACGCTCCTCCAACGAGATTCCTCTCGAAGATGATGCAGACCAGTTGCCACGCAATATGGAATCCCTGCACCCGCCGCCGGGCACCAACCTGGATGACGAGCAGAAAGCCGTGGTCGGTCAGGTCATTCCCATGACCATGGCCTTTCTGGGTTTGAGCTTCGTGGCCTGCGCCCTGCTGATCATCGGCATGCCACCACTCTCGGGCTTCATCGGCAAGTTGACCCTGCTCAGCGCCCTGCTCAACCCGTTGGGGCTGGACGTGGCAAAGGACGAGGCCATTTCCACTCAAGGCTGGATGTTGATCGGCCTGCTGATCTTCTCGGGCCTGGCCTCGCTGATTGCCTTTTCCCGCCTCGGCATCCAGCGTTTCTGGACTCCGCTGGAAAGCCCTTCGCCGCTGTTGCGCCGCAATGAGTGCCTGCCCATCATTATTCTGCTGGGTCTGTGCATTGCCCTGACGATCAAGGCAGAACCGCTGTTGCGCTACACACAGGATACCGCTGCCGCCTTGCATACGCCCACGCAGTACGTGCAATCGGTCATGGCCACACGCCCCGTGCCAGGGCCGACCAGCCCCAAAGACGTCTCGCAGGTGCAGCCATGATGAAGTTCTTCTTCCCCGCCCCATGGTTTTCCCTGGCGCTCTGGGTGTTGTGGCTGGTGCTGAACCTTTCCATCAGCCCCGGCACCCTGTTGCTGGGTGCGATATTCGGCTTCCTGGCTCCGATGCTCATGGCACCTCTGCGACCGACTCCGGTACGCATTCGCAAACCCGGCACGATCCTGAAGTTTTTCCTGCGGGTGGGCTACGACACAGTCATCTCGAACCTGCAGATATTCATGTCGGTCTGGAACCTGAAACGTCGCCCGCCACGCTCGGCATTCGTCAAGGTGCCATTGGACCTGCGCGATCCCAGCGGCCTTGCCGCACTGGCGATGGTCACGACCGTGGTACCCGGCACCGTCTGGTCGGAACTGGCGCTGGACCGCAGCATTCTGCTGATGCATGTGTTCGATCTGGAAGATGAAGCGCAATTCATCGAGCACTTCAAGACAGCTTATGAGCGCCCCTTGATGGAGATTTTCGAATGACTGCACTGCTCGACAATGCCATTCTGCTCAGCCTGCTCATCTTTGCCCTGGCGATGGTGATTACCCTGATTCGTCTGTTCAGGGGGCCGTCGGCACAGGATCGCGTACTGGCTCTGGATTACCTGTACGTCATTGCCATGCTGATGATGCTGGTGCTGGGCATACGCTATGCCAGCGACACCTATTTCGAGGCAGCCCTGCTGATCGCCCTGTTCGGTTTCGTCGGCTCCTTTGCCCTGGCCAAATTCCTGTTGCGCGGAGAGGTGATCGAATGAATTCGCTACAGACCCTTCCCTTCTGGGTGCAGGTCATTACCTCGTTACTGCTGGTTACCAGCAGTGTGTTCGCCTTGACCGGCGCCTTGGGCCTGTTGCGCCTGAAGACCTTTTTTCAGCGCATGCACCCACCGGCCCTGGCCTCCACGCTGGGAGCCTGGCTCGTTGCACTGGCCTCGATCATTTATTTCTCGGCACTGAAATCAGGACCGGTGATTCACGCCTGGCTGATTCCAGTCCTGCTGTCGATCACCGTGCCGGTCACCACGCTGCTGCTGGCCCGTACCGGGCTGTTCCGCAAGCGCATGGCCGGAGATAACGATGTTCCGCCGGAAGTCAGTGGCGATCGTCCCGCACGAGATTCAGTGGAAAACTGAAACGTCATTGATCACTTCGCGGGCAGCCCTGCTCGCGAAGACTTGCAGTCAGGCTTGAATCACTCGCTGGCCTTGAAGGTCAGCTCACCCTTGCGCCATTTGGCAGCCTTGCCGATGGCCGCTTTCAGAGGCTTGCTCAAACCGCCCTGCAATTGTTCATTGGCCGCAAAGACCATGAACACGCCATGACCTTCTCTGAAAACGATGCCGTGGCCTTCAGGAATATCAACATAGGCGTAATCACCCAGGCCATAGACGGTGAACTTGATATCGCGGAACTTCAATTCAAACTTTCCGCCTTCACGGCTGGGCAGGACCGAAGCGCGAAAATGATCCCCTACCTTGAGTTCAAGGCGCGGTTTGTCATCGACTACCAGTGCTGTTTCGGTGTCGATTTCGGACATGTAGATGCCGTCGGGCGATTGCTCGGTGACGTAGACAAAACGTGACTGGAACTGCTTGACCAACTGCGCACGTAGATCACCGAGCACAAACAGAGAATGGGTATCCAGGTTACTTACAGCCAATGTACAAATCCTCGAACATGAAAATAAAGCTGCCTGACAAAGCCAGGACAGTCAAAAAATAAGCATCCTTACAGGCCACCGGAGCGGCTGAAATACCTGCTGACACGCACTGAAACTGCGAGCGATGATTCCATGGTCGCCACCCTGCCGGGCAGGCTGGAGGCGGATTCTACCGACAGACAACGCCAGCGGCATATATACCTTTTGTACAGAGAGATATCAGGGACAGGGAAAGCGGCACGGTTCGGCACGCGAGACAGACATTAGCACCTGTCGCCGGATCAATAAAAGGTTCGTCGAACTCTTGTCCGCCGTCGGCACTCCCATAAGGGACAAAGGCCAACCCTGTAGCCAAGGAGATGACATGGAACTGCCAACCCACTCTCTGCCCAACCTGTTCGCCCAACTGGGCCTGGACTCGGATGAGGATAGCATCCAGAACTTCATTGCCAACCATTCACTGCCTGATGATGTGAAACTGATCGACGCCGAGTTCTGGACACCCCAACAGGCTCGTTTCCTGAAGGAAGAACTTCGCGAAGATGCCGACTGGGCTCCTGTGGTCGACGAACTCAATGTGTTGCTGCACAAGAGCCCATAGCGCCCGGAACTCAATGCCGGTATCCAGGCTGACTTGTGTTTGGATACCGGACACGGCCCCCAGGCTGCGGCGCATGCACGAATACCGCATCACTGAAACTGCCGACCCGGCCGATGATCGCATTCCAGTGCGCCGAGTGATGAATGTAGCGCCAGCGCAGCAGGCATTCTTCCTGCTCGTTCAGGGTATAGGCACCGCCGCGGGCATAAGTGATCAACTTGCGGCAGATGCTTTCCAGCTCAGGAACGAGCCGTAACTCAGCAGTGTCGGGAACCGGCCCGAACGGCACGCCTTCATCACAGGCCAGTGCATGCATGACCCGCAGATAGACCCGCGACAGATGCCCGAACACCTGACGACGCAAACAGGCTGCCGCCATCACCGTCTTCAGACCCAGGGCTGTCGCGTGCGCACGACCAAAGACTTCGCAACACTCCACCCGTAACGAGGCCTCGCGATCCCGGGGATCAATCCACTGCCCGGCATCCAGCGCCTGCAAGTCTTCCTGAGCCTGCAACCAGGCTGTACTCGACTCGCAGGCCGTATCACGGGAAGTCATGCTCAGTCGGGGCCGGGTCAAGAACAGCTTTTCTTCCATCTGCGGATGGTAACCCCCTCCAATGTCGGCATGGGCTCCGGGCAACACAATCTCCCGACCCCAGTCAGGGGTGATGCTGTTGAGCGCAAAATTGCGCCGCGACTCGTCCCGCGCCACCAGATGCAGCACCTGCTGGGCACATCCGGGGGGCAGATAGAGGTTGACTCTGTTGTTGGCCGAATCGCGGACATTGTAGAGATCCTTGAAACTGCCAATGGCAGCAACCGTATCGAACAACCCGATGACCTTCAGCCTGACGCTGCCCTTGCCCCAGCTGAAATCCGGCCCCAGCGGGACCTTGCGGCTTGCCAGAGCGGGTTCGAGCGCACCTTGAGCCTGCTTGAGGACTTCATTGACGAAATGCCGGGCCGAGGCTGCCCCACGACTGAAACCGAATACATCCAGCTCAAGGGCCTCGATGACGCACCCGGGATTATCCAGGGCAAACGCCTTGAGGCGAGAGCCGAGCTTCTTGATGGCATGCTCGGCCTTGGCCACCACGCCCGTGGTGCCGCGACCAAAACTCTGCCCCGGCCAGAGGGAATCCCCGCCCCCGGAAGTTGTACCGGCGCCACTGATATAAACAGGCCAATAAACTTTCAAGCCTTCCCCATCATTCCGGGCTACATATTGATGGCGATAAAGTGCAACCAGCCGGGCAATATTACTCAGATCATTGCTGTAACTGCTATTGGGATCTGAGTGCCGTCCCGCACACTCGATTATATGTTTCCGGTCGTTGATTTCCATCATGGCGCGGCAATCGGCGCCTATCTGGCTATTGGAGCGATTATTGCCCGTCCCATCGAAGAAAAGGCCTGCACGCACCGTAACACGGAGCATGACGGTATCCGATACCGCAGCCCCCCGATTAACTTTCCATGTATTTTTCATTGTCTGTCCGTCCGTAGAAAACAGTCATCTCGTATGACTGCCTTTTAACCAATTCAATACAATTGATTAAACAGCTTGCCCAGCAATAGACAACAGTCAAGTAACGGAGAAATTTACAGAGCAATCCTACAAACCGAGACAATATTATTCAGACTAAACAACACATAAATATCACAATAGTTTAGAAAAGTATTATCCAGCAAAACTCACAGGGCATTTACAGCCTCCTGAATAGATACATCGGGGAAATGGGTAAACTCCAGACACAACAAAACCGGGAGGCTAAAATAGCCTCCCGGTCAGGTGACACCTCACTCCAGCCTGTGGATCAGGCCTGGCGCTGGTGCTTGTCGATCTGCTCGTGGCGCTCTTGCGCTTCGATGCAATATTTGGTCGTCGGGCTGATCAGCAGGCGCTTGAGGCCAATAGGCTCTCCGCTGTCGTCGCACCAGCCAAAGGTGTCATCGGCAATACGCGACAGAGCCATTTCCAGCTGTGGCAGCATGCGCTGATCGCGGTCGATGACATTCACCAGCCAATGACGCTCTTCTTCTACCGAAGCAGCATCGGCAGGATCGGCCGGGGTGTCCAGGCTCTCGATAGCAATGCGGCTTTGCTCGATACGCTCGTGGATTTCAACCTTCATGGCCTGCAACAGCTCGACGAAGAAAGCATGCTGTTCAGCATTCATGTAGTCATCGGCCGGCATGGCCAGCAACTTTTCCTTTGTCATTGATTTCTCTATAAAAAAACGTGCATTGAGGAGCGGCTCAACGTTGCCGTAAAAGCGCCATGATCTCCAAGCGCCACCAGGCACTCAATTTACGAGGGGCGGCAGTCTAAGGCCGGCTTGGCCCGTCGGCAATACAATTGAAGGGATTTTGTACCCCGACTGCATCGACGCCCCTGAAAATCAGGCCTTGATACCTGTGTGAAGAGCCTCTGACTCTGCTTCGAGAGATCAGTTCCGATAAAGGAAAAAGCACAAAAGGGCCTCTTGAAGGCCCTTTTGTGCTCAATCCGCTATCAACGCTTGGCTTTGCGCTTGTTGCGATACTGATCGATTACCACTGCAACCACAATGATCAGGCCCTTGATGATGTCCTGAACATAAGCATCCACACCAACAAAGGTGAAGCCGCTGGCCATGACGCCCAGGATCAACGCGCCGATCACAGTGCCGGTAATGCGCCCGACGCCACCGGCCAGGCTGGTGCCGCCGATCACGGCGGCGGCAATGGCATCCAGTTCATAGGACATGCCCATCCCCGCCTGCCCTGTCGCCGCCCGTGCCGAAGCCACGACCCCGGCCAGACCCGCCAGCAGACCCGCAATGCTGTAGACAATGACCAGATGACGTTTGACGTTGATACCCGAAGTACGAGCCGCCTGCATGTTGCCGCCAATGGCGTAGGTGTACTTGCCGTACTTGGTGTAGCGCAAGGCGATGTGAAAGATCACCGCGACAACCAGAAAGATGATGACCGGCATCGCCCCCTGACCAATCGCCGTGTAGGAATCGGAAAGCATGCTCACCGGCTGGCCTTCGGTATAGAAACGCGCCAGTCCGCGAGCCGACACCATCATGCCCAGCGTCGCAATGAAAGGTGGAATCCCGGTGATTGCGATGATACTGCCGTTGATTGCCCCGGCCAGCAGCCCGACTCCAAGCCCCACGACCACCGGTATCCAGACCGGCAAGTCGGTGAGCGATGGAAAGACCGCCCTGGAAAAATCCGACGTCTGCGCCAGACTGGCGGCAATCATCGCCGACAGAGCCAGCACCGAGCCCGACGACAGATCGATACCGGTGGTAATGATGACCTGAGTGACACCGATAGCCAGCAGGCCGATGATCGAGACTTGCAGGATCATCAACACCAGTCGCTGGGAGTTGAGCAGGAAGCTCTGGTCGCGCACGATCCAGCCCAACAATTCGAAGACGAGCCCGATACCGATCAGCACCAGAAAAATACTCAGTTCGGTAGGCAGCCGCCGTTTGCTCTTGTTCGGCGCCAGGGCCGGTTTGTTCTGCAAAATTGCGTTGCTCATTTCCATTTCCCTCTTGTTCTTCTGCCGCCCGTCCGGACGGGCAACTCAGTGAACCAAATGGCCGGAAGCCAGGTGCATGACCTTTTCCTGGGTGGCCTCACTGCGATCGAGGATGCCCATCATTTCGCCTTCGTGCATGACCATGATCCGGTCACTCATGCCCAGCACTTCGGGCAACTCGGAGGAAATCATGATCACGGCCATACCCTCACCGGCCAGCAAGGAAATCAGGCGATAGATTTCTGCCTTGGCCCCCACATCGATGCCGCGGGTCGGCTCATCGAGAATCAGGATTCTGGGGTTGGTCATCAGCCAGCGGGCCAGCAATGCCTTCTGCTGGTTGCCGCCAGAAAGCGTATCGATGCACTGCTCAAGGGACGGCGTCTTGACACGCAACTTCTTGCACATGTCTTCGCACAGCGCCCGCAGGGCTTTCTGCTGGACAAAACCATTGCCGGCATAGTTGGCCAGAACGGCCATTTCCATGTTCTCCATGACCGACAGGCAGGGGAAAAGCCCCGTCAGCTTGCGATCTTCGGTCAGTAGCGCGAAGCCCTTTTCGATGGCCTGATGCGGATCGGCAATATGCACCGGCACGCCATCGAGTTGTATTTCACCGCCCTGACTGGGCGTGACACCGAACAGGGTTTCGGCCACATTGGTCCTGCCGGACCCCATCAGCCCCGCAATGCCAAGAATCTCGCCGGCATGCAGGTCGAAGGACACGCCCTGGAATACCCCGTCCAGACTCAGGTCACGCACCGACAGCAGCAGGTCGCCGATGGGTTTTTCCCGCTCGGGAAAGAGCTGGGTCAGTTCGCGCCCGACCATCATCGAGATCAGGCTGTCGCCGTCCATGCTTTCCGCACGCTGCAGACCGATGTAGGCACCGTCGCGAAACACCGCCACTTCATCGGCGATCTCGAACACTTCACTCATCTTGTGGGTGATATAGATGATGCCTTTGCCCTGGGCACGCAGGTCGCCAATGATGGAAAACAGGTGGGCGACTTCCGTTTCGGTAATGGCAGATGTCGGCTCGTCCATGATGAGAACGTCGGAGTCATAGGACACTGCCTTGGCAATCTCCACCATCTGGCGCTCGGCAATGCTCAGGTTGCCTACCAGCTCCTGCGGATCGAGCCTTATGCGCAAGCGCTCCAGCAGCTCGGACGTGCAGCGGTACATTTCCCGATGATCGACCATGTGCAGGCTGTTGAGTTGTTCGCGGCCGATCCAGATGTTCTCTGCAATGCTCATGAACGGCATCAGGTTCAACTCCTGATGGATCATGGCAATACCCGCCTGCAAGGCAGAGAGAGGCGTATCGAAGCGCACGGGATTGCCCCGCAGGCGTATCTCGCCGGTATCGGGTTGATAAATTCCGGCGATGATTTTCATCAGGGTCGACTTGCCTGCGCCATTCTCGCCCATCAGGGCCAGTACAGTGCCGGGCCGGACCCGCAGCTGTACATCATTGAGGGCTATGACGCCCGGAAAGCCCTTGCTGATATTGCTGATTTCCAGCAGATAGGGAGATGAAACGTCAGTGGCAGCAGGGTCATCGACACGAGCAGCGGACGGCGTCTCGTGCTGGGCATGGCGGGTGGCAGTAGCGGAACCGAACATGATCGAAACTCCTCAGGCAGCAAGCTGTGGGAGGGCAGGCTTGCGCCCTCCCCTGGCCTCTTCACTGTTTCTTTTTAGTGAATTCGTCGACGTTTTCAGGCGTGATCAGGCGATACGGAATCAGGATGGCCTGCGGCTCGACCTTTTCCTTTTTGGCCAGCTTCACAGCGGCATCGATTGCGCCTGTAGCCTGACCGTGAGCATCCTGAAAGACCGATACCGCCAGGTCGCCACGCTTCACGGCATTGAGACCGTCAGGCGTGCCATCCACTCCGGCAACCAGCACGCTGCCGGGCTTGGTGCCAGCCTGCTTGAGTGCCATGGAAGCGCCAATCGCCATCTCGTCGTTGTTGGCCAGCACCGCATTGAAGGCTCTGCCCTGGGTGATCCAGTCGTTGGTCAGGTCCATGCCTTTCTGGCGTAACCAGATACCGGTCTGTTCCTGATCAATCTTGATGTCGGGATATTTGCCCAGCACCTCTTTGATGCCTTTGGTGCGGTTCTGCGTCGAGTTGTTGGCCAGATCCCCCAGCAGGATCATGACGCTGCCCTTGCCACCCAGTTTTTCGGCGATGTATTGCATCTGCATGCGACCAGCCTCCATGTCATCGGAGGTGACGGTGGCAACGCCTTCGGGCAGCTTGGGATCGTCGGGACGACGATTGACGTACACCAGCGGGATTTTGGCTGCCGTGGCGAATTTGGTGATACGGGCGGTCGCTGCGGTATCCACGGGGTTCACGATCAGTGCGTCGACTTTCTTGCCGATGAGCTCCTGTACCTGATCGATCTGCTTGTTCACATCCGCACGGGCATCGACGAACTGCAGGTCGACACCATCGGGCAGTGTCTTGGCATGGTCTTTCATGTCTTCGCGCAGATAGGTCAGCCAGGTGTCATCGAACTGCGACATGGCCACGCCGATCCTGATGTCGGCCAGTGCAGTGCCGCTGCCCAGAAGCAGGGCCAGAGCCAGGGAGGTGAAACGAATCTTGGTCTTCATGAAGGTCTGTCTCCAAATTCTTGTTGTTGTTCAGACTTGGTAACGACGTAGCGAAGAGCGGTTTATTTCGGCAGACGAACACCCGTAGCACCGGGTATGCAGAACAGTTGCGCGTCCTTGTGCTGCACGCACATGCCGCGTGCGACGAGCGTAAGGAATCGCTCCATGACAGAGATCCAGAATGACGAGGGGGCAGAACGCATGGCCTGTTGGCCGCGGGTAGGGGTTTTCATCGACGGTACCTATCTTTGTCTTGTTTTTGTTTGCTTGTTCCCTGCGACCTTCAGACAAGTCTGACAGCGCAGGTGATTCGATAGTCGGCAACCTGAAAACGACTTTATTGGAAAATATTTTCCAATTCAACTCATTTTAGAATTTTTTATTTCACTCTCCCGGAATGTCGATAGCAGCAAGCCCCGACTCTCTCCAGAGAACCGGGGCTTGCGTGTAACTCTGAAAAAACGCGCTGTTTACAAGGCGATCACTCGCCCCTCCTGCGCACTCAGCCGTGCAGCGTCCAGCACCACGGCAGTCGCGACTGCATCGTTTGCATCCACAGGATTCTGCCCGCCAGCGTCGATGGAATCCTGCAACTGTTTATAGAACTCCAGCCAGCATCCCTGCTCCGAGGGAACCCGCTCCCGGTGGTCGCCGTGCTCGAACCAGCCCCAGCGCCTGTGCTCTTCGACACCCCAGCGCTCGCCTTCAGACCTGGGCGTCAGCCCCGCAAGAGCGGCCTCTTCCTGACCGTCCAGACCTTCGACGCTGTAGCAACCCTGGGTTCCACTGACCCTGAAACGCGGTCTTGGCGTGTTTTGCAGGCAACTGCCGGCCAGATGCGAAACGACACCATTGGCGTGGGTCAGGGAAATGAAAAAGGCGTGGTCCGGCGCATCGGGCGCGGAAAACTGCAGTTCGGCATAGACCCGGCTGACCGGGCCGAACAGCACCAGCGCCTGATCCACCAGATGACTGCCAAGATCACGCAACAGACCACCACCGCTGGTCTTGCCCACCGACCTGGGGGAATAGCGTTCGATACTGGATTCAAAACGACTGATGGAGCCAAGCACATCGTTGTCGATCAGTTTGCGCAAGGTCAGGAAGTCCGAATCCCAACGCCGGTTCTGATAAACGCTCAGTTGCACGCCCCGCCGCTTCGCCGCGTCTACAAACTCACGGGCCTGGGCGGCGTTATCGGAAAAAGGCTTGTCACTGACCACGTTCACGCCCAGCTCGATGGCTTCGAGTATCAGAGCGCGACGGGAAGCCAGCGGCGTGGAGATCACCACCGCATCGACACCGGCTGCGACCAGATCGGCCAGGGTATCGAAGGTCGCGACATCGGGATGATCGTTGGCCACTTCCTGCCGCCGCTCGGGTGAGCGGGTCACGACCCCCACAAATGTTGCATCGGGCAAACTTGAAAGCAGCGTTGCATGAAAGTAACGCCCGCCCTTTCCGTAGCCCACCAATCCTATTCGCATGAAGTCCTCCTGTTGTTGCTATCGCTGACCACTCTTTTTCAGCCGTAGAACCCGGGACGACTGGCCAGGCTGACCGGCACGATCGCACCACTGCGCTGCGCTTCGACGCAGGCGTCGGCCGTCACGGCAGCGGCATAGCCATCCCAGGCTGAAGGACCACCGACTTTACCGGCATTCACGCCATCGATGAAAGCCTGCAATTCGACATCATAGGCCGCGATAAAACGGTCCTTCCAGTCCATCAGGATTGCATTCGACAGCTTGGCCTCGCTGCGCAACTGGACTTGCGACGGCTCGGGCAGCCTGGCGATACCGGTCTCGCCTACCACTTCGCACTGGATGTCATAACCGTACTGGCAATTGACGAAGACCTCGACGTCGATGCGGGTTCCCTTGGCGGTTTCCAGCAGTACGATCTGCGGATCCTTGAGGTGCGCCAGCGCCCTGGAGGACTTGCGCGGGAAGACCACTTGCACCGAAATATAGTCATCGTCGAGCAGCCAGCGCAGCACATCGATCTCGTGGATCAGGGTGTCGGTGATTGCCATGTCGGTCTTGTAGTTCTCGCCCACGGTCGGGTTGCGATGAGCGCAGTGCAGCATCAATGGCTCGCCGATCCTGCCACTGTCGATCACCGACTTAAGGGCACGATAGCCTTCGTCATAAGGACGCATGAACCCGACCTGCACCAAACGTTTGCCGAACGCGATTTCCGCCTCGACGATACGACGGCAACCTTCGGCAGTGACCGCCAGAGGCTTCTCGCAGAACACCGGCTTGCCTGCGGCAATCGCTGCCAGCACGAACTCTTCATGGGTCGGCCCCCATGAAGTCACCAGCACGGCCTCCACATCCGGTGCGGCAATCAGGGCGTGACCATCGGCATAGACTTCAGCCGTGATATCCAGCTCACGAACCACAGTGGCTGCCTGTTCGAGATTGATGTCGGTGACGGCCACCACCTGACTGCCAAGCAAAGTCTTGCTGCAACGCCGGATATGATCACGACCGATTGCGCCAGTACCGATTACGCCTAATTTCAAAGCCATTGCAGTGCTCCTGTTGAATTCATTCCGAATGAATAACCGCAATCAATATTGACGGGCCTTGGCCAGTTCCTTGTTGAGCTTTTCGTACACCTGAGCCGTGGTGCCGGTGGTGGATACCTCGGCGACACCCACCCGCCACCAGGACAGGTAGTTGTGGATCATGGTCTTGGGCAGGACCTTGATATCAATGAGCGTCGAAACGGTCTGCCGTTGCGCATCTGCCAGCGCCTCGCGCAGTTGCTCAAGGGTGTTGACCTTGTAGGTCTTGCAGCCATAGGCCGCTGCGCTCATGGCGAAGTCCACCGGCACGAAGTCGCCATCGAGCAGATCGGTTTCCGGGTTACGGAAACGGAACTCGGTGCCGAAGCTGTTCATGCCGTTGCCCATCTGCAGGTTGTTGATGCAACCGAAGGTCATGTTGTCCAGCAGCACGATATTGATCTTGCGTCGCTCCTGAACCGAGGTCGCCAGTTCCGAGTGGAGCATCATGTAGGAGCCGTCACCCACCAGCGCGAAGACTTCCCGCTGCGGCGCGGCCAGCTTGACGCCCAGTGCGGCATTGACCTCGTAGCCCATGCAGGAATAGCCATACTCGACGTGATAGGTATCGACGCCGGTACTGCGCCAGGCACGCTGCAGGTCGCCCGGCAGGCTGCCAGCAGCGGCGACGATGACAGCGTCTTTTGGCAGGCTCTGGTTGAGCACACCCAGCACAGCGCTCTGGGTCAGGCAGGAACCGGTCACCTCGATGAATTCGCGCAACACGGCCGGATCCATGTGGTCATTGATTTCCGGGGTGAAATCAATGGCCTGGTATTCGGCGGCATAGATGCGATCGACTTCTGCATCCAGCTCCTGCTTCGCACGTCCGGGAGCGTCTCCCCAGGCTGCTCGATAGTCGCTGGCCTGCAAACCCTGAAGCAGCTCCTGCAAGGCTTCCCGGGCATCGGCCAGAACCTGTACACCATCGAGCTTCTGAACGTCGAAAGCGCCGACGTTAAGGTTGAGAAACTGCACATCCGGATTCTGGAACAGCCATTTCGAGGCGGTGGTGAAATCGCTGTAACGCGTGCCGATGCCAATGATCAGGTCTGCTTCTTTGGCCAGTTGGTTGGCCGCCAGCGTGCCCGTCTCACCAATGCCACCCATGTTCAGGGGATGGGCCGAGACAATGGCGCTCTTGCCGGCCTGGGTTTCCGCGAAAGGAATCTCGAAGCGTTCCGCAAAATCCTGCAAGGCCTGGGCGGCACCGGAATAACGGACCCCACCACCACAAATCAGCAGCGGCTTGCGTTTGCTCTTGAGCAACGCCAGCGCGTCATCGAGCATCGCACGGCTTGGCGGGCGACGGTCGATGCGATGCACACGCTTTTGCAGGAAGCTGTCGGGGTAATCGTAGGCTTCGGCCTGTACATCCTGAGGCAGGGCCAGGGTCACGGCACCGGTTTCAGCCGGATCGGTCAGCACCCGCATGGCACTGAGGGCAGCGCTCATCAACTGCTCGGGACGGTTGATGCGGTCCCAGTATTTGCTGACAGCCTTGAAGGCATCGTTGGTGCTGATGCTCAGGTCATGGAACTGCTCGATCTGCTGCAGCACCGGGTCGGGCTGGCGACTGGCGTAGACATCGCCGGGCAGCAACAGTAAGGGAATACGATTGGCCGAAGCGGTCGCCGCAGCGGTCAGCATATTGGCAGCGCCCGGCCCCACCGAAGAGCTGCAGGCGTAGATCTTGCGCCGCAGATGCTGTTTGGCAAAACCGATAGCGGCGTGACACATGCCCTGTTCGTTACGGCCCTGATGAACCACGAGATCGCCACTGTCCTGCTCCAGCGCCTGACCAATCCCCAGCACGTTGCCATGGCCGAAGATGGTGAAAACCCCGGCGACGAACTTGCTCTGCACGCCATCGACTTCGACATACTGGTTATCCAGAAACTTCACCAGCGCCTGGGCCATGGTCAATCGGGTTGTACTCATGCTTGCACCTTGTTCTTGTGGGTTGTCTCTTCGCGAATGAATTCGCTCCTACCGATATCTGTGCGGATTTAGCCGCGAAGGCAGCATTGGGACAAATGACTCATGCTCTGTTCGATGGCCTGGGGAATGTTGTCCAGGGCATGCACGCTTTCGGCAAACGGCTCGAAGGACAGATGCCCGTTGTAGCCACTGGCCAATAACCGTTCGATCTGACTGGCATTTCCCAGAATGTCCGCTTCGCCCACCAGAACCCGATGCCCGTCGCGAATACTGTTGAGGGGCGCCTGGGTATCTTCGACACCGGAGATGTGTACCAGCCCGGTGAGTTCGGGGAACAGCTCAACCTCACCCGCCAGGTGGTGATGGAAGGTGTCATGCACTAACCGATACACATCCAGCCCGCCCACGCCTCTGATCGCATCCACCGCCTGACGCTTGAAGCGCAACGCGCACTCTTCAAAACCCAGTGGCTCGACGAAACCGAGAATCCCGTGTTCGCGCAGAATCGGAGCCAGCTCGGTCAAGGCCGTGCGCAGGCCTGTGGCACGCTGCGCGGCATTACGCGTATCGCCACGTTCGTTGAGCGGGCACATCACCAGCGCTTCGGCACCGCAATCGCGGGCATATTGCGCCAGCTTCGTAGCCTGGGCCCGACGCTCGTCATTCCACACATCGAACGGGTACAAAGCATTGATCGACAGCACACGAACCCCCTTGGCAGCACAGAGCTCGCGGACGGTCTGTGGCGACGTACCGTCCTCGATCTCGATACCTTTGAGGTCGTTGCGAATTTCGATGGCGTCGGCTCCAAGCTTCACTGCCAGATCGACAAAGTCCGGCAGGGACAGGCGTGGGGCGACCATACGATTGAGGGCAAAGCGCAGGGGCTGACTCATTGTTATTGTTCTCCACAGTCCATTGTCTGAAGGTTACTTGGCGGTTGGCATGCTGAATTCAGGACCTTTGGCGATGCTGTCCGGCCAGCGTTGCATGACACTCTTGTAGCGGCTGTAGAAGCGCAGGCCCTCTTCGCCGTAGGCATGGTGATCGCCGAACAGCGAACGCTTCCAGCCACCGAAGGAATGCCAGGCCATGGGCACCGGAATCGGCACGTTGATGCCCACCAT
Organism: Pseudomonas cichorii; assembly: GCF_019719005.1. Taxonomy (GTDB): domain Bacteria; phylum Pseudomonadota; class Gammaproteobacteria; order Pseudomonadales; family Pseudomonadaceae; genus Aquipseudomonas; species Aquipseudomonas cichorii_E. The sequence continues at coordinate 61,743 of NZ_JAIGPJ010000027.1, forward strand.
GCCGACCTTGATCGAGCGGGCAAAGGCGCGGGCCACGCCGCCATCGCTGGTAAAACACGACACGCCGTTGCCGAACTCATGGGCATTGATCAGCGCTACAGCGCTGGCGAAATCCGGCACATGGACGATGCCCAGCACCGGGCCGAAGATTTCCTCCTTGTAGATCTGCATCTCGGGCGTGACGTTATCGAACAGCGTCGCCCCGACGAAGAAGCCCTGCTCGGCACCCGGCACTGTGAAGTTGCGACCGTCCACAATCAGCTTCGCGCCTTCTTTGACGCCCTGATCGATATAGCCCTCGACCTTGGCTTTATGTACCGCAGTGACCAGCGGCCCCATGTCCGAGTCGGCCTGCATGCCATCACCCACCTTGAGCTGATCGATGCGTGGCAGCAGTTTTTCGATCAGTTGCTGGCCGACATCGCCGACCACCACCGCAATGGAAATCGCCATGCAGCGTTCGCCAGCCGAACCATAGGCTGCGCCGATCAAGGCATCGGCGGCCTGATCCAGGTCGGCATCGGGCATCACGATCATATGGTTCTTGGCGCCACCCAATGCCTGCACACGCTTGCCGTGGGCAGTGCCTTGCTGGTGGATGTATTCGGCAATCGGAGTCGAGCCCACAAAGGAAATCGCTTCGATGCCCGGATGTTGCAGCAGACCGTCCACGGCCGCCTTGTCGCCCTGCACGACGCTGAACACGCCGTCCGGCAAACCGGCCTCCTTCAGCAGACGCGCCATCAGCAGGCTCGCCGAAGGGTCACGTTCCGAAGGCTTGAGGATGAAGCAGTTGCCGGTGACCAGTGCCAGGGGAATCATCCACAGCGGCACCATCACCGGGAAGTTGAACGGCGTAACCCCGGCACAGACGCCCAGCGGCTGACGCAGGTTCCAGTTGTCGATGCCACCGCCGATGTTATCGCTGAAATCGCTTTTCAGCAGGCTCGGCGCACCACAGGCAAACTCGACGATTTCAATGCCGCGCACCACCTCGCCACGGGCATCGGACAGGACCTTGCCGTGCTCGCGACAAATGATCTGCGCCAGCTCTTCGTGATGTCTGTCCAGCAGCTCCTTGAACTTGAACATGACCCGCGCACGACGCAGGGACGACTGATCCGCCCAGGCTGGAAACGCTGCCTGGGCCGAGGCGACGGCTTCGTCGATGGTCTTGAGGCTGGCCAGGGCAACCCGCGCCTGAACCTTGCCGCTGACCGGATTGAACACATCGCTGTAACGCTCGCCATCACCGTTATTCAACTGGCCGTTGATGTAATGGCCGATAACCGGGGACTCGCTCATCTGACTGACTCCAAATCGAAAGAGGTTAAAGATCCAGCAACCAACTGTGCTGCGGGTCGTTATTGAACTGCCAGGCACGCTTGGGGCCTGCCATCACGTTCAGGTAATAAGACTCGTAGCCGTAAGGCACGCTGACCGGGTGATAGCCTTTGGGTACGGTCACCAGATCGTTGTTTTCCACGGCCATGGCCTGATCGATGCTGCGATCGTCGGTGTAGACCCGCTGGAAGACGAAACCCTGTGGCGGGTTGACCTGGTGGTAATAGGTTTCTTCGAGATAGCTCTCGTGGGGCAGGTTATCCATGTCGTGCTTGTGAGGCGGATAGCTGGAGGAATGCCCGGATGGCGTACGCACTTCCACCACCAGCAGCGAATGGGCCTGCTCCGTATCCGGCAGGATGTCGCAGACATAACGGGTATTGGCGTTTTTGCCGCGCACGCTGCGCTTCATGCTGTCCGGCGTGATAAGGCGCGCCGGGGCATGCTTGGAACTGTCGCCGGGCGCCTTGCAGACCGCCAGTTGCGCAGGCCCCAGTGCCGTGAAATGTGCCTGGCTGTGGGGCGGCAGGTACACGGCAAACGGCGACTTCTCTTCAAAGACCGAGTGCCGGTCGCCGATGTTTTCCCAGCTGAACGCGCCCTGCCCCAATGCTTCGCCGCTCACACTGGCATGGCCGGTGAGCAGCACCACGCACAATTCGTTGTCTTCGGCATTGAGGGACAAACGCTCACCGGTTTCCAGGCGATACGCGGCGAAGCCGACATATTCCAGCGCGCCATCCTGCAACTCGACGATGTCGCGCCCCTGTGCCTTGCTTTTAGTCAACAGATTCATTGTTCAGTCCTCCGTTATCGAGCATCCACCAACAGTTGGCGCAGCGTGTCATAGCCTTTTTTGGCGTAGACATAGCTGGGCGCGACGGCAGGGTCCTGTTCGGCTTCGACGACCAGCCAGCCCTGATAACCAGCCTGCAGCAGCACCTTGAGCAGCGCCGAGAAATCGATATCGCCATCGCCGGGCACGGTAAAGGTGCCGTTGACGATGCAGTCCGGGAAACTCCATAGATTGTTGCGCGCCAGTTGCACGACCGGCTTGCGCACATCCTTGAAATGCACATGACAGACGCGGTCGATATGCTTGCCCAGCACCTGCAAGGGTTCGCCACCGCCCATGTAACAATGGCCCGAATCGAACAGCAGGCCCACTTCGGGACCGGTCAGCGCCATCAGGCGATCAATGTCCTGAGGCGACTCGACGTAGGCGCCCATGTGGTGGTGATAGGCAAGACGCACGCCCCGGGAAAGGGTGAAACGCGCCAGCTCGGTGAGCTTGTCGGCATATTCACGCCAGGCGACATCGGTGTGGAAACGGGGCCGTTCGACCAGAGGAATGCGTTGCCCCTGAATGGAATCGGCGACTTCGCCATACACCAGCACCGAAGCACCGTTCTGCGCCAGCAGTTCTACATGGGAGGCAATGGCTTCGATTTCCTCGGCCACCGAACGCCGTGCCAGTCGGCTGGAATACCAGCCCGACACCAGCGCCAGCCCATAAGGACGCAGCACATCACCGACACCTTTGGCGTCCTTGGGAAATTTGCCGTTGAGTTCAAAACCTTCGTAGCCGATTTCCTTGCCCTCGCTCAGGGCAGTGCTCAACGGCGTTTCGCCGCCCAGCGCCGGCAAGTCGTCGTTGCTCCAGGAAATCGGATTGATGCCGATGCGGATGTTGGATGCGGAAACAGGCATGGCTGCACCTTTTCTTGTTGTTATCACTGCGTCAATGAGGATGGGGTCAGGCGCGGGCTTCGCGCCAGGACTCGATCAACCAGATAAACGTACTCTGCACCTGACTGATCAGGGTAGCGTCGTCGATTTCCCCGGCCATCCAGGCGCGACTCGGCTCCCTGAAAATCGTCCGGCCAACGGCAAATCCCTTGCAGGTCGTGCTGTGACGCGCCTGGGCAAACCCGACGGCCAACTGTTCGACTGGTGCATTGAGCCCCAGCAGTACCACGCCACGGCAATACGGGTCACGCTCCTGAATCAAGGCATCCAGTTGCTGCCAGACCTCGGTGCTCTGCGCTTCGATCTTCCACCACGCAGGATAGATGCCCAGGTTGTACAAACGCTTGAGGGCACGGTACATGACGTCGGGATGAGTCGACGGGTGGTCCTTGGGCGGGATGATTTCCAGCAGCAACTCATGGCAACTGACTTGCGAGGCCTCGTACAAGCCTTTGATCTGTGCCTCCTGCTCAAGACGCAGAAGCGGCTCGTCGTCAGGGTGGTACTGCACCAGACACTTGATGATCTGTTCCTGAGGCCAGCTCAACAGATTGCTGCCAATGGAGCGGCCATGCTCGAACGCCAACGGCCTTGAGCCCTGCACTTCCACTGGTCGGGCAACCCACCAGTCGCGACCGGTGGCAGCGTTGAGTGAGTCCTGACCGAATCGCTGATCGGCAAGCAGACCGACATCAGCCTCGATACCGCGCTTGTGCAGATCAGCTTCGACACGCTCGACAGCCGTTATAAAGAGCTGCTTGAGATGACTGATGCTGCCAAGGTCGCGTCCGGCCTGCTGGGCCAGCTCCACCAGTTGCCCGCGATGATCGAAGGCAAAGATGAACAACTGCTTCCACTGTTTGCGAGGCACGCTGACCTGATGCAGGCGTTGCAGGACAACATCGCGATCCGGCCGGGTGATCGGCACCGGGCTGTTGAACAGATAATCCAGTTCCGCCGGAGTCGGCATGGCGGGTGCGCAGGCATGGCGCGACACCACCAGACCGCCGCAGGCATTGGCCAACTGGCAGCAGCGCTCGTCACTGGCATCCTTGAGCCAGCCGCTGAGGAAGCCAGACATGAAAGCGTCACCGGCCCCCAGCACATTGAGCACTTCGACCCGCACGCCCGGATAAATGGCACCGTCTTCGAGGCGGGCCGGAATCGCACCGTGAATCACGGTGCAGCCCTGCGGCCCGAGCTTGACCACCAGAGTCGCAGCCGTCAGCCCACGCACCACCCGCAAGGCAGCGAGCAAGTCCTCGGTCCCGCCCGCGATCAGAAACTCTTCTTCGGTGCCGACGATCAGGTCAAAACGCGGCAGAATGCGCTGCACATGCTGGCTGACATGCTGATCGGCGACAAACCGGGTTTCGCCATCGGCCTTGCCGGCCACGCCCCACAGGACTGGCCGGTAATCGATATCCAGAACCCGTCTGACGTTGTGCTTTTCGGCGTAATCCAGTGCCTGACTGCTGGCCTTGAAAACCTGCTCGGTGGAGAAATGCGTGCCGGTAATCAGCAGGGCCTTGCTTGAAGCAATCTGGGCTTCGTCGATGTCTTCGGCGCGCAAGGCCATATCGGCGCAGTTTTCGCGGTAGAACACCAACGGAAATGTTTCACGATCTTTCAACCCAAGCAGCACCATGGCCGTCAGACGCTCGGGATCACGCTTGATTGCGCTGACATCACAGCCTTCACGCGCAAGTGATTCAACCAGGAAACGCCCCATGTGATCGTCGCCAACACGGGTGAGCATGGCCGATTTGAGGCCCAGTCGAGCCGTGCCGAAGGCGATGTTCGCCGACGAACCGCCCAGGTATTTGGCAAAGCTTGAGACATCTTCCAGCCGCGCTCCAACCTGCTGCGCGTAGAGGTCGACGCCAAGGCGTCCGAGGCAGATCAGATCCAACTGACGCCCACTGACAAAGCGAGTCTGGCCCATGGTGGCTCCTGTTATTTTTATCAGCCTGCATGTCACGCCATTGATGCGCAAAATGCTTTTGGTAGGACAGAGCCTAAAACGTCCCGCAGGATCAATCAATAATTATTCTATAATTTTTTCAAGTAGAATATTTTTTCCAATGACGATGCGAGGAGTGCTGTCACACTTGGCTGACAGGTGAGATATAGTTCATGGCTATGTACGAAAGCGGCCAGATCAATGCGCGATCAACGACACTCGACCATTTTCGTACAGCGTGTGGCGCCCTAAAGAACAAGCAAAAAGGATTGAGATATGAACAGCACCGAGCAGCCGTCCCTGCCGGACACAGGCCTCGATACGCCACCGACCAGTGCCGAGGGCCTGCTGCGGCTGATCACCAATGAATATGACGGCCTGCCACGTCAGCTCAAGCGTATCGCCAGCTACATGAGCCAGCAGAGCGACCGGATCATGGTCGATCGCATCAGCGATATCGCCCGGGAATGCGAAGTTCATCCTTCAGCCATCGTGCGCTTTTCCCAGCGCTTCGGCTTCAGCGGTTTCAGTGAAATGCAGGCGCTGTTCCGCGAGGCCTATACCCACAAGACCACGCCGGTACAGAACTACCAGCAACGCATCCGCAACATGATCGCCAACAAGTCCCAGAAAGCCCGCGGCGGCGATCTGGCTCGCGAATGCGTGAATGCCACCTTGTCGGGCCTGGAGCGACTGGGCGCGGACCTGGACGACGACGAATTCGAGAAAGCCGTGGACCTGGTGGTCAACGCTGACAATATCTACGTGGTGGGCGTGCGCCGCTCCTTCGCCGTGGCCGATTATCTGGTCTATAACCTGCAACACACCAACAAGCGCATCCACCTGATTTCGGGCCTTGGCGGCAGTTATCGGGAACAGATGCGCAGCGTGCGGGCCAATGACCTGGTCATTGCCATCAGCTTCACGCCCTACGGCAAGGAAACCCAGCATTGCCTGCGCATCGCCCAGCACAATCAGGCCAAGACCCTGATCATCACCGACAGCAACCTTTCGCCATTGGCCAAACGAGCCAATTCGGTGCTGCTGGTCAATGAAGGCAGTTCGTTCGCCTTCCGCTCCTTGAGCGCCACACTGTGCCTGTGCCAGGCACTGTTCATTGCCGTGGCCTATCGCCTGGAATTGAAGGTGGATGAAATTCATGAACAGGCGGGGTTCGAGGACTGAGGCACTCTTTCATGGCGCAGCCTTTAGAGGGAGGCTGCCGGTTATTTGATTGGCGTCAAAAAACCATGAAACCATTCATTTGAATAAAACTTTCAAGTGATCCAATACAAAACAATGTTCGTATTAGCTACAAAGTTGAACATCATTATCATCTGGATGTTTTTTTCATAATCCGTTGTACAAACGCCCGAAGTGCCACCTATAGTGCCATCATCGCAGAAGGATACGCACGAGTGCCCTACGCACCGCAGGCCGAAGGACGGGAACCCTCATTGCAACTTCCTCCTGAGCCACGCCGCCATGCTATTTAATTCAAACAAAAAAGAATTAATTGCCCTCCAGCAGACCATTGACCAACAAGCCTGGCTATTAAAAGCACTTGATCGCTCGATGGCCATTATCGAGTTCGATCTCAATGGTGTTGTGCTGACAGTCAATGACAACTTCCTGAAAACCATGCATTACCGTCGCGAAGACGTGCTGGGCAAGGAGCACCGCAAATTCTGCCCGCCCGAATACGCCCGCAGTCCGGAATACAGCCAGTTGTGGAATCGCCTGAGAGCCGGAGAGTTTGTCTCCTCGACTTTCCGTCGTGTAGCCGGCAATGGCGAGACGGTATGGCTTGAAGCCAGTTATAACCCGATCAAGGATGAGTCGGGCAAGACCGTGAAAATCGTCAAGTACGCGCTGGACATCACCGCCAAGGTGCAGGCCGACAGCGAAGCGAAAAACAAGCTGCAGGCCCTTGACCGTGCCATGGCTGTGATCGAGTTCGATCTGGAAGGCCGGATCCTGTGTGCCAACAGCAACCTGACGAACCTGATGGGCTACAGCGAAAAAGACTTGATCGGCAAGAGCCACAAGCTGTTGTGCCCGCCGGAAATCACCAACAGCAGCGAATATGCCGACTTCTGGAAACGCCTGAACAAGGGCGAGTTCTTCAGCGGCCAGTTCAAACGTGTCAACCGCCATGGGCAGACTCTGTGGCTGGAAGCCAGTTACAACCCCGTATACGACACGGACGGGAAGCTGTGGAAAATCATCAAATTCGCCTCGGACATCACTGCACGAGTCGAAAAACATGAGCGCGATACCGACAGTGCTGCCCAGGCCTATCACATCTCGGTACAAACCCGGAAAGTCACCGAACAAGGCACCCAAGTGATTCAGCAGGCCGCGACCGAAATGCGCCAGATCTCGGTGAATATCGAGGATTCGTCACGCATCGTTACCCAACTGGGCGAACGTTCGGAGCAGATCACCACCATCGTCAACACCATTCGCAGTATTGCGGAGCAGACCAACCTGCTGGCGCTGAACGCGGCCATCGAAGCGGCTCGTGCCGGTGATCAGGGTCGCGGTTTTGCGGTGGTGGCCGATGAAGTTCGCCAACTGGCCGGACGCACCAGCCGCTCCACGGCCGAAATATCGGAGATGATCGGCGTGATCCAGAACGAAACCCGCCAGGCCATCGACAGCATGGAGAACACCCGCAACAACGCCGTCAAGGGTGTAGATCTGGCCGATCAGGCCGGCTCGGTGATCGTCCAGATCAGCGAAGGCACCAGCCATGCGGTCGATGCCGTGAAAATGTTTGCGCGCCAGGGCGTGTAATTTGTAGGAGCGGATTTATCCGCGATACGCCACTGAATGCGGTATATCTCATCGCATGTACGGGCCTGTCGCGAATGAATTCGCTCCTTTTTCACATGCGTTTCTGATTCTTTGCGCTGAGCTTCTTGGCCTTTTTCTCCAGCACCACATACACCAGCAGAGCAATCAGCAGAGGCAACAGGAAGTAAATGGCCCGGTAGCCGATCAGTCCGGCCAGCAGGCTGCCTTTGGAAAACTCATTGGCCAACAAGGTGATGAACACGGTTTCCAGCACCCCGAGACCTGCCGGAATGTGGGTAATGACACCTGCAATACTGCTGATCAACAGCACACCCAATATCGCCGGATAGAACGCGTTATCCGGCAGCAGGGTGTAAATCACCATCGCCATCAACGACCAGTTCAAGGCCCCGAGACCGGCCTGCATCAACGCCTGCCCGAGGGAAGGCAGAACGATTTCCTGCCCTCGCAGATTCCAGGAGCGCCGTTTGGAAAAGCGACACGCCAGCAGGTAGGAAAAGCACAGCACCAGCAGAGCCACACCGATCAGTTGCAAGGACGTCGTACCGACCTCCCAGGCCTTGGGCAGCTTTGGAAAGCCCATCGAGAACACGGCTCCCGCCAGCAACATGTAGCCCAGCCAGTTGGTGATCAGGCTGAAGCTCAGAATTCGGGTAATGGTCGGCACATCCAGCCCAAGCCGGGAATACAGGCGATAGCGCAAGGCAATCCCGCCCACCCAGGAACTCAGATTGAGGTTGAAGGCGTAGCAGACGAACGTCACCGGTACGATCTGCTGTATCGACAGCTTATGGCCCGTGTAATAACGCGCCAGGATGTCGAACCCGCAATACGTCAGGTAACTGACCAGCGCTACCAGTACCGCAATACTCAGGGTACTGAGTTTGTAGGACTGCAAGGCATGGCTGACTTCCTGCCAGTCGAGGTTCTTGACCAGCATGAACAGCAACACCGGCACGGCGATGAAGAAAAACAGGTTCAAGCCACGCTTGGCCCACTTCCAGCGGGTCCCGTGGCCATTATCGGCTGATGCCTGGGCGACCTGAGTCATGACGATTGCTCCCTGTCTCGTAAATCCTGATGAGCCTGCTGCTCGATGACACGCGCCTCGGGCATCACATCCCCTGCCCTGATGGGCTTGAGGCGCATACCGTGAACCGGAAACAACCCGGCGATGGCCGGAAAATGCCGCAGGAAGTGGAAGCACAGGAAAATCATCGGCGCACGCCACCACTGACCACGGGCCGCGCCCTTGAGATTGATCTGGGTGCTATGTGCAGCAGCGAGTTCGCACAGATGCTCATGCAGGCGCTGGTTGAGGTCCTGGTCACGAATGAACAGGTTGGCCTCAAGATTCAGCGCCAGACTGAGCGGGTCCAGATTGCTGGAGCCGATGGTGGACCACTCCCGATCGATCAGCGCGACCTTGCCGTGCAATGCCCGTTGCTTGTATTCGTGAATCACCACGCCATCACGCAGCAGGTAGGTATACGTCAGCCGTGAACAGACCCGCACGAACGGCATGTCGGGCTGCCCCTGCAGAATCAGCGTGACCTTCACCCCGCGTCTTGACGCATTGCGCAGCTCGCGCAGGAAGCGATAGCTGGGGAAAAAGTAGGCGTTGGCGATGGTGATTCGCTGGGTCGCGCCCCGAATCGCTTTGAGGTATTGCTCCTCAATATCGGTGGTGTGATTGGTGTTGTCGCGTTCGGCCAGCATCATCCGGGCACTGCCGGCGTATTTCAGTTTCAGGGGAATCTGCTTCAGCGTTGCGCGCACTGTCGGGTTGAGCATGTGCAGCGCACTGCGATGGATATCGGCGAGGATCGGGCCACGGACCAGCACGGCATAGTCCTGCTTGGCGGTGAGCCCGGTATCGGTCATGTGATCGACGCTGTAGTTGATACCGCCAATGAAACCCAGTTCACCGTCGATCACCACCACCTTGCGATGCAAGCGCCGGAACAGATTGGTGCGCATCCCTATGAAACGCGGGCGCGGATCGAACAGCTGGATCTGGATACCCGCCTCGATCATTGCTTTGACGAACCCGGAACTCAGGTCCGAAGTGCCATAGTCGTCCACTGTGACGACGACCCGCGCACCATTGTTCGCCGCCTCGATCAGAGCCTCCTGCAAACCCTTGCCGATGCGGTCCTCGAAAATGATGAAGGTCTCGACCAGCACTTCCTTGCGGGCGGCACGAATGCACTCGAAGACCCGGGAAAAGAAATCTTCGCCGTTGATCAACAGCTCCACGCAATTACCATCGCGCCACTGCTCCTGCTGCTCCCTGGCATTGCTGCTCATAACGTTACCTCCACCGCCAAGGGTGCATGATCGGAAAGATGGGACCAGGGCCGGTTGGACAGCACTCTGGGCTTGTGGGTGGTCGCGTTGCGTACGTAAATCCGATCCAGCCTCAGCAGGGGCCAGCGGGCCGGAAAGCTCTTGGCCGGCGCGCCGAAACGCTCGACGAAGACCTCATGCAGCCCGGTGCCTTGCAACAACGCATCGGCGCGCTGACGCCAATCGTTGAAATCCCCGGCAACAATCACCGGCACACCGGCCGGCAAACGCTCCATCAACCCGGCCAGCAGCTTGAGCTGTTGTTGCCGGTGGCTCTCGAACAACCCCAGATGCACACAGACCGCATGTACATGCCCGTAATGCGGGACCTCGAGGATGCAGTGCAATAACCCGCGCTCTTCAGTGCCGTGAATGGAGATATCGAGGTTTTCATGCTGGACGATGGGGTACTTGGACAGCAGCGCGTTGCCGTGATCCCCTTCCGGGTACACCGCGTTGCGCCCATAGGCAAAGTCCTTCCACATGCTGTCGGCCAGAAACTCATACTGCGAAATCGTCGGCCAGTCCTTGATGCGCCGGGCATGACTCTGGTGCTCGCCATGGACTTCCTGCAGGAACACGATATCGGCGGACACACTCCGTACTGCCTCGCGCAGCTCCGGCAGAATGAAACGACGGTTGAAGATGCCGAAACCCATATGCATGTTCATGGTCAGCACGTTCAATGAAATGTTCGCTGATACCGGCGTGATGTTGCCCAAGGGGGGATTGGCACTGGTCAAGGCTCGCTCCTTCACGACATTCAAGTCATATGAAGCCTTGGGGATGTACAGGTTCCGTCGCTTGTCAAACTCGTGATCGCCTTGCCGCTGGTCATCTACGCTGGAACTTCACGCAGGCGGCACGCTTCACACTGGCTCATGAACGCTTCAAGGCATGAGGTTTGCTTTATGACGTAACAATTGCAAAAGTGTCAGGAAGCACTCTTTTGAAGCTATCCTCACTCAAAGCGATGCAAAGCGCGATGCACAGCAGGCTTTAGATCAACATGACAAGGTTCAAAAACGTGGATTTACCGTCGTCTGCACGCTACACCTGTCGGGCCAGATGGTTGCATTGGATCATGGCCATCCTGATTGTGCTGGCTTATGCCTTGATTCTCAGCCGTACCCAGTTCAGCAGGGGATCGGAATACCGAACCTTCGTCGTGCAAAGCCACTTCTGGGTCGGCATCGCGATATTGACCCTGGCCTTCTTTCGCGTGGCAGAACGCCGTCGCCATCGACCGCCGGGGATTACCCCGCCTCTGGAAGGCGCGCTGCGCCTTGCGGCGACCGTGTCGCACTATGCCCTGTATGCCTTCCTGTTCGCCCAGCCAGTGCTCGGGCTGCTCACGGTCATGGTTGAAAAAGGCGCCTTGCCGATTCCGCTGACTGAACTGCAGATTCCCTGGCCCTTCCCCACTTCGGGGCGTGTAGCCGAACGGTTCGAGGACCTGCACAAGCTGCTGGCCTCGATCTTCTATTACGTGATCGGCCTGCATGCAGCGGCTGCGATCTGGCATCACTTCGTGCGCAAGGACAATACGCTCAAGCGGATGCTGTGATCGGACTGCGAGGGAGCGACTGGAGGACCGACTTCAGTCGCGAAAAGACCGCAAACAAAGCGGCGTATTGGTCTGTATGATTGCCAGTGTTCATTCTCATGGCTCAAGGACATCCCCATGCGCACCCGGCTATTGACTGCTCTGGCCCTTGCTGTCGGCTCTGTTTTCTGCACTCAGGCCCAGGCCAGCGGCGATGATTCCTGCTACCCGAACTGGACGATCCTCAAGGAGCGTCTGGACATCTGTAGCAACCTGGCTTTCCTCAGTCCCGGTAACGACAGCCAGGTCAATCTGCGCCTGTTGCTGGCCGATCAGGGTGCGCTGGCGATACAACCCCATGCACTGAACAACGACGATCTGGCGCAGGGTTATGGCCCGGTGCCTTTTCCTCTTTATCGTCTGGCGGCAATCAAAACTCAGGACGAAGCTGAATCTCCAGAGCAACCTGTCAATACGGCCTTGAGCCCGTTGCTGGAAAAACTGGGCATCAAGCACGAAGTCACCGAAACCGCTGGCGATGCATTCCTGCAAGGAGAAGGCAGTCGCTGTCGCAGCAATGGCCAGGCAAGCGCCACTGCCTTTATAGGGCAGTTGATTGCCAGCCCCGAACTGAGCGACACCGAGCGCCGCGCACTGGCCTATGCCCGCCTGCAATTGCTGACCGTGTGCGGCTGGGACGCCAGCCAGCAGGCCAGCATGCTCCCCGCTGATCTGAAGTCTGCCACCGGCAAGGCGTTCGCCACTTATCTGCAAGCCGCCAGCGACTTTTACAGCGGTCGTTTCGCCGATGCGGCAAAAGGCTTTGCGGCCCTTGCCGACAGCACACAGCCCTGGCTCAAACAGACCGCGCTGTACATGAGCGCACGCACCGCGCTGAACGATGCTCAGCAAAACGCCTTCAATGAATACGGCGAACGCTCTGCCGAGCAACTGGACAAGGCTGCGCTGCAACGGGCCGAAAGCGGTTTCGAGCGTTATGTGCAGGTTTATCCTCAAGGCGAGTACACCGCTTCGGCTCAAGGCTTGTTGCGGCGCGTTCACTGGCTGGCCAATGACGCCGACAAGCTAGCCAGGGATTTCGCCCTGCAACTGACGCAAACCAGCGATGCGCAGCGCAATGTTTCTCTGGATGATCTGGTCAGCGAGGTGGATACCAAGCTGCTGACGGTCAACCGGCAAGCTGTGCAGACACCCTTGCTGATGGCCATCAATGACCTGATGTGGATGCGGGAAAAGTCGACGCCTCAATTGACCGAAGCCGACCTGCAGGCGCAGAAAGCGATCTTTGCCGAACAACCTGCCCTGTATGAATACTTGCAGGCCGCATTTGCCTTCTATGTCCAAGACAACCCGGCAAAAGCCCTGACACTGCTGCCAGATGAGCCACCGGCCACTCTCGACTATTTGAGCTTCAGCCAGCAGATGCTGCGCGGCCTGGCACTGCAAGCCCGACAGGACTGGAAAGCCGCCCAGGCCTTGTGGGAACACCTGTTGCCGCTGGCCAGGCAACCACTGCAACGGGAGCAACTGGAACTGGCCCTGGCCATGAGTTATGAACGGGATGAACAACTGGCCCGGGTCTTTGCGACAGACTCGCCGATTCAGTCACAACAGGTTCGCTACACCCTGCTCAGGCATGTGGCCGATGCCGACTTGCTGCGTCAGCAAACCACTCAAGGCCCCGATGCCACGGAACGCAACACCGCGCTGTTCGTCCTGCTCTACAAAGACCTGCTGCGCAGCCGCTATGCCGATTTTGCCGAGGACTTCAAGCGATTGCCTGCCACGCTTCCCGACGAGAAGCTGGGTTACAGCCTGGGCTATGTGTATGAAAAGGGACCGGAACTCGCCCTCTTCCACTGGCAAGGCGACAAGGCCCAGTCCGGCTACACCTGCCCGAGCATTGCCCAGACAGCCGCGGTCTTGCAGGCTGACAACAAGAACCCGCAAGGCCTCAACTGCCTGGGCGAATTCATGCTGCGCAACCAGCTGGACAGCATGCCACTTGACCAGAAGCGTCACGCCGACAGCCTGGGCGGCACTGCACCGGGATTTGCCGGTGAGGTCTTCTCCCGGCTCGAAGGTTACAAGCTGGTCATCGCCAACCCCAAGGCGGCCCGTGACGACAAGGCTTACGCGCTGTTTCGCGCCATCAATTGCTACGCACCTTCGGGCTATAACAGTTGCAACGGCAAGGATGTCGCTCCCGCCGTACGCAAGGCCTGGTTCAAACAGTTGAAAGGCGAGTTCGCCGATACCCGCTGGAGCAAATCGCTGCAGTATTACTGGTAACTTGCGATGAGTGTCTGGCGTTGCCTGCCGCTGCTCTGGCTGCTGGGTCCGCTGAATGCCTGGGCAGCGGTGGACGCCTCGGATTACGACGCCTTCTGGTTATGGGGCGGCGTCAACTCGCAACCGGTGCTGGCGCAGGCCCGAACGCTGTACGTGTTACAAGGCCAGATCAGCACCTCGCACCGGGACCCGCAGCAGCGGGTCAACTTCATCGCCCAGGGCATGCCCGTTACCCGACTGCCTCAGGAACAGCTCTGGGTGGTGTATCGCGCTCACACCCTGCGCTGGCCCGAGTCGGTCTACCGCCAGTTGCTCGGCCAGGTCGAACGCTGGCGACAGGCAGGCAATACCCTGGTCGGCATCCAGATCGATTTCGATGCCCGCACCCGCTACCTGAATGAATACGTCGACTTCCTGCGCGACCTGCGCCGCCGTCTGCCACCTGAATACCGCCTGAGCATCACCGGCCTCATGGACTGGAGCAGCAACGCCGACGCCAGCACCATCGGCGACCTCAAAGGCGTGATCGACGAAGTGGTGGTGCAAACCTATCAGGGCCGCCACAGCATCCCTGACTACGCCGCCTACCTGCCCCGCATGAACCGCCTAGGCCTGCCCTTCAAGATCGGCCTGATACAGGGCGGCGAATGGCAAGCGCCCGGGTATCTGCAGGACAACGAGTGGTTCAGGGGGTATGTGGTTTTCTTGCAGAATCGGTAGCGCGGCAACTCCTGCAAGGTCCGGGTTGGGGGACTACGCTGAAACATCCCACTCCCACGTTGCACTCGCTCAGGAGAACATCATGACTCAACACCCAAGCCTCGCCGGTAAAGTCGCACTCGTTCAGGGCGGCTCACGCGGTATCGGTGCCGCCATTGTCAGGCGCCTGGCCAAGGAAGGCGCGGCCGTTGCCTTTACTTACGTCAATTCCGAAGTCAATGCACTTGACCTGCAGGACAGCATCAATGCCAACGGCAACAAGGCACTGGCCATCCGTGCCGACAGCGCTGATGCCAACGCCATTCGGCATGCCGTACAGACCACCGCCGAAACCTTCGGGGGCCTGGATATTCTGGTCAACAATGCGGGCGTGCTGGCCGTAGGCTCGCTGGATGAATTCAGCCTGGAAGACTTCGACAGAATCCTGGCTATCAACGTGCGCGGCGTGTTCATCGCCACCCAGGAAGCTGCCCGCCATATGAACGAAGGTGGCCGCATCATCAATATCGGCAGCACCAATGCCGACCGCATGCCCTTCGCAGGCGGCGCACCCTATGCCATGAGCAAATCGGCACTGGTCGGCCTGACCAAAGGCCTGGCCCGTGACCTCGGCCCGCAGGGCATTACCGTCAATAACGTGCAGCCAGGCCCGGTGGATACCGACATGAACCCGGCCCATGGCGAGTTCGCCGAAAGCCTGATGGGTTTCATGGCCATCCCGCGTTATGGCAAGAGTGAAGAAATCGCCAGTTTCGTGGCCTACCTCGCAGGTCCAGAAACGGGCTATATAACTGGCGCGAGCCTGACCATCGACGGCGGCTTCAGCGCCTGATCCGCTCCACAGTACGCCCCGAGCCCGGCAAGGAAGCCGGGAACGCCCCCCCAAAGCTGCACTTTTTGCTTAAGCGCATGAAAATTCTGAAAAAAAGTTTGCGTTCAGAAAACGTTTCGAATACATTAGCGCGCCTCGGCAGACACAACAGTCTGAAGAGATACGGTGAAGTGTCCGAGTGGCTTAAGGAGCACGCCTGGAAAGTGTGTATACAAGAAATTGTATCGAGAGTTCGAATCTCTCCTTCACCGCCAAATTAGAAAAACGCGAAGCCCCTGAATTCACAGAATCTCAGGGGCTTCGTGGTTTTCGGCGTTTGAAAAATGCCCATGGGACGTACATGAAAAAAACCGTGCTACTGATACTGGCCCTGCTGCTCCAGACTACCGCCCAGGCCGCTGGCGATGCAGAAGCAGGCAAGGCGGTCTTTACCCGACTCTGCTCCGGCTGCCACAAGATCGGCCCCTCGGCCCGCAGCGCATTCGGCCCGCCTCTCAACGGCATCATCGACCGCCAGGCCGCGCAATACCCCGACTACAAGTACACCCCCGAGATGCAGGCTTCCGGCATCGTCTGGACACGCGAAAAGCTCAGCGCCTTCATCAAGGACCCCAGCGAAATGGTACCCGGCACCCGCATGAAACTCTGGTGGATGGGTAACGACCAGCGCATGGAAGACCTGCTGGAGTATCTGGATGCAAATAAATAACTTCCTGCCGAGCCCTTACTTTTCCGGATTGTAAGGCGGGTAATCATCCTGGGTGCCCTTCTCTTTCGCCGGCGTCTTCGCAGGCTTCACAGGGTCCATTTGCGGATCCTCGGCATCGGGAGATTCCGTGTTGAAATCCGGGTCGTCTGAGTTTCCAGCCTTCGATTTATCGCCTGTCATTGCGTACCTCCAGTCAGATCGGTTTGAGTCTGATACCTGCACGTCAGAAAACCTCAGATCACAAGAGTGCGACACAACAGACCAGCGGTAGCCGCAACCTTTTGCAAATGCTAGCCTTGCGCCCTCAACGGAGAGACTTCATGAAATGGCCTTCACTGGCGCTGGCAGCCGCCGCGCTGAACTTCACCGGCACTGCCCACAGCGAAATCTTCAAATGCACCTCACCTGAAGGCCATGTGAGCTTCGCATCCATCCCGTGCGCTGAAGGCGACGTAAACAGCTCCCTGCAAAGACAAGGCCCGCCCAAAATGCTGCGCCAGGGCGAACCCGTAGACCACGCCCACAAGGTCAACCTCAAAGCAACCGAATACCTGAAAGTCAGCGGCCGGGCGAAAGTCACCGTCTACGAGACAGAAAGCTACAAGCAATACCAGCGAGACAGACCACCGCCACCGACTGCGGTATCGCAGTGCAAGAGCCCGCGCTATGACAGTCAGTGCTTTGATCCGTCGGGTGGGTATTCGTCGAATAAGGTGGGGAAATGAGCGGGGATCGATAAAAGGGATGTAGTTATATCGTCCCTTTTATCTGATGGATTGTTAGCGTTTTACCTGGGGAATAATGAGCGGCACATAGACAGGGCTGGCAGGCGCTGGCGGCTTGACCATCGCCATTGTATTAATATAAAAATTTCAATCTCTCTAACAATCGACAAGCAAGACATACAACACAGTATCATTGACATGCATATCTAGCTCATGACGCTTATAAATCAATCACTCCAATCAACACTAAAATCGGCTAATTGAACCTGAAGCCCCCCCTCAAATTCAAACCAATAATCGCCCCCCTGAACATTATTTTTCTTTAGATATAAATAATAACCACCAGTTTCACCCTCACGATCATCATCAATGAAAATACTCCAACCAGAATACTCACCACCTACAACCACCCCCTCTCTAACCAAAGACATACCAACTCCTAATATCTATATGTGACACTCTTGGAGCACGGATTCCTGATAGAGACCCTGAGCCGCCTCGAAACTCCCTAGTGCCATTCACGCTATGAAAAACACCAGAGCTAGGCTTACCAATTTCTTTATACTAAGGACCTAGATATTTCTGCCCAGCTAATAATACCTCATATGTTGTCAGCGTCACCTCGATGTTCCAAGGGATTCCGCATGAGCTTAATCTGTCGCCTTAAAGACATGTTTTTCTAGGTTAGCGGGCGGGAATTGACTGGGGAGAATACGTGAAGACATATCTCTACGAAGAATATTTAAAATAAATCTACGCATCCACAACTACAACTTTCCTCCTCGCCCTGATCCGAACTGTGAATGGCAACTTTCCATGAGTCCGGATTCCCATCAACCAGCCAGACAAAAGTCTCTCCGTTGTCCGTTACCGCCCAGGGAAGAAAAGAGCCCTGTTCAGGATAAGCGGGCCTAAAGTAGTCAGATGGAAACTCCTGTCGCATGGAAGCATAAGCCTCTTGAAAGTACTTACTTTTTTCAAAGCTCAAATTACGATTAACAGAAAAATGGTTCAAAACCCACAAAAAACCATCAATCTGACCACCACCATAAATCGATATAAATTCCTTAAAATCTTGCGGCACGCGCAGTTTTTCTTCAGTTTCAAATTTCACCCACGCGGCACTGTCGAGGCCATATCGCGACGGTGGCGGAAGAATATTAATTAGCTCATCCATCATTCTCACTTAACTCCACTGACATTCGGAATTGACAAATCAAGAGTAGAACCTCCCGAACCACGAGCCGTCAACGTAACACTCGTCGGCATGGGATTGGAAGCTGTGCAAACTGGAATCGCCCTATAACTGACTGTCTCTCCTGACATCACCGCGGCCTTAACCTGACGCTCGAATGAACCCATATTAGGATTAAAAAATTGAGAACCCCATAAAAATTAAAGCTTTAAATTTTTACTCATACGCCCCTACACAACCGTATTTACACCAAGCCACTTGCAGAAAATCGCATATACAAAACCCTACGCTTCCTCCTCACTATCAAGCACTGCAAGTTCAACAGGCTTTTCACGTTCAACGTAATAAACTTTCCATCCAACACCCTCTGAGACAACACAAACACAATCACCACCTAGAACTTCGCCCAAAGAGTAACTGTTTTCGTTAACACAAACAGCAGAAAGCTCACACAGAAACTTATTTCTTTTAATTTAAAAATCCATTATTCAAATTCAGAAATACCGCCCCCGTATTTTATTTGAGGGGAGAGTGATCAAACATAAAGAGGCCCAAGTTACGCACACTGCGGTGGAGTCGATCATCCAGGTATCCAGATCAATCAGCCCTTGCTCGTTGAGCCTGATGTGCAAGCGCTTGAGCATCTGGTCAAACGTGCTTCTATTGCGCCAGTCTCGAAACCGTTGATAGACCGTTGACCAAGGGCCGAATCGCTCCGGCATATCGCGCCAGCCGGCCCCTGAGTACATCACCCAAAGTACGCCGTTGAGCATCAGGCGATCATTGCTTCGGGGCCGTCCGGTTTTCTGATCCTGGGCGATAAGATCTTCGATCATTTCCCAGGATGCATCATCGAGTTCGTAACGCTTTGCCATCAGGGTCTCCTGCCTTTGATGGCTGCGATTTTACCCGTTTCGATGTTTCAAGGGATTTCGTACAGAGCCTAGTATCCTTGAACTACACAAATAGCTGTAATAAGCTGATTCGGCTGCTCGTCCAGAGCCACCCCCCACCCCGTAATTTCAAGAGCACCATAAGCACGCTCGGTATAAAACCACTCCTCGGCCTCATCAAACTCTAAACTAGAGAATGGCAAAATATCAGATACAAGGCTTCCCAAGCCAATGCACTCTGACAAGAGCCCCTTGTAAACAAATTTATGCGCAGGTTCACCTGGAAAGCTAAAATCATAAACCTTAACCGCGAACACCCTCCCACTACGAATAAGAACAGATAATGCAGGAACTCCTTTTCTTAACACACTGACGATTTCATCATCAAAAACTGAAAAAGAATACCCGCCATTACCGTACTCATCCAGACCATATCCACTCAAACAAAGGTCTGGAGCTCCTTCAAACCTATATCGCAAAGAATTTTTATCAGTCAAATATCTCGAAAGCACAGCATCCAGATCAATAACACTAACATTCAACGGTATTCCTGCAAGTGATACACCAGGAACAATTGAAGCATCCCAAACTATAGAAAAATCTTCTATTGGCATCATTCGGAAACCCATATATTGGTGACAGGGTTGAATTTCACTTTCTGACCTTGCGGATTCAAGTATGTCGTATTTGCATCATAAATAGGCTTAGAGGGCCCTTGAAATGTAGGCCTGTAGGTCGCAGGATCAATAACCTTCGCCTTACTACCATCAACGTATGTGATTTTATAGTACTCACCCACATGCACTGATTTAACCGGTGCATCAACAGTAGATGGACTATATTGAATCTCTTTAATACCTGTTGTGCCACCCTCAACTTTGTACACCTGTGCGTTACCAGATGTTCCAGTTTTCGGCGGTACATATGTGAGCTTGGCACCATCCATCTTGAAAGACTGCTGGATATCATCAATTGATTTCCCCCAAACATTTGCCGGAGCTTCGACCATATTTCGAGGGATCCCGGCTTGCGCTGCAAGATCTTCCCGCAGTCCTACCCGTGCAATTGCAGAAGTAGCTGGCACTTCTGCTGCACCAGTAAAAGCTGAGGGCTTCGCCCCCGGAATCCCTAAGCTTCCAACAACACCCAAGGCACCAAAAGCTATATTGCCTGCGGCGTTCCAAGCATCCCCGTTGATCGCCTGTTGTGCACCATAGCTCGCTTGCAGCACACCGTTAGCCGCAGCAGCGATACGAATTGTCGCTCCTAGCGAACCAGACAGGCCGTATATAGCAGGATTGCCAATATTTGCCAACCCTTGCATATGATTATTATTAAGCAATAGCCCTTTAGCATCGTGGTATATCTGCTCATTTTGGCTTTGGTCACGCGACCAGCCAAACTGTTCCGCAAAACTAAGTTCGGCACGAATGGCATCGCTGTAAGCTATTTTAGCGTCTGATGTTCCAGCATAAGGGTAACCGTTTATTGTCGAGCCATTTCTCAGAAGGTTGGCAAGACTGGCTTGTGCCTGCTCTGAACCATACATAGCAGTCTGTTGAGCAACATACACTTGGATGTAGGCTGCCAGTTCTACTCTATCAGCTCTAGTCAAAGAGTCTGGGTTAGTCCTGTAAACCTCCAGCAAATTGTCGCTACGCTGATCTGCATTCTCAAGCGTCACCAACTTCTTAGCTGATTCTACTCGCCCTTCATTTTGGTAAGCCTCACGTGCGTTGTCACGCACCTGTCTCGCGTGGTCACTCAAAAGGTTATATTGCGTAGCGTTGTTCGCAATCCAGGCTCCCTTCTGGATCGAGCTGGCATCAGCATCCTTTTGCGAAGCAGCCGCCAATACCCCAACGATTTGAGAACTCATACTCAACAAGCTCTCATTACCGCTAACCAACGTATTCAAATGCCCCACCAAGGCTTCATTAGCTCCAGCAGCCAAAGCCCCAGTCTTGAAATCGCCTCCTGTTGCCTTGGATAGCAAACCACCGACCATGGCGTGAATGATGATCTTGGGTGGAGTTCCAGTTTCAAAGACATTGTAGGTGTAATCACCAACCGCATTGAAACTGGCTGCTGCCAAAGTATTGAACAGAGCGTTTTTCAGCGCATCGCTACCACTACTTTCCACCCCTAACGCTTTACTCAAGAGTGTCGAAGTACCAGCCTGCAATAACTGATTACCCGCAAACTGGCCTATGCCCTTCAAAGTGTCGAGCGGTACTCCAACAAGCTTTTGCGTGGCCTGATCAAAATGAGTACCGGTCAATCCATCAAAATAGGCTGACGTCAGACCAGCAGTAACACCAGAGATCAAATACCCCTTCATAGCGTCGGAAGAGGTAACATCCTTGAATACAGCACCAAGGTTTCCGCCATTATTGATAAAGCTAACGCTCGCGTTCGTTGCAGCACCAGCAGCAATAGCACCGGCTCCAGCCGACAGGAACGTGGCAGTGCTTGCACTCATGGTTCCGGCAGCAACTGCTCCTCCAGTTGCAGCTCCGACAGCTCCCATAGCCATAGGCCCCACAACTGCTGCCATTACAATTGCAATGATGATCTGCGAAGCAGGACCAAGCCCGGAGTTGCTGTACTTGAAGGACTCATGGATTTCCTTCACCTGCCGCCAATCCACGTCTCCACGCTTCTCAGCCTCTTTCAACCAGGCCAGTTGCGGGTCAGCTTGGACCATCGCATCAATGGCCTGTGTGACGGTTTGCTGGTCGACTTGCTTGATGTCGATTTTCAAGCCATTAACGGCTTTGATTGTCATCTCGCCCTTGGCAACCATCTGCGTCTGACGCAAGGTTTCATCGGTACTACCTTTACCTTTGGAGGAGGTCCAAAAGGCGTCGTTATTACTCTTGGTATGACTCTCCTGATGCAGGTCCTTCACCCCCTCAAAGGTGATGCCCCCACCACTGTCAATGGTCAGGTCATTGCCACTGGTAAGCTTCGCCACCTGGTACAACTGGTCGCCACCGCTCTCCAGCGTCAGGTCGCCGCCGGATGTGATTTCGCTGCCGACATTGCGGATATCGGTCACTTCATCGCGTTTGGTTTTCTTTTTGCCCCAACTGCCTTTGCTCTTCTTGTCGTAGAGGTAGTAGTCACTGTCCTGCGCGGCCAGGATGCTGAGGTTTTCGCCTGCCGAGAGGTTGGCGTTTTCGCCTGCGGTGATTCGGCTGGAGATGACGGCCAGGTCCTGGCCGGCGTTCAGGGC
>NZ_JAIGPJ010000028.1:0-81595 GCF_019719005.1 Pseudomonas cichorii
CTTCGCGCCCGTGTCCATTGCACCTTCCTGAAAAGAAGTTAGAAGGTGTAAACCTTATTCAGGACGGGACAGGCAGCACAAAAAAGCCTATTTTGGCTTTTTTGTATTCTCTTCAAGGTTGCTTACTTGATAGTTCGATCGGTGTGGCGGTCGCTGCTTGGCTTGCTTGTGCGGGAGCGGGATTGATTGCCGGTACTGTGTGCGTGATGGTCGTGGGGCTTGGTTTGTGATAGGCCAATCCAGCGTATCCAGATCCAGCCAATGCCACCAATAGAGTTGCAAAGGCTACTTGCCGGTTACGAGCCTCTTTATTTTGCTGCTCGATGCGCTGAATCAGTTCCTCACGGTAGGACTCAAGCTCATCGTGGGCTTCGCGCATAATTTCCAGGTGAATGGAGCATTGCTCGTAATATTCAGAGCGGTCTGTTGCTGGATCCCTGGGAGTAAGAATCAGGTCGCGCGCAGCTTTGATCTGTTTCCTGATTTGCGGGTAGCGAGTGATCGTTTCGCTGATAATTACATTGCGAAAGTCGCTCTGGAAGACTTTGATCATTTCTAATTGGCTGGTTACCCCTGCTTCAACGGCATCGTAGATGGCGCGTTTGCAATGGTTCTCGGCTTTCCCGAGTTGCTTGTCGGCCTCTTCGCCTGTGCTGGCTAGGAATTGCGTCATGTGATACCCGGCATAACGCAATTCATTGATCGCAGGGATCGACAATTCCTGATTGAGGTTTTCAACCAGTTTGATTTTTTCTTCGGCGAGCTGGAAAAGGCGCACCAACGCTTTGGCGCGCGCGCGTACATCCAGCTCCTGGACGTCAGGCAGGGACAGGTTTGTCACGGTGAAAGCTGTCTCAGAACGAATGTTGAGCAAGCTTCTGCTTGCGAGCTTCGATTTGTGACGAGGTCACATAACGACCGCCTTGGAGATTCACGTTGCCGCGAGCGTACGAGCGAACCAGGCTTCTGGTTACTACCATATCTGCCGCTTCAGATGACCGTGCAGGTATCTTGGCATACGTGGGCAACAGAGCCCTGAGAAGTTTTTTGAACCACATGCTGATGATCCTTCATGAGTGACTCGCTTTTTCCCTGCGTAGCAGGAGCAGCGTTGTCAGCGGTTCTGGAGTTAAAGCCAATTAGACATCTAAATGATGGCTATTTGCCACATTTCAAGCTTAAAAAAGCGCCCGAATTATAATGATGGACTGCTCTTATTGATAGAGTTTGATGAAAATATTTCTGAGGTCTTTATTTTCAGATTGCTGTCAATTTAATTGTCTATAGGGTTTGTAATGCTATGTCAAGTGGAGCGCCGCCCACGATGCTTGCTTTGCGAGAGACTGCTTGATTATCGCAGGCAAAAAAGAAGGTCTAGGGTATTAGCGAATCCTAGGCCTCCATTCAGCAGCTTTCTCGATCCGTGGAGCTCTTGCGCGAGAGCTGACACAGCGCCAGCCTGAATCACCGTTGTAATATCGTCGATGTCAGGTTTCATGTCGCATATTCCAGCAATGCCAAGGTTATAATATCACCTGTCAAACGTCAGTGTAGTGTGGGTCATAGTCGTCGGCGGGTTTTACGGTCACCTCAATCACCTCTGGACCATGCTTTTGCGCTAGGAAGCGCTCCCGATAAAGGTAGAAGGCCGCGTCGCAGACTCTCATAGTGAAGTAAGCATTAAAACCACCGCCCACTGCGGCCCCCACAACGGGAATTGTTTGTGCGAGCTTTGCTTTTGTGAGACGTATGCCCAAGGCTTTGGCTATTTCTTGGATGATCTTCACGAAAACGCTTTTTTCCAACTCTTGCCATGTTGCTTTCTTTGCAACATCTTGAGAAATCTTGATCAGTTGAGCCATGGCGAGCGTCTTGGAGCTATCGGTGGGAGAGGAGGCAAGGCCAAGCACATTGAAAGCGAATAATCTCTCCTCTTGCCGTGAGGTATCAAAGCCGTAGTAGGCGGCGTACTCGCCGATAGCTCGAAGGTTAAGTGTGATCAGCGCCGGGATATCGACTGCCAGACCAGCTATGCCTGCGACACCTGCTCCAGCGCCTTCCACCAGAGCGATGCCCTTGTATTTAGCTCCTAGGAAGCCAACGACTTTGTCTATTTGCTCCAGATCCAGGTCGTGGATGTCCTTGTGGGCTTTAATAGTGATGTGCCCGTCGCCACGAAACTCTTCAAAAATTGCTTCTGGTCTAACGCTCCACTGGGCCGCGTCGTGGCATACACTGGTCAAGCCTTCGATTGCACCTTGGATCGCGGGGCCGACGCCTGGCGACTTGAACAAGAGGTCGCCTGCTTTGTCTAGCGGCTGGTTTATCACCTTCAGCGCCTGGCCGAACCAGCCAATGTTAGGCTCCTTCCAGTTTTGAATTTCCTTAAGAGCGTGTTGTTCGTATTTGCTCAGATTTGGCATGCTGGATCCTTGTGTTGTATGTCAATCATCAGTGATTTCCAAATGCCATTATGCCGTGGGTGATTCACTTTCTGTTGTCGATTTTTTAGATGCTGCAGTTACGCCATGGGGGATTCCGCCCGCTTAAAAATACGCGGATCCATCGCGTGCCTTGTGAGAGCGACCAAGTCCCTGAATTAAACGGTTGATTGTTATTGCGCCCATCAATACCACCCCTGATTTTCATTAGTCTCGTGCATCCGGGCCCGTGCTGCTTCAAGCTCGGCTTCGGCCCAACCCCCAAAACCTTCCATCTGCCCCTTGTAAAGTCTTCTGAACACCCACCTCCCACACAGGTCACTCTCCATTCAATACAACCCGCATGGAGACCACCCCTCTTGCCAAGAATTCTGACCTCCCAAACCACAGACGCAACCTCCAACGCCACCGAACACGACGCCAAGATGTTCGGCTCCCCCAAGGACCGTCTGGATTTCTACCGAAAGGAGATCCAGTACGAAACCACCATTCTGGCCAACCGGACAGATGCCTACCTGACCGCGCAATCCTTTCTGGTGATCGCTTTCGCTTCCTGCATGGCAAACCTCAATCCGGAGTGGGGCAAGCTGTTCACGATGTTTGTGCCGCCGTTTCTGGCGTTGTTGGGGGCGTTGAGTTCTCTGAATGCCTGGCCGGGTATTCGTGCGGCTTACGACATCATTGATCACTGGCATTACAAGCAAAGTGAGTTGCTGCGCAGTGAGCCGATCATGGGCATCGCGTATGACGAGTCGCCGCTGTTCAATGAGCATGAGTCGACGCATAAGGGGTATCGCAAGGCGTTGCTGTTTTCGATGCGTACGCCCTGGATTTTTGCAGTTTTCTGGGTTTTGCTCGGTAGTTGGGCAGTCTTCATTCAGGTTGTGGGATTTGCAGGCTAGTCTGAGTAAGGTGAGGGAAAAAGACGAACTTCTACTGCATCTTTCCACAGGCGGTGTTCGCTTATTAGTTGTATTTCTTCACTTTTTGGTTGGCATTTCGAGCGTTGAAAATCTACCGTCAAGCTCAGTGAAGAGGCTCGTTCTAGAGCTGTGGAAGGCTTGAGATGCCTGCGACGTAAGGTCGCCTTGACTGTCATGAAGAAATAATTTGTTACGTGAATCTTTTAGCTGTTAGTATCGGGCTCCCGTGATGAGCAGACGATACTCAAGTATCGCTTTTCTATGTTGTGCTGAATGAATTTCTACTTCATACAGCAGCCTCCGATGCAAACGAATCACAATTAGAGCAGCCCACGAGTCTGCCAGCCCTGTTCTGGATTACGCCTGAAGGTGACGCCAAGTAAATGCATGTATGCATTGCTGGTGCGCGCTGGAGCACCCGATATTTTTTGCGTTGAAATAGTCCAGAACCTGAACAGTCGATGATTACCTTCTCCCGATCAGGAGCGGCATTCGGCTGCCTGCGATTTGCGTTTGCGAAGGGTTGAACAGCAGCATTTTGAGGCTTTCAGTGACTGATCATGTTTGTCCGGGGTTTTTCTTGTGAGCATTCATAGGTGGCCTCTATATGTTGTTATCCAAGCAAACATCTCGAAGAAAGTTTCTGCTTTCTTCTCTGATCGCCTTGCCTGCTCTAGGCGTGACCATCCAGGGGCTGAGTGCCGCGACCGCGGCAGACATGGTGGCGCCAGGTCTTGAAACCTATACCCCGGCCTTTTTCAGCGCCGCTGAGTGGGCGTTCATCATGGCGGCCTGTGATCGCCTGATTCCTGCTGGCGGTCGTGGTCCCGGCGCATTGGAAACCAATGTCCCGGTATTTGTGGACCAGCAATTGGCGGGTGATCTGGGCAGTGAGATCTATCTGGAAGGTCCCTTCGAGATAAACGCTCCCGCGACCATGGGGTATCAGATTTCCTACTTGCCGCAGCAGATCTACCGCATCGGTATCAAGGTTGTTGATGCCTGGTGTGAAGAGAAATATCGCGCCCGCTTCGCCTTGCTCGATGCGGCTGCACAAAACGATGCACTGAAGAAACTACAGGCGGGCGAAGTGAACTTCGCCGCGTTTGGCGAGGGGACGCTCAAGGGCAAGGAGTTCTTTAGCGAGCTTTTGTCTCTCACCCAGCAGGGATACCTCTCCGATCCGATCTATGGCGGCAACAAGGGCATGAAGGCCTGGATCGCCATCGGCTTCCCCGGCGCTCGCGCCAGCTATGTGGAATGGGTCACCCAGCACAACGTCAAGTACCCGCTCGGGCCGGTCAGTCTGCGCGGTGATCGCGCCTGACTTCCGTTCGCCAACCACTTCAGTAATCAAGGTTTCTTATGGCAAACATTACCAATGACGAAGTCGATGTCGTCGTAGTCGGCCTGGGTTGGGCTGGCTCGCTGATGAGTATCGAGCTGGCTCAGGCCGGTTTGAAAGTACGCGCTCTGGAGCGCGGCGAAGATCGCAGCAACGCTGATTTCGCCTATCCCAAGCCTGCTGACCAGTACGCTTATGGCGTACGCAACAAAATCATGGTCACGCCGAAAGATGGTGCCCTGACCGTTCGCCACACCATGAAGGACACGGCCCTGCCGACCCGCAAGTGGGGCGCTTTTGTTCCCGGTACCGGCGTGGGTGGTTCCGGCCTGCACTGGACGGGTGTATTGATTCGTCCGACGCCGACCGATATCAAACTCAAGACTTATGCGGACCAGGCCTACAAGCCGGGCATCCTGCAGGAAGACATGCGGATCGGTGATTACCCGTTCACATGGGAAGAAATCGAGCCCTACCTGGACAAGTTCGACAAGATCTGTGGCCTGTCCGGTAATACCGGCAACCTGCAAGGCCGGATCATCGAGGGTGGCGACCCCTTTGAAGGGCCGCGTTCGTATCCGTTCCCGCTGCCTGCGCTGGAAGATACCCTCAACAACAAGATGTTCGCCGAAGCCGCCCGCAAGCTTGGCTACCATCCGTTCCCGAACCCTTCGGCGAACGCCTCACGCGCCTGGACCAACCCTTACGGCAACCAGATTGCGCCCTGCAACTACTGCGGTTATTGCAGCAAGTACCCATGCCTGAACTACTCGAAAGCTTCGCCGCAGACAGCGGTGATGGATTCGCTCAAGCGCATGGAAAACTTCTCGTATCGGGTCAACGCCAACGTCCTGAAGGTCGAGCTGCATCCGGACGGCAAGACGGCCCGTGGTGTTACCTACGCCGACGAGCACGGCAACATGGTGTTCCAGCCTGCCAGCATCGTCGTGCTGGCCGGGTTCCAGTTCGTCAACGTGCGGCTGATGTTGTTGTCCGGTATCGGCAAGCCATACGACCCGATCACGGAAACAGGCACCATCGGGCGCAACTACGCCTTCCTGAGCAACGGCGGCTCCACGCTGTTCTTCAAGGACAAGGAGTTCAATCCGTTCGCCACTGCTGGCGCTACCGGGCAGATGTTCAACGACGTCTCGCCGGGCAACTTCGATGGGCCTTCGCTGGGCTTTATCGGCGGTGCCAAGATCCACAGTTCCCAGGCAACCGGCACGCCGATTGGTACATCCTTGCCGAGCGGTACGCCAGCATGGGGCCAGGGCTGGAAAGAAGGCCTGCAGGATTGGTATGGCCATTCGATGAAGGTCAGCATCACCACCAGTTGCCAGTCCTATCGCGGCCACTATGTGGATCTGGACCCGACCTACAAGGACCCGTGGGGGCAGCCGTTGCTGCGCATCACTTTCGACTGGAAGCTGAACGAGCTGCGGCTGCAACAGCATCTGCGCAAGATCGTGCTGGATATCACCAAGGAGCTGGGGCCTGACAGCTACAGCGAAAGCTTCCTGTCGATGGATTCGCATTGGGACATCACCAAGTACGTTTCGACCCATAACGTGGGTGGCGCCGTCATGGGCGAGTCTCCGGAAACCAGCGCGCTCAACCGTTACCTGCAGAGCTGGGACGTGCATAACGTCTTCGTGCCGGGCGGCAATGCCTTCCCGCAGAACTTCCAGGCCAACCCGACCGCGCTGATCGGCGCTCTGACCCTGTTCTCGGCTCAGGCCATCAAAGATCAGTACCTGAAAAACCCTGGCCCGCTGGTTCAGGTATGAGGAGTGAGACGATGAAATTGAAATCCCGCTCTTTATTGCCTGTCCTGATCTTTGCCGGTGTGGTGATCGCCCTGTTGGGCTGGCTGTTCAGCATTACCCTCAATCGCTCGGGTGATGCGTCTGCGCAGATGACTCAGGCAATCACGCCTGAACTCATCAGCAAGGGCGCTTATCTGGCACGTGCTGGCGACTGTGTTGCTTGCCATACCAGTCATGATGGCAAAGCCTTCGCCGGGGGACGCGGTATCGAGTCGCCTATCGGTACGATCTATGCCACCAACATCACGCCAGACGGTGACACCGGTATCGGTCGCTGGAGTTATGGCGATTTCGAGCGTGCCGTACGACGTGGCGTTGGTCATGATGGCAGTGCCCTGTATCCGGCAATGCCGTTCCCTTCGTATGCCAGGGTTACAGAGGGCGATATCGAGGCGCTGTATGCCTATTTCATGAAAGGCGTCGCGCCCGTCAAGCAATCGAACAAGGCCAATGATATTCCGTGGCCGCTTTCGATCCGCTGGCCGCTGGCTTACTGGCGCACGCTGTTCTCGCCGTCTCCCGAGTCGGCTGCCGTTTCGCTCAAGGCCTCGACCGCAAGCAGTGGCGAGCAGATCGCTCGTGGTGCTTACCTGGTGCAAGGCTTGGGGCATTGCGGCTCATGCCATACGCCGCGTGCGCTGACCATGCAGGAAAAGGCTCTGGATGAGAAAGATCCTGCCTACTTGAGTGGTGCGCTGCTCAATGGCTGGTCGGTGCCTTCGATTCACGGTATCGCGCACTGGTCGCAGGATGACATCGTCGACTACCTGGGTTCCGGTCGTAACAGCACCGCATCGGTCGCGGGTGAAATGACGGATGTGGTGGCCAACAGCACTTCGCACATGACGAACGAAGACCTGCATGCCATGGCAGCCTATCTGAAGTCTCTGGCTGCGGGCGACAAGCCTGCCGATCAGCAGAAGGCTCAAGGCAGCGAAGCCACAGCCCGCAAACTGACGGCGGCCAAGGACCTGACTCTGGGTGAGCGTCTGTATCTGGATAACTGCGGTGCCTGCCACTTCGTCAAAGGCGACGGTGCGCCACGGGTTTTCCCTCGTCTGGACGGAGCCTCGATCATCAACGCGCAAAACCCGACGGCTTTGCTTAATGTGATTCTTGCCGGTGCCCAGACGCCTTCCACGGCCAGATCCCCATCTGTTCTGCCAATGCCCGGCTTTGCCGAGCGGATGAACGATTCGGAAGTCGCAGAACTGGCGTCTTTCCTGAGAAAGGGCTGGTCGAACAGTGCTCCTGAGGTATCCGCCAGCCAGGTGCGTGACGTGCGCTCGACGTTGACGGACAAGCATCAGTAAACGCATGACCCGATAACAAAAATGGCCCATCGATGGGCCATTTTTGTGTGCGGACATTATGACTGTCCGGCGTTTCCGATCCTCTCTTCCATCTCCGCCACCTTGGCCTCCAGCGCCTCAAGGCGAGCCCGCGTGCGGGCAAGTACGGCCATCTGGCTGTCGAACTCTTCGCGGCTGACCAGATCCAGTTTGCTGAAGCCGCTTTGCAGCAGGGCCTTGAACTGGGTTTCGAATTCGTTGCGGGGCAGCGGGGTCTCGCCGTTGAACAAGCGGGAGGCGTGGCCACTCAGGGCGTCGAGGAAAGCTTTGGGCGCGAGCATGATGATTTTCCTGTATCAGATGGGCGGCAGTGTAGCACGCAGCATCTATAGTCATTTTCAGGGCACCGGCGATGCACAGTTATTGAGCGTGTAGGCGTGCACGAGTGCACTGTAGTTGTGCGTTGCGTGGTGGCCAAAACGGGCCAGATGGCTGAAAAAGTGCTCAAGGCCCTGTATTTGATGAATATTCACGAGATGGCAAGCTTTCTGCTTAATGGCTTGTGACCCATGCACTGATGCAGTCGCTGTGACGAATGCAGTGCGGCAGGCGGAGCGGGGATGTGTTTCGTCAGAAGCGGTTTTCTGGAGTTGGTCGGGCCTTTAACTGGCCGCCGACGCGTTACAAAGCCAGGCACTGCGCTTAGACTTGAGTCGGGTTTGTTTTCCTGGGGCAAGTCCACCAATTCGGGAGAAAGTTTTCATGAAGCTAGTCACTGCCATCATCAAGCCGTTCAAACTGGACGACGTGCGCGAGTCGCTGTCCGAAATCGGCGTGCAGGGCATCACTGTTACCGAGGTAAAAGGTTTCGGTCGCCAAAAGGGACACACCGAGCTGTATCGCGGTGCTGAATACGTAGTCGACTTCCTTCCAAAAGTGAAGATCGACGTCGCTATCGATGACAAGGATCTGGATCGTGTCATCGAGGCCATCACCAAGGCTGCCAACACCGGCAAGATCGGGGACGGCAAAATTTTTGTTGTGAATCTGGAACAGGCTATACGCATCCGTACCGGCGAAACCGATACCGACGCCATTTAAGCTGCCAAACCCCACGCCCCAGGAGTAAACAATATGACTCTGCGTCAATTCGCAGGGCTAGGAGCCCTGTTGTCCCTCGTAACCCCTGGCCTGGCCATGGCGGCGGACGAAGTGGCAGCCCCCGTTCTCAACTCAGGTGACACCGCCTGGATGCTCACAGCCACCGCGCTGGTGCTGTTCATGACCATCCCCGGTCTTGCCCTGTTCTACGGCGGCATGGTCCGCTCCAAAAACATTCTTTCCGTGATGATGCAGTGCTTCGCCATTACCGGTCTGATCAGCATCCTGTGGGTCGTCTACGGCTACAGCCTTGCTTTCGACACCACGGGCATGGAAGCTGGCGTCGTCAACTTCAACTCCTTCTTCGGCGGTCTGGGCAAGGCGTTCCTGGCAGGTATCACGCCTTCGAGCATCACCGGTTCTGCGGCCTTGTTCCCTGAAGCAGTGTTCGTCACCTTCCAGATGACTTTCGCCATCATCACTCCGGCCCTGATCGTCGGTGCCTTCGCAGAACGCATGAAGTTCTCCGCGATGCTGATCTTCATGGCTATCTGGTTCACCCTGGTCTACGCGCCAATCGCCCACATGGTCTGGGGCGGCGTCGGTGGCCTGATGTGGGACTGGGGCGTTCTGGACTTCGCTGGCGGCACTGTCGTGCACATCAACGCCGGTGTTGCTGGTCTGGTTGCCTGTCTGGTGCTGGGCAAGCGTAAAGGCTTCCCGACCACTCCGATGGCTCCGCACAACCTGGGTTACACCCTGATCGGTGCTGCCATGCTGTGGATCGGCTGGTTCGGCTTCAACGCCGGTTCCGCTGCTGCTGCAAACGGCACTGCCGGTATGGCCATGCTGGTTACCCAGATCGCTACCGCTGCCGCTGCTCTGGGCTGGATGTTCGCCGAGTGGCTGACTCACGGCAAGCCAAGCGCCCTGGGTATCGCTTCGGGTGTGGTTGCCGGTCTGGTTGCCATCACTCCGGCTGCCGGTACCGCAGGCCCGATGGGCGCACTGATCATCGGTCTGGCGTCTGGCGTGATCTGCTTCTTCTGCGCCACCAGCCTGAAACGCAAGCTGGGCTACGATGACTCCCTGGATGCATTCGGCGTTCACGGTGTCGGCGGTATCGTCGGTGCGATCCTGACCGGTGTGTTCGCTGCTCCTGCACTGGGCGGCTTCGGCACTGTGACCGACATCGGCGCTCAAGTCTGGATTCAGTTCAAGGGCGTAGCCTTCACCGTCATCTACACCGCAATCGTGACCTACATCATCCTCAAGGTGCTGGACGTTGTCATCGGTCTGCGTGTGACCGACGAAGAAGAGTCCGTGGGTCTGGACCTTGCGCAACACAACGAGCGTGGCTACAACTTGTAATCAGCCGTAGTTGCAGAAAAATGCCCGGTCTCACCGGGCATTTTTTTTATCCGGACTTTGTGAACCATCCGCGCATTACAGCTTCCATTGTCTGTGTCGTTAGCGATGATTACGGCTTATCGGTACAGCGGTTGTAATGCTGTCACGGGGATGATCGTTAACTTGTAGACCGGCTTGTTTATTGCGCGCTTTGCTTTTTTCTCAGTCGAGTTAGAATGCGCGCCGAACGTGCGGAGAACGGTATGTGGCATCAATCCAGAATTACCCTCCGGGCAAGGCCTCGCGGGTTTCATCTGGTAACGGACGAGATACTTGCAGGGTTGCCCGAACTGCGTGGTTGTCGAGTCGGATTGCTGCATTTGTGGCTGCAACATACCTCGGCCTCGTTGACCGTCAACGAGAATGCCGACCCGGCGGTACGTCGTGATTTCGAGCGCTTTTTCAGCCGTCTGGTCCCAGAGGGTACTGACGGATATGAACATAACGACGAAGGTCCTGACGATTTGCCGGCGCATTTCAAGGCCAGTTTGTTAGGCTGCCAGTTGGTTTTACCGGTAACGGCTGGGCGATTGGCGTTGGGCACCTGGCAAGGTGTTTATCTGGGTGAGCATCGAGAGGCTGGCGGTGCTCGCAATGTCCTTGCAACCCTTCAGGGTGAATGGACATGACCGCTGGTTTCAGCGGTGTTGAATTTTTTCCGACAGCCTTCGATTTTCAGGGCTGTTGGGCTATAACTAATCTGCTTTCGCAAGTCATGAGGTAGAACATGAGCGACGACGACAACGATAACGACGATCTGGTAGACGATCTGGAAGGTGAGGAAGACGGCGAGGAGCTTGCTGCTGCTCCTGAAGACGACGCTGCCGACTCTGATGATGGTGCTGAAGTCTCGGCTACACCTGCCAAGGGCAAGTCCAAGGCCGCAGTTTCGGTCGATGAGCTTCCCAGTGTAGAAGCCAAGAACAAAGAGCGTGATGCTCTGGCCCGTGCGATGGAAGAATTCCTCGCTCGTGGTGGCAAGGTGCAGGAAGTGGAGGCCAATGTGGTCGCCGATCCGCCCAAGAAGCCGGACAACAAATACGGTAGCCGCCCTATCTAAGGGGGCAATGACCGTATGAGAAAAAGCCCGCTGTCGCTGCGGGCTTTTTCTTGGATGATGCTTTTTGTAGGAGCGAATTCATTCGCGAAGAGCTTCGCGAATGAATTCGCTCCTTGTGACAGATATATTCCTACAGGCGTTTCAGAGTCTCGGGCAACTGGCTCAGGCTGCTGATCTCTGCATCGGGCCGTGTGTCGGCTTCCCAGACCTTGCCTTGCGGGTTGTACCAGATGGCCCGCAGGCCGGCGCGCTGCGCGCCTTCGATGTCGTCGCTGGGGTGATCGCCGATATGGACGGCATTGCTGGCGTCGCTGTTACCACGCTTGAGCGCTTCCAGAAACGGTGCCGGGTCGGGTTTGCCGATGCCCAGGTCTTCGGCGCACAGGGCGAAGGCGAAGTAGTCCGCCAGCCCCAGACGGCGCACATCGGCATTGCCGTTGGTGATGACGCCCAGAGTGAAGGTCTTGGCGAGGATTTCCAGGGTTGGCTGCACCTCTGGGAATATCTGCACCTGATGCCGGGCATGCAAGAACACTTCAAAGCTCTTGTCGGCCAGATCCTGTGCCTCAGAAGCGCCATAACCTGCGTCTTGCAGGGCATGAAACAGCACGCGGCGTCTCAGGGCGCTGATGCGGTGCTTGAGGGTCGGTTCGGCTTCGATCAGGCGTGAGCGGATTTCCCATAGGTGTTCGATCGGCAATGGTCCGAGCAGGGGCGCATGCTCGCCCAGCCAGTTGCGCAGCACCGTTTCGGCACTGGCGATGGCCGGGGCCGTGTCCCATAGCGTGTCATCGAGATCGAAGGTAATGAGCTTAATCATCGGCAGATCCTTTGCGTTTGGCGCGAGGGTGGGCGCTGTCGTACACGCTGGCCAGATGTTGGAAGTCCAGGTGGGTATAGATTTGTGTGGTCTTGATGTCGGCATGGCCGAGCAGTTCCTGCACGGCGCGCAGGTCCTGGGAAGATTCCAGCAGATGACTCGCGAATGAGTGGCGCAGCATGTGCGGGTGAAGGTTTTGACCCAGCTCGCGTTCCCCGGCGGTCTTGAGCCGTTTCTGGATCGCCCTTGGCCCCAGTCGCCGGCCTTGCTGGCTGACGAATACCGCATCGTCCTGCGGATTGGCCAGGGCGCGCAGGGGCAGCCAGGTTTCCAGGGCCTGACGGGCCTTGGTGCCCACCGGAAGAACACGGGTCTTGCTGCCTTTGCCGAGTACCTGGACCAGCCCGTCGCTCAGGTCCAGTTGATCCAGATTCAGGCTCGTAAGCTCCGACAGGCGCAGCCCTGAAGAATACAGCAGCTCCATGATGGCCTGATCGCGATGGGCCAGGAAGTCGTCTTCGACCGCGCCGTCCAGAAGTTGCGATGTGCGGTCCGTGTCAAGGGTCTTGGGCAGTCGCCGCTCGCCTTTGGGCGGTGCCAGGCCATTGGCCGGGTCATGCTCGCACAGGCCTTCGCGGCACAGGTATTTGTAGAGCCCCCGCACCGCCGACAGCATGCGCGCCAGGCTGCGTGAAGACTGGCCTTGCTGGTGCTGGCGGGCAGTAAAGCTGCGCAGAAGCTGGATATCCAGGTCTGCCCAGTTTGAAACGCCCGCCTTCTTGCTGAATTCGAGCACCTTGTTCAGGTCGCGTCGATAGGCATCCAGCGTATGAGGCGACACCTGACGCTCACTGCGCAGGTGAGTGCAGTAGGCGTCCAGATGCTGTTCCATGGCTAGCGAACCGAGCGTAGCGAATGAGTGAAGCGCGGCAGCAGGCGGCTCAGGACGTCGGCGATATAGCTGAGGAACAGCGTGCCGACCGAGCTTTTATAGTGCTGCGGATCGCGGCTGCCAATCGCGAGTACGCCGTGCAGGCCCAGATGGTTCAGGGTCACGATGGCGGTGGAGCCCACTTCCTTGCTTTGTTCTTCGCCGAACAGGAACGTCAGCTCATGCTCGCGCAATGCGCCGCACACGGTTTTTTCGCCAATCAGGCCGCCGATGGCTTTCTGCGCGTCAGCACTGCTGACCCAGCGGCCGACAGGCATGGGGTTGTCGCTGAACAGGACCAGGCTGACAAAGGGCACTTTGAATTCCTGGCGCAGGCTGTCTTCCACCGCAATGATCAGTTCATCCAGGCTGGTGGCGTCCATCATCGCGAGGTTGAGGCGTCGGGTTTTCTCGAAAAGACGGTCGTTGTCGCGGGCCACATCCATCAACTGCGAGAGTCGATGACGCATTTCGATATTGCGTTCACGCAGCAGCTTGAGCTGGCGCTCGACCAGCGAGACGGTATCGCCGCGCTGGTGAGGGATACGCATCGACACCAGCAATTCGTCGTGTTCGGCGAAGAAATCCGGTTGTTTGAGCAGGAAAGCGATAACCGCCTCTGCTTCAAGGTTTGGCACTGCGCTATCGGCAGGCGATTCGCTGGTGTTGTCGGTTGAAGCCGGAGGCTGATCGGTCATCGCATTTGCTCACTCATAGACGAACTTGGCCTTCGTAAACCCGTACTGCCGGGCCTGTCATCATCACAGAATGCCCCGGACCTGCCCACTCGATGGACAGGCGTCCGCCGGGCAGATCAATCAACAG
Organism: Pseudomonas cichorii; assembly: GCF_019719005.1. Classification (GTDB taxonomy): domain Bacteria; phylum Pseudomonadota; class Gammaproteobacteria; order Pseudomonadales; family Pseudomonadaceae; genus Aquipseudomonas; species Aquipseudomonas cichorii_E. Next base: position 13,978 of record NZ_JAIGPJ010000028.1, read on the forward strand.
AGGCGAATCCATCCAGCCCTGGCTGATGGCGGCAACGGCTGCAGCACATGCGCCGGTGCCGCAGGCCTGGGTTTCACCCGCGCCACGTTCCCAGACACGCAACTGCGCACGCTGGCGATCAATGACGTGAAGAAAGCCCACATTGACCCGTGCCGGGAAGCGCGGGTGATGTTCGATCTTCGGGCCCAGCTCATGCACCGGCGCGCCGTTGATGTCGTCCACCCGCAGGACTGCATGGGGATTGCCCATGGACACCGCAGCCAGTTCGACGTTCTGGCCGTCGACATCGACGTTGTAGCTCAGTGCCTGAGCGGGGGCCGTGAACGGAATATCCTGTGGGGCAAGGTGTGGCGGACCCATGTCGACGCTGATCTGCCCGTCGTTGCGCACATCCAGCTCGATAATGCCGCTCTTGGTCTCGACCCGGATCTGGCGCTTGGCCGTCAGGCGTTTGTCCAGCACGAAGCGGGCGAAGCAGCGGGCACCGTTGCCACACTGCTCCACTTCGGAACCGTCGGAGTTGAAGATCCGGTAACGGAAATCCACGTCCGGATTGCTCGGCGCTTCGACGATCAGCAACTGGTCGAAACCGATACCGGTATGCCGGTCGCCCCATTGTTTGGCGTGCTTGGGCAAGATATGCGCGTGCTGACTCACCAGGTCCAGGACCATGAAGTCATTACCCAGCCCATGCATCTTGGTAAAACGCAGCAGCATGGGTTTACTCCGGCAGCAGGCTTTCGCCAGCGAACAGCTCGGTCACGGTTTCGCGACGACGCACTTCAAAGGCTTGTGAGCCATCCACCAGTACTTCGGCGGTACGGCCACGGGTGTTGTAGTTCGAACTCATGACGAAACCATAGGCGCCAGCCGAGTGAACAGCCAGTAGATCGCCTTCAGCCAGGGCCAGTTCGCGGTTCTTGGCCAGGAAGTCACCGGTTTCGCAGATCGGACCGACGATGTCATAAGTGCGTGCTGCGCCATCACGTGGGCGCACGGCTGTGACATCCATCCAGGCCTGATACAGCGCCGGACGGATCAGGTCGTTCATGGCCGCATCGACGATGGCGAAATCCTTGTGCTCGGTGTGCTTGAGGTACTCGACCTGAGTCAGCAGCACGCCGGCATTGGCCACGATGAAGCGGCCCGGCTCGAACATCAGCCCAAGGTCACGCCCGGCAAGACGCTCGCGCACGGCCTTGATGTAGTCGGCCGCCAGTGGTGGCTCTTCGTCGCGATAACGCACGCCCAGGCCGCCGCCCAGATCGATGTGGCGCAAGTGAATGCCGCAGTCGCCGAGGCGATCCACCAGATCCAGCAGGCGATCCAGTGCATCGATGAAGGGTTCCAGGGTCGTCAGTTGCGAGCCGATATGGCAGTCGACACCCAGGACTTCCAGGTTCGGCAGTTGCGAGGCGCGAACGTAGACGTCTTCGGCATCCGCGATGGCGATGCCGAACTTGTTCTCTTTGAGGCCGGTGGAAATGTACGGGTGAGTGCCCGCATCCACGTCCGGGTTGACCCGCAGGGAGATCGGCGCACGAACATTCAGTTCGGCTGCCACGACCTGAAGACGCTCGAGTTCGTCGGTGGACTCGACGTTGAAGCAGTGCACGCCGACTTCAAGGGCACGGCGCATGTCTTCGCGGGTCTTGCCGACGCCGGAGAACACGATCTTTTCAGCTTTGCCACCGGCGGCCAGCACACGCTCCAGTTCGCCACGGGAAACGATGTCGAAACCGGCGCCAAGACGCGCCAGGACATTGAGCACGCCCAGGTTGGAGTTGGCTTTCACGGCGAAGCACACCAGATGCGGCATGCCGCTCAGGGCGTCGGCGTAGGCACGGTATTGGGCTTCGATGTGAGCGCGGGAATAGACATAGGTCGGCGTGCCGAAACGTTCGGCAATGGCAGACAATGCTACTCCTTCCGCGAACAGCTCACCGTCGCGGTAGTTGAAGGCGTCCATGTAATTCCCTTAAAGATGCTTGTGCGATTGCGATTTGGCTTGTTCGTCGGATGATTTGGTGTCATCGGGCAGGTAGAGCGGGCCTTTCTGGCCGCACGCAGTGACAAGACAAGCGACCGCGACGAGCGCAGCAAGCGAAGAGATCAGGCGCTTCATGGCGAAATCCTTTGTAAAAGCATTAATTGCGCCCGAGTATACCGGCCACCCGGCAGCTTGCCTATGCAGGTTCCCACCCGTCCGGCGGGCCTTTGACGTTATCGTTGGATATGAACTGTTGCAGGGCGCGTCTGGCGGGTATGTTTTGCATTTGCCTTGCGGCGTCCGTATCTTGCGACCCTGTGCCATAAGCAGAAAATTTTTCGAGGTTCCCGTAATGAGTTTGACCGAAGCCCGTTTTCACGATCTGGTGGATGCTACCCAGCAAGCGCTGGAAGACATTTTCGACGAGAGCGATCTGGATCTGGACCTTGAAAACTCTGCTGGCGTACTGACCGTAAAGTTCGAGAACGGCACCCAGCTCATCTTCAGCCGTCAGGAGCCGCTGCGTCAGCTCTGGCTGGCAGCGCGTTCGGGTGGCTTTCATTTTGACTACGACGAAGAAACCAGCCGCTGGGTATGCGACAGCAGCGACGAGTTGCTGAGCGAGATGCTGGTACGCATCACTCAGGAGCAGGCTGGCGTCGAACTGGATTTCGACGAGATCTGATCGTGACCGATAACACCACGTCCACACCTGCCCGGCCACCCAAGCCGCTGTTCAGCAACGTCAGCCCTGCCGTGCCTTCGCCCTGTGTCAGCCTGTGTCGGCTCGACGAGCAGAAAGTCTGCCTGGGCTGCTTTCGCCATGTGGAAGACATTCGCGAATGGCGCTCGGCTGATGATGATCGACGCCGTCAGATTCGCCGCAACGCCGACCAGCGCCGGGAGCTTGCCCAGGAAAACCGCATCGCGGGCTAACGCCCTGTCGGGTTGTGTATTTATTGGCTGATGTTAATGTCAGAACCTGCTTCTCTAGATAGAGAGGCCTGTCAAAACCCCGCCGGATCGGCGGGGTTTTGCTTTTGTTGCGCAGAAAAAAGGAGACTGCCCGAATCATGAACACCGCACCTTCAATCATTCTCACCCGGCTCGATGTCCAGCGTCTTGAGCGCCTTATCGACAGCCAGACGCAGTCCAGCCCCGGCATCGAGGCCTTGCAGGCCGAGCTGGACCGTGCCGAGCAGATCGTCGGTCACGATGAAGTGCCTGCCGGGCTGGTCACCATGAATTCGCGTGTGCATTGCCGTGAAGAGAGCAGTGGCAAGGACTATCACCTCAAGCTGGTCTACCCGCAGGACGCGGGTGCCGAAGGTACGGTTTCGGTACTGGCACCGGTAGGCTCCGCCCTGTTGGGTCTGCAGGTCGGCCAACACATCGACTGGCCCGCCCCGGGCGGCAAGATACTCAAACTCACCCTGCTGGCGGTGGAGTATCAGCCAGAAGCGGCGGGGGAATACCTGTAACACCCGTAGGAGCGAATTCATTCGCGAAGGGCCAGTACAGCGCATAAATATTCGTCGTACTGAGCCTTTTCGCGAATGAATTCGCTCCTACCGCTGGCATTCCTCCATCGCCTCATTCAACGCCTTTTCCAGCTCTGCCTTGTGGCGCAGAAACAGGATGCTTTGTCCGTGGCCATCATCCAGCAGGCCGGAGAGGTCGAGGTCGGTGATGTAGCAGCGATAGCGTTGCGGTTCCTGGCGGCGTTCGAGGATCTGTTGGGCGACCACGGCAAACAGTTGGTCGCCATGTTCCAGCTCCGAGAATTCGCTGTTGTCGCAATACAGCGTGACGTTCATCTGGCCCGGCGAGGTTTCTTCGATAATCGCCTGCACGTCATAGTACGGCTTGTCCGCAGCGGTTGGTGCGGGGCGGGGTTCGATGCGTCGGGCGCGGCCTGCGCCCGATGGCAATACCTGGTAATACAACATGTCCAGCAAGACAGGTTCTGCCGGGTTATCCAGTGGTAGCGATGCGCCGCGCCGGTAAACCAGTGAATGGAAGAAGCGCTGCAAGGGCAGCAACAGGCTCTGTTCGTCGTGATACGGCAAGCGCTGGTGCCAGAGCGCGTTGTGTTCGTCGAGCACATACAGGTCGGCGTCAGGTTCGTTGACCCGATAGAACACCTGAATGCACTCCGGCTGCCCATAGGGCAGGATCAGCGCCAGATCGTGATCGTCCAGGGCTTGCGGGTCCAGATGCAGCGGGCTGTAGAGCGGCGATTCCTCGCCCAGATAATTGAACAGCCCCGGCAGGCTGTTGACCACCACATGGCCTACCTGACCGGGAATCATCTTAAGCACGTGGTACTGCTGCTGCACCTGAATCAGGTAACGATGGTTCAGGCCTCTGGCGAGCAGCAGCTGTGCGGTGTTGATCAGTTCTTCGACCCGCTGCGCGATGGCCGGAGCACGGTTATGGCAGAAGCAGCGCACACGTATGCGTGGCTGGGTCTCGCCTTCTGGCAGGTTGCTGAGCAGTTCGCTCATGCAGTCGAGCAGGGCGTGAGGGCCGTCGTAGCGGCTGACCAGTGTTTCATTCCAGCTATTGAGGGTGATCTGGTCCAGCGTCAGCACCAGATTTTCCCGCACGCCTGCATAACTGAGCGAGTCGGTGCGCTCGGTCGTCATCAGGATATTCAACTCGCGATGGTGCCTGAGCGGATCGACGCCCACGTTCACCAGCAGCAATATTTCATTGGGCGCACTGGGTTTGAGCAGGTATTCGTCGCTGACTTCGCTCAGTGGCAGCGGGATCGTCTGCTGCAGGGCGCCAAGCAGGTTGAACAGCTCGAACTCGCTCAGGTCGCTTGAGCCCGGATGCAAGGCCAGGCGGGTAGTGGTGTCGATCACGCCATTGCGATGGCACCAGGTCAGCAGCTCAAGCAGTTCACGACTGCGTTTGATGGGCGAGAAGTTTTGCCATTCATGGGTGCCCAGGTTGCCGTTGTACAAGGCCCACTGGTTTTTCCCCGGTTCGCGCTTGTTGGGCGAGTTCACCAGGGTCAGAGTGTCTTCAGCCAGATCGGGTGCGATACCCGGGTTGATGAACTCGACTTTGCCCGCCTTGCGCTCGAACGCTGCATACAAGCGCCGGCCCAGCACGCTGACGTCACGGGCCGTGATGGCGTTGGGTGCGTTTTGCGTACGGGCGAACTGCACCAGGAAGCGATAGCTGTAATTCAGTTCGTTGACCAGCGAGCGGCGCTCGTGGGCTACCTGCCGGACTTTCCACTGGCTGCGACTGTCCAGCAGCGCCAGTTGACGCTCATCCCAGCCCCATTCTCTGGTCAGCCGCTCCAGCAGCAGGCGTTGCCAGCTGTTGCTGCGCTGACGGGCCGGGCCGGTGAGCTTTTTGTTGATCTTCAGATACAGGCTGCGACGTACCAGCTCCAGGCGCTCCGATTCGCTGCGGGCCTGCAGGTGCTCTTCGATCCGCTGGTACACAACCATGTAAGGGTCCAGTTCGTCCAGATCCAGCCTGTTGGCGAATACGGCCTGCTTGAATCGCAGGCTCAGGCACTGAACGCTTGGGTGCTCGCTGGAATAGACCTCGATCAGCAACAGTTTGAGGACGGACTTGTAAGGCGACTCGATGCCCTTGAACAGTTGCCAGAGCCCTGCGCCGATGAATTCGCCGGGCGGAATGCCGGTCATTGGGCCAAGGTCGAGCACCTCGTTGGCGCGGATGAAGCGCTTGGACAGCAGCGTGTGGGTGTACTCGGCGTAGCGTTCTTCTTCATAAACCGGCACCAGCCACCACATCGGTGTGCGGCCAGCAAGCCAGATGGCGGTGCGGTAGAACTCATCCAGCAGCAGGTAGTGCTGGCTGGTGCCGCAGTCGTCGGAACTGAGCTGGGTGTCGCGATCGCCGGCCCGGAAACGTTGCGGGTCGATCAGAAAGAAATGCGCCTCTGCGCCCATGGACGCCGCCCAGGTCTCCAGCGCCTGGCACTTTTTGCGTAGCTCGGCGATGGCTTCCGGGGCCAGATCCGAGTCGTGGCAGACCCAGACATCCATATCGCTCTGTTCTGCCTGGGCCAGCGTTCCAAGGCTACCCATCAGGAACAGACCGTGGATGGGCTGTGGCGGATTGCCGTGGCGGGCCTTATAGGAAAAGGAACGGGTCAGCCGCTGAGCCTCTGCCAGCGCCGGGGCGTCAGGTTCGTAATGGGAGACGCCAGCAGGTGTGCTGCTGGAAACGTAGCCGGGCAGCAGCGGGTGATTGACATGAAAGCACAGCGCCAGCAGCGTCAGCACGCTTTGCTGGCGAGTCGAAAGCCCTTCCATGGCACGGGCATACCGCCCGTCATTGAGAGTCAGGAAGCGGTTACGTAACTGGTTGAGCACCTTGCGGTCGATGCCCTCATCCAGGTCGGGACGAATTTCGGTATTACGCGTCATCGCAACTCAAGCATCTGGCCTGTGCAGGCGTTGAAGTGGTTAGCAGATGGCGAAGAAGACTACAGCCCAAGAGGATACATGCACGGTAGGGTTATTATTCTGACGCCGGTTTTTTATCGGCTTACATTCCCATAAATGGAGGGCCCGCTGCACCTTTTTGTTTGCGCGGCAGGCCCGGCGGCTTTTCAGGCGGCCTCTTCGGAGACGTTCAGGATGGTCAGCAGCGATTGGGCATGCTCGGCGGCTTCAAGCCCGAGGCTAGTCAGATAGCCCCCATCGACTTGGGTGGTGAGGCCTTTTTCAAAAAGTCTTTTTGCAGCCGCAATGGCTGTCGGGGCGGCCACATGGTGGACTTTGAGGCCTTCCTGGGTGTTACCCAGATTGAACAGTGCAAGGATTTCCAGTTCGGCAACCAGCTCAGGGGTATACGACATAAGGACTCCAGACTTTTATAGTTGGCTGGATCGTGAGGGTTACAGAATCGACAAGGCTGTTTGACACGTCGGTTCTGTATGACCGTTAACGCCAGCTTGCAGGAAAGCCCCTATGGTTTGATTGGCAGAGGGGCCTTTGCAGTGTAGCCAGTGCCTGGAATCTTTGCAGCATATCTCTTGCCGGAATATCGCAAATCAGGCCTCGGGCGGCAGTTCCGGCAAGGCGCGCAGGGCGGTTTCATACCACTGGGTATTGAACGGCCGGTCTTCTTCGAGCATGGCGTCAATCTCGATGGCTAGCACATGAGCCATCAGTTCGAGGATGTCTTCACGCTCATAGCCAACCAGCGTCAGCTTGTTGTAGATGGCCTTGGCGGCAGGTGGGTTATCCGCCTCGATCTGGTTTTCAATCGCGTCGATCAGGGTCGATGCGGTGAACTCTTCTTCATCGTTATCGATTGGGTCGGTCATGGTAAGTCCTCAGTGAAGGCTGGCAGTTTAACTGGATTCTTTTACCTGTGTCGGGATCAGTGATGCCTGCATGTAAGAACGGTCTTCAAGTTGTGTGAGGGGCGCTTAACCCACTGACATTTATGGAAAAGTATATAAAAGTACCGCCACCGAAAACTTGAAGGTCATGGAGGCCGACGTGCTGAAGCTTTATGGTTTTGCCGCAAGCAATTATTTCAATATGGTCAAGCTGGCGCTGCTGGAGAAGCAACTACCCTTTGAAGTGATTGCGCTGCATGGATGCCAGAATCCCGAGGTACTGGCGATCAGTGCGCGAGGCAAGGTGCCGATACTGCAAACCGACCAGGGTTTCATCAGTGAGACGGATGTCATCCTGCGTTACATCGAGGAAACCCAGCCCGGTCGGGCACTGCTTCCCGAGGACCCATTCTCCCGCGCTCAGGTCTGGACCATCGCCAAGGAAATCGAACTGTATATCGAGTTGCCTGCGCGGTTGTGTTACGTCGAAGCGATCTTCGGTGGGCGGCCCACTCCTGAGGACCTCAAGGCCAAGGCTCGCCGGGACTTGCTCAAGGGGTTCCAGGCCTTGGCCCAGCGTGCCCGTTTTGTACCCTATGTGGCGGGCGAGAACTTCACCCTGGCGGATCTGTATTTTCTTTACAGCGTCGACCATGCCCAGCAAGTCGCTGAGAAACTGTTCGGTCTGGATCTGCTGCGGGACATGCCGGGTGCGCGGGCTCTGCTTGAGCATCTGGCACTCAATCCGAATGTGCAGCGGGTAGCGGCAGACAGGGAAGCTGAATGGCCAGCATTCCTGGCGCGTGTCCAGGCGGTGGCGCGCAAGGCAGGGTAGATAGGGTTCTGCTCCGTCGCGGCCAGGTGGGCTGGCCGCGACGGCGACAGTTTTAGCGGGTTTTCTGCAGCGCCCTGCCACGGACCAAGGCTGCCCCGACTTGGTCCGGGGCGGCGCCGCCAATGTGGTTACGGGCATTGACCGAGCCTTCAAGGGTCAGCACGGCAAATACGTCCTGCTCGATCTGATCGCTGAATTTACGCAGCTCTTCCAGACTCATTTCCGCCAGATCCTTGCCGGTTTCCACGCCGTACTTCACGGCATGACCGACGATTTCGTGGCAGTCACGGAATGGCAGGCCGCGGCGTACCAGATAGTCCGCCAGGTCGGTGGCGGTGGAGAAACCGCGCAGCGCCGCTTCACGCATGATGGCGTGCTTCGGCTTGATGGCCGGGATCATGTCGGCAAAGGCGCGCAACGAGTCACGCAAGGTGTCGGCTGCGTCGAACAGCGGTTCCTTGTCTTCCTGGTTGTCCTTGTTGTAGGCCAGCGGCTGGCCTTTCATCAGGGTCAGCAAACCCATCAGCGCACCAAACACGCGGCCGCTCTTGCCACGAACCAGCTCCGGTACATCAGGGTTCTTCTTCTGCGGCATGATCGAACTGCCTGTGCAGAAGCGGTCCGGAAGGTCGATGAACTGGAACTGGGCGCTGGTCCAGAGCACCAGCTCTTCGGAGAAGCGCGACAGGTGCATCATGGCAACCGAAGCGGCAGAGCAGAACTCGATGGCGAAGTCGCGATCCGAGACGCCGTCCAGGGAGTTGCCGCCTACGGCGTCGAAACCCAGCAGCTTGCAGGTCAACTCGCGGTCGATCGGGTACGTGGTACCTGCCAGTGCGGCGCTGCCCAGTGGCATGCGGTTCAGGCGCTTGCGGCAGTCGACCAGACGCTCGTAGTCGCGGCTGAGCATTTCGAACCAGGCCAGCATGTGGTGACCGAACGTCACGGGCTGGGCGGTCTGCAGGTGTGTGAAGCCCGGCATGATGGTTTCGGCTTCACGCTCGGCCTGCTCCAGCAGCCCTTTCTGCAGGCGCGTGATTTCGCTGAGGATCAGGTCGATTTCGTCACGCAGCCACAGGCGGATATCGGTAGCGACCTGATCGTTGCGGCTACGGCCGGTGTGCAGCTTCTTGCCGGTGATGCCGATGCGGTCGGTCAGACGCGCTTCGATGTTCATGTGCACGTCTTCCAGGTCGACGCGCCACTCGAAACTGCCGGCTTCGATCTCGCTCTGGATGGTTTTCAGGCCATCGATGATGGTGTCGCGCTCGGCTTCGGTCAGGACGCCGACCTGAGCCAGCATCGTAGCGTGGGCGATAGAACCCATGATGTCGTGACGATACAGGCGTTGGTCGAAGGTGACGGAGGCCGTGAAGCGCGCGACGAAGGCGTCGACGGGCTCACTGAAACGGCCGCCCCAGGACTGGTTGGTCTTGTCGGTGCTCATGGATTCGCTCGTTGCTCTGCTGAAAGTGGCGTGCCCGCTTCGTGGCACAAGGGCGTCAGCGATGATAACAGGTTGTTGCTTTTTTATTCTCGGATGGCTTGCCGCTGACGATGCCAGGGACGAGACTGGGCCTAAGCGAGAGGACCTATGAAACCCGATTCCAGAACAACTCCCGGCAAGGATTTTTTCCTGCCTGAACTATGCTTGCCGCAGACGCTGCTGGTGCTCATTGTGCTGGCTGAACTGCTGGTGCTGGTCATGGTGCTGCTCGAACCCATGAGCCAGGGGTTCGATTGGGTGTGCCTGGCGCTGATGTCGATGTTCGTGCAGTGGATTGTCCTGCTGTCGGCGGCCCTGCTGTGCGGGCTGCGCCCCTGGCTGGCACGTCTTTCCCCGGGGCTTGCAGGTATTCTCAGCTGCATGCTGGTAGTGGGTCTAACCTTGTTGTGTACGGCGGTGACGGATGTCTGCCAACTGACCGGCAGGATTTCGCCGGGCAGCATGGTCGAGCGATATATCCGCTATTCGTTGATCGCGTTGATCATGTCCGCACTGATGTTGCGCTACTTTTATCTGCAGAGTCAGTGGAGAAAGCAGCAGCAGGGGGAATTGCAGGCCAGGATCGAATCGCTTCAGGCCAGGATTCGTCCGCATTTTCTGTTCAACACGCTCAACAGCATTGCCAGTCTGGTGGCCAGCAATCCGGTCAAGGCCGAGCAGGCCGTACTGGATCTGTCGGACCTGTTTCGCGCCAGCCTGGCCAAGCCCGGAAGCCTGGTGACCTGGCACGAAGAACTGGCTTTGGCGAAACGATATTTATCGATTGAGCAATATCGTCTCGGCGAGCGTCTACAGTTGGACTGGAGGGTGAGCGCAATTCCTGATGATTTGCCCATTCCCCAGCTGACCTTGCAGCCATTGCTGGAAAACGCCTTGATCTATGGCATTGCTCCGCGCATCGAAGGGGGCATAGTTACAGTCGAGGCAGACTATGAAGGGGGAGAGTTCATATTGTGTGTCAGCAATCCCTATGAAGAAGTTGCCACACGGCAGACTTCCAACGGTACTCAACAGGCCCTGTTGAATATAGGTGCACGTATTACGGCACTTTTTGGCCCGCACGCCAGTCTGAGCGTGGAGCGCCGTGATGGTCGTCACTACACCTGTCTACGCTATCCTTGTGCGAGACTCACGCAGGAAGCCAGAGCAATATGAATGTCCTGATCGTTGATGACGAACCCCTGGCCCGCGAGCGATTGAGCCGATTGGTCGGCGAAATCGAGGGTTACAGGGTACTTGAACCCAGCGCTACCAATGGCGAAGAAGCTTTGGCGCTGATTGAAAACCTCAAGCCAGATGTCGTGCTGCTCGATATCCGCATGCCGGGTCTCGACGGTCTTCAGGTCGCGGCGAAACTGTGCGAGCGTGAAACTCCGCCCGCTGTCGTCTTTTGTACTGCGCACGACGAATTTGCACTGGACGCCTTTCAGGTCAGTGCCGTCGGTTATCTGGTCAAACCTGTGCGCCCCGAGAATCTTGTCGAGGCGTTGAGAAAAGCCGAGCGCCCCAATCGCGTGCAGTTGGCCGCGATGACCCGTCCGGCTGCCGAAACGGGTAGCGGTCCGCGCAGCCATATCAGTGCTCGAACCCGTAAAGGCATTGAGCTGATCCCGCTGGATCAGGTGATCTTTTTCATTGCCGACCACAAATACGTCACCCTGCGCCATGAAGGCGGCGAAGTGCTGCTGGATGAACCGCTCAAGGCGCTGGAAGACGAGTTTGGTGACCGATTCGTGCGTATCCATCGCAATGCGCTGGTGGCACGGGAACGGATCGAGCGTTTGCAGCGCACGCCGCTGGGGCATTTCCAGTTGTTCCTCAAGGGGCTCAATGGCGATGCCTTGATCGTCAGCCGTCGGCATGTCGCCGGTGTGCGCAAGATGATGCAACAGCTTTAAGGTACGAAGAAGTGGCTGCCCTCGCCACCAGTCCAGCAGGATGTCGAACCTGTTTCTGTCCACAGAGCGTTGCCGTTGTGGAGGCCCTTGGTTCGGGCGGGGGAAGCCTTGGCCACTGTCATTTCGTTGATCCGGGTCATGAAGCCGATTTTACTTTTTGAGTCAGCGCTGAAGTCGTTCCGGTTGTGCTGTTATTATCCGTCGCACTTATCAAGCACGGATTGATTCATGTCTTCTCGCGAAATCCGCATTGCCACCCGTAAAAGTGCGCTGGCCCTCTGGCAGGCCGAATATGTCAAAGCCAGGCTTGAACAGGCTCATCCGGGCCTGATCGTCACGCTGGTGCCCATGGTCAGCCGTGGCGACAAACTGCTCGACTCGCCGCTTTCGAAAATCGGCGGCAAGGGCCTGTTCGTCAAGGAACTGGAAACGGCGCTTCTGGAAAACGAAGCCGATATCGCCGTGCATTCCATGAAAGACGTGCCGATGGATTTCCCCGAAGGCCTTGGGCTGTTCTGCATCTGTGAGCGCGAAGACCCGCGTGATGCATTCGTGTCCAACAACTTCAGCAGTCTGGAGCAGCTTCCTGCGGGCAGCATCGTGGGCACTTCCAGCCTGCGACGTCAGGCTCAACTGCTGACACGTCGTCCAGACCTGGAAATCCGGTTTCTGCGCGGCAACGTCAATACCCGGCTGGCCAAACTGGACGCCGGTGAGTACGACGCAATCATTCTTGCTGCCGCCGGCCTGATCCGTCTGGGCTTTGAAGATCGCATCACTTCAGCCATCAGTGTCGAGGACAGCCTGCCTGCCGGAGGGCAGGGCGCCGTCGGGATCGAGTGCCGTAGCGTCGATGCTGAAATTCACGCACTGCTTGCGCCGCTGCATCATGGCGACACGGCCGTGCGCGTGATTGCCGAGCGGGCGCTGAATAAACACCTTAACGGTGGCTGCCAGGTGCCGATCGCCTGCTATGCCGTTCTGGAAGACGATCAGGTTTGGCTGCGCGGGCTGGTGGGTGATCCGGCTGGCGGTCTGTTGCTGCATGCCGAGGCCCGCGCACCGCAGACATCGGCCCAGGCGCTGGGTGTGCAGGTCGCCGAAGACTTGCTGGCCCAGGGCGCAGGCCAGATTCTCAAGGCTGTCTATGGCGAGGCTCGGGACGAATGAGTACCTGGCGTCTGTTGCTGACCCGTCCCGCCGAAGAGTCGGCAGCGCTGGCCAGGGTGCTGGCCGATAACGGCGTGTTCAGCAGCAGTCTGCCTTTGCTTGAAATCGAGCCGTTGCCCATCTCCCCCGAATACCGCTCGAAAATTTTCGATCTGCCTCTCTACAGCGCGGTCATTGTGGTCAGCAAGCCAGCGGCTCGTCTTGGGCTGGAACTGGTGGATGAAATCTGGCCGCAACCCTTTGTCCAGCCCTGGTTCAGCGTAGGCGCGGCGACCGGACAGATTCTGCTCGATTACGGCCTGATCGGTGTTAAATGGCCCGAGCAGGGTGATGACAGCGAAGCCTTGCTTGAGCTGCCTCAATTGCAGGACGCTATCTCCATACCGGGCAGCCGGGTGCTGATCATGCGTGGGGATGAAGGGCGCGAGCTGTTGGCAGAGCGTCTGCGCGAGCAAGGTGTTAGTGTCGACTACTTGCCGCTGTACCGCCGTTTTCTGCCACAGTATCCGCTTTCGACCCTTCCACAGCGCGTCGAATCGGAACGCTTGAACGGGCTGGTGGTCAGCAGTGGGCAGGGTTTTGAACATCTGCTTCAGTTGGCAGGTGATGCCTGGCCGAAACTGGCCGGGTTGCCTTTATTCGTACCGAGCCCCAGGGTTGCCGAAATGGCATGTGCCGCCGGGGCTCAAACCGTGGTTGATTGTCGTGGCGCGAACGCCGCGGCGTTGCTGGCCGCGTTGCGGGATCAGCCTCAGCCTGTCGTCAAGGCGTACTGAGCGACGAGTTGTCGCTCATGCGATTACGCCCAAATGCAAAGGATGGATACGTGAGCGAAACAGCCTTGCCTAAAGATGAAGAATCGGTGCTGAAAACATCGACATCCACACCTGATCCAGTGCGCCCGGTGCGTACCGGTAACCGCAGCAATGGTCTGGTGATCCTGGCCTTGTTGCTTGCCGTTGCAGGCGTTGCCGTCGCCGGTTGGGGAGTATGGCAACTGCGCATGCTGCAGGAAGGTCATTTGCAGCAGCGAGGGCAGGTCGAAGGCATCGTCCAGCAGACTCGGGTCCTGACCGAGAATGATCAGGAGCTGAGTGCCCGTCTTGCTCAATTTCCTCCGGTCGACCAACTGGAAGACAGCCGTCGTCTGGTTGCCCAGTTGCAGGGCGATCAGCAGCGTCTGAGCCAGCGTCTGGAAACCGTACTCGGCGCAAGCCGCAAGGACTGGCGTCTGGCCGAGGCCGAGCATCTGCTGCGTCTGGCCAGCCTGCGCCTGTCGGCCTTGCAGGATATCAACAGCGCCCAGGCGCTGGTTCAGGGCGCCGATGAAATTCTGCGCGAACAGGATGATCCAGGCTCGTTTGCCGCTCGCGAGCAACTGGCCAAAAGCCTGGCAGCGCTGCGCAGTATCGAGCAGCCGGACCGTACCGGCCTGTTCCTGCAACTGGCTGCCCTGCGTGACCAGTCCGTTCAGCTCAACAGGCTGGCGCCCGAGTACGAAGATAAAGGCGAGCCGCTCCTGGGTGTGACTCCTGACAAGAACGACGACAGTTACTGGTCCCGCTGGTGGAGCCACATTTCCCATTACTTCCGCATCGACTTCAACGCCGACAAGGACATTCGACCGGTCCTGGCCGGCCAGAGTCTTGCTCAGGTCCGTCTGGCCCTGAGCCTGGCAATCGAGCAGGCGCAATGGGCCGCGCTCAATGGTGAGCCGAAGGTCTATACCCAGTCGCTGCTGGAAGCCAAGAGCGTCCTGATGGGCAACTTCAATCAGGATGAACCGCAGAGCAAAGTGATCGGCGAGCGTCTGGATACCCTGATCAAACAACCTGTTTCGGTAGTGACGCCGGATCTGGCTCAGAGCTTGAGTGCAGTCCAGGCCTACCTTGAACGTCGTCATGCATCCGGTCAGCCTGCCGAGGCTCGGGGGATCAGCCCATGAAGCGCGTCTACCTGCTGCTGTTCATTGCCGTTGCTGTTGCAGCGCTGATTGGTATCGCCATTGCCGAGCACTCCGGCTACGTATTGATCGCCTATCAGAACTTCCGCTATGAATCGAGCCTGTGGGCAACCCTTGGCCTGTTCGTGGCGCTTCTGTTGCTGATCTTCGTTGCCCGGCTTCTGATCACCTTGCTCACGACATCCGGTGGTGTGGTCAATCCATGGTCGCGTCGTAATCGCCGCCGTCGGGTGCAACTGGCAATCGAGCAGGGGCAGATGGATCTTGCCGAAGGCCGCTGGTCCAGCGCGCAGCGTCATCTGCATCGCGCCGCCGAATCCGATCCCCAGCCGTTGCTGTATTACCTTGGTGCTGCGCGTGCTGCCAACGAGCAGGGCCGCTACGACGAGTGTGACAGCCTGCTGGAGCGTGCCCTGGAGCGTCAGCCCCAGGCGGAGCTTGCGATTGCCCTGAGTCATGCGCAACTGCAACAGGACCGTGGCGATACCGATGGTGCGCTGGCCACCTTGCAGGCCATGCATGAGCGCCATCCGCACAACCCGCAAGTGCTGCGCCAGTTGCAACGCCTCTATCAGCAGCGAGGCGACTGGTCAGACCTGATCCGGCTGCTGCCCGAACTGCGCAAGGACAAGGTGCTGCCGCCCAGGGAACTGGCCGAGCTGGAGCGCCGCGCCTGGGGTGAAAATCTCACCCTGGCGGCCTATCGCGAAGAAGGTGACGGCGCCATGACCGGCCTGCCTTCACTGGAAAAAGCCTGGAAAGACCTGACCTCTGCCCAGCGACAAGAGCCGCAACTGGTACTGGCGTATGCCGAGCAGTTGCGTCGTCTGGGTGCCGAAGCCCAGGCCGAAGAAGTTTTGCGCGCCGCGCTCAAGAAGGACTACCACAGCCATCTGGCCAGGCTTTATGGTCTGGTGCGCGGCAGCGACCAGTCGAAACAGTTGCAGGTCGCCGAGGCCTGGCTCAAACATCATCCCGATGACCCGAGCCTGCTGCTGAGCCTTGGGCGTATCTGTCTGCAAGCCCGCCTGTGGGGCAAGGCCCGTGATTATCTGGAGAGCAGCCTGCGTTTGCAGCGCAATCCTGAAACCTGTGCCGAACTGGCGCGGCTCCTGGCCCAACTGGGCGAGACCGATCGCAGCAATCAGCTGTTCCAGGAAGGTCTGGGGATGCTCGATGAGCGCTTTCTGGCTCGTCCGCTTCCTGCGCTGAGCAGTACCTGAGTCCGGTGCCGTGAAAGCCCTTTTTCAGGGCTTTCACGCCTTCAACTCCTTGCCAGTTCAGGGGGTGGATTGGTCCTACGTTAATAGGTAAAAAATCTCCCTGATCTGGTGTTTTATTTCTCCTGCAAACAGCGAAGCATCCGTACTTCGTCGCCTTGAAAGCGTTGTGTGCTTTCCTCTACCGTAACTGTCTCGTCTCATTCGTTACGGATTTGCCATGTATCTGGCCCGCACGCGTACCTTGTTCTTCCTGGCATTCATCGCAAGTGGACTGATCATCGGCGCTACCCTTTATCTGCAGCATGCGCTTGGCCTGGTTCCCTGCCTCCTGTGCCTCATACAGCGAGCACTCGTCATCGGGTGTGGTCTGCTCTGTCTGGTGGCGGCCATTCATTCGCCCCAGGAGGCCGGCTGGCGTCGTTATTGTGTAGCCTTGCTGGCATTGGCGCTGCCGGGCGCTCTGGTAGCGGGTTTTCATATATGGTTGCAGACTGCGTCCGCCGAAGAGTTGATGCCCGTCGTTACTCAATACCGGCATTTGCTCAATGCATTGTCTCTGGAGAGCGGTAGCGAGCCTTTGCACAGCGGTACTTATGTGTGCGCCGAAATCAATTGGTCATTGTTCGATATCACTCTTCCCGAGTGGAGCCTGCTGGCTTTTGTGATCCTGTGCCTGCTGGCGTTGTACCCACTTTTCAGTGGGTTACATCGCTGGATGTCCGTCGACACTGACGGAGGGTATTAAACGCTTGTATGAACTTTCTCTCCTGCGTACCTTGATGGCCTTGTCGTGCGGGCATAATCTGAGCCGCACGCGTCATTGGGAGTATGCTGTCCTGACGCTTTTACAGGCTCGGTTCTTGCGATATTGTAAGGCCAGCACAGGACCGCATGCCCCTTAAGGGAAGAGAGAACATCATGCTGGAAAGTTGTCGCAATGCTCAGGAACGCTGGGGTGGCGTCAATCTGTTGATTGATCGCTGGCTACAGGACCGTCATGAATTGATTCGAGCCTATGACGTTCTCGGCGACACGCCCGAGCAACTGGCTGCGGATCGTGGTGCGCTGCTGAAGTTTTGTGAAATTCTGGTCGACTACGTTTCGGCTGGCCATTTCGAAATCTACGAGCAGCTCAACAGCGAAGCCCAGGCGTTCAACGATGAGCGCGGGCTTGAACTGGCCGATACGATTTATCCGCGTCTGGAAGGTATCACCAAGCTTGCCTTGGCGTTCAACGACCGTTGCGAAAAGGGCGATTGCTCCGACGGCGCAGGGTTTGCCAATGAGTTCAAGACGCTGGGTGGCCTGCTGCATGAGCGCTTCGAGCTGGAAGATTGCCTGATCGAAGTCCTGCACAACTCCCACAAGGAAGAGGCCGCTTCTCAGGCCTGATTCATTCCTGTCGTGTTGCCAAGGGTGCGTTCGCACCCTTTCGCATTTCAGGGTGTCGGTTACTGCGAGACCGCGACCAGCTCGATTTCAAAAACCAGCGGCGTGAACGGATCGATCAGATCGCCTGCACCTTCTGCGCCATAGGCTTGGGCTGAAGGAATCACCAGACGCCACTTCGCGCCTACCGGCATGCCTTGCAGTGCAGTGGTCCAGCCACTGATCACGCTGTCGAGTCGGAACCACTGCGGCTGGTTGCTCTGATCGAAGATCGTGCCGTCGGGCAGGCGTCCGACATAGCGCACTTCGACCCGGCCATTGGCTTCAGGTTTGGGACCGGTGCCCGGAGTCAGCTCCGTCATCAGAATGCCGTCGGCCAGCGTCTTCACGCCGGGCTTGGCTTTCTCGCTGTCCATGAAGCGACGCTCTGCCGTCAGCGCTGCCTCGCTCTGGGCGTCGGTGCCCGAGGCTTCGGCTTGCGCCAGGGCTGCATCATGCTCCCTGAGAATCTGGTCGATGCGTTCTTGCTTGAGCGCCAGCGGCTTGCCTTGGTAAGCCTGCTTCAAGCCTTCTACCAATGCCTTCAGGTCAAGGTCCGGGACCTCTTGATGCAGGCGCTCACCCAGGCTGGCACCCAGACTGTACGCGAGATCGTGAGAGTCCTGTGTCGGTGCGGTTTCACCGGCATGCGCCAGAGGAATCAAGAGGAACAACGACGTTAACAGGTAGCGCGACATGAATGCTCTCCGGCCCGGGAAGTCAGCGATTATGCCAGTGCGAAGGCTTGCGGTGATGACTCCTGGCAAGAGAATTTTGTATTGCCCCTGTAGCAGTTGCATCAATGATTTGTGCTCGTATGCAACAGGGTGCGTGCGGCGCTGTCAAGATGCCCTAGCGGCACTGCGGACAGAGGTCTAGTATGGGCCGCAATTTCGTCAGCCAGGAGGTAAGTCATGTCGGCCAAAAAGAAGCCAGTAAACACTCCATTGCACCTGCTCCAACAATTGTCGGGCAGCTTGCTCGAACATCTGGAAGACGCCTGCTCCCAAGCCTTGTCGGATGCCGAGAAACTGCTCGCCAAGCTTGAAAAACAACGTGGTAAAGCGCAGGAAAAACTGCACAAGTCCCGCACCAAACTGCAGGACGCGGCGACTGCCGGCAAGGCAAAGGCGCAGACCAAGGCCAAGAATGCCGTTGCAGAACTTGAAGACTTGCTCGACGCACTCAAGGATCGCCAGACCGAAACCCGCACCTACATCCTGCAGCTCAAGCGTGATGCTCAAGAGAGCCTGAAGCTTGCTCAGGGCGTTGGTCGCGTCAAAGAGGCCGTCGGCAAGATTCTGGACACTCGTGCAGCCAAGCCTGCTGCACCTGCCAAGGCTCCTGCTGCTGCAAAAACCACTGCAGCAAAAGCCGTTAGCAAGGCACCTGCCGCCAAGGCGCCAGCCAAAGCTGCCGCCAAGCCAGCGGCCAAACCGGCTGCCAGGGCTGCATCTGTTGCCAAGCCGGCTGCCAAGCCAACAGCCGCGAAAACTCCGGCTGCCGCCAAGCCAGTGGCTGCAAAACCTGCGGCGACCAAGGCTCCTGCTGCCAAGGCTCCGGTAAAAGCTGCGGCTAAAACCGCTGCTGCCAAACCTGCTGCCGCCAAAGCGACTGCCAAGCCGGTTGCCAAACCCGCCGCCAAGCCAGCAGCAACCAAAGCACCGGCAGCGGCCAAACCTGCTGCCAGCAGCGCTGCTAAACCAGCGGCTAAAGCACCTGCCAAAACTGCCGCCAAGCCAGCAGCCAGGTCCGCCGCCAAACCTGCTGCCAAGCCAGCGGTAAAACCGGCTGCCGCCAAACCGGCCACGCCAGCAACGGCTCCTACTCCTGCCGCTGCACCAGCCGCACCGGCTGCAACTGCTCCATCGACAGCCAATAGCGTCACGCCTAACACAGCGTCCTAAGGCTGATCCGCCGGGACGCGCAGCATCTGCAGCGCGTCGCGGGCCTTGTCGGAGGACTCTGCGGCCAGGCCAGTCAGCCAGCACTGCAAGTCCTCGGCTTCATCAACTGACCAGTCCTGTGTCAGTGTCTGCAATCGTGCGAGCAACTGCTGCTCGGCTTCCAGTTCCAGCGCTTTCACTCGTTCACGCAACGATCCCAGTGCAGGGTCGAGTCGTGCCGCGTCACGCCATTGCGTGCGCAATTCCCTGAGAGGGCGCACGACGTCGTCGTGCCATGGCATCGCCAACTGTCCGATTTCCTGTAATCGCCGGGCATCACATTTCACGCCGCGTTTGCCCAGCCAGACACCCAGAAGCACCATGCACACATTGGCCCCGTTGGTTTGCAGACGCAGGCAGGCCTCTTCGACGCCGGGTCTGGCATAGAAATCGAGGGTGAAACTCCAAAGGTCAGAAGGCATAGTGAGCTACCTGTTTGAGACGAAGCTGGTAGACTCCGCCGCCATTATGATTCGACTTCAAAGCCTTACCTTACAGCGTGGTCCGCAACGTCTGCTAGAAGACGCCGAGCTGACCCTGCACGCCGGCCAGAAAGCCGGTCTGATCGGTGCCAATGGCGCCGGTAAATCCAGCCTCTTCGCTTTGTTGCGCGGTGAGTTGACGCCTGACTCCGGCGACTGCCTGCTGCCTGCCGATTGGCGTATCGCACACATGCGTCAGGAGGTCGATACCCTTGAGCGCCTGGGTGTCGATTACGTTCTGGACGGCGACCTGCGCCTGCGCGAGGTTCAGCGTCAGCTCGCTGAAGCCGAAGCAGCCCAGGACGGTGCCGCACAGGCGCGTCTGCATGCCGAACTCGACAGCGCCGACGGTTACACCGCCGATGCCCGTGCCCGCAAACTGCTGGCGGGCCTGGGGTTCACCAACGAGCAGATGGAACGTCAGGTCGGCAGTTTCTCCGGTGGCTGGCGGATGCGCCTGAACCTGGCTCAGGCCCTGATGTGTCCTTCGGACCTGTTGCTGCTCGATGAGCCGACCAACCACTTGGACCTGGACGCCATTCTGTGGCTGGAAGACTGGCTCAAGAGCTATCCCGGCACCTTGCTGCTGATTTCCCACGATCGTGACTTCCTTGATGCGGTGGTCGATCACATCGCCCACGTCGAACAACGCAAGATCACGCTTTATCGCGGTGGTTACAGCGCCTTCGAGCGTGCCCGTGCCGAACGTCTGGCCCAGCAGCAACAGGCCTACGAGAAGCAGCAGGCGCAACGTGCGCATATGGAAAAATACATTGCGCGCTTCAAGGCCCAGGCCACCAAGGCCCGTCAGGCACAGAGCCGGATCAAGGCCCTTGAACGCATGGAAGAGCTGTCCGCAGCCCATGTGGACTCACCATTCAACTTCGTTTTCCGTGAGTCCGACAAAATCTCCAGCCCGCTGCTGGATTTGTCCGAAGCACGTCTGGGCTATGGCGAAAAGACCATTCTGGAGAAGGTCAAACTGCAACTGACGCCGGGTGCGCGCATCGGTCTGCTGGGGCCTAACGGCGCGGGTAAATCGACCCTGATCAAAAACCTCGCGGGCGAGCTTGAGCCCTTGGGCGGTCGTCTGGTGCGGGGTGAAAACCTTACGGTCGGCTATTTTGCCCAGCATCAGCTCGACTCCCTGGACGCCAAGGCCAACCCCTTGCTGCATCTGCAGCGTCTGGCACCTACCGAGCGCGAGCAGACACTGCGCGACTTCCTCGGTGGCTTCGACTTCCGCGGCGCGCGCCTGGACGAGCCGGTGGTGAATTTCTCCGGTGGTGAAAAGGCGCGTCTGGCACTGGCCCTGATTGCCTGGGAAAAACCCAACCTCTTGCTGCTCGACGAACCGACCAACCACTTGGACCTGGAAATGCGCCTGGCGCTGACCATGGCTCTGCAGGAGTTCAGTGGCGCGGTACTGGTGGTTTCCCACGACCGACACTTGCTCAAGAGCACCACCGATGATTTCCTGCTGGTCGCCGATGGCCGGGTTCAGGAGTTCGATGGTGATCTGGACGACTACACGCGCTGGCTGGCTGATTACCGTTTGCGCAATGCGCCGGTCAGCAACACACCGGTCAACGCCGACAAGACCGACAAGAAAGCCCAGCGTCAGCAGGCGGCAGCCTTGCGCCAACAACTGGCTCCGCACAAGCGTGAAGCCGACAAGCTGGAGCGTGAGCTGGGAACCCTGCATGAAAAACTGGCCAAGGTAGAAGAGGCCCTGGCCGACAGTACCAACTACGAGGCTGCCAACAAGGACAAGCTGCGCGATCTGCTGGCGGAACAGGCCAGGTTGAAGACGCGGGAGTCCGAGCTGGAAGAGGCCTGGATGGAAGCGCTGGAACTGCTGGAATCAATGCAGGCCGAACTGGAAGCATTGTCGTAATTGAAGTGAGGGGCTGATGGACTTTTTCGGGTTGACGCTGACGGCCTACTGGATCGAACCGCTCTGGCTGGGCGTGCAGATCCTGTTGATTCTGTTGGCGGGTTACGTATTGCAGCGGGTAATCGGCCGTTTTCTGACGGGCCTGGGCGAGCGTTATCCGCTGCCGCCGGAGCTGCTGGTGCCGGTGCGTGGCGGTTTGCGCTGGTTGATCATGGGCAGCGCGTTTGTCGTTGTCCTGGGCCGGCTCGGCGTTTCTGCCACGGTACTGTGGACTGCGTTGTCGGGCTTTGTCGCGGTAGCCGCCGTTGCGTTCTTCGCGATGTGGAGTGTGCTGTCCAACCTGCTCTGCGCCATCCTGATCTTCACCATCGGCCCTTTCCGCATCGGCGATGTCGTTGAGCTGGTCGAAACACTCGACAAGCCCGGCGTCAAAGGCCGGGTCGTCGCCATCAACCTGATGTTTACCACCCTGATCGAAATGCCCGAGGCGGGTGGTGCGCTGGTGCAAGTGCCCAACAGTCAGTTCTTCCAGAAAGCGGTTCGCCGCTGGCGGGGCAGCGATATCGTCCCGCAGGTGATGATTGAGAAACCGATGGGCGAGCAGAAATAATTAGTCATCAATTGCATTACGCACTAAGTTAGCAGCTATCGGGCTTTACTGGACTTGAGGTGTGTGATGGCGCTTGAAACATGGCTGGCTTTTTTTGCCGCCTGCTGGATTATCAGTCTGTCTCCGGGGGCTGGCGCGATTGCGTCGATGTCCTGTGGTTTGCAATACGGTTTCTGGCGTGGCTACTGGAATGCCCTGGGTTTGCAGATCGCGCTGGTGGCGCAGATCGCAATTGTCGCGGCGGGCCTGGGCGCGGTATTGAGTGCCTCCGAGCTGGCATTCAACCTGATCAAATGGTTTGGCGTGGCTTACCTGGTTTACCTGGGTATCAAGCAATGGCGGGCGCTGCCTGGAGATCTGTCTGATGACTCGGCGACTCGTCCCATCGGCAAGCCGCTGAGCCTGGTCTTTCGTGGCTTTCTGGTCAACATCAGCAACCCCAAGGCGCTGGTGTTCATGCTGGCGATCCTGCCGCAGTTCATCGACCCCGCCCAGCCGTTGCTGGCTCAGTACGTGATCATTGCGGTGACCATGGTTGCTGTGGATGCCGTGGTGATGGCCGGTTACACAGGGCTTGCGTCCCGCGTGCTGCGCCTGCTGAAAACCCCGAAACAACAACGCCGCCTGAACCGCACCTTCGCCAGCCTGTTCGTGGGCGCTGCGGGCTTTCTGGCGACGCTTCATCGCGGAACGGCTTGAAATCTGTAGGAGCGAATTCATTCGCGAGGCATTCATTCGCGAATGAATTCGCTCCTACGGGGTTAGCGCAAAATCCGTGGCGCTTCGTCTCTCGGGAGATTCTGCTGTATCGGTTGGCCGGTATATTCGATTTCACCTCGCAATTGCTCACGCAACTGACGCGTCACGTCGACGCCGATCGACTTTGAGGCATCGCGCACCACGCGACCCCGGTTCATGGAAATCTTCACGTCCCGGCTGTTGACCAGCTTGGTGTCCTGGCTTTCGCCCATGGCGGTAAAGGCCGAGGTGATTTCGTAGGTGCGGGTGTTGATCAGGCTGAAATCACCGACCACCGTCAGCCCCATAATGGCCGAGTAGCTATTGGTATTGGCAATCTCGCCCACGTCCTGACGGAAGTCGATGTCCGACAATGCGCCGAACAATACGTAGTCAGCACCTTTGAAGTGGCCGCTCTTGATGCGTGCGATGACGTCGTACACATCTTCTTTGGAGCCGGTCTTGTAAGGCGTGCCCTGCACCAGTTGGAACAGCCCGGACTTCAGGATCTCGCCCCTGATGTCTCCGCTGAATTTCTGCAGCTCGCTCTGTTCGATGTAGCTGGTGCGGGACTCGTATTCTTCATAGCTCGACGAGCCGCTTTCGCTGTAGTAGTTGGCTCGCATGTCGCTTTTCGCCGAAACGGTGTGGATGTATTGCTCCACACGTTCCTGATAGGCCATGCCTGTCACGGCGATCTTTGGGGCTGCCTGAACCGAGAAGGCGCAGGCCATGCCGATAATGCCAATCCATGCACGCATCACTCAGCGCTCCGTCGTCTTGCGGATTTCTTTTTCGTCCATCCACTCTGCCAGGCCGCTTTCGACATCGATCAGTTGCAGGCTGAATTTGTAGAAGACGTCCTTGTAATCCTCACTGCGCTTGACGATGGAGCTGATCGAGCCTTCCAGGCGGTATTTGGCGGCGACCATGTTGCCGGTCTTGGCGATAGTGCTCTGCTTGTACAGACCGCTCTGGTTTTGCAGCTTGAGCTGGTCGACCTGGCTCTGCATTTCAGTGTTGTCGCTGGCGAAGCGGGCTACGCCACTCTTCATCAACTGGGTCTTGATGGTGGTGGTGATTTCGCGAGTGTCGATGTACTCGCTGGTCTTGTTCTTCACATCGTAGACCTGAACCACCGGGCGGCCTTGCAGGATGCCGGACTGTGCCAGTGAGCGGGTCATGCTCTCGGCGATCATCTGCAGGTCGGTGGAGCCGAATTCGTTGGTAATCGTTTCGACTGCCTTGGTATCTCCATAACTGATGTTCTTGCTGCCAAGAACCGGAGAGTTATTGGCGCAGCCGCTGGCCAGAAGGGCGACGACGGCGATGGAGCAAAGACGTGTAAACAGCATGTGTGGACTCTTCTGTGAGCGGATCAAGGCGTGTTGATTTCAAGGCGGAAATCGGTGGCCCGCGGATTGGGTGCGATAGCCGGCAGCGTGGTGCTTTGCGAGCCATACATCATCGTGCTTTTCCAGGCTTCTTCGTCTGCGACAGGAAAGCCATCGTTACCCAGCCACGCGAAGCGGTAGTACATCGTCTTGTTACGGCTGCTGGTGTTGGTCAATTGAGCCTTGACGGTCAGGAAGCCATTTTCCCGAGCCACGCGCATGGCACCAACTTCAATGCTTTTGATGTCGCCAAGTGCAACCACTTTACTGGCTGCGCTACCCGGAGCCGGAGGTGGCGGGGTTGCGCAGCCTGCGAGCAGGGCCAGCGCCAGTGCGCCGAAAATCTTGATACGCATGGGGTGTCTCCGTTCAGGGTTGTTTGACGGCAAGGGCTTGCGGGACATTCACGGGCGTGACCTGTGCCGCGAGGCCATTGGTGAATACCTGATTGCCCAGGGCGCGCAGGGTGACGACCTGATAGCGCTGATCAACTTTGACCTGTACATGCGTGCCGCCCAGTGTGCTTGGCAGTACTACCTGATGCATGCCCGGCGTCAGACGCAGCCTTGCCACCAGTGTGTTGTCCGGCAGGGTTCGCCAGGTGCGGGTGTCGGCACCTTCGGTAATGGCCGAAGCGATACCGACTGCCAGACCGGCCAGCGGATTGACGTCGTTGATCTGCTTCTGCGCAACACCACGGGTAATGGCGCGCAGCGTGGTACGCACGATGATGCCCGGCATGTCGTCGCGCAGTGCGCGGCGTGACATGTCAGTGGTGCTGTTGAGCAGCGTCAAGTTGAGCGGCTGGCCGTCCAGGGTGATCTGGCTGACGATCGGCGTGCTGGTATCCGGCTTGATCACCGGGAATGACAGCGGCGTGATGACCAGATTGCCGCTGATCGGCAGTGGCAGCGGGATATTTACCGAATCACGGGCCGGAGCAAAACCGCTCTGGACCACGATCAGTACTTCGCTGCTGCCATCCTTGCTGGCAGCAGCGTCGAGATCGGCCAGGGATTTTTCCAGCAACGGAGTGTTGGGGCGCAGTTCTGCGGCCTTGCGATAGCCCGGCGCGGCGAGGTCTTTTTCTCCCAGGGCTTCGTAGACGAAACCTGCCAGATAATGGCTGAACGCACTCTGGTAGCTGTTCTTCAGGCCAACGACCTCGGGCGCGTCCAGTGATTCGACCGGGTAGCCCTTGAGGTCCTTGAACTGGTTTTTCACGCCTTTGCTTTCGGCTTCCTGCTCGCTCTTGAAGTATTCCTTGTCGCGCAGGTTGGCGATCACGGCTTCACGTTCGTGGGTCTTCTTGATTTCGGTACGGGCACCGTCGAAATCGTTCTGGCCCAGCAGATTGAGTGCCATCTGGGTGGTCAGCATGACCTTTTCATAGTCATAGCCTTCGTAGCGACGCACCTTGTCGTTGACCAGGAAACTGCCGAACTGGGCGAGGTATTTCTCGGTGTCGAACTTGACCGACTCTTCCCATTTGAATACCACCTGATCGGCCGTGCGCCAGGCCGCCTGACTACCGGCGAAATCGCCCTTGGAGCGCAGCAGTTCGCCTTTCTCAAAGTAATAGAGCAGGTCTTTGTTTTCGCCGGTGTTGTTCTTTTCGAGTGTGCCGAGGGCGGCATCGACATTGCCGCTGGCCAGTTGCTGGTTGGTTTCCTTCAATTCGGAATCATAGCTACGGAAGACGGAACACCCTGTCAGCAGAACAGAGGCGACCAGCGCAGATGCGGTCAGAAAACGGGAGGGCATGGTGATTTCCATTCTGCAGCCGAAGGCGGCTACGTAAGTCCATTTGGACAAGCAGCAAAGTGCTGCATGAGTATGTGTCTCTTCCATCTGCTGGAAAAAGCCGTGGGATTATAGGTCGGGTTTTCAGGCTGGCAATGGCATTTTGATGTTATTTGGCACGATTGATTTTGGCCGTCTGCAATCGACACTATTCGTGCATGGGGAACGGTCTTCTGTGCCGTAATCGCGCTGTATCGGGTTTTTAGTAATGTTTTGTCACAAATATCGGGGTCGAGTATTGAGTCGAGGCAGATGGAAAGGAACAATGCAGCGCATTGAATTCCTGTCGAGATCGATCCATGCCTCTGCATTCCCGTTTCATGGCCTGGCTGTTGGTGCCGCTGCTTGCGCTATGCAGCTTCGGCCTGCTGGCCGACCCCGTCGATGGCGCTGCCCAGGCGTTGCATCTGCTGGACTATATAGGTGCTGACTACCCGGGCACCGTAGCTGACGGCAAGGTCGTCGATGAAGCCGAATACCGGGAGCAGGTCGAGTTTCTCGACGCATTGCAGGGCCTGATCGTTGCCTTGCCGCAACGTGCCGAGCACGATGCGCTGGAGCAGGGTGTTGCAGCCCTGAAAGACGCGGTGAGCAAGCGTGAGGACGGCGCGCTTGTCGCTCGTCAGGCCCGGCAATTGGGGGCACGGCTGGCCGTCGCCTATGAAGTCAGCCAGGCCCCGATCATTACGCCTGATCCGGTTCGTGGCGCGCCGCTGTATGCGCAGAACTGCTCGGTGTGCCATGGCGACACCGGTGCCGGCGATGGTCCGGCCGGCATAGGCCTGACGCCTGCGCCTGCCAATTTGCGTGATGCGGCACGGCTGGATCGCCTGAGTCTTTACGACATCTACAACACCCTCGGGCTCGGGATCACCGGCACCGATATGCCTGCGTTTGCCGACCAACTGGATGATCGCCAGCGCTGGGATATCGCGACCTACATTGCCAGCTTCAGTGCTCAGCCGGTGAGCGCGCCAGCCAAGACCTTCAATCTGGCGGATCTGGCGCGTCAGACGCCAGCGGAGGTCAATGCCGCCGAAGGCCCTGAAGCCGCCGCGACATTCCGTGCCCAGCGTGCGCAACCGCCGCAGGTCCAGCGCGGCCCGGCGCAACTGCTCGATTACACCAGTACCACTCTGGACAAGAGTCTGGCGGCGTACAGCGCGGGAGATCATGAACAGGCTTACGACCTGTCGGTTGCAGCTTATCTGGAAGGTTTCGAACTGGTCGAAAGCTCGCTGGATAACGTCGATGCCGACGTGCGCAAAGACACCGAAAAAGCCCTGATGGCTTACCGGCAGTCATTGCAGGACGGCCTGCCGCTGGCTCAGGCGGCGCAGAAGCTTGAAGTGGCCAAGGCCAGGCTACAGGAGTCCGCAGCCTTGCTGGGTAGCGATGGCCTGAGTGTTTCCCTGAGCTACATCTCCGGCCTGCTGATTCTGCTGCGTGAAGGTCTGGAAGCGATTCTGGTACTGGCAGCGATCCTGGCGT
Source organism: Pseudomonas cichorii (assembly GCF_019719005.1). Taxonomy (GTDB): domain Bacteria; phylum Pseudomonadota; class Gammaproteobacteria; order Pseudomonadales; family Pseudomonadaceae; genus Aquipseudomonas; species Aquipseudomonas cichorii_E. Next base: position 41,697 of record NZ_JAIGPJ010000028.1, read on the forward strand.
TTCTGCGCAACACCGGCCAGCAGTCTGCCGTTCGCAGCGTCAACGCGGGTTGGGGCCTGGCGCTGCTGGCTGGCTTGGCGACATGGGCATTGGCGGCTTACGTCATCGATGTCAGCGGAGCCCAGCGTGAATTGCTGGAAGGCGCGACGGCGTTGTTCGCCAGCGTCATGGTGCTGTGGCTCGGCGTCTGGATGCATGATCGTCGTCATGCCGATGCCTGGCAGGATTATGTGAAGAGCAGCCTGGTGGGTGGCGGCGGACGTTTTGGTTTTGCTGTGCTGGCGTTCTTCTCGGTCTATCGAGAGCTGTTCGAGGTCATTCTGTTCTACGAAACCCTGTGGCTACAGGCAGGACCTGCCGGGCATAAAGCCGTATTGGCCGGTGGTGCCACGGCGCTGGTGCTGTTGGTCGGTCTGGCGTGGGTGATCCTGCGCGGTTCGGCAAAACTGCCGTTGTCGTTGTTCTTCGGCATCAACGCCGCACTGCTGTGTGCGCTGTCGGTGGTCTTCGCCGGGCATGGCGTCAAGGCATTGCAGGAAGCGGGCATCTTCGGCACACGCCCGGTGCCGTTCTTCGAGTTCGACTGGCTGGGCATTCACGCCGATGCGTATTCGCTCAGCGCACAAGCGGTTGCGTTGCTGGCGATTGCGGTGTTGTACGGGCGTAGCCGGTTTAGGGGCTAGCTTTAAGTCAAAAGCTACAAGCTACAAGCTACAAGCTACAAGCTACAAGCTACAAGCTACAAGCTACAAGCTTGAGGCTTAAAGCTTGTAGCTTGCCGCTTACTTGCTATCCGTCTTCTTCTGAAGATCGACCGGCGCTTCGACTTCTACATCAGACGCTGCTGCCGAGGCGCAGCAGAGTTTTTCCTGGCGGGCGATGCGGGCGTTCTTGAGGCGGCGGCGCAGCCAAAGGGCCAGGCCGAGCAGGAGCAGGCCACCCAGGACCCAAAGCTCGTACTTCTTGATGTTGCCCAGCAGGCCTTCCATCACGGCACCGAAATGGTAAGCCGCCGAGCCCAGGGCCGCAGCCCAGATCGCGGCACCGATGCCGTTGAGCACCAGATAGCGCAAAGGCGGGTAGCCGGACATGCCGATGGCCACGGGCATGACCGTGCGCAGGCCGTAGACGAAGCGGAAGCTCAGCACCCAGATGTCCGGGTGTTTGCGTACCAGCCTCAGTGCCTTGTCGCCCATGAGCTGCCAGCGTGGCTTGCGTGCAAGTAGTTTGCGGCCGTGCCTGCGCCCCATGTAGTACCACAGCTGATCGCCCGCATAGCTTCCGCAGAAAGCCACGAGGATGACCATGTTGAGGTCCATGTATCCGCGGAAAGCCAGAAATCCGGCAAGAACCAATATGGTCTCGCCTTCAAAGAAGGTTCCCAGGAAGAGGGCAAAGTAGCCGAAATCATTCAAGAAATTCTGGAGCATTGTCTGGATGCTGGCGAAATGAACGCGCAGCCTAACTCGCCTAGGACAATCATGAAAGTGTCGATATGTGTCTCGACGTTAAAGATTCCTACAACCACAATAGCCCATCCTCGTTGTAGGCCTTTTCTGCGGCCCTAGGTCGCAGGTCACACTATGACTGTCACACATTGGTCATAATGGCGGCTTATAACTGTCGCGCTTGCCCGCGTATGCGGGCTACAGGAGTCTCGCCGTGAGCTTTACCCCCGCAAACCGCCTGTTTCCTCTCACTCGCCTGCGCCGTAATCGTCGCGACGACTTTTCTCGTCGGCTGGTCCGCGAAAATGTACTGACCGTCGATGATCTGATTCTTCCCGTATTCGTACTTGATGGTGAAAACCGTCGGGAAACCATAGCCTCGATGCCTGGCGTCGAGCGTCTGACTATCGATCTGCTGCTGCAAGAGGCCGAAGGCTGGGTTGCGCTGGGGATTCCGGCGCTGGCGCTGTTCCCGGTGACGCCGCTGGAGAAAAAATCTCTGGATGGCGCCGAAGCCTGGAACCCGGATGGTATTGCCCAGCGTGCGACCCGTGCATTGCGTGAGCGTTTCCCGGAACTGGGCGTGATCACCGATGTGGCGCTGGACCCGTTCACGACCCATGGTCAGGACGGCATCATTGATGAAGAAGGCTATGTGCAGAACGACATCACTGTCGATGCACTGGTGAAACAGGCGCTGTCTCACGCTGACGCCGGTGCCCAGGTGGTTGCGCCTTCGGACATGATGGACGGTCGCATCCAGGCCATTCGTGAAGCCCTGGAACTTGCCGGGCACGTCAATGTCCGGATCATGGCCTATTCGGCGAAATATGCCAGTGCCTATTACGGTCCGTTCCGTGATGCGGTAGGTTCTTCACTGAACCTGGGCAAGGCCAACAAGGCGTCCTATCAGATGGACCCGGCCAACAGTAACGAAGCATTGCATGAAGTGGCCGCCGACCTGGCTGAAGGCGCGGACATGGTGATGGTCAAACCGGGCATGCCTTATCTGGACATCCTTTACCGGGTCAAGGATGAGTTCAAGGTCCCGACCTTTGTCTATCAGGTGAGCGGCGAGTATGCGATGCATATGGCTGCGATCCAGAACGGCTGGCTGAGTGAGGGGGTGATTCTCGAGTCCCTTACCGCCTTCAAACGCGCAGGGGCTGATGGCATTCTTACTTACTTCGCCGTCCGTGCTGCTCAACTGTTAAAAGGGCAATAGCCTCACAGGAACATTCATGAATACCGAAGGACTCACCGAAGCCACTGTTGAAGTCGATGTTCAGGAGGCTACGCCAGTGGTTGAGCCAGAAATCGAGGTCGTACCGGCCCCCGTCGAGGCGCATGCTGTGGCTGCGCCCGCAATTGTCGTCCCGAACCTGGACGACAGCAGCCTGTATATCCATCGCGAGCTGTCGCAGTTGCAGTTCAATATCCGGGTACTGGAACAGGCACTGGATGAGTCCTATCCGTTGCTGGAACGGCTGAAGTTTCTGCTGATCTTCTCCAGCAACCTCGATGAGTTCTTCGAGATTCGTGTTGCGGGCCTCAAGAAGCAGATCACCTTTGCCCGCGAACAGGCAGGTGCCGATGGTCTGCAACCGCATCAGGCCCTGGCCAGGATCAGCGAGCTGGTTCATGGTCATGTGGATCGCCAGTACGCGATCCTCAACGATATTCTGCTGCCGGAGTTGGAAAAGCATCAGGTCCGGTTCATTCGTCGTCGCTACTGGACGACCAAGCTCAAGACGTGGGTCCGTCGCTATTTTCGCGATGAAATCGCACCGATCATCACCCCGATCGGTCTGGACCCGACGCACCCGTTCCCGTTGCTGGTCAACAAGAGCCTGAACTTCATCGTCGAGCTGGAAGGTATTGATGCCTTCGGGCGTGACTCGGGTCTGGCGATCATTCCGGCTCCGCGTCTGCTGCCGCGCATCATCAAGGTGCCGGAAGACGTGGGCGGGGTTGGTGACAACTATGTGTTCCTGTCGTCCATGATCCACGCGCATGCCGATGACCTGTTCCAGGGCATGAAGGTCAAGGGCTGCTACCAGTTCCGTCTGACCCGTAACGCCGACCTGGCGCTGGACTCCGAAGACGTGGAAGACCTGGCTCGCGCCCTGCGCGGTGAGCTGTTCTCCCGTCGTTACGGCGATGCGGTGCGTCTGGAAGTGGCGGACACCTGTCCCAAGCATCTGTCGGACTACCTGCTCAAGCAGTTCAACCTGACCGAGTCCGAGTTGTATCAGGTCAATGGCCCGGTGAACCTCACGCGTCTGTTCAGCATCACCAGCCTGGACAGTCACCCGGAGCTGCAATACACGCCGTTCACGCCTGCGATTCCCAAGCTGCTGCAGAACAGCGAGAACATTTTCAGCGTGGTCAGCAAGCAGGACATTCTGTTGCTGCACCCGTTCGAGTCCTTCACGCCGGTCGTCGACATGCTTCGTCAGGCAGCCAAAGACCCGCATGTACTGGCCGTGCGTCAAACCTTGTACCGCAGCGGCGCGAACTCGGAAATCGTCGATGCGCTGGTCGATGCGGCGCGTAACGGCAAGGAGGTCACGGCCGTAATCGAATTGCGTGCCCGCTTCGACGAAGAGTCCAACCTGCAACTGGCCAGCCGTCTGCAAGCGGCCGGTGCGGTGGTGATCTATGGTGTGGTCGGTTTCAAGACCCACTCCAAGATGATGCTGATCCTGCGCCGCGAAGGCGGTGAAATCGTGCGTTACGCGCACTTGGGGACCGGTAACTACCACGCGGGCAATGCCCGTTTGTACACCGACTACAGCCTGCTGACCTCCGACGATGCCTTGTGCGAAGACGTCGGCAAACTGTTCAGCCAGTTGATCGGCATGGGCAAGATCCTGCGCATGAAGAAGCTGCTTCACGCGCCGTTCACCCTCAAGAAAGGCATGCTCGACATGATTGCCCGCGAGACGCAATTCGCGCTCGACGGCAAGCCTGCTCACATCATCGCCAAGTTCAACTCGCTGACCGACCCGAAAATCATTCGTGCGCTCTACAAGGCCAGTCAGTCAGGGGTTCGCATCGATCTGGTGGTGCGTGGCATGTGCTGCCTGCGTCCCGGTATTGCGGGTGTCTCGCACAACATTCAGGTGCGCTCGATCATCGGTCGCTTCCTGGAGCACACGCGGGTCTACTACTTCCTCAATGGCGGCGACGAGCAGATGTTCCTGTCCAGTGCCGACTGGATGGAGCGCAACCTCGACAAGCGCGTCGAGACTTGCTTCCCGGTGGAAGGCAAGAAGCTGACCCTGCGGGTCAAGAAGGAACTGGAGAGTTACCTGACCGACAACACCCACAGCTGGCTGTTGCAGCCTGACGGGCGTTACGTGCGCAGCACGCCGACCGGCAACCAGAACGCTCGAAGCGCCCAGGCGACTCTGTTGGAGCGCCTGAGCATTCCGGTACTCAGCGTGCAGTAAAGACGATACCGACCCGGGTCAGCCACTCCGCTTCCAGCGCGAAGTCGGCCTGGGTCAACTGGTTGTTTTCCAGCCAGCCGTCCGGGAATTCAGCATCCAGGTTCGGGCCGTCAGCACGCAGGATCACGCGTGGCATCTCTTGGGTGCCGCGAATGTGATGGAACAGAATCGCAAAGCGCAGCAGCACGCACAGGCGAATCAGCTTGACGCCTTCATCGCCGAACTCGGCGAACTTGTCCTTGGGAATATTGCGACGATGACCGCGCACCAGCAGCGCGAGCATTTGCTGGTCTTCGCGTGAGAATCCGGCCAGATCCGAGTGCTCGATCAGGTAGGCGCCGTGCTTGTGGTAGTGATAGTGGGCGATGTCGAGTCCCACTTCATGCACCTTGGCGGCCCAGCTCAGCAACTCGGCGTAGATTTCGTCTTCCAGATCCCAGGCTTCCGCAACTTGCTCCAGGGCATGCAGCGCCTTGCGCTCGACGCGAGCGGCCTGCTCCAGATCGACGTGGTAGCGGTCCATCAGCGAGCTGAGGGTGCGCTCGCGCACGTCTTCGTGGTGATGACGGCCCAGCAGGTCATATAGCACGCCTTCGCGCAGGGCACCTTCGCAGTGGTCCATGCGCTTGAGTTCCAGCGCGTCGAAGATAGCTTCCAGAATCGCCAGGCCGGCGGGGAAGATCGCACGGCGGTCGGGCTTGATGCCGTCAAAGTCGATTTTCTCGACATCGCCCAGCTTGAACAGCTTGCGCTTGAGCCACGCCAGACCTTCAGCGTTGACTTCGCCCGAGCCGTAGCCGTTGGCCTTGAGTGCCACGCCAATGGCCCGAATGGTGCCGGACGAGCCGATGGCTTCATCCCATTTCAGGCGGTGCAGGGCGTGTTCGATGCTCATGATTTCAAGGCGTGCCGCGGTGTATGCCTGGGCGTAGCGGGCCGGTGTGACCTTGCCGTCCTTGAAGTAGCGCTGGGTGAAACTCACGCAGCCCATCTGCAGGCTTTCGCGCAGCAGTGGCTCGAAGCGCTGGCCAATGATGAACTCGGTGCTGCCGCCGCCGATATCGGCCACCAGACGCTTGCCCGGAGTGTCGGCCAGGGTGTGTGAGACGCCGAGATAGATCAGGCGCGCTTCCTCGCGGCCGGAAATGACTTCCACGGGGTGTCCCAGGATCTTTTCGGCGCGATGGATGAATTCGTTGCGGTTGCGTGCTTCACGCAAGGCATTGGTGCCCACGATACGTACGGCGCCCAGCGGCAGGCCGTTGATCAGTTGGGCGAAGCGCTTGAGGCAATCGAGCCCGCGTTGCATGGACTCTTCGTTGAGCTGGCGCTCGTCATTGATGCCCGCCGCCAGCTGAACCTTTTCACCCAGGCGCTCAAGTATGCGGATCTCGCCCTGATTCGCCTTGGCAACGACCATATGAAAGCTGTTGGAGCCCAGGTCGATCGCTGCGATCAGGGAAAGATTCTTGGCTTTGGTGTGCGGCATGATCAAAATCTCGTTCGATAACCGCGCCATCGTGCCACGATCCATGCCTGCCGCCAACGTATCAGGCACGGGAACCGCTCTGTGGGACCGGATTTATCCGGGAAGGTCATACTTCCCGACCGGGTGTATGGGCTTCTTCACGAATGAATTCGTTCCCACAAAGGCTGTGTCAGGCGTGTTCCACCGAACCGATGAAATTTGCCAGTTCCGGGGTTTTCGGGTTGGCGAACAGCTCTTTCGGGTCGCCCACTTCATGAACCTTGCCCTGGTGCATGAAAACCAGCTTGTCGCCCACTTCGCGAGCGAAGCGCATTTCGTGGGTCACCATGATCAGGGTCATGCCGTCGGCCGCCAGCTGGCGCACGACGCTGAGCACTTCGTTGACCAGTTCCGGGTCCAGCGCCGAGGTGATTTCATCGCACAGCAGCACCTTGGGTGACATCGCCAGAGCCCGGGCGATGGCCACGCGCTGTTGCTGACCGCCGGAAAGACGATCCGGGAAAGCGTCGAACTTCTCGCCCAGCCCGACACGCTCCAGCATCTGCCTGGCCAGTTTTGCAGCTTCGGCCTTGGGCACTTTCTGTACGACCTGAGGCGCGAGCATGACGTTTTCGCCCACACTCAGGTGCGGGAACAGGTTGAACTGCTGGAACACCATGCCGACCTTCTGCCGCAAGGTGCGCAGGTCGGCGCGGGCGGCGTCCAGGTATTCGCCGTCGACTTCGATCACGCCATCGTTGATCGACTCCAGCCCGTTGAGCGTGCGCAGCAGCGTGCTCTTGCCCGAGCCACTACGGCCGATGATCGCCACGACCTGGCCTTCCTCGACAGAAAGGTCGATGCCTTTGAGTACGTGATGGTCGCCGTAGTATTTATGCAGGGCGGAAATTCTAAGCAGAGGCATGCAGTCTCCTTTCCAGATGGCGCGCACAGAGCGACAAGGGGTAGCAAAGGATGAAGTAGCCCAGGGCAACGAAGCCGTAGACCATGAAGGGTTCAAAGGTAGCGTTGGCCAGCATGCTGCCGGTCTTGGTCAGCTCGGTGAAGCCGATGATCGAGGTTACGGCCGTGCCCTTGACCACCTGCACCGAGAAACCGACCGTCGGTGCCACGGCGATGCGCAGTGCCTGTGGCAGGATCACGTAGCGCATCTGCTCGATGGGCGTCATCGCCAGGCTGGCGGACGCTTCCCACTGGCCTTTCGATATCGACTCGACACAACCGCGCCAGATCTCGGCCAGATAGGCGCTGGTAAACAGCGTCAGTGCCAGCGCAGCAGCGGCCCAGGGGGAAATATCCACACCCATCAGTGCCACGCCGAAGAACACCAGGAACAACTGCATCAGCAGCGGTGTGCCCTGAAACAGTTCTATATAGAGCGTGGCAGTGACCCGCGGCCCGGACTTGTCCGAGATGCGCATGACCATGACCAGCAAGCCGATAAGGCCGCCGCCGACAAAGGCCACCAGCGAGAGGGCCACTGTCCATTGCAGGCCGGTCAGCAGGTTGCGCAAGATGTCCCAAAGGGTGAAATCCATCAGCGGCTCCTCGATATGTAGCGACGCCCGACCCAGGCCAGCAATTGCCGGATCAGCAACGCCATGCACAGGTAGACCAGCGTGGTGACGATGTAAGTCTCGAAGGCTCGGAAGTTACGCGACTGCAGGAAGTTTGCGAAAAAGCTCAGTTCTTCGGTGGCGATCTGCGAGCAGACCGACGAGCCGAGCATGACGATGATGATCTGGCTGCTCAGTGCCGGCCAGACCTTGCTCAGCGCCGGAGCCAGCACTACGTAGCGAAAGGCTTCGTAGCGGTTCATGGCCAGTGCAGCGGCGGCTTCCAGTTGTCCCTTGGGGATCGCCTGAATGCCGGCGCGGATGATTTCCGTCGAATAAGCACCCAGGTTGATGACCATTGCCAGGATGGCTGCCTGCCATTCGGAAATCTGCACGCCAAGCGACGGCAGGCCGAAGAAGATGAAAAACAGCTGTACCAGAAACGGGGTGTTGCGGATCAGCTCGACATAGATGCCGAAGATCGTGGCGAAAGGCTGGATTTTCCAGGCCCTCACGACCGCGCCAACGATGCCCAGGCTGACCCCGAGCAAAGTGCCAATGGCCGTCAGTTCCAGCGTGAACAAGGCCCCGCGCAGCAAGAGATCAGCGCTTTGCAGGACCGGTGTAAAGTCGAATTGATAAGCCATTGGCGGATCCTGTGATCAGAAAGCAGTGATCAGAGATCGGCTGGCAAAGGTTGCTTGAGCCAGGTCACAGAGGCTTTTTCCAGCGAACCGTCAGCCTTGGCGGCATTGAGGATTTCGTTGACCTTGCCCAGCAGCTCGGGCTGACCCTTGTTCACGCCGACGTAGACTGGCGAATCCTTGAGTTTCACTTTCAGGGCCGGAATGCGTTTCGGGTTGCGCTCGCTGATAGCGACCATGACTACGTTACCGCTGGCGATCAGGTCGGTCTGGCCAGCCAGGTAAGCGGCGATGGTCGAGTTGTTATCTTCGAAGCGCTTGATGGTTGCGCCTTCGGGAGCGACGGCGGTCAGTTCGATGTCCTCGATGGCGCCACGGGTCACGCTGATGGTCTTGCCCTTGAGGTCATTGATGTCTTTGATCGGAGCATCAGGTGGACCGAACACTGCCAGATAGAAAGGCGCGTAGGCACGGGAGAAGTCGATGACCTTCTCGCGATCCGGGTTCTTGCCGAGGCTGGAGATCACCAGATCGACCTTGCCGGTGGTCAGGAACGGGATGCGGTTGGTGCTGTTGACCGGCGTCAGTTCGAGTTTGACCTTCAGTCTGTCGGCCAGCAGTTGTGCCGTGTCGATATCCAGGCCGCGCGGCTTCATGTCCGGACCCACAGAGCCAAACGGCGGGAAGTCCTGAGGTACAGCGACTTTCAGGGTGCCGCGCGCTACGACGTCATCCAGGCCGTTGGCATGGGCAGGGGTCTGGCTCAGCATCAGGCTGGCAAACAAGGCAGTAAGCAGTGCGCTGTAACGCTTGGTCATGGAAAATCTCCGAACGGAACGAAAGATGTTGGCTTGTCCCCTAGTGCACAGCCCATGCCATTCATTGTGTTTGTGCCATAACTCGGGCTTTTCGGGCTGAATTTGGTCTTACTGGTCTGAACAGTTGGCTGGGCGAGCGCCCTGCTTTGGCGCGCCTGAAAGCCGCGTCGCCCCAGCGCTGGGCGTCGCTTGCCGGATGATGTAGATGGCGATAAAAGGAGTTTTTACTGGACTGACTGGCCTGAACAGTGATGCCGCAGAACTCACTCGCAGTACCTGAATCGGCCGTTCGAGCAATCCGCAAGCTGATTGCCGAGCAAGGCTACAAACCTGGCGACAGCCTGCCCTCGCAGCGGGATCTGGCGATATTGCTGGGCGTCAGTCGAGCCTCGCTGCGCGAAGCCTTGTCGTCGCTCAGTGCCTTGGGAATTGTCAGTGTGCAGCCAGGCAAAGGCGTGTTCATTCAGTCGATTTCTGAACCAGAACAGCGCACGGCCGGTTTTTCCTGGCCTTTCGACGCACGGGTTTCTCCGGCCGATACCTTTCAGTTGCGCTATGCGCTGGAAGGCTTTGCCGCAGGTCTTGCCGCTGTCACCCTGACTGCCGACGAGCGGGATGTGCTGGAGGACAATGTCGAAGCCATGCGCCTGGAGTTGCGTGCGGGGGATTTCGAGGCGGCAGCCAGGCTGGATTTCGAGTTTCACCGGCATATTCTGGTCGCCAGTGGTAATCAGGCCATGCTGGGCATTGTGACGGCGGGTGCTGATATCTTCCTCGAAAGTCAGAAAATGCCCTTCATTCGTGCAGGAAGAGTCATGGAAACCTGGCAGGAACATCGCAAGATTTTGCGCGCTCTTTCCCGACATGCTTCCGGTCCTGCGCAGAAGGCCATGCAGGAACATATCCGTGGTGCGGCATTGCGCACGGGGATTGTCTTTGTCTCGCCCGCCAGCTAAATACGGGGTTATAACCATATTCATGGCTTCCCATAGCCAGACTCAATGAGCCCCGGCTTCCTGAATGCCATAAGGCCCGCTATGATGGGCGTCGTTTTTAGCCTACGACCTCGGAGATCTCCATGAGTAGCGACCTGATCAAACACGTCACCGACGCAAGCTTCGAAGCCGATGTCCTCAAGGCTACCGGCCCTGTGCTTGTTGACTACTGGGCTGAGTGGTGCGGCCCATGCAAGATGATTGCACCGGTTCTTGACGACATCGCTACCACTTACGCAGGCAAGCTGACCGTTGCCAAGCTGAACATCGACAACAATCAGGAAACCCCGGCCAAGCATGGCGTGCGCGGTATCCCGACGCTGATGCTGTTCAAGGACGGTAATGTCGAAGCCACCAAAGTGGGCGCCTTGTCCAAGTCGCAATTGGCTGCTTTCATTGACGCCAATCTTTGATGTTTCTAAAGCCCCGCGAACAGCGGGGTTTTTTCTGGCTCCGTACTAGACGCCTGGAAAATCAAGTGGTACATTCGGCCCCGCAATGGAATCTCCATTGCCCCCTGCTAGCCGTCGCCGACGCTCTCCTTTTCGATTTAGTACGCGATCCTGTCGCCTTCTCTGCGGCGCGGCCTCATTAAGCCAAAAGCTTAATTTCCCTTCATACATGATTACGTCATTCCCATATGAACCTGACTGAACTCAAGCAAAAGCCGATTACCGATCTGCTCGAAATGGCCGAACAGATGGGCATAGAAAATATGGCCCGTTCGCGCAAGCAGGATGTGATTTTCTCCCTGCTGAAAAAGCACGCCAAAAGCGGCGAGGAAATTTCTGGTGATGGCGTGCTGGAGATCCTCCAGGACGGCTTCGGCTTCCTGCGCTCCGCAGACGCTTCCTATCTCGCTGGCCCGGACGATATCTACGTCTCGCCAAGCCAGATCCGTCGTTTCAACCTGCGTACCGGCGACACCATTGTTGGCAAGATCCGCCCGCCTAAAGAAGGCGAGCGTTACTTCGCGCTGCTCAAGGTCGACACGATCAACTTCGATCGTCCGGAAAACGCCAAGAACAAGATTCTGTTCGAAAACCTGACGCCGCTGTTCCCGAACGTGCGCATGAAGATGGAAGCCGGTAACGGCTCCACCGAAGACCTGACCGGTCGCGTGATCGATCTGTGTGCACCTATCGGTAAAGGCCAGCGTGGTCTGATCGTTGCTCCGCCAAAGGCGGGCAAGACCATCATGCTGCAGAACATCGCGTCGAACATCACGCGTAACAACCCGGAAGTTCACCTGATCGTTCTGTTGATCGACGAGCGTCCGGAAGAAGTGACCGAAATGCAGCGTACCGTTCGCGGCGAAGTGGTTGCTTCCACATTCGACGAGCCGCCAACCCGCCACGTGCAGGTTGCTGAAATGGTGATCGAGAAGGCCAAGCGCCTGGTCGAGCACAAGAAGGACGTCGTGATCCTGCTCGACTCCATCACCCGTCTGGCTCGCGCCTACAACACCGTGATTCCAAGCTCCGGCAAGGTACTGACCGGTGGTGTCGATGCTCACGCTCTCGAGAAGCCAAAGCGTTTCTTCGGTGCTGCGCGTAACATCGAAGAGGGCGGCTCGCTGACCATCATCGCCACCGCGCTGGTTGAAACCGGCTCGAAGATGGACGAAGTGATCTACGAAGAGTTCAAGGGTACGGGCAACATGGAGCTGCCGCTGGATCGCAAGATCGCAGAGAAGCGCGTGTTCCCGGCCATCAACATCAACCGCTCCGGCACCCGCCGTGAAGAGCTGCTGACTGCTGATGACGAGCTGCAACGCATGTGGATCCTGCGCAAGCTGCTGCATCCTATGGATGAAGTCGCTGCCATCGAGTTCCTGGTCGACAAGCTCAAGCAGACCAAGACCAACGATGAATTCTTCCTGTCGATGAAACGCAAGTAACTGACAGGTTGAACATAAAAATGGCGTCCTTCGGGACGCCATTTTTTTTGAATCAAGAAACGCAATATCGCGTAGGAGCGAATTCATTCGCGAAAATCCTGTCCCGCCTTCCAGAATAAATTCACTCCTGTGCCTGCTCATGGCTGCCACGAATCTGCAGAGCAGGTACGATGTGCACCTATTTGAATAAGTGGCCAGGTTAATGAAATTCAAGGACCTAAGGGATTTCGTGCAGCAGCTTGAGCAGCGCGGAGAGTTGAAACGCATTCAGATGCCCATTTCCCCTGTGCTGGAAATGACTGAAATCTGCGACCGTACGCTGCGCGCCAAAGGCCCGGCCCTGTTGTTTGAAAAGCCGGTCGGTTTTGACATCCCGGTGCTGGGCAACCTCTTCGGAACGCCAGAGCGTGTCGCCATGGGCATGGGCGCCGAATCCGTCGACGAGCTGCGGGAAATCGGCAAGTTGCTGGCCTTCCTCAAGGAGCCGGAGCCGCCCAAGGGCCTCAAAGACGCCTGGTCAAAGCTGCCTATCTTCAAGAAAGTCATCTCCATGGCCCCCAAAGTGGTCAAGGATGCGCCGTGCCAGGAGATCGTCATCGAAGGCGATGACGTCGATCTGAACATGCTGCCTGTCCAGACCTGCTGGCCTGGCGACGTTGCGCCGCTGATCACCTGGGGCCTGACGGTTACGCGGGGTCCGAACAAGGAGCGCCAGAACCTGGGCATCTATCGCCAGCAGGTGATCGGTCGCAACAAGGTCATCATGCGCTGGCTCAGCCATCGCGGCGGCGCGCTGGACTTCAAGGAGTGGTGCATCAAGCATCCCGGCGAGCCGTTCCCGGTAGCCGTTGCCCTGGGCGCGGACCCGGCGACCATTCTGGGGGCCGTGACGCCGGTGCCTGACAGCTTGTCCGAATATGCGTTTGCAGGCCTGTTGCGCGGCACTCGCACCGAACTGATCAAGTGCCGTGGCAACAACCTGCAAGTGCCTTCCAGTGCCGAAATCGTCCTTGAGGGCGTGATCCATCCCGGTGAAATGGCTGATGAGGGGCCTTATGGCGACCACACCGGTTATTACAACGAAGTGGACAGCTTCCCGGTGTTCACCGTTGAGCGCATCACTCATCGCATCAAGCCGATCTACCACAGCACCTACACGGGTCGTCCGCCGGATGAGCCGGCGATTCTGGGTGTGGCGCTGAACGAAGTGTTCGTACCGATCCTGCAAAAGCAGTTCCCGGAAATCATCGACTTCTACCTGCCGCCCGAAGGCTGTTCCTATCGCATGGCCGTTGTGACCATCAAAAAGCAGTACCCGGGCCATGCCAAGCGCGTGATGCTGGGCGTCTGGTCGTTCCTGCGACAGTTCATGTACACCAAGTTCGTTATTGTCACCGACGACGATATCAACGCTCGCGACTGGAACGACGTGATCTGGGCCATCACCACGCGCATGGACCCCAAGCGCGACACGGTAATGATCGAAAATACGCCGATCGATTACCTGGACTTCGCTTCACCGGTTTCCGGTCTGGGTTCCAAGATGGGGCTTGATGCGACGCACAAGTGGCCGGGCGAAACCACGCGTGAGTGGGGCCGGGCTATTGTCAAGGACGAAGCGACTACACGTCGGGTCGATGAAATCTGGAATCAACTGGGAATAGATTGATGCGTGTAACGTTGCAGCCGTCGGGTGCAGTGCTGGAAACCCTGCCGGGCGAGCGGATTCTCGATGCTGCACAGCGCCTGGGCTATGAATGCCCACAGAGCTGCCGCAACGGTAATTGCCATGTCTGCTCGGCGCTGCTGGTGCAGGGGCGCGTGAAACAGGCCAGCGATGAGCTGACCCACGGTGAAATCTACACCTGCCTGGCAGAGCCGCTGGAAACCTGCGAAGTGCTGTGGGATGCGGTCCTGCCCCTTGGTCAGTTGCCTATGCGCAAGTTTGCCTGCCAGCTCAGCGAGTGCGTTGAAGTGGGCGGCGATGTCTGGCGGGTCGGCCTGAGGGCGCCTGCTGGCAAGCTGCCCCGCTACCACGCCGGGCAATACCTGATGATCGAGCGCGAGAACGGTGAAAAATCGGCGTTCTCGCTGGCTTCTTCGCCTCACAAGGGGCGTGATCTGGAGCTGCACGTGCTGGTTCGTGAGGCCAGTGCCCGCTCACTGATCGAACAGCTTCAACGCAATGCCATGGCGCGGGTCGAGCTACCTTTTGGCGATACCCATCTTGCCGATCTGCCCGACGGTCCGCTGGTACTGATCGCGGCTGGCACGGGCATGGCGCAGATGAGCAGCCTGATCGAGCATTGCCGCGCCAAGGGCTTCAGCCATCCGGTGCATCTGTACTGGGGCGTGCGCCGTCCCGAGGACTTTTACGAAATCCGTCAGTGGGACGAATGGGCCACGCTGCCGAATCTGTTCCTGCACAAGGTCGTCAGTGATCTGTGCGGCTGGGAAGGGCGCTGCGGGATGTTGCATGAAGCCGTACGCGACGACATCAGCGACCTGTCCTCGATCCATGTCTACGGCAGCGGCTCGCCGGCCATGATCTACGCGACTCTGGATGCCTTGGTCGGTGCCGGAATGGATGCTCATCAGATGCGTGCCGATGTCTTTGCCTACGCGCCTCGTCCATAGCTTCTGACTGGCGGCCTTGTAACTGGATTGCAATTTTTTTCATTCGCTTATAGCTTATAGCGATGAAAACACAGGCTCAGGCCTGTAGCAGCACCCGTACCGCGATACCTTGACGCCGCTCATCCATGAGCGGGTCCTCAGGGCTCGGTTATGACTGACAGCCAGGCTGTCAGGGAGGCAAATGGACAATCCAATCAATGAATTGGCGGCGGCCGTGCATGACGGCCTTGGTCTGAAATATCCGCCAGTAATCGATCTTGGCCCGCAACTCACCCGCGAGCAACTGCTCGCCTCGATGAACGCCACCCTGCGTCGCCATAAGGGCGGCCCTGTCTGGCTGTTCGCTTATGGATCGCTGATCTGGCGACCTGAATGCAAGGCTGTCGAGCGTCAGCGCGCACGGGTATATGGCTACCATCGCGGCTTGTACCTGTGGTCCCACGAACATCGGGGTACGCCGGAAGTCCCTGGCCTGGTATTCGGCCTGGACCGTGGCGGTTCCTGCACGGGGTTCGCCTACCGCTTGCCGGATGAATGCCTTGAAGACTCCCTGTTCGCGCTCTGGCAGCGCGAAATGCCTTATCCCTCTTATCGCCCGCACTGGCTGAGCTGCCGTCTTGAAGATGGCACACAGGTTCAGGCTTTGGGATTTGTGCTGGAGAGGCATTTGCCCAGCTATGCGGGCAACCTGCCGGACAGTGTGCTGAGCCAGGTGCTGGCCAGCGCGAGCGGGCGGTATGGCACGACCCGTGATTACGTCGAGCAGACCGCCAACGCCTTGCGCAGCCACGCCATGCCAGACCTGAATCTGGAGGCGCGGCTGAAGCGTTGCCGGTCCAACCCGGTTACGCTTTGACTCAGGCTTACCGAGACGTGCTGGCAACCTGTTTGTGACGTAGCGTTGGCGCGAGGAACGCCATCGCCAGGATGCAGGCACCGATCAGCAGCACGAAACCGCCATCCCAGCCGAAATGGTCAACGGTGTAGCCCATCGCCGCGCTTGCCGCGACCGAGCCACCCAGATAACCGAACAGCCCCGTGAAGCCTGCCGCAGTACCGGCTGCTTTCTTGGGCGCCAGTTCCAGTGCTTGCAGACCGATCAGCATCACCGGGCCGTAGATCAGGAAGCCGATGGAAACCAGGGCGATCATGTCGACGGTCGGGTTGCCTTCCGGATTCAGCCAGTACACCAGCGTGGCGATGGTTACCAGGAACATGAACACCATACCGGTCAGGCCGCGGTTGCCCTTGAAGATCTTGTCCGACATCCAGCCGCACAGCAGCGTGCCAGGAATGCCGGCCCACTCGTACAGGAAATAGGCCCACGAGGTCTTGTCGACCGTGAAGTGCTTGGCTTCTTTCAGATAGGTCGGTGCCCAGTCCAGCACGCCATAGCGCAGCAGATAGACGAACACGTTAGCCAGGGCGATGTACCACAGCAGTTTGTTGCGCAGCACGTATTTGACGAAGATTTCCTTGGCGCTGAATTCTTCTTCATGGCTGGCATCGTAGCCTTCCGGATAGTCGTTCTTGTAGTGCTCGATGGGCGGCAGGCCAACCGATTGCGGGGTGTCGCGCATGGTTGCGAAAGCGAAGACCGCCACCATCAGAGCCACGGCTGCCGGCACATAGAATGCGGCGTGCCAGTCGTTGGTCCAGCCCATGCCCAGCAGGAACAGCGGGCCGATCAGGCCGCCGCCCACGTTATGGGCCACGTTCCAGACCGAAACCACACCGCCGCGCTCTTTCTGCGACCACCAGTGCACCATCGTCCGCCCGCTCGGTGGCCACCCCATGCCTTGTGCCCAGCCATTTATGAACAGCAGTACAAACATGATCGTGACACTGGACGTGGCCCAGGGCGCGAAACCGAAAATGAACATCACCCCGGCCGACACCAGCAACCCGAACGGCAGGAAATAGCGCGGGTTGGAGCGGTCCGAAACCAGCCCCATCAGGAATTTCGACAAGCCGTAGGCAATCGCGATGGCCGACATGGCAACACCCAACTGCCCGCGTGTGTAGCCTTCTTCGATCAGGTAAGGCATCGCCAGGGAGAAGTTCTTGCGCAGCAGGTAGTAACCGGCATAGCCGATGAAAATACCGGCGAAGATCTGCCAGCGCAGACGGCGGTAAGTACTGTCGACCTTTTCTTCGGGTATGGGTGCCAGGTGCTTGGCAGGACGGAAAAACGCAAACATGCAGACGCTCCGGATTTTTATTTTTTGCGAAAGCGAATGTTACATTTTCGTTACAGAAAAAAGCAGTACTTTTTCTGAAAGTTTCGTGGGAAATGTGAGGCTGTTCCTGTTCCTTTGTGAACATATGGTTTTGGTTTGCGCTGTCATATTTGTTTGGGATGGGTCCTACGCTGCAATGGGATTTCGTGTCCTTATGCGTCCTGAGGGAGGCTTCTACTATCGCGGTCACTACGCCATGCAGGCGTTCATATCGCGGTGTGTAGAGGTTATGGATGAGAATTCTTGTGTTTATTTCTGTTCTTTTGCTGCCGCTGTCGGTGCAGTCTGCCGATGCCCTGCTTGTCCCGCTGTTTACGCCCAGGCCTGAGTACCCGCCGGCCTTGATCAGGAGCAGATACACCGGAAAGGTGCGAGTCCAGCTGGTGGTGAGTTCCAGTGGCAATGTTCAGGACGTTCGGACTATAGAAAGCGGGCATCCACAACTGACTGAAGCGGCCGTGTGGGCTCTGGCTCAATGGCGCTATCGGCCATGGATCGGAGCCATTGGCGCTCCTTCGCAAGTCAGCATTATGGTTCCTGTCATTTTTGGCTCTCACGGAAACAGGCACTTCAACGATGAGATTGATGTCGGCTTGAGCAATATCCGCTGTGCTTATGTGAATAACGAAGTCGATACGCAAACAAGGGACTTCCCGGAGGAGCCTTTGAATAAAGTCGACGTGTTCTGGTACACCGGTCAGTTCCTGTTTAGCAGCTATGCCGCTCTTTTACGCAGTGAAGATGAGCGAAAAGTCTTGCTTGTGCAGCTAGGGAAGTCGATACCCGACATTGTGAAAAGCTGCGAGCTTAATCCAGAGCACAGGTATGGAGACTACCTTCCCGTTTCTATCAAGAGCCTGCTGAGTGGTTTGACGCAGGTTGACCATGTGCCCAGCGTCTTGCAGGGAACTCTGTGAATGTCGAGTTAAAGAAGGTGTCATGCCGTCAGCTCATTAAAGAAAGAGATGAAAACTGGCGGGAAAAGGGTTCGCCTTATAAATCGGATACCTTGACCCAAACGGAGCACTACCTTTCAAGTGGGCCTGTCATACTGCAGTTTCTTTCAGCCGATGCGCGGGAGGCTCTGGTCATGGAGTTCATTGGCGCAATTCCGGGCATCCTGAAGAACTGTCGAAAAAATCCCGACAGAAAGTATGTGGATTACCTGCCGGAGAATGTCAGGCGGAGTTTGTAGCGTGGAGTGTTTATATTCTTCGCGAATGAATTCGCTCCTACGGTCTGCGTAGGAGCGGATTCATTCGCGAAGGCAGTTGTAGATGGGGGTCAAGCGGCGGGTTGGCTCATCCTGAGAACTTTGTTGAAATGGATGTCGTCGGATAAGTCCGCATGCGGCTGCATCGCCTCATGAAACGCCATGATCGCAACCTCAATGCTTGCTCCAAGGCTGCTCAATGCCAACTTGATCTGCTGACTGGCTTCTGGTCCTGGAACCCACGCGACTGACTGAGTGGCAACCTGAGGTTGGTTCTCGACCGTTTCACTTTGCGCCTGACGTGCGGCCAGCGTTCGTGTAGCTTCCTCTACCTGACTGCGAGCAAGTGCCAGCGCAGCCTGCTTTGCTTCTTCGATCTGACGCCTGGCCAGCTCACGAGCCTCTTCTTCGGCCTTTATCCGAGCAGCTTCTTCAGCAACGCGCTGTGCCTGGAGGCGAGCGGCCTCGGCTGCCAGATGTTGTGCTTGCTCGGCTACAAGTCGGGCCTCAATCTCCTTCATCTTGGGCTTGAGTTCATTCAGGAAACGATTGGACTCCAAAAAGAAATGGGCATTAATACTCATGGAGTAGGGATCCATTGATCGTATACCCGGCATATTGCGAAGTTGTTCGCTGAGCTCAAGGTCCTCTTTGCTCCAAGGTGTTCCGCCAAAATTCACAATCGCCATGTCAACATGCTCTTGCAGCAGCGCTGCACGTTTGCTGCTAATGAGGTAGTCGATCGCATTGCAGTATTGCCCAATGACGTGCAGCGGACTGAGCCCCTCGGTGTTGCCGACATGTGCTGTCAGTTCGGCTTTTAGAAAGCCCGGAAGTTGATGAAGGTGGTGTTGAAATTCTTCCATGATGTTCACTCTGGTTAAAGGATTGCGTTCTTAATGATGTGGTTGATCATTGTTGTTTTCGGTTGCTTTGAATCCCGGCTTGCCGTTTTTTTCGCGCCACTCTTTTACAGATTTGAGAACGCCTTCCGGGCTGTCTTCCTGGTCGGCTTCTGGATAGAAGATCAAGTCTGAGCGTGCCGGGTGTTCGCTCACTTGCTCGAAATGCTCAATCAGTTGTAGGGTTCGTCGGTCAAACTCATCCTTGGTCAGGTCGCCGGGCGGTGCAAAGAGAACCTTTAGAAACTCCAGAAACTCGTGTTCTGTGTATTCCTCAAACTTACTTTTAATGATCATGTCGTTTCTCCTTGTGTAGCTGGATGTGTTGTTTAGGAGTCAATATTGTCATGTTGTCGATTTCGTATGCTGCTCCGTTTTTTTCAAAATAACCCAAGTGATGAATTTCAAATTTTCTATGCCCACCTATTGATGGTCATCGGGTATCTTGAATCCCGGTTTTCCATTCTGAGCACGCCATCTTTTTACTGTTTCCAGAATGCCCTGATTGGTGGGGACTTCTGCGTAATAAATCAAATCTGAGCCGTCAGGGTGCTCCGTTATTTCTATAAAGTGGTCCAATAAGAGATCCGTGTGTCTTTCAAATTCTTCTCCGGGCAGGTTTCTAGGGTTGGTGAACTCGTTGATAAGGTCTAGAAACTCTTGCTCTGTGTAATTTTCCAGTTTTCTTTTGAGGTTCATTGCAATTTCCTGTGATGTTCGATGTGCTGTCTGGGAGGAAGTACTCTCAAGTTATCAATGTCGTAAACACCCCCGCCGTTCGCTATTTCATGCACATGATGGATCTCAAAAACTTTCCGTCCTCCCACTTGATCAGCCAGCTTTGGTCGTGGAGCACGTCCGGACTTCATCAGCGCAATGTTGTAAGGTGTAAATTGCTCCTGAAGCTCTATATTACTGGCTATCGCCTTCCAGATTTCTGCTCGTAATCTGCCAAAACTGCTGAACTGTCTACCCCTCAACTGATCCGCAATCTGCGAAGGAATGGGAGCCCCTTGCGCACGCGTGTTTTCGCCTAGCCAGATGCCTGCTACCAGTTTTCCGTATCCTGTCGCGACTCCCGGAATAGTCCGCGGGTCCTTGAAAAGCAGGTAGGTGTCCGGCAGGCCGGAGCCTGGCGGGAATACCAGGATGTAATCGTCAGGGTCGTCATTGACGAAGCTCGGCAGTTCGTCAACGCGGCTGCCCTGTGGCGATACGTCCACGCCCGGGTCGACCGGCAAGACCGGTTTCTGGCCTGGAAAACGGGTGGAGCTGTCTGCCGGTTGTTCAATTGGAGTCCAGACCAGTGCTGGCTGGGTATCGCCGTCACGAATAAATTCGTAGGTATTGTTCTGAGCGTTGTATGTGAAATTTCGGACACGAACTTTAGTGCCGACGTTTACGCCGTCTGCCACCACCCACTTGGCAACCGATTGTTGGCCGTCGTCTTCCATGACCAATCGGTGTGGAACATCAATGCTGCCGTTGACGCTGGCAACGTATTCCATATCCACCTGTGAAGGCAGATTGAGTTGTGAGGCCGGGCTTGCAACTACGGTGGGTGTGAGCTCGGCGTTGCCTAACGTGGGCGAGTACAGCGCCAAGGCAACGCCAGGGTTCAACTTCAGCCTGCTGATTGCCGTTCTAATGAATATCTCTTTAGCGATCTGCCCGGCCTTTTCCAGACCTTCGGCAGGGGTGGGCAAACTGCCGGGTGTGTTCGATGCGGCGATTGCCGACCACAAGCGCTCGGCACCAGCCCGTGGCGATGGGGCATTGTTCTGACTGGTCTGAGACATCCGGGCGTGACGCTCGGACAGCTCCGTAGAACGCTGTTCCAGAAAAGCCACCGACTCAGCGAGCAGTCTGGCTTCATGCACATTGCTTACTGCGTCCGTCCAGACCTGATGGGCCTGTTGAGCGCGTTGCGGATCGCCCTGGCTGCGGGATTCCAGGTAGTGGCGATACTGCTCCGGTGTGGTGACCGACAGTGCTTCGCCCTGCGCCAGCATTTTGAGGTTGCGTTGCTCCAGCTCGGCCTGTTTACGGGCCAGCAGGTAGTTGATCCGGGATTTTTCCTGAAGGATCAGCTCTGCTAACTGTTGTCGGGTCGGGTTAGCTGCCAGTGGTTCGAGGTCAGATTGAATCTCACCTAGCAGCGCGGTGGGCAGCTCCGGTGCGGTCTGGTCGTAACGCTGAGCAAGATCAGACCTGACCGTTTGTTGAGTCTGGATAAAGTCGCTGATTGTTTGTCGATACGCCTGCTCGCGCTGTGCCTGAGCGGCTGCAGCTTGAGCGCGTGCTTGTTCTGCGGCTTGTGCTTGTGCTTGCGCGTGAGCCTGAGCACGTGCCTGCTGTTCAGCTTGGGCTTGGGCTTGGGCTTGCGCTGCCGCCTGCTGTTGAGCTTGGGCCTGTAGGTTGGCTCTGTGTTGCGCAATGGCCTTGGCGCGTTTTCTGGCTCTTTTACGACTATTGCCGCCGAAACCTCCACTGAAGCCGCCGATGCTCCCACTGTCCGGCCCAAATCCACCGCTCCGACCGCTACCGTTACTGTGTCCTCCGCCTCTGCCATAGGGGTTATCCGTAGGGTCAAAGGGGCGTTTGTGCTTATTGGCGTCATTGCCCGAATCTACCAAAATATGTTTTTCTTCTTGTTCACTCATACAGTTTCTCCTTTACTGTATGGCGAAAAGTTACCCATTAGTTTTCGGTAAAAGCGGTAAATAGTTATTAATTAATAAATGGGTTTTTGTTTGTTTGTCGGAAGTTTCTGTCAGACTGTTCTGGCAATGGTTTTTCGTTGGATATTTTTTATTGGGTCGAGAGTCAAAATTGCTTGTAACCTTAACCCCCGGCTTAAAATTTAAAGCTCTCTAGCACTTCGAGTGCATTCATCTGAGCCGCCCTTGCGGCGACCCAGATTTTAATTTCATATCAACTAACCGCCACCACGACCTTCCCCACCGCACTTCTTTTCCCCAATACCTCAATCGCCTCTGCCCCTCTTTCCAGCGGATAAACCTGCGATACCAGTGGTTTCAACTTTCCATCTGCATACCAATCAAACAATTGCTTGAAGTTCGCGGCATTGTCTTGAGGTTGTCTTTGGGCGAAGGAGCCCCAGAACACGCCCACTACGGATGCGCCTTTTAATAACGCGAGGTTTACGGGCAGTTCGGGGATGCGACCGCTGGCGAAGCCTACGACCAGCAGGCGGCCGTTCCAGGCGATGGAGCGGATGGCCTGGTCGAAGAGGTCGCCGCCGACCGGGTCGTAGATGACGTCGACGCCGTTGCCTGCGGTCAGGCGTTTCACTTCGTCCTTGAGGCTGGTTTCGTTGTAGTTGATAAGTTCGTCGGCACCGGCTTTTCTGGCCACTTCGAGTTTTTCGGCAGTGCTGGCGGCGGCGATGACGCGGGCACCCAAGGCTTTGCCGATTTCCACGGCGGCCAGGCCCACGCCGCCGGAGGCACCGAGCACCAGCAGGGTTTCGCCGGGTTGCAGGTTGGCGCGTTGTTTGAGGGCGTGCATGGAGGTGCCGTAGGTCATGCTGAAAGCGGCGGCGGTGGTGAAGTCCATGGCTTCGGGAATCGGCAGCACGTTGTAGCCCGGTACCGCCACCTGTTCGGCGAAGCTGCCCCAGCCGGTGAGGGCCATGACCCGGTCGCCGGGTTTGAGGTGGGTTATCTTTTCTCCGACCTGCGAGATGATGCCTGCGGCTTCACCGCCGGGTGAAAAGGGGAAGGGCGGCTTGAACTGGTATTTACCTTCAATGATCAGCGTGTCTGGAAAGTTGACCCCCGCAGCCTGTACATCGAGCAGGATTTCGTTCTTTTTGATGACGGGGCTGGCAACGTTTTCCAGCACCAGTGTGTCGGCAGGACCGAAGGCTTTGCAAAGCAGGGCTTTCATCGGGCTATTCCTTTTCCAGTAATGGCCGATAAGGTCGGATATGCAGGTTTTCGGGTCAATGAGCATGGCCCGGCCTTATAAGCGTGTATAAGCTGTAACCTACGCGGGCAACCCGTATTAAGGAGTGGACTGTGAAAGCGTGGATCTTGATGTTGTTGGCCTTGTCGTTGCCTGCCCTGGCGCAGGAAGAAGCCAAAGAAGGTGAAGGCGAGCCCAAGGCGGCTTATGTGTCTCTGACGCCTCCGTTTGTGGGTAACTATGCCCTTGATGGCGGACCGAAGTTGCGCGTCTACAAGGCTGATATCGCCCTGCGCGTTACCGGCGCCGATGCCCAGGCGGCGGTCAAGCGTAATGACCCGCTGATCCGTAATCTGCTGGTTGCCCTGTTCACCCAGCAGACTGTCGACTCCATGAGCAGCGCCGATGCGAAGGAAAAGATTCGTCAGGAAGCACTCAAGCAGGTCCAGCAAGTCATGACCAGCGAAGAGGGCAAGCCGATTGTTGAAGACTTGCTGTTCAACAACTTTATCGTTCAGTAACGCCCTCAGCGCAGTGCCAGGATCGCCGACCATTGTTCGGCGGTCACGGGCATCACAGACAGTCGGCTGCCTTTCTGCACGAGAGGCAGTTGTTCGAGCGTCGCCTGTTGTTTCAGATAACCCAGCCCCAACACTTTCGGGAAGATATCCACGAAGGCGACATCGATTGCGCTCCATGGATTCTTTTCGGCGCTGGCCTTGGCGTCGAAGTAGTGACTTTCCGGCTCAAGGGCCGTGGGGTCCGGGTAGGCCGCCTCGATAATCCTGCCAATACCGGCAATCCCCGGCTCCGGGCAACTGGAGTGATAGAAAAAGAACTCGTCACCCACCGCCATGCTGCGCAGGAAGTTGCGGGCCTGATAGTTGCGCACGCCATCCCAGCGGGTTTTGTCGAGGCGTTGCAGGTCACTGATCGAGAGTTCGTCGGGTTCTGACTTCATCAGCCAATAGGCCATCGGTGTTCTCCATGGAAATACACACCATCGGGATGTTTTTATGACAAACCGACAGTCGGTTGGGGCCACTATTTGCGTACTGGTTCACGTTATCGCAAAATGCCGCCCTTTTAAGCACCTTGCTGTTATATGGCCTTTACGAAAGCGGCTGTTGGCAGCGTATTGATTTGTCGAAGGAGGGCAGTCAATGAAACGCAAGCCGGATTTACTGTGGGTTTTAGTGGCATTGTTCGGCTTGGGTATCGTGACTACCGGTTATGCGCAGAGCTTGTGGAGCAACAAGGTCGATGCACCTGTCGAGATCACTCAGCAGCAACAAAAGGTACCTGGGCGGTATTGATGTTTTAAGCTTCTTTCTTTTCCGGGGGCTATGCCTGTAGCTCCCGTCGCGTCACTTCCCTTCCTGTTGTGCCAGATACCAGCGTTTGTCCGATACCGTGCCTTGCAACGGTACGTCCCAGCTTGCCTGTGCGAGTCGTTCGACCTTCTGGCACTCATGGGCCATGCCCAGCAGCAGCGGTTTTTTCCAGGTTTTTCTGCGTGCCAGATACGCCAGGCTGCGGTCGTAGAAACCGCCACCCATCCCGAGGCGTCCGCCTTCATCATCGAACCCGACCAGAGGCATCAGGATCAGATCCAGCGCCCAGATCCTGCGTTGCCGTGCGCGGTTGATGCGAGGCTCCGGGATGCGAAAACGGTTGGGGATGAATTTCTCGCCAGGGCGCACGCGCTGGAAAACCATTCTGGTACGTGGCCAGGCATTCAGCACCGGCAGATAAGTGGCCTTGCCCCGGCGTTGTGCGGCCCGCAGCAAAAGCCGTGGATCGATCTCGCCGTCCATGGGCAGATACAGCGAGACATGTCGGGCGCGGCGAAACAGGGGATGTTGTGCCAGTTGGCGATACAGGCCGCGAGCGGCTGCGCGTTGCTGGCCAGGACTCAAGGCACGACGCGCCTTGCGTAGCTGGCGGCGCAGTTGCGGGCGTGTGAGTGTCGGGTTGCTGGTCATGAGCGCAAGGTCATGCAGGCTGATCCGTGAGGTTGAAACCAGATACGGAATCGACATTGCCAGACAGCTGGACTGGCAATGGATTGAATGAGGACTCCCCGACGAACCGCTGTCGGTTTAGCCCTTGAACCCGAAAGTTCAAGGTGGTGATTGCAGGAGGTCTTAAGGCTTTCCGTCAAGCGGACATGCACACCGACCCCAACGTGCAACCCCCATGGTTGTGCGTATCGGCTCAGGGACATGACCGACTGGCAAGCACTCCAGGGAGCGGCGCAAGTATACAGAAACGTCCGCAAATAATCAGCTACGAGGTGAATCGGGTGTTGTCGGGGTGTCTGTGGCCAGCACCAGATCGACTCTTTCCAACAGGTCGCGCACCTGTTCGCGGGTCGATCCGCTGGTTTGCACGTCAGGCAGATTCTGTTTGTGCAGCAGGTCGTGAGTGATGTTCAGGGCAGCCATGACCGCAATGCGGTCTGCGCCGATCACTTTGCCGCTGCTGCGGATTTCACGCATCTTGCCATCCAGGTAGCGGGCGGCGCTGACCAGGTTGGTGCGCTCTTCCTGAGGGCAAATGATCGAATATTCCTTGTCGAGGATTTGAACGGTAACGCTGTTGCCATTACTCATGAGTCTTGCTCCAGGGCCTTGAGGCGCGAAATCATGGACTCGACCTTCTGCCGGGCGATTTCGTTCTTTTCGATGAGGTGGGCGCGTTCCTCGCGCCAGGATTTTTCCTGAGCTAATAGGAGTGCATTTTGGCTTTTAAGTTGCTCAATGTGTTTGAGCAGCAATTCCAGCCGGTTCATCAGGGCTTGCAGATCGGTGTCTTCCATTGTTTTCCACTGAGTACTTTCTGATGAATGGCACGGAGTCAGTTAACGCCACTGCCTCTAACCGCCGTGTTGATGATCTTGTTGCGCGGATAGTCTAGGATACAAGGCCTTCATTCTAGACATTGCGCCGTTTGGCGACTAGCTGCCCATGCCCATTCAGAATTCCCCGTACAAAGCATTTGCCACTCTGCTCAATACCAGTGGCCATCCGGTTTCTCCTGCCGAACTGCACGGCCTGTTGCTCGGGCGTAGTTGCGCCGGTGCCGGCTTCGATAGCGAAGGCTGGTTTGCCGATGCTTCCGTACTGCTTGAAACCGAGCCTGAGGACAACGTTCGCCAGGCGCTGATTGGCCTGCAGGAGATGGTCAAGGGCGAACTCACCGGCGATGACATGACAGTTGTGCTGTTGCTGCCCGGCGATGACGAGCCGCTGGCCGAGCGCGCTGCTGCGCTGGGTCAATGGTGTCAGGGTTTCCTGTCGGGCTTTGGCCTGGCGGTCGGAGATGCTGTGCTGAGCATCGAAGCCACTGAAGTGTTACAGGACTTGGCTGCAATCGCTCAGGTTCAGGATGCACTGGAAGAATCCGAAGACGGCGAAAGCGATTACATGGAAGTCATGGAATACCTGCGCGTTGCGCCACTGCTGCTGTTCACCGAATGCAGCAAGGCCGTTGCGCCACAGCCCAAGCCTTCCCTGCACTGATTGCTCATCACGGCGCGTCGGCAGGGTTTCGACAGACCTGACCGGCTCGCTCCACCAAGGGACCCCGTCTGCCCATGATCTCTATCCCGAAGTCCGAATACGCCCGCCGACGCAAGGCCCTGATGGCCCAGATGGTGCCCAACAGCATCGCCATTCTTCCGGCCGCGGCTGTTGCGATTCGCAATCGTGATGTCGAGCATGTCTACCGGCAGGACAGCGATTTCCAGTACCTGAGCGGCTTTCCCGAGCCCGAAGCGGTAGTGGTGTTGATTCCGGGGCGTGAATATGGCGAGTACGTGCTGTTCTGCCGTGAGCGCAACCCGGAGCGCGAATTATGGGACGGGCTGCGGGCCGGTCAGGAAGGTGCCATTCGGGATTTCGGTGCCGACGATGCCTTCCCGATCAACGATATCGACGACATCCTGCCGGGCCTGATCGAAGGTCGCGAGCGGGTGTATTCGGCCATGGGCAGCAACCCTGAATTCGACCGGCATCTGATGGAGTGGATCAATACGATTCGCTCCAAGGCCCACCTGGGTGCGCAGCCGCCGAACGAGTTCGTTGCGCTGGATCATCTGCTGCATGATATGCGCCTGTATAAATCGGCAGCGGAAGTGAAGGTCATGCGCGAGGCTGCGCAGATTTCCGCTCGTGCCCACATCCGTGCGATGCAGGCCAGCCGTGCCGGGCTATATGAGTTCAGCCTGGAAGCCGAGCTGGATTACGAGTTTCGCAAGGGCGGGGCAAAGATGCCGGCTTACGGCTCCATCGTCGCTTCGGGCCGTAATGCCTGCATCCTGCACTATCAGCAAAACGACGCGCCGCTCAAGGAGGGCGATCTGGTGTTGATCGACGCCGGTTGCGAGATTGACTGCTATGCCAGCGACATCACCCGCACCTTTCCGGTCAGCGGGAAATTCTCGGCAGAGCAGAAAGCTATCTACGAACTGGTGCTCAAGTCTCAGGAAGCAGCGTTTGCGGCCATTGGCCCCGGCAAGCACTGGAACCAGGCCCATGAAGCAACGGTCAGGGTCATTACGACCGGGCTGGTTGAACTGGGCTTGTTGCAGGGCGATGTGGACGAGTTGATCGAGACCGAGGCGTACAAAGCGTTCTACATGCATCGTGCCGGGCACTGGCTGGGCATGGATGTGCATGACGTCGGCGAATACAAGGTCGGTGGTGAATGGCGGGTGCTGGAAGTCGGCATGGCGCTGACCGTGGAGCCGGGGATTTATGTCTCTCCCGACAATCAGAACGTCGCGAAAAAATGGCGAGGTATTGGTGTGCGAATCGAGGATGACGTAGTGGTGACGAAGAAGGGGTGTGAAATTCTTTCCGGTGGCGTGCCCAAGACTGTCGCTGAAATCGAGGCCCTGATGGCCGCTGCACAGGCTCAGGTCGCATGAGCCGCTTCAATCTTGCCATCATCGGTGGCGGTCTGGTGGGTGCCAGCCTCGCTCTGGCCTTGCAGGCGGGCGCAAAGGCGCGCGGCTGGAAAATCGTCCTGATCGAACCTTTCGCCCCCGGTGACAGCTATCAGCCCAGCTACGATGCACGCTCTTCGGCGCTGTCGTTCGGGGCGCGGCGCATTTATGAACGCCTTGGCCTGTGGCATCAGATTACCCGGCGCGCCGAACCCATCATGCAGATTCAGGTGTCCGATCGCGGTCGCTTCGGTGCGACCCGTCTTGCCGCCATGGAAGAAGGCGTGCCGGCGCTGGGTTATGTGGTGGAAAACGCCTGGCTGGGCCAATGCCTCTGGGCGGGGCTGGATCGTGAAGTCGTCACGTGGCGCGTGCCTGCCGAGGTTACGCGCATGCAGGCGTTGGCCGATGGCTATCGACTGACATTGAATGATGAAACCGAACTGGAATGTGATCTGGCGGTGCTCGCCGATGGCGGCCGCTCCAGCCTGCGCGAACAGTTGGGTATTGGCGTGCGCGAACGCTCCTATGATCAGAGCGCCTTGATCGCCAACATCACCCCGAGCGAAGCCCATTGCGGGCAGGCGTTCGAGCGCTTCACCGATGATGGTCCCATGGCTCTGTTGCCATTGCCGGAAAACCGCTGCGCGCTGGTCTGGACCCGCAAGGGCAACGACACCCAGCGGCTTGCGGCGCTGGATGACCGCAGCTTCCTCAGTGAACTGCAGAATGTATTCGGTTACCGCCTGGGCACCTTGCGTCAGGTCGGTTCGCGGCATGTGTATCCGCTTTCCCTGGTGGAAGCCGAAGAGCAGGTTCGTTCGCATCTGGTCGTGCTGGGCAATGCCGCCCACAGCCTGCACCCGATTGCCGGACAGGGCTTCAACCTGTCGTTGCGCGATGCCGACGCACTGGCTGACGCATTGCTGGAAAGCGACAAATTACCGGGCGACCTGTCGACCCTGCTGGCCTATCGTGAACGGCAGCGCCTCGATCAACAGATGACCGTGGGCTTTTCCGACAAGGTAACCCGCTTGTTCGGCAGCACACAGCCTGTGGTCACCGCAGGCCGCAACCTGGGGTTGCTGGGGCTGGATCTGCTGCCACCGGCCAAACGCTGGTTCGCCCGTCAGGCCATGGGCCTGGGGACTCGATCCGATGTGTGACCCACAAACTTTCAGAACACGGCCACGGCCGCAAGCGAGAACGATCTAAGCATGGAAACCCGCGCAGATGTGCTGATTGTCGGAGCCGGAATGGTCGGCAGCGCCCTTGCATTGGCCTTGCAAGGCAGCGGCCTGGATGTGGTGGTGGTCGATGGCGGCCCGCTGAGCGTCAAACCCTTCGACTCGCAATCGTCCTTCGAGCCTCGCGTCAGTGCGCTATCGGCGGCCAGCCAGCGGATTCTGCAGCGTCTTGATGTCTGGGAAGGCATCGCCGCCCGTCGCGTCAGCCCTTATGGGCAGATGCATGTGTGGGACGGCAGCGGCACTGGAGAAATCCATTTCTCAGCGTCCAGCGTGCATGCTGAAGTGCTGGGTCATATCGTCGAGAACCGCGTGGTGCAGGACGCTCTGCTGGAACGGCTGCACGACAGCGATATCGGTTTACTGGCCAATGCCCGTCTGGAGCACATGCGCCATTCCGGTGACGACTGGCTGCTGACCCTGGCCGACGGTCGCCAGTTGCGTGCGCCTCTGGTCATTGCTGCCGATGGTGCCAATTCGGCTGTACGCCGCCTGACAGGCACACCGACCCGGGAATGGGATTATCTGCATCACGCCATTGTCACCAGCGTGCGAACGGCCGACTCCCATCGCAAGACCGCCTGGCAGCGTTTTACCGACGATGGTCCGCTGGCGTTCCTGCCGCTGGAGCATGAAGAAGAGCACTGGTGTTCCATCGTCTGGTCGGTGACGCCGCTTGAAGCCGAGCGCCTGATGGCGCTGGATGACGAAACTTTCTGTCGCGAACTGGAGCGGGCTTTCGAGGGCCGTCTGGGGCAGGTGCTGGCTGCCGATCCGCGAGTGTGCGTGCCGTTGCGTCAGCGTCACGCCAAGCGTTATGTCGCGCCGGGGCTGGCGCTGATTGGCGATGCCGCTCACACCATCCACCCGCTGGCCGGGCAGGGCGTGAACCTGGGCTTTCTGGATGCTGCGGTACTGGCCGAAGTGTTGCTGCATGCTGCCGAGCGTGGCGAACGACTGGCCGATGTCCGTGTGCTCGGCCGTTACGAGCGTCGCCGCATGCCACACAACCTGGCCCTGATGGCGGCCATGGAAGGTTTCGAGCGTCTGTTCCAGGCCAACCCGCTGCCGCTGCGCTGGCTGCGCAATACCGGCCTGAAAGTGGTCAACAAAATGCCGGAAGCCAAGGCCATGTTCGTGCGCGAGGCGTTGGGGTTGTCCGGAGAGCTCCCGGAACTTGCCCGTTTGTAATGGCTTGAAACATCCGGTAACGCCTCGGGCGGCTGTTCGATTGTGATCGAAAATGGGATTAACTACCATTTCGCCTCATTTTTCGAACGCGAGAGACTCCCATGCAGGCTAGCAAGCGTCTTCTGGCTGCTTTGACACTCACAGTGCTCGGCAGCACCGCCCAGGCCGCTGACGAGGTCGTGGTGTATTCATCGCGTATCGATGAGCTGATCAAGCCGGTCTTCGATGCCTACACGGCCAAGACCGGTGTGAAGATCAAGTTCATCACCGACAAGGAAGCGCCTCTGATGCAGCGCATCAAGGCCGAAGGCGAGAACGCCACGGCTGACCTGCTGCTGACCGTCGATGCCGGTAACCTCTGGCAGGCCGAGCAGATGGGGATTCTCCAGCCGTTCACGTCGCCTGTGATCGACGCCAATATCCCGCCTCAATATCGCTCTTCCAGCCATGCCTGGACCGGCCTGAGCCTGCGGGCGCGGACCATCGCCTACTCGACGGATCGCGTCAAGCCTGCCGAACTGAGCACTTACGAAGCCTTGGCAGACAAGAACTGGGAAGGGCGCCTGTGCCTGCGCACGGCCAAGAAGGTTTATAACCAGTCCCTGACGGCAACCCTGATCGAAACCCATGGCGCCGAAGCGTCCGAGAAGATTCTCAAGGGCTGGGTCAATAACCTGTCCACCGATGTGTTCTCCGATGACATCGCGGTGCTTGAGGCAATCAATGCCGGGCAATGCGACGTCGGTATCGTCAACA
Source organism: Pseudomonas cichorii (assembly GCF_019719005.1). GTDB lineage: Bacteria > Pseudomonadota > Gammaproteobacteria > Pseudomonadales > Pseudomonadaceae > Aquipseudomonas > Aquipseudomonas cichorii_E. Next base: position 73,069 of record NZ_JAIGPJ010000028.1, read on the forward strand.
CTTACTACTACGGTCGCCTGCACAAGGATAATCCTGACCTGGCGGTGAAGCTGTTCTGGCCGAACCAGTCGGACCGTGGCGTACACGTCAACCTGTCGGGCATCGGCTTGACCAAGCATGCACCGCACCCAGAAGCCGCCAAGGCGCTGGTTGAGTGGATGACGGGGCCTGAGGCACAAGCCATCTTCTCCGGCACCAACCAGGAATTTCCGGCTAATCCGAAAGTCGCACCGTCGGCAGAGGTTGCCAGCTGGGGCGCCTTCAAGGCTGACACCATTCCTGTCGAAGTGGCAGGCAAGCGTCAGGCTGAAGCGATTCGCATGATGGATCGCGCTGGCTGGAATTGATTTAATACCGCCACACCCCCGTAGGAGCGAATTCATTCGCGAATGAATTCGCTCCTACGGGGTTTTCCATGATTTTCGAGAATCCCCCTTGGCCCATCCCGCCCAACGCCGTTGGTATCTCCTGGTTTTTGCCATCGCTGCCCTGGTGCTGCTGCCGCTGAGCGTGCTGTTGCTGTCCTGGGAGACTATCGACCGCGAGATCTGGTCCCATTTGCTGGAAACCCAGATGGCGCGGCTGTTGAGCAACACGCTGATTCTGGTGCTGGGTGTTGGCGTCGGTGTCACGGTGCTGGGTGTCAGTCTGGCGTGGCTGACCAGCCTCTGTGAGTTTCCCGGCAGGCGCTGGCTGGACTGGGCCTTGATGCTGCCGTTCGCGATTCCGGCGTATGTGCTCGCCTTTGTGTTTGTCGGCCTGCTGGATTTCTCCGGCCCGGTGCAAACCCTGCTGCGGGAATGGTTCGGCAGCGGCCTGCGACTGCCTCGTGTGCGTTCCACGGGCGGGGTGATCATCGTTCTGGTGCTGGTGTTCTATCCCTACGTCTATCTGCTGGCGCGCACGGCTTTCCTGGCCCAGGGCAAAGGCCTGATGGAAGCTGCGCGGGTGCTGGGGCAGTCGCCGTTGCAGGCTTTCTGGCGTGTGGCGCTGCCTATGGCGCGTCCGGCAATCGGCGCCGGTTTGGCGCTGGCGCTGATGGAAACCCTGGCGGATTTCGGCGCGGTGTCGGTCTTCAACTTCGATACGTTCACCACCGCGATCTACAAGACCTGGTACGGGTTCTTCAGCCTGTCCAGCGCGGCGCAGCTGGCAAGCCTGTTGCTGTTGGCGGTCATGGTGGTGCTCTATGGCGAACGCCGCGCCCGTGGTGCCAGCCGCACGACCAACGAACGACCGCGAGGCAAGGCGCTCTATCACCTGCGCGGCCTGAAAGCACTGGCGGCCACTGGTTGGTGTGGGCTGGTCTTTGTCTGTGCGTTTGCCGTGCCCATGCTGCAACTGATCGTGTGGGTCTGGCAGCGGGGCCGTTTCGATCTGGATGAACGTTATACCGGCCTGATCCTGCATACCCTCTATCTGGGCGGCATCGCTGCGCTGATAACCGTCGGCGTGGCGCTGATCCTGGTTTTTGCCCGACGCATGGCCCCCACGCCGGTGATTCGCTCCGGCGTGAGTCTGGCCAATCTCGGTTATGCACTGCCCGGTTCGGTGCTGGCCGTGTCGATCATGCTGGCCTTCAGTTATCTGGACCGGGAGCTGGTGATTCCGCTCTCCGGCTGGCTGGGCGGGGCCGGCAAGCCTTTGCTGCTGGGCAGCCTGTCAGCTCTGGTGCTGGCCTATCTGGTGCGCTTCATTGCGGTGGCTTATGGGCCGCTGGAAAACAGCCTGTCGCGCATCCGGCCTTCGCTGCCTGAGGCAGCCCGCAGTCTGGGTGTCAGTGGACCAAAGTTGTTTTTCAAAGTGTATCTGCCGCTGCTGGTGCCGGGCGCATTGAGCGCCGCGTTGCTGGTCTTCGTCGACGTCCTTAAAGAGATGCCCGCCACCTTGCTCATGCGTCCGTTTGGCTGGGATACCCTTGCTGTGCGCATCTTCGAGATGACCAGCGAGGGGGAATGGGCGCGTGCGGCCCTGCCGGCCTTGACGCTGGTGCTGGTCGGGCTGTTGCCCGTGATCGGGTTGATCCGGCGCTCGGCGCGTCAGATTGGTTAGTCACTCCCCATACGGCTACAATGCGCCGCAATCGGTGCGGTCTGTCAGACCGTTCGGCGCGCTGTCATTTGCTGCATACCTCTATTCACGAGGGGCTTGCCTCTGATCTGCCTGTCCGCACCTTCGCCACGCCCGGAAGGAGAAACCCATGGGACAGCGTACCCCACTCTTTGACCTGCACCTCGCGCTTGGCGCGAAGATGGTCGATTTTGGTGGCTGGGACATGCCGTTGCATTACGGATCGCAAGTCGAGGAGCACCATCAGGTACGCCGCGATTGCGGAGTGTTCGATGTCTCTCACATGCATGTGATCGATGTCATGGGCAGTCAGGCAAAGGCCTGGTTGCGTTACCTGCTGGCCAACGACGTAGAACGGCTGAAAAGTCCGGGACGTGCGTTGTACAGCGCCATGCTCGATACCCGTGGCGGTATCGTCGACGACATGATCGTCTACCTCACCGCCAGCGGTTATCGCCTGGTGGTCAATGCGGCAACCGGTGCCAAGGACATGGCCTGGATGCAATCGCACCTCACCGGTTTCGATGTGCAGCTGATCGAGCGCACAGGGCTGTCCATGCTGGCAATTCAAGGGCCACGGGCCAGAAGCCGGATTGCCGAACTGGTGTCCAGCGCTCGCGCCGAAACCATTCATCAGCTCAAGTATTTTGAAGCCCGTGACGATGGCGACTGGTTCATTGCCCGCACCGGCTACACCGGTGAAGACGGTCTGGAAATCATGCTGCCAGCCGAGCAGGCTCCCGGTTTTTTCAACGATCTGGTCGGCGCAGGCATTTCTCCTGTCGGTCTGGGCGCACGAGACACATTGCGTCTTGAGGCAGGCATGAACCTGTATGGGCAGGACATCGACGAAAACGCTTCGCCGCTCGTCTCGAACATGGCCTGGACCATTGCGTGGGAGCCGGCAGAGCGTGATTTCATCGGTCGCGATGCACTGGAAAGCGAGCGTGCCGCAGGCGTGGCCTCGAAACTGGTGGGGCTGGTGCTCGAAGAGCGCGGCGTGTTGCGGGCGCGTCAGGTCGTGCGTATCGCAGAAATTGGCGAAGGAGAGATCACCAGTGGTAGTTTCTCTCCTACGCTAAGCAAATCGATTGCCCTGGCACGTGTTCCGATGGCGACTGGCGACCGGGCCGAAGTCGAAATCCGCGGCAAATGGTATCCGGTGCGTGTAGTGCAGCCAGCGTTTGTACGTCATGGCAAAACCCTGATCTAACCTATCTGGCGGGTTTTCCGCTGACTCGATGTAGAGGATGACTAAATGAGCAATATTCCCGCCGAACTGCGTTTCGCCGAAAGCCACGAATGGGCGCGTCTGGAATCCGACGGCACGGTAACCGTGGGTATCTCCGATCATGCTCAGGAAGCGCTGGGCGATGTGGTGTTTGTCGAGCTGCCTGAAGTGGGCAAGGTTTTCGCCGCCACTGACGCTGCGGGCGTGGTCGAGTCGGTCAAGGCTGCTTCCGATATCTACTCGCCTGTTGCTGGCGAAGTGATTGCGGTCAATGAAGCATTGGCCGATGGCCCGGAACTGCTGAACAGCACTCCGTACGAAGCCTGGATCTTCAAGCTCAAGCCAAGCGATGCCACCGCCGATCTGGCAAAACTGCTGGATGCTGCCGGTTACAAAAACGCCATCGGCGAGTAACCGGAAGGCAAAAAAAATGCCGCTCGAATGAGCGGCATTTTTCATGGGGCCGATTACTGGTTTTCGGCGACCAGGTTCTTGGCCAGGATCGCGTTGGCCAGTTCCATGTCCGTGGCTTTCAGGCCAGGATTGTCAGTGCGCACCTGCTGGATAGCCGCTTCCAGGAATGGGCCGCGGATGCCGCCATCGCTGGCGACGAAGCTGCCTGCGTCATCCTGAGCGGCGACGATCAGCTTGTGATCCTTGAAGGTCAGGTAAGTCGAACCGGTGGTGGCACCGGAAGAAATCACGTTACGCCAGAAACCGTCGGCCATCGCTGAACCGACCGGAAGTGACAGTAAGGCGCATGTGATGACAGCATGTTTGAGGCGCATGGTGTTACTCCGACTGTGGTTGTTCTGAGGGGTTGGATAGCCGGAGCAGGGGTTGAGTTCAATTTAAGTCGTGGGCCTCGACCTTCAAGATCACACCGTCCTGACCAATGACCTTCACCAGACTGCCCATCGGCGCGTCCGGTCCTGTCACGATCCATACGCTGTCACCCGCTTTGATCTTGCCCCGTCCATCGACAATCGCGGTCTGAACGGTGAACGTGCGACCAATCAGCTCCTGCCCGCGCATGTTCAGCCCTGGCTGATCCGATGGACGGGCCACGCTGCGTTGCCGATGCCACCAATAGGCGGCCGTCAGCACTGAAAACAGCGCGAAGAGCAGAAACTGCAAGGCCCATGGCATTTCGGGCATGACGAACGTCAGGACGCCGACCGAGGCTGCCGCAATGCCGATCCACAGCAGATACCCGCCCGCGCCGAACACCTCGAAGATCAGCAGCACCGTGCCCAGTCCAAGCCAGTCCCAGGCCGACAGGTTTTGCAGGAAATTCATCGTCCTTGCCTCAGGCTTTCGGGTTGTTGAAGGTGGCTTTGACGATTTCTCCGATACCGCCCACGGCCCCGATCACCTGACTGGCTTCCAGCGGCATCAGGATGACCTTGCTGTTATTGGCGGAGGCCAGTTTGCCCAGCGTCTCGACGTACTTCTGAGCGACGAAGTAGTTGATCGCCTGCACGTTTCCGCCCGCAATGGCTTCGGATACCACTTGAGTCGCCCGCGCTTCCGCTTCGGCTTGACGCTCGCGTGCTTCGGATTCCAGGAAGGCCGCCTGACGACCCCCTTCGGCCTCCAGAATCTGCGCCTGCTTCTTGCCTTCAGCGGTGAGAATCGCAGAAGCGCGCAAGCCTTCGGCTTCAAGGATTTGCGCACGCTTGATCCGCTCGGCTTTCATCTGGCCGGACATGGCAGCCATCAGGTCTGCTGGCGGGCTGATGTCCTTGATTTCAATACGAGTGATCTTGATGCCCCATGGCGCTGTAGCTTCATCGACAGTGCGCAGCAGGCGCTCGTTGATGTTGTCACGCTGGCTGAGCATCGCATCCAGCTCCATGGAGCCGAGCACGGTACGAATATTGGTTTGCAGCAGGTTGCGGATGGCGTGTTCGAGGTTGTTCACCTCATAGGCGGCCTGTGCCGTGTTGACCACCTGAAAGAAGCACACGGCATCGATCTGCACAGTGGCGTTGTCGGCGGTGATGACTTCCTGAGGTGGAATGTCCAGCACGCTTTCCATGACGTTGATCTTGTGTCCGATACGGTCCATCACGGGCACGATGATATTAAGCCCCGGTTTCAGTGTGGTCGTATAACGCCCGAAACGCTCCACCGTCCATTGATAACCCTGCGGCACAACCTTGAAGCCCATGAAGACGATGGCTACCGCCAGGCCGACGAATAACAGAACTACACTGCCGATTTGCATAACTTTTCCCTGTCGCTTTTATATTGAGTTCGTTTCCCTAGCGCTGCTCGCTCTGTGGCGTGACCCGCAGCACTTCCTCCAGTGTCGTCAGCCCCGCCGAGACTTTTTGCGCGCCGGACAATCGCAGGCTGCGCATGCCTTCCTTGAAGGCCTGGCGGCGCATGGCGGTCAGGTCGAGGTCTGCGCTGATCAAGGCTTTGACACTGTCGGACATAAGCATGATCTCGTAGACACCGGCTCGTCCACGGTAACCTGTTTCACGACATTCCACGCAGCCGACGGCCTGATGTGCGCCGCTGGGCACCGGAGCCTGCCAGGGGCGTGTCAGGGTCTGCCAGTCGGTTTCGTTCAGGTTGATCGGGGCCTTGCAGTGCGGGCACAAGGTACGCACCAGACGTTGCGCCATGACGCCAAGGATGGTGGCCTTGAGCAGGTAATGCGGCACGCCGAGTTCCAGCATGCGGCTGATGGCGCTGGGTGCATCGTTGGTGTGCAGGGTCGAGAGCACCAGGTGGCCGGTCAGCGCGGCCTGAATCGCCATCTCTGCGGTTTCCAGGTCACGAATCTCGCCGATCATGATGATGTCCGGGTCCTGCCGCATCAGGGCTCGCACACCACTGGCGAAGGACAGGTCGATATTGTGCTGGACCTGCATCTGATTGAAGGCGGGTTCCACCATCTCGATGGGGTCTTCGATGGTGCACAGATTGACCTCGGAGGTCGCCAGCTTCTTGAGTGTGGTGTAGAGCGTGGTGGTCTTGCCCGAACCGGTCGGGCCGGTGACCAGAATGATGCCGTTGGGCTGATTGGTCATGCCTTGCCAGCGTCGCAAGTCATCGCTGGAGAAGCCCAGTTGATCGAAATCCTTGAGCAGCACTTCGGGGTCGAAGATCCGCATCACCATTTTTTCGCCGAACGCGGTGGGCAGGGTCGAGAGCCGCAATTCCACTTCGCCGCCATCGGGCGTGGTGGTCTTGACCCTGCCGTCCTGCGGCTTGCGCTTTTCCGCGACGTTCATCCGGCCCAGGCTTTTCAGGCGGCTGACCACCGCCATGGTGACCTGTGACGGGAACTGGTAGACGTTATGCAGCACGCCATCGATACGAAAGCGCACGGTGCCTTGCTCGCGGCGTGGCTCGATATGGATATCGCTGGCGCGTTGCTGGAAAGCGTACTGGAACAGCCAGTCCACGATATTGACGATATGCGCGTCGTTGGCGTCGGGTTCCTGATCGCTGGCACCCAGCTTGAGCAGTTGCTCGAAGTTGCCCATGTTGCTGGTTTTCAGATCTGTCGCATTGGCACCGCTGACAGATTTCGCCAGTCTGAAGAACTCCACCGTCACGCGCTGGATATCTACCGGGTTGGCCACCACGCGCTTGATGGTCAGCTTCAGCACATGGGCCAGGTCCTCTTCCCAGGCGCGTACATAAGGTTGCGCGCTGGCGATGGTCACGGATTCGCGATCCACGGCCACGGCGAGGATCTTGTGTCGCTGGGCAAAGGCATACGACATCAAGGGCATAACGGCCGCGACATTGATTTTCAGCGGGTCGATACGCATATACGGCTGGTCACATTGCTGTGCGAGCCAGTTGGTCAGGGTTTCCAGGTCGAGCTTCTTGCCTGCGCGCTTGAGGTCATCGAACTGCAGGGTCGCAATGAACTCCAGCGGATGAAGCTGGATATTGGCCGCGCTACGGCGCTGGGTGAGGGCTGTTTCTGCATCGTTCTGACTCAGGACGCCTTGGGCGACCAGATCACGTAGCAGGTCGTTCAGATCGAGCCAGCGATCCTGTGACGATGGGGCGAGGACTGCCATGCGCGCTCCTTGAGGCAATTCATCATCGGACGATGAGCAAGAATAGTCTTCAAGCGTGCCAGTGTTGAGCTCTCTATGCGACCAGGAATTACGAATGTTTGCGAGACACTTCAGCCAGCGACCAGTGCAACATGTTGATGAGTGACTTGCGGGGCGTGGATTTGCTCCAGTTCCACCGAGCATACATCGATCAGATTGCGCATTTTTTCGCCAATCACCTGAGCTCGATGCCAGCTTAGCCCGTCGACTGTTACATCGATGACCAGCAACCCGTCCTGCCGTGAAACAATGACGTTCTGCGGTGTCAGGTATTGCAGGGCAAACAGGTTCAGGACCTGACACAACAGCGCCGGTTCGGCTTCGGCCAGCACCTGATAGCGTGCGCAACAGGACATGTTGGCGGGTGACCAGCTGTCCGGGCGAAGTTCTGATGCTGCAACGGCTTCAAGGTTGGGCATACTGGGCTCTCCTGTATTGAGTGGAGGAATTCTTGCACGCCGAAATGGAAATTTCTGGTCTATGATCAATAGGTTTAGGGCTTTTTGGAATTGTTAATGCGCAATATGGATTTTAAAGGGATTGTTTATGCAAGTTGAGCTGGATGCTTACGACCGCAAGATACTGGCATTGCTGCAAGAGGATGCCTCGCTCTCCAGTGCCCAGGTTGCAGAGAAAGTGGGTTTGTCGCAGTCGCCCTGCTGGCGGCGTATACAGCGGCTGAAGGATGAGGGCGTAATACGGCGCAATGTGACACTGCTGGACCGCAAGAAAATCGGCCTCAACACGCAGATCTTTGCCGAGGTCAAACTCAACGCCCACGGGCGCTCGAATTTCACCGAATTCACCGATTCGATCCGCGGCTTCCCTGAGGTGCTGGAGTGTTACGTGCTGATGGGCTCGGTGGATTTCCTGCTGCGCATCGTGACGTCGGATATCGAGGCGTATGAGCGGTTTTTCTTTGAAAAACTGTCGCTGGTGCCGGGGATTCAGGAAGTGAACTCGACCGTGGCGTTATCCGAGATCAAGTCCACGACCAGTTTGCCGATTGTGAAGTAGGGCTCTTCGCGACTGAAGTCGCTCCCACATAGTGAACTGCCCCCAAAAAGTTGGACACCCATCCAACCCTTGGGGGACGTTATGAGTAAGTACACAGAATCATTCAAGCTCACCGCCA
>NZ_JAIGPJ010000029.1:0-81153 GCF_019719005.1 Pseudomonas cichorii
AGACCTCCTGAAAGGGATGTCGGGCTCTACAAGCTTAGACCTCTGCAACACTTAACGCAGACAGAGCCAATAAATTCGCTCCTACGCAGTACAGATCATGGCAAAGCTGGTCACCGACTCATGCCCCGGCAGCTCGCCACCGGCGCGTACCAGACCGCATGTCGCCATGCCTGCTGCTCGGGCGGCATCAAGTTCTTCGACAATGTCCGACAGAAACAGAATCTCTTCGGCCGGGCAGCCGATGGCGGTGCTGATGGTGCGATAGGATTGCTCTTCGCGCTTGGGGCCGGACGTGGTGTCGAAATAGCCACTGAACAGGCCAGACAGATCACCCGCTTCTGAACAACCGAAAATCAGTTGCTGAGCCTGAATCGAGCCGGATGAGTAAACATAAAGTTTATAACCCTCCTGATGCCAGCGCTTGAGGGCTTCGACCGCATCCGGGTAGACATGCCCCTTGAGTTGCCCGGCGTTATAGCCCTGTTCCCAGACCATACCCTGCAAGGCCTTGAGTGGTGTGGCCTTGCGGTCCTGGGCAATCCAGTCGAGGAGGATTTCGATAACCCGTTCTACATCGGCATCAGGCTCGTTGCTGTCCTGGCGAACAGCCTGCAATTGCGCCGCTACCGAAGGTTTTTCGGCGTTCTGGCGGACAAAGTCGGGCAAATGCTTCGCAGCGAACGGGAACAGCACATCGAATACGAAGCTCACTGCACTGGTGGTGCCTTCGATATCCGTAAGGATAACTTTGATGGGCATCTGGAACGGGCTCCTGTGAGCAAGATAGGAAATGGGAAGTTTCGCGGATGAATTCGCGAAAACATCAGTCATCCAGACGCGGAAAACGGCCGGCGATATCTTCTCCGGTAAAATTCGCCACCCAGCCTTCCGGGTTGTTGAACAGGCGAATGGCAACGAAATGCGGGTTTTCGCCCATGTCGAACCAGTGGCGGGTTCCGGCGGGCACCGAGATCAGGTCGTTCTTTTCACACAACACGGCATACACGTAATCATCGATATGCAGCGTGAACAAGCCACGCCCGGCGACAAAGAAACGCACTTCGTCTTCCCCATGGCGATGCTCTTCAAGAAACTTGGCGCGCAGTTCGGCCTTTTGCGGGTGGTCGCTGTTGAGGCTCACCACATCGACAGTGACATAACCATGCTCGGTCATCAGCTTGTCGATCTGGGCGCGATAGGCGCTGATCACTTCTTCCTGAGTGGCTCCCGGCGTAATCGGTGCAGACGCCTGCCAGCGGTCGAAGGCAACGCCGTGCTCGGCCAGGGTCGAAGCGATATCTTCCAGGTGAGTCAGAACCTTGTTGGGTACTTCAGGGCTGGAAACGTGGTAAACGGACAGGCTGCTCATGGCGTAATTCCTCGGCTGGAAACAGGCCCCCGGCTTTTACAGGCCGTTCAGGCAGGGTTCACTGATTAACGGTTAAAGGTCAACGATTCAAGACCGTGCGGGTTTTCAGTTCGCACTCGAACAGAAACTCGAACGCCTCGATCTGACGCAGCGCATCATTCATCTTCGCTCCCCAGGTATACAGGCCGTGCCCGCGAATCAGGTAGCCGGCACAGTCGGGATGAGCGTCCAGCCAAGGCTGAACCTTCGAGGCCAGACGGGCAATATCCTGATCGTTATCGAAGATCGGCACCACCACCCGGGATTCATGGGTGACCACGCCGGCAAAAGCCTTTTGCAGCTCGTAATCCTCGAACACCAGATGATCGGCATCTGTCAGACGCGACAGGACGGTAGCGTTGACCGAATGGGTATGCAGCACGGCGCCCACTTCAGGCTTGCAGCTGTAAAGCTGGGTGTGCAGCAGGGTTTCGGCGGAAGGCTTCTTGCCGGGCTCAAGGCTGTTGCCGGCCAGGTCGGTAGCCAGTACATCGTCGATGCCCAGTTGGCCCTTGTGCTTGCCGGATACCGTCAACAGTGCTTCGGTGGCGGACAGGCGCACGGAATAGTTGCTGCTGGTGGCTGGCGACCAGCCGCGTCCATACAGGAAACGCCCGGCTTCGATGATTTCCAGGCTGAGTTGTTCGCGGGTCATGCACCCTCCTCTTTCTTTGGTGTCGCAATCATGACGGCTGCCGCCAATGCCGCAAGGCTGGCGATGGCAAATGTCCAGAACGGCCCGAGCGCATTCCAGCTGTAACCGGAGTACAACGCTCCCAGCGCGCCACCCACTCCGGACAAGGCGGCATACAACGCCTGCCCCTGACCTTGCTGGCGCGAACCGAAGCTACGTTGCACGAAATGGATGGCAGCCGCGTGAAAACTGCCAAAGGTTGCTGCGTGCATGAGCTGGATAACCAGCAGCGCCAGCAGATGATCGGCAAAACTGCCCAGCAGCAACCAGCGCAGCGAAGCCAGCAGAAAGCTCGCCATCAAGACCTGACGCACTGAAAAACGCTGCAGTATGCGGCTCATGCCCATGAACATCAGGACTTCGGCCACGACCCCGACGGCCCAGAGCATACCGATCACACCGCGACTGTAACCCAACTGCTCCAGATGCAAGGTCAGGAAGGTGTAATACGGCCCATGGCTGAGCTGCATCAAGGCGACACAGGCATAAAAGACCAGCACGCTGGGACGGGTCAATTGCCTGATAAAACCGCCAGCATCCAGTGGCTGTGCCGAAACCAGCGGCTGCGCATTGGGCACCCACCAACTGCTGATTGCGATACCGGCCATGATGATCAACAGCATATGGGGAAACAGGTCGAGGCTGAACAGCTCGAACACGCCCCCAAGCGCTACAACCGCCAGGATAAAGCCAATCGAACCCCAGACCCGGATCTGGCTGTAGCGCGAGGTCTGGTCGCGCAGATGCGCCAGGGTGATGACTTCAAATTGCGGCAGGATGGCATGCCAGAAGAATGAATACAGCACCATGACCATCGCCAGCCAGGCGTAGCTCTTGTCGAGCAGAATCAGCGAAAACGCCAGCAAGGTGCAGAGCGCGCCAAAGCGCACGATCAACAGACGCTGCCCCGTATAGTCACCCAGCCAGCCCCACAGATTGGGAGCGATGCAGCGCGTCAGCATCGGAATGGCGACCAGTTCGCCAATCCGCGCACTGGAAAACCCGAGGTGATGGAAATACAGAGCCAGATAAGGGGCGGCCGACCCCAGCAGAGCGAAGTAGAAAATATAGAACCCGGACAGCCGCCAATAAGGAAGCTGCCCGGCAGGCAGTGGCGCCACGTCAGTCATCCACGATCAGTGACCGCAGTGGCACCGCTCATTACAGCTGGCCCAATACAGGCGTATCGACCTTTACGTCAGCGTTTTGCCCGCGATGACGCAACAGGTGATCCAGCAGCACGATAGCCATCATCGCTTCGGCGATAGGCGTGGCGCGAATGCCGACGCAAGGGTCATGACGACCTTTGGTGATGACTTCCACAGGGTTGCCATCGACATCGATGGAACGGCCCGGCGTGGTGATGCTGGACGTCGGCTTGAGCGCCAGATGCGCAACAATCGGTTGACCGGACGAAATGCCACCCAGAATGCCGCCCGCCTGATTGGACAGGAAGCCTTCCGGTGTCAGTTCGTCGCGATGCTCGGTGCCGCGCTGGGCGACACAGTCGAAACCTGCGCCGATTTCCACGCCCTTGACGGCGTTGATGCTCATCAGCGCGTGGGCCAGTTCGGCGTCCAGACGATCAAAGATCGGCTCGCCCAGGCCCGGCTGCACGCCTTCGGCCACTACCGTGATTTTGGCACCCACCGAGTCCTGATCGCGACGAAGCTGGTCCATGTAGGCTTCCAGCTCTGGAACCTTGTCCGGGTCCGGGCAGAAAAAGGCGTTGTCCTCGACCGAATCCCAGGTCTTGAACGGAATCGGGATCGGACCCAGCTGGCTCATGTAGCCACGGATGACGATGCCCTGGGTCGCCAGATACTTCTTGGCGATTGCACCGGCTGCCACACGCATGGCGGTTTCACGCGCCGAGCTGCGACCGCCGCCGCGATAGTCACGGATGCCGTATTTGTGATGGTAGGTGTAGTCGGCATGGGCCGGACGAAACAGGTCCTTGATGGTCGAGTAGTCCTTGGACTTCTGGTCGGTATTGCGGATCAGCAGGCCGATGGACGCGCCGGTGGTCTTGCCCTCGAACACGCCGGAGAGGATTTCCACCTCATCGGCTTCCTGGCGCTGGGTCGTGTGGCGACTGGTGCCGGGCTTGCGACGATCCAGATCACGCTGCAGGTCTTCCAGGGACAGCTCGAACCCCGGCGGGCAGCCGTCGACGATAGCGACCAACGCCGGGCCATGGCTTTCGCCGGCGGTGGTGACAGTGAACAGCTTGCCGAAAGTGTTGCCGGACATGCGGGCGCTCCGAGAAATCAGCCAAAAAACCAGATCGAATCAATCAAGCGCGCCAGTATACGCAGGCTGAACGCGCAGTTCATCCTCGAACCTTATGCAACGGCGCGCGTCAAAGCGAAACCTGAACCAATGATGGCCTTACGATGCTACCTGGCATTCCCCCGATTCGAGCCCTGAACACCCTGCGCACGCTGGCCCTGGCACTGTGCATGCTGGCAGGCGTGGCCACCGCAGCATCGCCCACCGTCGTGCAACGACCGATCAGCGTCGACACGAACAATGGAAAACTGTTCGGCACCCTTCTGCTGCCACAATCCACGAAACCCGTGCCCGTGGTGCTGATCATTGCCGGCTCCGGCCCGACCGATCGCGACGGCAACAACCCCGAAGGCGGACGCAACGACAGCATGAAGCGTCTGGCCATAATCCTGGCCAAGAACAATATTGCCAGCGTGCGCTATGACAAGCGCGGTGTCGCGGCCAGCAAGGCTGCAACCCCGAATGAACGCGACCTGAGCGTCGAAGGCTATGTCGCCGATGCCCAGGCCTGGGCGCAAAAGCTCAAGGCCAACCCGCGTCTTGGTTCCTTGATTCTGCTGGGCCATAGCGAAGGTGCGCTGGTGGCATCACTGGCGGCTGAAAAGGCAGGTGCCAGCGCCGTGATCTCCGTCGCAGGCACCGGTCGCCCGGTGGATCAGGTACTGCGCGAACAGTTTCGCGAGCGCCTGCCGCCAGCGCTTTTGCAACGCAGCAATCAGTTGCTTGATGAACTGAAGGCAGGCAAGACCGACGACAAGGTGCCAGAAGATCTGGAAGTCGTGTTCCGGCCCAGTGTGCAGCCTTATCTGATATCGCTGTTCCGTCAGGACCCGGCTGCCGCGTTCGGCAAGCTGCAGATGCCAGCGCTGATCATCCAGGGACGCAACGATATTCAGGTCAGCGTCGACGATGCCCTGATCCTGAAAAAAGCCCGGCCCGATGCAGAACTGGCACTGATCGACGGCATGAATCACGTATTGCGCATCGTCCCCGACGATCTGGAAAAACAACTGCAATCCTACAGAAACCCGACCCTGCCACTGTCGAGCGAGCTTTCGGCGCACATCCTGCGCTTTATTGGTGCGTTACCCGCAAATTGAACGAAAGATTTGACGTCAACAAAACCACCCGCCCCTTCAGACTTGGGAAAACCTGCCGATAGGGGTGTGCTGGCATTGTGTTTGCTGCACAAGGCCATGGACAGGATCATCGTGAATGACTGATACAAATACCGTGACCGAAAAAGCCGAAGCCCCTGAAAAGCCCGAAGCCGAAGCGCTGCCGCCCCAACCCTGGGAAGACGTGGTGCCCGAGAGCTTCCAGATGCTTCGCCTTTCGCCGTTGCCGACCGACCGTGCAACCGGCGGGCGGCCGCTACGTTTCGTGCAGTTCGGCCGTGCCGAGCGCCACAGCAAGGAACTGAGCCTGCTGCGCATCAATATCCAGTTGCCGGGGCAACGGGTACGCAAGGAACAGAACAATCTGGATATCTGGGTCGATCACCAGAAACATATGGTGCGCTTCGGCCCTGAATCCGGGTTGCAGATAGAGCCCTGGAACCGCGGTCTTGGACGCTTCCTGATTGCCCATGCGGTTCACTGGGCACAAAAGAAGTGGTCATCCTACAAGATCGAAGGCGTCCCGCTGGCAAGCAAGGACGGCCTGAACGAAGACACCCGCCTGCGCCGCGATCACTTCCTGCGTACCCTGGGTTTTGAAGTTATCTATGCCGATGCGCAGCATATGAAAGGCAGCATCAAGGACGTTCACGTCGGCAACCTGCACAGCACCTGGAACAATGACAAGGTGCAGATCATCGAAATCCTCGAAGCGTCGCAGATGCTGGAAAAGGCCGAGAAGAATCTGACCGAGCAGGAAGTCGTGATTCGTGCCCATGAAGACCGGGTCAACAAATACAAGCGCGAAGACAGCAGCCTGCGCTTTACCATCGCGTGTCTGGTGACTTTTGCTGTGTTTCAGGCGGGACTGCTGATCTGGATTGCGACACATCGTTAAGTTGTGAAAGCGGGGCATGAAGCCCCGCTCATGCCGCTTCAGACCTTTGAAGCAAACAGTGCCTGATGCTCGCGGCACTGTTCGGCAGTCAGCATGAACACGCCATGGCCACCGCGCTGGAAGTCCAGCCAGGCGAAATCCACTTCCGGATACAGCGCCTGGACATGCACCTGGCTGTTGCCCACCTCGACAATCAACAACCCTTTTTCGGTCAGGTGATCGGCGGCCTCGCTCAGCATGCGGCGCACCAGATTCAGACCGTCGTTGCCGCAGGCCAGGGCAAGCTCAGGCTCGTGCTGGTATTCATGGGGCATGTCGGCAAAATCTTCGGCATCGACATAAGGCGGGTTGGACACGATCAGGTCGAAACGCTGCCCCGGCAGGCCGTCGAAACCATCGCCCTGCACGGTATAGACGCGATCTTCCATGGCGTGGCGCTCGATGTTCTGGTTGGCCACTTCAAGGGCCTCGAACGAGAGGTCAGCCAATACCACTTCGGCTTGCGGGAACTCGTCGGCACAGGCGATGCCGATGCAGCCGGAGCCGGTGCACAAGTCCAGAATGCGGGCAGGCTCATCGGCCAGCCAGGGCGCAAAACGGTCTTCGATCAATTCGGCAATCGGTGAGCGTGGAATCAGTACGCGGTCGTCGACAATGAACGACATGCCGCAGAACCAGGCTTCGCCCAGCAGGTAGGGCGTCGGAACGCGATCATCGATGCGGCGCTTTATCAGGCGTTGCAACTCGGAGATTTCCTCGACTTCGAGGCGGCAATCCAGATAGCTGTCGGCAATTTCCCAGGGCAGGTGCAAGGCGCCGAGCACCAGTTGCCGCGCTTCGTCCCAGGCGTTGTCGGTCCCGTGCCCGAAAAACACGTCTTCCTCGTGAAAGCGGCTGACGGCCCAACGGATATGGTCACGCACGGTGCGCAAACGAGAGGTGATCATGGACAAGCTCCTGGAAAAACGATCTGGCAGACTCGCAAGTCTCCCCCATTAGCCGACCTTCATCAAGGCAAACCGCCATCCCGCGCCGCGACAAAATGCCCTGCAGCCCAACAAAACCGGGGCCTGCAATTGTTGAGATTCACAGAATCGCTCAGCCAGAGGACAATGTCACAAAAGCCCCACTCGAAGGAGCCCTCTGGATGTCATCTTTAAAGACCATGTTTCAACTCAGCGGCCGTGTTCATGCACCGGCCAATCTGAGCAATGCCACGCTGATTATCATCGACGCCCAGAAAGAGTACCTCAGCGGTCCTCTGGCCCTGACAGGCATCCATGAAGCCCTGGACAATATCGGCCAACTGGTGGCAAAAGCCCGCGCCGTAAAATGCCCTGTCGTGCACGTACGTCACCTCGGCACCGTGGGCGGCCTGTTCGATCCACAAGGCGAGCGCGGCCAACTGGTCCCGGAACTGGTTCCTCAGGGCGACGAACATCTGGTGGAGAAACGCCTGCCCAATGCCTTCAACGGCACCGGCCTGCATGAACTGCTGCAGAGCCTGGGTCATCTGGACCTGATCATCTGCGGTTTCATGAGCCATTCGAGTATCAGCACCACCGTGCGTGCGACCAAGGATTATGGCTATCGCTGCACCCTGGTGGACGATGCCTGCGCCACCCGCAACCTGCCCGGCCCCCATGGCGACGTCAGCGCCCATGACGTACACCGCACGGAAATGGCAATCATGGCAGACAACTTCGCCACTCTGGCGCTGACCAAAGACCTGATCTGAACAACAGGCGACCTGAGTGGTTGTGTGAATAACTTCACATAACCGCCCATCCCTTTCACCTCTCTTCTCTCGCCACAACGGGGAACAACACCTCGTCATCCGGGTCATAGCGCCGATAACCACTGAGGAAATCGGCATGAAAATCTCCGACGGTTTCGATGCCCGCCGCTTGCGCCCCAGAGGCCAGGGCAATTGGCGCACGCGTTTCGGCACCGCGATTGCCACCTTGCTGGTCACTCTGGGCGTATTGCTGATAATGGCAGGTGCCTCCGGCCTGATCGGCCATCCCCAGGCACTGGGCGATCTGGATGCAACACCTGCGGGGGCAGCAGTCATTGCCGGCCTGGGACTTGTGGTGCTGTATCTGGGCATCTGGTTATGGCGAGTCTGCCGTCGACGTCGACGCCGGGCGAAAGGATTGAGCATGTCCGCGCACCTGATGAAAAAACACGACTGACGTGTTGCGCGGCAGGGTTAAACTAGCCTCCTTCGCGGAGGCCCCATGCAAGACGACGACTTTTCCCTGTTCAGAAACGAGACACGTGGCGTCAAGCCCATCAAGCACGAACATGCCGATGTCGGTAAACCAAAGACCGACCGCAAGCTGCTGGCCAGACTGCGCCAGTCAGCTACAGTGCGCACCGACTCGGTCACGGTCGACGGGCTGTCCGATCAGTTCGTGATCGACGTCGGTCCGGAAGATGTATTGAACTGGTCTCGCGATGGCGTGCAGGAAGGCCAGATGCGCAAGCTCAAGCTTGGCCAGATCAGCTTTGAAGGCAGCCTGGACCTGCACGGCATGAGCGTGGAAGTGGCCAGGGAAACCCTGTGGGAGTTTCTTGCCGAAGCCACGAAGCTGGAAATCCGCTGCGTGCGCGTCACTCACGGCAAGGCTGTGCGCCTGGATGGCAAGCGCCCGATGATCAAGAGCCACGTCAACACCTGGCTGCGTCAACACCCGCAAGTGCTGGGCTTCTGCTCATGCATGGCCAAACATGGTGGCGCTGGCGCAGTTTACGTCATGCTCAAACGCACCATGATGGAAGGCCGCGACGAATGAGGGTTGCCGGGCAGTCCTGATACTGCCCGGAACCGGATCGTCAGCGAGGGCCGCCACCGGGACCAAAGCCTGGACCACCCGGGCCGCCTGGTCCGCCACCACCCTGATGATGCCCGCCACCTCCACCACCGTGGCCACCAGGGCCTGGCCAGAACGGCCAGCAGCCCGAAACTGAAGCCAGAACGACGATCACCGTCGCTATTTTTGCTACTCGACTCAACATCCGGATTTACTCTTTCAGAACGCAGGGATTGACTACTGCTGCTTCTGACCGCAGACAACGAGGGAAGTGGGTAGCAATCGGGTAGCCAAAGAGTAAGAAAAACGTTACAAACAGACTTCATGCGCCGATTTGCGCAGCGGCCATACACCTGCCCGCACGTGTAAGTTATTATGTGCGACTTTGGCGAGGGCCGTGCCTTCGCGTTATCGAAACCCACACGGAAACACACTCCTGTGACACTGGAACAGAATTACACCGCCATATTGAGTCAGTTGGGCGAAGATGTTTCGCGCGAAGGCCTGCTGGACACACCCAAGCGTGCAGCCAAAGCCATGCAGTACCTGTGTCGCGGTTATGAACAGACGCTCGAAGAAGTGACCAACGGCGCGCTGTTCAGCTCCGACGCCAGCGAAATGGTCATGGTCAGGGACATCGAACTGTACTCGCTGTGCGAGCACCACCTGCTGCCGTTCATTGGCAAGGCGCATGTAGCCTACATCCCCAACGGCAAGGTCCTGGGCCTGTCGAAAGTGGCGCGTATCGTCGACATGTACGCTCGCCGCCTGCAGATCCAGGAAAACCTGAGCCGCCAGATCGCCTCGGCCATCCAGGAAGTTACCGGTGCCATGGGCGTTGCAGTGGTCATCGAAGCCCAGCACATGTGCATGATGATGCGCGGCGTGGAAAAACAGAATTCCTCGATGATCACGTCGGTGATGCTGGGCGAGTTCCGTGAAAACGCAGCCACCCGCAGCGAATTCCTCAGCCTTATCAAGTAAGGTGCAGCCGTCCGCGCTACCTGTTGGCGCGGGCCTGCTCCGCAAGAGGTTTGACCGTGTTCATGAAAGCCCTCAGGGTTGGCCTTGGCCAGCTCGTCATCGTCGCTGACTTCCTGACCCGCCCGGCCCGGAAGAAACGCGAGCCTCAGGCTCAGGCAGCCGTCGATCAGGCCGCTCGGGATCTGACCCTGTATCAGTTCCATGCCTGTCCGTTCTGCGTGAAGACCCGCCGCACCCTGCGCCGCCTCAATGTTCCGGTCGCCCTGCGGGATGCGAAGAACAACGAGAACGATCGCCAGACGCTGCTCAACGAAGGCGGCAGGATCAAGGTCCCCTGCCTGCGCATTCAGGAAGGCGACAAGACCACCTGGCTCTATGAGTCCAAGGCCATCATCGGCTACCTGGATCAGCGTTTCAGCAACGTCTGAACCTGCTGGCTGCCCGCCTCAGCGCGGGCAGCCTTCTTCGCGACACGCCACATACGCCTTCAATTCCTTCACGCGCACCCGGGTATGCTCGGCCAGACACTGGGATTGCAGCAAAGGCCAGATCGAACCTGAATCCTCGGCCTTGCCCACCCGATACAGACAGTCGGCGTCGCGAAAGGCGATCCATTTGACTTGTGCTTCCTTGAGCGCCTGCTTCCTGGCAGGGTCTTTCAGCCAGCTCATCTGCGCCTTGTACTGGCGGTTCAATTCCGTATCGAGCGCGGCCAGATCCTGGCTCGCGCATTGATTCATGCTGGCCTGATTGGCATTGCAATCCTGAGCCTGCGCCGAACAACCGATCCCCAGCGCCATGACGGCGGCCAGGGCGGCGATGGAATATTTCACGGAACTCTCTCCTCTCTTGCGCCCGGTCAATCCAGCATGCCCACGTAACCGGGCTGCTCCTTGACTCGCTCCAGCCATTGCTGAATGCCGGGGTACGGTGTCAGATCGAAACCGCCCTGATGGGCCACGTGAGTGTAGGCATACAGCGTGATATCGGCGATGGAGAAATGGTCGCCCACCAGGAACGGCGTGCGCTTGAGCTGCTGCTCCATCACCGCCAGAGCGCGATAGCCAGACTTCTGCAGCGCACGGTACTCATGCAGCCGCTCTTCAGGCAGGCCCAGATAGAACTGAATGAAACGTGCCACGGCAATCGCGGGCTCATGGCTGTATTGCTCGAAGAACTGCCATTGCAGCACTTGGGTGCGCAGCCGCGGCTCGGCAGGCAGGTAGGCACTGCCATCGGCCAGGAAATTGAGAATCGCATTGGACTCCCACAGGCAGGTGCCGTCACTGAGCTCAAGCACCGGAATCTTGCCGTTGGGGTTCTTTTCCAGGAACGCCGGGGTCCCGGTTTCGCCCTTGAGAATATCCACGGGCACCCATTGATACTCGCTGCCCAACAGGCTGAGCATCAGTTTGATCTTGTAGCAGTTGCCTGAGTTGTAATCGCCGTAAACCTTGTACATCGCCCTGCTCCCTCTGCAATTCCCGGTACTGGATCGATCAGGCCGCTTGCCGTGTGACGGCCTTGCGGATGACTGCTGCCAGGCGTTTCAGGCCCTCATCCAGACGCGCCGGATCAATGTGACTGAAGTTCAGCCGCAGATACCCGTGATTGGCGTCGGGGTCCGCGAAGAACGGCTCGCCCGGCATGAACGTCACGTCCTGAGACAAGGCAGCATCCAGCAAGGTGCGGGTATCGAGTTTCTGCCTGAGCGTCAGCCAGAAGAACAACCCGCCTTGCGGGCTGTTCCAGTCGGCCAGATCGGCAAAATGCTCCTGCAAGGCCGCCTCGAATGCGTTGCGTCGCTGCCGGTAGAACTCGCGCAGCTCGGCCAGATGCCCACGATAGTGTTCTGTACCGATCCACTGCAAGGCCTGCCATTGACCGATCCGGTTGGTGTGCAGGTCGGCCGACTGCTTCAGGCGCAGCAGATGCGCAAACAGGTCCGGGCTGGCAATCAGGTAACCGACACGCAACCCCGGCAGCAAGGTCTTGGAGACGGTTCCGGTATAGATCCAGCTGGCCTTTTTGAGCCGGGCAACAATCGGTTTCGCGTTGCCGCCGTCGAAAGTCAGCTCGCGATAGGGTTCGTCTTCGATCAGCGTCACGCCAAACTCATCGAGCAAGACTGCGACTGCATCACGACTGGCTTCGCTGTAACGCACAGCGGACGGGTTCTGGAAGGTCGGAATCAGGTAGGCGAACGCAGGCTTGTGCTGCTCCAGGCGCTGACGCAGGGCAATCAGGTCCGGCCCTTCAGCCTGCAAGGGCACGGTCAGGCAATCGGCACCGAACAACTGGAAGATTTGCAGTGCCGCCAGATAGGTCGGCGCTTCCAGCAGGACTTCAGTGCCTTTGTCGATGTACAGCTTGGCGGCCAGGTCCAGAGTCTGCTGCGAACCGCTGACCACCAGCACCTGGCTGGCCTCACAAGGAACACCCAGCGCCCGCGCCTCGGCAGCCAGGGCTTCGCGCAGCTCGGGCTCGCCTTCGCTCATGCCGTATTGCCCCAGTGTCAGGGGCATATCGGCCCACTCCACTTTTGGCAGCATGCACTCGGCCGGCAAGCCACCGGCAAAGGACATCACTTCAGGCCGTTGTGCCGCAGCCAGGATTTCGCGAATCAATGAACTTTTCAGGCGGGTAACGCGTTCGGAGAAAGCCATGGCAACTACCTGTAGCCGAGTCAAAGGGAAATACGTCAAACTTGTTGACTCAAATTACGACGCCAAGCCCGGATACGTCAACATGCTTGACCTTAAAAATCCTGCCAATCAGCAAATCGCCATGGAAGCCTTCTTTTTCGGCTATCAGGCATTTACTGCCAAAGCCGATGAAATGCTGGCCCGGCGCGGGCTAAGTCGCGTTCATCAGCGCATCGTGTTTTTCATCGCCCGCTACCCCGACCAGAGCGTGAAAGAACTGCTCACGGTACTGGGCGTCAGCAAACAGGCGCTCAATGTGCCGCTGCGCCAGTTGATTGCCATGGAACTGGTACAGAGCACGACGCCCGACACCGACAAACGCAAACGCCTGCTGGTGCTCACTGAAGAAGGGATCAGGTTCGAACAGGCGCTGCGCCACGAACAGGTGAAGCTCTTGCAACGGGTATTCGCCGAGGCAGGTCAGGCGGCAGTGGATGGCTGGCTGACCGTCAACCAGGCGCTGGGGCAAACGCTCCGGCCCGGCGCAATCGATCGCTGAATACAAAAATAACGACACCGTACAAACTGCCCGCTTAAGGAAAGCCCTGCATGAACGAGACCCTCAAGGCACCACTGCGCCCACTGGCAGACTCATCGCCTTCGGCCGTGGTTGCTGGCTTCATCGCGATGATGACCGGCTGCACCAGCTCGCTGGTACTGATGCTCCAGGCCGGGCAGACCGCAGGCCTCAGCAATGGCCAGATGTCATCCTGGCTCTTGTCGATGTTCATCGGCATGGCGGTGTGCAGCATCGGCCTGTCGTTGCGCTATCGCACGCCCATCAGCGTGGCATGGTCAACTCCCGGCGCCGCATTGCTGATTACCACGCTGGGCGGCGTGGCTTACCCGGAGGCCATCGGCGCGTTCATCACCTGCTCGGTCCTGGTGATCATCTGCGGCATGACCGGCAGCTTCGAGCGTCTGGTCAAGCGCCTGCCCGCCTCGCTGGCGGCAGCCTTGCTGGCCGGAATCCTGTTCAAGATCGGCAGCGACATCTTCATCGCCGTCCAGCATCGAACCAGCCTGGTTCTGGCCATGTTTTTCACTTACCTGCTGATCAAGCGAGTCTCGCCGCGCTATTCGGTACTGGCGTCACTGATAGTGGGCATCGCAGCCGCCAGCCTGCTGGGGTTGCTGAATTTCAATGACGTTACTCTGGAAGTGGCCACGCCGGTCTGGACGACACCGTCGTTCTCACTGGCAGCGACCATCAGCATCAGCATTCCGTTATTCGTGGTAGCGATGACCTCCCAGAACATGCCGGGCATTGCCGTACTGCGTGCCGATGGCTATCACACGCCCTCTTCACCGCTGATCACGGCAACGGGCATCACCTCGCTGCTGACCGCACCTTTTGGCTGCCACGGGCTCAACCTCGCGGCAATCAGTGCCGCCATCTGCACCAGCCCCAATGCCCATGAAGACAAGAGCAAGCGCTATACGGCAGCGGTCTGGTGCGGAGTTTTCTATGGCGTCGCCGGAATCTTCGGCGCGACGCTGGCCGCACTGTTCGCGGCCTTTCCCAAGGAACTGGTGCTGTCGATTGCCGCACTGGCGCTGTTCGGTTCGCTCATCAACGGCCTGACCGTCGCGATGAACGAGCCCAGGGAGCGGGAAGCGGCACTCATCACCTTTATGGTCACCGCGTCAGGGCTGACCCTGTTTTCCATCGGCTCGGCACTCTGGGGCATCGTCGCCGGGGTCCTGACGTTGCTGATCCTCAATGTGCGCAAGGGCGCATGAGATCAAAGCCTGAAATGCCCGACCATCCCCTTCAGCTCCACGCCCAGTGAAGCCAGTTCGAGACTGGAGGCTGCGTTGTCCTGCATGGCCAGGGCCGAGTGATCGGCGCTGGCACGGATGCTTGTCACACTTCGGTTGATCTCTTCGGCCACCGAGCTTTGCTGTTCGGCGGCCGCAGCGATCTGCTGGTTCATCTGCTGAATCATCGACACTGCTTCGGCAATAGCACCCAACGCGCTTTCGGTTTGCAGCACATCACTGACTGCCAGTTTAACCAGCTCGCCACTGCTCTGAATCTGTTCAACCGACGCCTGCGCACCACTTTGCAGCCTGAACACCAGGTTTTCGATCTCCTGGGTTGATTGCTGCGTGCGCTTGGCAAGGGCACGAACCTCATCGGCCACCACGGCAAAACCACGCCCCTGCTCACCCGCCCGGGCCGCCTCGATGGCAGCATTGAGCGCCAGCAGGTTGGTTTGTTCGGCAACGCTTTTGATCACGTTCAAGATCTGGCCGATGTTCTGAATCTCGGCGCTCAGGTTCTGGATGCTCTGGCTGGCAGACTGCGATGAACCGGCCAGTTGCTCGATGCGCTGCATGCTCTGACGCACCACCGTCTGCCCACCACCCACCTTTTCATCAGCGGTTTGCGCGGCCAGTGCAGCCTCTTCGGCATTACGCGCCACATCATGGACAGTGGCAGTCATCTGATTCATTGCGGTAGCGACCTGCTCGGTTTCTTCCTTTTGAGAACCGACTTCCCGATTGGTCTGCTCAGTAACGCTCGACAAAGACTGCGCCGAGTTCGACAGTTGCTCGATGCCCGACTGCAAACCACTGACAATACGGCTCAAGCCCTCGCCCATCTGCTGCATGGCAAGCATCAACTGACCGATTTCATCGTGCCGCCGAACCTGCACACTGCCGCTCAAATCGCCTGCCGCAATGCGTTGCGCCAGGCCTATGACACTGCGCAGCGGGCCGACAATCAAGCGGGTAATCAACCAGGAAACAATAAACCCCACCAGCAAGGCCACCACCGACGAGCCGATAATCTGCAGGGTATTGGCCGTGAGTTGAGCCTGCACGGACTGATCCTCGGCAGCAGCCGCCTGGTTGACAAGCTCGACCACTTGCCGGGCATTGGTCGCCAACAGACTGGAAACCTGCGCTTCTCTGGCCAATAGCCCGGTGTACTCATTGAGCTTTTCGGTGAAGCTGACAATGTGC
This sequence comes from Pseudomonas cichorii, assembly GCF_019719005.1. Classification (GTDB taxonomy): domain Bacteria; phylum Pseudomonadota; class Gammaproteobacteria; order Pseudomonadales; family Pseudomonadaceae; genus Aquipseudomonas; species Aquipseudomonas cichorii_E. The sequence goes on from NZ_JAIGPJ010000029.1 coordinate 15,889, forward strand.
GTGCCGACTTCAGCCAACACCGTCAGGTAGCCCTCATCCTTGATCTGGGACTTGAGCTCTTCGGCCAGCCCCCTGGCCTGCTCGGCCTGTTCGATGGTCCCGGTTTTAGCTGCATCGCCGGAGCCCGTCCTGCGACTCTTGTCCAGACGGACACGGGCCTCGTCCATGGCTTGCTGCATCAATCTCGATACCTGACTGACCTTTCCGGACTGCTCGACAAACTCGGCACCTTGCTGGCCCTGGGTGTCCTTCAGCGTCCAGGTCCCATCATCGGCAAGACCCGCCTGCAACACCTCAAGGTTGTTGGAGACACTGGACACCGACCAACTGGCCATTTCCAGCGCAAGGTCCTTGCTTTGGCTGATATCGACGAACTCATCGAAAGAGGTGCGATAGGCAACCAGCGCCTGCTGAACCTGAGACAGCATCGCGGCACTGGCTGGCGACTGTTCCTGCAGCGACTGCGCGAGGGTGTTCAAGTCATCGATTCTGGCGTGAATCTGCTCGACGACCTTGGGGTCGCTGTGCAGCGCATATTCCTGCTCCAGCAGACGTACACGAAGCAAGCCGCTGTTGAGGGAGGACATCTGCTTCAGGCCATCGAAATGCAGACTGATGTTCTTCAGCGACCAGACACCAATGGCTGCCACCAGCGCCGTCAACAGCAGCACCAAAGTAAAACCAAAGCCCAGCTTCTTCGCCATACCGAGATTGGCGAAGCGTCTTTGTATGGCCAAGATCATAGCGTTCAATCCCCGTCCGAATCATTCGCCTTGAATGATCCACTCACGAGGCCATTCAATATCCATGCACATTCGCAACGGGTCGAATCAAGCGCAAGCCTGTGGCTCAGCAATAATGGCAAAGAGCTACGCAGACGTCGCTTTCAGAATGGTCGCCACGGCCACAGGCGGCCAGATGCTCCATCTGCGGGGGGAAACGCGATGCAATGAAGGAGATTCGTGCTTCAGGAACGGGCAGCGGCGGATACCAGCAAGGTCCCGGCATCCGCGTCAAGAATCGCCTCGGTTCCCAGAGGCACGGCCTGATTGACGTCCCCATGGCCCACCGGCAAACCGCCAAGGACCGGAATCCCCAGATTGCCCAGCCGCTCCTGCAACACATGGGCAGGGCTGATCGAACCGGCGGCATGGGCAGGCACACTGAAGTCGCCCGCCGCGATGCCGGCCAGACGCTGCAAAATGCCGCAATTGCCCAGGTGAGTCAGCAGACGATCGACACGATAGGCCGCTTCGCCGACATCCTCGATCAACAGGATGGCGCCTGTCAGGTCGGGCATGTAAGGCGTGCCGATGCAGGTGCTGAGCATGCTCAGATTGCCACCGAGCAACAAACCCTTGGCACTGCCACGAGTGCGCACGCTGCTGGTCGCAGCGGCGGGGTCGGCCTTGAGCAGCACCGGCTCGGCGCTCATCAATACGTGACGCATGCTGCTGGTGAACAGGCCGCCCCGCTCCAGTTGTGTCGCCACCGGGCCGTGAATGGTTGCAAGACCCGCATGCGTCCACAGCGCGCCGTGAAGGGCCGTGATGTCGGAAAAGCCCGTGACCAGTTTCGGATCGCGCCGAACGGATTCGTAATCGAGTTGCCCAAGAATGCGCTGGGTGCCGTAACCGCCACGATTGCAGATCACTGCACGGATTTGCGGGTCGGCCAGTGCGCTGTTCAGATCCGCAATGCGATCTTCGTCAGTGCCGGCATAAAAGGAATGTTTGCCCAAGGCATGCGGATAAACCCGCGGCTTCAAACCCCAACCTTCCAGCACCTGCACCGCAGCCTCGATTTTCGAGGCAACAACCGGACCGGCAGGCGACACCAGGGCAACGGCGTCACCTGAACGCAGCACGCGGGGGTAAAGGGTTGGCAGATTCGTGGCAGACATTGCGGCAATCCAGACTTTCAATGAACCGGCAATGTAGAGCACTGATGCAGGTGACTCAAGTCACAAACACCTTTGGTAACGGCTGGCCAGAGGCATCATCCGGCTGGATGGAACCGCATTCGCTACATGACCGTTGCTTGCCTGAAAGCGCATCAACAGCTTCAATCAGCCTTCTCACTCAAATCGAGGACCTGTCATGACCACCCTTTCCAATCGCCAGTTTCTGCTCGCCAAACGACCTGTTGGCCAACCCGGCAGAGAGAACTTCACGTATCAGGAAGTACCGGTCGCAGAAGTGGCAGACGGACAGATTCTGGTACGCAACCAGTACCTCTCCCTCGACCCGGCCATGCGTGGCTGGATGAACGAGGGCAAATCCTACATTCCGCCGGTTGAGCTGGGCCATGTGATGCGCGCTCTGGGCGTGGGTGAAGTGATCGAATCGAAGAACCCGCAGTTCGCGGCAGGCGATTACGTGCAAGGCTCGCTGGGTGTGCAGGATTACTTCGTCGGCGAGCCCCGAGGTTTCTACAAGGTTGACCCGCAACTCGCGCCGCTGCCCCGCTATCTTTCAGCACTGGGCATGACCGGCATGACCGCCTACTTCGCACTGCTGGATGTCGGCGCGCCGAAAAGCGGCGATACCGTGGTGATTTCCGGTGCTGCCGGCGCGGTAGGCAGCGTGGCCGGGCAAATCGCCAAGCTCAAGGGTTGCCGAGTCATCGGCATCGCTGGCGGCCAGGAAAAGTGCCGTTCGCTGACCGAAGAGCTGGGTTTCGATGGTGTTATCGACTACAAGAGCGAAGACGTCCTTGCCGGCCTGAAACGCGAGTGCCCCAAAGGCGTTGACGTGTATTTCGATAACGTGGGCGGCGACATTCTGGATGCCGTGCTCAGCCGTCTGGCACCGCGAGCCCGTGTAGTGATCTGCGGTGCCATCAGCCAGTACAACAACACGTCACCGATCAAAGGCCCGAGCAACTATTTGTCGCTGCTGGTCAACCGTGCGCGCATGGAAGGCTTTGTGGTGCTGGACTACGCTTCGCGCTTCGCCGAAGCCGGTCAGGAAATGGCGGGCTGGATTGCCGAAGGCAAGCTCAAGAGCCGCGAAGATGTGGTTGATGGGCTGGAAACCTTCCCGGAAACCCTGCTCAAGCTTTTCAGTGGCGAAAACTTCGGCAAGCTGGTGCTGAAGGTCTGATGACAGGAGCGAATTCATTCGCGAATGAATTCGCTCCTGCCGGGTGTATCAGGCCAGTTCGGCAACCACAGCCGCCAGGGCCTGGGCCGGATCGGCAGCCTGGCTGATCGGGCGGCCGATCACCAGATAATCGGAACCGGCGTCCAGTGCCTGGCGCGGCGTCAGGATGCGACGTTGATCGTCCTGTGCGCTGCCTGCCGGACGAATGCCTGGAGTGACCAGTTGCAGGGACGGGTGAGCGGCCTTCAGCGCCTGAGCTTCCAGAGCCGAACACACCAGACCATCCATGCCGGCCTTTTCAGCCAGGGCTGCCAGACGCAGCACCTGAACCTGCGGGTCGATATCCAGGCCAATGCCCGCCAGATCTTCACGCTCCATGCTGGTCAGCACGGTCACGCCAATCAACAGCGGTTGAGGACCGCTGCGCTTATCAAGCACCTCACGGCAGGCCGACATCATGCGCAGACCGCCGGAGCAATGCACGTTCACCATCCAGACGCCCATTTCCGCTGCTGCCTTGACGGCCATGGCAGTGGTGTTGGGGATGTCGTGAAATTTGAGGTCCAGGAACACTTCGAAACCCTTGTTGCGCAGGGTTTCGACGATATCCGAAGCACAACTGGTGAACAGCTCCTTGCCGACCTTCACCCGGCACAGTTTTGGATCGAGCTGGTCAGCCAGCCGCAAGGCGGCGTCACGGGTCGGAAAATCCAGGGCGACGATGACAGGAGTCTGGCAGGCGGACATGAGCGTGTTCTCAGGTAAGTCGAAATCGGCGCGCATTGTAGCCGAACCTGCTGGCGGACGGGACCCGGACTTTAAAAAAGCCAATACGCACTTGCAGCGCTCACCTTCATGGCCGGGCGCACCAAACCTGAGCCCATGAAACCACCTGAAACCGGAGACGTTCTGCAAACGACCCCATTTGAAGCAATACGACGACGATTCATGCACTGGCACGGAGCCTGCAAACGAAAACATAAAAAGAGCAAGCAAAAAGATATTTCAACGCTTTTCGAAGCATCAGGGAGAAACACATGAGTCAACAACTCAAGCCAACGCTGGGCACGCTGCACCTGTGGGGGATCGCGGTCGGGCTGGTGATTTCAGGCGAATACTTCGGCTGGAGCTACGGCTGGGGCGTAGCCGGAACCCTCGGTTTTCTGGTCACGGCCTTGATGGTCGCAACGATGTACACCTGTTTCATCTTCAGCTTTACCGAGCTGACCACCGCTATTCCCCACGCGGGCGGTCCATTTGCCTATAGCCGCCGCGCATTCGGCGAGAAAGGCGGCCTGATCGCCGGTATGGCGACGCTGATCGAATTCGTCTTTGCGCCCCCGGCCATTGCCCTGGCAATCGGTGCCTACCTGAACGTGCAATACCCTGAGCTGGACCCCAAGCATGCGGCGGTCGGAGCCTATATCGTGTTCATGACCCTCAATATTCTGGGCGTGAAGCTGGCAGCAACCTTCGAGCTGGTTGTCTGTGTACTGGCCGTGGCCGAGCTGCTGGTATTCATGGGCGTTGTGGCTCCGGCTTTCAGCTTCAGCAACTTCGCATTGCATGGCTGGGCAGGTTCCAGCACCTTTGGCCCGGGTGCGATTGCCGGTATGTTCGCCGCGATTCCATTCGCCATCTGGTTCTTCCTGGCCATTGAAGGTGCAGCCATGGCCGCCGAAGAAGCCAAGGACCCGAAACGGACCATTCCCAAAGCCTACGTCAGCGGCATTCTGACGCTGGTAGTGCTGGCCATCGGCGTCATGCTGTTTGCAGGCGGCGTGGGCGACTGGCGCACCCTGTCCAACATCAACGACCCGCTGCCACAGGCCATGAAGGCTGTAGTCGGCGATAACTCCGGCTGGCTGCACATGCTGGTCTGGATCGGCCTGTTTGGTCTGGTTGCCAGCTTCCACGGGATCATTCTGGGCTACTCGCGCCAGTTCTTCGCCCTGGCGCGTGCCGGTTACCTGCCTGCTTCGCTGGCCAAGCTCTCGCGCTTCCAGACCCCGCACCGGGCAATCATCGCCGGTGGACTGATCGGCATTGCTGCCATCTACAGTGACGGCCTGATCAATCTGAGCGGCATGACCCTGACCGCGGCCATGATCACCATGGCCGTATTTGGCGCAATCGTGATGTACATCATGAGCATGCTCAGCCTGTTCAAGCTGCGCAAGACCGAACCCTTGCTGGAGCGTAGCTTCCGGGCGCCGGGCTACCCGATCGTTCCGGGCATCGCCCTGACCCTGGCCGTGGTATGCCTGCTGGCAATGGCCTGGTTCAATCCGCTGATCGGTTTCATCTTCCTCTGCTTCATGGCCGTGGGCTTCATCTACTTCAGCCTTACCGCCCAGTCGCGTGCCGACGCGCCTGCCGACTCCATGCTGACCGGCTCCTGAAACAAAAGGCCGCGTGAAACCATGAGGGTCTCACGCGGCCTTGCCAGAGCGCATACACTTGAACCATTGAGCAGCCTCTTGCTCAAACCGGTATGACTTCAAGGAGAGAGTGCTATGCCCTGGTATGCCTGGTTGATTCTGATCGTTGCAATTGGCTCCATCGTCGGCGGCCTGATGTTACTGCGCGACACAGCGCAAAAGCTGCCTCTGACCGAAGAGCAGCTCAAGCGTATTCATGAACGCAATGCCGAGATGGATGCCAAGGAAGCCAAGGATCGGTGATCCCGGCTTGTCTACCTTCCGACCTTCTTGCTCACTGCAGTGTCCGCAGATGCAGCCGAGTAAGGAGGCACGGCGAGGACCTTGATGTGCAGGGGCTCGAAGATCCTTGCGAATTCCCCGTTATCCCGCAACTGCTGTAACAGTTGATCAAACTTCGTAGCGCTGATGCTGCCGCCCGGCCGCAACAGTGCATATTGCCGATAAAGCTGATCGACCCGCTCGGAAACCAGAAACTGTTCGGCCTCGCCGGGGTTATGCGCCATGAAGTCCACCAGATAGGAGCGCGTTACCGGCGCGATATCCACACGCCCGCGTATCACCATCAATAGATTGCTGTCATGGGAATAGGTCGAGGTGGCATTGAAGTTTTCGCTCAGATACTTCTGGTCTGCATTGAAGTTGGCGAACCCATAGTGATAACCGCTGAACAGGGCCAGACGCTTGTCCGAAAGATCATCGAAGTAACTCTGCTGACGCCCTTCGACCCGCCGTGCCACAAAGACTTCGGCATCCTCAAGCCCCATGTCCACCTTGTCATAGGCGACATGTTTCCAGCCCCAGTCGGGGTTTTCAAAAATGGCGATATCGAAACGGCCCTGGGCAAAGTCCCGGAAGCGACGCTGCACGGAAGTCGGCACCACCACGAACTCATAGTCCCGCTGACTGGCATTCAAGGCCTCGATGAGCTTGGGAAGAAGCCCGGTATCGTTGCCTCTTTCAGGGCGAATCATATAGGGCGGAAAATGCACGGCCGCCACTTGCACGACCTGAGCAGCCTGGACCTGCCAGCTCACCAGAAGCGAGACGATCAGCATCGCTCCCTTACGCAACAACACATCGGTTATTACTGCGCGCGTCTTCATGAAAAGGTATCGATCAAAAACGCCACACGCTATGCGCTTTCAGCAGTTTAAACAACTCCCAAATCCATGATTCGGAATAAGTCGCACATAACCTGAAAAGTCCAAGGGCGAATGCGACAAAAGACAAGGCACCCCTGAAGTATTCAACGGTCGATTGAAGTATCGGCAACAGCGCAGTAAAACCTTATCGAGCATAGCCAGATGAATATGGCTACTCTGGACTCACTAAAACTGTTGGATGGGAGCTTCATAATGCCGCATTGGCTGGTGATCGACCTGGAGGCTACCACCGAAGAAGGCGGATGGCCGGTCGCAGAAATGGAAATCATCGAGATCGGTGCAACGCTGGTGAATCAGGATGGGCGCGAGCTGGACCACTTCGAACGCTTCGTACGCCCCGCGCGCCGCCCCTTGCTGACGCACTTCTGTCGGGAACTGACCCATATCAGCCAGAGCAATATCGACAGCGCGGCATCCCTGAGCAATGTATGGCCCCAGTTCGAGCGCTGGTTGAGCCATCATCAGGCACGCATTGTCGGCTGGGCCAGTTGGGGAGATTACGACCGCAAGCAACTGGAGGAACAGTGGCGCGAGCATCGACTGGAAAGTGCCCTGAACGAGCTGCCTTATGTAAACCTCAAACAGCGCTTCGCCGAGGCCCGTCAATTACAACGCGCACCCGGACTCAACAGTGCGCTGCAACTGGCAGGCATGCAGTTCAGCGGCCAGCAGCATCGGGCACTGGTTGATGCTCGCAATACTGCCAGACTGTTACCGTTGATAATTCCCAATTGAATATCAGGATTGCCAAGTGACGATGCTGGATACCTTGGGCATACTATTCGACCCTTTTCAGCCCTTTTATCAAGGAATCTCGCATGTTCAAGGTCAATGAGTACTTCGACGGCACTGTCAAATCCATCGCGTTCAGTCAGACGGAAGGCCAGGCCACCATTGGCGTGATGGCAGCGGGCGAATATGAGTTCGGCACAGCGCAACGTGAAATCATGCACGTGATTTCCGGCGAGCTGATCGTCAAGCTGCCGGACAGCACTGACTGGGAAACCTTCAGCAGCGGCAGCCAGTTCAATGTACCGGCCAACAGCAAGTTTCAGCTGAAGGTAAGCGTGGACACTGCTTACCTGTGCGAATACCGCTGATTGAAGCCAGGGCTGCGTGCCAGACACGCAGCCTGCCACAGACTCAAACCCGCTCCTCCATCTGCGCACTGAACTGAAGCGCAGCCAGACGCGCGTACAGCGGATTGCTGGCTATCAGTTGCCGATGAGTTCCCACCGCCACCAGACGCCCCTGATCAATCACCGCAATACGGTCGGCATTCTGTACCGTGGCCAGTCGGTGCGCGATCACCAGGGTGGTACGGCCTTTCATCAGGCTTGGCAGAGCTTGCTGGATAAGATGCTCACTTTGCGCATCCAGCGCACTGGTGGCTTCGTCCAGCAGCAGAATCGGCGCATCGACCAGCAATGCCCGGGCAATGGCCAGACGCTGCCTCTGCCCGCCGGACAACCCGAGGCCGCCATCCCCCAGGTGAGTCTGGTAACCGTCAGCCATCTGCATGATGAATTCATGGGCATGGGCAATACGTGCAGCAGCCTCGACCTGTTCGGCGCTGGCACTGGAGTTGCCATAGCGAATGTTGTCTTCAACGCTGCCAAAGAACAGGGCAGGCGTCTGTGAGACAAGGGCAAAGTTGCGACGCAGATCGTGAGGGTCAAGCTGCAGGATGGGCACGCCTTCAATCAGAATGCGCCCCTGCTGAGGGTCGTAGAAGCGCAGCAGCAGATCGAACAGCGTTGACTTGCCGGCCCCGGATGGCCCGACCAGCGCGATGGTTTCACCGGTGGCGATGCTCAGGGTCAAGTTATCGATTGCCTTGTGATCCAGTCGGGACGGATAGGCGAAACTCACGCTCTCCAGCTCCAGACGGCCACTGACTCTGGCCGGCAGGCCAAGAAGGCCGCTGGCTGGCGGGGTGATTTCGCTGCGGACCTGAAGCAGTTCGCTGATACGTTCGGCCGCGCCCACACCGCGCTGCAATTCGCCGATCACCTCGCTCAGCGAGCCAAAGGAAGTGCCGACCAGAAGCGCATAGAACACAAAGGCGGATAACTCGCCGCTGGTAATGGTGCCTTTGATCACGTCCATCCCGCCAACCCAGAGGATCACGCCGACAGCCCCCAGCACCAGGGAAATCACCACGGTAATCAGCCAGGATCGCTGCAGAATATATTTGCGGGCGGTGCCAAAGGCCTTTTCGACCGTTTGGGAAAAGTGCACCTTGTCATGCTCCTGATGGTTATAGGCCTGAACCGTCTTGATCTGCCTGAGCGCCTCGGCGACATAGCTGCCCACGTCGGCCACAAGATCCTGGGTTTCCCGGGACAGGCGACGCACCCGGCGACCGAATACCAGGATCGGCACAATCACCAGCGGCAAGGTCAGCACCACGATACTGGTCAGCTTGGGATTGGTGATGAACAAGAGAATGATGCCGCCAATCACCATCAGCGCACTGCGCAGGAATATCGACAGAGACGACCCCACCACCGATTGCAGCAAGGTGGTATCGGCCGTCAGCCGCGACTGGATTTCCGAGCTGCGGTTATTTTCGTAGAACGCCGGATGCAGATTGACCAGGTGCTCGAACACGCGATTGCGCAAATCCGCCACGACTCGCTCACCAATCCACGACACCAGGTAGAAACGGGTAAAAGTGCCAATGGAGAGGCCGACCGTCACCAGCAGGAAAAAACCGATCGATCGCTCAAGCTGCTCGGCGGAACCGGTCATGAACCCATGATCCACGATCATCTTGATGCCCTGCCCCATGAACAGCATGAGGCCTGCCGTAATGACCAAAGCCAGCAGAGCCCCCAGAGCATGCCAACGATAGGGAGAGATAAAACTCAGGGCCAGACGAATGGCAGGTCTTTGAGCAATGGAAAACACCGAAGGCATAATCATGAACCTGTGTCTGAAGCAGAAAAACCGGCGTTATGACACCTCACCGGTTTTCTAGAAGGGATCGTTCTAAGCAAAAACTGGCAGTTTTATATCATTTCTGTTGCACTGAGGCTCAGCTTGCGACTGGAACTGTCACTGCACGGTCATCAAACGCGGGTAGTTTAGAGATAACACCTGATCAAGGAGAAAGACTATGAACGCGCAAGAAGGGAGCAATCAAGTCCAGGTCGTACGAGCCACTCCCAACCTCTCCGTAGGTGGTGCTGTGCTCGACAAGGACGGACGTGAAATCGTCATTACCGAAGAGATGGTTCAGGCCGCCTGCCAGGAATGCGAAAAATCCTGGGTCACGCCTGAAAAACAGAACTGAGCGTCATCCCCCTTTTCAGAACCCGACCCGCGTGTCGGGTTTTTTCTGCCAGTCATTTAGCCCGTCAGCTCAGACCAGCGATGCTCCCAGCGCCAGGACCATCTGCCTCAACACTGCGGACTCCCCTTCCAGTCGCACCTTCAAACCTTCGATTTCCCGACGTGGCGGGTAATGCTTGCGCAGGGCATCAAAGGCCAGACGCTGACTGGCAGTGTCGTTCACCAGGCTGCGACGAAAATCCGCATCGTCGCGGCGCGGATCATAAACGCCCCTGCACAACATGTTCAGCGCCCAGACCGGATCGGTTTGTCCGTCCAGGCTGACTTGCGCCAGCCAGGGACGCGGCAGCAGGTCATCCAGAAGAATGGTTGCCGGCTGATTGAGAAAGTTACACAGCGCCTGATAGATCTGCGCGGTTCCACGCTGCCTGCCATCGAGGCTGTAACCGGCGATATGCGGCGTGCCGATCACACACAGGTCCGCCAGCGGCACATTGACCTGCGGCTCGCCTTCCCAGACATCGAGTACCGCCTGCAGGTCTTCGCGCTCCAGCAGGACGTCATGCAGCGCGAGGTTATCGATCACGGCACCACGGCTGGCATTGATCAGCCAGGCGCCTTGCCTGAGCTGACGCAGACGCGATTCGTCGAACAGATGCCAGGTGGGCTGCTCGCCGTTTCTGGTCAACGGCGTATGCAGGCTGATGACATCGCAACGGGCAACGATCTCGTCAAGGCTGACGTACTCGCCGCCTTCTGCGGCTCTGGGCGGATCGCAGACCAGCACATTCCAGCCCAGCGCCTTGAGCACCTTGATCAGGCGACCACCCACCTGACCGGCGCCGACTACGCCATAGGTTCGCTGCCTGAGGTCTGCGCCTTCGATTTCAGCCAGGGTCAGCAGGCTGCCCAGCACGTAGTCCACAACGCCTCGGGCATTGCAGCCCGGCGCACTGGACCACTGAATGCCCGCCTGCTGGAAATAATCCAGATCCAGATGATCCGTGCCAATGGTGCAGGTCCCGACAAAGCGCACCGCACTGCCTTCGAGCATCCCGCGGTCGACGTTGGTCACCGAACGCACCAGCAGGATATCGGCATCGGCAACCGCCGCCCGATCGATGGAGCGCCCCGGCAAGCGACGTATCTCGCCGAAATGGGCAAAAAAGGCATCGAGCAGCGGGATATTTTCGTCAGCGACAATGCGCATGAAAGAGTCTCTGTTAACCGAAGGGGGAACGATCCATCGTCATGCGGGCGGCAGGAGAACCTGCCTCAATCCTGTTTCTTGCGGATCCAGTAGAGAAAAGTCCCGCCATCGGTCTGTTGCTCCACCAGTTCATGGCCAAGAAACACACAGAATTTGGGAATGTCGCGCCGGGTCGAAGGGTCCGTGGCAATCACCTTGAGCAGGCCACCGGCATGCAGGTCGCGAACCTTCTGATGCAACATCATCACAGGTTCCGGGCAATTGAGCCCGCTGGCATCCAGGGTTGCATCAACGGGCTGGTTTTCGATGGGTTCAGACATGAGGCACTCCAGAAACTGGCAGCAATTGTCGCTCAATTCATTCAATCAGGCCAATCAGCCCTTGCGCGGCCGACTTGCCTTGGCAACGTCCAGTCTGCGCAGGTGACAGGTCACTTCCTCGCGGTCGTGATACAGCTGCTTGCAGCCAATCGAAACCCTGACGCCGCGCGCCTGAAAACCTTCCTCGATACGATCCAGCAAGCGGCGCACCTCAGCGTAGCGCTGCTTCATGGGCAGCTTGAGGTTGACCACCGCCTCACGGCACAGGCCTTCACCCAGCCAGGTTTCCAGCAAGGCGGCGTTACGCGCAGGCTTTTCGACGATATCGCAGACCATCCAGTCGACTGTCTGACGAGGCTTGTAGGTAAAACCGTCGGCCATCAAATGCTGCACCAGACCGGTTTCCATCAGGCTTTCAGCCATGGGGCCGTTATCGATGGCGGTGACCAGCATGCCGCGACGCACCAGTTGATACGTCCAGCCACCCGGCGCCGCACCCAGGTCTACGCCGGTCATGTCACTGGACAGGCGCTCGTCCCACTCCTGACGCGGAATGAAGTGATGCCAGGCCTCTTCGAGTTTCAGGGTCGAACGGCTCGGTGCTTCCCGAGGGAACTTCAGGCGCGGAATGCCCATGGGCCACATGGCCGAGTTATCAGCCTCGGCGAGCCCCAGAAACACTTCGCGGCCACTCTTGAAGGTCAGCAACAGACGCGGCTTGCGCGAATCGTCCACCAGCTTGCCAGCCTGGGTCAGCGCCTTGCGCAGCGGAGCCTCGAACTTCTTGCAGAAATTCGACAGTTCCTTGCCATCGTTGGTGTCTACCACTTCCAGCCATACGCTGCCGCAGACCGGAAAAGTCGCCATGTGAGCCAGAATCACGCTGATGCGATCGGTTTCAGGCAAATCGAGAAAGACTCCCCGAGCCCATTGTCGTGGGAAGATCAACCGGTCAAAACGCTGACCGCTCATCAGGCGCCGGGCGCCGTCCTCTTCGGTACAGATGAACTCGGCACATGCCGTATCGGGCTTGGCCTTGGCATAACCGGCCACATTCAGGCGCGCAGCATGATCGGATATCTCCGAACAGACCTCGCTTTCGAAACCCGGTCGGCAATGCATAAACAGCGTATTCATGGTGACTCCCGGCCCCGCAGACTTGAAAGCCGCGCATGATAGCCCAATCAGGAACCACTGGTGCGGCTCGACAGTCCACAGAATGTCTGGCTCCCGACCTGTTGCATGGAGCCAGTACCGCTTGCATAACTCGAAAAGGAGTCATTCATGCCCTCCCTGGATAGCCTGAAAAGCCTGAAAACACTCGAAATCGACAACCAGACCTACCATTACTTCAGCCTGCCGGAAGCTGCAAAATCACTGGGCGACCTGGACAAACTGCCCATGTCGCTCAAAGTACTGCTGGAAAACCTGCTGCGCTGGGAAGACGACAAGACCGTCACCGGTGAAGACCTCAAGGCACTTGCCGCCTGGCTGACCGAACGCCGCTCGGACCGAGAGATTCAATACCGCCCTGCCAGGGTTCTGATGCAGGACTTTACCGGCGTGCCGGCCGTGGTGGATCTGGCGGCCATGCGTGCAGCCGTGGCCAAGGCCGGTGGCGACCCGCAGCGGATCAACCCGTTGTCGCCGGTTGATCTGGTCATCGACCACTCAGTCATGGTGGACCGATTTGGCGATTCCGACGCCTTCGGCGACAACGTCGAAATCGAAATGCAACGCAATGGTGAGCGCTATGCCTTCCTGCGCTGGGGCCAGAGCGCCTTCGATAACTTCAGCGTGGTCCCGCCAGGCACCGGCATCTGCCATCAGGTGAATCTGGAATACCTGGGCCGCACGGTCTGGACCAAGGAAGAGGATGGCCGCACTTATGCCTTCCCCGACACACTGGTGGGTACCGACTCCCACACCACCATGATCAACGGCCTGGGCGTATTAGGCTGGGGCGTGGGCGGGATCGAAGCCGAAGCGGCCATGCTCGGCCAGCCGGTATCGATGCTGATCCCGGAAGTGATCGGCTTCAAGCTGACCGGCAAGCTGAAGGAAGGCATCACTGCGACGGATCTGGTGCTGACTGTCACCCAGATGCTGCGCAAGAAAGGCGTGGTCGGCAAGTTCGTCGAGTTCTATGGCGACGGGCTGGCGGATCTGCCGCTGGCCGACCGGGCGACCATTGCCAATATGGCCCCCGAATATGGCGCAACCTGCGGTTTCTTCCCGGTGGACGATGTGACACTGGATTACCTGCGCCTTTCCGGCCGTCCGGATACCACGGTGAAACTGGTGGAAGCCTATTGCAAAGCCCAGGGTCTTTGGCGACTGCCGGGCAAGGAACCGGTGTTCACCGACAGCCTGGAACTGGACATGGGTACTGTACAAGCCAGTCTGGCCGGACCGAAACGTCCACAGGATCGAGTCGATCTGCCCGCCGTCCCACAGGCCTTCGATGATTTTCTCGGCCTGCAGGTCAAGCCTGCCCGCACTGAAGAAGGTCGTCTGGAAAGTGAAGGCGGCGGTGGCGTGGCCGTGGGCAATGCCGAACAGGTCAGTGGCGAGGCCGAGTATGAGCACGATGGCCAGACTCACCGGCTGAAAAATGGCGCAGTGGTCATAGCCGCCATTACCTCCTGCACCAACACCTCCAACCCCAGCGTAATGATGGCTGCCGGGCTGGTAGCGAAAAAGGCTGTGGAAAAAGGCCTGAAGCGCAAACCATGGGTGAAAAGCTCTCTGGCTCCCGGCTCCAAGGTGGTCACCGACTATTACAAGGCTGCGGGCCTGACCCAATACCTGGACGCGCTGGGCTTCGATCTGGTGGGCTACGGCTGCACCACGTGTATCGGTAACTCCGGGCCGCTGCTGGCGCCCATCGAAAACGCCATCCAGAACGCGGACCTCACCGTGGCCTCGGTATTGTCCGGCAACCGCAATTTCGAGGGCCGGGTTCACCCACTGGTAAAGACCAACTGGCTGGCATCGCCACCTCTGGTCGTGGCCTATGCCCTGGCAGGTACAGTGCGTATCGATATCAGTAGCGAACCCCTGGGTGAAGGCTCGGACGGCAAACCGGTCTACCTGCGTGATATCTGGCCCAGCCAGCAGGAAATCGCCGAAGCCGTGCAAAGCGTCAATACCGGCATGTTCCACAAGGAATACGCCGAGGTCTTCGCCGGTGACGAGCAATGGCAGGCCATCGAAGTACCGCAGGCAGCCACTTATGTCTGGCAGCAGGACTCTACCTATATCCAGCATCCACCGTTCTTTGCCGACATCGCAGGTCCCCTGCCGGTGATCGAGGATATTCAAGACGCGCGGATTCTGGCATTGCTGGGGGACTCGGTGACCACCGACCATATTTCTCCGGCAGGCAATATCAAGACTGACAGCCCGGCAGGACGCTACTTGCGCGATCAGGGTGTGGAACCCAAGGACTTCAACTCCTACGGATCACGCCGTGGCAATCATGAAGTGATGATGCGCGGCACCTTCGCCAATATCCGCATCCGCAACGAAATGCTGGGCGGCGAGGAAGGCGGCAATACGCTGCATGTGCCCAGCGGCGAAAAACTGGCCATCTATGACGCCGCCATGCGCTATCAGGCAGAGGGCACGCCATTGGTGATTATTGCAGGCCAGGAATACGGCACCGGTTCAAGCCGCGACTGGGCCGCAAAGGGCACCAATCTGTTGGGCGTAAAAGCCGTTATCGCCGAAAGTTTCGAGCGGATCCATCGCTCCAATCTGGTCGGCATGGGTGTCTTGCCCCTGCAGTTCAAGAATGGCCAGAACCGCAAATCCCTGAACCTCACGGGCAAGGAGACAATGGACGTCAGCGGCCTGACCGGTGCCGAGGTGCGACCTGGCATGAGCCTGACGCTCAAGATCACTCGCGAAGACGGCAGCAAGGAAGATCTGGAAGTGCTGTGCCGGATCGACACGCTCAACGAAGTGGAGTACTTCAAATCAGGAGGAATTCTGCATTATGTGTTGAGGCAGTTGATTGCGTCGTAAGGGTGATTCGCGAATGAATTCCTGCCGGGCGGTATAACGCCATAGAATCTCCGCTTTTGCTTCGGGAGATTCTCCATGGCACCAGAGTACCGGGTGTTTTTCTGTCTGCTCGGCCTCGGGTACGCCATTGCGCTGTTCTACGGCCAGCTTCAGTGGCCGGCTGCCCTGGCAGTCGGCCTGCTGCTGATCGCGGGATTTTTTGTCAGGCAGTCGGGCCACAGGTGGGTCGGCGGGCTCGGGCATGGCGCGTTCATTGTCACGGGCATTGCCCTGGCCGCTCATCTGTTGCCCGGTTTCAACAGCGCCAAAGTGTTCGACGCGGTTCGCTTCAGCCCTGAAGCGGCGCCCTTCTCCATGTCCCTGAATCTGGATAAACCGCTGATTGGGTTCTGGGTGCTGTTGTTCTGCCCATGGCTCCTGACGTCAGTGCCCCTTGCACGCTCAATGAAAGTGGCGGCCCTGAGCCTGATCGCAACTACCGTGCTGTGCATGGCCACCGCAGTTGCCCTTGGCGTCACCGGCTGGGAGGCGAAATGGCCGGAGCACGGCACGCTCTGGTTACTGAACAATCTGTTGCTGGTGACAATCACCGAAGAGTTGTTCTTCCGTGCCTATCTGCAAGGCGCACTGCAACAAATCTTTAAGAAAACATGGCTGGGCAGCACGCTTGCCATCGGTATCGCTGCCATACTGTTCGGGCTCGCCCATTTCGGCTCGGGATGGCAATGGGTATTGCTCGCGAGTCTGGCCGGTGTGGGTTATGGCATTGCCTATCGTTTCGGTGGCCTGCAAGCCGCCGTCATCAGCCACTTCGGGTTGAACCTGATTCATTTCGGGCTGTTCACCTATCCGATGCTGGATCGATAAGCATTGATACATGACAATGATTCTCTACTGATTTAACTGCAAAGCTCAATTTACAGACTCGTTTGCCGATAACTCTCCGAAGCCTATTGGATCGAAGGACCGAAAGCCATGCGTAACAACCAGCCAGTCACTCAACGTGAACGGACATTCCCTGCTGAACAGCGGTTGATTTCCACCACCGATACCAAAGGTGTAATCACCTACTGCAACGAGATCTTCCAGGAAGTCTCGGGGTTCAGTCACGATGAGTTGATCAAGGCGCCGCATAATCTGGTTCGCCACCCGGATGTCCCCTCCGCCGTTTTCGAACACATGTGGACCACTCTGAAAAGTGGCCAGCCGTGGATGGGCATCGTCAAGAACCGCTGCAAGAATGGCGATCATTACTGGGTCAACGCCTATGTGACGCCGATGTTCGAGAACAGGCAGGTGGTGGGTTTCGAGTCCGTGCGTGTCAAACCGACCGCCGAGCAGATCAAGCGCGCCGAAGCGCTGTACGCACGTATCAACAAGGGCAAGTCGGCCATTCCGGGTCGCGACAAATGGCTGCCGGTGCTGCAGGACTGGCTGCCGTTCATCCTGGTCAGCCAGTTGAGCTTCATGATCGGCGCCTGGCTCAACTCCCACTGGGGCTTCATTCTCGCCGCGGCATTGTCTGTGCCGCTGGGCCTGCTGGGCCTGACCTGGCAGCAGCGTGGCATCAAACGCCTGTTGCGCCTGGCCGAACAGACCACTTCGGACCCGCTGATCGCGCAGATGTACACCGACAGCCGAGGCCCGCAAGCCCGTCTGGAAATGTCGATCCTCAGCCAGGAAGCGCGGATGAAAACCTGCCTGACCCGCCTGCAGGACACCGCCGAACACCTGAACACCCAGGCACGCAAATCCAACTCGTTGGCCAATGCCAGCTCTTCGGGGCTTGAGCGCCAACGGGTCGAAACCGAACAAGTGGCAACCGCCATCAACCAGATGGCTACCACCACTCAACAAGTCGCCAGCCACGTCCAGCGCGCGGCCGATGCCAGCCAGCAGGCCAACCAGTTGACCCGCCGTGGCCGGGATATCGCTGGCGAAACCCGCGAGGCGATTCAGCGCCTGTCCACTTCCGTGGGCGAAACCGGTCTGACCGTCACCCAACTGGCCAAGGACAGCGATGAAATCGGTGGCGTGGTAGACGTGATCAAAGGCATCGCCGACCAGACCAACCTGCTGGCCCTCAACGCTGCCATCGAGGCTGCACGCGCCGGAGAGATGGGTCGTGGCTTTGCCGTGGTTGCCGATGAAGTGCGTCAACTGGCACAGCGCACCACGGAGTCCACCGGACAGATCCATGGCCTGATCGCCAAACTGCAACAGACGGCCAACAATGCCGTGCAGACCATGAACTCCGGCCACCGTCAGGCCGAGGAAGGCGTTGCGCGGGTGCTGGAAGCAGACGAGGCATTGGTGGGCATCAGCGAAGCGGTCGCCAACATCACCGAGATGGCCACCCAGATCGCTACCGCCACAGAGCAGCAAAGCTCGGTCGCCGAAGAGATCAGCCGCAACATCTCCACCATTGCCGAGCTGGCCGACCAGACCTCCGATGAGGCCCATCGCTCGGCAGTGCTCAGCTCCGAGCTGACCGATACGGCCAACTCGCAATACTCGCTGGTTGAGCGCTTCAATCGTTAAGCCCGCACGGCAACAGACAAGCCCCGGTCAATGCTGATTGACCGGGGCTTTTTTACGAAGATTGAAACAGTGCGACCTTATTTCACTTTGCGGGAAAGGTCATCGAGGGAGCGCTTCACATTACTCAACTCACTCTGCTGACTGCTGAGATCGCGCTTGAGGCTGGACAGCTCACTTGAGCTGGAGCTGCTACTTGACCCAGAGCTACGCTTCAAGTCATTCACCTGCCCCTCAAGCCTGGCCACGTCGCGCCCCTGCTCATCGACCTTGCTCTTGAGGCTGGACAGTTCACTGGAGCTGGAGCTGCTACTTGATCCTGAACTACGTTTCAAGTCATTCACCTGCCCCTCAAACTTATCGATGCTGCGACTCTGCTCATCAACTTTTCGTTTGAGAGTGGAAATTTCGCTATCACTGGAGCTACTGCTTGAAGCAGAAGTCTTGCTGTTGCGCTTGAGTTCTTCAATGGCCTTGGCCTGCTCCTCGACAATCTTCTTCAAACTTTCCAGTTCACGGGTATTACTGTTCGTGCCCGTCCTTATCTCCTGAATATTACCCACTGTAAAATCCGAATTACGCAAGGCCGTTCCTCTTCCGTAATCGGTAAAGCTGGTCACGATATTATCGGTACTGCTGGCACGGGAAGGATTGATCTCAACCGCTGCGTTGGCCTGTGAAAACGCCAGGCCGGTAATCAATAAAGCAAGAACGCGAACACGGGAAACAGCACGAGGGATTTTGAAGAAACCAGCCATGATCCAAGTTCCATGCGAGATGCCGAAGTGGCACATTGCTATGATGCTGTTTTCTTCAAATAGTTCGCTGCATGCCCAACTATTTTTTCATACTCCCGGCCACGACCGGCATACGAAACCCTTGAGTCTGAGCGCCTGAAGCAACCTGAGCCTTGTGCCGCCCCTCAAAAACCACACGCATTCAAGCATTGAAACGCGGAGCATAAATTCATTTGAATTTACAGCCATAAAATATTTTAGAAGGGCTTTTCTGATAGAGATGTATGTAGTTTCCATGCATCTTAAAAAGCGATCAAAATTCACAATAACTCTCTAATTGCAATCGCAACTTATTTCAAATAATTTCAAGCATGCGCTTTCTTTAAGCCACACGTCACTCTCTATTACGCGCCACTACCGGCGCCCCGTCTGCTCTGAAACTTTATTTGTAACAGCACATCATCAAACACCCTACTCCGGCATCAACCAGGCCACCCGTTTGACCAAATTTCTGCCTGTATTTTTAATGGCCATACACCACAGCGACCTTATCCCGAACATTAAAACTTTCATACAGGCACCCCCATGGACAAACCGACTCAAGACGACATACTGCCACCCACCCATAAAACAACAGCCTTGCCAGGACAACCTGATATATCGTCCAGCCTCAAGGCACCGATAGTGCCGGGCATCAATACGGATGCGATTACCTGCGAACAGATTCATGCCGGTATATCCATTCATATCCCCTACTCGCCCCTGATGCAGCGTGAAGACCTCCTCGTCTTCCACTGGGGCCTGCATCAATCCTCAACGCCACTGCTTCATCCTTTGGGTAGCAGCACGGTCGTGCGGATCCTGTGCATTACCTACAACCTGATTCCCCACCCCCAATACGGCCTCGTGGATATTTATTATGAAATACACCGCGCCAGCCATTTGATCGGCACCTCGCCTGTTCTGCGCGTGATGGTCAACAAGCATGCGCCGCTCACGTCCAGACAGCGCCGCCGCAAACGCAGCATGAAACGTCGTCACCCGGGTAAATGAAAAAAGCCCCGGTGATCGCTCACCGGGGCTCGATTGACGGGGAACACTCAGAACGAGAGTCGCAATCCTACGTTGGCTCCCCAGGGTTGCTCGACATGCTTGCCTTTCATGTAATCGAAATCAGCGTGCAGTTGCAGCCGCTCTGACAGTGAAACCGAAACACCCGCCCCCAGCTCGGCGCGTGAACCGAACAAGTTGTTATCGAAGCGCGAGTCGTTGACCTTGACGTCATTGCTGCGGGAAAACTCCTGAGCCACCGCGACACGCAAGTAAGGCTGCAGCACGCCGCCATCCCTAAGCGCGATATTACGTCCCACCGAACTGCCGACCTTGCCCAGAACCGATTGGGTATCGCTGTTCTTCGCCTGCAAGCCGTTGTCCATGCGGTACTGATCGCCCTGAATGACAACACTGGCCAGTTGGGCGAAAGGCTCCAGGAAGTAATCATCGGCCAGCGCGATATGCCGTCCGAACTCCACCGATGCACCGACTCCCGTATTGGTGTAATCCCCCTTGGCTTTGCTGGCATCACTCATGGCGACATCGGACTTGTTACGGAAGTTGTTGAACTTGAGTACACCGTCCAGGTAGTACCCGTCATCCAGCAGCCAGGTGCCATAGGCGCCGACATAGTAGCTGCTGACCTTGCCCGTAGTGCCACGATTCAGGTCCAGATCGGAGGTGCTATAGCCACCCATGACACCCAGCAATAACTGACCATGGCTGACCTCAAGCGGCGCATCGGCACCCAGCGACAAACCCTGGTGCTTGTGCTGATACTCGACACCATCACTGGTGGTGGCATTGAAGCGATTGCCATAGGCACGCATCCATCCGCCTCCCTGGCCGCTGGCACGCACCTCGCCCATGCGGCTGCGCAAGGTCGACAACTCGCTCATCCAGATAACCGGCGCAGCATTGAACAGCGCCAGAGCGGCACTGGTTGAAGGGCTGATGGTCTTGTTGCTGCCAACAATGAACCAGTCGTTGCCCTGCTGCTCCAGCAGATAGGAATACGCCCCAAGGTCGACCCGACCGCCGATCAGACTGAACTGGGCATTGCCACCTTCGGTATGTACGACCTTCAAGGGCTCCATATCAGGCGATACCACCTCGACTCCGGTGTTGTGGACCCGCAACCCGAACTCGCCATTGGCCTGTCCGTTCACCTCGAGCAGATCCCCGACACCGTTATCCAGATCGACTCGCATACCAAAGAAACCATTCCCGGACAGCTCGCCCAACGACAAGGTATGAAACCCGTCCTCGCCAAAACTCACGCCACCGCGGTCCATGCTCAGTGACTCGACCGAGTTGTCACCGACCATTTGCCAGTGGGCACCAGAATCAACAGCCAGGCTATTGCCATTGATGATGTCGCCTGTGAGCTGGGCCTGATTCTGCAAGGTGACATTCAAGGTACTGCTGTCATCGGCAATCAAATTGCCGGTAAGGTTGCTGTTGTCGACCTTGAAATTAGCCGTACTGCGGTCAGCGACCTCCAGAAGGTTACCGTTGCCGGAAAGCAGGGTTGAGCCATTCTGGACGGCTATATCGACGATCGCACCAAACTGATCCGACTTGTCGATCCTGATCGCTGCGCCATTGATTCCTTCGATGATCGAATGATCGATCACAGCAGTGCTAGTGACACCGGCATTGCCATTACCAGGGATAAACGCCCCCTCAATGATTCTGATGCCATTTCTATCACCGCGAATATGGCTTGATCCCGTAATGACCGCATCGCCTCCTGACACGAGCAGCCCTTCCGCGTACCTGCCATCGGCCGAAACCGCGCCATAGACCCTGGTATTACTCATTTCAAGCCGACTTAGCTGGCTCAAGCCTATGCCATAGCCGAGGCCGGATATATCGCTGTCGTCTATCTTGGCCCAGGTTCCCGGATTGACACCTATCTCTCGGGTTCCGAGTGACATGCCGACACCCTTATCATTTCTGACAATTGCATGATCCAGAGTAATCCGACTGTCAGTGGCATCGACGCCACTATTCACTGTTCCGTAGTTGACCACCAACCTGGAGTTATCAACCAGTACATGATCTGCCACACCACCACTCAGAACATTCAGTAGGCCATTACGGTTTACAGAATAAGAATGAACGGGCGTGGAGGAATCTACCGTTTCCTCTCGACCATCTACCGGAATAGTAGCCATGGCCCCATGGCCTGCAACATTCACCCAGGCAACCTCGTCATCAGCTATAACTTCCAGCGCAGCCATCGCCCCCAGAAACACAACCGTAGACAAGACCTTTTTCTTTTCTTCCACACTTTTTCTATAAAGCACCTTTCATACTCCCGAATATGGAAGCAGGAGAGTTACTTATCAGACCGCACCTAAAAACCCGGAACACCCAAGCACAAAAGTAGGAGCATTCCCAAACACACAAAACATTTATCCTACAGAATTTCCTACAGCCTCTAGTTCACAACCAGAAAAAACCTTTAACACCGTAAAAATATCTACCACCCCCATTGACGAACACCAAAAAAATCGATTACGTCAGTTCCGCAGCTAGAGAATCCATTGGCCAATATCATCTTTTCAGCTGGCAGATTGTCCCTGATACGAAAACGCCTACAGGGCTTATTTTAAAATTATTTCAAGGAAACAAGCATGCAACATCAACCGCAACTCCCCATCATCATTGCTGACAAAAACGCTCGTGAACAAGATGATAGCCTGAAAGCTCCGGATGTAGCCGTCGCTTTTCATGACGAAGATACGCCCGGGCTTTTACCAATATCCGAATTGACTAAACCGGTCATTGTAGATCTGGAGGTATGGGCAGGCGCTCAACCGGGTTACACCTATTCACTCCATTGGGACGGAGAAACAGTAGGCCCCGAAAAACCGATTCTTGATACTCAGCGCCCCGGGGATCCACTGACACTGGAAATCCCTGTTGACTTGCTGACCGAAGGAACGCATACACTGCAATATCAAACATTTAACCCAGAGAGTCAGATCAGTAACGAATCCAATGTATTCAATCTGGTGATTGACCTGACCGCTCCCGGAAAACCGGAACTCAGCGCCATCCTGTTTCCCCCGGAAGTACAGAATGGATTGACCGCGGCCGAACTTGCGCAACTGGGCGGGAAGCTGGACGTTCAGATTGCCGGCTACACCGGCATGGCAAAGCATGATGTGGTCCAGACTTACTGGGGCACGACTATTGGCCCGCAAGCCACCGTCACTGAAGATGACATGGGCCTGGACAGGGTTGCGATTACCTTTACCCGTGCCTTTCTGGAAAGCCTGGGAGAAACGGAACAACTGGTCAAATACAAGGTTTTCGACCGGGCAGGCAACGCGTCCATCGACTCAAATCCTGTGCCCATAACCCTCAAGCTGCAGGATATTCCGGCCAACTTCCCGGCTCCGATCATCGACCCCGGAGTAGGAACCCTGATCGATTATGCAGAAGCGCAGGCAGGCGTTCAGGTGGATATTCCCAAGTATCCGGGTGCCAGCCCTTTTGACATGATCAGGTTGTTCTGGGGGCAGAATAATCCACTGGTTCCGGTCGCTCTTCCACCGGGTAACGAGAACGAAGACATTGTGCTTTCGTTACGTATTCCCTACGAGACACTCAACCGCAACCCTGTGGGCAGCGTGCAAGTCTTCTACGAAGTTACACGTCAACTGGACCTGGCAGGCACGTCCCTGAGTAGTACCATTGATGTTTTCCTGACGTTGCCGGTTCCAACACCGCTGGAAACCTTTATCGTCCAGGGCACCAGCGTGGAAAGCCCCAACACCACGGACAACTTCATTGACGAAGAAGACTATGAACTCAATGCCCTGGGGGTCGTGAAGTGGAATACCGGCTTTGCTATCAGCGATAACCTGAATCTGTTCTGGGGAGATCAACAAAAGCTCCAATGGTATCAAATCAGGGCAACGGATATCGCTGCTGCCCGGGACCTTCTTATTCCGATCGATAATGCAATCATGAGGGCACAAGGAACCGGTGCGGAAATTCCTGTGCATTACACGGTGACACGTGCCGGGAATCCCAACCCTGTAAAGTGCCCGGTGCAACTTGTGACGGTCAGGTCCAAGGAAGAACTTCCGGGTGGCTCTGAAGGCCTGGATGGCCCGCCCTTCAAACTTAATGACGTGGGTTTCATTGCCCCGATTCTCAACCCCAATGGGGCAGACCTGCACATTGCGCCTTATATCAATATCGATGAAGGCCAGACACTGTTCTTGACCTTCAAGGGTTTTGATAAAAACAATAACCCGATTGATGCATCGAACTATACCGCCGACCGGACACTGGATAAAAATGATGTAGCGAACGGTTATACCTTCACGGTCCCCGACCGTAACCTTCGTATTCTCTGCACCGGCTTTGCAGAAGCCAGTTTCCGCGTTGAACCGCCTGCCGGAAGTAACCAGAGTGCTGTTACCTCAAAAGTTACACGTGCGCCGGTGAACATGCTCGATTCGGTTCAACCGACCTGCCCGATTCCTCCTTTCCAATAAAGATAGTGAGCGATCCGCACGCTATAAAATAAGGGAAATAAATATGAATACGTCTATATCTCCTCGTCGAGAAGGAGAACTTGAAGCACCTGAAATTCCTGCCGCACTCGAAAACGGAGTGTTGCCCATCGAATTTCTCGACAGGCCCGTTATTGTAAAGCTCAAGGTTTGGGAAGGTGCACGGCCAGGCTATACCTACCAACTGCTATGGAATGACATGACAGCTGGCCCCAAGAAACCGATTCTGGACAGTCATCTGCCAGGCGATGAGTTAACACTTGAGATCCCTGTTGCTCTGCTGACCGAAGGTGTACACGAGGTTGCCTATGAAACGGCGAACCCGGAAAGCCAAGTAATGGACACATCCAAGGCAACACGCCTTGAAATCGACCGAACCGCCCCCGGCAATCCGCAGTTAGGCCCCATCCTGTTCCCCGCCTTCGTTGACGACGGGCTGACTTCCGATGAGCTGGAAAACGTGCATAACGTGCTCAGAGGCAGCATTGCCAGTTACAACGGCATGAAGGAAGGCGATGTCATTCGCACTTACTGGAATGAGGTTCCCGGCCCAATCACCATGGTCAACAAGGACGATATGGGGCTGCAGCGGGTGAATGTGGATTTCGTCAGGTCGTTCCTGGAAACCATTGGCGATATCGAAGCACCGGTCTACTACACGGTGACCGATCAGGCGGGCAATCTGTCCATGAACTCGCAAGCCAGGCTCGTCAAGCTGCAGCTATCGGTACTGCCGGTACTGCCCGTCCCGATCGTAAAGGAAGCCAATGGCGACGTCCTAGACCCGGCCAATACGATCAATGGGGCCACTGTACAGATCGGCACCAGCGCCAACCTTGCCGCAGGCGAGCGGATCACGGCGCAGTGGCAAGGGCCAAAAGGCAGCGATATCAGAGAGAAGATCATCACGGCTGCCGATGTGGGCAAAGTCCAGGAGCTTGTGTTTGCAGCAGCGCTGGTCAATGCCAATGCCGGCCAGACCGTCGCGGTGTCTTATACCGTCAACCGCCTCAACGGCACGGTGCAACAATCCGCAACCCTGGCTCTGAAGGTTCTTGATGCGCGCATAGAGCTGCCGGCTCCCACCATGGACACCGTCGGTGCCGATGGTGTGGTGATTCCCTCAAGAATCCCGGACTCCGGTGCAACCGTTCGTGTGTCCTACACAGGCATGAGCCCCGGCGATAGCGTGGTGGTCAACTGGCGAGGTGCAACAGCTTACGACACGCCCTCACAGGTTGTGGGCGGCAATACCGAGCTGCAATTCACCATCGCCAAAGCCCTGATCGTGGCCAGCGATGCAGCGACCGTCACCTACACCGTCACCCGCTCAGGTACAGCGGCCCTGTCTTCGACGCTGTGGCTGAAGATCAGCAAGGAACTGGAGTTCGATACCTCACCGGTGGTCCTCAAAGGCAAGGTCTATCTGTTGCCGGGTTATCCCGATCTGCTGCCGGCCATGCCGTCAGACACGACCGTCCAGCGCACGGCCAGCGGCGGGCAGGCGCCTTACACCTATCGCTCAAGCGATCCGCTGGTAGCCAAGGTGGACGGCAACGGCCTGACTTCGGCACGAGGCAAAGGCACGGCAATCATTTCGGTCACGGACAGCCTGGGGGCCATGAAAAGCTATCAGGTCACCGTTACCGGCGTGATTCATTGCCTGGGTATTGGCGCAGGTTCCTTCACAAAGATGGCGGCTGCAGCCGAGGCACAAGGCGCGCGTATCCCTTCCATCTATGAGCTCAAGGAAATCCACAGCACCTACGGCAGAAGCTGGCCAATGGGCAATGGCAATTACTGGTCCAGCACGGTTGCCCTGACCAACATCGTGGGCTGGAAATGGTACTACGTGAAAAATCTGGTCACAGGCGCAGACTTCAAATTGCTGCATCATAATGCCAGTCTTGGCGTCGCTATCCGATAAAGGCATAGCTGAAACATTCAGGGCGTTACCTGACAGCGTAACGCCCTCTTTTTATCTCTCCATGCGCGTCACGTTTCAAGAGCCAGACCATGCGCCACCCCGTCATTCCCTCCAGACGCTTCGTGCGCCCGCCCTCTTGCGAAGGCAGCTTCAAGGTCTGTGTCAACAGGCAACCGCTACTGGTTTCATCCCTGCTGGGCAGGTTGACCCTGCGCCCGGAGCTTTCACAGGCACCCAGCCACTGGATCTGGAAAATCATCGCCGACGGCAAGGTCGGCCACAAACGGACCAGCATCGGCCTGTTCTTCGACAAGGACCTGGAACCCGGCACTTACAACCTGCCGGGCAATGAGCGCATCAAAGTGGTCTACAACGAGAGCCCGCACTGGCAGAGCGTCATTTATCACTCTGCGCATTTTCAGGACGGTACTTTCACCCTGATTGAGGTCGACCGGCAAAACCAGCGTCTGCAAGGGGTGTTCAGTTTCAGTATCTCGGCGATTGATTTTGAAGTCACGGAGGGCTGTTTCGATGTGTACTGCACGTGATCAGGCCAGAAACCCTGCAATCTGCCGAGCCGACTCTACCAGACATTGCTCGTGGCTCAGCCCTGACACTTTCAAGGGCTTGAGATCATGGTTGGCGGTCGGCAGCCAATGCACAGTGATCGACGCCGACAATTCATAACCCCGCACCGTTTCGCGATCACCCAGCGCATCGCGCTCGCCCTGAATGATCAGAGCCCGCGTATGCAGATCGGCAAGGTGCGCCACCCGAGGCTTTTCGGGTTTGCCCACGGCATAGAACGGATAACCCAGGCACACCAGCGCATCGACCTGCAGTTCGTCAGCGATCAGGCTGGCCATTCTGCCGCCCATGGACTTGCCGCCTATGGCCAGACGCCCAGTGACATGAGGTCGCACACGCTCATGCACCTGACGCCAGCAATCGAGTAACTGAGCCTGTGGATTGGGCGGACGTTTACCCCCCGTGAGTCGCCGCTGAGCCATGTAGGGAAACTCGAAGCGCATGACGCTGACGCCCTGTGCAGCAAGGTGTGCAGCCATGTCATTCATGAAATCGCTGTCCATGGGCGCACCGGCACCATGGGCCAGAATCAGCGTTGCCTTGCCATCCCCCGCTCCCGGCTGCGCCGCCGTCCAGAGCCAGCCGTTGTCCCGTGCCAGTTGTACGCATTGATCCCTGTCAATACCGGCCTCTTGCCCATTGCCCATGCTTGCCTCGCTTCTGATGAGTCTGCCAATAACCCGGAGCTATAACCGTGCGTAATGGCCCCGACCAAGCTGGATGGGATACACACCTAAATGAACACAACTAACAGTACCGCCTATAACTATCAGGTGGTTCGCCAGTTCGCCATTATGACGGTGATCTGGGGAATTGTCGGGATGGGCCTCGGCGTTTTTCTGGCCGCCCAACTGGTTTGGCCTGAGCTCAACTTCAACCTACCGTGGACAAGCTTTGGTCGCTTGCGTCCACTTCATACCAACGCGGTCATCTTCGCCTTTGGTGGTTGCGCACTGTTCGCCAGCTCTTACTACTCTGTGCAGCGCACCTGCCAGACCCGACTGTTTCTGCCGAAACTGGCTGCTTTCACGTTCTGGGGATGGCAACTGGTAATCGTCCTGGCAGCGATCAGCCTGCCCCTGGGTTTTACGACCTCAAAAGAGTACGCCGAACTGGAATGGCCGATCGACATCCTGATCGCCGTGGTCTGGGTCGCCTATGCAATCGTGTTCTTCGGCACCGTGGCCAAACGCACCACCAAACACATCTACGTCGGCAACTGGTTTTTCGGCGGTTTCATCCTGACCGTGGCGATTCTGCACATCGTCAACAACCTGGAAATCCCGGTCAGCCTGACCAAGTCCTACTCGCTGTACGCCGGTGCAACCGATGCGATGGTGCAGTGGTGGTACGGGCACAACGCGGTAGGTTTTTTCCTGACCGCAGGCTTTCTGGGGATGATGTATTACTTCGTGCCCAAGCAGGCCGAACGGCCGGTGTATTCGTATCGCCTGTCCATCGTGCATTTCTGGGCACTGATCACCCTGTACATCTGGGCCGGTCCGCACCACCTGCATTACACCGCCCTGCCGGACTGGGCGCAATCACTGGGTATGGTGATGTCGCTGATTCTACTGGCCCCGAGCTGGGGCGGGATGATCAACGGCATGATGACCCTCTCGGGCGCCTGGCATAAGTTGCGCAGCGACCCGATCCTGCGCTTTCTGGTGGTGTCCCTGGCGTTCTACGGCATGTCGACCTTCGAGGGTCCGATGATGGCCATCAAGACCGTCAACGCCCTGTCCCACTACACCGACTGGACCATCGGCCACGTCCACGCCGGCGCCCTTGGCTGGGTGGCGATGATTTCCATCGGTGCGCTGTATCACATGATTCCGAAAGTCTTCGGTCGCCAGCAGATGCACAGCATCGGCCTGATCAACGCGCACTTCTGGCTCGCCACCATCGGCACGGTGTTGTACATCGCCTCGATGTGGGTCAACGGCATCACTCAAGGCCTGATGTGGCGCGCCGTGAACGAGGACGGCACCCTCACCTATTCCTTCGTCGAAGCACTGCAGGCCAGCCATCCAGGCTTCATCGTCCGTCTGGCCGGAGGCGCCATCTTCTTCGTCGGCATGTTGCTGATGGCCTACAACACCTGGCGCACCGTGCGGGCCTATAGCCCGGTCGAAGCCACCGCTGCCGCGCAGATGGCCTGAGGAGCTGAACATGAAACATGAAGTGATCGAAAAGAACGTCACCCTGTTGATGATCCTGATGGTACTGGCCGTCAGCATCGGTGGCCTGACCCAGATCGTGCCGCTGTTCTTTCAGGACGTGACCAACAAACCGGTCGAAGGCATGAAGCCCTACACCGCGCTGCAACTCGAAGGCCGCGACATCTATATCCGCGAAGGCTGCGTAGGTTGCCACTCGCAGATGATCCGTCCGTTCCGTGCCGAGACCGAGCGTTATGGTCACTACTCGGTGGCGGGCGAAAGCGTCTGGGATCACCCGTTCCTGTGGGGCTCAAAGCGCACCGGTCCGGACCTGGCCCGGGTGGGCGCACGCTACTCGGATGACTGGCACCGCGCCCATCTGTACAACCCGCGCAACGTCGTACCGGAATCGAAAATGCCTGCTTACCCGTGGCTGGTCACCCAGCAAGTGGACAGCAGCCATACCGAAGCCAAGATCCGCGCCATGCGCACTCTGGGCGTGCCTTACACCGATGCCGATATCTCCGGTGCAGTTGCCAGCCTCAAGGGCAAGACCGAAATGGACGCACTGGTGGCCTACCTGCAAGTGCTGGGCACTTCCATCAAGAGCAAGAGGTGAGCCATGGATATTCAAGACTTGCGCGGCCTCGGCACCTTGATCGTGGCGATCGCCTTCATCGGGATGTCCCTGTGGGTGTCCAGCAGCAAACGCAACCCGGATTTCGCCGAGGCCCGCATGGCGCCCTTTGCCGACGAGCCTCGCCCCCCAGGCACTGACGCGAAACCTGAAACGGAACAACCTGTCGTGCGGAGTAACCAGCCATGACCACCTTCTGGAGCACCTATATCTGCGTGCTGACCCTCGGCAGCCTGATCGGGCTGACCTGGCTGTTGATCGGCACACGCAAAGGCGAAACCAAGGGCAGCACCGACCAGACCATGGGCCACAGCTTCGACGGCATCGAGGAATACGACAACCCGTTGCCGCAATGGTGGTTCATGCTCTTCGCGGGCACTCTGGTGTTCGCGGTCGGCTACCTGATCCTCTACCCGGGTCTGGGTAACTGGAAAGGCATCCTGCCCGGCTATGAAAACGGCTGGACCGGCGCCCATGAATGGGAAAAGGAAATGGACCGGGCCGACGCCCGATTCGGTCCCATCTTTGCCAGATTCGCCGCCATGCCGGTAGAGGAAGTCGCCAAGGACCCGCAGGCACTTAAAATGGGCGGCCGCCTGTTCGCCTCCAACTGTTCGGTCTGCCACGGCTCGGATGCCAAGGGTGCCTATGGCTTCCCGAACCTCACCGACACCAACTGGCGATGGGGCGGCAATGCCGACACCATCAAGAACAGCATCATGCTGGGCCGGGTCGCCGCCATGCCGGGCTGGGGACAGGTCATCGGTGAAGAAGGCGTCAAGAACGTCGCAGCCTATGTTCGCCACTCTCTGGCCGGTCTGCCGCTGCCGGCCGATGACACGGCCAATCTGTCCGCCGGACAGCAAATATTCAGCTCGACCTGCGTAGCGTGTCATGGTGCTGCAGGTAAAGGCGTCGAAGCTATGGGCGCCCCGAACCTTACGCAACCGGGCGGTTTCATTTACGGGACCAGCCTTGCACAGCTGCAACAGACCATCAGACTGGGTCGACAGGGTCATATGCCTGCTCAGGCCGATTTGCTGGGTAATGACAAAGTGCAATTGCTGGCCGCGTATGTGTACAGCCTTTCTCAGAGTCCTGATCAACTCGAGCGCAGGGAAAAGCAGTCACAGTAACAACGCCTCCCGGAGCACCACTGAATTCCGCACCCTGCAACGGGGTGCGGAATTCTCTCACGTCCTTGCAGCCCTCTCTCTCGGCTTCCCATGCCCGCCTTTCACGACTAAGCTTGCCCGCAGTGGACTGGCATTAGCTGGCCACAGGTCATGGGAAGTGAATGCTTCACGCATTTGCCGGCATGTGTCATCGACCTGTCCATCCCGCCTTTTTCGGTCTGCGTCGGCTGTGTTCCGGTGTTTCTGGAACCTGCCTCAAAGGGCCATCGTTTCAGTGCAAATACTTGCCCGGCTTCTGCCGAGGGCAGGTTCGTGGCCTTCTGAATATCCATAAATACTGCACCGTGGAACTCTGCAAATGAGCACAGCAATCAGCCCGACCGCTTATAACTACAAGGTGGTACGCCAGTTCGCCATCATGACGGTCGTCTGGGGGATCGTCGGCATGGGGCTCGGCGTTTTCATTGCCGCGCAGTTGGTCTGGCCAAGCCTGAATCTTGATATGGAATGGACCACGTTCGGGCGCCTGCGACCGCTGCACACCAACCTCGTGATCTTCGCATTCGGTGGCTGCGCACTGTTTTCCACTTCTTACTACGTGGTGCAGCGAACCTGCCAGACACGGCTGATTTCAGATGGCCTGGCCGCTTTCACCTTCTGGGGCTGGCAAGCGGTGATCGTCAGCGCAATCATTACCCTGCCCATGGGTTACACCACGACCAAGGAATACGCTGAACTCGAATGGCCCATCGCGATTCTGCTGGCTATTGTCTGGGTCACCTACGCCGTGGTGTTCTTCGGCACCATCGCCCGACGTAATACCAGACACATCTATGTCGGCAACTGGTTCTACGGGGCCTTTATCCTGGTGACCGCCATGCTGCACATCGTCAACCATATCTCGTTGCCGGTGAGCCTGTTCAAATCCTACTCGGCGTACGCGGGTGCGACCGACGCCATGATCCAGTGGTGGTACGGGCACAACGCCGTGGGCTTCTTTCTGACCACGGGCTTTCTGGGGATGATGTATTACTTCGTGCCCAAGCAGGCGGAGCGGCCGATCTATTCGTATCGTTTGTCCATCGTGCACTTCTGGGCGCTGATCACCCTGTATATCTGGGCCGGCCCGCACCACCTGCATTACACCGCCCTGCCGGACTGGGCACAGTCGCTGGGCATGGTGATGTCGATCATCCTGCTGGCTCCAAGCTGGGGTGGCATGATCAACGGCATGATGACGCTCTCCGGTGCCTGGCATAAGTTGCGCACCGACCCGATCCTGCGTTTCCTGGTGGTATCCCTGGCGTTCTACGGCATGTCCACCTTTGAAGGTCCGATGATGGCCATCAAAACCGTGAACTCGCTGTCGCATTACACGGACTGGACCATCGGCCACGTCCACGCCGGTGCTTTGGGCTGGGTCGCCATGATCTCCATCGGCGCTGTCTATCACATGATTCCGAAAGTCTTCGGTCGTCAGCAGATGCACAGCATCGGCCTGATCAACGCCCACTTCTGGCTCGCCACCATCGGCACGGTGCTCTACATCGCATCCATGTGGGTCAACGGCATTACCCAGGGCCTGATGTGGCGGGCGATCAATAACGACGGCACACTCACGTACTCCTTCGCCGAAGCGCTACAGGCCAGCCATCCGGGCTATGTCGTGCGCATGATCGGCGGTGCGATCTTCGCCAGCGGCATGTTGCTGATGGCCTGGAACGTATGGCGTACCGTCCGGGCCTCCGATCCGAAAGAAGCCGAAGCCGCAGCCCGGATCGCTGTCGTGGGAGCTCACTGATGAAACATGAAGTACTCGAAAAGAACATTGGCCTGCTGGCCTTCTTCATGGTCATTGCCGTGAGCATCGGCGGCCTGACCCAGATCGTGCCGCTGTTCTTTCAGGACGTGACCAACAAGCCGGTTGAAGGCATGAAGCCGCGCACCGCCCTGGAACTCGAAGGCCGGGACGTGTACATCGCCAACGGCTGTGTGGGTTGCCATTCGCAGATGATCCGCCCGTTCCGCGCCGAAACCGAGCGCTATGGTCATTATTCGGTGGCCGGCGAAAGCGTCTGGGATCACCCGTTCCTGTGGGGCTCCAAGCGTACCGGTCCGGACCTGGCCCGCGTCGGCGGACGCTACTCGGATGACTGGCATCGCGCTCACTTGTACAACCCGCGCAATGTGGTGCCCGAATCGAAAATGCCTGCTTACCCCTTCCTGGTCGAGAAAAAGCTCGATGGCAAGGAAACCGCCAAAAAGATGGAAGTCCTGCGCGCCCTCGGCACGCCCTATACCGATGCAGACATCGCGGGTGCCGAAGCCGCCGTCAAAGGCAAGACCGAAATGGACGCACTGGTGGCCTACCTGCAAGGCCTGGGCACCATCATCAAGAGCAAACGGTGAGCACAATGGATATCGGAATGATTCGAGGCCTGGGCACACTGGTGGTGATGGTGGCTTTTATCGGGCTGGCGCTGTGGGTCTTCAGCCCGAGGCGCAAGGCTGAATTCGACGACGCGACCCTGCTGCCCTTCGCCGACGACCCGCAAGCCATCGAACAGCTCAAGCAGCAAGCCAGCGACTCCGGGAGCAACAAAGAATGACAACGTTCTGGAGCCTGTATGTCACGATCCTGACCCTGGGTACTATTTTCGCCCTGACCTGGCTGCTACTGGCCACCCGCAAAGGCCAGCGCAATGATCAGACCGAAGAAACCGTAGGCCACTCCTTCGACGGCATCGAGGAATACGACAACCCGCTGCCACGCTGGTGGTTCATGCTCTTCGTGGGCACCATCGTGTTTGCCCTGGGCTATCTGGCGCTGTATCCGGGCCTGGGCAACTGGAAAGGCCTGTTGCCGGGTTACAACTATGCGGACACTGAAAAGCAGCGCCAGTTTTCGGATGGTCAGCAAGGCTGGACCGGCGTGCATGAATGGGAAAAGGAAATGGCCCGAGCCGAGAACCGTTTCGGTCCGCTGTTCGCCAAATACGCGGCGATGCCCATCGAGGACGTCGCCAAAGACCCGCAGGCCTTGAAAATGGGCGGTCGTCTTTTCGCCTCCAACTGCTCGGTATGTCATGGCTCGGACGCCAAGGGCGCCTACGGCTTCCCCAACCTCACCGACGCCGACTGGCGCTGGGGCGGCGACCCGCAGACCATCAAGACCTCGATCCTCAAAGGCCGTCATGCGGTCATGCCCGCGTGGGGCGAAGTGGTCGGCGAGCAAGGCGTGCGTGACGTCTCGGCCTACATCCTGACCGGGCTTGGCGGTCGCACACTGCCCGAAGGCACCAAGGCTGATCCGGTGGCTGGCCAGAAGATATTCGCGACCACTTGTGTAGCCTGCCATGGCCCGGAAGGTAAAGGCATGCAAGTGCTGGGCGCACCAGACCTTACCCATCCGGGTGCATTCATCTACGGATCGAGCTTTGCGCAACTGCAACAGACCATCCGCTACGGGCGTCAGGGCCAGATGCCAGCCCAGGAAGCGATCCAAGGCAATGACAGGGTTCATCTGCTGGCTGCTTATGTCTACAGCCTGTCACGCCAGGAAAAACCCGCCGAACCTCAGTGACCAGCTCGACAAGACAGCCCTGCCCTCAACCAGCGGGGCTGTTGCATTTGGACAATACATTTTTGTTGTAGTCATGTTTCTACACGACTAGACTGCTTGGGTCAGCAATATAGCAACATATCTACATCTTCCAGGAGGTCACCTTCATGACGACAACGCTCTCAAGCCGCGAATTCAATCAGGACACCAGCGGGGCCAAGAAGGCTGCGAACGACGGTCCGGTCTTCATCACCGACAGGGGGCGCCCGGCCCATGTCCTGCTTTCCATCGAGGATTATCGAAAACTGACCGGCAGCTCTGTCAGCATCGTCGACATGCTATCCATGCCTGGGGACATCGATATCGAATTCGAGCCACAACGGGCCGATATCACTCCTCGCCCTGTAGATCTTTCCTGATGTTCCTGCTCGACACCAATGTGGTGTCCGAACTCAGAAAGCGCAATGCTGATGCAAATGTCGTGCGCTGGGCAAACGACCATGCGTCCGCCAGCCTGTTTATCTCGGCCATCACGGTCATGGAACTGGAAACAGGCATATTGCGCATCGAACGCCGCGACCCTATTCAGGGCGCGGCACTGCGCACATGGCTGGAACATCACGTATTGAAAGCATTCGCCGGGCGAATCCTGGCCGTGGATACCACCGTGGCCAAACGCTGCGCCCAGTTGCATACACCCGACCCACGCAGCGAATGCGATGCGCTGATCGCAGCCACTGCTCTGGTTCACGGCATGAAAGTGGTGACCCGAAACACCACCGACTTCGAGCAGTGCGGTGTCATGGTGCTCAACCCATGGATCAGCCAGTTGCACGAGGAGCAGACACCTTACCGGGTGACACGTGGCTGACCAACGACCTTAATTAGCCTGTCAATTGATCCAGATCACCTACACGAACCGTTAAAGGAACCCAACGCGACCAAAGGTCGCAGCCGTGAGGTATAAGGGCAGGCGTATCATGGACGCCATAAGAAACCGCTCTTGACCTCAGTCGGCACGTACTGGCTGTGGCACTTTTCCACTGCCGTGGGACGCCCCAATGAACAACCGGATTCCCGTACACAACATCACCCCTCCACCCAAGAATGACGGCAATACCGTCGACCTCTACGCCTCGCGGGAAAACATCTATACCCGCGCGTTCAAAGGCCGGTTTCGCAACCTGCGCATGCTGGGCGGGCTTGGGTTGTTTCTGGTGTATTTCGGCACGGTCTGGCTGAACTGGGGCGGGCATCAGGCGGTGTGGTGGAACCTGCCGGAACGCAAGTTCTACATATTCGGCGCAACCTTCTGGCCTCAGGACTTCATCCTCCTGTCAGGCATCCTGATCGTCAGCGCCTTCGGCCTGTTCTTCATCACGGTTTATGCCGGGCGCATCTGGTGCGGCTATACCTGCCCGCAAAGCGTCTGGACCTGGATTTTCATGTGGTGTGAAAAGGTCACCGAAGGCGACCGCAACCAGCGCATCAAACTCGACAAGGCTCCCATGAGCGCCAACAAATTCGGGCGCAAACTCGCCAAGCACAGCTTGTGGTTGCTGATCGGTTTTGTGACAGGCCTGACCTTCGTCGGCTACTTCTCACCCATCCGCGACCTGAGCATCGAACTGTTCACCGGGCAAGCCGATGGCTGGGCGTATTTCTGGATCGGCTTTTTTACTCTGGCCACTTATGGCAATGCGGGATGGCTGCGCGAGCAGGTGTGCGTCCACATGTGTCCGTATGCGCGGTTCCAGAGCGTCATGTTCGACAAGGACACCCTGATCGTCTCCTATGACCCGCGCCGTGGTGAAAGTCGCGGACCGCGCAAGAAAGACGTGGACTACAAGGCCCAGGGCCTGGGCGACTGCATCGATTGCACGATGTGCGTTCAGGTCTGCCCCACAGGCATCGACATTCGCGAAGGGTTGCAGATCGAATGCATCGGCTGCGCAGCCTGCATCGACGCCTGCGATACCATCATGGACAAGATGAGCTACCCACGCGGCCTGATCAGCTACACCACCGAGCACAACCTCTCAGGCCAAGTCACCCATAAACTGCGCCCGCGCCTGATTGGCTATGCCCTGGTCCTGCTGCTGATGATCGGTTTCCTGACCAGCGCCTTCTTCATGCGCTCGCTGGTGGGTTTCGATGTCAGCAAGGACCGCGTGCTGTACCGCGAAAATGCCGAAGGCCGCATCGAAAACGTCTACAGCCTGAAGGTGATGAACAAGGATCAGGTCGATCACACCTACGTCCTCGAAGCCACCGGCCTGCCGGACCTTAAACTGCAAGGCCGACGTGAACTCAGGGTGGCGGCAGGCGATATCCTCAGCATTGCGGTAGAGCTGTCCAGCGCGCCCGAGAAAATGCCGTCGAGCACCAACGAGGTGACATTCATCCTCAAGGACATCGACAACAGCGACACCCATGTCGAAGCCAGGAGCCGGTTCATCGGCCCACAAATACGCTAAGGGATACCCGCCATGTCAGTCGTACTCGCTTCAAGTCCTTGGTACAGACACCGTTGGCCATGGATCATCATCGGCATCCTGGCCTGCTCGGTGACCCTGAGCCTGTCCATGGTGACCATTGCCGTGAACAACCCGGACAATCTGGTCAACGACAACTATTACGAAGCTGGCAAAGGCATCAACCGCTCCCTCAACCGCGAGTTGCTGGCCCAGACGCTCAAGGTACGCGCCAGCATTCATCTGGACGACCTGACCGGCGAAGCCGAACTGCGCCTGAGCGGCAACAGCCAGCCTGAACGCCTGGAACTGAACCTGATCTCCCCGACCCAGCCGGACAAAGACCGCCGGATCTTCCTGAGCCGCAGCCCGACCGAAGCCGGCCGGTACATCGGCCAGTTGCAGGACAGGATCGAAGGCCGCCGCTTCGTCGAACTGCTGGGTACCGAAAACGGCCAGACCTGGCGTCTGTTTGAAGAGGAACAGGTCAGCCACGATGCGGCGCTGAACCTGGGCGATGAACCGCTGCAAGGGAAGAATTGAGGTGGGAGCAGATCGAACGCATGGCAGGTAATGATGTGGGAGGCAGCTTGCTGGCGACAGGTACCAAACTGACTTGGCAACACTAAAAGACCATGACCACACCCTGCTACCACTGCGCCCTGCCCGTTCCATCGGGCAGCCGCTTCACCGCCATCGTGCTCGGGGAAACCCGCGAGCTGTGTTGCCAGGGCTGTCAAGCCGTGGCCCAGGCCATCGTCGCGGGCGGACTGGAAAGCTACTACAGCCACCGCAGCGAAACCTCGATCAACCCCGAAAGCCTGCCCACGCAACTGGTAGATGAACTGGCACTGTATGACCGCCCCGATGTGCAGGCACCGTTCGTGCGCCATGAAGGCGAGTTGTCCGAAACCACGCTGCTGATGGAAGGCATCAGTTGCGCGGCCTGTGGCTGGCTGATCGAGCGTCATCTGCGCAGCCTGCCAGCTGTCGCCGAGGCGCAGCTCAATCTGTCAAGCCACCGGTTGCTCGTACGCTGGGCTGACAGCCAGTTGCCACTGAGCCAGTTGTTGAGCGAACTGCGCAGCATCGGCTACGCCGCCCACCCTTATCAGGCTGATCGCGCCACCGAACAACTGGCCAGGGAAAACCGACTGGCCTTGCGCCAACTGGGTGTCGCGGGGCTGCTGTGGTTCCAGGCGATGATGGCGACCATGGCCACATGGCCGGAATTCAATATCGACCTCAGCCCCGAGATGCATACCATCCTGCGCTGGGTCGCGCTGTTCCTGACCACGCCCATCATTTTCTACAGTTGCACGCCCTTCTTTCGGGGTGCCCTGCGCGACCTGCGCACTCGCCACCTGACCATGGATGTTTCCGTATCGCTGGCCATCGGCGGTGCCTATCTGGCCGGGATCTGGACCGCTATAACGGGCACCGGCGAACTGTATTTCGATGCGGCGGGCATGTTTGCGTTGTTTCTGCTGGCGGGTCGTTATCTGGAACGGCGTGCGCGGGAACGTACTGCCGCCGCCACCGCACAACTGGTCAACCTGCTGCCCGCCTCCTGCCTGCGGCTGGACGATAACGGCCAGCCTCAGCGAATCCTGCTCAGCGAACTGCATCTGAACGACCGGATTCTGGTACACCCAGGCGCAATCATCCCGGCAGACGGCAAGGTACTGGAAGGCCAGTCCAGCGTCGATGAATCGCTTCTGACCGGTGAGTACCTGCCGCAACCGCGCAGCACAGGCGACAGGGTGACCGCCGGCACGCTCAATATCGAAAGCGCACTCACGATTCATGTCCAGGCGCTGGGCCATGAAACCCGTCTTTCGGCCATCGTGCGTCTGCTGGAACGCGCCCAGACCGAAAAGCCCCGGCTGGCAGAAATCGCCGACCGCGCTGCGCAATGGTTCCTGCTGGGCTCTTTGATCGCCGCCGCCGTCATCGGCCTGTGCTGGTGGCAGATCGATCCGGCCCGCGCCTTCTGGATTGTGCTGGCGATGCTGGTCGCCACCTGCCCCTGCGCCCTGTCGCTGGCGACGCCCACCGCCCTGACTGCCGCAACCGGCACCCTGCACAAGCTCGGCCTGCTGCTGACCCGCGGTCATGTGCTCGAAGGCCTGAACCAGATCGACACGGTGATTTTCGACAAGACCGGCACGCTCACCGAAGGCCGACTCACCCTGCGCAGCATCAAACCCCTTGGAACGCTGGATGCCGACACCTGCCTGGGTCTGGCCGCCGCGCTGGAAAACCGTTCGGAACACCCCATCGCCCGTGCATTCGGACGCGCACCGCTCGCAGCAGAAAACGTTAACAGCACACCGGGCCTTGGTCTGGAAGGCACCGTCGGCAGCTATCGTCTGCGCATCGGGCAGCCAGGATTTGTCTGCGCCCTGAGCGCCAGCGAGATTCCAGCCATGCCTGATGAAGCGGGCCAATGGTTGCTGCTGGGCGATACACAGACGCCACTGGCATGGCTGGTTCTGGATGATCGCCTGCGCGAGGGTGCTAGCCAGTTGTTGCAAGCCTGCAAGGCCCGAGGCTGGAAAACCCTGCTGCTGTCGGGCGACAGCTCGCCCATGGTCGCCAGTGTTGCCGCTGACCTGGGCATCGACGAAGCCCATGGCAGCCTGCGCCCGGACGACAAACTGGCCATGCTGCAACAACTGCACAAACAGGGACGCAAGGTGCTGATGCTGGGAGATGGCGTCAATGACGTGCCGGTGCTGGCCGCCGCCGATATCAGCATCGCCATGGGCTCGGCCACGGATCTGGCGAAAACCAGCGCGGATGCGGTGCTGCTGTCCAATCGCTTGCAGGCGCTGGTACAGGCCTTCAGCCTGGCGCGACGCACTCGCCGGGTGATTATCGAAAACCTGCTGTGGGCCGGCCTGTACAATGGCCTCATGCTGCCGTTCGCGGCGCTGGGCTGGATCACACCTGTCTGGGCGGCGGTCGGCATGTCCATCAGTTCGCTGACGGTTGTACTCAACGCCTTGCGCCTGACGCGCTTGCCCAATATTCAGGCATCGGCACCCGTCACTCGGCAGCCGGTTCCGGAGGCTTTATGCCCGCGCTCTACATCATGATCCCGGCAGCATTGCTGCTGGTCGCCATCGCGATCTATGTATTTTTCTGGGCCGTGGACAGCGGGCAATACGACGACATGGAAGGCCCGGCCCACAGCATCCTGTTCGACGATCAGGACCCCAACCATCAAGCCGCTCAGGATGAGGCCGTGCGCAAGAACACGCCGTTGAAGCAGGACGAGACAAAGCCCGATGCCTGAACTCGTTCCCCTGCTGCTGTCCGCCCTGATTCTCGGCCTGCTGGGCGGTGGTCATTGCCTGGGCATGTGTGGCGGCCTGATGGGCGCCATGACCCTGGCCATCCCCAAGGAACAACGCAGTCGCCGTTTTCGCCTGTTGCTGGCCTACAACCTGGGACGCATTTTCAGCTATGCCTGCGCCGGTCTGCTGCTCGGGCTGGCAGGCTGGGCCGTGGCCAACAGCCCACTGGCTATGGCGATGCGTGTCATCGCCGCCCTGTTGCTGATTGCCATGGGCCTGTACCTCGCAGGCTGGTGGAGCGGCCTGACCCGCATCGAAAGCCTGGGGCGTGGCCTTTGGCGACATATCCAGCCCGTTGCAAACCGCCTTTTGCCGGTATCGAGCCTGCCGCGTGCCTTGTTGCTCGGTGCATTGTGGGGCTGGCTGCCTTGCGGGCTGGTCTACAGCACCTTGTTGTGGTCAGCCAGCCAGGGCAATGCCATCGATAGCGCCTTGCTCATGCTCGCCTTCGGTCTGGGGACCTGGCCCGTGCTGCTCGCCACCGGGCTGGCCGCCGAACGCACCACGGCCCTGTTGCGCAAGCGAGGTATTCGCATGGCCGGTGGTCTGCTGGTGATCCTGTTCGGCCTGTGGACCCTGCCCGGCCCGCATCAGCATTGGCTCATGGGGCATTAATCTGTTTGCGCACCGAGCAGACAGTTTCATGACAAGCCTGCGCGCGTATTTGACGCACATCAACGCCCGCCTGGAGCCTGCTCCGTAGACTCACTCGCATTGCCAGCCTATCCGGGGGAATGCCCGCATGCTCGACGCCATTCGTTGGGACTCAGATCTGATCCGCCGCTACGACCTGGCAGGACCGCGCTACACGTCCTACCCGACCGCAGTGCAATTTCACACACAAGTCGGCGCCTTCGACCTGCTTCACGCCCTGCGCGACAGCCGCAAAGCCGTGCGGCCCTTGTCGCTGTACGTTCATATCCCGTTCTGCGCGAACATTTGTTACTACTGCGCCTGCAATAAAGTCGTCACCAAGGATAGAGGCCGCGCCCACGCCTATCTGCAACGGCTCGAACAGGAAATCCAGATGCTGGCCAGCCATCTCGCGCCGGGCCAGGTCGTCGAGCAACTGCATTTTGGTGGCGGTACGCCGACCTTCCTCAGCCACGACGAACTGCGCCAGTTGATGACGAAACTGCGCACCCACTTCAACCTGCTCGATGACGACTCAGGCGACTACGGCATTGAAATCGACCCTCGGGAAGCCGACTGGTCCACCATGGGCCTGTTGCGCGAACTGGGCTTCAACCGTGTCAGCCTGGGAGTGCAGGACCTGGACCCGGCCGTCCAGCGCGCCGTCAATCGCCTGCAAAGCCTGGAAGAAACCCGTGCCATCGTCGAAGCCGCACGCACGCTGCAATTTCGCTCGGTGAATATCGACCTGATCTACGGGCTACCCAAACAGACCCTCGACGCCTTCACCCATACCGTCAACGAGATCATCAGCCTGCAACCCGATCGCCTGTCGGTGTTCAACTACGCCCACTTGCCCGAACGTTTCATGCCCCAACGGCGCATCGACAACGCCGACCTGCCCAGCCCGGAAACCAAACTGCTGATGCTGGAGCGCACCATCGAGCAACTGACCAAGGCCGGTTATCGCTACATCGGCATGGACCACTTCGCCCTGCCCGATGACGAACTGGCCGTGGCCCAGGAAGAGCTGACCCTGCAACGCAACTTTCAGGGTTACACCACCCACGGCCATTGCGACCTGATTGGCCTGGGCGTTTCGGCGATCAGCCAGATCGGTGATCTGTATTGCCAGAACAGCAGCGACCTCAACGACTATCAAGGGCTGCTGGCCAGCGATCAACTGGCAACCAAACGAGGGTTGGTCTGCATAGAGGACGACCGGATCAGACGCGCAGTGATCCAGCAACTGATCTGCCATTTCGACCTCGATTTCAACAAGATCGAACACACCTTCAACATCGATTTCAGAGGTTATTTCGAGGGGCTTTGGCCGCAACTGACCGAGATGGCTCAAGACGGGCTAATCGAGCTGACCGCAACCGGCATCAATGTCCTGCCGGCCGGTCGTCTGCTGGTCCGTTCGGTGTGCATGGTGTTCGACAGCTATCTGAACCAGCAGAACCGTCAGCGGTTTTCACGGGTGATATGACCCCTTACATCTTGGCCATGACCAGAACC
Organism: Pseudomonas cichorii; assembly: GCF_019719005.1. Taxonomy (GTDB): domain Bacteria; phylum Pseudomonadota; class Gammaproteobacteria; order Pseudomonadales; family Pseudomonadaceae; genus Aquipseudomonas; species Aquipseudomonas cichorii_E. The sequence goes on from NZ_JAIGPJ010000029.1 coordinate 58,324, forward strand.
CCGGCCTTAACCTTGTCGGCATCGCTGGCCTGCATCTGGTTCATGAGATTGGCCATGTCAGCGGTGGAGTTGCTCACCTGCCGCTGCAACATGCCCAGCACCGTTTGCAGTGCAGTGGCACGGGTCTGGCGTTCGTCGTAACTCAGAGTCTTGTCGTTGAGCACTTCCTGGATCTTCTCCAGGGTTTCCGCGATTTTCTTTTGCAGCTCGCGAATAGCCTTGAGAATTTTCTGGACCGATTCAGGAAGGCCGCTTTGCTCGATATCCGAGTTTTTCGACGACGAAGAGGCCGCAGCTTTGCCTGCGCTCGATAAATCTACCTGAATGCCCTTCGTTTCTTTTACAGGAGCAACTGCTTCGGACTGAACGGGAGCAACAGATGTTTGAACCGCAGGAGTGCGAATACTGATGGCGCCGATAATTGAGCCTGACGATGACATGGCAAGACCTGCTTGAAGGTTAAATCTGTGTAAGTTTATCGACACATTGGAAATAACCTTGATACCACAGAACACTTCACGCGCTGGTCGAAGCCACCGTGCGTGAGTTACCCTTACGACCTATGTGTGATTTCCCACAAGGAATTAAGTGATGTCCGAGCCGGTCAAAGTGCGTGCTCATACCCAGGCCCATTGCAGGGACTGTAGCCTCGCGCCGCTCTGTCTGCCGCTGTCGTTGAACCTGGAAGACATGGATGCCCTCGACGAAATCGTCAAGCGTGGTCGCCCGCTGAAGAAAGGCGAATTCCTGTTTCGCCAGGGCGATACCTTCTCTTCGGTCTATGCCGTACGTTCCGGCGCCCTGAAAACCTTCAATATCAGTGACGGCGGTGAAGAACAGCTCACCGGCTTCCACCTGCCCAGCGAACTGGTCGGCATGTCCGGGATGGACTCCGAGGCTTACCCGGTTTCGGCCCAGGCCCTGGAAACCACGTCAGTCTGCGAAATTCCCTTCGAACGTCTCGACGAGCTGTCCGTACAACTGCCGCAACTGCGTCGGCAACTGATGCGCGTCATGAGCCGCGAGATACGCGATGACCAGCAAATGATGCTGCTGTTGTCGAAAAAGACCGCCGACGAGCGTATTGCGACCTTCCTGATCAACCTGTCGGCACGCTTCCGGGCACGCGGCTTCTCGGCCAACCAGTTCCGCCTGAGCATGTCCCGCAACGAAATCGGCAATCACCTGGGTCTGGCCGTGGAAACCGTATCCCGCGTATTCACCCGTTTCCAGCAGAATCAGTTGATTGCGGCCGAAGGCAAGGAGATCCATATTCTGGACCCGATCCAGCTCTGTGCCCTGGCTGGCGGGGCAATGGAAAGTTGAAACGTGCGATCCGGGGCGGGTCGGCTTAAACTACCGGCCAACCTTGCCCCGGATCATATGTAATGATTTTCGATGAATTGAGCTTCAAATCCCTGATTCGCCCAGTCGTGGACTTCCCCAAGCCAGGCGTGGTCTTTCGCGACATCACCCCGCTCTTCCAGTCCCCCAAGGCGACCCGCCTGGTGATCGACAGCTTCGTGCAGCGCTACATCGACGCCGACTTCAGTCATGTGGGCGTCATGGATGCGCGTGGTTTTCTGATAGGTTCGGTCGTGGCCTATGAGCTGAACAAGCCGCTGATCCTGTTCCGCAAACAGGGCAAGCTACCGGCCGACGTGCTGTCCGAGGGCTACCAGACCGAATACGGCGAAGCCTACCTGGAAGTGCATGCCGACAGCCTGTGCGATGGCGACTCGGTGGTGATGTTCGATGATTTGATCGCCACAGGCGGCACCCTGATAGCAGCGGCCAACCTGATCCGCCGCATGGGTGCGCACATCCACGAAGCCGCTGCCATCATCGACCTGCCGGAACTGGGCGGTTCTCAGCGCCTGGTCGACATGAATATCCCGACCTTCTGCCTGACCAGCTTTGCGTTGAACGAGCAGTAATTGGCTGTTCGCGAATGAATTCGCTCCTACCGCGTAGGAGCGACTTCAGTCGCGAAAAACCTTACAAGGCTATCGGCTTGCGCCCCGCAAACGAATGGGCCAGAGTCCCGCCGTCCACCAGATCCAGCTCGCCACCCAAGGGCACACCATGGGCAATCCGTGAAGCGATCAGGCCTTTGTCGTTGAGCAACTGGGCGATGTAATGCGCGGTGGCTTCACCTTCCACTGTCGGGTTGGTGGCCAGAATCACTTCTGTGAAAGTGCCCTGCTCGTTGATGCGCTCCAGCAATTGCGGGATGCCAATAGCCTCAGGCCCGAGCCCATCGAGTGGCGACAAGTGGCCCTTGAGCACGAAATAACGCCCGCGATAGCCCGTCTGTTCCACCGCATAGACATCCGTCGGCCCTTCGACCACGCACAACAACGTGTCGTCGCGACGCGGGTCCGAGCATTGCGGGCATAGGTCTTCTTCGGTCAGGGTGCGACAGGAGCGGCAGTGACCGACGCCTTCCATGGCCTGGCTCAATGCCAGTGCAAGGCGCGAGCCACCGCTGCGGTCCCGCTCCAGCAACTGCAACGCCATGCGTTGAGCGGTTTTCTGACCGACACCCGGCAGCACGCGAAAGGCATCGATCAGTTGGCGAATCAGTGGGCTGAAGCTCATGGAAAAAGGTCCGACAAAAACACAAGACGCGGTTTATACCCGCGCCTTGCAGTAAGCGTCAACCAAACCTGCCACAGATGCCGTTCTGGGCCTGTTCGCGAATGAATTCGCTCCTACGGTAGGAGCGACTTCAGTCGCGAAAATGCCAGATTTAGAAAGGCAGCTTCATACCCGGCGGCAGTTGCATGCCTGCGGTCATGCTGGCGGTCTTTTCCTGGCTGGCTTGTTCGATCTTGCGCACGGCGTCGTTGACGGCGGCGGCAACCAGGTCTTCCAGCACTTCCTTGTCTTCCTGCATCAGGCTGTCATCCAGGGTGATGCGCTTGACGTCATGACGACCGGTCATCACCACGCTCACCAAGCCTGCGCCCGATTGACCGGTCACTTCCGCGTTGGCCAGTTCTTCCTGCATCTTGGCCATTTTTTCCTGCATTTGCTGGGCCTGCTTCATCAGGCCAGCCATGCCACCTTTCATCATGGGATATCTCCTCGAAAATGGATGGTTCGTTTGCGCAACGCCACAGGCGTCGAGCCGTCAGTTAATGAGTCTGCGCTACGGGAGCGTCCACGGGTTTGATCGTATCCTCCCGGATCACTGCGCCAAACTGTTGCAACATCTGCTGGATGAACGGATCGGCATGAATCGAAGCCTCGGCCTGACGCTGACGCTCGGCACGCAAGCGGGACGCCGCCTGGGCAGGGGTTTCCTGCTCGGGCTTGATCAGCTCGATACTCAAATTGATCGTGCGACCATGGAACTGGTTCAACGCATCATTGAGGCGACGCTGCTGAGTCGAGTTGAACAAGGCACTGTGGGCCGGGTCCAGGTGCAGCAGCCAGTTATCGCCTTCGGCCTTGATCAGGGTGCAGTTGGCGGCGATGCTGCCTGTCATGCCTGAAATGGGCAACTGCGGGAACATTTCCAGCCATTGCAGCGCAAGGCCCGTGGCCGGCATCGCAGCCGGTTCTGGCTCGGGCTCCGATGCCTCGGCTTCGGTAACACTTTCGTGGGCCAGCTCATCGAGATAGCTATAGGAAGCAGGATCGATGTCGATATCCGGCTCTACATAGTCGTCATCCGCAGGCGGCTCGTCGTCGCGATCCATGGGGGCGGACATATAGGCCGAATCCGGAATCGCCTCAAGCATGCCCGGTGTCACCTGCTGCTCGGCCACCGGCTCGGGCTGCTGGACCTGCGGCGCGTCCGGCACGGGGCTGGCAGGCTCGGGCGTGGGCATTGGCGTCAGCTCGGGCTGTTCGGCCACGGTTTCAAGCACGGGTTCTGGCTCTGGCTCAGCGACAGGCTCAGGCACCGGCTCGGCAACAGGGGCCTTGGGCTCGTTCCATGGCAGATCGATTTCTTCGACCGGCGCAGCCTCTTGAACAGCCGGTTGCACGGGCTCGGGCGCAGGCTTTTCAACGACAGGCGCAGGCGCGACAACCGGTGCGGGCGCAGCAGCGGGAGCAACCGGGGCAACGGCAGTGGCAACTGCCACCGGAGGTCGGGAATCAACTGCGGCCTGGTTGATCCCCACTGGCTTTAGCGGCTGTCTCGGCGCATCGGCGCTCTCGGCAGGACGAAAGGCCAGCATGCGCAGCAGCACCATCTCAAAGCCGCCGCGCGGATCCGGTGCCAGCGGCAGATCGCGACGTCCGATCAGGCCCATCTGGTAGTAAAACTGAACATCTTCGGCAGGCAGCGCCTGTGCCAGAGCCAGTACGCGATCACGGTCACCGTGACCGTTGTCGACACCCTCGGGCAGCGCCTGGGCAATCGCAACGCGGTGCAGAACGTTAAGGATCTCCGACAGCACGCCATTCCAGTCAGGCCCCTGCTCGGCCAAGTGACGCACAGCCTCCAGCAGCCCACGTGCATCGCCTTCCAGCAAGGCAGTCAGCACATCGAACACCTGACCATGATCCAGCGTGCCCAGCATGGCGCGCACATCGGCGGCCATGACCTTGCCTTCACCGAAAGCAATGGCCTGATCGGTCAGGCTCATGGCGTCGCGCATCGAACCATCAGCCGCACGGCCCAACAGCCAGAGTGCGTCGTCCTCGAACGGCACATTCTCGACACCCAGCACATGGCTCAAGTGCTCGACCACACGCTCGGGGGTCATGTTTTTCAGCGAGAACTGCAGGCAGCGCGACAGAATCGTAGCCGGCAGCTTTTGCGGGTCGGTAGTCGCCAGGATGAACTTGACGTAGGGCGGCGGCTCTTCAAGGGTTTTCAGCAACGCGTTGAACGAGTGGCTGGACAGCATGTGTACTTCGTCGATCAGGTAGACCTTGAAGCGCCCGCGACTCGGTGCGTACTGGACGTTATCCAGCAACTCGCGGGTGTCCTCGACCTTGGTCCGGCTCGCGGCGTCGATCTCGATCAGGTCGACAAAACGGCCCTCGTCGATTTCCTGACAGACCGAACAGGTGCCGCAAGGCGTTGAAGTAATGCCGGTTTCGCAGTTCAGGCACTTGGCGATGATCCGCGCAATGGTCGTCTTGCCGACGCCACGGGTGCCGGTGAACAGATAGGCATGGTGCAGCCGCTGGCTGTCCAGCGCATTGATCAGGGCCTTCAGCACATGGGTCTGGCCGACCATTTCGCGGAACGAGCGCGGACGCCATTTACGTGCAAGAACCTGATAACTCATTGAAAACCGTCGCAACTGGGAAGCGGAAGACCGCTAATGCTAGCGGAGCAAGAGCAAAATTGCATCTGGTCTCATGGGTTATCTGGCTCGTACGGCGTTTCTCACCCTGGTCTGAAAACGCGCACCTGCCTTGCCCGTGATGCAGGGACGAATAAAGAATGCGCTCACAAGGGTGAAGGCAAGATGAATAAGCCACTGGTTGAACGTTTTCCTGGCGCGCAGGGATTGAATTTCAATAAACGGCTGGCGTAAGCTCAAACAACTTATCGTCGTCCTCAAGAAGAGAACACCCACGATAAGGATCAATACCAGATCAGGACGCTGCATTTTACAAGGGTTGGCAGACAACGGTTGTTCCGGATTTACGGTTGTCTGCCTGTAATCGAACACTGCACATACGGCATAAACGTATGGGCAATTATCTGACTATTGATATCTCCCATGTCGCTTTCCATTGTGAACCCGTCGTTATATCTGGTGCATGCCCACAAGGACATGGCCTGTCTGGATAATCAGCTTACGAACAGTCGTCGCTGCATTCTTTTTGCCTTTACCTTCTCGCCTCCCCTCTGAAAAAACACCCACTCGCCATTGGGCCTTGCCGCCTTTGCGATTCGGGGCTTTGCCGTGTCTGTCAGCGATGAAGTCATCGCTTTTTACATCACGTCCTGCGGGGGACGGTTAATTGCATCAAACAGGAAGTTCATTGCATGTGGTGGAAAAGTCTTGCTCGGCAAATTCAGGAAAGAACTGCCGATAATAAAGAAACCGTTGCCTTCGGCGCGGGTTTTGGTCCCTCCGGGCTGCCTCATATCGGCACTTTGTGTGAGGTGCTGCGCGTCAGCATTGTCAGAACAGCGTTTGAACGAATATCCGGCAGGGAAACCCGACTTCTTATTGTTTCCGACGATATGGACGCCCTGAGGAAAGTGCCTGCGACCTTTGCTCAGCCACAGGCTCTACAGAGCTGCCTGGGATTACCATTGTGCGATATTCCCGACCCGTTCGAGAAAGCGAGAAGTCTGTCTGCTGGCATAAACGCCAGACTTGATGATGCACTGGCACCTTATGGGCTGGATTATCAACTGATAGAAAACAGTACGCTTTACCGGTCCGGCTACTACAACCCGACCATTCGACAGTTTCTCGCTCGAATGGAGTCGATCAATCAGGTGGTGGCCTCACGTCTGGGGATCACCCGCAGAAAGAGCTACAGCATGTTCATGCCCGTGTCGCGATTTTCCGGACGGATCATTGAGCATCTGGTCGTCCGCAACGTGGACCTTCAGCGAGGAGAGATAACGTATCGGATTCCCCCGGATCTGCTGATCAACAGACCCGGCGAGGAATACAGTATTACTTCTCAGGAATACTACACCGATGAGCCAATTGGCGAGGATATCACCACGTCGGTATTGGACGGACACTGCAAATTACAATGGAAAGCCGATTGGGCAATGCGCCTGATTCACCGCAATATCTCTTTTGAAATGCATGGCGAGGACCTGACGGACTCCGCGAATACCGTGCGTGATATCTGCGCAGTTCTGGAAGTACAAGCTCCGATCCTGATGAAGTACGGGCTCTTTACCGATATTGCCGGCAAGAAAATATCCAAAAGCAAAGGCAACGGTTTCTCGCTGGAGCAAGTCAGCAAGTACATGCCTGAAGAAGCGTTGCAGCATTTCATGTTCAGCAACCCTTACCGCACTACCCGCTTTCACCCACAGGTGTCGATCAAAGCGTATGACGATTACCGTGCCGACCATGCACGACTGGTGGCAGGAGACGATGACAACCCGGTTGCTTATTTCCACCGCCAACCGACTCATCGCAAACGCATCTCCACCTACCAGCGGATACTGAACATCCTGACCGCCTGTCATCCCGGTGATATTGATGCGGCTTACCATTACCTGCTCAAGCACGAAAAAATCCGCCAGGACATTCTTGCGGATGAAACCTTCACCCACGTCATACAGAAAGCGTTTACCTACTATCAGGAAAGGATTGCCCCGCGCTTCAAGCCACGCCTGATCAACGAGTACGCCGAATCACTGCTGTACCAACTGTCAGAACAGCTCAAACAACGGATGACGGACACACCGCTCACCCACCTCTTTGATCAGGTTGGCGCCCCCAGTCACGACATGGCTTACCGGATGCTGTATGCCTGCCTGTTCGGTGAGGAAAGCGGACCACGGCTGGAGGAATACATCACTCGCATGGGCGTGCAGGCTTTTTGTATGGAACTCGAATCACGGATCGAACAGGCAGTTAATCACAGGGAGAGTGAAACCATGAGTACGCAAGTCAATCACGCCATTACCGAGTTGCCTGACACACAGCGCTCGCCCCTTCTTGTGCCGGCATCAGGCAGCGGACGAGTTCTGGAGGCCATCGACTTTCTGGAGGTCAAGGCACGTGCCGCAGCCTTTGCGCAGCATCTTCGAGACAATAAAGAAGCGATTGCCGAGAGCCTTTCAGGATTCGAGTGCTACAACGTAGCGGTGGATGAAATCGAACGTTGCGTCGAGCTTCTGGAGAACCTGGAACTCAATAGCCCGTTCTTTGAGCGCAAGGTGCATTGCGTCACCAGTTATCTGCCACTCAACCAACCGATCTATGCAACGACATGCTTTGGCATCGTTCCTTCATTGATGGCCGATGAAGCCTGGCTTCGACCGCCGACCGCCATGCATTCGCACTATAAAAAACTGCTGGAATCCCTGCAGCTGGCGCGTTTCTTCCCGAACCTGAATATTTCTTTCGCCGATAAAGAGACATTCGTCAGCCAGACTGCCGCTATCTCTGATGCGGTGATCTTTACCGGCACACCGGAAAACGCGACCAAGGTCCGCAAGTCCTACCTCAAGCGTACCTTGTTCATTCTCAACGGAGCGGGCCATAACCCCTTGGTAGTGGCTGCCGATGCCTCGATCGACACCGCCATCGAAAGTGCCCTGCGAGTGGTGCTTTACAATCAGGGGCAGGATTGCGCCGGTCCCAACAGCATTCTGGTCCACCAGGATATCCATGCCGAATTCATTCATCGCCTGCGCGAAGAGTTGTCCAAGTGCGAGGGGCATGTGGGTGACTATGCCTGCAAAGAGAATATCGTCGGACCTAACAGCGACCCTGATCACACCCTGAAAGTCGTAAAAATGTTCAAGGAGTATCGGGAGCACTGCACTTACGGCGGTGAAATCAACCCGATCAGTGGATTGATACGCCCCACCGTGTTTGAACGACCGTTGTCGCTGGGAGGCAATTACAAAGAGTTCTTTGCCCCGGTGTTTTTCGTGCAACCTTATGAAGAAGACGCCGAACTGGCGAGCTACTTTGAACACCCTCTTTATGCACCCAACTCCATGTACGTGTCGCTGTTTGGCAGCAGCCTCTATATCGATGAGCTGGTGGCACGCGGAAAACATGACACACAGACCGTACTCAAGAACACCGACCTGCATGTAGTGGAGAAAGGCTATAACCCCTACGGCGGTCACGGGGTTGCGGCGTCCTGCCTCTACGTGAACGGTGTCCGGATTGCCAAACCGACGTTACCGCAACGTGACATCCACGAACATCTTGTGGCGGCTGGAGCATGAATGGGCTGCCTGGACAACAGCAGGCCCGAGGTATGAGCGATGAATAAAATGCTGTTGGCGGCTCTGATACTGGGAGTCTCCATCGTTGGCCTGACCATCGGTTCGACCGTGCCAGTGGTTGCGTTGCGCCTTTATGAGGCACAGGCTTCGAGCGTTCATATCGGTGTGATGTCTGCACTGCCAGCGGCCGGCATCATATTGTCGGCCTTTATGGTGGACTGGATCAGCCAGCGCTTGAGCCGAAGACACATCTACATGGGGTGCTTCGCGCTATCGGCCCTCAGCGTTGCAGCCATCGAGGTATTCGCATCGACGCTCTACGGCCTGGCTCTGGCCAGGCTGGTGATGGGCGTGGCCGCCGGGCTCATCATCATTATCGGAGAATCCTGGGTCAATGAAATCGCCGAGGACTCCCATCGAGGAAGGATCGTTGCGATCTACACCACCTGCTTCACGATCTTTCAAGTGATGGGACCAGGCATGGTGGCCATGTTCGGCACCGCAGGACTACAGGTGATCGGTGTGGTGGTGCTCGGGAATCTGCTGGCACTGGGGACGATCAGCTTCACCTTGCCCCGGCAGGTGATCTGGCACGGACACTCGCAAAGCAAAACCTTCTCGGTGCTGGGCTTCATTCAAGTTGCACCGGCGCTCTGCATGGGCATCATCTTCTTCTCGTTCTTCGATAGCGTGATCCTGTCGATGTTTCCGGTTTATGCCGCCGAACACGGCTACACCGTCAAACTCGCCGCACTGATGGTGACAGTAATACTGCTCGGCGATGCCGCTCTGCAGTTTCCGCTGGGCTGGCTATCGGACAAGGTTTCCCGGCCTCTGGTCTACCTGGGTTGCGGGGTCCTGTCTCTGGCCATCGGAGCGTGCCTGCCATGGCTGATGAACCATCCCTTGCTACTCTGGCCAAGCCTGATCGTACTCGGGGCCGTTGCAGGCGGGGTTTACACCCTGGCAATCATTCTGATCGGCGAAGGCTTCAAAGGTCAGGATCTGGTCACGGCGAATGCCAGCGCCGGCTTTTTGTGGGGGGTAGGCAGCCTGCTTGGACCACTGGTCAGCGGCGCAGCGATGACCACCAGTGCTCACGGCCTGCCCCTGGCACTGTCGGCGGCCGCTATGCTGCTGGTGTTGTTTACATTACCAATGCTCAGGAGAACGATGCGTATCAAGGCGCTGGGTTGAGGTTCAGACCGGGCTTCAGGACATTCGGGGGAAGGACGTGTAAAAACGCCTGTTAAAAGCGTTATCCGCAAAACGCGGCTACATTCCCTCAGAGCCCGTCAGGATAGTCATGGATTTCACCAGCGGATGCACAACCACGAGCTGAACGAATGACGTGCAAGGGCACTCTGTATGCGGTCTTTTAAAAGCCGCATAGTGCGGATTGTGGCTGGGGCCCTCCATGCGTCGAAACCCGATTCTGTTGTGCATTTCATTTCTGTTCAGCCCATTGATCAGCGCCGCCGAAACCCCGCTGCGCTTTTCCGTGGCCGAAAGCTGGTCGATGCCCTTGATCCGTATCGAGAACCACCAGCCCACTTCCGGCATCCTGTTCGACATCATGCAGAGCCTGACGCATCAGTTAGGCAGAACCGCCGAGTACCACGTGCTGCCACGTCTGCGCGTTCAGCCGGCGCTGGAGCACGGCGAAGTGGATGTGCGCTGCTACACCGCCAAGGCCTGGGTGCCGGAGCTGTCGGGGGATTATCTGTGGAGCGTGCCAGTCATGTATCAGCGCGACCTGCTGATCGCATCAGCCGAAACCGCGGCAGGCCCTTACCCCGATCAGTTCGATCATGAAACCATCGGCACCGTGCTGGGATACAGCTACCCGACCATGGATCATTTGTTCGCCAACCACAAACTGGTGCGTGAAGACGCACGCAGCCAGGAGCATGCATTGCGCAAACTCATCGCCGGTCGCTATCACTACGCGATTGCCAGCCAACTGGTCATGGACTGGATCAACCGCGATCTGCCCGACCACAAACGCCTCGAGGCCGTTTCAAGGATCAGCGAACAGGAAACCGGCTGCATCGTGCGCAATGACCCGGACATCCCCGCGCAGGAAATCCTCAACACTCTGGCGCGCATGAAGGCCTCGGGAGAGATCCAGCGGATCATCGATCGGTACACAACAGCCCCCGCTCCATGAAGAATCGTCGCCCCTGCGCTCGCCACTGATTTCTGTAGCAATATCGTCATAAAGCCTCGATACGCTCCACGGAAATCTTTAGTAACAATTACGCGAGCAGGTAATCCGCATGAGCGACAGACCAGACGACGACTCACAAACCAACCCAAGCCGTCGCCGCTTTCTGGGAGGCATGGCGGCACTGGGCGCAGGCGTCACCCTTGGCGGATACGCCAACGCCCAGCAAAAACCACCTGCCCACGCTGAAAAGCACCTGACCGGCGCCCAACTGGACAAGGCATTAAAGAAGAACATCAAGACCGTCGTCGTCATCTACGCCGAGAACCGCAGCTTCAATAACCTGTTCGCTGACTTCCCCGGCGTCGAAAAACCGCTGTCGGCCCTCAAGCCTGCCGACTACCAGCAACACGACCGCGACGGCTCCTTGCTCAAGACCCTGCCACCCGCCTGGGGCGGCGTCCTGCAGCTCGGGCCACAGACGGTCGATGGCGTCACCTACCCCGCTGGCGTGCAATATCAGGAAAACCTGCCCAACGCGCCCTTCCCGCTCAAAGGCCCGAATGGCGAAGACCTGCCCTTGAGCCTTGTCACTCGCGACCTGTGGCACGTCTTCTATCAGAACCAGATGCAAATCAACGAAGGCAAGAACGACCGTTTCGTGGCCTGGGCCGATGCGGGCGGGCTGACCATGGGCACTTACCCGCAAAGCCAATATTCGCTGCGCCTGTGGGACGTCGCCAAGGAATTCGTGCTCTGTGACAACTTCTTCCAGGGCGCTTTTGGCGGATCGTTCCTCAACCACCAGTACCTGATTTCGGCTACCGCGCCGTTCTACCCGGACGCCGCCAACTCTGCCGCCAAGGCCCAGATCGCCATCCTGCAAAGTGACGACCCGCTGGACACGTGCCTCAAACCGCTGGAAAAATCCCCGGCCAGCGCCCTGGAAGGTCCGCCACAATTCGGCCCAAGCGCCCTCACGCCAGACGGCTACGCGGTCAACACCCTCGCCCCGCCCTACTGGCCGACCTGGCTGCGCGACCCGCAAAACCCGGATTACTCAAAACCGGACCTGGCCAACGTGCTGGTGCCCCAGAGCCACGACCACATCGGCGACAAACTGTCGAAGCAAGGCGTCGAATGGGCCTGGTATGCCGGCGCCTGGCAAGTCACGCTGGACGAGTTCAAGGACTCCACCGGCATCCCGAAAATCCCCAACTTCCAGTACCACCACCAGCCGTTCAACTACTTCAAGCAGCAAGGCCCGGAGAACCCGGCCGAGCGCAAGAAACGCTTGCGCGATGGCGGCCTGGGCGATGAGTCCAGCACCAACAGGTTCTTGGCAGACGCCGAGGCCGGCAAGCTGCCTGCCGTGACCTTCTACAAACCCCAGGGCAACCTGAACATGCACGCCGGTTACGCTGACGTCGCTTCCGGCGACCGACATATCGACCGGGTCATCAAAGTGCTGCGCAACAGCCCGCAGTGGGAAAACATGGTGATCGTCATCACAGTGGACGAAAACGGCGGCTGGTGGGACCACGTTGCGCCACCAAAGGGCGACCGTTTCGGCCCCGGCACACGCATCCCGGCAATCGTCGTCTCGCCCTTTGCCCGCAAAGGCACGGTGGACCATACCGTTTACGACACTGCCTCAATCCTGCGCCTGATTACACGGGTTCACGGGCTTGAAAAGCTCGATGGCCTCAAGCGTCGCGACGACGCCATGCATGCCCGTGGCCAGACACCCATGGGCGACCTGACCAATGCGCTGCAATTTCCCACCTGAATGGCCGAAAAGCCTGTCAGCCGCTGTACACGGCGGCTGACTTGAGGCACAGGCCGCTCTCGTATTCCTTACAAGGTTCCAATCACCTTGCAAGGAATGCAGCCCATGAACCAGACCTCAACCCCTTCTACGCTCAAGGATCGGACCAGCACCGACCTCATCGTCGTCCATTGTTCCGCCACCGGCCCCAACGCCGATATCGGCGTGCGTGAAATCACCCAATGGCATATCCAGCGCGGCTTCGACACCGTGGGCTACCACTATGTCATCCGCCGCAATGGAGAACTGGAAACCGGACGCGCAGAAAGCACCATCGGTGCCCACGTCAAAGGCCATAACAGCAACTCCGTCGGTGTTTGCCTGGCAGGCGGCGTCGATGCCAGAAACAAACCTGAAAACAACTTCACCCCCGCGCAGTTTGCGACCCTGGAAACCCTGTTACAGCAACTCCAAAGCCGCTACCCCGCTGCACGCATCCTCGGCCACCGCGACCTGTCACCCGACCGCAATGGCGACGGCAAGATCACGCCTGACGAGTTCATCAAGGCGTGCCCTTCGTTTGATACAGGCGAATGGTGGGCGAGTCGAGCTGACGCGCGTTAAGCAATCAGTGCAAAGCCCTTCGCTGCATGAGGCAAGCACCTGCTTACCTCATGCACGGGGTTCTATCACGCTCGCTGCAACATTTGCAGGCGGTGCCAGCTCGACCGTGCGGCAGTAATCCATAAACAGCCGGGTAGCACGTGTCGGCTGGTTGTTGCGCAGATAGGCCATGACCAGCGTCGACGCAGGCATGTCATCTTCAATATCCAGCTGGGCCAGTAGCTCGCCGTCGTAGGTCATGTTGGTGCAGGGACGAGTGACCAATACCGAAAAACCCAGCCCCTGGCCGACCATGCAGCGCACCATTTCAATCGACGGTGAACTGTACGCAACCACGGGCGAATAACCCTTTTCGGTAAAGATATCGATGAAGTAGGTTCTGCTGGGCACGGCATCCAGCAGGATCATTGGCTCCTGGCTCAGCTCGCGCAGCGTGACGGTTTTTTTCTGTGCCAGAGGATGAGCTGCCGGCAGCAGCGCATAAGGCTTGTGCGGCGCGTTCAACTCTTCTTTATTGATGGTGGCACCCAGCTCCAGGTCGTACAGAAACGCCAGGTCGAAACGGCCGCGGTGCAACCCGTGCATCAATTCGTGCTGCTCGCCATCACACAGTTGAATGGTGACATCGGGGTATAGACGCTTGAAACCTGCAACCAGCCGGGGCATATAAAGTGGCGCAGCCGATTCAAAGCAACCAATAGCGATAGTGCCACGGACATGTTTGTTATCCGCGCGCGAGTTCTGTTCAAGTTCTTCGGAAAGTCGCAAGAGCTCCTTAGCCTTCTCATACACTTTCCCGCCGCCTGACGTCAGGGAAACACCTTGCGCATGGTGGCGTACAAACAAAGGCTGATCAAATGCCTCTTCGAGATTCTTGATAGCCACTGAAATGGAAGGCTGAGAAATATGCAACTGTCGCGAGGCTTCGGCAATACTGTCCATTTCAACCGCAGTGACAAAATACTTGAGCTGTTTCAATGTAAAGTGAGTCACTGCTTACCCCGCTTTGTACCGCATTGCCTGAATAGCTTTTACCTATACCCTAGCGAAGACCATGCCAGCGCCCAGGTTTTGCGTCAATTCATTAATCGCATCGCCTGTTACCGATCACTCAGCCTGCTAAGCCGTGATAAAACCCAACAGTGGCGGGCCTTGCAGGACGACAGACTGCGCACTGAATGCGCGCAGCGATGCCCAAGCGTTTTATTGAGCGCCCTAAAAGTGCGCACTTCAGAGACATGAAAACCGCCATTCAGGCTCCTCACTCAAGAGCCATGCGATTCTCGCCATTACCGCCCACTTATCTGCTTAGGATTTTCCTATGCTATGGGCCAAAACTTACTATTTGGCGAGTGGACTTGGCATCAATCATGATGGCCACAGAAGGGAGAACAGAGAACGTTCACTATTCAACTTCGACAGGACGTCACCCATCACTATTCACTTGCCGAGCGAACTGACGATGACGTTTGATTGGAAATACATGTTTAGTCTGCTCAGCGATACCGAGTTCTGGATGGCGAGCTGGACCGTCATTCAGCTCAGTGTATTGACGTGGGTAATAAGTATTGTCTTGGGGTTTGTTCTGGCGCTGGCCAAACAATCGTCTCACCCCCTGATCAACTTGCCCGCTCGGGGTTATATCTGGTTATTCCGTAGTTTGCCTTTACTGGTCCTATTGATATTCATCTATAACTTGCCGCAAGTCGTACCCGCCACCTCGGCGGTACTGGCCAACCCCTTCTGGGCAGGCCTCATCGCCCTGGTAATCTGCGAAACCGCTTACGTCGCAGAAATCCATCGCGGCGGCCTGCTCTCCATCGCCAAAGGGCAAAGTGAAGCGGCCAGAGCCTTGGGGCT
Organism: Pseudomonas cichorii; assembly: GCF_019719005.1. Lineage (GTDB taxonomy): Bacteria > Pseudomonadota > Gammaproteobacteria > Pseudomonadales > Pseudomonadaceae > Aquipseudomonas > Aquipseudomonas cichorii_E. Next base: position 73,606 of record NZ_JAIGPJ010000029.1, read on the forward strand.
GAGCTTTGTCGGCACTCAATGGCGCATCGTGATTCCACAGGCACTTCGCGTAGCCCTGCCGTCGCTGACCAACGAATACATCTCCATCGTCAAACTCAGCTCACTGGTGTCGGTGATCTCGCTGACCGAGATCCTGATGGTAGGCCAGCGCCTCTACTCGCAGAACTTCCTGGTCATGGAAACCATGGCGGCAGTGGCCTTCTATTACGTGCTGATCGTCACCGTGTTCGACTTCCTGCTCAAGCGGCTGGAGCGCTACCTCGACGTCACTCAGCGCAAAGTGGTGCGCGAGCCGGATGCCGACATGCTCAAGCTCGCCACCCAACAGCACGCCGCCATTGACCGCCCCGTCTCTGATTTCGAAGGCCCCGCGCTACAGGCGACGCGCCTGCACAAGGCTTACAACGACATCGAAGTGCTGGGGGCCGTGAACCTGCAGATCCAGCCCGGTGAAGTGGTGTCGGTGATCGGGCCGTCGGGCTCGGGCAAGACCACGCTGATCCGCCTGCTCAACGGCCTTGAGCAGATCGATAACGGCGACATCAAGATCAACGGCAAGCCCTTCATTCACCTGACCCGCCAGGGCGCGCAAAAGCCACGTTATGTGGAACACACCGAGCACCGCATGAAGATCGGCATGGTGTTCCAGAGCTTCAACCTGTTCCCGCACCTGACCGTGCTCGACAACCTGCTGCTGGCCCCGCGCTACCACCGCCTGGCAACAACAAGTGAACTCAAGCAACAGGCCTACGAGCTGCTGCACAAGGTCGGCATGCTGGAACACGCCTGGAAATACCCGCATCAGTTGTCCGGCGGCCAGCAGCAGCGTGTGGCGATTGCCCGTGCCTTGATGATGCGCCCGCAAATCATGCTGTTCGACGAACCCACCTCGGCACTGGACCCGGAAAAGGTCAACGAGGTGCTACAGGTCATCGAAACCCTGGCTCAGGAAGGCATCACCATGGTCATCGTGACCCATGAGATGAACTTCGCCTTCAAGGTTTCCGACCGCATCGTATTCATGGAGAAGGGCCGCGTGGTGTGCGACGACAACCCACAGGCGCTGCGCAACGGCCAGCACCCACGCGTTGAAGCGTTTCTGAAAGATGTCTCGTTGGCTTGAACCTTAACGTTTTGTTTGATGGGAAAAGAACATGATCGAGCAATGGCAGATAGACCAGTTTCACGAACAGGGCTTTCTAGTAGTGGAAAACGTGCTGACCGCCCCTGAAGTGGCCGCGTTGCAGCAAGACTTCGACCACTGGGTAGAGAACAGCCGCAGCCAGGACAAGGCTTGGGGGCAGACCCTGGATGGTCGTCCACGTTTCGATCTGGAAAGCGACCATCGCCCCGATCACCCGTCGCTGCGCCGCGTGACCTCCCCCACGGAAATCTCGCAGGCGTACTACCAGACGGCATTCCAGTCGCGTATGGCAACCATTGCCGCGCAACTGATCGGCGGCAGCGGCACCCGTTTTCATCACAGCAAGATCAACTCCAAGCTGCCTCACACCGCCACTCAGGTGAAATGGCATCAGGACTTCCTGTTCACGCCGCACAGCAACGACGACCTGGTGACGGCCCTGCTGATGGTCAGCGACGTGACCCCGGAAAACGGCCCGCTCAATGTCGCGCCGGGCAGCCACAAGGGAGAACTCTGGTCCCATTGGCAGAACGGCCGCTTTACCGGTGCCGTGGAAGAAACCGTCATTGAAGAGCACTGCCAGCAACCGGTCGCCTGCTATGGCCCGTCGGGCTCGGTGTGCTTCATGCACACCCGCTTGCTGCACGCCTCAAGCCCCAATGAAACCGAATTCCCGCGCACCCTGTTCATCAGTGTCTATGCCGCCGAAGACGCCTTGCCCTTCGGTGAAAACCCGCTGCCCAGCGAGCACACCGGCCTGATGGTGGCGGGTGAGGAAAGCGGCCTGATTCGCAGCACCGTGCACCATATTCGCCTGCCACAGAAACCCAAGGGCGCTTCGTTTTTCGTGCAGCAAGCCGGAAATGACATTGCCACTGCCTGACCCCTACCCACTCTGCGAGGAATACCCATGAAGCTTTCAAGCCTGATTGTTCGCCCTGTTGCGCTGGCTGTATTGGGCGCTGCGCTTGCCATGTCCGCGTCAATGGCCTCGGCCTTCCAGCAACCGGGCAAGATCATCGCCGGTTCCGACATGACGTTCTTCCCCTATGAATACATGGAAAAGAACAAACCAGCCGGTTTCGACATCGAGTTCCTCGACGGGCTGGCGAAAGTGATGGGGATGACGGCAGAGAACATCGACACCCGCTTTCCCAACCTGATCGGTGGCCTGCAGGGCGGCAAATTCGATATCACCAACTCGTCGATGTACATCACCGCCGACCGCCTGAAAGTCATCGACATGATTCCCTACCTCAAGAGCGGTGAGTCCATTCTGGCCGTCAAGGGCAGCGCGTATCAGCCCAAGACTCCGGAAGACTTCTGTGGCCACAAGATCGGCTCCATGGCAGCAACCTCCTGGCTGCAACAACTGCAGAAACTCTCCGCCGAGTACTGCGTGAAAAACGGCCTGCCACCTATCGCGATCAGCGAATACGGCACCGACCCGCAAACGACCCAGGCCATGCTGGCCCACGCGGTTGAAGCACAGATCACAGACGCGGCCGTGGCTCGCGGCGTGGTGGAGAAACTGGGCAATCGGGTAGTGATCTCCTCCGAAACCCTGATCTACCCGGTGCTCAACGGCTTCGGTGTGAAAAAGGGCAACGATGTGGTCAAGAACGCTTTGATCGAAGGACTTGAGAAATACAGCAAGACCCCGGAATACGCCGCGTTGCTTGCGAAGTACAAGTTCCAGGCACCGACTGCCGACGACATCGCCACGCTGATGCCAAAACCCTGATAGCCCATGAACGTGCCCGGCCGTCACTGCGGGCACGCTCTACCGGAGTGCAATAACCATGGCCCTCAACTTCGAAGAACAGACGCGCATCGACCTGGCGGCGACCTTTCGCATCATCGCCCACCTGGGCATGCACGAAGCCGTTGCCAACCATTTCAGCGCAGCCCTGTCAGCCGACGGCAAAAAGTTTCTGCTCAACCCCAAGTGGAAACACTTCTCGCGCCTGCGCGCCAGCGACCTGTTGCTGCTGGACGCCGATGATGCCGAAGCCGCCCACCGGCCCGATGTGGATGCCACCGCCTGGTCCATCCATGGGCAGATCCACCAGCGCCTGCCCGATGCCCGCGTGGTGCTGCACTTGCACCCGATCTACACCACGGCAGTGGCGTGCCTGGCCAAGCCGCACATTCCGGCAATCGACCAGAACACCGCCCGCTACTTCAACCGCGTAGCCGTGGACGAGCTTTACGGCGGCATGGCCGACACCACAGCCGAAGGCGCACGCCTGACCGGCTTGCTGGAAGGCAAGAACCGTCTGCTGATGGGCAACCATGGCGTGATCGTCATTGCCCCGACCGTAGGCGAGGCCTTCGACGATATCTGGACCCTGGAACGCGCCTGCCAGATTCTGGTAACGGCATGGTCCACAGGCCAGCCACTGAAGATTCTGCCAGACGACGTCGCGGAGAAAACCGCCCGAGACTGGGAAAAAATCACCGATTTCTCTCACCAGCATTTTGAAGAAATGAAGCTGCTGATGATTCAGCAGGACCCTTCGCTGGTCGACTGACAACACCCGTTACTGACTCGATACACGTCTGCGGATGCCGTAGGACTCTTTACGCCTGCGCCCTGACGTTTCGCTACTTTTTTACGGCACCAACACGTCGAAAACGGCCTGTTGAAGGAGGCCAGGATGACCGAGAAAATCACAGAAATCGACACCCTCGTCGTGGGCGCGGGCCAGGCTGGCATCGCCATGAGCGAGCACCTGAGCCGCCTTGGCATCGAGCATCTGGTACTGGAAAAACACCGCGTTGCCGAAGCCTGGCGCAGTGGCCGCTGGGACTCGCTGGTCGCCAACGGCCCGGCCTGGCATGACCGCTTTCCGGGCCTTGAATTCGACATGGACCCGGATGGCTTCGCCGGCAAGGAACAGGTGGCCGATTACTTCGAGCGCTATGCACGCAAATTCGATGCGCCCATCAAGACCGGCGTAGAGGTCAAGCGCGTGACCCGTAATCAGGGGCGTTCCGGCTTCACCGTCGAAACCAGCGCAGGCACCTACGTGGTCAACCACCTGGTATCGGCGACCGGCCCGTTCCAGAAGCCCGTCATCCCGGCGATTGCTCCCAAGGATGACGCCCTGCACCAGATTCACTCGGCCCACTACTTCAACCCCCAACAACTGCCTGAAGGCGCAGTACTGGTAGTCGGCGCAGGCTCTTCCGGCGTGCAGATCGCCGAAGAACTGCTGCTCGCTGGCCGTCAGGTCTACCTGTCGGTCGGCCCTCACGACCGTCCGCCACGCGCCTACCGTGGCCGCGACTTCTGCTGGTGGCTGGGCGTACTAGGCCTGTGGGACAGCGAAACCGTGCAGCCCGGCAAAGAACACGTGACCATTGCGGTCAGCGGTGCCCGTGGCGGTTACACCGTGGACTTCCGTCGTCTGGCACAGGCTGGCATGACCCTGACCGGCCTGACCGAAAGTTTTGCCGAGGGCAAGGTGCGCTTCCAGAACGATCTGGTGGACAACCTCGACCGAGGCGACGAGAACTACCTGTCGCTGCTTGATGCCGCCGATGCCTATGCACAGCGCAATGGCCTGGACCTGCCGCTGGAACCCTCGGCCCGCGAGCGCGTGGCCGATGCCGCCTGCATCACTCACCCATTGCAGGAACTGGATCTGGCTGCCGCTGGTGTCACCTCGATCATCTGGGCCACGGGCTATTCCCAGGATTACAGCTGGCTGCAACTCGATGCCTTTGACGCCAACGGCAAACCTCGTCACCAGCGCGGCGTGTCCAGCGAACAAGGCCTGTACTTCGTCGGCCTGCCGTGGCTGTCGCGACGCGGCTCGGCCTTTATCTGGGGCGTGTGGCACGACGCCAAACACGTGGCTGACCAGATCGCCACCCAGCACAAATACCGTTCGTACGACCAGGGCAAACGTGTCATGCCCTCCCCTGTTGTCCAGTTGCGCAACGTCAACGGCTGATCACTTTATGGGAGCGCGAATCGCTCCCTCAGGAGTTTCATATGAGCACCCCGACCCACACTCGCATCCGCATGTTCAACACCAAGGACACCTACCCCAACCAGAGCCTGAACAACGACCTGTGCCAGGCCGTGCGTGCCGGCAACACCGTGTACGTGCGCGGCCAGGTGGGCACCGATTTCGACGGCAACCTGATCGGCCTTGGCGACCCCGCCGCACAGGCGAATCAGGCGATGAAAAACGTCAAGCAACTGCTGGAAGAAGCCGGCAGCGACCTGTCGCACATCGTCAAGACCACCACCTACATCATCGACCCGCGCTACCGCGAGCCGGTCTATCACGAAGTCGGCAAATGGCTCAAAGGCGTCTTCCCGATTTCCACAGGGCTGGTGGTATCGGCATTGGGTCAGCCGCAATGGCTGATGGAAATCGACGTGATCGCCGTCATCCCTGAATAAGGAGCACTGCCATGACCTTTTCCATTGCTGCACGCTGCGCAGAAACCGGCCAGTTGGGCATCGCCATCAGCTCATCGAGCATCGCCGTGGGCGCACGTTGCCCCTGGCTGAGCGCGGGAGTGGGCGCCGTATCCTCGCAGAACATCACCTTGCCCGCGCTGGGGCCTCGCACACTGGACCTCATCGACCAGGGCCTGTCGCCAGCCGAGGCACTGGAAGAGGCCCTGGCGGGCAACGTTTTCAGCGAGTACCGGCAAATCACGGCCATCGACCACACAGGGCGAACCGCGCATTTCAGCGGCAGCCAAACCCTGGGAACCCATAACGCCCGCAGCGGCGAACAGTGCGTGGTGGCTGGCAATATGCTTGCGAGCCCGGCCGTCATCGACGCCATGATCCAGGCGTTCGAGCAAAGCACAGGCCCCTTGGCCGAACGCCTGCTGCAAGCCATGCGTGCAGGCCTGACAGCAGGCGGCGAAGCCGGGCCGGTACATTCGGCAGCCGTGAAAGTGGTGGGCGAACCTTCCTGGCCCATCATCGACCTGCGTGTGGACTGGACCGACCACGACCCCATCGAAGCGTTGAACAACCTGTGGCAAGCCTACCGCCCCCAAATGCAGGACTACATCGACCGCGCCCTGAACCCCGCCAGCGCACCGGGTTACGGCGTGCCGGGGGATGAACGATGAGCACCAGCCGCGAGCTGCTGGCGCAACTGGTGGCCTTCGACACCACCAGCCGACTGTCCAACCTGGCCCTGATCGACTTCGTTCGTGACTACCTCGACAGCTTCGGGGTCGACTGCGAGCTGATCTACAACGCGCAAAAGACCAAAGCCAACCTGTTCGCCACCCTCGGCCCGACTGAAGTACCGGGCATCGTCCTGTCCGGGCACACCGATGTCGTGCCCGTGGACGGCCAGGCCTGGACCTTCCCGCCCTTCGAGCTGAGCGAAAGCGGCGGCAAACTCTACGGTCGCGGTACAGCCGACATGAAAGGCTACATCGCATGCGTGCTGGCACTGGTCCCGGCATTGACCCAAGCCTCGCTGCGCATGCCGGTACACATTGCCCTGTCCTACGATGAAGAAGTCGGCTGCCTGGGCGTGCGCTCATTGCTTGAGACGCTTCGCGCCCGCCCCGTAAAACCCTTGCTGTGCGTGATCGGCGAACCCACCGAACTCAAACCGGTGCTTGGCCACAAAGGCAAAGTGGCCGTGCGCTGCGAAGTCCACGGGGCGGCCTGCCATTCGGCCCATGCGCCCAGCGGCGTCAACGCCATCGAATACGCCGCGCAACTGATCTGCGAACTGGGCCGCCTCGGGGAAGCATTAAAAGCCGATACACAGGACCCGCGTTTTGACCCGCCCTTCTCCACTGTACAGACAGGCGTAATCGGCGGCGGCACCGCCTTGAACATCGTCCCCGCACAATGTCACTTCGACTTTGAAGTCCGCTCGCTCCCGGCCCTGGACCCGCAGCAGATCGTCACCGCCATGCACACCTACGCCCAGCACAACCTGCTGCCAGCCATGCGCGCCGTGAGCGGACAAAGCGACATCCGCTTTACCGAACTGTCGAGCTACCCAGGGCTGGACACCGCCATGCACAGCCAGGCAGCAGAGCTGATTGCACAGTTCTGCGGCTCCCGAGCATTCGGCACCGTCGCCTTCGGCACAGAAGGTGGACTGTTCGACCAGTCAGGCATCCCGGCTGTGGTCTGCGGGCCGGGCAGCATGGAACAAGGGCACAAGCCGGATGAGTTCATCAGCATCGAACAGCTTGAAGCCTGCGACAACATGCTGAAGCAAGTGCTGGCGTTTGCTTGTAACTGAGGCCCTGATACAACCCCGTAGGAGCGAATTCATTCGCGAACAAGGCAACACATATCCTCTGGCCTCTTCGCGAATAAATTCGCTCCTTGTATGTTGATCTGCACCCAACGAGAGAGGCTAGGCTTGGAGGGTGATATCAACAAGATGTGT
>NZ_JAIGPJ010000003.1:0-300999 GCF_019719005.1 Pseudomonas cichorii
TTTTTCGACGCTAGCATTGGGACGCATCATTGCCAAAAGCTCCAGAAATCATTCAGGAGCCCAGCATCAAGTTTCAGATTGATGATTTGAAGGCAGGCTTCATGGTGCGCTTAAGTTTGCTCGACCAAAGCCGGATCGGACAACGAGCCCAGAGAGCTGGAGGTATCGTGGGCTGAAGCGAAGTTGTAGGCTAGGGTTAAAGCATGAATAAAACGCATAGAAAATCCGATACCGAGACAGGCATCGGACTTTGATTTTCTGGGGCTTTACGTCAAGCAAAAATGCTTAACTGATCGGCATTACTCAGTACGTGTAGTATCCCTATTGAGGTATCTAGGGTCATTAAACCGGCTCACATATGTTCGCCAAGACGGCCCCACCGCATACCATGCACCACAGTAGCAGACTTCATTCTAGCCAGCCGAAAAACTCTTCAAACATTCTATAAAGCAGCCTACAAGCCTCATCCTCCGACAAGCCTGCTTCAATAACCAAGCACTCACCCCGCTCCTTGTATACAACTTTCCACTCACTACCGTCCTGCACAATAGAATATGACTCACTTTGAGCAGCCAAAGACCCAAGCGAGTAAAAAATCTCATTCACCCCCTTACGAATTAGGATTTCTTGCAACTGTTCAATATTCACGATGAATCAACCTCACATATCCGTTCTTAGGATCAAGATAATTTACGCCTCCGGGAAGCTCTAATTGCACCCCCATACCTCGCTGACCAAACCATGGAAGAACTCGACTTTGGACAACATTTGGAATTGGCTTTACGACTAAATACATGGAATATGGCTGCGTAGACTGATACGCAGAAGGTAAAGCCCTGTCAGAAAATGGCGTGCCTTGAGGCGATAAATATCTACCAGAAGGAAAGCCAAAACGATCCATAACAAACCCGGGCTGAAGCTCAATCACCTCGACCGGCCCAACTCTTCCTCTGTTTGGCGGCCAAATAAAAAGCTGCTCCTGAAGCCTCCCCTCTACCGATACAAAATCTCTAAAAGCCGAGGCTTCATTTCCTGCCCGAGAAATAAGAATATTTAATTTAACTCGAGCACGAAGTATTGCAGCATCACTGATTGCAATAGGAACATCATCACTGATTGCAATAGGAACATCATTACCTAATTCGCCAAAATTTAACACTTTATAAAATGCAGGGTCAACCTTTTTAGAAAGCCAAGCTGACGGAGCCAACAGACGACCTGCAAATACCCCTCCCGGCATTGCCATAGCAGCAGCTAATACATCCTGACTAGCCTGCTCAAAAGTTCTCCCACTCAGCTCTGCCCACGCAATAGGAACAGCGTTCACTCCAGCCCATATCCCATTGACTCCCAAGGCAACGCCATTGTGAATGACAGAATTAAGCCCATATGCCATATCTAGCGCTGTATTGCCCGTGTCAAAATTCGTGGCATCAGTACTCATCAGATCTGTATCTGCGTACACGCTAGCAGAGAAAAGCGGTCCCGGAATGTTGAAAACGCGACGCCGCAGATAATCCGGCAGCACCCCCCCATTTTTTTCAGTCTCACGGGCCAGATAGGAAAGCTCTTTTGTCGTCAGCGTATCGGGTAATTCCCCACTATCCAACATTCTTTGGAACTGGTTGGTAGCAAGCGAAGCATCAAGATTGCGAGACTCCCCGCTGTTAATCGCCTGACTCACCATGTAATTGCCTAACGTATTTCCGAACGCATCCCCAGCAACCGCGGCGTAGTTCGGCCGCCCTCCTCCAAACCATTTATCCTTGAGAATAGCGGAGGCAAAAGCACTAGCCTGACCACGTGCCGCCGCCCCCCATAGCCCTTCAACATCCCTCCCCGCATATCCTGCAATTGTTGCTCCTATTGCCGACGCAGCGACATTTCTCCAACTAAATGTCGTATCAAGCCCCACAATACGATTGGCGATTTGACTGTTTGCATAGTTGAACGTACCCAGCGCAGCATAGCCACTGCCGTAGGCTCCACCCGTCTTCATTGCCTCAGCAGCAGTACTCGCCCAAGCACCAAGACTTCCTGTCTGAGCCAGAGTACCGAAGCCTGCCGTGATACCTGCGGTAATCCCTCCCACCGCAACTTGCCCCCACGAAAAACCATCCACAACCCCCATAGCTCTACCGGCAAGCTGTGATGCAACACCTCCTGCCATCCCCCCGAGAACTGCAGCTCCCAAGCCAGCCCATCCGATCGAGCCTGCGATCGAGCCTGAAAGTACCGCCGCCCCCGTCATTGCAAGCCCGCTGATCGCAGAGGAGCTCGCCACTGCAGCTGCAGCTGGCGCTGCCGCACCAGCAGTTAGAACTGTCGCAACGACAGCCACCACGACCATGACGACACTCGCCAGGCCACTGCTCTTCTTTTTCTTCGGCTTGGGAGGGGGAGGCAATTCCGGACTTGGCGTGGTATTACCGATCACGTCATTAGCATCATACAGTTTGAAAGTAGATGCATTATTGTGAACACTGCTTACAACGTTAGGTATCTGTAGACTTTCGCCAGCCAATAAAGGCTTGGCAGGATCCAGGCCGTTCGCATCAGCGATCAAGTACCACATACCTGGATCGCCCCAAACTGTTTGCGAAATACGCTCAAGCGTATCGCCAGGGGCAACAAGATATACTTTTGGATTTAGCCCAGGATAATCAGTGGAGATTGGCGTGTACGTATCGCTTATTTCTGCGACACTGGCCGTACCGACATTTGCAAGTGCCTGCCCATTATAATAAAAATAGTTTTGCACCTTTTTACTATCACTGTAGTCCTGTGCAAAGGCAGCAGTTAATTGACCATCAGCATTAGACGAAAATGCACGATACCCAACACCATTAAAAACGCTACTCAACACCCCAGTTGCGGAGTACATGAAGAATGTATTACCAGGTGTACCACCCAAACTCCAAGTCGCAACCGTCTCACTTTCCTTATAAGAATCCATCAAAACATAAGACTTACTGTAAGCACCCGTATAATTTACACTCACCCCGTCACTATTATAAACAACATAGCGATACGCCTTTTGATTACCCACAGCATCAATCATGGCATTTTCACCATAAAATGTTGCCTGAGTTTTTCTTTGCACTCCATTTAGGATTTCGTGGTTAACCTGCGAGCTTAACTTTCCATCACCCCGATAAGAATAGAAACTTGAAGCTAAAGCAACCCCTCCCTTGAAAGTAATTAGCCCCATTCGATTTGATCGATCATCATATGTAGTGGAGAAGTCGACAACAGCTCCTCCTTGCGACATTACCAGTTGAGAACTAGTAGCAGCCAAAGCCCGGCTAATTGTGCGAGAAGCCGAACTAACCACTTGACCAACATCATTATACAGATACTCTTCGCGACGAAAAACCTCATTAGACGCGCTTGTATTCACCCACTGCTCAGAGGCTAGTCGACGTCCAGTCCCATCATATACTATTGAATAGCCCTTGGCTTTTCCTGCCAGCTTCCCGGCGACTACTTGACCGCCAGACACAAAACCATCACCTACCAAAACTCTATCTTCATTATCAAACTTATTCCAAGTATCAACAACCGTACGCAAACCTAACTGACTTGTCGTATCCATATAGGCACGGCGACGATTACCATACTCATCAAAGTCGTAACGAAGCGATTCAATCTTTGCTGTATTGGCAACATCCCCATAATCACCCCGAAGGGCTGTACCCACCGGAGCATTGGCTTCCTTGAGCCTGGAGCGCTCATCAAATCTATAGCGCGTTTCGGAACTGGCACTAGCATTCCAGACCAGAACTAACGAACTTTTTGATATATGCGAGTCAACAGAACGAACTTTCTCACCTGTCAGATTATACTCATATATTGACATTAACGAATTAACTTCACCAGGGCCAATGCTATCCATATTTTCCGAAGACTTCAGAGCACCATTGGAATAGTATATATAATTAATCCCTGACGCCCCCCCAAAATCTACAGGTTCACCAGAAGCCGCCTTAGAAACAGATGAAGACATCTTCCTTAGCGTTTGACCAAAATCATTATAAAAATAGTAAAACTCATTCCCCCCTAAATCCTTGCTACTTGTCAATCTCCCATAAACACCCTCATCAAAAACCCATGACAGCTTGTTACCCAGCCCATCCAATTCTTCAACTTTTCTATTGCTTTCGCTATATGTATACTTTTTTTCAATCTTCGACTCATTACGAGTCCCAACAACATTTCCACGCTCATCAAACAACGTATAACGCACATTCCCGGCAACACCGGTAGTGGTACTGGAGCTATCAGCATTAGCATTACTAACCAACGTTTCCTCAACCGCCGTACTGCCACTGATCTCTCCAACCAGCCGCCCCGCCTGATCATACTGATTGGTCAACAATGTCACCGCCGCCCCATTGCGAACAATGCCATGACTCACCTGCCGATCCATCGCGTCATAACGGTCTATCAACACCGTCCCCACAGCATCTTGAGTCGCAACCCGGTTCCCATTGCTGTCCATCAAGTAATTACGCGAATACCCCAAAGCATCAACATCACGAACCAACTCACCGGCCTGGTTATACACATGCTGACGAGTGCGAAGCTCAGTGCTGGTTGCAACTCCCGCATAAGGCCCGACCAGATCCGTTTCTTGAATTAACAGGCCTGAACCGTCATAGCGCTTTTCATGGATCAGGCTCGCACGATAACTGGTACCGTTCTCCCTGAGGATGTCAGTGACCGGCAACGTTTCCGTCAATTGTTTGTTGTTATGGTCGTAGGTGTAGGTGGTGATATAACCGCGCGCATCGGTACGACTGAGCATGTTGCCCCAGCGGTCATAGGTCTGCCGAATAATCGGGGTAGCCAAAGTCAGGGTGATGTTATTCAGGGTATCAGCGTTGAGATTCGCCTCGAAGGCCGGCAGGTGCTGCTCCAAAGCTCGACCGAGATTGTCGTAACGGGTATATGTGATGCGATCATCGTCGGCATTGACACCACCTACCTGATTACTGCGCGTGACTTTGCCGCTCAGGTCGTAATCCATTTTTGTGACGCCCTGAGCATTCTGTTGCTGGACGACCCTACCCGTCTGATCGTATTGGTAACTGGTCTGCAGATTGCCATTGAGCAACTGACTGGTCGCTTCGCCGAAACGATTGTAGAGCGCCGATGTAGTCGTACCCTTCTGGGTGTTATCAGCCGCTGTATACCAATCGGTCGTCGAAACTTGCTGACCCAGAACGTCATAGGTGAAACTGCGGCGCAGAGTCTGGTTACGCGAGAGTGCAGAGCCACCCACCGTCCAGCCGCTTAGCACCACACTGGTTTGCAAGCTCTGTTCGATCCTGCGACCCGCAACGTCGACTTTATAAGTTGTCGCCACACCGCTGGCATCAAAACCTCGCACTTCGTAACCATTCGAGTCGTATCGAGTACGAGTTGTCTGAGTTGACCCAGCTTGAATGACATCGCCTGTGCGACCTGCGCTACGGGTCTCAACCAGTATCTGACCGAAGGCGTTAAGAGCATAGGTTATAGTCGGTGAGGCCAGGACAGAGCCAGCCGAAAACGGATCAATCGCACCATTTTTTGCGGTGACTCGTGCTGGTTCAGTGACCTTGCTGACTTGCCCCAGCGCATTGTAATCGGTGGTGGTGACGCTGCCTGCAACATCGGTAACCGTGCGGGTGTTACCTACACCATCATAGGTCAGGTGACTAACCACCAGATTCCCCACAACCGGAGTGGCAGATACCACGCCGTTTGAAGCATTCACGGTCTGCTGCCAGTAACGTACACCTTCTTGAGTAACCTGGCTCAAGCGCCCCATCGCATCGTAGTCGTAGCGAGTTCTGCGGTCATTGGAACTGGCTATGGGTTCGCCCGGTACCACGCTTTCATTCCAGGAACTCAACGCCACGCCATACTCGACCTGCCGGCTAAGCTTGCCTTGTACGTTGTATTCCATGCGAGTGTAATTGCCCAAAGCATCCACACTACCGATACGATTTCCTGCCACATCGTAATAATGAACGCTGCTACCCCCAGTAATAGCCGTTACGCCGCTGGCGTTGCGCGCAACTTGCGTTTCCCGGATCACTTGGCCAAAAGCGTCATAGCTATAGAGAGTGGTCGGTGCAGCGGTGATCAGTATCGAAGTGGCGACGTTACCGCTAAAGGTGTATAGGCTGACCTGATTTTGCTGAACTGCGGTTTTGCGCCCAAGGGTGTCATAAGTAGTAGTCAGCGTACGGTCTTGATCAGCATTCGGCACCAGTGTGGTGACGGTAATATCGGTTCCAAGGTAATAACCCTTTACTGGCACGGCTTGGGCCAAAGCGTTCGCGTAGCGGACGGTGCGAGTAGTCTGGCCCAGACTGTCGTAGGAATAGGCGGTTACCCCCTTGAGCGCATCGATGTCATAACTGACCTGACCCAGCGTATCGTAGACCTTATAGCTATCAACAAAGTCAGTGGCCGCCAGCCCACTGTTATTGACCCGCACACGGTTGCGCACTGCATTGCCGAAGCTGTCGAAAGTAACCTCAGTACTGACCTGAAAAGTGTTGGCAGTACCATCCGAGCTCTGCTGATAGCTGCCGCTGAGCTTGTTATACCACCCAGGACTGATGGTAAGAATCTGCCGATCAAGATTGTCGTAGGTGTAAGCTGTGGTCCGCACCTCACTTAGATCGTCCAGCGCTGAATCCGCAGTAACGCTGCTCCTAAGGCGGCCCTCGCTACGGCTGGTAACGTTGCCCAGGGCATCGTAGGCAGTGCTGGTAACCAGATAGCGAGTCGCGGCCTTTACCACGCCAGCTTCGGTGATACTCGATACCGTAACCGCTGGAGTAATCTCTTCCACCAGACGGTTTAGCAAGTCATAGCTATAGGTCCAGACGTCTCCATTTTTATTGGTCAGGGTTTTGCGGTTTCCTAACCCATCGTAGGTGTATGACTCGACCTTGCCTGCGGCATCAGTAACAGTTTTCTGCTGGCCGACAGCGTCGTAGGTATAAGTGGTGGTACGGTCACTATTTCTATCCGGACGCAGCAGCGACTGCAAACGTTCCACGCTCAGGCTGCCACTTGCGCTGTTTATGTTCCCGATACTGCCCGACCAATTCGCCGAACCCGCGTTCGTGTTGGCATTGACGTTCAGCACCTGGCCGGTGGCCGTGTCGATCAGTTCCAGCGAATCCACTTCGACCAGGCGATCCGGATCACCGCTGTTGTCGGCACCATAGTTGTACAGCAGCAGAGGCACTGCGCTGACACTGCCGGCCAGGAACTTCTTGGGGCTGGCACTTGCATTGATTGCATTCGTGCCACTGATGGTGCCTTCAAACGTCCGCCACCCCATCTCCGGCGTCAGCTTCACACCCTCTGTCGCGTTATACGAGTAAGAGTTCGCGTAAGGGTTGGCGATCACGTTGCCAGCACTGTCGTACGTAACCACCCCGGCGTAGACGATACCTTCCCCTGCAACCTGACGCAGCTTGACCCGCACGGTGTAGGTCTTGGCCGGGTCGATGGCGACCTTTTCCAGCGCGGTGAACGTAACATTGCTGCCATTCAGGGTCAGCGTTCGCCCGTCACTGCTGCCCGCTGCCGGCACCTGCACCGGCCGTGCGTAACGTACCGTCTCGGTCAACTGCCCGTTGGCGTCATACTTATTCTCGGTCACAGCGCCTTGCGCATCGATCACATAACGCTGGCGGCCTACAGCGTCATAGACAAACCGGGTGCGCCGGTCAGCACCATCCGGACGCAGTAGCGATTGCAAACGCTCCACGCTCAGGCTGCCACTTGCGCTGTTTATGTTCCCGATACTGCCCGACCAGTTTGCCGAACCCGCGTTCGTGTTGGCATTGACGTTCAGTACCTGACCGGTGGCCGTGTCGATCAGTTCCAGCGAATCCACTTCGACCAGGCGATCCGGATCACCGCTGTTGTCGGCACCATAGTTGTACAGCAGCAGAGGCACTGCGCTGACACTGCCGGCCAGGAACTTCTTGGGGCTGGCACTTGCATTGATTGCATTCGTGCCACTGATGGTGCCTTCAAACGTCCGCCACCCCATCTCCGGCGTCAGCTTCACACCCTCTGTCGCGTTATACGAGTAAGAGTTCGCGTAAGGGTTGGCGATCACGTTGCCAGCACTGTCGTACGTAACCACCCCGGCGTAGACGATACCTTCCCCTGCAACCTGACGCAGCTTGACCCGCACGGTGTAGGTCTTGGCCGGGTCGATGGCGACCTTTTCCAGCGCAGTGAAAGTAACATTGCTGCCATTCAGGGTCAGCGTTCGACCATCACTGCTGCCCGCTGCCGGCACCTGCACCGGACGGGCATAACGTACCGTCTCGATAACACGGCCATTAGCGTCATACTTGTTTTCGCTTACATAACCCAAAGCGTCAATGGTCGAGCTCACACGACCAGCATTGTCGTATACATACAAGGTACTGTTGCCCGCAGCATCAATCTTGCGCGTGACCTGATCATTGCCGTTGTAGCTGTATCGGGTAGTCAGGTTCAACCCGCTCGGATCCTGATGTTCAGCAATGCGCCGCCCCAGCTTGTCGAACTCGTACGATGTAGTCTGCTGGCTCGAGCTGGTCACCGTGCCACGCACCACCTGGATTTGCTGACCAATGCCGTCATAGGTATAGCTAGTAGTGAGCTTCAGGCCATTGGGATCTTGGATAACTTGGAGCTGCTGCCCCTTACTGTCATAGACATAATCGGTAGCGCGCTGCTCGGCCTTGCCTTCAGCATCGACCACTCGCACTTGTCGCCCCTGACCGTCGAACCTGTAGCTGGTAACACTATTATTGGCATCGGTACGGGTCAGCACACGGTTAGCTGCGTCATAGCTATAGCGGGTGATACGCCCTAAAGCGTCGGTCACCGTGAGCAGCCGCCCAGCCTTATCATACGCATTGGTAGTGGACTGATTTAAGGCATCCTGGCTCGTGACAAGCTGGCCGTCCTTGTTGTAGCTATAACGAGTCACAGCACCAGTGCCATTAGTGACAGTCAGAATTTGGCCGTGACGATTCTTCAGACTCACGACACTGACACCGTCGGGTGTTGTCACTGTCAAGCTGCGCGCGCTGTCGTTGTAGGCGTAAGTCGTAATATTGCCCAGTGCATCAGCTTGCTTGAGCACTCGACCGAAGGCATCATATTCGCTGGTTTGTCCCTCGTTAAGAGCATTCGTGATGGTAATCACTCGACCATTACTAGCGTAGCTCGTAGCGACACTCAAACCACGACCATCAACCTGACTGATCACCCGCCCGAAAGCGTCATAGGCAGTGGCACTGCTGCGTGCTAATCCGCCAACATCTTCGACACGACCAGTCAGCTCACCACGCTTGTTATAGACCATGTTACTGACGACAGTGCTACCTGTAGATATTGCGCGAGTAATAGACGTTTGATTACCAAAAGCGTTGTAAGCATAATGAGTCACGTATCCCAGAGCATCGGTCGTTGAAGTAAGCAGACCACGGCTGTCATAGTCATATGTACGCCGATTGTCACTCGCCGCATTCCGGATTGCTTGTAACAGGGTCTTTACTTGGGCACTCAAAACACCGCCCGACAACACAGTAGTATTTGTTGCTGCCAATCGTTCTGTGATGGCCGTACGCTCACGAACATCGCCAAAGGCGCTATAAACCGTCTCACTGACTTCGCCCAATGCATTGACAACATGAGTCAGGCGTCCCGCCGCGTCATAATAGGAAAGCGTTCGATTACCCAAGGCATCAGTTGCACTGGCCACCCGCCCATTTGCGTCATACTGATAGGTCAGGCCATATTGCGCATAAATCGTAGATACTTCGGTGTCGCTCATGCCTGTTGCAATACGCGCTGAAGCCTCGCCGAGCAACTTGCCTATGGTTTGCCCAAAGGCGTCATAGCGGGTACGAGTACTACGCTCTTCGGCGCTACCTTGAGCTTGAGTTTCTCGTACCAGCCGCCCAGCCGAGTCATACTCATACGCAGTAGTCGAGCCATCGCTGGCAATACGCCGAGCTACTCGCCCTTGAGCGTCAAAAACTGTGGTCGCCGTTTGTGCAACACCTGTCGCTACAAAATTTTTGATTGTTGAAAATGCCGTCGCATCTGAAATTGAGGCGGTATAGGCAGTCGCATAACGAATCGTTTTTTGAGTATTACTTGCTTCGTCGTACACAGTTTCAGTGACGAACTGTTTCTCATCGACACTACCGACTTGTCGTCCAGCCGCGTCGTAGTAGTACCAACTCGAGAGATCACCAGCGGATGGCTGACGCAAAACATCGAGGGTCGCGCTGGCACGATTGGCGAGCACAGTTACATTTGCGTAACGAATGCTTTGGGTCAAGCGGCCTGTCGCGTCATAACGGTTTTCAAGCAGATAACCTTCAGCATCCAGCTGACCGCTCTGATGGCCACTGGCGTCATAAAAAAATCTTGTTGTGCGGTCACCGGTCTGTTGTTTGACCAGTCGGCCTTGACCGTCATAAGTGAAGGTGGCCAGTACACCTACGGCATCGGTGCTGGTACTTAGTCGACCGGCGTTATCATAAGTAAAAGCAGTAACACGATCAGCAGAACCGCTCAGCGGACGAATCTCAGCTATGAGCATTTTGAGCACCGTGGCACCGTCATACCAGCCGGAGGTGTCGACGAGGGTCGCGTAGCGCTTTTCCTGGACGCGCTGTCCGGCCGCGTTATAGCTATACTCTGTGATAGCTCCGACCCCATCAACCAAGGCACTGACCCGCCCGGCTTCGTCGTAAAACGTATAACTGCGCACGCCAGTCGCATCCTGAACCATAACCTGACGACCCGCAGCATCATAAACATAAGCAGTAGAGCGCGGCGTCTGGCCCGATGCAGTTTGGGTAAGACTGATAAGCTGCCCTTGGCCGTTGTATGTTTGCGTAACAGTCAACCCTGCACTGTTGATGATCGACACCGTACGGCTAGTGCCGTTATAGGCATTGATTCGAGTGCCAGCCGAGTCGCTGCTACTGAGCACCCGACCTAAGCCGTCATAGACGATCGAACTCAAAACAGTTTTCTGACTGCGGTCCGCCCCACGCACAACCAAAGTCTGTAACAACTGGCCATGCTGGCTGTAAATATATTCGGTTACGCTGAGGCTAGACTCCTGTACTCCCCCGCCAACAGCATCAACGGAACTGTAGGTGACACGGCGGCTCAAATTACCTCGATAGTCATAACTCAGTTCAGTTAAGGTAGAACGGGTTTTGTCACGCGAGCCAGCCCAGACTACTAACTGCGACTCTGTTAATACTGCCTGCGGTGTAAGCCCGGCCAACTCAAACAACGCATCACGATAACTGACTTCCTGAACTCTCAGACCTTGAGCATTATAACGGTACTCTGTGACCTGACCTCGTCCGTCAACTATAAAACGCACTCTATTATTACTGTCATAACTTAATCGACTGACTTGGGCTGTGCTGGCTGGCGGCTCAGCCCACAGCCCAGTGCTGCTATCTAACACCGCTGTTGCGCTGTAACGAATTTCATTGAGCTGTTGGTTATTAGAGTTGTAGATGCGAACGACTGTAGTACCCCCTGCATCTCGCTCCAAGATAGTATTACCGTTCGCATCGTACTGATAGGTGATGGCATTGCCACGCCCATCCGTTATGCGGATCACGTTACCGTCCAGATCATAGGAATAACGCGTAGACAAACGCTGACCGTTAACAGCTGGCGTTTGCACCTCAATCAGGAGGTCATTAGCATCATAGAAATAACTCCACTGCTGGCCTAATCCATTCAGCACATCCGTTCGATTGCTGATGATGTCGTAGTTGAATGTGGTGGTGCCCGAACTGTCGGTAACCGTCTTGATACGGTACTCGCCATCAAGCAACTGATAAGTGAAACTGGTCGAAGTCCCATCGCTTTGCACGATGCTGGAGATGCGGAAACTGGCACCATCATAGGCATAGCCGGTGCGGTAAACATTACCATCGACAATGCTGTTGTCATCCGGGCTCAAATCTGTGCTGACATTAATCAACCTGCCCTGAGCGTCATACCCGTAATATACTTGTTGAGTCAGCATACCGCCCGTGGCGTTGCGAGTATCGAGACGCTCCAGTTTTCCGGACGCGTTATAATTCAAAACCAACTCCTGACCGGAGCTGTCTCTGACTGAGCTCAACCGCCCACTGGCATCGTAGCTGTAGTTGATCTGAGTACCATTAGCATCGGTGACCGACAGAAGTCTACCGTTAGTGTCATAGCGTTCGGCAAGTCGGCTCGAACCGTCGGTCCATACCATTTGACCTGCAGTTGCGTCCCAGACGACCGTATCATGAGCACCATCGCCTTCAGTCGATTGATATCGGGTACCGTTCCACTGATATACGGTTTGATGACCATCGCCAGACGTACGGACCAGTTGGCTGCCAGTGACATTAATATTACCCGCCAGTAACAGGCTACGCTCACCATCCCAACGCCAGCCATCGGCATCTCCATCACTCAAACCTCCCTGGGTATTGTAAGTTCGGGTGTGCAGCAAATCTTGGCCCAGGCCCGACAGTTGCTCATCGGTAAAGCGAAGCACCAGGTTCCCGTTACTGATATTCACCATCGCCTGCCCTGCGGCCTGCCCCTGGTTGCTCTGGCCACCTACAGCGTTACCTCCCAGAGAATTCAACGATGTATTGAACAGTCCTAATCCATTACCAGCGACGATGGCGACCATAATTTCTTCTCCCCCCCCCGACGAAGCTCTGCCAACCCGCGGCTCAAAAAACGGCTGCCGTTTAACCACCAAGCAGCGCTACTGAAAGTGCTTATGCTCGGCTTTTGAAAAAAGTTTAGGGCTAAGAGAAAATATTTTATGAAACGTTGAAATCGACCTTTAGGGCATGACAGGCAGCAGTTATCAGAGCAATAATCACTAGCCAGAACCGCCCTTTCAGACCTATGACCAATAAAGAAACCATTCATGGCCATTGACAACGCACCTGCTGAGCACAAACGCTTGGCGCGCCTGCTCACGTATCTAGGACATGACCCAACCAACTTATCGCTTTTGGTTGATGCCCTG
This sequence comes from Pseudomonas cichorii, assembly GCF_019719005.1. Taxonomy (GTDB): domain Bacteria; phylum Pseudomonadota; class Gammaproteobacteria; order Pseudomonadales; family Pseudomonadaceae; genus Aquipseudomonas; species Aquipseudomonas cichorii_E. Next base: position 13,088 of record NZ_JAIGPJ010000003.1, read on the forward strand.
TCACTCGCTATTGACTTTGGCGATAGCTCATATGGCCAGCAACTGATTGATCATATAAAGATCCACGCGATCGAAGCCCCCACAGTATTTGCTCTGGCGGCACATTTGTCGTTACAAGCTGGCCAATACACTGCTGCAGCAACCTTCGGTGACAAAGCAATCGAAGGCGGAGTCGAACATTTGGCCGTTATCTTCAATACCGCCACCGGACACTTCCACAGCAGAAACTATGCATCGACTCACGCACTGCTTTCACGCCTGAGCAATGACCCGGAAAGCCCTGCCACTCTGCTGATGATGCATGCACGCGCATTGCATCAACTGGAGGAAACCGAAGAAGCCGAACTACTTGTTTCCCGCGCCCAGAAGCAGGAACCGTCAAACACAGAGATACGCGGCCTGCTCGCCCTATTGAAGTATGAAAACGACAACCTCTCCCCAGCATTGATCACTGCACACGAAACACTGGCAGACGACCCCGATCAACTCGACGCGCTAATAGCCTGCGCCTCGGTTCACTTCGAGCAAAACAATATAACCGCATCGCGTAGCGCTTGGCTTCATACAGTCAAAACGCATCCTGAATGCGGCCGAGCCTGGTCAGGACTGGCAAGATTGGAGTTCAACGAACTAGAATTCGATGCAGCCCAAGAACATCTCAAAACGGCAGTCCAGTTCATGCCGGACCATATCGGCACCTGGCATCTACTGGCCTGGATCTACATCCTGCGCAAAGACAGTGCTCAAGCTCGCCAAGCACTCAACCGCTCCTATGCGCTGGACCGCACCTTTGGCGAGACCCACGGCGGACTCGCAATCGTTGATATCATGGATGGCATGAAAGAAAGCGCCCGCAAAGGCATTCGCCGCGCACTCAAACTCAAACCCGACTGCTTGTCGGCTCGATACGCCGAAGCCCTTCTGCTTCAGGAATCAGGACAACCAGAAAAAGCAGCCCAGTTGATTGATCAAGTCCTTGACCAAACCAGACCTGACAGCAACGATACCGGTCGCATCTTGATGGAAAAATGGCTAAAAACCCACCAGAACAAAGCTCCAGACCGCCATCCGGACCAACACTAAAGTCATCATCTATGGGAAAGCGCAACATGCTAGACGCATCGGAGTATCTGCATCTGGCTATCAACGCCAGCAAGAAAGGTGACCACCACGCGGCACTGGATTGCCTGAATACAGCCCTCGAGCTAGAACCAAAAAATGCAGCCATTCATTATTTTCGCGCCGCCGAACATGCCGAACTAGGCATGATGGAGCGCGCTCACGCAGAAATGGTAGGCGCCCTTGAACTGAACCCAGAAATGGATATGGCGCGCTTCCAGCTGGGCTTGCTAAGCCTTCAATTATCAAAGGTGGATGAGGCTCGCAACGCGTTCGATTCACTTTCAGCGAAATCGCCGGATATAAGCTTGCGAGAATTCTCTGGAGCCTATCTGGAATTACTGAATGAAAACACAGAAACCGCGATCAACCGACTGACTATGGGCTTGGCTAGCTGCTCCAATGCAGCACTGAAAGCTGACATGAAGCGAGTACTGTCAAGCATCTCGGATACATCTAACGTCCCCCTCCCCGACAAAGCCGAGCCCGCATTATTCCTTGGTGCCTACCGCGACACTCTCGAGATACCTTGATGAGTAAAATCGACTCGACTCGCCTGCCTCAAGTATTGGCTGCGCTGGCCAAGCCCAAGGACAAAGTAGTATCGAGGGCAGCCAATAACCCAGCCGAGATCAAGCCGAAAAAGGGCGTAACAGACCTTGAAGTGCTGCGAGAGCACCTACAAAGCCGTCTTCAATATCTTAAAAAAAACACCGACACCTTCCATAGCGCCGCTCCGATTATTACTATACAAGAAATATTACGCTGGGAATTTGGTGAACGTATTTTAGAACACCCCGAGTTTGAAAACATATCAAAGAAAGTTGCACAAACCATGCTGGAAGATCAAGAATCGGAAAAAGCCATTTATGCAGTTATTTATGGCATGGTATCGCTTGACACTTGAACTCATGACAACAACGTATCAACCACCTGATGATTGCCACAAGCAGGAAAATCAAAACATGGTGCCCTCCAAAGGAGAGCACCATTCAGCCAAATAGCCTGCAAAAAACATGACCGCAACTCAGCACGCCTTCATCCAACCGCTACAGCCAACACCTCAAACGCCGCAAAGATAACCGACTGCCCCAAAATCTCGTAAGCAGCTGTATCAGAGACACCATGAACCAGCTCAACCGGAATGATCTTTACCCCCATGACGCCATTGCCGTGATTGAAGTGAAAGTCCACCCGCTCTAGCACATGCATTAGCGTGTCGTTGACGTCGACAAACGTGCTGGGTAATCGCCCCACCCCAAAGCGAATAGCTTCTGCTCGAAAGCCTCCTGCACGTCATGGCTACGGGCATTGATTTCTGAAGCGTTGCTGCTGGCCAGGGTCTGAATGGACTGGAAGATCAGCCGATGCTCGCGCCGGTAAAAATCCTCAGGCACCAGCACATCGGCCAGCAGATCCCACGTCTGGTTGTCGAGCATCAGGCCACCCAGCACGCCCTGCTCAGCCTCGATGGAATGCGGTGGTACCACCTCAAGCAGGTTCATGACGCCAACTCCCGGGTCAGAACCTCACCAATGGCTTGCATGGATAGCCGATCAAACTCGCCCCGCCACTCAGGGAACAACTCGTGAGCCAGGGCATGCACGACACAGAACGCCGAAGCCGCCTTGCGGTTTTGCGGCTGGCGTTGCTCCAGACGATGTGCGGGTACGCCTTGAGTGGCTGCACGACGAAACACAACAGCGGCCGGAATGGTGGTCTCCAGCAAATTGAGCTGCGGGTGATCGGTCAGGGTTTCTGTCAGTGACTGATAAATCAGGCTGGCGTCGCTGGTGGCATCGAGCTTGTTGATGACGATGTTCAGAGGTGGCGTGCGCACGCCAAGTTGGGACAGTGGCTCAAGATCCTTGAGCAGTTGCTGGGTGCCACGATAGAACTCACGGGCGGCGAGCATATCGGGGGAGATGGGCGAAACAGCCATGTCCGAAGCCAGCAAAGCCATTTCCAGCATGACCGACCGAGCGCCTTGGGTGTCGATCAGCACCAGATCGAAGTCATCGGCAAACGCCGCCACCAGATTCTTCAGTCGCAGACGCCCATCGGCCGCATGCAGCAACAGGTTGCTGAGCTGGTTGAAAGGATCGTTGGAGAGGATCAGAGACAGGTTGGGGATGCAGGTGCGACTGACGATCTGCTCGAAGCGGGTTTCGTTGTGAGCGATAAGCTCGTAGATACCGCCTGGAGCCTCATGGTCAAGACGATAGAACGACGACAACGAAGGCTGGGTGTCGAGGTCAATAAGCAGGGTACGAAGATTGGCATCGGCGCAGAACGCGCCCAGATTGGCAGTGACCGTGGTTTTTCCAGGTCCGCCCTTGGTTGAAACGATGGATACGATTCTCATGATGCACGCCTCTAAATCGATTGATTAGAGACGGCGCCGGATCGTCAAAACAGGGCACGCGACTTTGTTTCCGGATGTAAAAAAAAGGTCTTGGACGTTTTCACTTCTGAAAGCCCAATGACGTATCAGCTGTCATTGGTGTGCGCTTTCAGCAGAAACGACGCAAGACCTTGATTTACATCACAAAATTCTGGCTCCACGACCTGGACTCGAACCAGGGACCCAGTGATTAACAGTCACTTGCTCTACCAACTGAGCTATCGCGGAATGAGCGCTATCTTACTGATTAAAACGGGTAAGTCAAGCATCACTTTGAAAAAATATTGAGCATAAACAGTCATTTGCAGGCGCAGGGTTTCGTCGTGGGTTTGCTGTGGCGTAGTGTGTTCGCTTGCCCCTGCAACGCTGATAACAGAAAGGAGAACGAGATGACCCAGGCTAACCGTCTTGAAACGCTGTTCCCTGCCGCTGACGACATTCCTGAGCAGTACCGTACAGGCCCTGCCATCGAGCAGCGGGAGTATCTGGTCAATGGTGTCCTGCAATCATGGCAAGGACCGCTGGCTCCGGTGCGCAGTCCGGTCTGTCTGAGGACTGAAACCGGGCTTGAGTCGGTGATTCTGGGCAGTACACCGTTGCTGGATGCAGAAACGGCCATGACAGCACTGGATGCTGCAGTTCAGGCTTATGACCGTGGCCAGGGTCGCTGGCCGACGATGCGTGTGGTCGAGCGCATTCAGCATGTCGAGTCGTTCCTCAAGCGCATGCGCGAGCAGCGTCGGGCGGTGGTGAATCTGCTGATGTGGGAAATCGGCAAGAATCTGAAGGACTCGGAAAAGGAATTCGACCGCACCTGCGATTACATCGTCGACACCATCAATGCACTGAAAGAACTGGACCGCCGTTCCAGCCGTTTCGAGCTTGAGCAGGACACTCTTGGCCAGATCCGGCGCGTACCGCTGGGCGTGACGCTGTGCATGGGGCCTTACAACTATCCGCTGAACGAAACCTTTACCACCCTAATCCCGGCGCTGATCATGGGCAATACCGTGGTCTTCAAGCCAGCCAAGTTCGGGGTACTGCTGATTCGTCCGCTGCTTGAAGCCTTCCGTGACAGCTTCCCGGCCGGCGTCATCAATGTGATCTACGGGCGCGGCAGGGAAACGGTCAGTGCCTTGATGGCGACTGGCAAGATCGACATCTTTGCCTTTATCGGCACTAACAAGGCTGCCAGTGACCTGAAGAAGCTGCACCCGCGCCCTCACCGCCTTCGCGCCGCTCTGGGGCTGGATGCGAAAAACCCCGGCATCGTACTGCCCGATGTGGATCTGGATAACGCCGTCAGCGAGTCGGTAACCGGCTCGCTGTCTTTCAACGGCCAACGCTGTACTGCCCTGAAGATCCTCTTCGTGCATGAAGATGTCGTGGAAGGTTTTCTGGAGAAATTCCAGCAGAAACTGGCGCAGTTGAAGCCCGGCATGCCTTGGGAACCTGGCGTTTCGCTTACACCACTGCCAGAACCGGGCAAGACCGACTACCTGCAAGGCCTGGTCGCCGACGCAACTGCCAAGGGTGCCCGTGTTATCAATGAAGGCGGCGCAGAAGTCAGCGAAACCTTCTTTTACCCTGCCCTGCTGTACCCCGTGACGCCGGACATGCGCGTCTATCACGAAGAACAGTTCGGGCCAGTCGTGCCGGTGGTCGTCTATAAGGACTTGCAGACCGTGATCGACTACGTGCTCGATTCCGATTTCGGCCAGCAACTGAGCATCTTCGGCAATGATTCGACTCAGGTCGGGAGACTGGTGGATGCCTTCGCCAATCAGGTCGGCCGGATCAATATCAACGCCCAATGCCAGCGTGGCCCGGATCAGTACCCGTTCAATGGCCGCAAGAACTCCGCCGAAGGTACGCTCTCGGTTCACGACGCCTTGCGTGTGTTCTCGATCCGTACGCTGGTGGCGACCAAATTCCAGGACAGCAACAAGACGCTGATCAGCGACATCATCCGCAACCGGGAATCCAGCTTCCTGACCACCGACTACATCTTCTAGATACCAGAATCAGGGGCGCAGCAACAAGGCTGCGCTCCTGGCAATAAGTGGCAGAAAGACATAAATCGCATTTGATAATGATTATCGAAAACAGGTAGCATGCTCGCTTTCGGGTAGGACATGTCGCACCTTCCCACGGGATATGAGCACCAACCCCAGTGGATTCGTCCGCCAGCAAACTTGATCTCTATATGGCGCATCGCTCAGCCCTGGTGGACTATGCCGCGCCCATCGTAGGCTGCCGTGCTCGCGCCGAAGATGTGGTTCAAGAGGCCTGGCTGCGGTTCAATGGTCGGCCCGATCAGAACACCACCATCGACCATCCAGTCGGCTATCTGTATCGCATCGTACGCAATCTGGCACTGGACCTGACACGCAGCATCGCCACCGAAAAGCGCCAGCCAGACGGCGATACCCTGCTGGCAGAGCTCCCGGCCATTACCGCCTCCCCCGAACAGGAAGCGGTCAGCCATGACGAACTGCAACAAGTCTCAGATGCGCTGGCGCAATTGCCGGAACGAACCCGCATGGCTTTCGAGATGCATCGCCTCGGCGGCTACACCCTGCAACAGATCGCAACAGCGCTGGGGATCTCGGTCGGGCTGACGCATCAACTGGTACATGATGCCTTGAGCCATTGCGCAGCCTGGCTGGAGCGAGGCAATGGCTGAGCCCCATTCAAAGAATTTTCAGGAAAATCTGAAAAAAAATGCGGGCCAAACGTCTTTTGCAGAAGGGAGCCATAGTGTGCGACCCTCCCACGCCTTTTCTACCGCTGGAGCCTTGCCGGACATGCCGCAAGCCGAACCTCGCCAAGCTCGCCTGGATATTGCCCTGGATTGGCTGATGCGTGTCCGTGAAGCGCCCGACGATGCCGGCTTGCAGACTGAACTTCAGAACTGGCTGCAGGCCGCACCGGAAAATGCCGAAGCCTTGCTCAAGGCCGAGCGCGTCTGGGGCCTGACCGGCCAGCTTGCTCCGGCTACAGCCCATAAATGGCCGCCGATTCCACCTGTAGCGGCAGATACTGCACCACAAGCTCATCTCGCCGCCCGCCCAAGACGCCGACGTACCTTGAGCTGGGCCGTTGGCGGGGCTCTGGCCGCCTGCCTGGTAGCTGCCGTGGCTCCCAGTTTAAACACAGCCTTGCAGGCTGACTTCCAGACCGCCAGCGAACGACGCGAAATCCAGTTGCCGGACGGCAGTCGTGCCGTGCTCGACAGCAACAGCGCCATTGCCTTTGAGTTCACGGCCACCCGCCGCGATATTCGTCTGCTAGGTGGACAAGCCTTCTTCGAGGTCAAACCCGATCGCAGCAAGCCCTTCAATGTGCGGGCGCACGACCTTGATGTGACCGTCACCGGTACAGCCTTCAATGTCGACCTGGAAAAGAAGAACATCGAAGTGGGCGTGCAGCACGGATCGGTAAAAGTCACCGAGCATGGCTCGAACCGGATCCTCAATCCAGGCCTGACCGCAGGTCAGCAACTGGACTTCAACCGCAGCAACGGCCAGATCAAACTGATAACCCTGCCTGCCAACCGCATCGCCACCTGGCGCAACGGCCAGCTCATCGCAGACAACGCCCGCATGGCCGAAGTGGTGGACGAACTGCGCCGCTACCTGCCCGGCACCCTCTGGATCAAAGACCTGCAACTGGCCGATAAACGCATTACCGGCGTTTATGACACCAGCAACCCCGAAGCCGCATTGCGCGCAATGGCGCAACCCCATGGGGCGAAGGTCGAAGGCTGGGGGCCTTGGGTGTTGGTGATTACGCGGTAGGTTTGAAACAGAGCACCGCTTTACTGACTGATCCGGTAATGAAACGTATTTTTCACTCCCGAAACAGTCACCGCCCTTCCCTCCACAATTCGCGGCTGATACCGGAAGGTTTCAGCCGCAGTCATTGATGGCCTGATAAACAGTGGATGACAGGTGCCCTGGATCTGTGGATTGACCACGCGCCCCTGAGGTGAAACGTCGTAGATGACGGTGCAGTCGCCTTCGATACCTTTGTCCAGTGCGCGCTGGGGGTAGTCGGGAGCCTCCTTGCTGACAGGTTGATATTGGCTGTTGTCGGCGGCGGATGTCGTTTGTTGTTGGGCCTGACGGGCACGTTCGGCGGTTTGCCTGGCCTGCTCGGCCTGGCGTTGTTGCTCGGCTTGTTGCTGCTGCGCCACACGCTGCTGTTCGATTTCCTGAGCGTGCTGGCGCTGCTCGCGCTTTTGCTCTTCGACGCGCTTGCGCGCCAGTGCGGCCTGTTCGAGCTGGTGGACCTGGCGTTGAGTATCGACCTGTGGCCTGGGCGCCTCGATGGGTTTGGCGACGACAGGCGCTGGCTCGACCACAGGCTCAATGACGGGCGCAATCGCAGGTGCAGGTGCCGGTTCGGGTGGCAAGATGAACAGCTGAGTAGTCATCGTTCTGACGGGTTCGGCTGGTTTTTCCTGAAGGCTCCAGCCGAACAGCAATGCGCCCAGTACCGCGCCATGCAGGCCAAAAGCAATGGCGGCCGCCAGTCCGTTCTTGCGTAGCGTGCTCCAGTCCATGGCCCTGGAGCCACGAGACTCGAGTTCCAGTGTCATGGTGTTCATTGCGGCGCCTCTGTCACCAGTCCCAGATGAGTCACGCCGCTGCGCTGCAAGGCCGCCATGGCGGCGACCACACGCCCGTAATCGGCCTTGTCGTCAGCGCGGATGAACACCTGAGTGTCTGCGCGCTCGGCCACCAGACTGGCGATGCGCTCTTGCATGTCCTCCAGGCTGGCCGCGGTATCGGTCTGCGCATGGGTTTCGACGTTTTCACCGAGGTTCCAGTAGTAGCCGCCCTCGGCCTTGACCGACAGAGTCACGATGCGCTGCTTGGTGTCGGTGGGCAGCGCTTCACTGGCGACTTTCGGGAGTTCGATCTTCACACCCTGGGTCAGCATCGGCGCTGTCACCATGAAAATCACCAGCAGCACCAGCATGACGTCGATATAGGGCACGACGTTCATTTCGGCTTTCGGGCCATGTTTGCGTTGGGGTTTGACCAGCATGAAAAGTCCCTCAGGCCGCCGCGGCCATGTTGCGAGTCAGGCCTTGCAAGGTCCGGTTCAGACGCACCTGCAATTCGTTGCCGAAGCTGTAGTAACGGGATGCGAGCGTCTGGCCACGTGCTGCAAATCGGTTGTAGGCAATGACCGCTGGAATGGCGGCGAACAGGCCGATGGCAGTCGCAATCAAGGCCTCGGCGATGCCGGGCGCAACCGAAGACAACGTGGCCTGCTGCACCTGAGACAGGCCAATAAACGCACTCATGATGCCCCAGACCGTACCGAACAGGCCGATATAAGGGCTGACCGAACCCACCGTGGCAAGAAACTGCAGCCCCTTTTCCAGTTGCAGTTCCTGCTCGCTGATCGCCACCTGAAGCGAGCGTTCGACGCCGGACAATACGACATCAGGCTCGATGCCCGGGCGATGCCTGAGCTGTTGATACTCGGCATAACCTGCCTGGAAAATCTGCTGAATGCCGTTGGCCTGCTCACGAGCCTCAGAGGCCTCGTTATGCAGCAGAGTCAGTTCAGGTTCGCGACGAAAGCGCTGCTGAAAAGCATCCAGAGAGTGTTCGTCGTGCCGCAATGCGAGGCTGCGTTGAATGATCAGATACCAACTGGTCAGTGAAGCCATCAGCAAGGTCAGCATCACAGCCTTGACCAGCAGGCTGGCATTGCTGATCAGTCCCCAGATCGTCATGTGTTCCAGCGTGGCGTGCATCTTGGAATTCCTTGTATGCGGCACCTTGCGCTCAAGGCCGGTGCCGGTATCAATCGATTGTTTATCACCCCTTGATGACAAACGACTTACGGCAGAGCGAGGGTCTTCACTACATCGGCCCAAGGCACGAACTTGAAGTTCTGTGCCTGCTCGGGCATGCGCTTTCGTCCGTCCTGAACCACCAGCATGCCTTTGCTCCATGGCCCGCCGAGGTTGGCCGAGGTCACTTCCAGGCCGTCCGTCTCGGAGGTCCCGTCGATGCCGAGCCGGGCATTGAGGCCCACACGAAATGCACCGCGGAGCGCATAAGGTGCTTCGGCATCCACCACCACATAGCTGTCATTGCCCTGGCTGGAGATCACCAGATAGTCATGCTGCTCGCTCTGATACAGCGCCAGCCCCTCGACATCGGCATGCACCACATCGCCAACCTTGATCACACTGGAAAGCGTTGCCGGCTGATCCGCACGAGCATCCACCGCCCAGACACCCACGTCTTCCTCGCCGAGAAACAGCCGCTGACGCTGATCGTCGGCCACGCAACCTTCCGGCTGGCTGTCCACCTTGAAACTGCGCACCAGTTCTCCCCTCGCTTTGCCATCAGGCGCACTGATCCGGTACTGCAGGAAGCTGCCGTCCTTGTCGTTGGCAAAGGCATAGATCTCGCCACTGGCCGGCTGGAACAGGCAGATGCCGTAGATCTGCGCCAGCGGCGTGGGGATTTCCCCCGCCTCCCGCAGCGCTCCAGTGCTGCGATCAATGCTGAACAGGCTCAGGCTGTTGCGATCACGATTGCTGGCCACCGCCAGATCGACCTTCTGTTTGCCCAGCATGAAACCTGGCCGTATATCGACGTTGTTCAGACTCCCGACCGCCAGCTCCTGAAGCTGCTTGCCCTTGAGGTTATAAACCAGCAAGCCCTGCTTCTTGTTGGTGCCCAGCACGCGACTTTGCGCCGGATTTTTCGGGTGAATCCAGATCGCGGGGTCGTCCGCCGCATCGCCCTGACGCGCTACCGGCTGGCTCTGAGCGACAGCCGCCACGCTGGGCAGCGGCGCAGCCAGCGCGACCGGTTTCGGCTTCCAGCTCAGCTCACCTTCAAACAGGCGGTCGCCGTCGTTATCGTTGAGCAGCAGTTGCAGGCCGCTCGGGCCTTCATGAATCGACAGGCCTTCAGGCTTTTTCAGGTTCATCAGCGACAGCTCGGCCACCGATGACCAGCTCTCGCCATCGCCCTGCTGCTGATAGAGGTGCAAGGCCTTGCCCTTGGGATCGAGCGCCAGCAAACCGCCGGGAACCACCGCCATGGCACCCGCCGCCTGTTTGATTGCGCCAAACGGCTCACGCAAGGCAACCGGCGTGCGGGCTACATCGGCTTCGGGATGCGCCGGGTAAGCCCACCAGCCGATGTTCTGTTCATTGACGAACAAGCGATGGGCCGCGTCGTCCACCTGACAGAACTCTGCATTGGGTGGCAGCGGCAGGTTGCGCACCAGACGCGGCTGTTCGCTGAGATGGCCCCCGTTACCGACCAGCCATTGCTCGCCCTTGCCCTCCTCGCCCACCAGAAACAGGAACAGGTTGCTGGCGTCATCGCGATACAGGCACAAGGCGGTGACCGAGTAATCCCGTGCTGGCAGGTAAACAGGCGTGGACCACTGGTTTTTTGCAGGGTCGATACGGCTCAGCATCGGTTGCTGACGCAGATTGTCCAGCGTCGCCACCAGTGCTGTTTCGCCGGTCAGGCGGCTGTCCAGCGCCTGATAGGAGCCCGGAATCCGGGCCAGTTGGCGACCCTTTTCATCAAGCAGCAACAAACCGGCTTTGACACTGGCCGCCAGACGCTTCGTCCCGTCACTGCCGGGCAGAAAGCCCACGGACTGGGCCTTGAACGGCTCGTTTTCGGCCCAGCGCGCAATGTTCATTTCGGGGGTTGGCGCAGCCTGTGCAGCACCGGCCATCAGGCCGATCAACAGCGACAGGCAACCCGTTTTACGTGGCAACGAAATCTTCATGAACACTTGAATCCTTGAACAGGGTTATCCGGCAGCACGCGTGAGGTGCCGCCGACATCGATCAGAAATGGGTGAACGTCAGGCCGATCTTGTAGGTCGGGCCGTACTCTTCGTATTGGCTGTTGAGGGAGCGATGGCCGGCATAGACGAAGTACGGCTGATCGGTGAGGTTTTGCGCCTCGAAGCTGACTTTCAGGTTCTTGGTCAGGGAGTAGCGAGCGCTGAAATCGATGAAGGTCTGGCCGTCGACGTACAGGTCATGGTCCTTGTCGCCAATGGCCGCCAGCTCATACAGATAGGCCGACTTGTAGTTGGCCGACAGGCGCAGGCTGAGCTTGTCGTTTTCCCAGCCCAGCATCAGGTTGCCGACCGTGTCGGACTGGCTCGGCAGATCGATATCACGCTTGCGGTTGGTGCCTGTGCTCTGGTCGAAACCCTTGATGCTGGCGTCAGAGCGACTGAACGTGGCGTTGGCTCCCAGCAACAGGCCATTCCACGGCGCAGGCAGCCAATCGAGTTTTTGCGAGTACGCCAGTTCCAGGCCGTACAGCTTGGCCTTGTCGCCGTTGGCGTAAGTATTGGCTTCGGAAAAACTCGCCCACTGACCCGTACCCGCCAGATCGGTGTTGTAGACGAAGTTCTGGATGTCCTTGTAGAACACGAAGGCCGAAACCGTACCGGCGCGCCCCATGAAGTGCTCGATGCCCAGGTCCAGGTTGCTGGACTCCAGCGGTTTGAGGTCCGGATTACCAAAGGTCGCTTCGTCATCGTCGATCACAAAACCCGGTGCCAGTTGCCCGAAAGTCGGACGCACCACACTTTTGGTCCAGGCGGCACGTACCTGGGTGTTCTTGTCGATCTGATAGCGGGCATGCAGGCCCGGCAACCAGTGGTGGTAATCGCGGCGGGTCTGGGTCGACTCGAACACGCCATCGCGCACGCCAGTGCCTTTGGCTTCCATCTCGGTGCCTTCGTAGCGAAGGCCGGCAATGAAGCGCCACTTATCGACATCGATGGTGTTCATGAAGTAGCCGGCGTTGATGTTTTCACTGATCGTGAAGTCATTGGCTCGCGACTCCGACTCATCGTAGAAGTCCGCAGCATTGAGGCCGCTCAACAAACTTTTGATGGCACCGGGGCTGATGCCGTTGCCGAAATTGCCCAGCCGATAGTCGATTGTGCCTTTCTGGAATTGCGTCAGGCTGAGGGCATCCGAACTGAAGCCCAATGTATCGAAGTCCTCGTATTTCCAGACTTCCAGATCGTTGGTCTTGTCACGTCGACTGACCTTGCCGCCAAACTTGAATTGCGAGGCATAGCCTTTGAAATCGTAGTCCCGGGCCAGATCCAGGCGCAGGTTCTTTTCCTTGTCCCTGGTGTTCTGCTTTTCCCAGTCCACCTTGTCGAGGGTGAAGTTCGAGGCATCGTAAAACCCGGAGCCGACAATCGGACGCGGCTTTTCACTGTCGTAGAAACCGGTATTGGCAAAGTCATTGTTGCCGACGAAAGTGGCACCTGCGATATGGCCCGGGCTGTCTTCGCTGGACTCGCTGTAACCGGCCTGACCGCTGACCGTCCACAGGTCGTACATGCGCTCGCCGCCGAACACGAAGGATTTGATCTCTTGGGTTTCGGTACGAGCCTTGAGCTTGCGGGTTCCCTCGGCATCGCCCAGCGTACCGGCGGCCTGCGCATTATCGAATTCGAAGCCATTAGTGGTGCGGACTTCATCGTCCTTGAAGCGGCTGTACAGGGTGCGCAGATAAAAACTGCTGACATCGTCCGGCTTGTAATCGAAGTTCAGACCAGCGCCAGCACGTTCACGGCTGATGTCGTAGTTGCGCTGTTCGAATTTCTGCAGACTCTGGCCATCCCAGGCACCGCCCGTCTCGACGTTGTCGGAGCCAAAATCGCGCTTCTGCCAACTGAGTGCTGCCGCGACACCGAAGTTGTCGATGCCATCGCCCAGGCTGAAACGGTTACTGGCCGCACCGGAAAACTTCGGGCTGGTCTGACTGGTGTTCTTGTCATAACTGGCTTCACTGCTGCCGGTGTAGAACAGGCCTTTATGATCGAAAGCCGAAAGGCTCTGCACATCCACCGTACCGCCCAGGGAGTTGGCATCCATGTCCGGCGTCAGGGTTTTGATCACAGACAACGACTGCACCAGCTCCGAGGGCAATACATCCAGCGCCACCGCACGACGGTCGCTTTCCGGTGCCGGGACCAGCGTGCCGTTGATGGTCACGCTGTTCAGGTCCGGTGCCAGGCCTCGCACCGTGACAAAACGACCTTCGCCCTGATCGCGCTCAACACTGATCCCCGGCAAGCGCTGCACCGCTTCGGCAACGTTCTGGTCCGGCAATTGGGCCACGCCATCGGCATGCACCACGCTCTTGATGCTGTCCGAGGAACGCTGCTCCTTGAGCGCCTGATCGATACTTGCCGCCTGCCCCACCACCTCGACATGCTCGGTGGCATTGACCTCGGCAGCCTGAAGCCGCTCGTTGGCAATCGCCAGGGCCAGTGCGCTGAGTGTGTAGCCGACCAGTTGTGCCCTGCTGCGGCGCTTGTACATGTCTGTCCTCTCCAGGCTTCACGATGAGCCAGGCAATGACCCGGCAACTGGAGGCGCAAGCTAGAGTCGAGGCGTGACGATTCTGTGACAGTAAATGCCGAAAGCCCCGCAAATGTAGGGTTTCAGGGGTGGAATGAGCTGATTTGACTTTGGGTATGGAGAGTCTTTGGGGCTTCGCGAATGAATTCGCTCCTACAAGCCGCGTAGGAGCGAATTTATTCGCGAAAAAACATACGCCCCCATGAGCTGATTCGACCCTTTGCACCGTCACCCAACTGTCACAGTCATCTGTTGTGCTGGCCTGCATTCAGTGCTCCGGGAGCCCGTCAGGCCATGTTCAGCATCCTCAAACCCCACCGCGGAAAACTCGCTCTGCTGATGGTCGCGGCCAATATGGGGTTGCTCGCCTTTCTGGCTTTTGGCGATATCAAATACGTCAGCGAATGGAAGTGGCTGGATATCATCGGCGAGGGTGGCTCTGCACTTCTGGCGCTGATCTGGCTGTTTCTGGTGTTCAAGAGCCGCCCTGCCGGACGCGTGACCAATTACCTGTCGGTGGGCTTGAGCTGCGTGTTCTTCTCCTGGTGGATCGATGCACTGGACGAATTCATCCGCTTGCCCAAGGACATCGGCTGGGATCACTGGCTGGAGTCCGGCCCGATGCCGGTGGGCTTGATCCTGCTGACCATCGGCATCTATCACTGGCACCGGGAACAATTGGCGATCAGCGCACAGATGGAAAAACGTGAGCGCGGCTTTCGCGAGCATCGGCTGTTCGACAAGCTCACCCCGCTGGGAAGCGCCGACTACCTCAAGCGCCAGTTAGTGCTCAGCCTGGAACAGAGCCAGCGCCAGCAGCAACCTCTGTCACTGGTGGCGGTGGATGTCGACAATTTCAGCGCGATCAATCAGGCGTTCGGCCATGCTGAAGGCGATGAAGTGCTGTCTGCCCTCAGCCACCTGCTCGTGCTGAACCTGCGTCGTCAGGATCTACTCTGTCGCTTGGCGGGCGACCGGTTTGTCGTGCTGCTGCCCAATACCGGCGAAAGCCAGGCAAAACTGTTTGCTCTGGAGTTACAGCAAGCCGTTGCCGGGCTGGCCCACAAGACCCGGCAACAGGGTGAGCGGCTTCACCTTTCGGCCAGTACCGCTGCCGTAATGGCCATGGACGAGACGCCCGAAAACCTGCTCAAACGTCTCAATCTTTCGCTTGCTCGCGCCCGGCAACCTCTGCCGCGAATAGCCTGAGGCCTGCCATGACCATCAAATGCGACTGGTACGAAATCGACAGCCGATTCATTCCCGGTCACTACCAACCGGCGACCCTGATCGACCTGGCGCTGTCGCGGGACATCGACAGTCATCGCCTGCTCAAGGGCACCGGCCTGTTCTACGAGGACATCATTGCGGGCAAGACGCGCCTGAGCCCGCAGCAATTCTTCGCACTGATCGGCAATGCCCGACGGCAGATAGGCGCAGATGACACCAGTTTCCTGTTTGGCCAGCGCCTGTTTCCCGGCCATTACGGCGCAGCCAGTCATGCCTTGCGCCATGCCCGCAATCTGCATCAGGCCCTGGAAATCCTGATCCAGCAGCAGGCGTTGCTCAGCCCGTTGCTGACGCCACGCCTGGAGCTGGACGAGCATTACGCCTATCTCTACTGGCTGGACAGTTGCGGCGCAGGCGAACAACAGCGGTTCGTGCTGGAAGCCGGCATGACCGCGCTGATCGCCTTGAGCCATGGCCTGGGCGGCGAGCGTCTGCCCTGGGAGTGCAGCTTCTGTCATGACGAGCCACGCTACGTCGAGCAGTACTGGGTGCATCTGGGGGAAAACACTTCGTTCGGGCGGCCGCTGGACATGATGCGGCTTCCCAGAGAATGCCTGACTCGCCCATGGCCGGGCGCGTCCCCGATTGCCGGGCAGGTCGCCCAGCAGGAAGCCGGCGCACAACTGCAAGCACTGGGCATGCACGCCAGCCTGCCGGACCGGATCTACTGTTATCTGCGTGATAACGTGCGCGAGGCCCCTAGCCTGGATCAGGTTGCCCAGGCCTTTGCCATGAGCCAGGCAACCCTCAAGCGCAAGCTGCAAAAACACGGCACCAGCTTCCAGGCCCGACACGATCTGGCCCGCAAGCATGTGGCTCTGCATCTGTACCAGATCAAGGGCCTGAGCAATGAAGCCGTCGCCGAATACCTGAATTTCAACGACCCCGCCAACTTCCGCCGCTCCTTCAAACGCTGGACCGGCAGCACACCGAAACTGATCCAGCGCTTGTTCAATTTCGACTGAAAACGACCTGAAAATGGCCTTTGTTCGCCATTCATGAATTTTTTTTAATTATTTTCTGAAAATTTCCCGCGCTGCCCCGTCCTTTGACTCGCACACAACATTGAGATCAATTCTCATTCAAAAATGCGGGTTTTAGCCCGTACGGGGACGTGGGATGACACCGAACACTCAGCCATCGCGAAGCCTGGGCGCAGCGATTCGCAAACACCTGAATCACGCCACACAGCTCAGTGCCTTGAGCCTGTGCTGGATGATCAGCAGCCAGACCGTCATGGCCAGCGAAGCGCTGAGCGAGCGTGAGCAGATCCTGCAAACCCGTCACAGTTTTGATATCTCGGTACAAGAACTCTCGGGCGCATTGATCAGCTTCGGCCAACAGAGCAGCCTGCAAGTGAGCGTCGACCCGTCCTTGCTGGGCGGCCTTTACTCACAAGCCGTCCAGGGCCAGATGAGCAGTGAACAGGCGCTGGCGAAACTGCTGCATGGCACCGGCATTGGCTGGGGCTATGAACAAGGCAGCCTGGTGTTTCACAAGACCCGGACCGGTGGTTTCGATGCAGCGATGGAGTTGCAGAGTACGGTGGTACTGGGTGAGCCGGAAGAGAACAGTTTTCAGGGGCAGACCGTGATCGGTCGCAAGGCCATCGAGGCATTCCCCGGTGCCAACGGTGACATCACGACCCTGCTACGCATGCACCCCAACGTGCAGTTCAACAATGCCCAGCAGAGCTCCAACTCCCCCGGTGAAATCGACCCGGCGGATGTCAGCATCAACGGTGCCAAGTTCTACCAGAACAACTTCATGATCGATGGCATCTCGATCAATAACGACCTGGATCCGGGCGAGCACGGTTACAACTCGATCCGTCAGTTCGACTCGGCACCCAGCCGCTCTCACGGTATTGCGCTGGATGCCGACCTGCTTGAAGAAGTCCGGGTCTACGACAGTAACGTGCCTGCCGAATACGGTGGTTTCAACGGTGGCGTGGTGGATGCCATTACCCGTAAACCCACCCAAGAGATGCACGGCAAGATCTCGGCTTCGATGTCACGCTCAGAATGGACCAAGTACCACATCAGTGGCGAGGATCAGGAAGGTTTCCAGACATCCACCGACGAGCAATACCAACCGCAGTTCGAAAAAACCACGGTGCGAGGAACACTGGAAGGCCATCTGACAGAAGACTTCGGAGCCATCCTCAACTTCTCCCAGAAGCGTGCCACCATCCCGCTGAATGTCTACGACAACGGCTATAGAAGCGAGACCAGCCCGAACAGCAAAGACCAGACACGCCGCATCGACAACTATCTGCTCAAGACCTACTGGAGCGCCAGTGAACGACTGACAGTCGATACCTCCCTGACCTATGCGCCACAGGAAAACTATTACTTCCGGGCCAACCGAATCAACTCCGGCTTCACCACCGAAGGCGGTGGTTTTCAGGGTGCGATCACCGCCAAATGGCAAGGCGACAATGCCGTCTGGACCAACAAGCTGGCGCTTACCAACCTGAACAGCTCACGGGATGCGGAATCGGACGAATACATCAACTGGTATTACTCGACGGTAAAGAACTGGGGCAACCCCAACAGCAACACAGCCCGCAGCGCCGAGGGCTCATCCGGGTCGCTCGAACAGACTCAGCGCGGCATGACCTACAACACCAAGGCCGACTGGTTCCCGATCCAGATTGCAGGCACCACTCACAGCTTCACGACGGGCATGGAACTGTCGCATCAGATCGCAACCTGGGAACGGCTTGATGACGTGACCTCCGCAACCACGTTCCGCAGGGACAATGTCGCCACCTGCGCGGGCAACGACTCACTGTGCTCGATAGGCAGGCAGCTCAACGGCAACATCCGCCAATACGCGACCCGGATGACCACCTATGAAGCCGGCAAGATTGAACTGACGGAAAACAAATATGCCTTCTTCGCCCAGGACAAGATTGAAATCGGCAAGCTGACCCTGCGTCCAGGCGTGCGCTTTGAGGGCGACGACTATATGGAGAAGAAGACCATTGCTCCGCGCTTTTCCGGCGACTACGACCTGTTCGGCGACCGCAGCACCGTTCTGGTCTTTGGTGCCAACCGTTACTACGGTCGCAACCTGTTCAAGTATCGACTGGCAGACGGACGCGGCACGCTCAATACCAGCTATGCCCGCGAAACCCAGACCGGCGCATGGGTAGGAACCCGACAGGCCAGCACCAGCAAGTTCACCTCCCTTGATGTTCCTTATGACGACGAACTGACCCTGGGCATCGATCAGCGCTGGCTGGATACCGACTTTCGTCTGAAATATGTCAACCGCAAGGGCAGGGACAAAATCAATCGTTCAGCAGCCCGTGTCCAGGGCTTGGCGGCCGAGAACGGCTATGCGACCGAATACTTCACCTACACCAACGAAGGGATGAGCGAAAGCGACAACATCACGCTGAGCATCACCCCCTTGCATGAACTCAAGTTCCAGGGCACCCGAACCAGCGTGCAGATGGCTTTTGACTGGTCCCGCACTCGTGATGCCTATGGCAACTATGACGATGCCATCAACTCCGAGTTGTATAACAACGAAGACGTGATCTATGACGGTAAGCAGATGAAATACAACGAGTTGCCCGCCAGCGACTTCAATCGGCCCTGGACAGCTCGCATGACCACCATCACCGAGATACCGCAACTGAACCTGACCTGGAGCAACTTCTTTCGCTATCGCGGAGCCCACGACCAGATCATCAGTACTGGCGATGACATCACCATTGATGGCAAGGACTACTCCGTGTACGAAACAGCGACCGTCAAGGCAGCTCCGACCTGGGACATGCGCCTGGATTGGGAACTGCCCACCGGCAAGGATCAGGCAGCATTCATTGCCGTTGACGTGACCAACGTTGCCGACAAGGTAAACCCGATCATCAGCAACAGCGCCCGGACCACCTATGAAACAGGCCGCCAATACTGGCTCGAAGTCGGCTACCGCTTCTAAGCCCGCAATCACCCATACGCCCCAGAAGCTTTAACCGAGATTCCTGATGAAAAAAATGATCATGAGCCTGTCGGGCCTGATGCTAAGCGCTTGCGCCCAGTTTCCCGGCAGCCCTCAGAGCCAGACCTGGGACCCACAGGTCATACGCGGCCAGTTGAGCAATGGCCTGGAATACCGTCTGGTTCGTGAAGCCAGCCAGCGCGGCCGCATCGATGCGCGCCTGACGGTCAAGGCCGGCTCCGTGGACGAAGAGGATGATCAGGTGGGTGTCGCCCATATGGTCGAGCACCTGAACTTCTATAACCGTGCCGGTCAGGACGCGAACATCCGCACACTCATGAATCAGTGGGGCTGGGCTCAGGGGCGTAACTACAACGCCATGACCAACTACGACCGCACCCTGTACATGCTCAGCCCTACCGGCGGTGCGGCCCAGACCGAGCAGGCCTTGCAGGCGCTTTCGACCCTGACACTGGCTCATGACTACACCGCGGACAATCTGGAGCAGGAACGCCCGGTCGTCATCGAAGAATGGCGTGGTGGCCTGGGTGTCGGCCAGCGCATGAACGATCAGCGCACCGCCTCGCAACGTATCGGTTCACGCTACCCGGAGCATCGCACCATCGGCAACGAAGCCGCCATTCGCTCGGCCACACTGGCCGAACTTCAGAGCTTCGGGCAGCGCTGGTATGTGCCCAACAATATGGTCCTGACGATTGTTGGCGACATTGACCCTGCCACCCTGCCCACCCGCATCGAGCACTGGTTCGGCAAGGCCAAAGCAGGAGCACTCCCCGAGAAGAGCTATCGGGAGTTGCCTCTCGACAACCGGCTGAAAGTCGTCCGTTTGCAGGACAGCCAGAGTGGCACCAATCAAGTGGCCCTGCTTTTTCGCCTGCATGAGCCTGCCAGTCGCGCTCCGACCCAGGACGGCCTGCGCGAACGCCTGATCGATCGCATCACCCTGTCAGCCCTGCTTGAACAGTTGCGTATCCAGCCCAAGGAAACCGGCGTGCGCAGCCTGACCGTGCAGAAAAGCCTGATCGGCGACTACTCCAGCGTGCTGGGCATTGCTGCCGGTGTGGAAGGTGACGCTCATCAAGTTGCACTGAAGCAACTGCTGACGGAGATCGAGCGTGTCCGGCGCTTTGGCCTGCGCAATACCGACCTGAACCGGGAGAGAGAGGAAATCCGCGCCGTCGCACAAAAGATGCTGGCAAACGACGAACCACGCAGCTTCGAGAAGTGGGTGACCGATCTCAATGATGCTGCGAATCAGAGTCGCGTCGTACTCACCCGACACGACATTGCTTCGCAGTACCTGGAAGCCCTGGACAGCATCGACCTCAAGGACCTGAATCAGCGCCTGAAAAGCTGGACCGACAGCCCGGACCGGGTTCTGCAACTTTCGGCTCCAGGCCTGCGGCCGCTGACCTTGCCAACGGTCGAGGCCGTAAACAGCCTGCTGGCGCACATCCAGAGCAGCCCGCTGGACGCTCCACAAACCGAAACCGCGGCAGCTCCGCCAACACCCGACGCCCTGCCCGCCTTGCCTGCGGCTGCGGCCAGGGGACTGGTGATGAAACGCAAGGCATTCGCCGAACAGAATGTCGAATACTGGCAGTTGAGCAACGGCGACCGTCTGGTCTGGCTCAAGCGCAATGGCGAGAATGGCCGGCTGGAGATGAAGGCAGACTCCAGCGCCGGCTTCATGACCGCCGAGATTCCGGCCTGGCGCAGTCAGATGGCGACGCAACTGACCGGCCAGAGCGCTCCGCAAGGGTGGAATCAGGAGCAGATCAGCCGCTGGCGCAAAGAACATGGCGTGAGCTTTTCACTTGATCAGGAAGCTGCTCGCCTGCAACTGAACCTCTCGACGAACGATGCGAAAAAAGACCTTCCTGTACAACAGCGCCTGCAATCCATGCTGCAAGCCTATCGTCTGAGCCAGTCACCCGCCGGCATCGACAGTGAGGCTTTCGAGCAGGCACGGGACGAGTTGATCGAGCGCCAGTCACGCCATACGGACAATGTTCGCGAACTACAGGAAAAGGCCCTGCGCAAACTGCAGTACGGCCAGGACAACTGGCAGACGCCAACCATTGCCGATCTTCAGGACGTACAACCCCGGGACCTGGATAACGACTGGAAACGCTTGAGCCAGGCTCCGGTGACCTACTACCTGATGGCTGATATCGACGCCAGCGCTCTTCAACCTCTGGTTGAGCAGGAACTGGCCGGTATCCCGCGCGGCAAAGACCTCAAGACCAGCCAGCAACAGCAGCGCAGCGGCTACCACGCTCAGGAACTGGCCATCGGCATCGAACCTCGTGCCGTGCTGCAAGCCTTCAGTTATCACCCACGTGCCTGGACGCCAGTGGACGCTGCACGCATCGCGACCTTGCGGGATATTGCGCTGGCCGCGCTCAAGCAGCAGCTTCGTGGCGAGGCCTCGGGGGTCTATAGACTGAACTTCGACAGCACGCTCAATCAGCAGACCCAACGCATTGAAAGCAGCCTGAACTTCAGCACCGATCCGGCCCGTGTCGAAGAACTCTGGCAACTGGCCCGAACCACCCTTGCCGGGCTGTCGAAGACCATCAGCGAAAAAGACATCGTGGCCGCCCGCAAGAACCTGATCCATCAGGAGAAACTGCGCCGCGACGATCCACAGACCCAGATGCGCCGCCTGATTCTCAGTGATCGCTATTGGGGTGATCCGCGCTACCTGAGCCAGCAACAACAATTGCTCGACGCCCTGACAGTTCCGGCGCTCAAGCGCCTGGCGGGTGAGCTGTTCGATCAGCAGAACCTGGTCCAGTTCCGCCTGTTGCCTGCGCCGAAAGAGGCGGTCGCCGGTCAATGAAAACCCTGAGAACCTTTTACGCACTGGCCAGCCCTTACTGGCTGGACCGCAGGCAATGGCTGTCGTGGGTGTTGTTGCTCAGCGTGATCGGCATGGGCTTGCTGGTGGTGCAGATCAACGTCTGGATCAACGCCTGGAGCAAGACGTTCTACGACACCCTGGGCGAATTCAAGACCGAGGCGCTGTACTCGCTGATGGGCCAGTATTGCCTGTACATCGCGGGCTACGTGGTGATCGTTGTCTATCTGGAATGGCTGCGCAAGGCACTGGTGCTGCGCTGGCGTCGGGCGATGACGAAAACCACCATCGATGCCTGGATGCAGGGTCAAGCCTATTACCGGCTGGGGCTGACCGGCGAACCGGACAACCCCGACCAGCGGATTGCCGAGGACGTGGACCTGCTGGTGGATCGCAGCGTCGAGCTGCTGGCATCGTTCATCATCAACATGGCTCAGGTGCTGGCTTTTGCCGGGGTGCTGTGGAACCTCTCAGGGGTCCTGAACTTCCAGGTACTGGGCCATGACATCACCATCCATGGCTATCTGTTGTGGGCGGCCGTGATCTATACGGTGCTCGGCACGGCATTCACTCACTTTCTCGGAAGCCCGTTGCAGCCGCTCAACTTTCAGCAGCAGCGTTACGAAGCCGACTTTCGCGCCAGCCTGCTGCGCAAGCGCGACCATGCCGAGCAGATCGCACTCTATGGCGGCGAAGCCGTCGAGAAGCGCCAGTTAGGTGAACGTTTCGAACACATCGCTGGCAACTGGTGGCAACTCATGGAGCGGATGCGCAAATTGCAGTTCTTTACCGTGAGCTATGACCGGGTCAGCCGCATCATCCCGGTCTTCGCCGCCCTGCCCGCATTTCTGGCCAAGACCATCACCCTCGGCGGCCTGATGCAGATCCGCAGTGCCTTTACGGCGGTGCAAGGTTCGCTCAGCTGGTTTATCGACGTCTATCCACGGCTCGCCGCCTGGAGCGCAACGGTAGAGCGGCTTGGCCAGTTTCAGCAGGCTATCGAAGCCACCCGTGGCCAGGTCCGCGATATCGAGCGCAGCGTGGCCTTGAGTATTGATGAACTGCAAATCCACCGTCCCGATGACAGCGTGTTGCTGGATAACATCAATGCCAGCGTCAAGGCAGGTGAATGGCTGCGCATCGAAGGCCGCAGCGGTCTGGGCAAATCCACACTGCTGCGCACTCTGCAAGGCCTGTGGCCTTATTACCGGGGAAGCTGGAAGCTGCCGAACGGATCAAGCCTGCTGATTCCGCAACAGCCTTACCTGCCGGAAATGCCGTTGCGCCAGTTACTGACCTACCCGGCCACCGAATGCCCGTCCGATGAGCACCTTGTGCAAGTGCTGCATCAGGTTGGCCTGTCGAAGCTGGAGCATCGCCTGGAACAGCAAACCGAGTGGACTCGCGAACTCTCCGGTGGCGAGCAGCAACGCCTAGGCCTGGCCCGTGCCCTGTTGTATGCGCCGCAGACGCTGTACCTGGACGAAGCGACCAATCAGTTGGACGACCAGAGCGCCTGTCATCTGCTGAATGTCTTGAAACAAGCATTGCCCGACACGCTGGTGATCGGCATCAGCCATCAACCCAGCGTTGCAAGCCTGTTCCAGCGCAGCTTGAATCTGCAAGCCAGCGCCACACCCACCGCCGCCTGACTCCCGCCTCAAAAGCCGGGAGCGTCTGCTCCCGGTGCCTCTCAACGCAATGAATTAAAAGGATTTTTTGTAGGAGCGAATTCATTCGCGAGAGGCCCGTACATCCGAAGAAAATGTATCGACTTCAATGACGTCTCGCGGATGAATCCGCTCCTACTCGACCCATAGAAGTATGATGACAACAAGGAATCCACCTCCCTTCCTGTATGATGACCCCAATAAAACCCCATAAAAACTACGAACAATCAAAATAGTCATCACACCACTATTGACCGACTTCCTGATTTCTGTAAATAATCGCCTCAATGTTGTATGACGACATACGAACAACCTCCTTATAAATACAAGACCAATGAAGGCCCCCATGAAAATCACTTCTGTCAGTGTCGATGTCTTTACCTTCCCCTCGCGGCGCGCCGTAGACAGCGCTGGCCACGCGCACCCCGGCGAAGAGAAACCGGTCAAAATGGGCATGCTGCGCATCGCCTGCGACGATGGCAGCGAAGGCTTTTCCTTTGGTGCGCCCGAGCTGATCCGTCCGCATATCATCGAGTCATTCGTGAAGAAGGTGCTGATCGGCCAGAACCCCATGAACCGGGAAAAAATCTGGCACGAGCTGGCTCACTGGCAACGCGGCAGCGCCAGCCAGTTCACCGATCGTGCCCTGGCGCTGGTGGAACAGGCCTTGTGGGATCTGGCCGGACGTGCCCTGAAGCTGCCCGTGTACAAATTGCTGGGCGGCTATCGCGACAAGGTGCTGGCCTACGGTTCGACCATGTGCGGCGATGACCTGCCGGGCGGCCTGTCCACGCCGGACGAATATGGCCAGTTCGCCGAGAAGCTGGTTCAACGCGGCTATAAAGGCATCAAGCTGCACACCTGGATGCCGCCGATCTCTTTCGCTCCCAACCCACAGATGGATGTTCAGGCCTGCGCCGCCGTGCGCGAAGCCGTGGGGCCGGATATCGCTCTGATGCTCGACGGCTACCACTGGTACAGCCGCACCGACGCTCTTTATATAGGCCGGGAACTACAGAAGCTTGACTTCGCCTGGTTTGAAGAGCCCATGATGGAAGACTCCAGCGAGTCCTATGCCTGGCTCGCGGCGAACCTGGACATTCCGGTGCTCGGCCCTGAAAGCATCGCAGGCAAATACCACAGCCGCGCCAGTTGGGTCAGCAACAAAGCCTGTGACATCCTGCGCGCTGGTGTGGCGGGCGTCGGCGGTATCGGACCCTGCATGAAAGTCGCGCACCTGGCCGAGTCGTTCGGCATGGATTGCGAAGTCCACGGCAACGGCGCAGCCAACCTGAGCGTGGTCGGCGCCATCAGCAACTGCCGCTGGTACGAGCGCGGTCTGCTGCACCCTTTCCTTGAATACGATGACGTGCCGGCCTACCTCAATACTCTGGTCGACCCCATGGACAGCGACGGTTTCGTGCACCTTTCCGAAAAACCGGGGCTGGGCGAAGACATCAACTTCAGTTATATCGAGACTCACACACTGCAACGTTACTGAACCGGCTGTACCACGAGGGGCGATCAGAGCGCCCCTCGTCAAAGTGTCTTTATAAATATAAAAAAGGACCGCCCCCATGAAACTCTGGCCCAAGCGCCTGCCCTGGCTGCTATGCCTCGCCCTGACGGCGACATTTCTGCACACCCCGCCTGCCACCGCACGGGGAGAAACACCTGTCGACCAACTGGTGGTCGGCATGAGCATGATCAATCTCCTGTCCCTGGACCCCGCAGGCGCAACCGGCCTTGAGGTGTCGGAGGTCAACTCCAATGTCTACGATATGCTGCTGGAACAGGACGCCGCACGCCCGGACCAGTTGATTCCGGCACTGGCCGAACGCTGGGAAATCAGCCCGGACCGCATGCGCCTCACCTTTCACCTGCGCTCTGGCGTGACCTTTCACTCCGGCAACCCGCTGACCGCCCAGGATGTCGCCTGGTCCCTGCAGCGCGTAGTCACCCTCAATAAAGCTTTGGCCTCCACCTGGAAAGCCTATGGCTACACAACGCAGAACGTCAGCCAACTGATGCGCGCCGAAGGGCCGTCGACTTTTGTTCTCGACCTGCCCAAAGCCACCGACCCGTTGCTGGTGCTCAATACCCTGGCGACCTCGCCCAGTGCGTTTGTCATCGACCGCGTCATCGCCATGCAACATGCCCAGGGTGACGATCAGGGCGCGGCCTGGCTCACGACACACACCGCCGGTTCCGGGGCCTTCAAGCTGGATATCTGGCGCGCCAACGACGTGATCCTCATGACCCGCTTCGACCAGTACTGGCGCGGGCCGGCCAAGATGCGCCGGGTGATCATGCGCAACATGACCGAGTCCCAGGCCTTGCGCCTGATGGTCGAGCGCGGCGATCTGGATGTGGCACGGGGCATGGCCGCCACCGACATCAAGGCCCTGACCCGCTCCGAAGAAGTCAGCGTGCAGACCATCCCCCGCGGCACGTTGTATTACGTGGCCCTGAGCATGGAACAACCGCTGTTCCAGGACATCCGGGTGCGTCAGGCCATTCGTTCGCTGATCGACTATCAGGGTATCAATAACGTGGTGATGCCTCACTATGGCCTGATCAATCAGCGCCCGCTGCAACTGGGCCTCGCGGCGCGACTGGACGATCCGGGCTACAAGCTCAACGTCGCTCAGGCCAAGCGTTTGCTGGCCGAAGCCGGGCATCCCGATGGCTTCAAGATCACCATTCGCTCACTCACCGATTCTCCGTTCATCAATATCGCCACCAGCCTGCAATCCACCCTCGCTCAGGCGGGCATTCAGGCCACGATCATTACCGGCACCGGCAACCAGATCTACGGTGCCATGCGTGATCGTCGCTTCGACATTCTGGTCGGTCGCGGTGGCGGCGGCGCCGAACGCCATCCTCACTCAAGCCTGCGGGCGCTGATCTACAACCCGGATAACCGCGAGCAGGCCAAGCTGAGCAATTTTCAGGGCTGGCGCACCTCGTTCTACAACGCCGAGATCAATCAGTTGATCGAGCAGGCCGAGCAGGAACGCGACGCCGCCCGACAGCTCGGCCTGTACCAGCGCATCCAGACGCTCTATGACCAGAAGGCAGGTCCCATCATGCCGGTCTCGCAAATGACCGATGAAGTGGTGATCCACGCCGATGTCCGCCAATACCTGGGCCACAGCGCTGCCACCACGCGCCTGCGGGACGTCTACAAGCAACGCTGACCTCATGGGTTCAACGAAGGCAGGAATCATTATGTCGAGTGCATCATTTTCACTTTTGAGCAGTCGGGTCGCCAACGGCACCCGACGCGGCGGATCAGTGGCGGCGACCCTGTTCGGACTGCTTTTGCTCACTTTCTTCATCGGTCGGGTCATGCCGCTGGACCCGGTGCTGGCCATCGTCGGCCCTGACGCCGACGCAGCCGCCTACGCCCAGGCCTATCAGGAACTGGGGCTGGATAAACCGCTCTGGACCCAGTTCGGCCTGTACCTCAAGGACCTGCTGCATGGGGATCTGGGCAAGGCTTTGCTCACCGGCCACCCGGTCATCGAAGACATCGCCCGGGTGTTCCCGGCCACTCTGGAACTGGCGACCCTGGCGATCCTGTTCGGCGTGCTGATCGGCCTGCCGCTGGGCGTGTATGCCGCGACCCATCAGGGCCGTACCGGCGACCACATTGCCCGGGTCATCACACTGTTCGGTTACTCCACGCCGATCTTCTGGCTGGGCATGATGGCGTTCCTGGTGTTCTACGCCTGGCTGGGCTGGGCCGGCGGTGTCGGACGCATCGGCCTGGCCTATGACGGCCTGATCGAAACCCGCTCCGGCCTGCTGCTGATCGATACGGCCCTGTCCGGCGACTGGGAAGCCTTTCGCAGTGCGCTGCGCCACATCCTGCTGCCAGCGGTGATCCTGAGTTTCAACTCGGTGGCTTATATCAGCCGCATGACCCGCAGCTTCATGCTCGAACAGCTGTCCCAGGAATACATCATCACCGCACGGGTCAAGGGCCTGTCCCAGCGGCGGATCGTCTGGGGTCATGCCTTCCGCAACATTCGCGTGCAGTTGCTGACCATCGTTGCCCTGGCCTACGGCGGCCTGCTTGAAGGCGCGGTACTGATCGAAACGGTCTTTGCCTGGCCGGGCTTCGGCCAGTACCTCACCAGCAGCCTGCTGCTGGGCGACATGAATGCGGTAATGGCCTGCGTGCTGCTGATCGGTCTGATCTTCGTGATCCTGAACCAGATCAGCGACGCCCTCTACAAAGTCTTCGATCCGAGAACCCGCTGATGAATACGTCCATTGCAAGCGGCATCAAGCCCATGACCCAGGCACCGGCTTCAAGCTTCGCGGCCTTCACCGCCAGCTGTTCACGCCTGCTGCGCTTTCTCCTGCGCAACCCGATGACTCTGGCGGGTCTGATCGTGATCGGCACCTTGATGGTGGTCGCACTGTTCGCTCCGCTGATCGCCACTCACGACCCCCTCGCCCAGGATCTCTCCGCAGCCCTGCGCACTCCGGGCGCAGAGAACTGGTTCGGAACCGATGAATATGGCCGCGACGTGTTCAGCCGTCTGGTCTATGGCTCACGCATCACCCTGTACATCGTGATGCTGGTGACAGTGATCGTCGGCCCGATCGGGCTGCTGATCGGCACCGTGTCCGGCTACTTCGGTGGCTGGGTCGACAGCCTGTTCATGCGCATCACCGATATCTTCATCTCGTTTCCCAGTCTGGTTCTGGCACTGGCGTTCATCGCAGCTCTCGGCCCAGGCCTGGAACATGCGGTAATTGCGATTGCACTGACCGCATGGCCGCCCATTGCACGCCTGGCGCGGGCTGAAACCCTGTCACTGCGCAACGCCGACTTCGTGGTGGCGGTCAAGCTGCAAGGCGCATCGGCGCTGCGCATCATTGGTCGTCACATCATCCCCATGTGCCTGTCCTCGGTGATCATCCGCCTGACCATGAACATGGCCAGCATCATCCTCACCGCCGCCGCACTGGGCTTTCTCGGCCTCGGCGCTCAGGCACCGCTGCCGGAATGGGGCGCGATGATCTCCAGCGGTCGACGCTACATGCTGGAAAGCTGGTGGCTGGTGGCAGCACCCGGCGCAACGATCATGCTGGTCAGCCTGGCGTTCAACCTGCTGGGTGATGGTCTGCGCGATGTTCTGGACCCACGCAGCGAATAACAAAAACAAGGTAAAAGCCATGTCACAGATAAAGCTTGCGGTAGAAGACTTGCGCGTCGAATTCACCAATGCTGGCAAGACAACGGCGGCGGTACGCGATGTTTCGTTCAATCTGGGCCGGGAAAAACTGGCCATTGTCGGCGAATCCGGCTCGGGCAAATCCACGGTAGGCCGCAGCCTGTTGCGTCTGCACCCGTCGAGCGCCCGCATTACTGCCAAAACCCTGCGCTTCGGCGATATCGACCTGCTCAGTTGCAGCGAGAAGCAGATCCAGGGCATTCGTGGCCGACGCATGTCGATGATCATGCAGGACCCCAAATACTCGCTGAACCCGGTGATCAAGGTCGGCGAACAGATTGCCGAGGCTTATCTGGCCCATCACAAGGTGTCGGCACGGGAAGCCCGCGAACGGACCCTGGACATGCTGGCCAAGGTGCATATCCGCGACCCGGCACGGGTTTACGATCTCTACCCCCACGAGGTTTCCGGCGGCATGGGGCAACGGATCATGATTGCCATGATGGTGATTACCGACCCGCAGGTGATCATCGCCGATGAACCCACCTCGGCACTGGACGTGTCGGTGCGGCGTCAGGTGCTCAATGTACTGGAAGAGCTGGTCAGCGAACGCGATCTGGGGCTGATCTTCATCAGCCATGACCTGAATATGGTGCGGCACTTCTGCGACCGGGTGCTGGTGATGTACGCAGGGCGGGTCGTTGAATCCCTGGCGGCCAGCGAACTGGACCATGCCCGTCATCCGTACACTCAGGGCCTGCTCGCCGCCCTGCCCAGCCTGGATCGTCCGCGCGCCAGCCTGCCGGTCCTGCAACGCGATCCCCTTTGGCTCACCCACTGAGAATGATCCCATGGCAATGATCAGAGTCGATTCACTGAACCTGAGTTTTGGTACTGGTCCAGGACTGAATCAGGTGCTGCGTGACGTTAACCTGCAAGTAGCAGAAGGCCAGTCGTTCGGGCTGGTTGGCGAGTCGGGTTCGGGCAAGACCACAGTCCTGCGCTGCCTGGCCGGGCAATACCAGCACTGGACCGGCAACCTGAGCGTGGCCGGTCGAGCGGTAAGCCGTCATCTGGACGCCAGCCATTACCGAACCGTGCAAATGGTCTTTCAGGACCCCTACGCCTCGCTGCACCCGCGCCACACCATCGATGCAGCGCTCAAGGAGCCACTGAGCATCCATCGTATCGGCGAACGCGACCGGCGAGTCTGCGAAGTGCTTTCACGGGTGGGCCTCAACGAGAGCTTCCGCTTTCGCTATCCGCATCAACTGTCCGGCGGCCAGCGCCAGCGCGTCGCCATCGCCCGGGCATTGATCCTGGAACCCCGCGTCCTGCTACTGGATGAACCGACCTCGGCGCTGGACGTTTCGGTGCAGGCCGAAATCCTCAATCTGCTGGCCGACCTGCGCCAGCAACAAGGCCTTACCTACCTGATGGTGACTCACGACCTGGGCGTCGTGGCGCACCTCTGCGACCGGGTTGCAGTGATGCAGCAAGGCCAGGTGCTGGAAACCCTCGACAGCAGCCAGTTGGTGAATAACCAGGCGCAGCACGAGTACTCCCGATTATTGATCCAGGCCAGCCGCGACATGGACGTACGACTCACCGGCTGAAAGGTCGTCGCCTGACGACCTGCAAAACCGAACCCCGCTGACAGCGTGACCCCAGGCCAAAACGGCTGCGGGATTCGGCTGCCCGCGATTTGCTCCAACACACCCAGACCTTCAATCAAACAAGAATAAAAAAATGAAAAAATCAATCGCTCTGCTCTCCCTGTCCGCCCTGTTGCCATCAGCCTGGAGCTATGCCGACAGCGGCTATATCAACTATCGACATCAATACGCGGAAAGCACCCGCATGCACTCCGACCGGGTCAAGTTCGGCACACGCCTGGACAGCGGCTGGGGGTTTGAAGGTGAGCTGAAGTACAAGACCGCAGGCGACCGTCAGGATGTGGCCTTCGACAATACCGTCGGCAACGGCCATGAGCTGACGATCAGCTATCAGCACAAACTCAATGACCGCTGGACGGTGACGCCTTCCCTGGCCCTGGAAAGCATCGAGAAATCCACGTCTTACAAGACCGGTATCAAGGTGGGCTACAAAGTCACCGACGCGCTGAGCATTTCAGGCCGTTACCGCTATGACTCGATCAAGCTGGACCGGGACAGGGTCAACGAATCCATGCCCGACAACGCCATGGATAACCAGTCGATCAATCGCTATGACATCTGGGTCAATTACTCGACCAAAGGGCCATGGACCTACGAGTACCAGCTCACCTATTTCGATGCCGACTACATCCGCTACGACAACGGCACCAGCGATTACGAACAGAATGCGGCGTTCAAGTATCGCTGGAGCAAACAATGGGTGCCGTTCTTCGAGGTCGGCGATATCAAAGTCGATTCCGAGGATGACAAGCGCCAGTTGAGGTTGCGCGTGGGGATTCAGTACAACTTTATGTGATCGCTTTATCATCCTTTCGCGACTGAGGTCGCTCCTACCGTGTGGGAGCGACTTCAGTCGCGAACAGGCCGCCCTACTCGCTATGAGTACGCCGCAACCGGATGCGGCTGCCGTTGAGGTGCAGGTACATGGCCGAGCGGGCGGCATCCACATTGCCTTCGGCAATCGCGTTGTAGATCTGTCGATGTTCGGCATTGATCCCGGCCAGGTAGGCGCTGCGATCACTTTGCCCGGTGTAGGCGGAATTCATGCGGGTGCGCGGGATCAGTTTGGTGCCCAGGTGTTTCATGATGTCGATCAGGTAGGCATTACCCGAAGCCTTGGCGATCTTGAGGTGAAACTGGAAGTCGGCATTGATGGTGGTCCCGGACTTTTCAGGGCCTTCAAGCAACGCATCGAAGGCATGCTTGAGCTCCAGCAAAGCTTCAGGACTGCGACGTTGCGCAGCCAGCCCGGCCGCTTCGACTTCAAGGCTGATACGAAACTCCAGCAGATTAAGCACATCGGACACAGTCGCAATGGTCGCCGGCCCGACCGAAAAACCTTCAGGTGGCGGCATGTCCAGCACAAAGGTGCCGACCCCGTGGCGCGTCTCGACAAGCCCTGCCGCCTGCATCCGCGACAACGCATCGCGCACCACCGTGCGGCTGACCCCTTCGGCCTCCATGATATTGATCTCGGAAGGCAGCTTCTCGCCACGCTGCAGCACGCCATCGCGCATGCGCTGGGCAAAGCGGTCGACCAGTGTTTCAGCCAGACGGCGATGGTTTTTCTGCGAGGAAACGACGTTGTCCGACATTGCAGCCTCAATTTGATCGAATGGCGCAGTATAGGCTGCGATCACGACACAAAACACACCATGACTACGGTTATACTCGACAACCCGACACGGACCCCATCAGCCCGCCCATGGAACACCCCTCTTCTCCCACAGGCCGCCGCTCCAGCCTGACCCAGCAACTGGTCGCCGAGTTCTCGCGCAAGATCCGCGAAGGCGAGATCAAGAGCGGTGAAAAGCTGCCCACCGAGCAGGTGATCATCCGGGAAACCGGTGTCAGCCGCACCGTGGTGCGTGAAGCAATGTCGCGCCTGCAGGCCGAAGGGCTGGTGGAAACCCGCCATGGCATCGGCACCTTTGTGGTCGATGCTTCGCGCCCACGGGATTTCCAGATTCCGGAGGCCATATCCGGCAGCCCACCCGATGCAGCAGCAATCATCGAGTTGCGCCTGAGCCTTGAGCCCGAGTCCGCCGCCCTCGCCGCTCAACGGCGTACGCCAGAACAGCTTGAGGCCATCCGCAAGGCGCTGGATGAACTGCATCGCTGCGCCCAGGCTGAAACCGATACGACCCAGGCCGATTTCGAGTTTCATCGCAGCATCGTGCAATGCACCGCCAACAGTTTCTTTACCGATGTCATGACCCAACTGGGCAACAGCATCCTGCCTCGCGCACGGGTCGGCTTCGGCAATGTGCCGTCGACTCAGCTCATGGATGACCCGGATATCCAGCAGCGTGAACAGGAGCAGATCTACTCGGCCATCGCCCATCAGGATCGCGATGCGGCCAGGGCGGCGATGCGCCTGCACCTGATCAACTGCCTGCAGCGCTTTCGCGCAAAGGATTAGCCACTAAAAGGCTTATCGTTTACCATCGCGCCCCGTCGGTTTCCGAGAGGAACTAACAGGGAATTCGAGATCCTCGCGCCTGCGCGGCTCAAACGAAACTGCCCCCGCAACTGTAGGCATCGAGCCGACTCCATCATGGCCACTGGGTAGTTCACTCCCGGGAAGGCTGGAATCAGGTGATGAAATGCCAGTCAGGAGACCTGCCGACCTGCACATTCACTGACCGGCGGGGTGTCCGGGAAGGACATCCGCGCGCCGGTTCATGGCTGCCTTGCCCTGCCTTTGGCTCAGGGCCGGGGATGTGTTTCCTGTCTGTACATTGCGCTTTGCACGTACGAAACGGAGATCGCATTACATGTCACTGCCTCGCCTTGCCGCACTTATCGCCGGTCTGAGCCTGTCCACCCTGAGCCTCGCCGCTCCCACGCAATACCCGCTCACCATAGAAAACTGCGGCCTGAAGCTGACGTTCGAGCAGGCGCCGCGCAAGGCTGTGACCATCGGCCAGTCCGGGACTGAAATGCTCTACGAGCTGGGTCTGGGCGACAAGCTGGTGGGCACTTCGCTGTGGTTCAACGATGTGCTGCCGCACTTCAAGGCGCAGAACGACAAGGTCGAGCGTCTGGCGGACAACGACCCGAGCTTCGAGGCCGTCATCGGCAAGCGCCCGGAACTGGTGGCCGTTCAGCTTGAATGGATGGTGGGCGCTCAGGGCGTGGTGGGCACACGCCAGCAGTTTCATGACTTGAAGATCCCGACCTACATCATGCCGTCCGACTGCGAAGGCAAGGACAATCTGGTGGGTGCTGATGGGACACGCCTGGAGCCCTTCCGCATAGACACCATTTACAAGAGCATCGAACAGCTCGCCCAGATATTCGACGTACAGGATCGTGGCCAGCAACTGGTTGCAGAACTGCGTAGTCGCCTGGCCCATGCGGTCGCCAACGTCAAACAGAACAAGGAGCGGGATGTGTCCGCCGTGTTCTGGTTCTCCAGCGCAGATATCAACATCGATCCTTACGTTGCAGGCCGCAAAGGCATCCCGGACTTCATGCTCAATAATCTGGGCATGCGCAATATCGTCGAGTCCGATGAAGAATGGCCGACTGTGGGCTGGGAAACCATCGCCAAGGCCAACCCGGACATTCTGGTGATTGCACGCATGGACCGCCGCCGCTTCCCGGCCGACGACTACCGCAGGAAACTCGAATTCCTCAAATCCGACCCGGTGACCCGCAATATGGACGCGGTCAAGCATGACCGTATCGTGATCATCGATGCCGATGCCATGCAGGCCAGTATCCGGCTGTTTACCGGTATCGAAGAACTGGCCGAAGCCGCCAATCGCTACAACGCCGCCCAATGAAACTGACCACTGTGCTCGGCCACATGCTCTGGGTGACAGCCGTTCTGCTGCTGGCCATCGTGGCGGGTGCAGCCATTGGCGAAACCACCATCAGCATGCCCGTGGTCTTCCAGGTACTCGCGAACAAGCTTTGGGCAGCCGGGTACGTGCTCGACCCCATCGATGAAGGCATCGTCTGGAACTATCGCCTGACCCGTTCCATCGTGGCCGCGGCCTGTGGCGCAGGGCTGGCGATTTGCGGGGTGGTGCTGCAATCGCTGCTGCGCAACCCGCTGGCCGATCCTTATTTGCTGGGCATCTCCGCCGGCGCCTCGACCGGTGCGGTGCTTGTAGCAATCATGGGGCTGGGTGCCGGAGCCATTTCCATGTCGGCGGGTGCTTTCGTGGGCGCCGTGGCGGCCTTTTCCCTGGTCGCCCTGCTCGCTCGTTCCTCCCATGGCCCGACCGCAGCGGCGCATATCATTCTGGCTGGCATCGCCGGGTCACAGCTTTTCCATGCACTGACTTCGTTTCTCATCACCAAATCCGCCAGCGCCGAGCAGGCACGGGGCATCATGTTCTGGCTGCTGGGCAATCTCAGTGGCGTGCGCTGGCATTCGGTATGGCTGGCGGTGCCAGTGGTCGTGGTTGGTTTGCTGGTCTGCCTGTGGCATCGGCGGGCACTGGATGCCTTTACCTTCGGCAGCGATTCGGCGGCGTCCCTCGGCATTCCGGTGCGGCGCGTGCAAATCGTGCTGATCGCCTCGGCGGCCCTGGTCACGGCGGTGATGGTGTCGATTGTCGGTTCCATCGGTTTTGTCGGGCTGGTGATTCCCCATGCCGTGCGCATGGTCGCCGGGGTACGCCATGCCCGACTGGTGCCATTCAGCGCCTTGTGCGGCGCGCTGTTTCTGATTGCCGCCGATATCCTGTCCCGCACCCTGATCAAGGGTCAGGTCTTGCCGATTGGTGTCATCACCGCACTGATAGGCGCACCGGTCTTTGCGCTGATTCTCATCCGGGGGAAAACCACACGATGAACGCCTTTTCGCCCATCGTCGACGCGCCGGTACTCGGCTGTTCGGGACTTGGTTATTCGATCAAGGACAAGACCTTGCTCAAGGACGTGAACCTGAGCATTTCGCCGGGCGAAACCCTGGGCATTGTCGGCCCCAACGGCTCGGGAAAATCGACACTGCTCAAGCTGCTGTCAGGCATTCAGACGCCTTCCAGCGGTCAGGTGCAGATCAATGGACAGGCATTGAGCCGCATGAATCGCCGCGATATCGCTCGTCTGTTGGCGGTGGTCGAACAACAGGCCGAGACCAGCGACGCCATTACCGTGCTGGACGCCGTCGAACTGGGCCGCACGCCCTGGCTGTCAGCGCTGGAGCCCTGGGGCGACAACGACGACGCCATCGTCCGGCAGGCCTTGCAGGATGTCGGGATGCTGCACTTGAGCAAGCGCGCCTGGCACACCCTGTCTGGCGGTGAACGCCAGCGCACTCATATCGCCCGGGCACTGGCGCAACGCCCGCAGATCCTGTTGCTGGACGAGCCGACCAACCATCTGGATATTCATCATCAACTGTCGATTCTGGGGCTGATCCGGTCTTTGCCAGTCACCACCATCATCGCCCTGCACGACCTCAATCAGGCGCTGGAGTGTGACCGTGTGGCGGTGATGGAAAACGGTCGAATGGTTGCGCTGGGCAAGCCTGCGGATGTGCTGACACCAGAGCGTTTGCACGCCACTTTCGGTGTGCGCGCCCACTGGCTAACCGATCCGTTCGATGGCGCACGGATACTGCGCCTGCGGCCTGATACGAACACCGCGCAGGAGCGAACTCATTCGCGAGAGGCCGGTGAATCCGATAGAAATATGCCGTTTTGAACACCGCCTCGCGAATAAATTCGCTCCTACGCGGGCAGGCAGCCCTTACTGAGGCCATTGCTCCAGCAGCATCGCCACGAACTTTTCGGCCGCAGGCGACAGTGACGCACCACGCCGGGAAACCAGCCCCAGGGTTCGATCCACCACCGGGTCTGTCAGAGGAACGCTGACCAGGGTCGGATGCCCTTCTGCCGGCATCGCCAGGCTGGGCATCGCGGATATTCCAAGCCCGGCCTCGACCATGCCCAGCGATGTCGACAAGTGCTGCACTTCATAGAACCACTTTGGCCGCCAGCTCAGCCCGGCCAGCGCATGGTCGAGAATCATCCGGTTGCCGCTCAGGCGGCCCACACCGATCAAGCGATATTCGCTGAGTTCGATCCATGCAACCGATTCACGTTTTGCCAGCTCATGGTCGCGCCGACAGGCGAGCACGAAAGGCTCTTTGACCAGTGGCACGAACTCGATATCGGGGTGCTGCCCGCTCATCATGTTGATGCCGAAATCCGCCTCCCCTCGCAATACGGCTTCCAGACCTTCGTTGGCACTGAGGTCCAGCAGGCGGATGCGGATCTTGGGGTAACGCTCGTTGTACAGGCGGATCACGGAAGGCAGAAAGTAGAACGCGGCCGTAGGAATACAGGCAAGAGTCACCTGCCCGATCTGGCGCTCTGCCAATTCCCGGATATTGAGAATCGAGTCCTCGAAGTCATCCAGAAGTCGTCGCGCCTTGGGGAAGAAATCACGACCGACACTGGTCAGGCTGACCCGGCGAGTGGTGCGATCCAGCAATGAAGTGCCCAGCCCCTGCTCCAGCTTCTTGATTCGTCGGGTGAGTGCAGGCTGGGAAATATGCAGCACTTCGGCAGCCTCATGAAAGCTGCCAAGTTCAGCGATTTTCACGAATGATCGAATATCTTGCAGCTCATATTCCACATTATTTTCCTTTTGATGGATTGCGATGGGCCTTCAAGACCAGCGAGTTATTATTTACCAAAGTGGAATAATAGCTACGATATTTGCATTGGATACGCTTAAAAATCCATGGGACTCTTGCTTCCAACACATCAATTACCTCAATTGATCAACAAGAGTCCAAAAATTATGCAACCGATTCCCTGCGTCCTGATGCGCGGCGGCACTTCCAAAGGGCCGGTTTTTCTCGCCAGTGATTTACCCTCTTCGACCGCTGAGCGCGACGAACTGCTGCTGGCACTCATGGGCTCTGGCCATGAGCTGGAAATCGACGGAATCGGTGGCGGCAGCCCCCAGACCAGCAAAGTGGCCATCGTCAGCCCATCGACTCATGAAGATGCCGATGTGGACTACCTGTTCGTACAGGTCATGGTTTCCCAGCGCCGTGTCGATACTGCGCCCAACTGCGGCAACATGCTCTGCGCCGTAGGGCCGTTTGCGGTGGAACAGGGTCTGGTCGCGGCAAGTGGCGATGTCACTCAAGTGCGGATTCGCAACCTCAACACCGGCACCTTCGTCTGCGCCGATGTTTACACCCCTGGCGGCCAGGTCAGTTACGAAGGCCAGACCCGCATTGACGGCGTGCCGGGTACGGCAGCGCCTGTGCAACTGACGTTTCTGGACGCGGCAGGCAGCAAGACCGGCAAGTTATTCCCCACCGGCCAACAGACCGACATCTTCGACGGCGTGCCGGTGACCTGCATCGACATGGCCATGCCCATGGTCATCATCGAAGCGTCCCTGCTAGGCAAACGTGGTGATGAAACGCCCGCCGAGCTGGACGCCGACAAGGATTTCCTGCGCAAGCTCGAAGCTTTACGCTTGCGGGCCGCAATGGCAATGGGCCTGGGCGATGTCAGCGACAAAGTGATTCCCAAACCCGTACTGGTTTCGCTACCCGACGCCGGTGGCACCCTCAAGGTTCGCTATTTCATGCCGCATAACTGTCATAAGGCCCTGGCGATCACCGGCTCCATCGGCCTGGCCACTGCCTGTGTCAGCGAAGACACCGTGGTTGCCCGCTTGCTGGGTAATGTCGGGGCTGCGCGCTTGCAAGAGGTGCGGATCGAGCACCCAAGCGGCTCGATCCAGGTTGCCCTGGCTTACGTCGGAGAAAACGGGCAAACCATCCGCGCTTCGGTGGTGCGTACGGCACGTCGCCTGTTCTCCGGCGAGGTTTACGCCCCTGTCGCGCAATTGCTGGCGGGCTGACATTTTTTATCGCTGCACGGCTCTGCCTGACACTGAGTACCGCATCAGAACAACTCCAATAATGGGTGATGCAACATGAAAATCGCTAAATCGCTCTACTTCCAGATTATCTGCGCCGTGATCCTCGGGGTGCTGGTCGGTCACTTCTGGGCTCAGCAAGCCATCGCCCTCAAGCCTCTGGGCGATGCCTTCATCAAGCTGATCAAAATGATGATCGCGCCGGTTGTGTTCTGCACCATCGTCACGGGCATTGCCGGCATGAGCGACAAGCGCTCTCTGGGCCGCCTGATGAGCAAGACCATGCTGCTGTTTCTGGCCCTGACGGTGATCAGCCTGTTCATCGGCCTGATCGCGGTCTATGTGATCAAGCCGGGCGTGGGCATGAACATCGATCCGGCGAAACTGAGCACTGCCGGTTTGAGCCAGTACACCGACTCCGCCGCAAAACTGGGTGTCGTGGACTTTTTCATGCACATCATTCCGGACACCTTCATCGGCGCGTTCAACAAGGGTGAGGTCTTGCCGGTGCTGTTCATCGCCGTGTTGTCCGGGTTCGCACTGTCATCCCTGGGTGAGCGCGGCAAGCCAGTGCTCAATGTGCTGGAATCGGCCTCGCACATGGTCTTCAAGATCTTCTCGTACCTGATGCGCTTTGCTCCCATCGGTGCCTTTGGTGCCCTGGCATTTACCGTGGGCCAGTACGGTATTACGTCCCTGGGCTCGCTGGCCAAGCTCATCATGACCTTGTACATCGCCTGCGGCTTCTTCGTGTTCGTGGTGCTGGGCGGGATCTGCCGCGCTCACGGCTTCAGCCTCTGGAAACTGCTGCGCTACTTTCGCGAAGAGTTCCTGGTGGTGCTCGGCACGTCCTCGACCGAACCTGTGATGCCGCGCATGCTTGAGAAGCTTCAAGCGCTAGGTTGCAAGAAAGGCGTCGTCGGTCTGGTGCTGCCAACCGGCTACTCCTTCAA
The DNA here is from genome assembly GCF_019719005.1 of Pseudomonas cichorii. Lineage (GTDB taxonomy): Bacteria > Pseudomonadota > Gammaproteobacteria > Pseudomonadales > Pseudomonadaceae > Aquipseudomonas > Aquipseudomonas cichorii_E. Next base: position 52,507 of record NZ_JAIGPJ010000003.1, read on the forward strand.
TCTGGACGGCACGGCGATCTACCTTTCCCTGGCCGCCATATTCATCGCCCAGGCGTGCAATATCGAACTGAGCATGACGCAGACCCTGGGCATGCTGGCAATCATGCTGCTGTCATCCAAGGGGGCAGCGGGCGTGACCGGCAGTGGCTTTGTCGCCCTGGCCTCGACCCTGACGGTCATCCACGACATTCCACTGGCAGGCCTGGCATTGCTGATCGGTATCGACCGCTTCATGTCCGAAGCCCGGGCGCTGACCAGCCTGGCCAGCAACGCTGTCGCAACCGTGGTGATCTCGCTGTCTGAAAAGGCCTGCGATCGCCAGGTGCTCCTGCAACGGCTTGACGGAAAATCCAGCGCAGCCATACCCGACGCCCCGCAATGGGACAGCACACCCCAGGCTGCCGAGCGCACCTGACACACCCATACATATATCAATCGATAACCATTCGGGCAGGTCAGGCATCGTTCATGCGATGCCCGGCAGGCCCGGCTGTATTCGCTTACCCATGAATAACAACAAGAGAATATCCATATGCTTGCCTTTCTTGGCCTGGCCATGGTTGTGGTGTTCACCTACCTGATCATGTCCAAACGCTTGTCTCCGATTGTCGCACTGACCCTTGTCCCCATCGTTTTCGCAATCATTGGCGGCTTTGGCGGCACCACCGGCAAGATGATGCTCGACGGCCTGAAAATGGTCGCCCCTTCCGCAGCACTTCTGCTGTTCGCCATCCTGTTCTTTGGCCTGATGATCGATTCGGGCCTGTTCGACCCCCTGATCCGCAAGATCCTCAAGCGGGTCAATGGCGACCCGATGAAGATCGCGGTGGGCACGGCGCTGCTGTCACTGACCGTCGCCCTCGACGGCGATGGCACGACCACCTACATGATTACCTGTGCGGCCATGCTGCCGCTGTACAAGCGCATCGGCATGAACCCGATGATCCTCGGCATCATCTCGATGCTTTCCCTGAGCATCATGAGCGGCATGACGCCATGGGGCGGTCCTGCAACCCGCGCCATTGCCGCGCTGGGGCTCGATGCCGGCGAGTATTTCATTCCATTGCTGCCCACCATGATCGGCGGTGCCGCCTGGGTGGTGTTCACGGCATTTCTGCTGGGCCGCGCCGAACGCAAGCGCATTGGCAACATTGAGCTGCAAAGCGGCGGCGGTGACAGTTACATCGACGAAATCCTGGGTGATACCCCGCACAAACGCCCCAAGCTGGCCTATGTCAATCTGGTACTGGTGATTGCCGTGATGATTGCGCTGGTCACGGGCCTGATGCACTCGGCCGTGCTGTTTCTGATCGGTTTCGTCGTCGCGCTGATGATCAACTACCCGCAACTGGATATTCAGAAAGAGCGCATTCTGGCTCACTCCGGCAATGCCATGACCGTGGTGCTGCTGGTGTTCGCCGCCGGGGTATTCGCCGGGATATTTTCCGGCACCAAAATGGTCGACGCCCTGGCGCAGACGTTGGTGAACTGGATTCCTCCGCAATGGGGTCATCTGTTCCCGCTGGTGGTCGCCCTCACCAGCATGCCGTTGACCTTTGTGCTCTCCAACGACGCTTATTACTTCGGCGTGGTGCCAATCCTTGCCAATGCCGCAGCCGCCTATGGCATCAGCCCGCTGGAAATTGCCAGGGCTTCGATTCTGGGCCAGCCGGTGCATCTGATGAGCCCCTTGGTGGCCTCGACCCTGTTGCTGGTCGGGATGATCGACCGCGATATCGGCGAGTTCCAGAAAGCCACCTTGAAATGGGCGGTGCTGACCTCCCTTGTGGTCACGGCCCTGGCTCTGCTGACCGGAGCCCTGACGCTGTTCGTCTGATGCCAACCACTGCGTAACACCACGACTCACAGGTCCTGAAAAGCACCTGCGGATCACTGCACCTCCAATAACAAGAACAGGTATCGAGCATGAGTATGTTTTCCAGGCGTGGAGCGATTTTTACCGTGTTGGGCACCCTGCCCTGCGCCAGTGTCGGCGCGGCGGGTTTCGTTGAAGACAGCAAGTTGAAGCTGCAACTGCGCAATGTCTACTTCAATGAAAATTTCAGGGACGAAAACGGCCTGAGCGCCCGTGCGGCGAGTACCGCAAAAAGCGAGCGAACCGAATGGGCGCAAGGCTTCCTGCTTGACTACCAATCCGGTTTTACTCAAGGGACTCTGGGCTTTGGCCTCGATGCCCTCGGGCTGCTGGGTGTCAAGCTCGACTCCGGCAAGGGTCGTAGCGGCACAGGATTGCTGCCAGTACATGGCGACGGCCGTGCGGCGGATGATTTTTCCAGCCTGGGTGCGGCAGCAAAGGTGCGTCTGGCCAAGACCACGGTCAAATACGGCTCGTTGCTGCCCAAGAACCCGGTGCTGATTTACAACGACGCACGCCTGCTGCCACAGACGTATCAGGGTACCCAGTTCACCAGCAACGATATCGAGAACCTGACCCTCACCGGCGGCCACCTGGATCAATTCAAGTTGCGGGACTCTTCGGACAGCCGCTCGATCATTCCCGACGGATTTACCGGCAAAGGCTCGGATTTCTCTTACATCGGCGGCGACTACAAGCTCGGCAAGAACATTCGGCTCAGCTACTTCTATGGCGAGCTTGAGGATTTCTACCGCCAGAACTTCGCTTCGATCCAGCACGACCTGCCCATTGGCAAAGGCGTGCTGACCAGCGATCTGCGCTATTTCCATAGCGTGGATGCCGGCGCGGCGCGCGATGGCAAGATCGATAACGACATGCTCAGCGGGCAGCTGACCTACGCCCTGGCCGGGCACAGTTTCAGCGGCGGCTACCAGACCCTGAGCGGAGATGCGGGCCTGCCTTATATAAGCGGCGCAACCGTGTATTCGTTCACCAATGTCGGGATCGGCAAATTCATTGAAGAAGATGAAAAGACCTGGATGCTCGGTTACGGCTACGATTTTTCACGTGTTGGCATACCGGGCCTGTCGTTTTCGACCAAGTACCTGAGTGGCGACAATGGCAAGTCCGGCTCGGCGAGGCTCCATGAATGGGAGCGCGATGCCGAACTGGCCTATGTGCTGCAGAGCGGAACCTTCAAAGGTCTGGGCATGAAACTGCGCAACTATGTCTACCGCTCGGACTACGCACGGGGGCGTGACAGTAACCGGCTCTATCTCACCTATGAAATTGCACTTTGGTAAAGCCTGAACGAATCAGGAAGTCTCAGCGCAGACAATGCATATGCGTTGTCTGCCAGACAGGATCGTCCTCCACATCAACCGTTACAAAACCCTGCTTTTCCCAGAAACGGATCGCACCCGGCAGAAACGGATGGGTGTGCAGGTACAGCACCTCGACGCCACTGGCATCGGCCTGCGCCTTGAGCGCTTCGTACAAGCGACCGGCCAGCCCGGCACCTCTGAATTCATGACTGACAAACAACCGCACAATCTCCACCACCCTGCGACCTGTGTAGTCCAGCTGGGCAAAGCGATGGTCGTAAGGCAGATAACCGATGGCCGCGATGATCTCGCCTTCGCAACGGGCAATCAGGAACCTGCCGTCCTCCGAGTTCAGATACACCTGCTCAAAGCCTGCCAGATCAGCCGGAACGACGCTGGCATCGAGCATGGGAAATATTTCGGCGCGGGCCGCCATGACAAAGTCGATGGTGCGGGGAATGTCGGCAGGCTGGACTTCAGTGAGGGTGATGTTCATGGCGACGGATCTGGCTGGGGTAACGCAGGGTAATACAACACAAAACCGCGTAGGAGCGAATTCATTCGCGAGAGGCCGGTACATCCAATTCATCTCTATATGTTCAGAATAATCTTCGCGAATAAATTCGCTCCTACCGGGTATTCATGCACAGATTTACAGCATTGCCGCACCATGACGCACCAATGCAAAGCGGGCCGGCATTGCATTTATAGGTCTGCACCCCTTGAAAACAGGCCTTCGGGCAAACTGGCACACCCTCTGCATAGCCTCTCATAACCCCACCATGAATGTGGTCGGGCGGTGCATCCGGCAACGTCGTCCGATGTCACCCACAAAACTTCATGAATAACAGGCAAAGGCGCCTGGAACCGAAAGGTTCCGGGCGTCTTTTTTTTGGCTTTGAAAAACCTGATTGGCCTCGGCCGGGACTTGCTATGAACACCACAGTCTTACCCTTCAGCGATGTACAGACCCTTATCGTCGTCGGCAATGGCATGGTCGGTCATCATTGCGTCGAGCAGTTGATCGCAGGCGGCGCCCTTGATCGCTATCGTATTCATGTCTTCGGCGAAGAACGCCAGCGTGCCTACGACCGCGTGCATCTTTCCGAGTACTTCACCGGCCGCGATGCCGAATCCCTGGCCATGAGCGATGCAGCTCTTTATGAACAGGCCGGGCTGACCTTGCATCTGGGGGTTCCGGTGCTGGAGATCGATCGGGATCGTCGCGAGATCATCACCGCTGAAGGCTGCTTCACCTATGACAAGCTGATCATGGCCACGGGATCGTTCCCGTTCGTGCCGCCGATTGAAGGCGCGCAAGGCAATTCGCGTCTGGTCTACCGCACCCTTGAAGACCTGGACACCATTCGTTATGCCGCCAACAATGCCCGTCGCGGCGTGGTGGTCGGTGGCGGCCTGTTGGGGCTGGAAGCGGCCAACGCCCTGAAATCCCTGGGGCTCGAAGCCCATGTGGTGGAGTTCGCCCCGCGCCTGATGCCGGTGCAACTGGACGATCATGGCGGCGCGGCGCTCAAGGCACGGATCGAGGCGCTGGGCGTTGGTGTACATCTGTCACGCGCCACCCAGTCGATCAGCGACGGCAAGCAGTACCGCTATCGCATGAACTTCGCCAACGACGAATTCCTGGAAACCGATCTGATCGTGTTCTCTGCCGGTATTCGCCCGCAGGACGCACTGGCTCGCCAATGCGAACTGGAACTCGGCCCTCGTGGCGGTATCGCCATCGATGAACACTGCCGCACCAGCGATGCGGATATCTATGCCATTGGCGAGTGCGCGGCCTGGAACGGCAGTGTCTTCGGGCTGGTTGCGCCGGGCTATCAGATGGCCCGCAGCGTGGCCGCGCAGCTTTGCGGTCAGGACGCCGATGCCTTCTTTGGTGCCGACATGTCCACCAAGCTCAAACTGCTGGGCGTGGATGTCGGTTCCATTGGCGATGCCCATGGCGCACTGGCGGGCGCTGTCAGCTATCGCTTTATCGATGAAGCCACTTCCAGCTATCGCCGTCTGGTAGTGTCGGCCGATGGCAAGCAAGTACTGGGCGCGGTGCTGGTGGGCGACAACAGCTATTACGACACCCTGCTGCAATACGCTCAGAATGGCATTCCCCTGCCAGCCGACCCGTCCAGCCTGATTCTGCCTCGTGGCGAAGGCGCGCCGACCCTGGGTGCCGATGCCCTGCCCGCCACAGCGACCATCTGCTCCTGCCATAACGTCAGCAAGGGCTCGATCTGCTCGGCCATCGATGCGGGCTGCACCGACCTGGCCGGCATCAAGACCCAGACCAAGGCCTGCACCGGCTGTGGCGGCTGCGCGGCCTTGCTCAAGCAGGTGTTCGAGCATGAGCTGATCGCCCGTGGCGTCAGTGTCGACAAGAGCCTGTGCGAACACTTCGCCTACACCCGTCAGGAGCTGTATTCGATGGTCCGCGTCGAAGGCATCGAAACCTTCGAGGAACTGCTGACACGTCATGGCAAGGGCGCTCATGGCTGTGATATCTGCAAACCGGCCGTCGGCTCGATCCTCGCGTCCTGCTGGAACCGGCAGATCACCGAACCTTCACTGGTACCGCTGCAAGACACCAACGACACCTTCATGGCCAACATGCAGAAAAACGGCACCTATTCGGTGGTCCCGCGCATTCCCGGTGGCGAGATCACTCCGGATGGCCTGATTGCCATCGGTGCCGTGGCCAAGAAATACGACCTGTACACCAAGATCACCGGCGGCCAGCGTATCGACCTGTTCGGCGCGCAGCTGCACGAACTGCCGGATATCTGGAGCGAACTGATCGAAGCCGGTTTCGAGACCGGCCATGCCTACGGCAAGTCGACGCGGACCGTGAAATCCTGCGTGGGCAGTACCTGGTGCCGTTATGGCGTGCAGGACAGCGTGGCCATGGCCTTGCGCATCGAAGACCGCTACAAGGGCCTGCGCTCGCCACACAAACTCAAGTTCGCCGTTTCCGGCTGCACCCGTGAATGCGCGGAAGCACAAAGCAAGGATGTGGGGGTCATTGCCACCGAAAACGGCTGGAACCTTTATGTCAGCGGCAACGGCGGTATGCGTCCACGCCATGCGGAACTGTTCGCCACCGACCTGGATGACGAAACTCTGATCCGTTACATCGACCGCTTCCTGATGCTCTACATCCGCACCGCCGACAAGCTGCAACGGACCTCGGTCTGGCGCGAGTCGCTGGAAGGCGGCCTGGATTACCTCAAGGCCGTGGTCATCGACGACAGCCTGGGGCTGGCCGACGAGCTGGAAGCCCAGATGCAACTGGTGGTCGACCGCTATGAATGCGAATGGGCCAATGCCCTCAAGGACCCGGAAAAGCTCAAGCGTTTCCGCACCTTCGTCAACGACAAACGCAGCGATCCGGACGTCCATTTCGTCAAGGAACGCGAGCAGCGTCGCCCGGCAAAACCTGAAGAAATCGCCCTTATCCCGTTCAAGGAGGTGGTCTGATGAGCCAGTCAAACGTGGCCTATGCTGAAAAAACATCCGCCACGCACACTCAATGGCAGACCCTGTGCTCGCGTCGGGATCTGGTAGCCAACTCCGGCGTAGTCGCCTGGCTCGATGGCGCACAGGTCGCGCTGTTCTACCTGCCTGAAACCAGCGAAGGCGAAAAGCTCTACGCCATCGAAAACCGCGACCCAAAATCCGGTGCCAACGTCATCGGCCGCGGCCTCATAGGGCAGATTGGCGGGGAACTGGTCATCGCCTCGCCGCTGTACAAACAGCACTTTCGCCTGCACAACGGCACGTGCGTTGAATACCCGGAGCAACAGCTTGAAGTCTGGCCGGTGCGGCTGAATGGTGAGCAGGTGGAAATCGCGGTTTAGACTATCTCAGGGCAAGTCTTGGCGTGTTATTTCACAAGAAGGGTATGGCTGACTTTTCTGTGGTCTTTGTGAAATACCACACCAGGCTTCAAGCGAAAACTCATGCAGTATTACGGGCGTTCAACGTAAGCCACCACTGGCAGTAATTTCTTCACCCGTTACAAAGCGCGCATCATCGGACGCAAGGAATGCCACAACACGAGCAATATCTTCTGGTGTACCAGAACGACCGAGTGGAGTCTGAGAGATGATGCCCGCAGCCATCTCAGATCCAACGATGCCAGCGGCTGTAGTGCCCTCGGTCACCACGAAGCCTGGACTGACGACGTTAACCCGGACGTTTCGTGGCGCAAGCTCCTTGGCAAGCACGCCAGATATTGCGTTGACAGCGGCCTTGCTCGCTGTATAAATCGAGGTACCAGGCGTACGCAGGCTGGTAATTGATGACGAAATGTTGATAACGCTTGCACCCTCCCCAAGATGCTTGATGGCAGCTTGAGTGGTAAGTACGACCCCAAGCACGTTGATGTCAAAGACGCGACGATACTGCTCCTCGGTTACGTGTTCGACCGGAGCAACATCAAAGACGCCCGAGTTATTGACCAGAATATCCAGCCGGCCGAAATTCGTTATAGCGGCCTCGATCAATGCTTGAGCCTGTGCCGCTATGGAAACATCAGCCTTCAACGCGATAGCTTGGCCGCCAAATGATTTGATAGCGTCGACAACCGCATCTGCGCCTTCGCGACTCGATACGTAATTGACCACTACAGTTGCGCCATCCTGTGCTAAAGCCTTGGCTATACCAGCACCAATCCCCTTTGAGGCCCCCGTCACAACAGCTACTTTGCCTGCCAGTTTCTTCATGATTCATACCTTTTCATGCTAAATTTCGACATTAAATTAATTGAGACTGAGACCGGAACCGATGCTTTTCCTGAGTCAGAGGGCAATTGGTTCCTTAGTTCCGATATTAGGAACTATAGGGTTACAGGTCAAGCAAGAAGTGAAGCGACCATGAGACCCATATTTCATCCTGCGATTGAGGACGTTCAACCCCAAGCCATCCTCCATGCGCTGTCTGATCCGAACCGGGCAGCGATTCTGGCCAGGATTCTGACTTCGGGTAGCGTCAAAGCCTGCTCGGTTGTAGCCAGGCTGGGTGATCGGGTCATCCCGAAATCATCTCTGTCCACCCATTTCAGGGTGTTACGTGAAGCAGGATTGATCCGTAGTGAGCGCCATGGGGTGGAGATGAGAAACCACTCACGTTTTGCCGAAGTTGATGCGCGATTCCCGGGCCTGGTTGCAGCGATTATCAACGCTTACGCCTCGGTTATCGTTAACGACACTTCCGGGGCGGACGAATAGCACCGACCTGCTTTTCACCGCAGCATCACCGATGCGCAGATACATTTCGTCTAGAGCCTACAAGGTTTATCTGTATATCCATACAGATAAACCTTGCCCCCAACTCATTCAGTGTTCATCCTTACCGCATTCAATACCCGTCAATACAAGCGGTGGTTATGCGGCTGTTTCTCTGCGAAAAACCCTCACAGGCCAAAGATATCGCCGCCGTCCTCGGCGCGACACGGCGTGGGGACGGTTGCTGGACAGGCCCCAATGCCACTGTGACCTGGTGCATTGGCCACCTGCTGGAAACCGCGCCACCGGATGCCTACGACGCCCGCTACAAACGCTGGGTGCTGGAAGACCTGCCGATTGTTCCCGAAAAGTGGAAGATGCTGGTCAAACCCCGCACGGCCAGCCAGTTCAAGGCGGTAAAACGCCTGCTGGGTGAGGCCCGCGAGCTGATCATTGCCACCGACGCTGACCGTGAAGGCGAGATGATTGCCCGCGAACTGGTAGAACATTGCCGCTATCGTGGCCCTATTCAGCGCTTGTGGCTGTCGGCACTCGATGACGCTTCGATCCGCAAGGCCCTGGCGTCCCTCAAGCCCGGTGCCGATACCTTCAGCCTCTATCATTCGGCACTTGGCCGCTCCCGGGCCGACTGGCTGATCGGCATGAACATGAGCCGTCTGTTCACGCTGCTGGGTCGTCAGTCCGGTTATCAGGGCGTACTGCCGGTGGGCCGTGTGCAAACGCCCACCCTGCGGCTGGTGGTGGATCGCGACCGCAGCATCGCCGACTTCGTCCCGGTGCCTTACTGGGCCATCGACGTCAAACTGCTGCATGACGGCCAGGCCTTTATGGCCCAGTGGCGAGCGCCGTCGGATGCCTGTGACGATCAGGACCGCTGCCTGAACCAGCCACTGGCGCAGCAGGCCGCAGAAGCGATTCGCAGTGCTGCCAGTGCCAGAGTCGTCAAACTGCGCACCGAGCGGATTCGCGAAGCTGCGCCCTTGCCTTTCGACCTGGGCACCTTGCAGGAAATCTGCTCGAAAAAACTCGGTCTTGGCGCACAGGAAACCCTGGATATCGCCCAGGCGCTGTATGAAACCCACAAGGTCATCACCTACCCGCGCAGCGATTGCGGCTACCTGCCCATAAGCCAGCATGGCGAGGCTGCGGGCATCATTGCCGCGCTGGGCAAATCCGACCCGGCCTTGAGCGAACTGCTCAAGCATCTGGACCCGCAACGCCGCTCACGGGCCTGGAACGACGCCAAGGTGAGCGCCCACCACGGCATCATCCCCACCGCTGCCGCCCGAGGTATCGAGCGCCTGACCGGCAAGCCGCGAGCGGTCTACACCCTGATCCGGGCGCGCTATCTGGCGCAATTTCTGCCCAACCACGAATACGACCGGACCCAGGCCGATTTCGATTGTGCCGGGCAAGCCTTGCGGGCTGTCGGCAAACAGATCATCGAACCGGGCTGGAAACGCGCCATGCCCGAAGCGCTGGCTCCGGCCAAAGGCCGCGAAGCCCCGGCCCCGCAAAACCTGCCCGCACTGTTTCAGGGCTGCGACTGCCCGGTGAGCGAGGTCATCCTCAAGGACCTGTGGACTCAGCCACCCAAGCCTTTCACCGAAGGCGACCTGATCAAGGCCATGAAGAATGTCGCCAGGCTGGTGGAGGACCCACTACTCAAGCAAAAGCTCAAGGACACCACCGGTATCGGCACCGAAGCCACCCGCGCGGGCATCATTCAGGGCCTGCTCGACCGGGGTTATCTGATCAAGCAAGGCAAGGCCTTGTCTGCCACTGCCGCAGCGTTCAGCCTGATTGATGCCGTCCCTCGGGCCATCGCCGATCCCGGCACCACCGCCATCTGGGAGCAGGCGCTGGATATGGTGCAGAGCGGTGAAATGAGTCTTGAAGAGTTCGTTGCCAAACAGGCGGCCTGGATGAGCAAGCAAGTCACCCGTTGCGTCGGCCTGCGGATGACCATCAGCGGGCCAGCCAGCCCGACCGGCGGCGCAGCGCCCTGGAAGAAAAAACGCAAGACCGGCACACGCAAAGCGGCCGGAACCCCTGCAACCAAAAACAAACGCCCGACAAGAGCAACAAAAAAAGCCTGAGCCCATTTGTATCTCACTGCTTACAGCTTGCCGCTTACCACTTGCAGCTTGCAGCCTGCCTCTTATCTTCCCTCCCCCCTATACATCAATGCCACATTGATAGCACAATAATGATAATGATTAGCATTTACTAACATTAATGAATCTTAATTGTTACAATCTGGCTTTCCGTTTGAAGATGACTGCCACTAGAAGAAGGGAGCGGGACCACCATGCGTGTATTAGTGGTAGAAGACGACATATCGGTCAGCCACTGGCTTGGCAGCAAACTCCATGCCTTCGGCCATAACTGCAAATTGACCCATGACGGTGAAGGCGCGCTGGAGATCCTTACTCAGGAAGCGTTCGACGTTGTGGTGCTGGACCGCATGCTGCCCAGAATGGATGGCATCGAGCTGCTCAACCGGCTCCATGGTCGCGCCCGCCCTCCCGTGCTGATCCTGTCGGCAAACGACCAGACCAGCGACCGTGTCGAAGGTTTGCGTGCCGGTGCGGACGACTATCTGGGCAAGCCCTTCGACTTCACCGAACTGCTGTTGCGCCTGGAGGTGCTGGCTCGCCGGCACAATCAAACCGCTATGGAAGAAGTGATCTACATCGAAGACTTGCGCATCGACCTGGGCCAGCGCAGTGCATGTCGGGCCGGACGCAATATCGACCTGACCGACAAGGAGTTTCGCCTGCTGCAAGTGCTGGCCGAGCACCCGGGCCAGACGGTCACCCGTACCATGCTGCTGGAAAAGGTCTGGGGCTATCACTTCGACCCGCAAACCAATCTGATCGACGTCCATATTTCCAAGCTGCGGACCAAGATCGACAAAGGGTTTGAGCGCAGCCTGCTGAGGACCATTCGTGCAATCGGCTATGAACTCGGCTAGTCGCTTCGAGCTGCGTCACATCCTTGAAACCAGCAACTTCCAACAAGCCGCCACCATGGCGTTTGCCTGCCTGCTGGTAGCCCTGCTATCGGTCATCGGCAGTGGTTGTGTGCTTGAAAGCGTCATGCGCAGCCATGTGCGGGAAATGATTCTCGCCGACGTACGCACCATGCATGAGCTGACCCAGAGCCGCAGCAGCCATCAGGTTGCCGAACTGCTCAGACAGCGCGACCTCTATGACCGTCGCAGTGAACGCCACTCTTTGCTGCTGGACCCGCAAGGCAAGGTCCTGACCGGCGATGCGGCGATGCATGAAGTCATGGACTGCATTGCCTCCAACTGCCCGGACAACTGGCGAAACATCCGCAACGAAAAGCTGCAGATCATGGGGCTGGTGATCCAGTTGCGCGACGGCGGTCGCTATTTCAGTGCCTACGACCTGCAACCGATGCTGGAACGCACCCAGATCATTCCGCTGATGGCCGGTGCCGGACTGTTTCTGGTGTTGCTGGGCAGCCTGATCCTCAGTCTGCGCTACAGCTTGCGCAAGCTTTACCGCATAGAACTGATTCATGACGCCCTGAAGCGCTTTGCCAGCGGCGATCATCAGGCCTTTCCTCCCTATGACCGCAGCGGCGACGAACTGGATAGGCTGGCCACCGATATCTATCGCAACCTGGAGCGGATCAACAAGCTCATGGCCGAAGTCAAGGGCGTGACCAGCCATATCGCCCACGAGCTGCGCACGCCATTGACGCGCTTGCAGAATCGTCTGGTCAGCGCGGCTGAAATCGCCACGGGCGATGTGCGCGAAGCCTTGTGGATGGCCGCTGATGAAAGCGAACGCATCCAGAGCCTGTTTCGCGCAGTGATGCGGGTCGGGGAAGTGGAAACCGGGCGTTGTGCTCATCTTTTCGAGGAGTTTCCGGCCCAGGATCTGCTCAACGACCTGCGCGAGTATTACCTGCCCCTGGCCGATGAGCGCGACTCGCCCCTGGTGCTGGACATAGACCCCGGCTGCCGGATCTGGGGCGACCGCGCCCTGCTGTTCCAGGCCATGGCCAATCTGGTGGACAACGCGCTGAAATATGCGCCACGCAATTCCACCATCACCCTCTTTGCCAGGCATCGCCCGCTCTTCGCGACACTGGGCGTGGCGGATCATGGCGAGGGCATTCCGGCCTCGGCAACGGAACAGGTAGTGGAACGCTTCCATCGCCTGCATACCTCTGGCGATATTCCCGGCAACGGGCTCGGCCTGACACTGGTCAAGGCCATCAGCGAACTGCATGGCGGTTCCCTGCGATTGAGCGATAACCAGCCCGGTCTGCGTGTCGAGTTGCAGTTGAGCCGGGCCATTCCTTAACGCTTCTTAATGATCCCCGCCTTGCCGCTTAATGAGAATAAATCTTAGTATCGTTTCACCTTATTGAACCGTCCCGAACCGCTGTTCACTGCGGTCGGGGCTCCCTTTTCCGACATTTCACACAGGCTACGCCATGCTCAACTCCTTCAAGAAATTCCTTAACGACGAAAGCGGCGTGACCGCCATCGAATACGGCATTCTGGCTGCCTCCATGGCGGCAGCCATCGGCTACATCTTCGGCTCCGACGGCCAGTTCATCGGCGCTCTCAAGGAACGTTTCGGCGGTATTGCCGACCAGATCAGGTCCACCAACAACAGCACCGGCAGCAACTGACGTTACCCTGCAGGATTCCCGTCCATGACCAGCCTTGTCGTCGTTCTGCTGTTGCCCGCCTTGTGCTGGGTCGTGGTCACGGACCTGTTGTATCGCAAGATCCATAACCGACTGGTGCTGGCCTTGCTGGCCGGATGGCTGGTACTGCCGCTGCTGGCGCCCCTGAACATCGGCCCCTTTGCCGGCTTCGGGGTCTGGCAGACCCTTTCCGGCATGGGCTGGTCCACTGCAGGCGCGGCGCTGGTTCTGCTGGTCGGTTATGGCCTCTACATGATCGAGCGGGTCGGCGGCGGCGACGTCAAGCTGATGACCGTGCTGAGCCTGTGGATCGGCAGCGAAGACCTGATCACCTTCCTGATCATCACGTCGCTGGCCGGCGGCATCCTGGCGCTGGTGCTGCCTACGCTGGAAATGCTCGAAGCCGCTCTTGCAAGGGGCGTGATGTGGCTGATCCGGCGCATGCCGCAAGACGCCATCGCGATACCGATCATCTATGACGCTCAACGCCCCGCAGGTATTCCCTACGGCCTGGCCATCGCAGCAGGTGCATTGTTTACCTTGCTGTTTCCCATCCATAGCTGAACCCACAGTAGCCGTACTCGATGAAAAAGAATTCGCTCATTCTGCTGACTGGGGCCATTGTCCTCGCCAGTGGTTCCGCCCTGCTCGCCCGGGCATTGCTGGCACCGCCCAAGCCGCCTGAAGTCAAGGCGCAGGTTCAGCCTGCTGCGCCCAAGGAAGTCACTCGCCAGGTGCTGGTTGCCTCACGCAACCTGCAACCGGGGGATTTCATCGACGCAGGCAGCCTGGACTGGCAACCTGCAACCGCACAAATGACCCGTTCGCTGTATTTCATCGAAGGCCAGGACAAGCAGGATTCCCTGCTGGGAGCCACGGTGCGTCAGCCGGTCGAAGCCGGTCAGCCACTGACCAGCAGCGTGGTCGTGCGTCCCGGGGAGCCAGGCTTTCTGGCCTCGGTCATCAAGCCTGGCATGCGCGCCGTATCGGTGCCGACCAGCGCTGTGGAAAGCAACTTCGGGCTGGTGGCCGCCGGTGATCGTGTGGATGTAATCCTGAGCCTCAAGCGCGAACAGGAAACCCAGGCACCGGACGCCACCGCCAATGCCGCGCCGTTTCTGGCTGCCCAGACCATCCTGCATGACGTCCGCGTACTGGCGATGAATAACAGCACCCGCAGCGATCTGAACGTGCGCCGGGATCTGGAAACCACACCTAACGCCAAGGCCACCAGCAGTCGCCAGAGTTTTGAAACCGTAACCCTGGAAGTCGCGCCATCGGCAGCCGAGCAACTGGCCGTCGCCAAGGAAATCGGCAACCTGCAACTGGCCATCCGCTCGTCGGTGGAGCAAACCGAAGACGAGCTGCTGACCGGCGGTGAAGTCACCACCCTGAACAAGACAACCAGCATTTATCCCTCGCAGAAAAGCGCGAGCAAATCCGGGCCGGCCACCACTGTGCAGGTCTTCAGGGGCAAGGCCACCGAAGTTCTGGATCTGGCGAAACACTGATCAGTTGCGGCTCCCGGCCTTTTAGCGCCGGCAGACGCCCTTACGGAAAAAACAGCATGAAACGCACAGCGCAACCTCTGGCTTCGGGCCGGAACGGACTCTCCTTGCTGCTCGCCGGGCTCGGCTTGAGCGCCACCCTGGTCAGCCCGTCAGTTGTCATGGCCGAACAGGCGACCGTGGACAACTACGACATGCCCGCCAAAACCCCGGTTACGCCGGTCATCACGGCCCAGCAACGCGCCCAGTTGCAACAGATCAGTGAAACCCAGACCGTCAACCTGACCGTACGCCAGGGACGTCTGCTGCAATTGCCTCGCGCCGCAGCAAAAGTGCTGCTGGCCGACCCGGAAGTGGCCAGCTTCCAGATGCCGTCGCCAAGCAGCGTCTTTGTATTCGCCCAGCGTTCGGGAGCCACAACCCTGTATGCGCTGGACGCCAACGACAATGTGATTGCCGCCATGCGTCTGGTGGCAGGCTTCGATCTGGAAGGCCTGCGCCAGCAGATCGAAAACGAAGTGGTGGGCTCCCAGGTCAGTTTCGTGCCAGCGGCAGGCGACGGCCTGATCGTTCGCGGGCACGTTCGCACACCTCTTGAAGCCCGGCAGGTGATGGCCAGCGTCAAGGCCGCCGTGGGTGCCAGTGACAGCGCAGCCGGTGGCCCGGGTGGTGGCGCTCCAGCCGGTGCGCCTGGAGGCGGCGGCCCTGCTGCACCGCGAGTAATCAATCAGCTCAAGGTCGAGTTGTCGGCGCAGGTCAATATCCGGGTTCGTGTCGTCGAGGTTTCCCGCAATCTCAGCCACACCCTGGGCCTGAACTGGGACTCGGTCATGAACAGCGGCAAGTTCCGTCTGGCGACCGGTTCGTCCACCAGCCTGTTCAACGCCGCCAACGCGGCTTCTTCAGCAGGCACCATCGCTGGCGCGACCCAGGCCGGTCAGTTGATCCGTACGGCCAACACCATCGGTTTCACCGACGGCAACCTGACCGGGCTGATCAACGCCCTGTCGGTGGAAGGCATGGCCTCGGTCCTGGCCGAACCCAACCTGACCGCCATGTCCGGCGAAACCGCAGGCTTTGCGGCGGGCGGTGAAGTGCCGATCGTGGTCATCACCAACAACAACGTCAGCATCACCTACAAATCCTACGGCGTGATCCTGCGCATGACGCCTACCCTGCTCTCGCCCAACCGCATCAGCCTGCATATCGCGCCGGAAGTCAGCGACCTGTCCGATGACGGCGCCGTAACCCTGCCCGATGGCGGCTCGACCATTCCGGCCTTCAAGGTCCGTCGCGCCGACACCACGGTAGAACTGGCCAGCGGCCAGAGCTTCGCCCTGGCGGGCATGCTGCGCAGCAACGTTGCCCAGCAAGTCAGCGGCCTGCCGGGCCTCAAGGGCGTGCCGTTGCTCGGTCGCCTGTTCGAGGGTGAAACCAGCACACAAGAGGACACCGAACTGGTGATTCTGGCGACTGCCTATGTCGTCGACCCCGTCACCGAAGGTGAATTGCAAACCCCGGGCCGCGGCCTGCCAAGCCTCGATGCGCAAATGCCGCGCCAGGCCAGCGCAGGGTACTTGTACTGATGGAGACCTTGAAAATGAAGCCTGCCACTTTCCGCCTCGCGCTGCTGGCCTGCCTGCCCTTGCTCATGGCCGGCTGCACCGCGCAGTACAACGAACTGCGCGCCAAGCGCTTTGCCAATACGCCGATGCCGGTTGCGCAGGTGAACCCCAGCGCCCTGAGCGTTTCCCTCAATACGGTCAATCAGGGCAAGGGACTGACCGCTGAATCCCTGGAAAACCTCAACACGATGCTGAGCAATCAGGGTCGCCTGAAAAACCAGAGCCTGACCCTGCAACCCTTCACCCCGGCGGGTGAGCAGATGGCCAAGCGCCTGACACGGGTGCTGAGCGAGCGCGGCGCGGATACCGACCGCATCATTCTGGCCCCGGTCCAGCTCAAGGCTGCCGAGCAGTCAGGCGGCTGGGATTTGCAGATCATTTCCGAGGCCATGGTCGCGCAGATCCCCGATTGCCGGATCGCCAACGCCAATGCCTGGACCATGACCCCGTATCAGGCCGTCGGCACCCTGGGCTGTGCCAACCGGGCCAACATTGCGCGGATGGTCAGCGACCCTCGCGACCTGGTCCGCCCACGCACCCTGGACAGCGCCGATGGCAACCAGGCCAACAATGCCGTGCAGCGTTATCAGGAAAGCAAGACCACCGAACTGATGAACATCGACTTCTCCCAGGACGACTGAGGACGCCGCCATGAACGACAAGACCAACACTGTATTGCCCAGCGGCGACAAAACCTTCCTGGCCCCGGTCCTGTTTGCCGCCAGCACGGCTGACCAGCGCAGCTTCGCCGAACAGTTGCAGCGCCTGGGCCAGCCCGAAGCGCTGGTGCTCAGTGGCGGCATAGAAGCGGCCAAGGCCTGGTGCGCCGAGCAGCGGGCCAGCCTGCTGCTGGTGGACCTGGATGGCGAGCAGTTCCCCTTGCAGGCCATCTCGGAACTGTCGAGCCTGTGCGACCCTGGTTGCGCAATTCTGGCCATCGGCAGCCAGCAGAATGTTGACCTGTACCGCGCCCTGACCCACAGCGGCGTGGTGGATTACTTGTGCAAGCCCGTACCACTGGACCTGCTGGCCAGCAGCCTGGAGCGTGCGCGCAATATCCATCAGCAACCCCAGACCAGCCAGGTGCGCACTGGCCGCAGTATTGCCGTGACCGCCTGCTCCGGCGGACTGGGCACCAGCACGGTCAGCGCCGGGCTGAGCCTGCTGCTGTCACGGGAACGGCATATGCCAGTGGCCGCCGTGGATTACGACCGTCACAACGCCGACCTGTCGCTGCTGCTGGGAGCCCAGGGTGATTGCGGACTGGCCGCAGCCTTGAGCAGCAGCGAGATCGACGCGCGCTTTCTGCAACGGGCCATGACCCGTCTGGATGACCGCCTGCACCTGCTGGCCCAAGAACCTTCAGCCAATCATTTCGCCCCCATCGACACCGATCACCTGCTGGAGCTGGGAGCCAACCTGTGCCGCCTGTTCAATCAGGTGGTGTGGGACCTGCCGTCCGGCCACCCGCAAGGTGCTCTGGAGGTTTTGCGCCACGTCGAAACCCGCATTCTGCTCAGCGAATTCACCATTCAAGGCGCGCGCAATACCCAGCGCCTGCTTGACGAGATCGGTGACGAAAGCGAGGGCCAGCAACTGCTGCTGGTGGTCAACCAGAACCACGGCACTCACCAGACAGTAGCCCGCGAGCAGTTCGAGGCCTTTGTCGGCAGGCGCGTGGACTTGGTACTGCCTTACGCCGGGCATGCCCTGAGCGACAGTCTGTTGAGCGGCCCGCTGCGCCTGGAAGCTGCGCCAGCCTTTCGACAGGCCCTGCTGAATCTGGCGGACCTGGCCTGTGGTCGCAAACCCGGCAACGCCCTCGCGGCCCCGTCGGTGCTGACGCGCCTCAAAGGCGTCCTGACTCGCCGCAACGCAGCCTGAAACAAAGGAACCGGATCATGCTGATACGCAAACCCAGAACGCTTGCCCCCGCTGCAACGCCATCGCCCGCGCAGGAAGGCAGCGAGCCGGTCATCGAGATGCAGAAGGTCAACGCCACCAAGGCAAACCCTGCCATCAAGAATGCCGACAGCGGTGCCAACCTGAACCGGCGTCTGATACGCGGTTTTCTCTATGACCAGATCGACCCTCTCAAGGCTGCGGCCATGGGGCGCGACAAGCTGCGTCAGCAGATCGAAAGCCAGATACGGCGCATCTGCGATGACAACCGCCTGCAACTGTCGCGCCCCGAAGAAGAGCAGATCGCCAGCGAAATGCTGGACGAAATGCTCGGCATCGGGCCGATCCAGCCGCTGCTGGCCGACGACACGGTCAACGACATTCTGGTCAATGGCGCGGGTCAGGTGTTCGTCGAACGCTTCGGCAAGCTGGAGCTGTCGAACATCACGTTTCTGGACGAAGAGCATGTGTTCAACACCGCCCAGCGTATCGCCGCCGGTGTCGGGCGACGCATCGACGAAGCCAACCCCATGGTCGATGCCCGACTGGCCGACGGCAGCCGGGTCAACGTCATTACCTACCCGCTGGCCATCGACGGCACCACCATTTCCATCCGTAAATTCATGCGCCGCAACCTGACGCTGGAATCCCTGGCGGCACGCAACGCCATGTCGATGGAAATGGTCCAGGTGCTCAACCGCGCCATGATTGCCAAGCTCAATATCGTGGTGTCCGGCGGTACGGGTGCGGGCAAGACCACGCTGCTCAATGCGTTGTCGCAAAAGATCAGCGAAGACGACCGCATCCTGACCATCGAAGACGCCGCCGAGCTGCAACTGCAACAGATTCATGTGGTGCGCCTGGAAACCCGTCCGGTCAGTGCCGAAGGCACCGGCAAGGTCGATCAGCGCGATCTGGTGCGCAACGCCCTGCGGATGCGGCCAGACCGGATCATCCTCGGCGAAGTGCGCGGCGGTGAAGCCTTCGACATGTTGCAGGCCATGAACACCGGGCATGACGGCTCGCTCTGCACCGTACACGCCAACACACCCCGGGACGCCATCATGCGTCTGGAAAACATGGTGATGATGGCAAGCATGCAACTGCCCATGGAAGCTATTCGACGCCAGATCGCCAGTGCCGTGAACCTGGTGGTTCAGGTCGAACGCCAGCGTGACGGCGGGCGGCGCATCGTTTCCATCACCGAAGTCTGCGGCATGGAAAACGACGTGATCCAGACCCAGGAGCTGTTTGGCTTCAAGGTACGTTCCACCGACAGTCAGGGCAAGATTCTGGGTGATTACGTGGGCAGCGGTCAGCGACCCGAGTTCTACAACCAGCATTCCCATCTGTTTGGCGATCTTTGAGAGGACACCCCATGCAAGCTGTCCTCGATTTGCTCACCCTGCTGGTCTTCGCCTGCGTCATGTTCGCCTTCTATGGGCTGCTGAGCCTGAGCAAACGCCGCCAGCGAGCCGCCGAAAGTGCGGCGCGCCTGGAACAATTGCTGCGCGACAAGGTGACGGTGAATGCACCTAAAACCGAAGTCGAAAGCATCATGCGGGAAATGCAGAGCGCGCCACTGGGCCACATTCCCGTGCTTGGCATTCACTTCACCCACTTGTGGATCAACCTGAACCTGCTGGGCTGGCGCAAGACCCTCAAGGGACGGGTCATTGCCTTCGGCATCGGCGGCTTTTTTGCCGGCGTGCTGATCGGTCGCGACACGCCCATGCCGTTGCTGTTCGGCAGCCTGATTGCGGTATTCACCGCCATTGCCCTGTTCACGCTGTTCTATCGCCAGGCGCTGGCCAAGTACCACAAGCAATTGCGCCAGTCCTTGCCTGAAGCCATCGACTCCATCACCCGCACCTGCCGCGCAGGCGTACCGATCAGCAATGCCTTCGCGCTGGTCGCCGATCATCTGAGCGGACCGTTGAGTGTGGAATTCGCGATCATCGACCACTGGCTGCGTCTGGGCGTACCGCTGCGGCGGGTCATGCAGGATTCCACCCTGCGGGTGCCACTGGCCGAGTACCGGTTCTTCGCGGTGATCCTGATCATCAATCAGGAAGCCGGTGGCCGTCTGGGCGAAACCCTGGACCGGCTCTCCACCACACTGCGCGACCGTCACGAGCTGCAACTGAAGATTCTGTCCAAGACCTCAGAAGCGCGGGCTTCGTCCAAGATCGTGTCATCGCTGGTGCCCGCCATGCTGGGCTACATGTACATCAATGCCCCTCAGGATTTCCGTTTTCTGCTCAACGACCCCACCGGCAACATGGTGCTGTTCTATGCACTGGCCAGCGTCACCCTGGGGCTGATCATCAACCACTTGATGGTGAGCCGAGTCGGATGAGCCCTCGTCTTTGCGGAGAACAACAGCCATGACCAACGAAACCCTTGTTCTGCTGGCTCTGGGCGTGATGCTGACCGGAACCGGCCTGGGCCTGCTCGGCTGGTATCTGGGCCTTTCGGAAAAAAGCCTGGACCTGCGTCTGGGTCGCAGCGAAGAGAATCGCCAGCAGCAGGTCCAGGCCAACATCCTGCGCACCGATCAACTGGCGCTGTCGGCCAATGCCAAACGTCTGCTGCTGCCACTGGCTTCGGCTGGCGAGCATCTGGCCGGCACGGCCCAGGATCGCCAGCACCTCAACCGCCTGCTGAGCATGGCGGGCTTTCGCGCTCAGGCCAGTCTGGGTCTGTTGATGGCAGCCAAATATGCCAATGGCCTGCTGTTTCTTAGCATCGTCCTGTTCGGAGTTCTGGATGCCCAGAGCCGCTTCGGCCTCAAGGGCCTGGCCATGGGCCTGATCGCCCTGTTCGTCGGCACCACCCTGCCCGAAGCCTGGCTGAAATGGCGAGCAGCACGGCGCGGTGGGCGTATGGCCCGCTCGGTGCCCGATGGCCTGGACCTGATGGTGATCTGCGCCGAAGCCGGCTTGCCGCTGGGCCGCATCATGCAAGTAGTGGCCAGAGAACTGGCGCTGTCGGCCCCCGAGCTGGCGGACGAATTGCGTTACACCTTTGCCGAGCTGCAAATCGTCAGTGACCGCTCACGGGCATTGCTCAATCTTGCCGAGCGCACTGGCGTGCGGGAAATCGAAAGCATGGTGGGCACCCTGATTCAGGCCGAGCGCTACGGCACGCCGCTATCCCAGGCACTGCGCACCATTGCCGATGAAAGTCGCAAGACCCTGGTGCTGGGCCTTGAAGAAAAAGCCGGAAAGCTGCCTGCACAAATGAGCGTGCCGCTGATGGTCCTGATCCTGCCGCCGATCATCGCGGTCATGGGCGCACCGGCGATGATCCGTCTGGTCCGCGCACTGGCGCAAAACTGATGCCTGCCTTGTCTCTGGAGAATATCGTGTCCTCACCTCTGTCCTTTTCGCGCCTTGCCCTGCTGTCGCTCTTGATCGTCGGCGCAAGCGGCTGCTCCAGCCTGCCCGGCCTCGACCGTAACAATGCCCAGCCCCAGACCAACGCGCCCCTGAGCAAAAAGGAAAGCGCCGAAGCCCTGAGGCTGGCCCGCGTATTGCGCGATAACGGGCGTATCGAAGCCGCCGCCGAGGTCTACGCCAAAATGGACCAGCGTCAGCAACTCAGCCCTCGCGAGCTGCTGGAATACGCCAGCGTTGCGGCACTGGTGCGCAAACCGCAGCAATCCCTGGAGCTTTACGGCCGCGCCCGACACGCCCTCGGGGGTGCCGACAGCCTCAATTCGCCAGAAAGCCTGATTACCTGCCTGGGCATGGGCCGCGCTCGCTTGGCGTTGAATCAGCTTCAGGCCGCGGTCAAGGATTTCAATTGCGCACTTAAAGCTCAGCCGGACAGCACCGAAGGCCTCAATGGCCTGGGTGTGGCCAGCAACAGTCTGGGTCAGACCGAACAGGCCCAGAAGCTGTTTCAGCAAGTGCTGGAGATTGATCCGTCCAACCAGCCCGCGCTGAACAATCTGGCCATGACCTACCTGAGCACCAACCAGCCGCAGCAGGCCATCACCCTTCTGCAAGGTGCCAGCCTCAACGCCACGCCCAGCCTGGTGCTGAACCTGGCATTGGCGCATCTGCTCAAGGGCGATAACGATCAGGCGCGCCAGACCCTGAGCCGCAACCTGCCCGATGCCAATACCGAAGAGCTGCTGCAAGCCTTGCAGGCCAGTGTCGCCCGCATCCATGCCGGTTCCCCTGCCGCAACCGAATTGCTCGCCGCCAGCCAGCGTCCTCTGGCACTGGGCACCCCGCAGTGAAGCGGGTCGGACCACACAGACAACGCGGCGTGACGGCGGTGGAAACCGCGCTGATCATGCCGGTGATCCTGATCGGCCTGATGATGTTCTTCGAGCTGGCGCGCATCGCACTGGTGGTCATCATCGGCAATCTGGCGCTGGACTCGGCGCTGGGCGGCCTGCGCAGGGAGAAAGTCGACCTGATGGCCACCGAACAGCTTCAGCCTTTGATAACCGAGCGGATTCTGCTGGCGTCCTACGGCTATCTCAAGGCCAACGAAATCCAGGTCGATGCAACGTCCTACAGCGCCTTGCAAGTCATGGGCGCAGACGATGCCAGCACCGACGAGCCCAGTACTGAATTACCCGACGGCAGCCAGCCGGTGATTGTCGTCAAGGTGGCTTTGCAACAAGCCTACATCACCGCCCTGCCCAAACTGCTAGCCCTGCCCGATCGTTTTACCTATGAGTATCGCCAGGTGCTGGGCAACCTCTATAACACCGCCTTGATTGGTAACGAGCAATGATCAAGCGTACGCAGCAACGCGGCAGCGCCCTGCTGGAAACCGCACTGGCCCTGCCGATCATCCTGGGCACGGGTTTTATCTGCGCCGACCTTTATAACCTCAGCCGCGCCAAGACCGACATGGAGCGCAGCACCTCGACGCTGTCCTCGATCCTGTCGATCCAGGAGCGCTTGACCAGTGGCGGCCTGGAGCAGTTGATCGAGAACATCCGCGGCCCGCGCAAGGACAACTATCAGATATTCATCGCTCAGGTCCGGCGCAGCGGTGAGGTGGTCTGGCACCTGCAACGGGGCAATGCCACCGGGCTGTGCGATAACCCTTTCGCCAGCAGCCAGTACGGTGGCGAACTGCCGGAAAGCAGCCCCACGCCGTCCTCCTCCGAAGAGCCACAGGAAGACACGGTTTCGATGCTGATCGTGCAGACCTGCCAGGCCAGCACCGAACTGGCCATGAGCAGTGATCTGTTCGGCGGCAGAATCCTGCAAAGCGTCGCTCTGGACCGCATGCAGAACAGCGACCTGCAACTGGCTGAAGACCTGGCGCAGGAAGCTGGTCTGGACACCGACAAGGGTTGATTAAGCCTTCTTAATGGAGCCAGCCTTGCTGCTAGTTGGGAAAGATTCTTATTCTTGTATAAACCTCAAGGCTGCTGTCAGAGCGGCCTGTCGATCCCCTCAGGAATGACCGCTTCATGCTCAATCGCAGGCTTCAGCGCGGTAACGTCGCGCCCTTCATGATCCTTGCCACTGGCGGCCTGTTACTGGCCAGTGCCTATGCGATAGACGTGACGCGCATGACCGGCAATGCCTCGCAACTCAAGCGCGCCACCGACGCCGCCGCTCTGGCCGTTGGCCGGGCCAATGCCGACGGCGATGAGAACGTCACCAAGGACCCGGTCGGCTTTGCCACCGCTTATGTGCGCCAGAACCTTGGCATGGATGCGCAACTGCTGGACAACCTGGGCGAAGTCACCGTCGAAGAAGGACGCAGCGCCGACAGCAACCCCACCTACCGGGTAACCGCCACTTCCCGTCACGACCCGCAGGTGAGCGGCAATGCCAGCCAGGCATTGACGGTACATTCCACAGCGGAGTTGATCAGCAAGCCGCTGGAGGTGGCGTTGGCGATTGATTCGTCTGTCAACTTTGCCTCGATATTCTCCGGCATCAGCCCGGACGCGCAGTTGCACATAGACGCAACGGAGCACTTTCTGGGTGAACTGTTCGGCAAGGACAGCAGTGGCAATACCCGTGAAGACAAGGAGAACCTGCGGGTAGCCATTATCCCCTTCAGCAACGAGGTCAATCTGTACGACCCTGACTACGGCCGCAACAACCAGCCACGGCTCAAGGAATGGACAACTCCAGATGCGCTCACCACTGAAGATCCGATCCCGAGCCTGCGCACACGTGGCTTCTACCGGCAATACGGCGACTTGAGCAATATCATGTTTCCGGACCGCAGAGCACGGCGCCAGAGCTTCTACAGGGGAGACAACTACCGGGACAAGACCTATGACTGGATTGCCTCTCCTGCCCAGTCGAGGATGCGTCTGACAGCAAACATGCTTTACCTGAACCCTGAGGACAATCGCCCTGTCGTTTCCGAGCGCCGCATGTTTTCACTCAGCACAGTGGATGCAAACGGTGCGGGCCAAACGATCATGACCGATCAAGGTACCCCCAACGCTCCATTGCTGCCTCTGGAGGGTAGCCGCAGCAAAATCGAAGAGCGGGTGCGCGAGATTCGGGGCGATTGGCAAATCCACCCGCTGCCAGGGCTGGTATGGGCTGGCAGCACCTTGTCGCCCAACTGGCGTGGCGGTAATGGCTGGGGTGACAGCAAATACCCGCTGGATTTCAATACCGATGGCAGTGGCCCCAATCGCAAGGCCATTGTCCTGCTGATGAACTGGAATGCAGGTTCTGCCTGGATGTCGGAAAAAGAAACCCTGCGCCATTATCTCGATACCTGCCAGTCCTTCAGCGACAACGGGATCGTTTTCTACGCCGTGGTCCGCAACACCACAAATATTAATACCCCCGGCGGCCACTACGTGACGCCTGCCGACTGGCTGAACCCCTGCACCGACGGCGGCAAACGTCTGCATGTCATCGAAGGCAATTCATCGGATACCCCAGGCGACCTGCGGACAGCCTTCGACAGCATCGCCAATGAACTCAAGAGCCAGGCCAATCGCGTGCTGCTGGTTGAATGATACGCCTCCCTATTTTCGCTTACGCCTCCAAGGACTGTCCCCATGACTGAGCGTTCCCCTGCCCGTCCTCGCCTCCAGCGCCTGTATCTGGCGCTTGAACCCCGGATGATGTTCGACGCGGCGGCGGTCGCCACTGCGGCGGATGTCGCTGCTGCCAGCGAAACCCAGAGCGCCAGTCCGGCAGCGGATAAAACGGCGGACAACCCCGCGACCAGTGTTGCTCATGAGAACAGCAGCACTTCGGGCAATGATCAGGCAAGCGCCGCCACAAGCCAGCGCACGACAGCACTGGCCACCGATAGCGGTGCCCACCTGAGCCTGGACGCTCTGACAAGCCTGGAAACCCTGAGCACAATCAGCGGCCTGAGCAATATTGCGCAAACCGAACTGTCCAGTGATGGCAAGACCCTGTATGCGGCCAGCAGTACAGGTGAGCTGGCGATCTTCAGCCGTGATACCGAAACCGGCGCGTTGACGTTAAGCAACACCCTGACGGCCAGCGACACTCAGCTGACTTTGGTCATTGATCTGGAGATCAGTCAGGATGGCAAAACGCTCATCATGAGCGGAGGAAACGGTATCTCTTACTCGGACACCCTTGCCGTCTTCAATCGCGATCCGGCCACGGGAAGTCTTGTCTACCTTGAAAGCCATTACGTCCTCACGATAGAAACACTGGAGATATCGGACGACGGCAAGTCGGTGTATGCCGTCGACAGCGGTAACCAGGGAATCTATGTCTTCAGCCGCGATACCACCAGCGGCAGTCTGACGCCACTGAATCTGCTCGAGAACACGTCATGGAACCCACCTTACATGTTCGCCATATCGGCCATGGAGAGCCGAAGCGATTACGTATTCGTAACAACCCAGACCTTCTCATCTCCCCATACCCTGATCGCTTATCAGCGTGACGCCGACGGCAACCTGGGTTCGCCGTTCTATATCCGCGATGGGCAGCGGGACAGCGCTGGCAATACGGTTTCGCTCAAGTCTCCCAGCCAGATCAATGCATCGCCCGATGGCCAGACGCTTTATGTCACCACCTCCGAAGGCATCTTCACGTTCCGGGTCGAAGGCCAGTCCTTCGTGGTCCAGAACGCCATCAGCCAGGCCACTATCACCTCGACAGCCCTGAGCAGCAGCGGCAGCACGCTCTATGCCACCCTCAGCGACGGCACCATCAATCGCTACAGCGCCACGGCGTCAGGTCTGGTGCTGCTCAATAGCACGGCAGGCAATCAGAGCAACGCCAGCGAGATTCAGGTCAGCGCCGATGGTGGCGTGATTGTCACCGGCTCAGGCATTGCCGTTCTGCAGGAAGCCAGCACCCGCTACCTGGAAGGCACGACGGCACAAAAGCTGAGCGATGCGCTGGTCAGCGACTCGACCCTGGACGCGCTCGATAACGGTAATGGTGACTATAACGGCGCAAGCTTCAGCGTCACGCCGCAACGCGGTGACAACACCGAAGACACCTTGAGCTTTATCCCCACCGGCAGCCTGACCTTGAGCAGTGACGGTTCGCAAATCCTGAACGGCGGCACGGCCATCGCCAACCTGACAGCCAATGGCTCCAGCCTGAGCATCACCTTTACCGGTCAGGTCAGCACCGCGCTGGCCAATCAGGTGCTCCAGCAGATCGGCTACAGCAACACCAGCTCGGACGCTGGAAGCCTGGCGGTCATGGTGCTGACCTTCGACAACGGTCAGGGTGCGAGCACTTCTCTTAACGTGGAAGTGCGTCTGATAGACGTCAACAACGCCCCGACCCTGACCGCCAGCGCCACCGATCCCAAATACTCGGCACAAGGCAACCCGGTAGCAGTGTTTCAGGACACTGTCATCAATACCGGCGAAAGAGCCCAGTCGGTCAGCGGCCTGGACCTGAGCGTCACCGGCATCCAGGACGGAGCCAACGAAGTGTTGGTCATCGACGGCACGCGCATCGCCCTCACCCAAGGCAATACCGGCACTACCCGCAGCGGCCTGAGTTATGAGGTCAGCGTCAGCGGCAGCACCGCCAGTGTCAGCCTGAGTGGCGGCAACCTCAGCGTGGCCAATGCCCAGACACTGGTAAACAGCATCGGTTATTACAATGACAGCACCCGCATCACCGGCGCAGATCGCACCGTCAGCCTGACGCTGATTCGCGACAACGGCACGACCACCAATGGCGGCATCGACAGCACGGCGCTGAACCTGACGTCCACGGTGACCATGCGTGACAACAGCGCGCCCGTGCTCAGTGACGTCCCGACCAACCTGGCCTATACCGAAAAAGCTGCGGCGATCTCACTGCTGGCAGCCGCAGGTTTCAGCGACGTCGAGCTGGACAGCGATGCGGATTACCGCGAAGCCAACATCCGCATCGTGCGCAGCGAAGGTGCCAATGCGGCCGATATCTTCGGTTTTCAGGACGGCAACGGCTTCACGCTGTCCGCCGATGGCAAACAGGTCCTCAAGGACGGCAATGTCATTGCCAGTTTCAGCCTGGTAGACGGCGCACTGGTGCTGACCTTCACTGCCAGCCAGCCGGTCAGCGCCGCCGATGCCAATCTGGTTATCAAGCAGATTACCTACTCCAATGAAAACAGCGATCCGGGCAGTCAGGTCAGCCTGAACCTGTCGATCAACGATGGCGATGGCCTGACGTCCAGCGTGCATACCCTCCTGATTGCCGTGACCGAAATCAACGATGCGCCTGAGCTGTCAGCCACCGCGCTGGACCCGACCCTGAGTTTTGGCAATAACACCGCGCTGTTCAGCGACACGCAGATTTCTACGGTGGAACAGGGTCAATCCATCATTGAGTTGCGTCTGGAAATCAGCGGCCTGAGCGATGGCAGCCAGGAACGCCTGAACATCAATGGCACCCTTGTGGAACTGGTGAACGGCACGCAAACCGTCGGCAATTACACCTACACCGTCACCCTGTCGGCGGGCACGGCCACGCTGACAATCACTCCGGCCAACGGCATCGATACTGAGGCGGCGCAAATCCTGATCGACGGTATCCGTTACAGCAATGCCAGCCTGGCACCGACCCTGGGCAGCCGTACCGTCACGCTGGTCAGCATTCAGGACAGCGGCGGCACGCTGGATGGCGGAACCGACGTCAGCGACCTGAACATTGCCTCCACAGTGGATGTCACTGCCAATACCGCACCCGGCATCAGCAACCCGAACCCGGGAACGGTGCTGACCTCACCCGCAATCACCGACCCGTCTCAGCCCACTCACCTGGAGCAGGGCAGCGTGGACTCGGCACCGTCGACCATGGCCACTTCCAGCGACGGCAAGTTCGTCTATATCGTGGCCGGCAAGACCCTGACGATCTACGCCAGAACGGCAGACGGCCTGGTCGAGCAAGGCAGCTTCAGCGACGACCAGTATTTCAGCGACCGGGACATCTTTCTGGAAGGCCTGGACCGGGTGTCTTCGGTCACGCTGTCGGCTGATGGAAAGTTTCTGTATGTGGCCGGTTTCGAGGCCACTTCCGAGACTGGCGCGCTCTCGACCATCACGCTGTATCAGCGCGATGTCACCACCGGTGCGCTCAGCTATGTGGGCGTTGCCGCCAGCAATGACACGAGCAGTAGCTATTTCGGGCAAATGGTGGTTTCCGCAGATGGCAGGTCGTTGTATGCCGTCAGCGCCGACAGCTCAAACAGCGGCATCACGACTTTCACCATCGATGCTCAGGGAGGCCTGACTCAATCCGGGCATCTGTCGGATGGTATTGGCCAAAGCTCGGACGTGGTGATTTCCAGCGATGGACGCTCGGTGTATGTCGGTGCCAGCTGGAGTAACGGCATTGCCATTTTCAACCGCGACACCACAACCGGCGCACTCAGCTTTACGGGTTCACTGATAGCACTGGGCAACGGTCAAAACCTCAGTTCGATCGGCGGGCTTGCCCTGTCCAGCGCGGGCGACTTTCTTTATGTCTCGGACAAGAACAGCAACTCGATCCGGATTTTCAGTCGCAGCGCCGATGGCGCCCTGACACTGACCGCCAGCGTCAGGGACGGGCTGAGAAGTGTCTACTCACTGGCAGATATAACCCTCAGTGCCGATGGCAGCGCGTTGTATCTTGCCCACGAAGCCAGTGATCCGAGCCTGCTGGTGTACAGCCGAGACGCCACCACCGGTGCCTTGACCTTTGTTCGTGCCTATTCGTCATCGACAGGCTTCAACAACCTCGTCAGCGCCACAGACGGCAGCCTGTATGCCTTGGGCAGCGAGTGGTCAGGTTCGGATGTGGTGATATTGAGCAGCCCGACCAGCGCCCCGAACTTCACTCAGGGCGGCGATGCCGTACTGCTGGCACCTAATGGGCTTGTCAGCGATGCCGAGCTGGATGCGCTGAACGATGGCGCAGGCAATTACAAAGGGGCCACCCTCACCGTGGCGCGTCCGGAAGGTGCCAGCGCCGAAGATCGCTTTGGCCTGCAGAGTTCTGCAACGCTTACCTTGTCCAGCGATGGCAGTCAGATCCTGCTCAACGACACCGCCATCGCCACGTTCAGCCAGAGCGCTGGCCGCCTGACCATCACCTTTACCGGCGATGTCAGCCAGGCACAGGCGCAGTCGGTGCTGCAACACCTGACCTACCTCAACAGCGCCGACACACCGCCTGCGCAGGTGCAACTGGCGGCCAGTATCAACGATGGGCTGCTGACCTCGAACAGCGCGAGCTTTACCGTCGCAATCACGGCCACCAGCACGCCCGTCATCACGCCGCCAGTGGTAACGCCTCCTGTCGTGGAACCACCAGTCGTGACTCCGCCTGTAGTAACGCCGCCAGTCGAGACGCCGCCAGATACAGGTGGCGGTCCCGTCATTACACCGCCGCCAGCAGACGTGGATACCGGTAGCAGCATCCCGACAACCAATATCACCGAGCCGGTGATCGTTGCCGCGCAATCCGCGCCGCTGATGGGGCTGCGCCCGAGCGGGTTCAATAATGAAGTCCGGCAGACAGACACGTCCTTGCCGCCGGGCATCAGCCCCCTCGGCTTGCCAGCAGAGATCAACAGCACGCTGAACACTATCCTGCCCGACGCCACAGGTCTGGAGTCGAGTCAGCGCAGCGTCACCGAGCAACTGCTCGGCAGTAGCAGCATCCTCAGCGACACCCTGGCCTCCAGCCAGTCGGCACGTCCGGGCGAAACCTGGCAGATGCAGGTCGCAGCCAACAGCAACGCCAGCAGCGAAATGCAACTGCCGCCATCGTTGCTCGCCAGCACCCAGAGCAGCCCGCAACTGCGCATGGACAATGGCCTGCCTTTGCCAAGCTGGGTCCGTTTCGATCCGCGCAGCGGCAAGCTGATTGTCGATAACCGCCAACTGGCTGCCGCGCAACGCCTGAATCTGGTGCTGATCACCCGCGACCGTTCAGGTCAGGAACAACGCACGCCGGTCCAGATCGAGACCGGTGAACGGCCTCAAGGCGCAGCCACACAACAGGCACCTGCCAACACACCACCTGCGCCCGCAGCGGAACAGGCCTTGCGCGCCCAACTGCAAGACAGCGCGCCGAGCCTGAACCTGGCTCATCAGGCCCAAAGTCTGTTGGAAAGCCTGCTGTCGATAGTGGGCAACGAATCGAACGAAACCGTCGCCAACGCAGCGACCCAAGACGACCAGCGCGTCGCATGATCTTTTTCAGGGGAAACGCAACAATGTCCAGAATCACCCAAGAACAGCGCCTGACCGGCTTCGCGCTGCGCAAGACCGTCCTGTGCCTGAGCATCGGCTGCATCGTTGCCGGCCTGAGCGCCTGCGCGGTCAAGCCCGAGCCGGTCAACCTGGACCAGCAACTGGCCCAGGCCAGCGCCGACCGCAGCAAGATGTTCGATCAGCAAGAGCCCCTGAACCGACCGGTCAGCCTCAACGAAGCCATGGCGCGGGCGGTGAAGTACAACCTGCAACAACGTGTGGGTCTGATGGAACAGGCCATGGAAGAAGGCCTGCTCGACACCCAGAACCTGTCGATGCTACCGCAACTGGCCGCTCGCGCAGGCTGGCGTGGTCGGGACAATGTCGCAGGCTCGTCCAGCGAATCGGTGCGTACCCGAACCCAGTCGCTTGAACCGTCCACCAGTTCTGATCGCTCAGGCCATACGGCTGACTTGCAGTTGTCGTGGAACGTGCTGGATTTCGGCATCAGCTACTTCGGTGCCAAGGTTCAGGCCAACAAGACCCTGGCCGCTGAGGAACGTCGTCGCCGGGTGATTGCCGACATCATCCAGCAAGTACGCACCGCTTATTGGGACGCCGCCACTGCGCAACGCCTCAAGCCGCAGGTTCAATCGACACTGGTGCAGGCCCGCGCCGCGCTGGATCAGGCCCGCGTTACCGAGCGCGAGCGCTTGCTGACGCCCATCGACTCGTTGCGCTACCAGAAAAGTCTGGTGGAAATGATTCGCCAACTGGAAGTGCTGGACGGTGAACTGGCGCTGGCCAAGGCACGTCTTGCCGGTTTGATGAACATCCCGCCTGCCAGTCAGTACAGCCTGGCGGTGCCGGACGATGCCAGCATGACAGCGCCCGCGGTGGCCTACAGCCTGGACGATCTGGAAACCCTGGCCATGACCCAGCGCCCGGAAATCCGCGAAGAAACCTATCAGGCCCGCAACGCGGTACTGGAAACCCGCATGGCGATGCTCAAGCTGTTGCCCGGCGTCAACCTGTTCGCGGGCCTGAACCGTGACAGCAACAGCTATCTGGTCAATGAGCAATGGGCCGATGCCGGCATGCAGATCAGTTGGAACCTGATGAGCGTGCTGTCCTATTCGTCCATCAAGAAAACCGGCGAAAACCGCGAAGCCGTGGCCGAACTGCGTCGTCAGGCGGTGCGTATGGCGGTGCTGACTCAGGTCAACGTGGCCTGGCAGCAATACCAGCGTGCCAATAAGCTGTTCGAGCGCTCCAACGAGCTACAACGCTTGCAGGACGGCATTCTGGCGCAAAGTGAAAGTGCCTACAGCAGCCAGGCTCAGAGCCTGCTGGAAAAAGTGCGGATCGAAACCGAAACCGTGCTGGCGAAACGCACCCGTGATCGCAGCTTCGCAGAGTTGCAGGCCACCTACGGCGCGATCCAGCAGGCTGCGGGGCTCGATCCCCTGCCCCAGCGTCTGGCAGGCGAAAGCATTACCGAACTGACTCAGGCTATCGCCCGCAATGCGGTTGATCTGGCACGCGGTCAGGTGCAGATTCCGCGCTTTGAAACATCACTGAATACCGCCGCCCAAAGCCGCCCGGCACCTGCCAGCCCGGTCGCCATCGCGCCGATTGCCAGGGTCGATATGTTCGACAGCCTGGGCTCGCTGCAAGGTATTGAGCTCAAGGAACAAGGAAGCACGGCAAATGCACGCTGAGCCTGCCTCCATCCGACAGCATTCGCGAGTCTGGCTGGCGATTCTGATCAGCGTCGCCGCCAATATGGCCCATGGCGCAGACACCCAACCGGTGCTGCGCGTGCAACTGAGCGCCATTGCCCAGACCACCTTGTCCAGCGAAGTGGCCGGGAAGATCACCGAGCTGTCCATCAAGGAAGGTGAACGCTTCAAAAAGGGAGACCGGCTGGTGGCGTTCGATTGCAGCGTCTATCAGGCGCAGTTGAATCGCACGGCTGCCGTACAGGAAGGTGCGCGCAAGAAACTGGAAGTCGCCAACCGCCTCGACAAGCTCAACTCCATCAGTGTCGCCGATGTCACCCAGGCGCAATCCGCCATGGCGGTTGCCAGGGCCGAAAGCGGCATCAATCAGGCGATTCTCGGACGCTGCGCCATCAACGCGCCCTTCTCCGGGCGCGTGGCAACCCGCAAGGCGCAGCGCTGGGAATATGTGGCCGAGGGCAAGGAGCTGCTGAGCATCTACGATGACAGCGCTTATGAACTGGAACTGATCGTGCCGTCCAACTGGTTGCGCTGGCTCAAGCCGGGCCAGAACTTCAGCGTGCATCTGGACGAAAGCGGCAAGGATTACCCGGCGCAGATCAGCCGGATCGGCGCGATCATCGACCCGGTCAGCCAGTCGGTGAAAGTGTTCGGGCGCATCACCCAGAGCGATGAAAGCCTGTTGCCGGGCATGAGTGGCGTGGCGAAACTCAGCGCGCCGGGTGAGTCATGAGTCAGGCGCAAAGCCGCTCCATGGAACACCTGAGCTTGCTGGTCCAGCTGGAGCAACAAGTACGCGCCGCCGACAGCCTGCAAGCTCTGAGCTTCATCCTGCTCAACGACAGCCGTTCGCTGCTGGAATACCGGCAAGCGATCCTCTGGCGCTGCGACACTCAGAGCCTGCAAGGCTTTTCGGGGCTGGCCGTGGTGGAACAACAGGCCCCCATGGTGACCTGGCTGAACCGCCAGTGCCGCCGCTGGCAGCAGGCCGACAATGCCCGGCATATTCATGAGCTGACCGCTTCGACAGTGCCCGCCGAAGACCAGCCGCAATGGAGCGAGTATTGCGCCCAGCGCCTGATCTGGCTGCCGTTGCAAAAGGCAGGCGGCCCGCTTCTTGGGGCGTTGCTCCTGAGTCGCGATGTCCCGCTGCGCGACACCGAGCGGCTGTTGGCTCCACTGCTGCTGGATTGCTACGGCCACGCCTGGAGCAGCCTGTCGGGGCATCGTCCACAACGCCAGCCACTGCGCAGACGCAAGCGCCTGTTGTGGATCGCCGGATTGGCTGCAGCGGCATTATTGATGCTGCCGGTACGCCAGTCGGTATTGGCACCGGCAGAAATTGTCGCCCGGGACCCGGCCGTGCTGCGCGCGCCGCTGGCGGCTGTGGTGGACCGCATTCTGGTTCAGCCCAACCAGCGCGTCACCGCCGGCCAGCCGCTGGTGCAACTCGATACCCGCGAACAGACCAACCATCTGGAATCAGCCCGCCAGGCTTATGCCGTGGCCGATGCCGAGCTGCGTCAGGCCCAGCAACAGGCGCTGTTCGACGAACGCAGCAAGGCCACGCTGGCCACCCTGCAAGGACGGCGCGAACAGGCCAGAAACGATGTCGAGTTTTACACCGCCAATCTCAAGCGCCTGAGTATTGAAGCGCCCCGTGACGGCATCGCGATTTTCGATGACCCCAGCGACTGGATCGGTCGTCCCGTCAATCTGGGCGAACGCATCATGCTGATCGCCGAGCCTCAGGATGCCGATCTGGAAATCCAGTTGCCTGTTGCCGATGCCATTTCCCTGCAAGCGCAGACACCGGTGAAACTGTTCCTGAACACCGACCCCACGTCGCCACTGGATGCGACCCTGCAACGCATCGGCTACCGCGCCAGCGTCAACCCCGATGGCGTCATGGCGTATCGACTGAAAAGCACCTTCGACACCCATGACCCACGCATCCGCATCGGCCTCAAGGGCAGCGCCAAGCTGTATGCCGAACCCACGGTGCTGTTCTATTACTTGCTGCGTCGACCGCTGGCGGCATTGCGTATTCATGTGGGGCTGTAAGTGATACCCGACCTTGCAACCCCGGACCTGCCACAACTGCGTCAGGAACTGAAACTGCATCGCGGCCCAAGGCTGCGCGACGGCTCGCCCAGCTGGACCCTTGAAGACCCGGCTCGCGGGCAGTTCTTCCGGCTTGGCTGGGCCGAAGTGGAAATGCTGGCCCGCTGGGAAACCGGCAACAGCCAAAGGGTGCTGGATGCGGTCAACACCCAGACATCCCTGACCCTGGATATTCAGGACGTCAAAGGCTTTGCGGCGTTTCTCGGCAACCTGCAACTGGTCCGGACCCAAGGGCCGGAGGGCAACGAAAGGCTGCTCAAGATCAGACAGCAGAACAAGCATGGCTGGGCCGGCTGGCTGATGCACAACTACCTGTTCGTGCGTATTCCGCTGGTCAATCCCGATGCGTTTCTGGAGCGTACATTGCCGTGGGTGCGACCGCTGATGAGTCGCGGCTTTGCCCTGCTGACCCTGATGGCGGCCTTGACCGGCCTGATTCTGGTCGCCCGTCAGTGGGACGTCTTCGTGCATACCTTCCTGCACTTCTTCAGCCTCGAAGGCGCATTGCTGGCGGCCATGACCCTGGGTTGTACCAAGGTGCTTCACGAACTGGGCCATGCCTACACCTGCAAGCATTTCGGTTGCCGGGTGGCCAGTATGGGCGTGGCCTTGCTGGTGATGTGGCCGGTGCTGTACACCGACACCACCGGGGCCTGGCGCCTGACCGCACGACGCCAGCGCCTGGCGATTGGCGCGGCGGGCATGCTGGTGGAGCTGTCGCTGGCGGCCTGGGCGACCCTGCTCTGGAGCTTTCTGCCTGACGGTCCCTTGCGCAGTGCGGCCTTCATGCTGGCGACCACCACCTGGATTCTGACCCTGGCCATCAACCTAAGCCCCTTGATGCGTTTCGATGGCTATTTTCTGCTGTCCGATGCGCTGGACGTGCCCAACCTGCAAGGCCGCGGCTTTGCTCTGGCCCGCTGGCGTCTGCGCGAGTGGCTGTTCGGCCTGGACGACCCGCGCCCGGAAGTGTTCGAGCCGTGGCTGGAACGTACGCTGCTGATCTACGCCTTCGGCACCTGGATCTACCGCTTTTTCCTGTTCCTGGGCATTGCCCTGCTGGTCTATCACTTCGCATTCAAGTTGCTGGGGCTGCTGCTGTTCGCCGTCGAGATCGGCGTTTTTATCCTGATGCCGATCTTTCGTGAGTTGCAACACTGGGCCGGACGCCGCAAGGACTACCGCATGAACCGCAACACCCTGATCACCACTGCTGTAATCGCCGCACTGCTACTGGGCGTCTGCCTGCCATGGCGCAGCAGCGTTCAGGCACCTGCCCTGTTGCGCGCCAGCCAGCAGGCAACCTTGCTGGTACCCAATGGTGCCCGGCTGCAAAGCATCGATGTGCAGCCCGGTCAGATTATCGAGCGCGATCAACCGATGTTTCGCCTTGAAGCACCGACGCTGACTCATGAACTGAGCAACCTTGAATTGCAGATCAAGACCCTGAGCTGGCAACTGAGCTTCCAGCGCATGGACAAGGACGCCGCCGCCCGCTTGCCGGTGGTGCAGCGTGAGCTCGACACCGCTCAGGAGCGCTACAACGCCTTGCGCAGCCAGATTGATCAATTGCAGATTCGTGCGCCTTTCGACGGCACGCTCGTCGATATGGCCGAGCCCTTGGCCGTCGGCCAATGGCTGCCGCCGGGAGAATGGCTGGCGACCCTCGCAGCACCGGGCAGCGCGCTGATCGAGGCTTTCGTCAGTGAACAGGACATGCACCGCATCGCTGCAGACAATAGCGCCTGGTTCTACCCCGAGGATTTGTCTCGTCCGCGCATCGAGTTGCAGGTCACCCGCGTCGAACAAACCGCCGTGCGCAAACTGGCTTCGGCTCCCGAGCTGGCTTCGGATTATCAGGGCGGTATCGCCACCCGCCTGAACAAGGAACACGAACCTGTCCCGGAACAGGCGGTGTATAGGGTTTTGCTGCAACCGAGCGCAGCGGCGCAGAACATTCAACAGGCCCTCAGAGGCAGCGTCAGCATCGACGCCGAGACGCGCAGCCCGCTGATTTACGCCTGGCAGAAGGTGGTCGCCGTATTGATTCGCGAAGCGGCATTCTGACCTTAACAACTCTTAATGGACCCACGATTGTTGGCACCTGACGCGGACTCTATCGTGCAGTTCTACTTTCACGCTGGAGTCCGACATGTCCACCGCCACACTTGCAGAACCGCTATCACGCGCCAAACGACTGAAAGCCGGGACTCACACCGAACACGACAACATCAACGATCTGGTGATGCGCAACGAGCCTTTCCAGAGCATTGAAAACTACGGCAACTTCCTGCGCCTGCAACATGGTTTCCATGGTGCGCTGCAACCGGTCTATCTCAATGAAAGCCTGAACGCGTTGCTGCCGGGCCTGAGCGAGCTCGACCGCTTCCCGGCCGTCGAAGCAGACCTGAACGACCTGCAGATCCCCACGCCACAAACCCCGGCACCGGCCTCCATCGGCTCGGCTTATCAGGCGCTGGGCTGGCTGTATTGCAGCGAAGGCTCGAACCTCGGCGCAGCGATCCTGTTCAAACACACTCGCCAGCTCGACCTGAACGAAACCCACGGCGCCCGCCACCTCGCCGCCCACGAAGACGGCCGCGCCCTGCACTGGCGCGCCTTCGTCCAGCAACTGGATGCACTGGAACTGACCGAAGAACAGGACAAGGAAGTGATTGCCGGGGCACGGGCTGCGTTTGATTTCTATCGTGACCGGTTGCAGCAGGTGTATGGCGTGGTTTGATGGATTGTCTTCGCGAATGGATTGCAGTTAAGGCACACACAAACTTGTAGGAGACATGTACGCCTTAACTGATCGGCATTACCGTGGAGCGAATCGGGCATCGCTCCGCTCATTCGCGAAACGGACCAACCCTATTACCGAACAACCACCCAACCCTTGCCTTGGTCATTCGAGCCTTTCATGCCACTCATGCAAGCAACCACTTGAGGCTTTTTCAGGGCCTGAAAAGTCTCAGGTTTCATTGCTTGACCGTACAACTGCGAGAGCTGGGCACTGCTGGCCAAGGATTTTTGATACTGCTCTTCAGCGATAGCTGCACATGCATCGATATCGGTTCGGAAGCTGGCAGCCTGCACGGTAGCAGACACGCCGGGCTTACTGAAACTGACGCCTTCGTAGCTGAGTTTCGCGTAATCGATGGTCGATACCTGGGTAGCGGGTTTCGAGACACAACCAACAAGAGAAATTGCAAACACTGGAGCCAGAAGGATGGAGGGCATGAAGCGAAACATGGAATGTCCTTACTCATAAAAGAATCAGTCGGTTACCGCTCAATGTCATCGGCTTTGCAGAACGTTTCTTGAACAGCATGTCTTGAGTAACGGCCTGACGTAAGGCGGTATTTCACTATCGGTTTTTAATCGACTCGATAACCGCCTCGGTAATATCCAGCACGACCTTTTTCTCGTTGAACACGATGCTGGAGTCGCTGCCCACTACCAGTTCGTACTTTTGCGAGCGGGCATAGGTTTCTATCGCATCGTCAGCCGCCTGCTCGATTTTCTTTCGGATATTCATGTCGAATTGCCGTCTTTTTTCTTCTGCTGCTTCCATGCCTGCAAGCCGAACACGCAAGTCCGAAACCAGTTGATCACCCTCTGCAATCCGTGAGCAACGTTGGGCAGCAGTTGGGGAGTTTCCATTCGCAATCATGATTTGCTCATAAGACGACAACCCTTGAATCGCTCCCGTAGAGGGTTTGGACGTGCCTGCTGGCGTCTGGCTTGCAATGCAACGTGAAAGAGCAGATTGCCTCAAATCGCTGATCTGCCTGCGCAGTTGCTCCTGACCAGTGCGCTGTTGCAAGGGATCACCCAACTCGGACGGGTAAGGATTAGCCTGACGGATACGCTCGGACAGTGCAGAAACGATAACGGGTTTCTTGACCTGCGCCCAGGGCAACGGAGGTTTAGAGCCGAACTCGAATCTACAGGCTGATAACGGCAGACAGAGGAGCAAGACGGCAAGAGTCCTGTGGTGCATGAACATTCCCTTGAGTGAAAAAATTGCAGCCGTTATGCCCGTGCGGCACAGCAAAGTACAGCGTTTACTGACTTAGCCGCGAAGCCCCTTCCAGGGTTTTCCAGAGATTGCGCATGGTCGGGTTCTGGTTCGCTATCGCGCAATACGAGCGGATTTCCAGGCGGGTGCTCCACTCTTCGCCACCGGCTCTTACCAGCAGCCCTCGCTCAAGCTCGTCGACAACCGCGCTTTGTGGCAGCCAGGCCACGCCGTAGCCTTCGATGGCCATGCGCATCAGGAGCATGGCCATGTCGGCTTCGTAGCAGCGTTCCAGCTTGACGGGCGTCGGGCCGTTCTTGATGACGATATCGGCGACACGACCCAGGAAGGTGGTCGCGGTATAGGCAAGGTGCGGGACGGGTTTTGCGGCGCTGCCCGGCAAGCGGTACAGCGGCTGGCCTTTCTTGTCCGGGGCGCACAAGGGGATAAACGCGTCATGCCCCAAGGCCAGGCTGCCGAAGCGCTCGGCGTTCAGCAGGATGGGCGCAAGGGGATGGTGGTAGACGATCATGAGGTCGCAACTGCCCTCCTCCAGGGCAATCACGGCGTCATGGATGTTGGCAGCAACGACCCGTGCGTTGAATTGCTCGTTGTGTTGCTGAAACTGTGAAAGCCATTTGGGCAGAAACGTCATCGACAGGCTGTGCCCGGCGGTCACCTGAATGGAGCGTCCTGGCATGCGCTCCACTTCGCGCAAGGTTGAGCGCAGCCTGAGCAAGCCCGCCAGCACTTCGCGGCTTTCTTCACAGAACGCGCTTCCCGCAGCCGTCAGCCGCACGGGATAGGTGCCACGGTCTACCAGTTCGACGCCCACCCACTCTTCAAGTGATCGAATACGTCGCGACAGGGCCGACTGGGTTACGCAGCGAACTTCGGCCGCACGGGAAAAGTTTTTCCATTCGGCGATAGCCAGAAGATCGTCCAGCCATTTGATTTGCATACCCGCATCTCCCGCAGTGAGATGCGCATTTTACGTCGGCTTCGCGCCTCTATCGCTGCCATTTCAACAACTATTCCAAAAGCGCATGGGTTTAGCATGATTACTCATCATCGCCGCCAAACGCTTGCCTAGAATCGCCGCTAGCACCAGGGCCACGAGAGCCATTGGGCGAATCTGATTGGTCTCCTGCCGGATAAAAAAATCAAAAACCACTTGAGGACAGCTTCGTGAAGAAAAACAGACTTCCACGGCAAATCGCGATGGGCATTGCACTGGGCGTGCTGGTGGGTTGGGCCTGTCACCATTTCGCCGGAAACGAGCAGAACGCCAGGCAGATTGCTTCGTACTTTTCGATGATCACCGATATTTTCCTGCGCATGATCAAGATGATCATCGCACCTCTGGTATTCGCCACGCTGGTCGGCGGCATTGCCAGTCTGGGGAATTCACGCTCGGTCGGGCGTATCGGCATGCGGGCCATGGCCTGGTTCGTGACGGCCTCGGTGATCTCGCTGACAATCGGCATGGGGCTGGTCAACCTGTTTCAGCCGGGAGCCGGGCTGAATATGGAAGTCGTCCAGCATGGAACGGCGGCGGTGCCGGTCAATACCGGCGACTTCAGCCTCAAGGTGTTCATCAGTCACGTGTTCCCCCGCAGCATTGCCGAGGCCATGGCCAATAACGAGATCCTGCAGATCGTGGTGTTCTCGCTGTTCTTCGGCTTTGCGCTGGCTGGCGTCAAACGCGCCGGTTACACACGGATCACCGACACCATCGATGAGCTGGCCAAGGTGATGTTCAAGATCACCGATTACGTCATGGCCCTGGCACCGGTTGGTGTGTTTGCGGCCATCGCTTCGGCAATCACGACTCAGGGGCTTGGTCTGCTGGTCGATTACGGCAAGCTGATCGCCGAGTTCTATCTGGGGATTGCTGTCCTTTGGGCCGTGCTGTTCGGTGCTGGCTATCTGTTCCTCGGGCGTTCCGTTTTCACTCTGGGCAAGCTGATTCGCGAACCCATTCTGCTGGCGTTTTCGACGGCCAGCAGCGAATCCGCCTACCCGAAAACCATGGAAGCTCTGGAAAAGTTCGGCGCCCCCAAGCGGGTTTCCAGTTTCGTGTTACCGCTGGGTTATTCGTTCAACCTCGATGGCTCGATGATGTATCAGGCCTTCGCCATCATGTTCATCGCACAGGCCTACAACATCGACCTGAGTTTCACCCAGCAACTGTTGATCCTGCTGACGCTGATGGTCACCAGTAAAGGCATGGCAGGCGTGGCGCGAGCTTCGGTGGTGGTGGTCGCCGCGACCCTGCCGATGTTCAACCTGCCGGAAGCCGGGCTGCTGCTGATCATCGGAATCGATCAGTTCCTGGACATGGCGCGCACCGCCACCAACGTTGTGGGCAACAGCATCGCCACAGCCGTGGTCGCGAAATCCGAGCCACACGAAGACCCGGAGGAGACAGCGGATAACGCAGATGCACGCGTCCAGCCCGGACACCCGGTTTCGGTCGCCTGAGGAATAGATCATGAAGAGAAAATCGAAGTCGGCCAGCAAGGGAGCCTTTGTCCGCAAGCTGGGTATCGTCGGAGGA
Source organism: Pseudomonas cichorii (assembly GCF_019719005.1). GTDB lineage: Bacteria > Pseudomonadota > Gammaproteobacteria > Pseudomonadales > Pseudomonadaceae > Aquipseudomonas > Aquipseudomonas cichorii_E. Next base: position 93,786 of record NZ_JAIGPJ010000003.1, read on the forward strand.
CTGGGCTCGCTGGCCGGGGGCGACCTCTTCTACAAGCTGGTGAAATCCAGGGCGGTGCTTGAGGATCAGGGCCGCTACCACTTCCTGTTCGAGCAGCATCCGTTCAAGGACGTGCTGCTGCCGCTTGACCAGGGGGCCAACATGACGTCGCGCAAGTTCTATGTGTTCCAGGTGTGCAAGTCGTTCGAGGAAAGCGGCGTCGATGCGGTGATGCTGCCCTGCTTCGCCAGCCACACGTTCCGCGCCGAAATCCAGGAAGAGTTGGGTATTCCGGTGCTGGACATGATGCAGGCGCTGGCCCGGCACACTCGCCTCAGGATCAAACCCGGCAAGACCCTGGGCGTGATTGCTTCGGACTTCGTCGCTCATTCAGGGCTGTTCGAGCGGTATCTGGGCAAGGACTTCAGGATCGTTTACCCCGATCCCGAAGCACAGTCTGCGCTAATGGAAGCGATGTACGGCGTCAACGGCATAAAGGACGGCCACCTTGAAGGCGCGCCTCTGGATACGGTCCATGAAGCGTGTCTTTCCTTGCAGGCACAAGGCGCAACGGTGGTGCTCCCAGGCATGACGGAGCTATCGCTGGTTTGCCCGGAACTTCAGCGCCGCGGAGTATCGGTTCTGGATATCAACGAGATCTATGCAAGCTTCGCGACCCAGGAGAAAGGCCAGCCTGCACGCCCGCCTTTCAAGCTTGGCATCGTAGGCGGCGTAGGGCCTGCCGCCACCGTGGACTTCATGGGCAAAGTGGTTGCCCATACGCCAGCGGGCAAGGATCAGGAGCACATCAAGATGGTGGTCGAACAGAATCCGCAGATTCCTGATCGCACCGCCAGTCTGCTGCACGACGAAACCGACCCGACCATGGCGATGTACGCAACCTGCAAACGCCTGGAAAGCGCTGGCGCAAACGCCATCGCAATCCCCTGCAACACCGCCCATGCGTTTGTCGAACGCATCCAGTCCCATTTGCAGGTGCCCATCATCAACATGCTGACCGAGACGGTGGAGTGGATCGCGCAGAAATACGGCTCGGGCAAGACCATCGGCCTGCTGGCCACATCGGGAACGGTGCAGAGTCAGGTCTACCACGAAACGGCCAGGCGCGCCGGGCTACAGATCATCACGCCGGGGTTCGATTACCAGCACATGGTCATGGAATCCATCTACGGCGAACGCGGCATCAAGGCCGGCTTCACCGAAGGGCTCTGCAAGGAACAATTGCTGCTGGCGGCGGAACACCTGTGCGAACTGGGTGCCGACGTGTTGATTCTCGGCTGCACGGAACTGCCACTGGTGCTGGCCCACAGCGAGGCGTTTCAGATAAAGGACCACAACGTCGCACTGGTCGACCCGACCACGATTCTGGCGCTGAAATGCATTGAGCTGGCGGGAGGAAAGTGGAGCGGGACAAGGATCGATGCGGCTTGAATGAAGGATGAATCCTGGTCTTGAGCGCAGATCAGGATTCCCTCATGACAACCCGCCCTTCCCACCCCTGATCAGTCAAGCTCACCACCAACAAGCCCTCTCCTGCTCCGGGCATTCCTGCGGCCCGGTTTCCTGATCCGCTCGCCCCCTTCTTGCCGATCAGTTGCTCAGTCTCTAACAGACCAAAAATATTTTACATCTGGTTACAGTCACAATCAGTAATAATTCTCATCGGAGATGTTATATTGTATCCATAACTATCAGGAAGTCCTCCATGTCGTCTCGTAAAATCGCGTCTCTGACCAGCCTGGCAATCGGAGTGCTGGGTAATGTCAGTTTCGCTGAAGAACTGCCGCAAACCCTCGAACTGGACAGCGTCAACATTTCCTCCGATTACCACTATGAGACGGCCACCAGCCCGGTTCAGGGTTATCGGGCCACGCGCTCGGCAACGGCGACCAAGACTGACACGGCCATCAAGGACATTCCTCAATCCATCAGCGTGGTGCCGGCCTCGGTGCTCAAGGACCTGGGCAGCAATAATGTCGAACGCGCCCTGGACTATGCCGGTGGTGTGTCGAAGCAGAATAACTTCGGCGGCCTGACGCTTTACGAGTACAGCATTCGCGGCTTTACCACTTCCGAGTTCTACAAGGATGGCTTCAGCGCCAACCGTGGCTACCCGACGACGCCGGACACCGCCAATATCGAGCGTATCGAAGTCTTGAAAGGCCCGGCCGCCAGTCTGTATGGCCGTGGCGATCCGGGCGGTACGGTCAATATCGTGACCAAGAAGCCGCAGCGCGAGGCGTTCACCACGCTGCAAACCAGTGCCGGCAGTTGGGATCGTTATCGCACGGCGCTGGACGTCAACACGCCGCTGGATGAAGAAGGCAATGTCCTGTCGCGGGTCAACCTGGCGGTCGAGGACAACAACAGTTTCCGCGATCACGTCGAGAGCAATCGCGTGTTCGTGGCTCCTTCTTTCAGTTGGCAGTTGAATCCCGATACCAGCCTGTTGGTGGAAACCGAATTCGTTCGCCACAAGTCGACCTTCGACCGTGGCATCGTCGCGCCGAACAACAAGTGGAGCGGCATGTCCCGCTCGACCTTTCTGGGCGAGCCGGACGACGATATCGATAACGACAACAACATGATCCAGGTCGCGCTGGATCATCACCTCAATGATGTCTGGTCGCTGCGTCTGGCCAGTCATTACAAGGAAGGTGAACTGTCGGGCTACGCCAGTGAATCCCGGGCGCTGAGCGCCAACTCGCAAACCGTCAACCGCCGCTATCGCGAACGCGACATGAACTGGCATGACAGCATCACCCAGCTGGAGCTGCGCGGGCGTTTTGATGCCGTAGGACTGGAGCATGAGGTGCTGATCGGCACCGAATACGAGAACTACCGCAAGAACGAACGGGTCACCAATATTGGCGGCAGCAACTATGCCATCAATATCTACAACCCGGTCTATGGCCAGGCCAAACCCAATGGTCTCCCCACAGGTACGGACTTCTTCGAGCACGTCGAAAGCCGCGCCCTGAACCTGCAGGACCAGATCGTCTTCACAGACAAGTTGCGCGGCATGATCGGTGCCCGATACGAGCATTTCGATCAGCAGATCGATGACTACACCCCTACCGCAACCAACCCGACCTCAAGACAGCGCCATGATGCGTTCACCCAGCGCGCCGGTTTGATCTATCAACTGACACCGCAAGTGGGCCTGTTCGCCAACGCTTCGACCTCGTTCAAACCCAATAACGGGCTGGACGCGTCAGGTAAGACCTTCGATCCGGAAGAAGGTGTCGGTTACGAAATCGGGATCAAGAGCGAGCTGTTCGACGACCGCTTGAGCACCACCCTCGCCGCCTTCCATATCGAGAAGGAAAATGTGCTGGCAATCGATCCTTCCACCGACAGCAATCGCGCCATTGGCGAAGCCCGCAGCCAGGGCGTGGATCTGCAACTGACCGGTCAGGTCACCGATGCCATTCGTGTCATCGGGGCCTTTGCCTATATCGATGCCGAAGTGACCAAGGGTGACCGGACCATTCCCACCGGCAGCCGGATTCTCGGTGTCGCCAAGCGCAGCGGCAGCCTGTTGGGCGTTTATGAGTTCCAGGAAAGCGTATTGCGAGGCTCTGATGTGGGTGCCGCATTCACTTATGTCGGTGATCGCTCCGGTGAAGCCGGGACCAGCTTCGAGCTGCCGGCTTACCATACCGTGGACCTGCTGGCCCATTACAAGGCCACCGAGAACGTGACCGTTGGCCTGAACCTCAACAACCTGTTTGACGAGAAATATTTCGAGCGCTCCTACAGTAATTACTGGGTTGCGCCGGGCGAGCCGCGTAATTTCACTGTCAGCCTGACCCTCAATCTCTGATCGATAACAACAAGGATGCATCATGCTTTGCAAACCATCAGTTGTGACCTTGGGCCTGCTGGCTGCGCTGTTCGTGGGCCAGGCCAGTGCCCATGGCCTGTGGACCGAGCAGCGCCGCGGCAATATTGAAGTGGTCTATGGCCATGGCGCGGAAGACAACGCCTTCAAGGCGCAAAAAGTCAGCGGAGCCTGGGCCTATGATCTGGCAGGCCGGATGGTTCCGGTCACCGTGCAGCGCCTGGACGACCATGCACGCCTGCAACCTCTGAAGCCGGTGGCGGTGATGTCTGTCGCGCTGGACAACGGCATGTGGACGAAAAACAAGGACAAGAAGTGGATCAACGAAGGCCGCAGCAAAGTACCGGGCGGCACCGAGTCGATTCATACCTTCAAGTACAGCCTGGCGATTTATGAGGAAGGCGCTCGCCTGCCGTCATTCGACAAACTGAAGTTCGTGATCGTGCCTCAGGTCGACCCGCTGACCGTCGGGCCGGGCAAACCGTTGCCAGTGCGCGTGCTGGTGGATGGCAAGCCTGCGGCGGGTATCAAGCTGTTCGGGGATTATCGCAGCGCTCCGGACGTAGTGAGTGCCGAAACCGATGCGGAAGGTCGCGCCAATGTGGTCGTGCGTAACGAAGGGTTGAATGTGATCGCGGCCGAGGTCACGCTGCCGGTCAAGAACGATGCCGATATCGAAGCGCGAGGCCTGTTTACCTCGCTGACCTTCGTGGGTGAAGCACATCACGATTGATGCAAATCCGTAGGAGCGAATTTATTCGCGAAGGCATTTCAAACGACGCATCTCTGTCGGATGTAATACCGCCTTCGCGGACAAGTCCGCTCCTACACAAGTACCTCGGTGTTACAGGTATTTCAGCCAGGTAATATCACGCCGCCGCGCTTTCAGCCCGGCAAACCAGCGTACTGCCGGGAACAGCGCCACTGCCAGCAGTACCGAACTCAGCCATACGCCCCACATCGCATCGAAGCCGAAGTAGTCGCCCTGATTCTTGCCCCAGATCGCCACGGCAATCAGGTACAGGAACTTCAGCACGTACAGGTGCAGCAAGTAGAAGAACATCGGTGCTGCGCCCAGGGTCACCAGCGGTTTCAGCCAGCCTTTCTCCTGAATACGCTCGAACCAGATCAGCACCAGCAGGCCAATGCCCAGTGTCAGGCTGATGAACAGCAATGACGGCGGGTATTTGGTGATATTGAAAAAGCTCATCAGCGTCTGCACGCCGGTTTCGCCAACGCTCCAGGGCTTTTCGCCATAGCCGTTGATGACGCGCAGAACCATGAAACCAATCAGCGCGCCCAGCCCCCAGACCAGCAAGCGGCTACGACGTGCGGCTGAATCCATGCCCGAAGCGAACCATGGCCCGGCGGCATAACCCAGTGCGATCACACCGATCCACGGCAGCAGCGGATAAGAGGTGCGCAGGCGCAAGGTGTCGCTGACTTCGATCCAGCCGCGATCATGCAGAATCGCCCACGGAATATGCATGGCCGACTCGACACCGAAATGCAGCGAGTCCAGCAGGTTGTGCCCGGCAACGATCACCAGACCGATCAGCACCAGCGCCCAGCGCGGCAGGAACACCATCACCGACAAGGCCACCATGCTCAGGCCGATGGCCCAGATGACTTGCAGGTAAATGATGGTTGGCGGGAATTTGAAGGTCCAGGCGAAACTCACCAGCGTGAATTCGAGGGCAATCAGGAACAGGCCGCGCTTGAGCAGAAAGGCGGAAACGTCAGTCCGGCCACTGTACTTTTCGCCATACAGATAGGCCGAAAGCCCGGTCAGCAGCACGAACAAAGGCGCGCACACATGGGCCAGCAAGCGGCTGAAGAACACTTCCGGAGCCGTGGTGGCGACATCCATGGGATCGCTGACCTGACGATGCAGGAAGAAGGTTTCCCGCACATGGTCCAGCAACATGAAAAGGATGATCAGCCCGCGCAGGGCGTCGATCGATCGCAACCGTGAGGACGGCGCAGAAGTCGAGGGAACAGCTGTTGTCATGGGAGGTTCTTGTCCGTTGGGGGCTGTAACAGGTGCATGACGCTTAAAAAGTGCGGGCAAGCCTCGCGGGCGCATTGTGCCGCAGTCTGGCTTGCCCGTGACAGTGGCATATTTCAGAACTCGTTCTGCAAGGCTTTGTAGCCACGAACCAGATCGATATTGGTATGTGCCACGTCCTCCGAGAACTCCGAAGCCGAGATACTCACCGGCGGGAACTGCGAAAGGTCGGTGTTCGGGCCGATTCGGGTGGTGGACGGCACGTAGAAGCTTTCCGGCAGATCGCGACCATCGACCACAGAGTTGTGGCGCACGACACTGCCATTGCCCACCTGGCAGTTGAACAGCACGCTGTTGAAACCGACGAAAACCCGGTCGCCCACGGTGCAAGGTCCATGCACGATGGAGCGGTGGGCAATGGAGGTGTATTCGCCGATGGTCACTGCTGCGCCGGACTTGGAGTGGATGACCACGCCATCCTGGATATTGGAATTGGCACCGATGATGATCGGGTCCATATCGCCATTGGCGTTGACCTCGTCGGCGCGGATCACGGCATAGGGGCCTACAAAGACGTTGTCTTTGATGATGACCTTGCCGCAGATGATCGCGGTTTTATCGATATAGGCTGACTCGGCAATGACCGGCAGATGGCCGGAAGGGTTCTTGCGGATCACGGTGGTAGTCCTCAGGACGTGTAATTGGAAGTGTATGCAACGGCATCGTGGGGGTGCAGGCTTTCAAGGTGACGCACGCTGACACTGGAGGCGGCAAACAGCCCTTCCAGTGCCTGCTGGATCTTGCGGGCAGCGTCTTCGACGTACATCAGGTTCTGGCCATTGAGGCGGGCAAAGGCCTGTTCGTCAGCGCGTTTGACGGCAGTCTGCACCGGGGTGCCCAGGGCGCTTTCGGTGGCATCGATCAATGCCATCAGGCCAAGCGCGGTGGCCTGTTCCGAGATGCGTACCTGAACCGTTGCCACACTGCGCTGGCTATGAGGTGTTGCGAAGGAAGCATTTTCACGCAGCCAGACCGCCGCCTGATCAGGCGTCAGCGTTTCCTGTCCGGCAAAACGCTTCAGGAACGCCTCTTCCACAAGCTGACGCGACAAAGCCGCCGAGCATGGGCAAGTCGAGGAATACGTGACATCCACCGAGGCATCGAGGGATAACCGGCCTCCTGCCCAGACCGCACTCAATGTCACCGGATAGGATTTCCAGCCACTCAGGCCCGGTGTTTTCAAGGCCGGTCGGCGACACAACAGATTGAAACTCACCTTGAGCCGGGCGCGGCTGGAATGGCAATCGGCATGGCTGGTGACCATGGCTTCAAGCAGCGCCGCCAGGGTGCCGGGAATGAATGGCTGATGTTCGGCAAAGCTGTCGAGCAAGGTATAGAGGCGCGACATATGAATGCCCTTGACGCCGGGATCCGCCAGGTCGACCTGCAGATCCACATAGGCATGTATCGGATGCGCCACACCGGGTTCGCCCAACTGAATCGGGACTTCGACACCTTGCATGCCTACCCAGTCAAGGGGGATCAGGACTTTGGAAACTTCCGTCAGGGCAACGTCAGGGAGGGAGCTATTCATTTCTGTAGTTCATCTCGTTGGCCTGCTTCGCCACCACGGGCGAAGCATGATGTAAGCGATATGGGCAACGTTCTACGCCAGCCAATATTGATACACTATAACATTAACAGCCAGAGAACCAGACATGCCTGCCCTGGCAAGGCAGCCCCGCTATTGCGCCTCAGGTTTTCGCCAGTTCCTCGATCAGAAAGTCCCGAAATGCACTGACCGCTGCGGGCAGGTTGCGCCCGGCCATGCTCTGCAACTCGATACGTCGGGCTTTCATACCTTCGTCGCTGATGGGCAGGGATCTGATCTCCTTGCCGAGCAGACGCCTGTCCAGTGTCATCTCACTGGACAGGCTGATACCGCCCTCTTCCCGGACAAAACGCAGCAAGGAGCCAATGTAATTGCTGGTCAGCACCGGATCGAACAGCAGGCCCTGCACGCCACAGCAGATATCGAACAACTGGCGCAGTGTCGTATCGGTGTTGGTCAGGGCGATGGCATAAGGCTGAAGCTCAGCCAGCGAGACTTCCGGGCGGTCTGCCAGCGGATGGGTGTTGCTCACCACGGCGCAGATGGCCCCGGTATGGATGTACTCGACCTTGATTTCCTTTTGCGGGGTCAGGCTGAACGTCAGGCCAAGGTCGGCATCGCCGGAACGCACCTTTTCCGTGGCCTGGGCCGGTGCGCAGACCTCCAGGGAAAAGTGGATGCCCTGATAAGTCTGGCGAAACAGCGCGATGGCCTTGGGCAGAAATTCCAGGGCGAAACCTTCGGAACAGGCGATGCGCACATGACCGCGCTGCAAACCGTGCAATTCGGTGATTTCCAGTACCACCTGCTCGGCTTCGAGCTGGGATTTGCGCGCATAGGCGGCCAGGCGTATCCCCGCCTCGCTCAACACCATGCCTCGGGCGCGTCGCTCGAACAGCACCGCATCCAGGTCCCGCTCCAGCTTGGCGATCTGGCGGCTGACCGCCGAGGCCGCGACATTTAGTCGCAATGATGCCTCACTGATCGACCCGCAGCGCGACACTTCCAGAAAGTAGCGCAAAGCCGTGGATTGCACACCGTAGAGCTGCATGACCGCCTCCAGCATTGCCTTTTCGGCAAAGCAAGTATCGAAAGATTGTGCTTGTGGCATTGATACGCTTTGCCTAGAGTCGTGTCGAGGCCTAATAAAACCATTGCCTGCTTGTACCCCTTTCTCCTTTCGCATTTGCGATCCACTGCCCTTTGATACAACCACTTCGCCTTTTGGAGACGACGGCATGGGCATCAAGGGTTTCGCTCGCAGCATTGCGCTGCTGGGCTTGTTCAGCAGCTTTACCGCCTTCGCAGGCAAAGCCGATGACACGCTGGTTTACGCATCCGACAGTGAACCTGAAAACATCAGCCCCTATCACAACGACTTGCGCGAAGGCGTCATCCTCGGTCGCCTGATCTGGGACAACCTGGTCTATCGCAACCCCGACAGCGGTCAGTTGGAGCCCATGCTGGCCACCAGCTGGAAACAGGTCGACGACAGCACCATCGATTTTGAATTGCGCCAGGGCGTGAAATTCCACAACGGCGATGCCTTCACCGCCGATGATGTGGTGTTCACCCTCAACTACGTGGTGTCGCCGGACTCCAAGGTCGTCACCATACAAAACGTCGACTGGATCAAGAGCGCAGAAAAGCTGGGGGATTACAGCGTCCGCCTGCACCTGAAAAAGCCCTTCCCGGCCGCCCTCGAATACCTGTCCAACGCCGTACCGATGTTCCCGAAAAACTATTTCGAGAAAGTCGGCCTGGCTGAGTTCAGCCGCAAACCGGTGGGTACCGGCCCTTACAAGGTTGCGTCCATCACCAGCGGCGTCGGCGTGAACATGGACAAGAACCCGGACTACTTCCAGGGCAGCCCGCAAGGTCAGCCGAAGATCGGTCATATCCAGTTCAAGGTGATTGCCGACTCCGAAACCCGCCTCGCCGAGCTGATGACCGGTGGCGTTGACTGGGTCTGGCGCGTAGCGCCCGATCAGGCGCAAAGCCTCAAGGGCATGCAAAGCCTGGTGGTGACCAGCGGCGGGACCATGCGGATCGGCTTCCTGATACTCGATGCTCGCGGCACCTCCAGCGCCGATTCGCCCATGAAGCACCTCAAGGTGCGTCAGGCAATCAACCACGCGATCAACCGTGAAGGCCTGGCTTCGCAACTGGTAGGCGGCGAAAGCAAGCCGCTGCAAGTGGCCTGCTATCCCGGCCAGTTCGGTTGCGACACCACGGCGGCAACGGTCTACAACTACGACCCGGCCAAGGCCAAGGCGCTGCTTGCAGAAGCGGGCTACCCCAATGGTTTCGAGACTGAAATCTTCGCCTACCGTGACCGCGACTATGTAGAAGCCATCATCGGCAACCTGCGTGCCGTAGGCATCAACGCCAAGCTTCGTTACCTGAAATACGCGGCACTGCGCGACCAGCAGCGCGGCGGCAAGGTGCCGATGTCGTTCCAGGCCTGGGGCTCGTTCTCGATCCTCGACACCTCGGCCTCGGCCGGTACCTGGTTCAAAGGCAACCCGGACGACAACATCAAGGACCCGCAAGTCCAGAGCTGGCTGCAAACCGCAGACAACGCCCTGGACCCTCAGGTACGCAAGGACAACTACCGTCTGGCCTTGCAGCGCATCAGCGAACAGGCCTACTGGGCTCCGCTGTTCAACTACTCGATGAACTATGCGTATGTCTCGGACCTGAACTTCAAGCCGTACCCGGACGAGCTGCCCCGCTTCGTTCTGTCGAGCTGGAAGTAAGCGCCACCTGAAGCAAACCGGTGAGTGCGGCACGACTGCGCACTCACGTTTCATCCCATGGATACAAGGTCACTTGCCATGTATGGATTCCTTTTGCGTCGCCTTGGTATCGCCCTGTGCGTGGCGATTACCGTGTCGATCATCAGTTTCTCTCTCCTGCACCTTTCCGGTGACCTGGCCACCGCCATTGGCGGACCGGAAGCCACCAGCGAACAGATCGAGCAGATTCGTGTGCAGTACGGCCTCGACAAGCCGCTGGTCACGCAATACTTCAACTGGCTGGGCGACCTGCTGCGTCTGGATCTAGGTGATTCGTTCTTCTTTCAGGAGTCGGTCTACAACCTTATTGCCTCGCGCCTTTCCATCACATTGGGCCTGGGCGCCATGGCTCTGGGTATCGCGCTGTTGATCGCCATTCCGCTGGGCGTACTGGCGGCGGTCAAGCGTGACACCTGGATCGATCGTCTGGCCTTGAGCATCGCGGTGCTGGGTCAGGCGATGCCCAGTTTCTGGTTTGCCCTGATGCTGATCGTGGTGTTCTCGGTCACGCTGAAATGGCTGCCGGTTTCCGGCAATGCCACCTGGGCACATTTTGTGATGCCCGCCATTGCCCTGGGTTACTACGCCACGCCGGCCATCATGCGCCTGACCCGCGCCGGGATGCTGGATGTGCTCAACTCCGACTACATCCGCACGGCTCGCGCCAAGGGCCTTCGCCCTTCGACCGTGCTGTTCAAACACGCACTGCGCAATGCCCTGATTCCGGTAGTCGCCCTGGCCGCCGTGGAATTCGGCTTCATGCTCGGCGGCTCGGTGGTCATCGAAACCGTGTTCTCCCTGCAAGGCATCGGTCAACTGGCCTGGGATGCCATCGCCCGTGACGACTTCCCGGTAGTCCAGGCCGTGGTTCTGCTGATTGCCGTGATCTACATCGTTCTCACCCTGCTGGCCGACGTGCTCAACGCACTGCTCGACCCGCGCATCCGCGTGAAATAGGAGGCCCCATGAGCACGACGACTTCATCCGCTCTGGTCATCAACGACTACCAGCCACCGGCGAAAAGCATCCTGCGGACCCTGCGCAACAGCCTGCGTCATCGCGGCTTTGCGATTGGCATGTTGCTGCTGGCAATCATTCTGTTCGGCGCGCTGTTCGCGCCCTGGCTTGCACCTTACGACCCTTACGCTCAGGACGTCATGCTGCGCATGAAGCCGCCGGTATGGATGGCCAACGGTTCATGGGACTACATTCTGGGCACCGACAAACTGGGCCGCGATTACCTGTCGCGCCTGCTCTATGGCGCGCGCATTTCGCTGTTCATCGGTTTCTCCGCCGCGCTGATTTCCGGCCTGATCGGCACGGTCATGGGCCTGTTGGCGGGTTACTTTGGCGGCAAGGTCGATGCCGTGATCAGCTACCTGATCACCACACGCCTGGCCATGCCCGTGGTCATGGTCGCACTGGCCTCGGCCTCGCTGATGGGCGGTTCGCTGAAAGTGGTGATCATTCTGCTCGGCTGCCTGCTCTGGGACCGTTTTGCCGTGGTGGTCCGTGCCGCCGTGCAACAGATTCGCGATGCCGAATATGTCGCCTCGGCCCAGGCACTGGGCTGCTCGACCTTCCGTATTCTGGCCAGCGAGATCCTGCCCAATCTGGTGGGCGCGCTGATCGTGGTTGCCACTCTGGAGATGGCCCACGCCATCCTGCTGGAGTCGGCGCTGTCGTTCCTGGGCGTGGGCGTACAACCGCCGATTCCGTCCTGGGGCCTGATGATCGCCGAAGGTAAACCCTACATGTTCTTTTCCCCGTGGGTCATCGCTATCCCCGGCGTCGCACTGATGGTGCTGGTGCTGGGCATCAACCTGGTCGGTGACGGCCTGCGTGACTTGATCCTGCCCGATGGGCGCAACTGACAGAGGATATCCGGACATGGCTCTCTTGCATGTTGAAAACCTGCGCGTCGATATCCCCCTTGGCCAGGAAACCCTGCATGCCGTTCGCGGCCTGGATTTCCATGTCGAACGCGGCGAAATGCTGTGCATCGTCGGCGAGTCGGGATGCGGTAAATCGCTGACTTCCCTGGCGCTCATGGACCTGCTGCCGCGCAAGGCAAAACGTACGGCAACGCAACTCAGCCTGGACGGCATCGATATGCTGACCCAGAGCGAACGCCAGATGTGCGACCTGCGGGGCAACCGCCTGGCAATGATCTTCCAGGAACCCATGACCTCGCTGAACCCGGCCTACAGCATTGGCGATCAGTTGTGCGAAGTGCTGCTGCGCCACCGCAAGGTATCGCGCAAGGACGCCATGTTGCGTGCCGCGCAGATGCTGGAAAAAGTCGGCATCAGCAATGCGGGTGAGCGCCTGCGCCAATACCCGCATCAATTGTCGGGCGGCCTGCGTCAGCGGGTCATCATCGCCATGGCCTTGATGTGCGAGCCCGATGTCATCATCGCCGACGAACCGACCACGGCGCTGGACGTGACCATTCAGGCGCAGATCCTGCGGCTGATTCGCGATATCCAGAAAGAATTCGGCATGGCCGTGATCTTCATTACCCACGATCTGGGGCTGGTGGCACGTATCGCTGATCGGGTTGCGGTGATGTACGCCGGGCAAATCGTCGAGACGGCGCCCGCCGTGCAGTTGTTCGAGAACCCGCAGCATCCTTATACCCGTGGCCTGCTGGCCAGTATCCCGATTCCGGGCCGTACCCAACCGGGTCAGCCACTGGGGTCGATTCCCGGTCTGGTGCCGAGCCTGGTGGGCGAACAGCAAGGCTGCGCGTTCCGCAACCGTTGCTCGCAGGCGGTGGAAGCCTGCGCCAGTCACGTACCGCCCGTGGAAAGCGATGAACATATGGCTCGCTGCCTGTTTGCCACGCCCGGTACAACACCCGTCTTCCACCGGGAAGGAGCACTGTCATGAAAAAAGATATCGCTCTGGAACTCTGTGATATCCGTCGGGAGTTCAAGATCAATCGCGGTTTCTTCAAACCGACCGCCACCCTGAAAGCCGTGGATGGCGTGTCACTGCGCCTGATGCGCGGCGAAACACTGGGGCTGGTGGGCGAGTCCGGTTGCGGCAAGAGCACCCTGGCGAAAATGCTGCTGGGCCTGCTGCCACCCAGCAGCGGTGATGTACTGGTCAACGGCAAGCATCTGGCCGCCACCGACCGCAAGGAAATGGCGCGACGCATCCAGCCGATCTTCCAGGACCCCTACTCTTCTCTGAACCCGCGCAAGACCCTGCGTGAAATCGTCACCCTGCCGATGATCGTGCACGACATCGGCACCACGGCCGAACGCCGCAAGCGCACCGAAGAAATGCTCGATGTGGTCGGCCTGCCCAAGCGCGTGATCGACAGCTATCCCAGCCAGCTTTCCGGCGGCCAGCGCCAGCGTGTGGCCATCGCCCGTGCGCTGATCATGCGCCCGGATGTGTTGATCTGCGATGAGCCTACTTCGGCGCTGGACGTTTCAGTGCAGGCGCAGATTCTCAATCTGTTGCAGGACCTCAAGCGCGAGTTCGGCCTGACTTACCTGTTGATCAGCCACAACCTGGCAGTGATCGAACACCTGGCCGACCGGGTTGCGGTGATGTATCTGGGCCGTATCGTCGAAGAGCGCAGCCGTGAGTCGCTGTTCTCCGAGCCGGGCCATCCTTATACCCAGGCGCTGCTGGACTCGGTGCTGACCCCCGACCCGCATCTGGGCATTCCTGACCTTGGCCTGCATGGCAACTTCCCCAACCCGATGTCGCCACCGACCGGCTGCGCTTTCCATCCGCGCTGCCCCAGTTGCGGCGATGCCTGCAAGAAAAACTATCCGGCCAATGCTTCCGTCAAGGGCGGAACCGTGCGCTGCCATCTTCGCGACACCCCTCAAAAACTGGAGCTAGTAGCCTCATGAGTAGTCGCTCGAACGCTATCGAAAACGTCTGCGAACAATTCGACAGCGGCGCTTTCTTCGCCCTGTTGCAAACCAGCGTCGCCTACCCGACCCAAAGCCAGGAAGCCGCCAGCCTGCCGGAGCTTTATCGCTACCTGAAGGAGTTCATCACGCCGCATGTGGAGCGCCTGGGTTTCAGTGTGCAGATCCATGAAAACCCGGTGGCCGAACGAGGCCCGCTGATGATCGCCTCCCGCATCGAAGACCCGCAACTGCCGACCCTGCTCAGTTATGGGCATGGCGATGTGGTGCGCGGTTACGACGCGCAGTGGTACGAAGGCCTGTCGCCCTGGAATGTCGTAGAACGTGGCGAGCGCTGGTACGGTCGCGGCACGGCGGATAACAAGGGCCAGCACCTGATCAACCTCACAGCGCTTGAGCAAACCCTCAAGGCCCGCAACGGCAAGCTGGGCTTCAATGTGAAGCTGCTGCTGGAAATGGGCGAAGAAGACGGCTCTCCCGGCTTGCGCGAATTTTGCGAAGCACACAGCGAAGCGCTGGCGGCCGATATTTTCATTGCGTCCGACGGCCCGCGACTGGCGGCGGCACGCCCGACGCTGTTTCTCGGCTCGCGGGGTGTCTTCAATTTCGAGCTGAACGTGGACCTGCGCGAAGGCGCGCATCACTCCGGCAACTGGGGTGGGCTGCTGGCCAATCCGGGCATCATCCTGGCCAACGCCATCGCCAGCATGGTCGATGAAAAAGGCCGTGTGAAAGTCGCCGGGCTGATGCCCAGGGCCATCCCTGAAAAAGTGCGTGAAGCACTGAGCGATATCGAAGTCGGCGGCGGCCCTGGCGACCCGGATATCGACCCGAACTGGGGCGAGCCAGGCCTGACCCTGAGCGAAAAGGTGTTCGGCTGGAACACACTGGATGTTCTGGCGTTCAAGACCGGCAACCCGGACGCTCCGGTTCACGCCATCCCCGGCAAGGCCTTTGCCCATTGCCATATGCGCTTTGTGGTGGACAGCGACTACACCACCTTCATACCGGCAGTGCGCGCCCACCTGGACGCTCACGGTTTCAGTAATGTCGAGGTCAAGCAAGGCCGGATCGAGGTCATGAACGCCACTCGCCTGTCGCCTGACAGCCCGTGGGTGGAATGGGCGCTTGCTTCGCTGACCACCACCACGGGCAAGAAACCCGCGCTGCTGCCCAACCTTGGCGGCTCGTTGCCCAATGATGTGTTTGCAGAAGTGCTTGGCTTGCCCACCGTCTGGGTGCCACATTCGTACCCGGCGTGTTCGCAGCATGCTCCCAACGAGCACCTGCTGGCACCAGTGGTCAAGGAAAGCCTGCAAATCATGACCGGTCTGTTCTGGGACCTGGGCAATGATGCTGCGCGCCTGACCCGCGAACATCAGGCACTGGAGAACGCCTCATGAATCAACTGCAAGAGCAGGCAAGCCAATGGCTCGCCGGGCAATACGATGCCATGGAGTCGCTGTTGCAACGGCTGGTGGATACCGACTCCAACAGCTACGACAAGGCTGGCGTCGATGCGGTGGGTGAACTGCTTGCCGCCGAGCTGCAGGCCGATGGCATCGGCGTCGAACGCATCGCCGTCGAGAATTTCGGCGATGTGCTGCTGGCGGAACTTCCCGGTGGTCCGGGCAAGCCGGTCCTGCTGCTGGGGCATCGCGATACGGTTTTCCCCAAAGGCACCACCGCCACTCGTGGCTATTCCCGCGATGAAAAACTGGCCTACGGCCCGGGAGTCGCGGACATGAAAGGCGGGCTGGTGCTCAACTGCTTCGCCCTCAAGGCCCTGAAACGTCTGCCGCCGCTGCCGTTTCCGGTACAGATTCTCTATACCGGCGATGAAGAGATCGGTTCGGGCAGCGCCCGTGTTCATATCGAACGCCATGCCCGCGCAGCACAGGCCGTGCTCAACCCGGAACCGGGGCGCGCCAGTGGCAATGTGGTCAGCGCCCGTAAAGGCGGTGCCACGCTGGTCATCGAAGTCAGTGGCCGCGCCGCCCATTCGGGGGTCAACCATGCCGACGGTGCCAGCGCCATTCAGACACTGGCGCACAAGATCATCAAGCTGCATGCCTTGACTGACTATGCGGCCGGCATCACCACCAATGTGGGTTTGATGTCCGGCGGCACCTCCAGCAACACCGTCGCCCCCAGCGCCACGGCAAAGCTCGATGTGCGTTTTGTGGAGCTCAGGCAATGGGACGAAATTCTCACGGCCATTGAGGCCATCGTCGCCGAAGAGGAACTGCCGGGGACTTCAGCGCGTCTGCTGGAGGCCACCACCTTCCTGCCCATGGAAGCCAGACACAGCACCGACCTGTTGCGCATTTATCAGCAACAGGCGACCGAACTGGGTTTCATCGTCGAAGGCGAATTCACCGGCGGCTGCGCCGACTCAGGATTCACCGCCAGCCTGGGCATCCCGACGCTGTGCGGCCTGGGACCGGTGGGCGGCAAGGTGCATACCGACCGCGAATACCTGGAGCTGGCGACCCTGGTCCCAAGAGGCCAGGCACTGGTCGCGACCATTCTGGCGCTGAATGAATCATCCGCCCTTACACCAACCCCGTAGGAGCGAATTCATTCGCGAAAAAGCCCCCTTATTCCAAGGACTGCCCATGCCTAACTCCGACCTCCTCAGCAAACCCGCCACCGAACTGCGCGCCCTGATCGGCAATAAACAGCTTTCCCCTGTCGAGCTGCTGGACGCCTGCATCCAGCGAATCGAAACCCTGAACCCGAAGATCAATGCCTTTTCCGCCACCTGTTTCGAGCGAGCCCGCAAGGAAGCCGCAGAGGCCGAGCAGGCGGTGATGCAAGGCAAGCCGCTGGGGTTATTGCATGGCCTGCCCATCGGCATCAAGGATCTGGAAGAAACCGCCGACGTCCTGACCACTTACGGCTCGTCGATGTTTCGCGACAACGTACCCAGCCGTGACAACGTCTTTGTAGAGCGTCTGCGCAGCGCCGGGGCGATCATGGTCGGCAAGACCAACGTCCCGGAAATGGGTGCAGGTGCCAACACCCGCAATGTGGTCTGGGGCGCCACCGGCAATCCCTTCGATCCGAACCTGAACGCGGGCGGTTCATCGGGCGGTTCCGCTGCGGCGCTGGCGGTGGATATGGTGCCGCTGTGCAGCGGCTCCGACACCGGCGGCTCATTGCGTATTCCCGCCGCATTGTGCGGCATCGTCGGCCTGCGGCCTTCACCGGGTCTGGTGCCCAGCGAGCGCAAGAAACTGGGCTGGACACCCATTTCCGTGGTCGGCCCCATGGGTCGAACCGTAGCCGACACGCTGCTGCAATTGCGGGCATCGGCAGGCCTGGGCCAGTCCGACCCGCTGAGTTATGCCGTGGGCAGCGACGAGTTCGCGCCCCGCTCCATCGACCTGAGCCAGTTACGCGTCGGCTACAGCGAAGACTTCGGCAGTTGCGCCGTGGATGACAACATCCGCGCCGTGTTCCGGGCAAAAATCGAGGCCATCAAGCACCTGTTCAAATCCTGCGAAGCCATCGACGTCAATCTGCAAAGCGCCCATCGCACCTTCGACGTGCTGCGCGCCGAGGCCTTTGTCGCCGGTCTTCAGGATGCCCATGAGCGTGACCCGGACGCACTCGGCCCCAACACCCGCGCCAACTATGAAATGGGCGCAGCCATGTCGTTGCAGGATTGCGTCAAGGCCCATGGCGAACAGAGCCGACTCTTCCGCAGCTTCCAGCAGCAGTTCGAGCGCTACGACCTGATCCTTGCGCCCACCACACCGGTTTCGCCTTTCCCGTGGACCGAGCTGTACCTGCGTGAAGTCAATGGCGTGCCGCTGGACAATTACTATCGCTGGCTGGCGCTGTGCTACACCATCACCCTGACCACCAACCCTGCCGTCTCGATCCCCTGCGGTCTGGACCACAAAGGCATGCCGTTCGGCCTGCAAATGATTGGCGGCTTCCGGGGCGATGCAGCCTTGATGGCCTGCGCCCAGGCGCTCGAACAGGCCACCGCAGGCGACCCGCGCCTGTCCCGTCCGCGCCCGGACCTGCAAAAGCTGATGGATTCAGCGGTGGACCTGACCCATATCGTTACCCATCCACCGATCTATGGCGGATCGAGCACGCGCAAGCCGGATATCGGGGCGATGTGATAGGCATGGCCGGGCGAACAGCGCAATAATGCCCGGCCATCCCCCAAGGAGCTTTAATCTGTGGCCGTTTCCCAAGCCATCCTGCCGATATTTCTGTTGATCGTCCTGGGTTACGTGCTGGGACGCCGTAAAACCCTCACTCCCGACAGCACCAAGGCCTTGAGCAATCTGGCTTTCAAGCTGTTCATGCCCATGGTGCTGTTTACCGGCATGGCCAAGGCACCGCTGCATGATGGTCTGGATATCCGGATACTGGCGGCCTACTTCGTACCGGCGTTGATGGTGTTTGCGCTGGTCAATCTGGTGAACCACCGCTTTGCGGGCAAGCCGACGCCCTTTGGCCTGACGGCGAGTTTTTCCAATAACGTGCTGATCGGCATTCCGATGATTGCCGGTCTGTTCGGCAATCCGGGGCTGGTTCTGCTGTTTACCGTGATTGCCGTTCACAGCCTGTTGCTGTTCAGTTTCCAGAGCCTGTACGACAGTTTTGCGGGCAACGAGCCGTTCAATTCGCGCTCATTGATTGCGAGTCTGGCGAACCCGATGATCATTGGTCTGTTGCTGGGTGTTGCGCTGAACCTGTCCGGCCTGGCATTACCCGACTGGGCAGACCACCTCACCACCTGGCTGGCCCAGGCCGCCCTGCCCTGCGCCTTGATCGTGCTGGGTGCCAATCTTTCCAGCTATCGGCTGACACCCAGCGCCGAAGCCTTGGGTATCACCTTCGCCAAACTGGCGCTGATGCCGCTGCTGGTTTTGCTGGCCTGTATCGTGCTGGGCATCGAAGGCATGCCGCGGGCCGTGCTGGTGCTGATGGCAGCCGGGCCGTCGGGGGTCAATGTGCTGGGCTTTGCCCGGACGGTGCCGGATGTGCAGAAAACCAGCTCGGCGATCTGCATGACCACCATTCTGTCGGCGGGGACATTACCGCTGTGGATGTGGATCGGAACATTGTTTTAAATATCTGCGCAGGAGCGAATTCATTCGCGAATTTGTCATTTTTCGCGAATGAATTCGCTCCTGCGCGGTAGTGCTCAGGCGGCCACTGCCTCCACCTTGGGATGCTTCTCGTACAGGAAGCTCAGCACCGCATGGCGATACTGGTTGTACAGCGGGTCATCGGCCATGGCGATGCGGTTGCGTGGGCGCGGCAGGTCGATCTTGAGGATTTCACCGATGGTCGCCGACGGGCCGTTGGTCATCATCACGATGCGGTCGGAAAGCAGCACCGCTTCATCAACATCGTGGGTAATCATCAGCACCGTGTTCTGCAACTCGCTCTGGATGCGCATCACCTCGTCCTGCAAGTGGGCGCGAGTCAACGCATCCAGTGCGCCGAAGGGTTCATCCAGCAACAGGACCTTGGGCTGCATGGCCAGCGCACGGGCGATGCCGACCCGCTGTTTCATGCCGCCGGACACTTCGCTTGGGCGCTTGTGCAGGGCGTGGCTCATGCTGACCATGTCCAGGTTATACAGCACCCATTCATGACGTTCGGCCTTGCTCTTGCTGCGCTTGAACACTTTATCGACCGCCAGCGCCACGTTCTCGTAGACCGTCAGCCAGGGCAAAAGTGAATGGTTCTGGAACACCAGGCTGCGATCCGGGCCCGGTGTGCGAACCTCCTTGCCATCCAGGATCACCGCGCCGCTGGTGGATTCGGTCAGCCCGGCCACGATGTTCAATACCGTGGACTTGCCACAACCCGAGTGGCCGATGATCGAGATGTACTCGCCCCGTGCCACTTCCAGGTTGACTCCGGTCAGGACCTGGCTGGAGACGCCATCACGCTCGAAGGTCTTGCTGACGTTTTCGATGCTCAGATACTTGTCGTGCGCATTCATGTGCTTGCTCCTTAACCGGCCGATGTGCCGCGAGTGACCAGATGACCGATCAGGGCCACCAACCGGTCGAGTAGAAACCCGACGACACCGACGTAGATCAGCGCCAGGATGATGTCGCTGATGCGCGAGGCGTTCCACGCATCCCAGATGAAGAAGCCGATACCCACGCCACCGATCAGCATTTCAGCGGCAATGATCGCCAGCCAGGAAAGACCGACGCCGATACGCAGGCCGGAGAAGATGTACGGCGCAGCAGCAGGCAACATGATCTTGCAGAAGTACTCGACGCCATTGAGACGCAGGACCTTGGCCACGTTGCGGTAGTCATCGGGAATGTTGCGCACGCCCACCGAGGTGTTGATGATGATCGGCCATATGGCGGTGATGAAAATCACGAAAATCGCCGAAGGATGGCTGTCCTTGAAACCTGCCAGCGACAGCGGCAGCCAGGCCAGAGGCGGTACGGTACGCAGGATCTGGAACAGCGGGTCCAGTGCGCGCATGGCCCAGGCCGACTGACCGATCAGGACCCCGAGGCTGATCCCGGCGACCACCGCCAGCGTATAGCCGTAGGCGACACGTTGCAGGCTGGCGAGCAGTTGCCAGGCCATGCCCTTGTCATTGCCGCCGTTGTCATAGAACGGATGGATGATCAGCTCCCAGGTTTCATGAATGACCTGAGTCGGCGGCGGCAAGGCAGCGCCCTTGCCGCTGCAGAGCATTTGCCACAGCAACAGAAACAACGCGCCCACCACCAGCGGTGGCAATACACCCTGCACAAGGAACTGACGCAGGTTCTTGATTCGTGCAGGCCAGCGACTGGCGGGCTTGCCGGTAACGGTCACGGGCGTTCCCGCGGCCTTGAAGCTTTTACTTTCAGCGTTCATCGATTTCTCCCAAGCGAGTGGCCACTATCAGGACAGAGCCTTGATGGTCTGGCTGTCCAGATAGGCCTGCGGGTTTTGCGGATCAAAGGTCTTGCCATCGAAGAACGTCTCGATGCCACGCGATGTCGAGGCCGGAATCTGTGCCGCCGGTACATTCAGTTCAGCAGCAGCCTTGCGCCAGATGTCTTCGCGGTTGACCTTGTCCACCAGCGCCTGGCTGTCGAAACCTTGCGGCAGGTAGCCCCAGCGTTTGTTTTCCGTGAGGAACCACAGGTCATGGCTCTTGAACGGGTAAGACGCGAACTCGTTCCAGTAGCGCATCATGAACGGGCTGTTTTCCACGACCTTACCGGTGCCGTAATCGAAGTTGCCTTTCATGCGCTGCACGATGTCGTCGTAAGGGGCGTTGATCCAGCGGCGCTTGGCGCAGATTTGCGCGACCTCTTCCTTGTTTTCAGGCTGATCGCAGAACATCTGTGCTTCCATCACGGCCTTGAGCAAGGCTTTGGCCGCATTGGGGTTGGCGTCTACATAATCGGCACGCAACGCCAGGGCTTTTTCCGGGTGGTTGTTCCAGATTTCGCTGGTGGTGTTGGCGGTGTAGCCGATCTTCTGATTGACCAGTTGCCCGTTCCACGGCTCGCCCACACAGAAGCTGTCCATGCTGCCGACCTTCATGTTGGCGACCATTTGCGGTGGCGGCACGACGATGGTCGACAGGTCCTTGTTCGGGTCGATACCGCCGGCTGCCAGCCAGTAGCGCATCCACAGGTCATGGGTGCCGCCAGGGAAAGTCATTGCGGCATTGATGCTCTTGCCAGCTGCTTTCTTGGCATCCAGTGCAGCCTTGAAAGGTGCCGAGTCGAGGCCCAGCTTAAGGTCAGCGTATTCTTTGCCCACGGAAATACACTGGCCACCCACATTCAGGCGCGCCAGGATGTACATCGGCACCGGCCTGTTATTGGGGGTGATCTTGCCTGCGGCGATCAGGTAAGGCATGGGCGTCAGGATATGCGCGCCATCGATGCCATTGCTGGCCGAGCCCAGTACCAGGTTGTCACGTGTGGTGCCCCAGGACGACTGCTTCAGCACTTCGACACCGGTCATGCCGTACTTGGCGAACAGACCTTTCTCGTCGGCCACGAACAGCGGCGCGGCGTCGGTCAGGGCAATGAAGCCCAGCTTGGCGCTGGTGGTTTCCAGGCCATCGGTGCCAGCAGCCCAGACCACGGACTGCAAGCCCGGGGGCAGGATGCTCAGCGCTGCACCGCCGCCCAGCAAACCCAGCGACTGTTTGAGGAAAGACCGCCGAGGCGCATTTTCCGGGCTGTCTTGCTCGTGGCTATCTGGCTTCTCGTCCATATCATTCCCCCAAAAACACGCATAAAAAAACGGCGTACACACGCTCCAGGCCTTTGCCGATGAACGTGTGGACGCCGTTGTCCGGAATTCGCTTATGTGCCGCGGCCTTCGTCTGGAAGCACCCGGCTTGCACAACCTGCAAAGCAGTTTGCATGCCAGCTTTGCTGCAGCCATGAATCGCGTGGGTTGTAGCGAAGATCAAGCGTCTGGATCTCTGTGCGCCTCAGGACGGTTTCGCACAGTACTGGGGCGCTGCCTGCGCCGCTTGCTCGGCACAAGTGCACAAGGGTCAGTGGCGTTTGCGTGGCGCCGGACGTGCTGCGGCAAAGGCCAGCAGGGTCTGGGAGACGTCGACCATACGCTGGCCGCGCTCCATCGCTGACTGGCGCAGACGCTCGTAGGCCTGGCCTTCGCTCAACTGATGTTCATCCATCAACAGACGCTTGGCCCGTTCGATCAGCTTGCGTTCGTTGAGGGCCTGTCGTGCCTCTTCGAGTTCATCGTTGGCGCTCAGCAGACGCTGGGTCTGGGACTGCAACAGATCCAGAACCGAACGCCCCAGGTTCGGTCCCAGACCATCGGTTGGCGTGCTGTCCAGATCGATGGCCTGGACACTGAACAGGCGCGCCTGATCGACACTGCCTTCGGCTTCCAGGCTCACCAGACGGGTGAGCAATTGGCGATGGTTGTCCAGATCGGCACGGGCCTGCTTGATGCTCTCCTGACACTTGACCAGCAGTCCGTCGGCCAGGTAGATCTCGATATCGCGCATGGCATCGATGCGCAAGGTGTTGAGGTCGAACCAGACCTCCGACAGCATCGAATCGACTTTCTCGGCCTCCGAGGTCTTCAACGCCACGCCCCGCAAACGCCCAAGCTGCGCCACACAATCGCTGCTTTCCTGATTGCGCCACAGGCGTCGGGCATCGTCGTCGGCAAACTGGATGAAGGTCTGGAAACACCGCTCCTGGCTCTGCACCAGATGCTCCAGCCGGTCATGGGCGGCGGCATCGAAATAGCCCGCCAGGAATCCCCCGACACCACAGGCGCGCTCTTGCCCGGCCAGTTCCTTGCCTTGCATGAAGTTGAACATCGCCACCAGCACACGGGTAACCACCGGGTCGATGGCTGTGTCAGCGGCCTCGAACACCACCGCCAGCAAGCCACCGATCAGCCGGCTCAGTACCATGGTGGCGTCCTGAGGGGTCAGCCGCTGCTCGCGAATACGCCGCCGCAAGCCGGGCAATTCATCCAGGCCATGCATGACATAGGCGATACGGTTGAACAGCCGGGCGCGGTCGGATGCGCTGGCCGCGTCCAGATCGATGCGCTCGAAACAGTCCAGGACCCTGGCTTCGATGGCCTTGGCCTCGGCTGTCAGTACATCAAGCTGGGTCAGGTGATGGGCCTTGCCGCTGCCCAGATACATATTGGAATAACCACGCTCACGTTGCAGGGCATGCACCAACTGGCCGACCTGCGTCACCATCTGGCAAGTGGACGCCAATCCTTCCAGGCCTTCCAGTTCGCTGCGGCGCGCAGCCAACATGAAACGCAATGCTGCGGGCATGTTTTTATCAGTCATGGAATAGCTTCACGGGTGGAGTTCGGGGTCTCCATGCAAAAGCGAGTCCATTCAGGGAACGGATCGCGGCCAAGGCCCCTCCCGAAATCTATGGGAGGGGCCTTGGCCGCGACTCAATCATGACTGCTTGATGAAATCCAGCAGATAACCATTGATCTCATCGATCAATGTCGTACACATGCCATGGGAAGCACCGGGGATGATTTTCAGCTCCGAACCACGCACCAGCTCTGCACTTTTAATAGCCGAAGCAGCAATGGGCACGATCTGGTCGTCATCGCCATGCAGGATCAAGGTAGGAATATCGAACTTCTTCAGGTCTTCGGTGAAATCGGTTTCGGAAAACGCCTTGATGCAATCCAGCTGGCCCTTGATCGAGCCCAGCATGCCAATCGCCCAGAACGTATCGATGGTGCCTTGTGATACATCGGCACCTTCACGGTTGAAACCATAGAACGGTGTCGCCAAGTCCTTGAAGAATTGCGAGCGATTGGCCGTCACGCCCTCGCGGATGCCATCGAATACTTCAATGGGAAGCCCGTCGGGATTGGCCTCTGTCTTGAGCATGATCGGCGGCACCGCACCGATCAGCACCGCCTTGGCAACTCGCTCCGTGCCATGACGACCAATATAGCGGGCGACTTCGCCGCCGCCTGTGGAGTGACCGACCAGAACCGCATCCTTCAGGTCCAGCGCCTCGAACAGCTCGGCCAGATCGTCGGCGTAAGTGTCCATTTCATTACCCTCCCACGGCTGGCTTGAGCGGCCATGTCCGCGCCGGTCGTGGGCAATGACCCGGTAGCCCAGGCGTCCCAGGAAATTCATCTGGGCATCCCAGGCATCGGCATCCAGCGGCCAGCCATGGGAGAACACTATCGGTTGCCCGGAGCCCCAATCCTTGTAGTAGATCTCGGTGCCATCTTTGACTTTCAACAGGCCCATAAACATCAATCCTCATGTTATGCAGCAGTGACAGGAACAAGGACGACATTCGCGCGACGTCATACGCAATCGACGCATCGAAGGTGTGGGAGTTGAGACTAGACCGGAATAAGGGCACAGCCTTGTGTGGATGTGCCCTGGTGGACCGATGGTTCGGTCAGGCGGGTTCGCGCTGGCTGTTGATGTAGCGAATGAGGGTGTTGACGGTCTGTTGCAGTTCGCCGGAGTTATCCAGCAGGAAAACCGAGGGATTGCTGGCCATTACATTCACGGCAAAGGAAGCGTTGCGCTCCAGCCTTGCTTCGATTTCCGAGACCGATTCACGTCCTCGTGCCAACAGGCGCTGACGCAAGACCTGCTGATCGACCGTCAGCAGGACCGCCAGCAACGTCGGATAACGCACTTGCGCCTGCTGCAAGTGAGCCCTTGAACCGTTGATGAGCACGTTATGGCCTTCAAGCAGCCACTGGTCTATTTCGATGGGAATTCCGTAGCGCAGACCATTAGCCTGCCAGCTCAAGGCAAAAGCGCCCTGCTCGCGCATGGTCTCGAACTGTTCGACGCTGACGGCCTGGGCCGCCTCGCCCACCGCTTCGGCAGAACGGGTAATGACCCGCCGTACGATACGGCAATCATTGAGGGCCAGTGTTTCCCGTGCGGCATCCAGCAGGCTGTCCTTGCCTGAACCGGACGGCCCGATGAGATAGATCAACCTGCCCACCATCAAAACACCCTCGCCAGACGTTGCGGGTAACGACAGGCCGTGGGGCGCTCACACCACGGCCAGTAAAAGACTGGCCGGATGATAATCGTTCAAGGGGACATTCAGTAGTCCCCTTTCGCACGTCAGATGCGGAAACTTCCTACCAGTTGTTGCAAGCGGGCGGCTTGCTCTTCCAGCAGGTTGCAGGCGTCCAAGGTCAAGCGCAGGTTATCGACACCCTGCTGGTTGAGGGTGTTGATATGCGTGATGTCGACGTTGATCGACTCCACAACGGCGGTCTGCTCTTCGGTTGCGGTGGCGACCGACTGGTTCATGCCGTTGATTTCATCGATGCGGCGGGTGACGCTGCCCAGACGCTCACCGGCGCGGTTGGCGATGCTCACGCTGTCCTCGCTCTGACGCTGGCTTTCGGTCATGTTCACCACAGCCTCGCGAGCACCGACCTGCAGTTCTTCGATCATGGTCTGCACTTGCTGGGCAGAATCCTGGGTGCGGTGTGCCAGGTTGCGGACTTCGTCGGCCACCACGGCAAAGCCACGGCCTGCCTCACCTGCGCGAGCCGCTTCGATGGCCGCGTTGAGGGCCAGCAGGTTGGTCTGCTGGGAAATGCTGGTAATGACCTCGAGAATCTGCCCGATATTGGCGGTCTTGCCATTGAGGCTCTCGATGTTGACGCACGACTCGCTGATTTTGCCCGACAGTTCGTTCATCGCCGCAATGGTCTGCTGCACGACGCTCTGCCCTTCACCGGCCAGGTCGCTGGCATCGCTGGACTGCTGCGAGGTGCGTGCAGCGTTCTGGGCAATTTCATGGGCGGCAGCGCCCAGTTGATTAATGGCTGCAGCCACGCTTTCGGTGCGATTGGATTGCTGATCGGAGTTGGTCATGGACGAGTTGGAGGCTTTGACCACTCGCGTTGCCACTTCACCCAGTTGCCCGGCGGTGGAAGCCACTTCGCGAATCGAGGTGTGGATACGCTCGACAAAGTGGTTGAAGGACTCCGCCAGTTCACCGAACTCATCCTGGGAGGTAATGGCCAGCCGCTTGGTCAGGTCGCCCTCACCGTCCGCGATGTCACGCATGGCGCGCCCCATCTGGTGCAATGGCTGCATCAGCACACGAATCAGCAGGCCCAGCAACAGGATGATCACCAGTACGACCACACCCATAGCGGTGATCGCCGAGGTGCGAAACTCGCTGAGCATCGAGTAGGCCGCTTCCTGATCCAGTACCAGGGCGACATACCAGTTCGCTGTTGAAATGCCCTGGACAGGCGTGAAGGAGACGAACTCCGTCTTGCCACCGGATGTAATTTCAGTCACACCCGCCACGATTTTCGGCGTGTTGTTCGGATAGGCTTCGCTGATGTTCTTGAGAACCAGCTTGCTGTCCGGGTGAATCAGGATCTTGCCCTCGGCACTGACAATGTACGCATAGCCATGGCCGCCGAAATTCAGGGAGTTGATGGTCTTGCTGATGCTGTCCAGGGAAATGTCCGCACCCGCAACACCGGCAAACTGGTTCTGGATCTTGACCGGAGTTGCCAGGGTTACCACCAGCTTGCCCGAGGAAGCGGCAATGTAGGGTTCGGTGACGATGACGCCGGGCGCATTCTGCGCGGCCTTGTACCAGCCACGGGCGCGCGGGTCGTAATCGGCGGCGCGATTGCCGGCCGGAATGGAAAACATCACGCCTTCGGTGCTGCCGAAGTAACTGAGCTGGAAGTTCTCGCTATAAGCCTGCAGGCCGATTGCCCGCTGCAATTGAGGCAGCGTCTTGCCATCCGCGGCAATCTGCTGGCCCATGGACTGCAGCAGTTGCGAACGGCTCTCCAGCCAGGTCTGAATATTCTGAGTCGTCAGAGTGCCCAGCTGTTGCAATTCGGACAGGACATTGGATTTCAAAGTTTGGCGTTGTCGATAGTCGTTGATGACAATAAACGCACTAAACGCGACAACCACAATCAACGCAGCCGCCAGCAGAATTTTCTTGCTGAAACCTAAACTTTTAATCATGAGCATACTTCCATTGCAGAAACCAGAAAGGCGAAATAGCAATCACCCGAAAAGCCTGACAACTGTGTCGTTTCTACGAACCAGGGAGATTGGCAAAAACCGCTGATATATCAGTAGGTGCCTGCAATCCAGAAAGCTTTCAGCAACAGCTCGCCCCCGGAAACGGAGCGAATTGATATCATACACACATGCATTTTCCATGACAATTTGAGCATTTATTTAAAAGCCCTGTCTGAAAACGTTTCCTGTTTAATTTTTTTCATTAATGACGTCAATAAAGTGCCGAACAATCCGACTTGAATGATCAATCTGGCGAATAGACATATTTTTCAAAAGGAGATGCCTTACTTGGCCATAAACATGCCATAAACTTTTTATTCGGTTTTTTCAACGCTGCTCATCGCATCGTAAATACCCTGGATGATGTCCTCAGGATGCCAGAGCTGAGATGCACCTCTCACAATGCATCGGCAAACGTGCACAGAGGAAAAAACTGACTATCGTTGAATCATCCGACGTACGAGGATGCCATCGATGACTCTTGAAAAACTGTTTGAAGATTTGCACAGCCTGCCCAGCATTCCCAAAGTGGCCCAGGACCTGATGCTGCAGTTCGATAACCCCTCCTCCAACCTGGAAAGCATCGCCCGCAATATCGAGAAAGACCCGGTGATTGCAGCAAAGGTGCTGCGCCTGGCCAACTCGGCCCGGTTCCGTGGCTCCCGTGAGTCATCCAGTATCGAAGACGCTGCCATGCGCCTGGGTTTCAATACTCTGCGCACGCTGGTAATGGCGTCGGCAGTGACAGGCGCTTTCAAGGCCGGGCCGAGCTTCGATCTCAAGGCGTTCTGGCTCAAGAGCTTTCAGGTCGCGGGGATCTGCCGGATGCTGGCCAAGCAGACCGGCGCAGATCCTGAAATCGCCTTTACGTGCGGGGTCATGCACAACATCGGTGAACTGCTGATCCAGACCGGTGCGCCACAAGTAGCCGAGCGCATCAACAATGCCGCTCGCACAGGAGCGCCGGGGCGTGCGGCCATCGAGACGCTGCAACTGGGTTTCGGTTATCCGGAAGTAGGAGCCGAGCTTGCCAATCGCTGGCATCTGCCTGCGGTCATCAAGCAGGCAATTGCCTATCAGGCCAACCCGGTCCAGGCACCGGACAACGCCCCGCTGCCGCGCATCGTGGCTCAGGCCATTGTGATTTCCGACGCACTGGAAACCGGCGGCGGTGCAACGCCTGAAGCCCAGAAGGCAGCAAGCGGCCCGCTGATGGAAGGCATCGACCTGGACGCCCTGTTCAACGGCCTGCCTCCCGTGCTGGAAGCAGACAAGGCGTTTTCACAGTTGCTGTCTTGATCTCCATTATTCGCGAATAAATTCGCTCCTACCTGGTTTGCGTAGGAGCGAATTCATTCGCGAAGGCTATTTCAGGAGCAAACCTGAAACCAGTGCCTTGTTGAACATGGCCGGATCTTCCATCTGAGGTGCATGCCCCAGGCCTTTGAACTCCACCAGCGTGGCACCCGGAATCATCTCGGTGACCTGCTTGCCCAGTACCTTGTAATTGCCGATCCGGGCCTTGACCTCGGGTGGTGCAATGTCGCTGCCAATGGCTGTGGTGTCGGCATCGCCAATCATCAGGACAGTCGGGACCTTGAGTTTCGGGAATTCGTAGAACACTGGCTGAGTGAAAATCATGTCGTAGATCAGCGCCGAGTTCCAGGCAACCGCTTTCTGGCCCGGCCCCTTGTTCAGGCCGGCCAGCATATCGACCCACTTGTCGTACTCAGGCTTCCAGCGGCCGTCGTAATACGTCTTCTGTTCGTAACTGCGAATCCCTTCGGCAGTCACCTTCAATTCACGCTCATACCATTGATCGATACTGCGATAGGGCACGCCCAGGGCTTTCCAGTCTTCAAGGCCGATCGGGTTGACCATTACCAGCTTTTCGGTCTGCTGGGGATACATCAGCGCATACCTTGTCGCCAGCATGCCGCCGGTGGAATGACCGACCACAGAAACCTTGTCGACCTTCAGGCTGGCCAGCAATTCATGGGTATTGGTTGCCAGTTGCTGAAAGCTGTATTGGTAGTAGCCGGGCTTGGTGGAGGTGCAGAAACCGATCTGATCCGGCGCCACAACGCGATAACCCGCCTCGCTCAGTGCCTTGATGCTGTCTTCCCAGGTGGCGGCACAGAAATTCTTGCCATGCATCAATACGGCCGTGCGGCCATTGGCCTTGCCGGTGGGCGCGACATCCATATAACCCATTTCCAGTTTCTGGCCCTGGGACTGGAAGCTGAATTTCTTCAAGGCATGGGGATAGGCGAACCCTTCAAGCTGCTGGCCATAGCTGGGTGTTTCGGCAAACACTGCACCCGGCAGCGCAAGTGTCATGAGAAAACCTGCGATCTTTGCAGCACGCATAAAGAACCTCCTGTAGGAAATGGAGCGTGAACATGCGGGAATTCAGCATGCTGGCCTACAGACTTGCTCCTGTCACGCAAGCAGACATTTCATAGTGTTAACGCCGAGTCAGATAGACTGTCGCCATCCTTTCGAAGTACGGCCTGGCATGGAGCAAAGGAATAACGATGAATCGCAATGAACTGCGCAAGGCAGACATCAACCTGATGGTGGTTTTCGAGACATTGATGCTGGAACGCAATGTGACGCGAACTGCCGAAAAACTGTTTCTCGGCCAGCCGACCATCAGTGCTGCACTCAATCGGTTACGCAGCCTGCTCAACGACCCGCTGTTCATCCGGGTCGGTCATCGCATGGAACCCACCGCCCGCGCCCATGAAATCCTCAGGCACCTGACACCGGCACTGGATGCCATGTCCATGGCGCTGAGCCTGGCCAGCGACTTCGACCCTTCAGCCAGCACCATGACCTTTCGCATCGGCATGTCGGACGATGTGGAATTCGGCTTGCTCCCCGCCTTGCTCCAGGCGGTACGCAAGGAAGCACCGGGCGTGGTGCTGGTGGTCAAGCACGTCGATTACCTGAATATCTCGGAAGTGCTGATGTCAGGCGAGATTACCGTAGGCGTCTGCCTGACCCGCGACCTGCCGGCCAATGCCAAGCGCAAGCCATTGCGCAATGTACAGCCGCGCGTGGTCAGGGCCGACAAGTCGTCGACACCCATGACGCTGGATGAATATTGCTCACGGCCTCATGTGGTGGTGTCTCACGCCGCGAACGTCAGCAGCTTTGCCGATGAGTGGCTGACGGCGCTGGGACGCAAACGAAAGGTGGTGCTGTCCGTGCCGCGCTTCACCACCCTGCCCGCGCTGATGGCCGGGACCGACCTGATCGCCGGTCTGTCCGACTTCACGGCCAGTGCCATGAGTTCGTTGGGGTTATTGCACGATGAACCCTTGCCGTTCAGTACGCCGGGGCTGGATCTGTCGATGACATGGTTGAGCGTGATGGACAGCGATCCGGCAGAACGCTGGCTGCGCAGCCGGATCGAGGAATTCATGGGCGAGCACCAGGCGGTGCCCGCCCTGGAGGGCATCAGCCAAAACGACCGGTGATGTAGTCTTCGGTCTGGGTCTTGGAAGGCTTGGTGAAAATGGTGTCGGTGTCGCCGTGTTCGATCAGTTCACCCATGAACATGAACGCCGTGTAGTCCGAGCAACGGGCCGCCTGTTGCATGTTGTGGGTCACGATGATCACGGTGAACTGCTCTTTCAGTTCGGTGATCAACTGCTCGATACGGCCAGTGGAGATCGGGTCCAGTGCCGAAGTCGGCTCATCGAGCAGCAGAACCTGAGGACGCAGCGCGATGGTACGTGCGATACACAGACGCTGTTGCTGACCACCGGACAGGCTGGTGGCGCTGTTCTTGAGCTTGTCCTTCACTTCATCCCACAACGCGGCGCCACGCAGGGCCTGCTCGACGCGGTCTTCCATTTCACGACGCGAGAGCTTTTCGTGGTGGCGGATAGCGTAGGCAATGTTCTCGAAAATCGACATCGGGAACGGCACCGGCTTCTGGAACACCATGCCCACCTGACTGCGCAGACGGTTCATCGAGTAGCCCGGCGCCAGGATGTTTTCGCCATTGAGCAGCACTTCGCCGCGCGCTTCCTGTTTCGGGTACATCGAGTAGATACGGTTGAACACGCGCAGCAGAGTGGACTTGCCGCAGCCGGACGGGCCGATGATCGAGGTGATCCGCTTTTCGGGGATCATCATGTCGATGGATTTCAATGACTTCTGTTCGTTGTAGAAAAACTCCAGACCACGCACTTGGATCTTGGTTTTTTCGTTGGCAAGGGAAAGGTTGTTCATCAGGACGCCCTATTGCGCAGAAGAATTAAGCGAGAAAGCAGACTCAGAATCAGTACGAAGAGCGTCATGACCAATGCACCGGCCCATGCCAGGGAGTGCCAGTCTTCGAACGGGCTCATGGCGTACTGGAAGACAACCACCGGAACGCTGGCGATTGGCTTGAGCAGGTCGCTGCTCCAGAACTGGTTGCCGAAAGCGGTGAACAGCAGCGGCGCGGTTTCGCCGGTGATACGTGCCAGCGCCAGCAGAACACCTGTCACCACGCCCGCCTTGGCGGCACGCAGGACGATTTGCAGGGTCAGCTTCCATTGCGGCACACCCAGGGCCAGTGCGGCTTCGCGCATGGTCGAAGGTTGCAGTTGCATCATTTCATCGGTAGTACGCACCACTACCGGGATCACCAGCAATGCCAGGGCCAGGGCACCGGCAATCGCCGAGAAACCGACCTGTTGGCCTGTGAGCTGATTGAGCGGCAGCACGACCACGGTGTACACGAACAGACCCAGCACAATCGACGGCGCCGACAACAGAATGTCGTTGATGAAACGCACTGCGTTGCCCAGCTTGGAGTAGCGGGCGAACTCGGCCAGCCAGATACCAGCCATCAGGCCGATTGGCGTACCGATCAACAGACCGATACCGGACATCAGGAGGCTGCCGTAGAACGCGTTGGCCAGACCGCCTTCAACACCCGGCGGCGGGGTCATGCCGGAGAACAGTTGCAGGTTCAGGGCATCAATGCCCTTGATGATGGTGGTCAGCAGAATCCATACCAGCCACAACAGGCCGAATGCAGTGGCGCCGCAGCTGAGCACCATTGCGATCTTGTTCTTGATATCACGAACCCGGTACAGGCGCTCGCTACCGGTTACGTCCTTACTCATAACCCCTCCTTACGCGAAAGACGCGACAACATCAGACGTGCAAGGGCAAGCACGATGAAAGTAACCACAAACAGCAGGAAGCCCAATGCGATCAGCGCCGAACGGTGCAGGTCGGTGTAGGCCTCGTTGAACTCGTTGGCGATGACCGATGCAATGGAGCTGCTCGGCATCATCAGGGATGCGGAGAACTGGTGGGCGTTACCCAGAACGAAGGTCACCGCCATGGTTTCACCCAATGCACGACCCAGCCCCAGGAACACACCGCCAACCACCGCCGAGCGGGTGTAAGGCAGAACGATGTCCCAGACCACTTCCCAGGTCGTACCGCCCAAGGCGTAGGCAGACTCTTTAAGGGTCGTAGGAACGGTACGGAAAACTTCCTGCATCACCGAAGTAATGAACGGCGTGATCATGATCGCCAGGACGATACCTGCGGTCAGCATGCCGATACCCAGCGGCGGGCCCTGGAACAGGCTGCCGATAATTGGCAGGCCACCCAGATTTTCATTGATCCACGGCGACAGGTGTTCAGCCATGAACGGGCCGAATACGAACAGCCCCCACATGCCGTAGATGATCGAAGGGATGCCTGCCAGCAGCTCGATGGCTGAGGCAATGGGCATCCTCAACCAGGGCGGCGCGACTTCCGTCAGGAAGATGGCGATGCCGAAGCTCACCGGAACGGCGATCAGCAAAGCCAGGAAAGAGGTCACCAGCGTACCGTAGATCGGAACCAGGGCACCAAACTTGCCGTTGTTCACGTCCCACTCGGCACTGGTCAGAAAACCAAAACCAAAGGTCTCGAATGCCAGACTTCCGCCCCACAGGGTCGACAGGGCAATACATCCCAGCAATGCCAGCACCAGCATGGCGGCGCCTTGCAGCGAACGCCTGAACCAGGCGTCATGTCGATGATCCCGCTTGGCGCGCTTTTCGCCTTCGGAGTCGATGTCTGAGACGTTCGCGGACAGGTATTGGGTGTTTTCAGTCATGTTGAGTCCACTCGCAAGAAAAAGCCCCCGTCACCGAACCGATATCGCGGTTGATGACAGGGGTGAGCTACAGGCTTGAATCACTTACTTGGTGAATTCGGTTTTCCAGTAGCCTTCTACACGATCAACCAGCGATTTCGGCAGAGCGACGTAATCCAGTTCTTCGGCCTGCTTCTGGCCATTTTCCAGAGACCACTTGAAGAAGTCGAAAGTGGCTGCACTTCGCTCTTCGTTCTTGGCCTTCTTGTACATGATGATCCAGGTGGTGGCGGTGATCGGCCATGCTTCGTCGCCCGGAGCGTTGGTCATGATCAGACCGAAATCCTTGGCGCTTGCCCAGTCGGCAGTGTCAGCCGCAGCGGCGAAGGTCTTGGAAGTCGGGGTTACAAACTTGCCAGCAGCGTTTTTCAGCTGGGTATAGGCCAGTTTGTTGGTCGCAGCGTAGGAGTACTCGACGTAGCCGATGGAACCCTTGATCTGCTTGACGTAGGCAGAAACACCTTCGTTACCCTTGCCACCCACACCCACTGGCCATTTGACGGTGGAACCGAACTGCAACTTCTCCTTCCACTCCGGGCTGACTTTGCTCAGGTAGTTGGTGAAGTTGTAGGAAGTGCCCGAACCGTCGGAACGGTGAACAACAGTGATGTTGGTTTTAGGCAGAGTCACGCCTGGGTTGAGGGCCTTGATGGCCTCGTCGTCCCAGGTCTTCACGGTGCCCATGAAGATCTTGGCCAGTGTCTCGCCGTCCAGCTTCAGCTTGCCGCTTTCGATGCCTTCAACGTTGACGATTGGCACGATGCCACCGATCACGCTAGGGAATTGACCCAGGCCAGCGGCCTGCAGGTCTTCTGCGGACATCGGGGCATCGGATGCGCCGAAGTCAACGGTTGCTGCCTTGATCTGGGCAATACCGCCGCCCGAACCGATCGACTGATAGTTGATGCGG
Source organism: Pseudomonas cichorii (assembly GCF_019719005.1). Classification (GTDB taxonomy): domain Bacteria; phylum Pseudomonadota; class Gammaproteobacteria; order Pseudomonadales; family Pseudomonadaceae; genus Aquipseudomonas; species Aquipseudomonas cichorii_E. The sequence continues at coordinate 128,572 of NZ_JAIGPJ010000003.1, forward strand.
TTTGGAGAATTCTTGCTGTAGTCCTGGGACCACTTTGAAATAACCGGGAAAACGAAACTCGAACCAGCGCCAGTAACATCAGTCGCGTGGGCAGCACCGCTCAGGCACAGCGAAGCGATCAGAAGCGACAAGCGTTTTTTAGTCAGCAGTATCACGGTAATACCTCAATCCAGGAGAAAGTGTGGTGGTCCACTTAAGGAGGCCCGAGGCGGATTTAAAACCTGAAATGTTGCTGTTTAATGACAATCAGTCGACTCATGTCAGAAATGAGCGTTTTTTGTAGTCGATCTCCTACGCTCATCCCCACTCAAGAACCGGAAAGGCCCAGTATTTACGGGGTAATTCGCCGGAAAGCCGCCAAGTATCAATCTGCCACCCCCGACTGATAGCTCAGCGCCACCTCTGTTTTTTAATTGTAAGAAATCACGTCCTTTTAGAACGAATGACAGGTATCCATGGTTTTTTTATAGCAACAAGGTCTTGAAGACTCCGCCGGTCGGAAGCATCGCACCTATCTTTTCCAGAGCCGGACCAATGATAGGTAACGACCCCACATTGGAGACTCACATCATGATCAGCAATCGAGTGGCAGCTTTGAGCCTTGCGGCATTACTGGCCTTTATCAGCGCAGGAGCCTTGGCAGGATCGACCGGTCCCACCCATCCAGAAGGCAACGATCCGGACAGCCCGGCCATGGAGCTGAAAAGCGATCAGGAAGACAACACAGATGGCAGTAGCCCCGAAGCAGACGGCAGGGTGCCAGATCCGGAGCAAACCAATGGAATGGGCAATGACAGCACCCAGGGCTCTAACGGCGATAACGACAGCACCACTCCCAATGACAAAAAGCCCTCGGACCGCTGAAGTCATTGCGCCTGATCGGGTGCTCATCTGGCTCAATGCCCGTTCGAGAGTTCTCTGCGAACGATTTCTGCGCCAGCAGTCAACGCCTTCAGCTTGCCGCTGGCGACTCGACGCGGCAAAGGTGCCATACCGCAGTTGGTGCACGGGTAGAGTTTGTCGGCATCGACAAACTGAAGCGCTTTTCTCAGGGTGTTAGCGACTTCCTCGGGCGTTTCGATGGCATGGTTTGCCACATCAATGGCCCCTACCATCACTTTTTTACCCCGGATGAGTTCGATCAGGTCCATGGGGACGTGAGAGTTGTGACATTCCAGTGAGACGATATCGATACTGGATTCTTGCAGCTTGGGAAAGGCTGCTTCGTACTGGCGCCACTCCGAGCCCAGTGACTTCTTCCAGTCAGTATTCGCCTTGATGCCATAGCCGTAGCAAATATGCACAGCGGTTTCGCATTTAAGCCCTTCAATCGCCCGCTCCAGAGTGGCAACGCCCCAGTCATTCACCTCATCAAAAAACACGTTAAATGCAGGTTCATCGAACTGAATAATATCGACCCCGGCAGCCTCCAGCTCTTTGGCTTCCTGATTGAGAATCCTGGCAAATTCCCAAGCCAGTTTTTCACGACTTTTGTAATGGGCATCGTAGAGGGTGTCGATCATCGTCATCGGGCCTGGCAGGGCCCACTTGATAGGCTGTCTGGTCTGCTGACGTAAAAATTTTGCGTCCTCAACGAAAACCGGCTTTTGCCGAGCAACTGCGCCCACGACCGTTGGTACGCTCGCGTCATAGCGATCACGGATTCTGACAGTCTCACGCTTTTCAAAATCAACGCCGTCGAGGTGCTCAATAAACGTCGTCACGAAGTGTTGGCGAGTTTGTTCACCGTCACTGACAATATCGATACCGGCCAGTTGTTGCTCTTGCAACGACAAACGTAACGCGTCTTGTTTACCTTCAACCAGTTCTTCATCTTGCAATTTCCAGGCTGACCAAAGTGTTTCAGGTTGTGCAAGCCAGGAAGGTTTCGGCAAACTGCCGGCAGTCGAAGTAGGCAACAGCTTTTTCATGAAAAATGACCTTGGTTTTAAATTAATCAAAGCGCACAGCGGAGTGACCACTGATTCAATACGGCCTGATAAGGCTTGATAAAGTGTTCTTCGGCGAACCGTCCTTGTTCGGCAGCCAGCCGACTACGTTCCTCTCGATCGTAAACAATCCGGGTCAACGAGTAGTCTGGGTTCTTCAAGCTGGGCTGATAGGATTTCCCCGCTGCCGAGTTCGCATTGTAAATCTCGGGCCGGTAAATCTTCTGGAACGTATCCATTGTGCTGATGGTGCCAATCAGCTCCAGATTGGTGTAATTGCCCAGCAAATCACCTGAAAAATAAAAAGCCAAAGGCGCGGCGCTGTTCGGCGGCATGAAATAGCGAACGTTCAACCCCATCTTCTTGAAATACTCATCCGTCAAGGAGTATTCATCCTGCTGGTACTCAAACCCCAGGACAGGGTGCTGATTCTCTGTTCTGTGGTAGGTTCTGGTGCTCGAAACACTCAGGCAGATGACGGGCGGTTTGTCGAAATGCTCTTTGTAGGCACTTGAATTCACAAAGCACTTGAACAGTTTTCCGTGCAACTCGCCAAAATCTGCTGGCGTACTGAACCCGGACTGGTTCTTGTTGTGTTCCAGCAATCGCACACTGAAGTCATAATCTCGCACATAAGACGAAAAATTGTTTCCTACAATGCCGCTAATACGCTCATTGGTTTTTCGATCAACAATCGTGGTTTTCAACACTTCAATCAAAGGGATCGCATGCTCATCGCCTTTGGCATCAATATTCATCTCAGCGGAGATGATGTCCAGTTCGACCGTGTAGCGATCACCGGCAGGATTGTCCCAGTGCGCGAGGGCATTGAAGCGGTTGTCAATCATCTTCAACGTATTGCGCAGATTTTCCTGACGACTTTCCCCTCTGGCCAGATTGGCAAAGTTGGTCGTGATACGCGTATTGTCTGAAGGAAAATAATTCTCATCAAAACAAATGCTCTTGATAGCAAATTTGAATTCGTTGTTCATCGTGACGTCGCGCCCTGTTTTTCAGACAACCCTGAATAAGCTTCTTGCCTTTTCAGATTTGATCAACATTCTGTTTCTTCAGCCGACAGCCTTTAGACTAACTATCGTGAAGAGCTGCGCGAATTTTAGGCTGGGGGCTACTTGAGCAAAAACGAATTGATTTCAATAGAATATTAGTGACACTCATGATTGGGTGCAGGCAGCATTGACGCCCACTGCACGTAACAGACTTCTACCGGCATGCCATGTTCGGCACAGAAATCCAGCCAGCGCAGTTGGTTGTCCTGTAGCCGGTCACCCGGCCCCTTCACCTCGATCATGCGATAGCGGCGCTGTTCGGGGAAAAACTGAATCAGGTCAGGCATGCCGGTGCGATTGGCCTTGATATCTTGCAGCAAGCGGCGAAACCAGTGGCCAAGGTGCTCGGCAGGCAAACAATGCAGGGCCTGCTCAAGCAACTCAGGCGTCAGGGTGCCCCAGAACACGAAGGGCGACTGCAGGCCGGACTTGCTCTGGAAGTGCTCACGAATCGTCGCCTGATAGGCACCGGTTTCCAGTTGGGCCAGACATTCATCGAACAACGCTGCACGGCGCTGGTAGAAGTCCGGGCTGAGCAGATCCCTGGGGGCGCTATGGAAGGGATGGAAAAACGCTCCCGGTAGCGGTGCGAAAATCGCCTTCCAGCACAGCAGGCCGAACAGTGAGTTGATCAGCGCATTTTCGACGTAATGCACCTCACTGCCCTCTTCTACCAGATGCTCGCGAATCAGGAACTCGACACTCAGACCCGGAACCGGCACCACGCTCAGATCCAGACGTGACACCTGGCGAGCGGCGGCACGTTTTTCGACCCCCAGGCCCAGCTTGCGCTGCAAGCGCGGCAGAATGCGTTGCAGATGCTGAAGCTCGGCATCGTTCTGCGGCACGGCCCTTACCTGTTCCAGCAATGCCATGGCCTGAGCGTACTCGGCACTCAGCTCCAGAACCCGAATCTGCCGGGAACGCGCACCGGGGTAATTGCACTGGCGATAGACCTCCAGCGCCAGCGGCCACTCCTTTAAACGCTCGGCCTGCTGCCCGATATGGAACAACAGCTTGGCGCAACGTCTTTGCAGCCACGGATTGCGGGTTTCGATGGCCATCGCCTGCTCGGCCAGCAATGCCAGCTCCATGCCCTGCCCCATGGCTTCCCGGCAGGCATGCAGTTGCAGGCAGACGTCTATGTCAATACGCTCGCTGATGGCCCGTGAATCCGGCGAAAACTCGACCTTTTCGTAGCGAAAGATGCCCAGATCCGCCAGCACGAACTCCGACCACTCCTGATACAGATTGCCGAAATACAGCAGGCGCAGGCGATCACACAGCGGCATCACCTTCAGCTCGAATACCTGATCGTCCAGGTCGGGGTGCCACTGATCCAGAGGCTGGGCGACTTCATAGACCGATTGCAGCCGCTCAAGCCACTGCGGCTTGCGCTCCGGCCCTTTGACCGCATGGGCCTTGAAACACTGGCTCAGTTCGTCCTTGCGCAGCAATTGAAACAGCGCGTCCAGATCCAGCAGCGGACTCGCGTCGACCCAGCCCAGCGCTATCAGTGGCAGCGCCGCTTCGCGTGTAACGCCAATTTCGTCGTAATCGAGCTTGCTGGCCCGGAAAAGCGTGCCCTTGCGCATGACCATACGCACCAGCAACCCTTGGGCAGGCGTCGGCAACCCGGAAAAATCACTGATAAACCGGCGCTCCTGCTCATCCAGCAGATCGTCGTAACGCTGAACGATCCAGGCCAGGACCTGACGGAAGTTTTCCAGGTAATAAAACGGATTGTCGAGAGGTGAAGTGCTCAAGGATACGGTCACATACGGCAGAGACAGGCGCCCAAGGATACTGGTTATCCGTACAGATTCCAGCCATGAATCCATCGGTTTTCATGTGGCCCGATAAATGGTGCATTTCGCAAAAGGGCCTGCGGGCCGTAAGATCGTCCTTTTTGGCAAGGAGCGGATATGCAAGCGCCGCTGGTTTACCTCGCAGGTTTTGATGTGTTCCGACAGGACGCCGCCGAATATGGTCAATACCTCAAGAACCTGTGTGCAGCCCAGGGTCTGGAAGGGTTGTACCCGTTCGACAATGAAGTGCCGTCCGGGTTGTCTGCTCACGACACAGCGCAATTGATCTGCACGATGAACATCGCAATGATCCAGCGTTGCACGGCGGTGCTGGCCAACCTCAATGTCTTTCGCGGCCTGGAACCCGACTCAGGCACCGCGTTCGAGGTTGGCATGGCGGTGGCGCTGAACAAGCCGGTGTGGGGATATTTCGAGCCCGTCGCCTCGTTGCGCGAACTGGTGCCTCATGATGAAAACGGTTTCGACAGCCAGGGTTTCATCGTGGAAGACTTCAACCTGCCCCGCAACCTGATGCTCGCCTGCACCTGGGCGGGAAGCAGCCCGAGTGCGGAGTCGGGGATCGAAGCATTGGCCCGGTATCTGACCTCAAAGTAGGAGCAATCGGGCGGTGATCCGCTTATTCGCGAAGAGGCATTCCAGGCGATGAATATGTACCGGCCTCTCGCGAATGAATTCGCTCCTACGCGGAGTGGGTGGAGTTGGGGCTCACCCCAATGTCGATGACCCGATATCACCGGTGATCGTCGGGTCCAGCTTGTCGGCATCGATAAAATCATCCAGACCAAGGATATCCAGGTCCAGATAGCCTTCCGGGTCATTGTCTTCATCGGCATCAGCATCGTTCAAAGGCGACTGGTCACCGCCAAAATGCTGCACCGGAGTGGCAAATCGAGAAAAGTCTGTTGCGAATAAAGATGTCTGCATGGATGCCTGGCTCCTGTTTTTCTCATGAAATCAGATACGTCCTACGCATCTGCATGACCACAGGCTATCGCAGCAACGGATAAAAGCGCAAAACCTCAGGTCCAGCCTACAAATTCGCCACCGTTGTCACGCAACATCTGCAGCATTTTCTGTGCGGCCGGAGACAGATAGCCACTGCTGCGCAGTGTCACGCCAATGGTGCGTTTCATTGTGGTTTGCTCCAGAGGCACCTCGCGAAGATGCTGCATGTTCTTGCCAAACTCCAGTGACTCCCTGGCGATAAAGCTCAGCAGGTTACTTTGGGCAATAAGCCCCGGCAGCAGGGAAATGGAGTTCGCCTCGATCTGTACCACAGGCAATGGCAAACCGTGGGCAGCAAAGGTCGCATCCAGCCATTTGCGCGAGGACACACCGGTGGGCGGCAATACCCAGCGATAGGCATTCAGGTCGCTCAGTTGCAGCGGCGCCTTGAAAATCGGGTGGTGCTTGCTGGCAATGACCACCGCTTCGTCCTTGAGGATCGGGTAGCTGACAACCTGTTCATCGTCAGGAATCAGCGAGCAGATAATCATGTCCAGTTGCCCGGAGCGCAGTGATTCGCCGAGCAAGTCGTCCTGTCCGACCACCAGCTTCAAGGTCACGTCCGGCGCGCGCTGCAACAAGGCCGAAGTCAGCTTGGGCATCAGGTATTCCGCCATCGTGGCCGCGCAACCCACGCGGATATTGCCCACCATGCCACTGGCGAAATCCCGGACCTCGCGCTGGGTCTGGGCAATGCTCTGCTGCAACTCTTTGCCCCGGGCCTGAAGTAGTTCGCCCACCGGGGTCAGCTTGATGCGTCGCCCGTCACGCTGGAACAGTCGTGTACCAAAAGACTCTTCCAGGCGTTGAATGCTTTTGGTAAGTGCCGGCTGGCTGCGATTGAGCTTTTCGGCTGCACGGCCCAGATGCCCCAGTTCGGCGATGGTTTCGAAATAAGTAAGGTCCCGCAGGTCCATATCCATCAACCAAAGTTATCAATTCATGATTATTAGAAAATAGACTTGATCGATTGAAGTGTCGATACTTTATACGACCGGTCAGTTCCTGATCGGCAGCCAAAGTCTGGGAGAACCTCCTTGCCACGTGCTTCAAGTCTGTCGCTATCCACGATGCCTCCTCTGGCCCAATGGGCAAGCCTGCTGCTGGTTGCAGGCACCTTCGGGCAATTTCTCAAGTACCTGAACGTTCCTGCGGCGCTGTTCCTTGGCCCGATGCTGGTCGCCATCGGTTTCGGTGTATCGGGTGCGACCATCCGCATGAATAAAAAACTTTTCCAGCTGGGCCAGGGCACGGTGGGCGTGCTGATCGCCCACGCCATGACCATCGGTGTGTTGATGACCGCCATCCAGTCCTGGCATGTCATGCTGTTCGCCACAATCCTGACCGTGCTGCTCAGTGCGCTGGTCGGGCTGGTGCTGGTGCGCTTTGCCGGCATCCCCAGCAACACGGCAGCCTGGGGCACCTCGCCGGGCGCGGCATCGGCGATGGTAGCCATGTCCGAAGACTACGGCGCCGACTCCCGGGTGGTCGCCACCATGCAATATGTGCGTGTCGTATGCGTCGTGGTGGTGGGCTCGCTGGTCAGTCGCTTCATGGGCGCTCCCGACAGCGGCGCAGACCTGCACAGCAGTGAAGTGGCGCTGCAAGGCATGAACTTGCTGGACTTCGGCCTGAGCCTGGGGGTCATCGTATTCGGTGTGCTGCTGGGCGCGCGAATGCCTGCCGGTGCCTTGCTGGTGCCGCTGGTAATCGGCGGTGCTCTGCAATTGAGCGGCCTGCTGCAGATCACCATCCCTACCTGGATGCTGGCCATGGGGTATGGCGCCATAGGCTGCTACATCGGCCTGCGCTTTGATCGTGAAACCATCAGCTACGTCTGGCGACGCCTGCCGATGATGATCTTCGCCTCGATGCTGCTGATCGTGTTGTGCGCCCTTTCGGCCTGGCTGATCGCCGTGATGCTGGACAAGGACTACCTCTCGGTCTACCTGGCCACCAGCCCCGGCGGCCTGGATGCGATGGCGATCATTGCCATCGACACCCATGCCGACGTCGGTTTCGTGCTGGCGATGCAGACCCTGCGCCTGTTCGGCGTGATCCTGACCGGCAGCTTCCTGGCCCGGCAGATCATTCGCCTGACCGACAAGCGGATACCGGCACATTGACTCCCGTCAGGCCATGCCCGCCAAGGCTGTGGCCAGGCTTGGCGCCAGCGGCAATACCGGCAGCAGAGTGGCCTGATAAGCGTGATACAGGTCCGGCTTGCCCGGCCAGATATCCGCGCTGGGGATGTTCTGCTCGTTGAGTTCGTGACGCCAGCTACCGTGTTCATGGTCGATGAACAGGGTTTCGTTGAACTCCCAGAAACAGCGATACCAGTCCTCGTACTGCTTTTCGCCCGTACGCTGCAACAGCGCAGCGGCTGCGGCGGCTGCTTCGCAATGTGTCCAGTGCAGACGATGGCGCACCACCGGGCGATTCTCCCAGTCGAGGGTGTAGACGATGCCTGGCGCGCCATCGACATTCCAGCCATGGCGGCAGGCATTGGCAAACAACTGACGGGCATCATTCAGCAACCACTCAGGCGTCGGACGGCCTGCGCGCTTGAGGGCAGCCTCCAGATGCAGAACCAGACGCGCCCACTCGAAAGCATGCCCCGGCGTGGTGCCGAAAGGCCGGAAACCGTCTGCGGGGTTGTCGCGGTTGTAGTCGGGTAAAGGCTGCCAGGACTGGCTGAAATGTTCGACAACCTGGAAGTCATTGGCCGCGGCATGCCCATGGATGATCCGTTCGACGATACTCAGCGCCCGGTCAAGCCATTGCGCGTCGCCGGTAACGTCCGCCAGGGCCAGGAAAGCCTCGGTGCTGTGCATATTGCTGTTGGCACCGCGATAGGCTTCTTCGCCCTGCCAGTCCCGAGCGAAGGACTCGCGCATGGCGCCCTCTTCCTCGCTCCAGAAACGGGTCTTGATGATCTGTATCGAATCGGACAGCAGTGCCTGGGCACCCTCGCGCCCGGCCACCACCGCCGAGCTGGCAGCCAGGGCGACAAAGGCATGCAGATAGGCCTGCTTGTCGGTCTTGCCACCCTCCTCCAGCGCTGCACTGAACCAGCCACCGTGCTCGGCGTCACGCAACGGGCCGCTGAGGGCTGCAATACCGTGATCTACCAGCGCGGCGCAGCCGGGAATGCCCTGAGCATGGGCCATGGCAAAACTGTGGGTCATGCGGGCGGTGTTCATGGTCTGAGCCGTGGCACCGACCATGAGACGGCCATAGCCGTCGAGGCTGCCGAAGCCGTTTTCCAGCTTCGAGGCCTTGGCGAAAGCCAGCAGACGCATGCCTTCCTGCGCCAGCCATTGATGATGACGTTGCGAAAGCAGCCAACTGCTGAAGTTGTAGTTGTTATTGTCCATGACGCGATGCCGCCTCCAACGATAAGAAATTTACCGGTGGTCTTTCCGACCGTGGGCAATCATGCGCGCCACGGCCGGTCAGCGGCAAGCGGACCTGTAAAGGTTCTGCTTCAGACCTTGAAGTTGGACACGACCTGATTCAGGTCGGCAGCCAGGCGTGACAGCTCATGGCTGGAGGCGCTGATCTGGTTTGCACCCTGGGTGGATTGCATGGACAGGTCGCGGATATTGACGATATTGCGGTCCACTTCACGGGCCACTTGTGCCTGTTCCTCGGCGGCGCTGGCGATGACCAGGTTACGCTCGGAAATCTGGTTGATGGACGAAGTGATTTCGCTCAGGGACTCACCCGCACCCTGGGCAAGCGACAAGGTTGAATTGGCACGGTCACGACTGGTCATCATCGACTCAAGCGCCTGGGCGGAGCCATTGCGCATGGCGCTGACCATGGTGTCGATTTCCAGAGTCGACTGCTGGGTACGATGGGCCAGTGCCCGCACCTCGTCGGCCACCACCGCAAAACCACGGCCCGACTCACCGGCACGCGCAGCCTCGATGGCGGCGTTGAGCGCCAGCAGGTTGGTCTGCTCGGCAATCGAGCGAATGACATCCAGCACCTTGCCGATGTCCTGAGACTGATCGGCCAGGTTCTGAACCAGCGACGAAGTAGACTGTACGTTGGTGGTCAGGGTCTGGATCGACTGCACAGTCTCGTTCACACGCGCCTGACCGGCCTTGGCCGAGGCGCTGGAATGGTTGGAAGCATCGGAGGTGGACACCGCGTTGCGCGCCACTTCTTCAACAGCCGAAGTCATTTCATTGACGGCCGTGGCCGCTTGATCGATCTCGGCATTCTGTTGGTTCAGGCCGCGATAACTGTCTTCAGTGACCGAGTTGAGTTCAGTCGCAGCAGATGCCAATTGGGTGGCGGAGCTGCTGATATTGCGCATGGCGGTGCGCAGGTTGTCTTTCATCTGCTCAAGCGCACGCAACAGGCGAGTGACCTCATCACTGCCATCCACCACGATGTCATGGGTCAGATCACCCTTGGCCACATGCTCGGCAGCCGATACAGCGCTTTCCAGCGGCCTGACGATACTGCGGGTCAGCAACAGAGCCAGGCCAATAGTGCCCAGCGCTGCAAGGAGCACGAACGCAATCACGATATTGCGTGAATGGTCATACTGGATTTCGGCGGCCTTGCCTTCAGCATCGACCTTTTGATTGTAGAACTCGCCCATGTCACTCAGTTGCTTGCCCGAGCCATCGACGATGGTTTTCATGTCCACCAGCAACAGCTTGTTCAAACCGGCACTGTCGCCCTGGCCAGCCAGCACGAATGAACGCTCCAGAGCTTTCTGATATTCACCCAGGCTGACGCGGAACTGATCGGCCAGGGTCTTCTCTTCCGGGGTATCGACAAACTTGTCGAGTATGTCGAGCTTCTTGGCCAGATCCTGATTACGCACGTCCATCTGGCTGCGGTAGGTAGGAATATTCTTGGTATCTGTGTCCAGAGCCATACGCAGGGAAATCGTGCGAATGCGCAGCATGATTTCACGAATATCGTTGACCACTCGCATGCTCGGCAGCCAATTGGTTTCAACCGCGATTTCGCTTTGGCGAATCGCAGACATCTGCACCAGCGAGAACCAACCCAACAACGCAACCAGCAGGGAAATCAGGGTAAAACCCAGGCCCGCACGGCGAGCGATAGTTAATGTGCGTAAGTTCATGGCGAGAGGCTCTTATATTTAGAAGGCAGTTTTGTAACTGGTTGTCAGACAACCTCCTATCATATCGACGGCTCGCAAGGCTTCTTGAGAGCAGAATGGAATCATTTTTTCGAGAAGAACAACGTACTTTTGCGACAGGGCCTGTAATCAACAGGCCCCGCTCAAACACCTGTTTCAAACTTTATACATTCACTTGCCCGCAACACGTTCGGCCGCGAGTTCGGCCAGAAGATTACGTCTTGCGGTGGTAATGATGGCGACCGGGTCCTTGGGCAGGTCGTGCTCGACGATATAAAGAGGCCTGTCAGTTCGCTCATAAGCCGGAATGATTTCCTTCCAGCTCAACAAACCTTCTCCCAAAGGCGCGAAGTTCATTTCATCATCACGTACTCCGATGCCGGAGTTGTCCTTGGCATGAATGGCAAACAGTCGACCGGCATATTGTCTGATGAAACGAGCCGGGTCGTGCCCGCCGCGATAAATCCAGGCCACATCGACTTCAAGCAACAGATTCTCGGGTTTTGTAGAACTGACCAGCCACTCGAAAGCGGTCTTGCCCTGATACTTTTTCATTTCGAAATCATGGTTATGGTAAGCCAGCTTCATGCCGTACTCCCGCAACCTGGCGCCCAGACGATCCAGTTCCCCACCCAGTTTGCGCCAGCCTGCGGCATCGGTCGGACGATCGGCCGGATCGAGCCAGGGCAGTACCAGAACCTTGTTGCCGATGGTCTGGTTAAAGGCAATGGTGGCGGGAAGGTTGTTGCGCAGGGTTGCCAATTGTTCGTGGGAAGAGACGACGTTCAACTGATACTTGTCCAGCAGGAACTTGAGTTCATTGGCAGTAACGCCCTGATTGCCGACGACTTCAAGGGAGCGAAAACCCGCACTTTTTGCCATGGCCAGTTGCTGTTCAAGCGTACCTGCATTGCGCAGCGTATACATTTGCAGAGCGATCGGGCTGGTGCCGCTCGAAGGCGGCGCAGCCATTGCTGTGCTCCCTCCCAATGCAACTCCGATAAACAGTGCAGACAGTGCGGCAGACTTCATAAAACCCATGGCAACTTCCTTTATTGGTTATTGGTGTATTCAGGATTTGGAAAGCGCGATACCGGCAGGTCGCGAATCGCGAAACGCCAGCAGAAAGACCAGCACGACGCCCAGTGAAAAGGTCGCAGGGAACAACCAGATGCTGCGCCAGGCATGGCCCTCGGGGCCTGCGTAATAATCGGAAACGTGCCCGGCGACCCAGAAGCCGATCAGCATGCCCACGCCATAAGTGGCCAGGGTAATAAGTCCCTGAGCCGAACTTCTGAAGCGCTCCGATGCTTTGGCGTCGGTATAGATCTGGCCCGACACAAAGAAGAAGTCATAACAGATGCCATGCAAGGCAATGCCCGCGAACAGCATGAAAGCCAGGTCGCCATTATTGCCGTAGGCGAACAGGAGATAACGCAAGGCCCAGGCCAGCATCCCGACCAACAAGGCAACCTTGATACCGAAGCGATGAATGAAAAGCGGCAACAGCAGCATGAACACCACTTCGGAAACCTGGCCCACTGCCATTTTTGCCGTGGGGTTGGCCACGCCGATTTCTGCCAGGAACGAGTTGGCGTTCTGGTAATAGAACGCCAGCGGAATGCAGATCAGGATCGAGGCAATAAAGAACACCAGATAACTGCGGTCCTTCAACAGGCCCAAAGCATCCAGCCCGAGCAACTGCCTGAAACCTTCACGACCCGCTGTGGATTTCTGCGATGGTGTACTCGGCAGGGTAAAGCTGTACAGCCCCAGCGCCAGTGACGCCAGGGATGACATCAGGAAAGTGCTGCGCAGAGCGCCGGACAAAATCGCGGCCTGGGAGTCCCAGGCAAAGACAAAGCTGATCACCACACCGGCCACGATCCAGCCGATGGTGCCCCAGACGCGGATGCGGGCAAATTCCAGTGCAGGGTCTTTCATCTGCCGGAAGGCCACCGAGTTAACCAATGCCAGGGTCGGCATATAGATGATCATGTAGGCCAACAGATAGGGATAGAACTGACTGAAGTCAGGCGCACGATAGAGCTGGTACAAAAGCACCGCGCCCAACAGGTGCAGCACGGCGAGGATACGTTCGGCGTTGAAATAGCGGTCGGCGATCAGGCCGATGACAAAGGGCGCAATGATCGCGCCCCAGGATTGTGTAGAAAATGCCATGCCGACCTGACCGCCGCTGGCGCCCAGGCTGGTGGAGAGGAAAGTCCCCAGGGTGACGAACCAGCCTCCCCAGATAAAGAACTGCAGGAACATCATGGCGCTCAGACGCGCAGTCATAGGGGTCATAACAGTCACCGTTTTATTTTTATGGCGGTAAACAGCGTTGAGTTCAGGGGCAAGCTTCAGACGTCGGGAGGCAGCCCCAATAGCCGGCGGTTGGATTGCTCATCGGTGGCCACACTGGCGAAGTCGTCGAAGGCCTTTAAGGTTTTGCTGATCATGTGTTGCCGGATAAATGCCGCACCTTCAGTTGCACCCTGCGCAGAATCCTTGAGGCAGCATTCCCACTCCAGTACGGCCCAGCCGGCAAAATCGTATTGCGCCAGTTTGCTGAAGATGGATTTGAAATCGATCTGGCCATCGCCCAGAGACCGAAAACGGCCAGGGCGCTCGACCCAGCCCTGATAGCCGCCGTAGACACCGGATCGGGCATCGGGACGGAACTCCGCATCCTTGACGTGGAACATGCGAATCCGCTCGTGATAACGGTCGATAAAACCCAGGTAATCCATTTGCTGGAGCAGCAGATGGCTCGGGTCATACAGAATCGCCGCCCGTGGGTGATGATCGACAGCCTGGAGAAAACGCTCGAACGAGGCACCATCGTGCAGGTCTTCGCCGGGGTGAATCTCGTAACAGAGGTCAACGCCAGCCTCATCGAAGCAATCGAGGATCGGCAACCAGCGTTTCGCCAGTTCGGCAAAGCCCTGCTCCACCAGACCTGCGGGCCTTTGTGGCCATGGATAGACATAAGGCCACAGCAACGCGCCGGAAAAAGTCGCATGCGCCGTCAGGCCCAGGCGCTGACTGGCCCGCGCAGCCAGCTTCAACTGATCGATGGCCCATTCGGTACGCGCCTGCGGCTGCCCGCGCAGATGAGCCGGCGCGAAGTCATCGAACAGCGTGTCGAACGCCGGATGCACCGCCACCAACTGGCCTTGCAGGTGCGTCGACAGTTCACTGATCTCGACACCGGCTTCAGCGCAGACAGCTTTCAGCTCATCGCAATAGCTCTGACTTTCGGCAGCCCGTGCCAGATCGATGAACTGCGTGCCCAGCGTCGGCAACTGAATGGCCTTGTAACCATGAGACGCAGCCCAGCGGGCAATGTTGGCGAGTGTGTCGAACGGTGCTTCAGCCGACATGAACTGGGCGAGAAAAATACCCGGCCCGCGCAAGCCTGTGGATGCCTGACTCATGACCGTGCTCCCTGAGTGCAGACCAGATCGGTCCACTTGGCGTCGCCGCGATGGCTGGCGATCGCGGTTTCGATAAAGGCCATGCCGCGTAATCCGACATCGATGCCGGGCACACCCTCGGCATCGCTGCCGTCGATGTCGGCACGAATGGCGCTGGCGAAATCGCCATAGAGGTTGGCCATGGCTTCGAGATAGCCTTCGGGATGACCGGCGGGCAAACGCATGCGCTGGCTGGCGGCGTCACACAGCCAGGGCTGGCCGACACCGGAGCGCAAGATGCGTAAAGGCTGGTCGAGAGAACGATGGATAAGGCTGGCAGGATCTTCCTGGCGCCATTCCAGGCCACCTTTACTGCCATAGAGGCGAATCTTGAGTGGGTTCTCCTCACCGGCACAAACCTGGCTGGCAATCAGCACGCCGCTGGCACCTTCAGCCATCTTGAACAGCATCGAAGCATCATCGTCCAGTTGCCGGCCTTCGATATGTACGCCCAGCATCGCACACAGTTGCACAATCGACTGACCGGCGACGAACTCCGCCAGAGAAAACGCATGGGTGCCTATATCGCCAATGCAACCACCCACTCCAGAATGCTCGGGTCGGCCTCGCCAATCAGCCTGCTTGTTGCCCTGCCCTGCGACATCCTGGCTGAGCCAACCCTGGGGATACTCGACAATCACCTTGCGCAGCTCGCCGATCACGCCATTGCGCACCATGTCCCGGGCCTGCCAGACCATCGGATAACCCAGATAAGTGTGAGCCAGGCCATAAAGGCGATTGCTGCGACCGACGACTTCCTTCAAGTCCAGCAACTCGGCCAGATTCAATGCGGCGGGTTTTTCGCTGAACACATGAAAGCCTGCGCTCAGGGCCTGGCTGGCAATGGGAGCATGCAAATGATTGGGGGTAACGATCACCAGCAATTCCATGCGCTGGTCTGCCGGTAGCGCACGCTCGGCTTCGAGCATGTGCTGCCAGTCGTCATAGCAGCGTGACTCTGGCAAACCCAGCGCCAGGCCCGTGTTGCGGTTGTTTCGGGTATCCCGACTGAAAGCGCCGCAGACCAGCTCATAACATCCATCAAGCCCGACGGCCTGGCGGTGAGCCTTGGCAATGAACGCGCCCTCACCTCCGCCGACAAAACCCATTCTTATTTTTGGAATTGCTGCATTCATCACGAAATCTTCTCTGTTCGAAGCAAGGTCAGGCTCAGGTTTTACTGAGATGTAACCGGTTACATCGTGGCGAGAACTTATCCCCTCCCATGCCGGGTGTCAAACTCAGGATCCGGGTTTTCGAAGATTTCTGCACACGCTCAACCTGCGGTAAGCTCGCAGGCCGCACAGCTTGAAACGAGGTGGTTTTGTCCAATATCCGTGAAGTGGCCCGACTGGCAGGGGTTTCAGTCGCTACCGTGTCGCGAACCCTCAAGTCACCCGAGCGTGTGCTCCCCGAGACTCGCGACAAGGTGAATGCCGCCGTGGAACAGGCCGGCTATCGCCCCAACCTCATGGCGGTGCAGTTTCGCTCCCGCAAGACCGCCAATCTGGTCATTCTGGTGCCGACCATCGCCAACACCTTTTTTGCCCGAGTGATCAGCGGCGCTCAACAGGCTGCCCAGGCCGCCGGCTATCGACTGCTGCTGTGCGACACCCAGGGCCGCGAGGAAATCGAACGGACATTTGCGGAGCTGGTGTATGCCCATCAGGCCGATGGCGTGATTCAACTGCGCGCCTACGACCCTTACGACACGCCCTGCTCCAGCGCCGACTTGCCGCCCATCGTCAACGCCTGCGAAGTGATCCGGGATGGCCGCCATCCGACCATCAGCCTGGATAATCACGCGGCGGCCAAAGCCATGACCGAGCACCTCATCGAACTGGGGCATCGCCGCATCGGCCTGATCAAAGGCCCCAGAAGCAGCCCGCTGACCCGCGACCGCGTGGCCGGCTACCTCGATGCACTGGAACAGGCCGGTATCGACTTCGACCCGACGCTGATCTGCCACGGCAACTTCAGCCTGCAGGCCGGTTATGACGGCGCGAGCGCCATCCTGGAATTACCCGAACGCCCCACCGCGCTCTTCTGCGAAAACGATGAAATGGCCATCGGCGCACTGAAACGTATCAAGGAACAAGGCCTGCGCGTACCCGAAGACTTGTCACTGGTGGGCTTCGACGACATCCCGCTGGCGGCCTACTGCGACCCGCCACTGACCACCATCTCCCAACCCGCCGAAGCCTTTGGTCAGACAGCCGTCGAGATGCTGGTCGCCCTGATAGAGAAAAAGCCCATCGAACAGCGCCATATCGTGCTGCCGTTTGAGTTGACGTTACGTAACAGCACGGCTGCGCCTGGTTTCAGAGGACGGTGATTACCGCCCGCCCGAGCTCGGTCAGGCGATACATTTGCCTAGGGCTGCGTGGCGCATCCAGATCAGTCATCTCCACCAGCCCTGCTGCGAGAGCAGGAACCAGATAGCTTTTACGAAACGACTGACGATGATTGAGCCCTAAAAGCACCATTAAATCCCCGGCACTCAACTGTGGGTCACTCCTCAGAAAGACCTCAAGCAGTCGTTTTACTTGTGCGGTTACTTGTGCGGTTACTTGTGCGGTCACCAGCGCCGGGGTTGAGTCAGATTGAGTCGCTTCATCCAGCGCCTGCTGCAACGCAACCAGCATGAACTCGACAAAGGGCGTCGCTTCCGAGGCTCTGTCAGCAGCAGACAAGGCGCTGTAATAGTCCTCCTGTTGATCACGAATAACCGTTTCAACCGGCAGAAACGCCAGCACCGGCCTCCACTGACTCAGCATCAGCGTTTGCCAGAGACGACCCATCCGCCCGTTACCGTCAGCAAACGGATGAATGAACTCAAACTCGTAATGAAAAACGCAGCTGGCAATCAATGGATGCAAATCGGAAGTTCTGGCCCACTCCAGCAAATCATTCATCAAAGGCAACACCCGACTGGCAGGCGGTGCCATATGCATGAGTTGATCGCCACGATAGATACCGACACCACCCGACCTGAAATGCCCTGCGTCATCGATCAGGCCATGCATCAACGTGCGATGGCCCTGCAACAGGTTCTCAAGTGAGCCGGGACTCCAGTGCGGCATGGCTTCATAGGTAGCAAAAGCATTGCGCACTTCCTGAATCTCGCGAGGCAACCCCAGAACTCGCCGCCCTTCAAGCACAGCCGTCACCTGCTCCAGACTCAGGGTATTGTTTTCAATGGCCAGCGACGCCTGAATCGTACGAATCCTGTTACCACGCCTGAGCATGGGGGTCTGGCTGGTTTCATCCATGGCGGACAAGCGCCCGACCCGCTCGCTGATATTCGCGACCAGGGTCAACATACGTGGCGTCAAGGTCAGAGGGGGTTGGTACAGCCTCATTGCGCAGCCTTTACATGCTCAGTGACACGAGGGCATCGAATGGCCTTCGCAAATTGCAAACGCCGTCACCTTAGGGAAGTTAGATGACAGGCGTCAACAACGGCATGTTACCGCCCCGCCAGACACCAGACCCGCGCCAGATCTCGCGCCCGGTCATGCAGCAGGCTTGCGGCATTGCGGCAGGCTTCGTCCAGGGTCATCGGGCCGCTGGCCAGGGCGAAGGCGGCGCTGATGCCGTGTTCGTACAAGCGCTCATAGCCTTCGCCCAAGGTACCGGCCAGCACGATGACGGGCACTTGATGGCGGGCCGCAACTCTGGCGACGCCAAAGGGCGTCTTGCCGCGCAAGGTCTGGGCATCGAAGCGCCCTTCCCCGGTAATCACCAGGTCCGCGCCCACCAGCGCCTGTTCAAGACCGGTGAGATCGGCCACTACTTCCACGCCCGCCCGGAATGAGGCCTTGAGATAGGCCTTGGCCGCAAAGCCCATACCGCCCGCGGCACCGCTGCCGGGGCTGTCGCGCAGATCCTGGCCGACCGCCTGCACGGACAGGCCGGCGAAATGCCCGAGCGCAGCATCAAGCGCCAGAACCTGTTCGGGGGATGCGCCTTTCTGCGGACCAAAAATGTGCGACGCACCGTTCGGGCCGCACAAGGGATTGTCCACATCGGCGGCGATTTCAAAGCGTACATCGGACAGGCGTGGATCGAACCCGCTCAGGTCGACGCGAGCCAGTTGCGTCAAGGCCAGACCGCCCGGCACCAACGGCTGGTCATTGCCATCAAGAAAGCGAGCGCCGAGTGCCGACAGCATGCCGGTGCCAGCATCGTTGGTGGCGCTGCCGCCAATGGCGAGGATCACCCGCTGCGCACCGGCGTCCAGCGCCTCGGCAATCAGCTGACCAGTGCCGTAAGTCGTGGTGATGCAGGCGTTGCGTTGTTCGAGGGTCAGCAATTGCAGGCCGCTGGCCATGGCCATTTCGATAATCGCGGTGCGGCTGTGGGGCAGCCAGCCCCAATGGGCCTGAACCGGGCTTTGCAGGGGGCCACGAACTTCGGCGCTCATCAATTGCCCGTTACAGGCAGCCAATACGGCTTCGATAGTGCCTTCGCCACCGTCGGCCATCGGGCATTCGATCAATTCGGCAGTCGGCCAGACGTCGGCAAGGCCGCTGGCAATGGCAGTAGCGACAGCCTGGGCGCTGAGGCTGTCCTTGAAAGAGTCGGGTGCGATGACGATTTTCATTGTTGTTCTCCATATCCGATGCAGGGATGTTCTCACCCCGTCATGGATTTTCCGCCTGACCTTCGCACAATGAATTTCAAAGGTTATCGGTCATTTGAACAAAATTCGCCTTCAGCCAGAGCGAGGTGTCATCTGCACGCCCAGATACAATCGCAGCAAGTCATCAGTCTTGTAAGGGTCACACCCCGTCAGCTCGGCGATTTTCTCCAGCCTGTAGCGCAGGCTGTTGCGATGGATACCCAAGGCTTCGGCGCAGGCCTGGCTTTCCCCGCTGTATTCGAACCAGTTGCACAGGGTTTCAAGCAACTGGCCATGATTGTGCAAACGGCCAATCGGCTCGGCGACTTCCTGGGCCAGCCAGTCGTGACGATGACGCCAGAACAGCACCGGCAGGCGATAAGCCGACAGACGCAGCAGACGCTGGTCGGGCCTGGACTGGCTGGCGTAATCCAGCAGGTCCTGCGCAGCGCTGCAAGCATGCCGCAAAGTAGGCAGGTCCGCCGATTGCTCTGCAGTGGCCATGCGCAGCACCGGCCAGCCATGTTCGTCGAACTGCTTGAGCAGCAAGGCATCGTCGCGATCCTTGCCTGTCGCACGACACCAGTACAGCAAGGTCGGCTCGCGCATCACGCACCAGCTGTCGGCGTAGCGGCCATTGAGCCAGGCAACCAGTTGGCTGGCCGAGGACGCTGGCTCAGCCAGGCGAATCAATACCGCCTGACGCGGCAAATGAGGTTGCAGCCCCAGCTGTCGCGCTTCATCCACGAGGCTTTCCGGGCAGTCCTGCAACAGCAGGCGAGCCAGCAAGTCTTCGCTGCGCTGCAAGCGCCACTGGCGATCAGCCTGCTGACGACGATGCTCCATGAGCATTTCGGCGGTCATGCGCACCAGTTCACCGTAGACACGCACCTCGTCCGGCTCGCCGGTAATGCCGAGCACGCCCACCAGTTTGTGGTCGAGCATCAGCGGCAGGTTCACGCCAGGTTTGACGCCACCCAGATGCAGCGCCGCCTGGGAATCGATCTCCACGACCCGGCTGTTGGCCAGCACCAACTGCGCACCTTCATGCCGGGTGCACAACCGTTCGGGGTCGCCACTGCCAATGATGATGCCCAGATAGTCCATGACATTGACGTTGTAAGGAAGAATCGCCATGGCCCGATCGACAATGTCCTGAGCCAGCACTCGGTCAAGGGCGAACATGGAAGAAACCTTGTTGTGGGAAAGGCCTGGAATGGATAGGCATGGGACACATTTTTGGATTTATTGAGATCGGGAGTGTGCCTGCAAGTTCGGGGATTGTCTGTACGGCGTAGGAGCGAATTCATTCGCGAGAGGCCGGTACATCCAATGCATATCTATTATCTGGAATATGACGTCTTCGCGAATGAGCAGAGCGCCGATTGCTCTTACAGCGGGACCAGGCGTTCGCGGCTGTTGCTCAAGTGGGTCCACATTGCAGCCCGCGCAGCATCGGGGTCTTTGCGACGGATGGCGCTGAGCAGGGCTTCATGTTCGAGGTTGGCCAGATAGCCGTGGGGAGCCATGCTGGCACCGGCGCGCTCGCTTGAGGCGATGCGCGTGCGGGGAATGATCGCGCTGCCCAGGTGCTGCATGATTTCAATGAAATACGGGTTGCCTGTCGCTTCGGCGATGAGCATGTGAAAGCGCTTGTCGGCTTCCACACAACTGTCTTCATTGGCCAGCAGGTCCTGATAGTCATCCAGCGCCTGACGCATCGCCGCCAGTTGCTCATCGGTGCGCCGTAGTGCGGCCAGGGCCACGGCCTGGGTTTCCAGGCCGATACGCAGCTCGATGATATCCCGCACCCGGGAAACCGTTTCAACCTTGAGACGCAGCCCGGTCTGGTCGCTGCGCTCCAGCACGAAAGTGCCGACGCCGTGATGGGTCACCACCAGCCCCGACGCCTGTAACTTGGAAATCGCTTCGCGCACCACGGTGCGGCTGACGCCATGCTCACGGACGATCTCGTTTTCGGACGGCAGCTTCTGACCGGGCGCAATCTTGCCCAGCAGGATCCGCTGGCTGAGCTCGGTGACCAGATCGGTGGCCAGGCTGTGCTGACGACGTTTCGAAGAGGCGATGCTGGGTTCTTGCATGAAGGTCATGTCCTGAAACACCGGTTTCTGAGCCTCTCACTTGTCTGAAACAACGAGTGCAAGGTCGACGATGGGCTGGATCATAACATCGGATCGCCTGCGGGATGCCCGTTTGCCAAGGGCTCTGTACTTGTCTAACTTGTCAGACAAGTGATCATAAAATCAAAACAACATCTTTTTCAGCACCGGCTGTCTTTTCAAGAATCTTCTGCTCCCCCTTTCTCGAAAACGCCCTCCAGCCCAAGCTTCATAAACCCTTAAAAAACCTTAAAACCCAATGAATTATGGGATTAAAACAATAAAAACCCTGAAAAAGCCACATCTACTCCAAACCTGTTCATTTTCAATAAAGACAAAAAATGCCTGATACAAAACGTCAGAGGGACTTGCGCGGCAAACTTTTACTTGTATGATGACCGACAATGCAAGGGACACATCTTGCACATACCCGCATAAAAACAACGAGTGGGAGATTCAACCTTGAGCACGTCCAATCCCGGGATAGCTGACCACAAGGACCCGGTCCTGAGTTCGGCCATATCCAAAGTAAAACGCCACGTTCTGCCGCTTTTCGTCATCATGTTCATCGTGAACTACATCGACCGGGTGAACATCGGCTTCGTGCGTTCGCACATGGAGCATGATCTGGGCATCGGTGCTGCGGCCTATGGCCTGGGTGCCGGTCTGTTCTTCATCGGTTACGCGCTGTTCGAAGTTCCTTCCAACCTGCTGCTGCAAAAAGTCGGCGCCCGAATCTGGCTGACACGCATCATGTTCACCTGGGGCATCGTTGCCTCCTGCATGGCCTTCATCCAGAACGAAACCCACTTCTATATCCTGCGCTTCCTGCTGGGCGTGGCCGAAGCCGGTTTCTTCCCGGGCGTGATCTACTACTTCACCCGCTGGTTGCCAGGCGCCGAACGCGGCAAGGCCATTGCCATCTTCCTCAGCGGCTCGGCCATTGCTTCGCTGATTGCCGGCCCTTTGTCAGGCCTGCTGTTGCAGATCAATGGCCTGGGCATGAAAGGCTGGCAGTGGATGTACTTTATCGAGGGCATGTTCTCGGTGGGTCTGTGCTTCTTTGTCTGGTTCTGGCTGGACTCCAAACCTCACGATGCCAAGTGGCTGAGCCGCGAAGAACAGGACGCTCTCGTCAAAGCCATCGACGACGAGCAACTGGCCCGTGAAGCCGCAACCCCCATCAAGCCGTCACTGGGCAAGCTGCTCAAGGACAGTCAGATCATTCTGTTCTGCCTGATCTACTTCTTCATTCAACTGACTATCTATGCAGCAACGTTCTGGCTGCCCAGCATCATCAAGAAAATGGGTGACCTGAGCGACATTCAGGTGGGCTTCTTCAACTCGATCCCCTGGTTGCTGTCGATCATCGGCATGTACGCCTTCGCTTCGTTATCGGCCAAATGGAAACACCAGCAGGCCTGGGTCGCCACTGCCCTGCTGATCGCAGCCGCCGGGATGTTCCTGTCCACCACTGGTAGCCCGGTCTTTGCCTTTGTCGCCATCTGCTTCGCGGCCCTTGGTTTCAAATCGGCATCGTCACTGTTCTGGCCCATCCCGCAAGCCTATCTGGATGCGCGGATTGCTGCGGCAGTCATCGCATTGATCAACTCGGTGGGCAACCTGGGCGGTTTCGTGGCCCCGACCACCTTCGGCCTTCTCGAACAGAACACCGGCTCGATTCAGGGTGGACTCTATGGCCTGACCGCAACGTCGCTGATTGCCGCAGTCATCGTCTTTGCCGCCCGCAATAAGCCAAAGCCTGGCGCCACACCGGTTGCCGCCGTACAGACATCGGCCAGTCATTGATCACTCACGGACTCGCCTTTAAAAGGATCAGACCATGAACACTCCAAACAAGACCCCTGTCATCACCAGCCTGCAGGTCGTGCCGGTGGCGGGCCACGATGACATGCTGCTCAACCTCAGCGGCGCCCATGGCCCTTACTTCACCCGCAATATCGTGATTCTCAAGGACAACGCCGGTAATACCGGCGTGGGTGAAGTCCCTGGCGGCGAGCGCATTCGCCAGACACTGGAAGATGCCCGCTCACTGGTGGTCGGCAGCAGCATCGGCACGTATCAGAAGATCCTCAATAACGTGCGCCAGGCATTCGCCGAACGCGACTCGGGAGGCCGTGGCCAACAGACGTTCGATCTGCGCATCACCATTCACGCGGTGACCGCACTGGAAGCTGCCTTGCTCGACTTGCTCGGCCAGCATCTGGAAGTGCCCGTAGCTGCACTGTTGGGCGAAGGCCAGCAACGCGACTCGGTGGAAATGCTCGGTTATCTGTTTTATGTCGGCGACCAGCATCAGACCAACCTGCCCTATCGCAGCGAAGCGGACGCCGATAACGACTGGTTCCGGGTTCGTCACGAGAAAGCACTGACACCCGAAGCCGTGGTGCGTCTGGCCGAAGCCGCTCACAGCCGTTATGGCTTCCAGGACTTCAAGCTCAAGGGCGGCGTATTGCGCGGCGATGAGGAAATCGAAGCGGTGACCGCGCTGGCCGAACGCTTCCCCGATGCACGCATCACCCTGGACCCGAACGGCGCCTGGTCCTTGAAAGAAGCCATTCGCCTGTGCCGCGATCAGCATCATGTGCTGGCCTATGCCGAAGATCCGTGCGGTGCGGAAAACGGTTTTTCCGGTCGCGAAGTCATGGCCGAGTTCCGCCGCGCCACCGGCCTGAAGACAGCCACCAACATGATCGCCACCGACTGGCGTGAGATGGGTCACGCGATCCAGTTGCAGTCCGTGGACATTCCGCTGGCCGATCCGCATTTCTGGACCATGCAGGGCTCGGTACGGGTCGCCCAGATGTGCAACGAATGGGGTCTGACCTGGGGTTCGCATTCCAACAACCATTTCGATATTTCCCTGGCGATGTTCACCCATGTAGCCGCCGCTGCACCGGGGGATATCACCGCCATCGACACCCACTGGATCTGGCAGGACGGCCAGCGCCTGACCAAGGAGCCTTTGCGAATCATCGGCGGCCATGTACAGGTCCCGAAAAAACCGGGGCTGGGTATCGAGCTGGATGTAGACCAACTCAACAAGGCCCATGAACTGTACAAAGGCATGGGCCTGGGCGCACGCAACGATGCGGTCGCCATGCAGTTCCTGATTCCGAACTGGGAGTTCAACAACAAGCAGCCTTGCCTGGTGCGTTGACTCCACCCGTCTATCAATAAACTTGCTCTCCCCTGGCAACCGGCGCGTAACCCCCTTACGCGCCGTTTTTTTTGCTCCGATCATGACGTGCTATGGTGTGTGCAACATTTTGTCGCGACTGACCGTCATGCTGCATATCGCTCGCACTCACCCACGCCTGAGTCTGGCCACGTTACTGGGCCTGGCGGGCGGCATCGCTTCCGCCCTCTTTTGTAAAGACGCCTCCTTTACCAGCAACTGCCTGACCGGCTGGAACCTTGGCGTGTGGCTTTACCTGATCCTGATCTTCACCCGCACCCTGCGCAGCAACGCCGAAGACGTCAAAAGAATCGCCATGATCGAGGATGAAAATGCTGGCGTGGTGCTAATGACCGTGAGCATTGCGGCACTGGCCAGCCTCGCAGCCATCTTCCTCGAACTGGCAGGCAACAAGGACATGCTCCCCAACGAGCGCATGTTGCATTACGCCTTTACCGGCCTGACCATCGCTGGCTCCTGGCTGATGATCGGCGTAGTTTTCAGCCTGCATTACGCCCGCCTGTTCTACACCTGGAAAGGCAAGGAACCCGCCCTGCGCTTTGCCGATGGCGAAACCCGGCCCGATTACTGGGACTTTCTGTATTTCTCCTTCACCCTGAGCGTTGCCGTGCAAACCTCGGATGTGGGTGTGGCCAGCCGGAACATGCGCAGGATCGTCCTGACCCAGAGCCTGATCGGCTTTGTGTTCAATACCTCGATTCTGGGGTTTTCCATCAATATCGCTGCCAGCCTGTTTGGCTGACAGGCAAACATTCAGACCCGGAGCTCTCGAATGACAAAAACAAGCATTGCAGTGCTCGATGACTGGCAAGACGTTGCTCGCGACGTTGTGGACTGGTCGGTGCTGGCACCCATCGGTGAAGTCAGTTTTCTTCATGACTTCCCGGCCGACACTGCGACCATGGTGCAGCGCCTGCAAGGTTTCGAGATCATTTGCGTGATGCGTGAACGTACCCTGTTCGATGAAGCCTTGCTCAGCCAGTTGCCGCGTCTGAAGTTGCTGGTGACCGGTGGCATGCGTAACGCCGCCATTGATATCAAGGCCGCGAAGCGGCTAGGGATCGAAGTCTGTGGCACCGAAAGCTACAAGCACGCCGCACCGGAGCTGACCTGGGCATTGATCATGGGCATCACCCGCAATCTGGTGGCAGAAGCCAATTCATTGCGCGAAGGCAAATGGCAGGTCGGCCTGGGCAGCGATCTACATGGCAAGACCTTGGGGATTCTGGGGTTGGGCAGTATCGGCAAGTGGATTGCCCGTTACGGGCAGGCTTTCGGCATGAACGTCATTGCCTGGAGCCAGAACCTGACAGCCGAAGCCGCAGCGGAGTCGGGTGTCACTTATGTCAGCAAACAGGAATTGTTCGAGCAGGCCGACGTGCTGTCGGTGCATCTGGTGCTCAGCGACCGCAGTCGCGGACTGGTGGATGCACAAGCCCTGGGCTGGATGAAGCCCACTGCTTATATCGTCAACTCGTCACGCGGGCCGATCATCGATGAAGCGGCGCTGATTGCGACCCTGCAACAACGCAGGATTGCCGGTGCGGCGCTGGACGTCTTCGATATCGAGCCGTTGCCAGCCGAACATCCGTTTCGCACGCTGGACAACGTATTGGCGACCCCGCATATCGGTTATGTCACCGAAAACAACTACCGGACCTTCTTCAGTCAGATGATTGAAGATATCCAGGCCTGGCATGCGGATGCGCCAATCCGGGTGTTTGCCTGATGTAACGGAAAGTCTTCGCGAGCCAGCCCGCGAAGACTTCATGCCTTACAAGCTGTAGGAAATACCGGCCTGCACAGTGCGCGGTGCGCCTGGGTAAGCGAAGGCATTGCCCCACGCCCCTTCTTCAAACTCCTTGTTGAAGAGGTTTTTCACATCAAGATTGAGCTTCACGCGATCGTTGACCTTGTAGTAGGTCAGCAGATCGAAAACCGTGTAGCTGTCCATATCAAACGACTCGTTAACCGTCCGCCCCTCACGCTGAGCCACATAACGGCCACCCGCGCCAACGCCCAGACCTCTGAAAACGCCGTCCTGGAACTCATAGACGTTCAACAGGCTGAAGCTCTGCTCCGGGATATTCGCCAGACGAGTACCTTTTCTGAGCGAGTTATCCTTGGTGACTTCGGCATCCACGTAGGCATAGTTACCCATCAGACGCCATTCTGGAGTCAGGTTGCCGACCACGTTCAGGTCGAAACCACGGCTACGCACCTCACCCGCTGCAACGCTGAAGTTTGAGTCAAGTGGATCGCTGGTCAGGACGTTTTTCTTGTCGATCTGATAGACAGCCGCATCGACGTTCAACTGACGATCAAGCGCCTGCCACTTCACACCGACCTCATAGGACTTGCCTTCCTCGGCCTTGAAACCACCGCCCAGACGACTCGCGCCAGTGTTTGGTTTGAAGGAGCGCGCCGTGTTGGCGTAGACCGCGACCGTGTCGGTCAGGTCGTAGACCAGACCCAGACGCGGAGTGACCGCGTTGTCAGCCTTGGTGAAGTCTTCGGCATTGGAGACATAAGAGTCATAGTCGTGCTCGAAACGCTCGAAGCGGGCACCGGCCAGCAATTTCAAACGCTCGGTCAGAGCCACCTGATCCTGCAGGAACGCGGCGTAGGTCTTGAGGTTTTCCTTGTCGTGGGTCGTGGTGCGGGTCAGCGCCGGACGCGCCTGGCCGTAGACCGGGTCGTAGATATCGATGGTGTAGACGTTCAGACCGCCCGCGGAGCGCTGGATGATCGACTTGTAGTCGTAATCCTCATATTCCACGCCAGCCAGCAGTGTGTGGTCGAAGCCACCGGCCGTGAAGTTGCCCGTCACGTTGAACTGCAGGTCGCGGTCGGTCCACTCCAGCTTGCGGTAGTTGTAGTTACGCGACAGGGTACGACCATCGGCATTCATGCCATTGGCCTCGACTGCATCACCCTGCATGGTGCCATCAAGCAGCTGGAAACCACCGCCCAGCTTCCAGTTGTCGTTGAGGTCATGCTCGAAACGCACCTGCGCCATGCTGGTGTCGGTGTGCAGCTTACCCGCGTCCTTTTCGCCGAAGAACGAGTCACGGGAAGCCGTGCGCGTCTGGTTGGTGTAGCGTGTCAGGCCACGGTCGAGGGGCGCATTGTTGCGCATGAAATCACCCTCGAAGATGAGGCGGGTCGCGTCGTTGACCTGCCAGCTCAAGACCGGAGTAATGCCGTAACGCTCGGTTTCAACGTGATCGCGGAAGGTATCGCCGCCCTCGCCCACAACGTTCAGGCGATAGGCAAAACGGCCTTCGTCATCCAGCGGGCCGGTGGCATCCAGCGTGCCGCGCTTCATGCCCTGATCGTTGATCTGGCTGCCCAGGGTAACGGCTCTTTCTGCCAGCGGCTGCTTGGAAACCACGTTGAACGTACCGCCGGGATCGCCACGGCCATACAGCGTAGTCGCCGGGCCGCGCAGAACTTCAAGACGCTCGATGGTGTTGGCATCGGGCATGCTCGGGTAACCCCGATTGATCGGGAAACCATTGCGGTAGAACTCACCGGTGGTAAAGCCACGCACGGTGAAGGTCGTCAGGCCCTGCGCGCCGAAGTTGTTGGCACGGCCAACGCCACCGGCGTAGTCGAGGGCATCCTGCAGGCGTATTGCACTGATGTCTTCAACCGCTTCGCGGGTGACAACACTGACCGACTGCGGGGTTTCATGCAAAGAGGTGTCAGTGCGGGTGGCACTGGCGGAACGGGTCGCACGATAGCCCTGAACCGGGCCTGTCGCCTGCTCGGTATCGGCAGCACCCTGGATGTCGATATTCTGCAGCTCGATCGACGCTTTATCGGCAGTAACCGGATCAGCCCAGGCAGCCTGGCTGATGGCTTGAATGACGCAGAGAGAAACTAAAGTACGACGCATGAACGTGTATATCCCCGATGAAAAACCAGGCCTTCATGGGACCCGGCAGGTTTTTTTGCGCGAATAGTACAGATTCTCATTACTACTTGATACAAATTGCCAATAAATAAAAATGGACACGTCAGGTCCTTTCGCAAATGCACCGGGAAAGAGGCAAACTGGCGTCCTGCACAGCCTCATCAGGAACTACACCAAATGCCACTTTCCCACCTGCCCGCTGCTGCCAACTGCGCCCTGCTGGTCATCGACATGCAATATGACTTCATGCCCGGCGGCCGACTGGCAGTACCCGACGGCGACGCAGTCCTGCCCTTGATCAACCGCCTGGGCGAACGCTTCACACGGGTGATCCTCACTCAGGACTGGCACCCGGCCGGTCATATTTCCTTTGCCTCCAGCCATCCGGGCTGCAAGCCTTTCGAGAGCATCACCCTGCCCTACGGCCCTCAAACGTTATGGCCGGATCATTGCGTGCAAGGCAGCCAGGGATCGCACTTACATGCTGACCTGAACCTGCCCCATGCGCAGTTGATCGTGCGCAAGGGCTTCAATGCGCACATCGATAGTTACTCCGCCTTCATGGAAGCGGATCGCACCACCACGACCGGGCTGGCCGGTTACCTGAAGGAGCGCGGCATCGACACATTGTTCGTGGTCGGCCTGGCACTGGATTTCTGCGTCTCGTGGTCAGCACAGGATGCCCGCAAGGCAGGTTTCACCACCTATGTGATCGAAGACGCCTGCCGCGCCATCGACATGAACGGGTCACTGGAAAATGCCTGGCAGGCGATGCTGGCAAGCGGAGTAAACCGGGTGCAGAGCAATGTGTTTCTGGAGGGCTAACACCAGCGTGCGTAGGAGCGAATTCATTCGCGAATGAATTCGCTCTAATCAAACATAAACGCAACGTCATGAATTAAAACTTTTTTCTGTAGGAGCGCGCTTGCCCGCGATCGAGTGCGAAGCGCTCGCAAAATCTACGACTGCTACGCAGCCGGTCGCGGGCAAGCGCGCTCCTACACCGCCCTCTGTTTGCTGCGCGACAGCGCGGTGCCAAGGCGGCGGGTGATCTCCTACTCGAAACAGGCGAACGAATGACCGTCGGTCCGTGTCTGAACCAGCAGCCCACACATGCAGGAAGTTGAGTTCCATGGACCAGACCCCAGACGGCAAGACCCCAGGCCTTTCAGCCGAAGAGCAACGCGAAATCGATGAAAACCAGCCGCCCCGTGCGGCTGTTCTGCATGAAACCATTCGTATCCAGGGCGACCATGAACTGGAGCGCAGCGCAGCAGCCCTGTGGTGGTCGGCGCTGGCCGCGGGCCTGACCATGGGGTTGTCACTCATGGCCATGGGGCTGTTCAAGTCGCGGCTGGCAGATGTGGAAGCCAGTCACGTCATCGCCAGCCTCGGTTATTCGGCAGGTTTTCTGGCGGTGATCCTCGCTCGTCAGCAACTCTTCACGGAAAACACCCTCACCGCCGTGTTGCCGGTCATGAGCAAGCTGACCCTGGGCAATGTCGCCAGGCTGCTGCGCTTATGGACCATCGTGCTGGCGGGCAATCTGGCGGGTACCCTGCTGGTGGCCTACGTGATGCTGAACCTGCCGATTTTCGATAGCAAGACCGACCAGGCGTTTCTGGAGATCGGCCGCAAGGTCATGGAAAACGACATCAGCCACATGTTTTCCAAAGGCATCGTCTCCGGCTGGATGATTGCGACCATGGTCTGGATGATCGCCTCCATGGAGAACGCTAAGATAGCCATCATTGTAATGATCACTTACCTGATGGCTTTGGGTGACTTCACCCATATCGTGGTCGGCTCCGCCGAAGTGTCCTACCTGGTATTTGCCGGGGAAATTGCCTGGAAAGATTTCTGGCTGGTCTTCGCTGGCCCTACCCTGGCTGGCAATATCATCGGCGGCAGTTTCATTTTCGGGTTGCTCAGCCATGCGCAGATCCGCAGTGAAAAGGACACGACGGCCAAATGGGAACGCGATCGCAAGAAACGCCACGCCGAAGCACTGGCCCAGAAAGAACAAAAGCAGGCTGAAAGTGCTTAACTCGGTAGCAGCCAGTCACGACAATCAAAGTTTCTTAAACTTTTATTAAGCAAACACCCGGGCATTAAAAGGCAAACTACGGTTTTCCCGTATTTATTCAGGCAAAGATCATGACCAGAATCCTGGCAATCGAAGACGATGCTGTCACCGCAAGGGAAATCGTTGCGGAGCTCAGCAGCCATGGCCTTGAAGTGGACTGGGTGGATAACGGTCGTGATGGTTTCGCCCGGGCATCAAGCGGTGAATATGACCTCATCACGCTGGATCGCATGCTGCCGGAAATGGACGGCTTGAGTATCGTGACCAACCTGCGCGCCCAGGGAATTGCCACCCCGATCCTGATGATCAGCGCGCTGTCGGATGTGGACGAGCGCGTGCGCGGCCTGCGTGCCGGGGGCGATGATTACCTGCCAAAGCCTTTTGCCTCCGATGAAATGGCAGCGCGAGTCGAAGTGCTGCTGCGCCGCAGCAATCCCGTGACGGCTGCCAAGACCGTCCTGCAGGTCGCTGACCTGGAGTTGAACCTGATCAGCCGTGAAGCCTGCCGGGGCGGCAAGCCACTCACTCTGCTGCCTACCGAATACAAGCTGCTGGAATTTCTCATGCGCAACAGCGGGCAGATCATTACCCGGATGATGATTTTCCAGGAGGTCTGGGGTTATCACTTCGATCCGGGCACCAACCTGATCGATGTACATATTGGCCGTCTGCGCAAAAAGATCGACCCGCCAGGCACCCCGCCGCTGATCCAGACTGTTCGGGGCTCCGGCTATGTTATTGCCGAACCCGTCTAAAGGCTGGCGCTCTTCGAGCAGCCGCCTTCTGGCGCTGTACAGTTTTCTGTTCGTGGCCTGGAGCGGCATTCTGCTGGGTGTGCTGTATTGGGAAGTAACGTCCTACCTGGGCAACCTCGCCCGCCATTCGCTGATGCAGCGTCAGCAACTGTTTTCCCGCTTTGAAGGCCATGAACTGGTCGATGCGCTGGCCACCAGCATGACGTTCGATATGCGCTCCGTGGATGCCTACGGCCTGTTCGATGCCAATCTGCAACCCCTGGCCGGGCCGATCCGCCAGATCCCCCCAAGCCTGCCGCTGGATGGCAGCATCCATCAACTGAAAAACTGCATCGAGTCCAGCGACCCGGAACTGCCGAGCGACAGCTGCGATGCGATTGCTACAGAAACCCCCGATGGTCGCTGGCTGGTGCTGGTACGCGACAACGGCTCGCTGTTCGCCGTCTCGACCCTGATCCTCAAGGCCTTGCTGTGGGGCATTTCCCTGACCATCATTCCCGGCGTAGCTGGCTGGCATCTGTTGCGCCGCCGCCCCTTGCGCCGCATTCGCGCCATACAGGCCAGCGCGGAATCGATCATTGCCGGCGACATGTCGGGGCGCCTCCCGGTGTCCAACAAACGCGACGAACTGGACATGCTGGCGGTGATCGTCAACGTCATGCTTGATCGCATCGAAAAACTGATGAACGAGGTCAAGGGTGTCTGCGACAACATCGCCCATGATTTACGTACCCCGCTGACCCGCCTGCGCGCTCAGCTCTACCGCATCCAGCAGCAATCGGCAGACGATTCACCCCAGGCAACACAGATGGCGCAAGTGATCG
Source organism: Pseudomonas cichorii (assembly GCF_019719005.1). GTDB lineage: Bacteria > Pseudomonadota > Gammaproteobacteria > Pseudomonadales > Pseudomonadaceae > Aquipseudomonas > Aquipseudomonas cichorii_E. The sequence continues at coordinate 160,583 of NZ_JAIGPJ010000003.1, forward strand.
CCGATGCCGACACGTTGATGGCGCGTTTTCGCGGACTTTTGCGCATTTCGGAAATCGAGGATCACCAGCGGCGCTCGGCATTCGTGGAACTGGAGCTGCGTCCGCTCTTGCAGGAACTTCACGACTTTTACCTTCCACTTGCCGAAGAAGACGAAGTGCTGCTGATCCTGCAACTCAATGAGCCGTTACCGACGCTGGTCGGTGATCGTGCCTTGCTGTTTGAAGCACTGGCCAACTTGCTGAGCAATGCAATCAAATTTACACCTGCGGGTGGCACAGTCCTGATCAGCGCCTACAGCAAAGACGATGGCAGCAGCCCTTGTATCGAGGTTCAGGACTCCGGTCCCGGCATCCCGGCCTCTGAACGCGGGGCAGTCTTCCAGCGCTTCTATCGCTGTGAAGACGGGAACCAGCAAAGTGGCTTCGGCCTTGGCCTGTCGGTGGTTGCGGCCATCGTCAACCTGCATGGCTTCAGTGTGCAGATCGGCACCAGCCAGTACGGAGGAGCCAGCATCGTAATGGAGTGCCAAAAAGTTAATACCCTGATATAAAGCAGGGCCTTCCTTCTTGAAAAAACATGCCGTGCCTGCATTTTGACGAAGATAAAGGCTCTAGCCCGCGGCAAACGACACTTCGCTATAAAACTGGCGCAGGCTGGCAAGTGGTTATTTGTAACAATTCATTTCAAAAAGTGACTTTGTTGGACCGATTCAGCAAACACAAGTTCCGCTCCTTTGACGAGTTTTTCACGCTCGATACGCTGCTTTTCACCGAATAATATCTCTTTGATATCACCTTTTCGGTTTCCCCCCGGAAAGACGGGACACCACTCGTCGGCATTTTTATGACGCCAGCTACTTGTCGGTCCGATGCCGCTGCGTTATCAATAGCCACCGTGATTCACGTTCTTCCCGCAACACCCCAACCATAACAATAAAGACTCAATGGATTTCGCCACTAACCAGGCGAGGCTTTGGCATGGCCGCTAAAGCAGAGAAAACCGTATTAATTAGTAGGATCGACTTAGCCTGGGAGGCTTCTATTTATGGGCGCGCAATCAAAGATCATAAGCGTTGGAGAGTTCAAGCTCTACACCGAAACCTATTGGAAAAGCAGTGCTGCAAAGACCGTTTTGTTGATTAACGGAGCACTTTCCACTACCGGTTCCTTTGGCCAGACGGTCAAGTATTTACAACCCCACTACAACCTCGTGTTGTTCGACCTGCCGTTTGCAGGACAGTCCCGCGCCCACAATCGCGACGATCTGATCGTGACCAAGGAAGATGAGGTCAAGATCCTTCTGCAAATCATCGAACGCTTCCAGGTCAACTACCTGCTTTCGGTTTCCTGGGGCGGCGTATCGGCGCTGCTGGCACTGGCCGAATCGCCACCAACGGTAGAAAAGGCGCTCATTTCCTCCTTCTCTCCGGTGCTGAACGAGCCAATGCTCGACTACATCGACAAGGCGCAGATCTACCTGGCAGCCCGTGAAAAACGCAAAATCGGCTCCCTGCTCAACGACACCGTTGGCAAGTACCTGCCGCGCCTGTTCAAGCTGTACAACTACAAGCACCTGATCAGTCTTGCCGAGCACGAATACAAGCAGATCGACTTCCACATCAGCCAGATCCGCAAGCTGAGCGCCAGCAACTATGTCGAGCGTTTTTCCTCGATCAAGATTCCGGTGCTGTTCGTCAATGGCGAAAAAGACGAATACACCACGGTCGAAGATGCCCGCAGTTTTGCCGACTACATTGCCCATAGCAGCTTCAAGGCAGTCCCCGATACCGGGCATTTCCTGGACCTGGAAAGCAAGGCAGCCTGGCTGGCATCGCAGAAGAACGTGCTGGAGTTCTTTGGCACCGAAGAAGTGAGCAGCGAACAAGTATGGCCTGACGCAACCGCGATTGCCTGACAGCACCCGTGAAACGGTGATTCACCGGTGTTGGCTTATTCCACAAGGCAGTGGCTGTGTTGTTGATGACTATTAACCCTGAAACTCTTTTACGTTCGTTTTGCCGTGTTACCGGAAAAATCCGACCTTCGCACCCTGAACCGTCCCCGGGCCGGCCCTTGCTGGCCCTGGGACTTCACTGCGTTCTGGCGCTCTCGATCAGCGCTTGTTCTGCCGGGAAACCTGCGGAAAAAGCACCGGTTCGCGTAGCGGTCCAGCAAGTGACATCCAGCGATGTCACGACCAGTGTCGTACTCACAGGCGACATCCAGGCGCGCAAGGTGACCGATCAGGCCTTTCGCGTGTCAGGCAAGCTGGTGCAGCGGTTCGTGGATGTAGGGGATCGGGTGCGGGCCAATCAGGTATTAGCCAGGCTGGACCCGCGTGAACAAAAGACCGACCTCGAGTCGGCAAATGCCGAACTGGCAGCCCGGGAATCACGGTTGCGCCTTGCACAAAACAACTATAAGCGTCAGCAGACATTACTGCCCAAAGGCTATACCAATCTCAGTGAATACCAGCAGGCACTCTCCACTCTGGAAAGTGCCCGCGGGGACCTGGCCTCGTTGAAGGCGCGTCAGGCCAATGCCCGTGATCAGGTCGGTTATACCGAACTGGTTGCGGTGGCCGACGGCGTCATCACCGCTCGCCACGCCGAAGAAGGCCAGGTGGTACAGGCCGCTACACCGATTTTCAGCCTTGCTCATGATGGCGAACGTGAAGCCGTATTCGCCGCTTATGAGTCGTTACTGAGTTCAGATCAGCCCGGCGGTGCCGTACTGGTGAGGACTCTAGGCCTGCCCGATATCGAAGTGCCCGGCAAGATCCGTGAAATCACGCCCATCGTGTCCGCGTCCAGCGGCACGTTGCGGGTACGGGTTTCACTGCCGGACACCTCTGCAACGCTGGCGCTGGGAACCGTCGTCAGTGCACAACTTCTGACCCGTTCGCAACGGGCATTCACCCTCCCCTGGTCGGCCTTGAGCCGTACCCATGGGCAGCCTGCCGTCTGGCTGCTGGACGACAAGTCCCAGGTCAGGTTGGCCAAAGTGCAGGTGATGCGTTACGAACAGGGACAGGTTGTCATTGCCTCCGGCTTGTCGGATGGCGACAAGGTGGTTTCCAAAGGCGCTCAGTTCCTCTATCCCGGGCAAAAAGTCGATGTCGCTGAACACACAACCAGCAGCGCCTCAACCTCCGCCGCGTCATCGGAAAACACGCTATGAGTCTGACCGTAAAGACCTGCATACAACTGTGGCTGTTTTGCGTGGTGCTCATGTTTCTCTCGGGTTGTCGTGACAAACCGGTTCGCGAGCTCATCGAGCGGCCGGTGCTGTTCACCGAAATCGTCGACCAGCGCAATGACCTGCACGGGCGTTTCGCAGGCAGCATCCAGCCGCAATACGAAGTGGCCCTGGGGTTTCGGGTCGCCGGGCGCATCGCCACCCGGCATGCCGAGACGGGCCAACTGGTACGCAAAGGTGACTTGCTGGCCACTCTTGAACCCAGCGATCAGCAGAACCGGTTGCGGGCTCAACAGGCAGAGCTGAGCAAGGCTCAAGCGTCATGGCAACAGACCCGGGATGAACAGTTGCGCTACCAGCAACTGTTCGAGCGGGGCGTGGGCTCGCAGGCACGTCTGGACCGGTTAAGCAGCGACCTGCGCAGTCAGGAAGCGACTCTGCATCAGGCGAAAATTGCCGCTGAACAGGCCAGCGACCACCTCTCCTACACACGCCTGCTGGCGGAGTTCGACGGTGTGGTCACCGGCTGGCATGCCGAGGTCGGCCAGGTGATGGTCACCGGTCATTCGGTGGTCAGCCTGGCACGCCCTGAAAGCCGCGAGGCCGTGGTGGACCTGCCGGTGGAACTGGCAACGAGCCTGGATCAGGGCATGCAGATCAAGGTGGTTTCCCAGTTGAACGAGCAGGTGTTCGTCAGCGCTCAGGTTCGCCAGTTGTCACCGCAGATCGACGCAGCGACCCGTACCCAGCGGGTACGCCTGACCCTGCAGCAGACTCCGGACAGCTTCCGTCTCGGCTCGACCGTCAGTGTCGAAATCAGCAGCAACGTGCCCACCTTTCGCGAGTTGCCCGACACTGCCCTGCTGGAGCGTGACGGCCAGGCACAGGTCTGGGTCATCGATCCGCAGACTGCCACCTTGAACCCGCGCACAGTGCAGGTGCTGACGCGCCATGGTTCGTCGGTGCGGGTCAGCGGTGAATTGAATGATGGCGACAAGGTCGTGATTGCTGGCGTGAACAGCCTGCGACCCGGCCAGAAAATCCGTGTCGAACGCGAGGTCAGTTTGTGAGAGAGCGCTTCAATCTGTCTGCCTGGGGCCTCAAACACCGCACGCTGGTCTGGTACATGATGTTCGTTTCCCTCTTGATGGGAAGCATGTCGTTTTTCAATCTGGGCCGTGAGGAAGATCCGTCTTTCGCCATCAAGACCATGGTCATCCAGGCACGCTGGCCGGGCGCGACATTGCCCGACACCTTGCAGCAGGTGACCGACCGCCTGGAAAAGAAACTCGAAGAAATCGACGCGCTGGATTACGTGAAGAGCTACACGCTGGCAGGCGAATCGACGATCTTCGTGTTCCTCAAGAGTGAAACCCGCAGCGCAGATATTCCCGCCGCCTGGTATCAGGTGCGCAAGAAGATCATGGACGTTCGCGGCGAATTGCCCAGCGGCATTCAGGGTCCGGCTTTCAACGACGAGTTCGGCGATGTGTTCGGCAGCATCTACGCCTTCACCGCCGACGGCCTGTCATTCCGCCAGTTGCGCGACTATGTCGAGCAGGTCCGGGCGGATATCCGCAGCGTACCGAACCTGGGCAAGATCGAACTGCTGGGCGCCCAGCGCGAAGTCATCTACCTGAACTTCTCCATCCGCAAACTGGCGGCGCTGGGCATCGATCAACGTCAGGTGCTGCAAAGCCTGCAAGCACAGAACTCGGTCACACCGGCCGGGGTCATGGAAGCAGGCCCGGAACGTATCGCCGTGCGTACCAGCGGCCAGTTCACCAATGAACAGGACCTGCTGGCGGTGAACCTGCGCTTTGGCGACCGCTTCTTTCGCCTGAGCGATCTGGCAACGGTCGAACGTCGCTATGCAGACCCGCCCTCCTCGCTGTTTCGCTTCAACGGCCAGCCAGCCATTGGTCTGGCGGTGGCGATGAAGCAAGGCGGCAATATCCAGGAGTTCGGCAATCGTCTGCAACAGCGTATCGATGAACTCACCGGCGAACTGCCGCTGGGTATCGATGTGCATCTGGTGTCCAGCCAGGCCGATGTGGTCGACAAGGCAATTGGTGGGTTTACCCGCGCCCTGTTCGAGGCAATCCTGATCGTGCTGGTGGTGAGTTTCATCAGCCTGGGTATCCGCGCGGGCCTGGTGGTGGCCTGTTCGATTCCGCTGGTACTGGCGCTGGTGTTTGTCTTCATGGAATACAGCGGCATCACCATGCAGCGTATTTCCCTCGGTGCCTTGATCATTGCCCTGGGCCTGCTGGTGGATGACGCGATGATCACCGTGGAGATGATGGTCACCCGGCTTGAAGGGGGTGATTCCCTGCAACAGGCCGCGACCTTTGCCTACACCTCGACCGCCTTTCCAATGCTCACGGGCACGCTGGTGACCGTCGCCGGTTTCGTGCCCATTGGCCTGAACTCCAGTTCGGCGGGGGAATACGTGTTCACCATGTTTGCGGTCATTGCCGTTGCCCTGCTGTTGTCCTGGCTGGTGGCAGTGCTGTTCGCGCCACTGATCGGCATCTATATCCTGAAAAAACCCGAAGGCCATCAGGCCCATGACAGTGCCTGGATGCGCGCCTTCCAGCGCGTGCTGTTGCAGGCTCTCAAGCATCGCTGGTGGGTGATCGGCGTCACGGCCCTGGTCTTTGTCGGCTCGCTGTTTGCCGGCAAGCTGTTGCAGAACCAGTTCTTCCCCGACTCAGATCGCCCGGAAATCCTGGTGGATATCTACATGCCGCAGAACGGCTCCATCGAAGGCACCCGCCAGACCATGGACCGCTTCGAGGCCACGCTCAAGGATGATCCGGACATCCTGCGCTGGAGTTCCTATGTGGGCAAAGGCGCTGTGCGCTTTTATCTGCCACTGGACCAGCAACTGAATAACCCGTTCTACGGGCAACTGGTGATTGTCAGCCGTGGCGGCGAAGGCCGTGACCGCCTGATCGAACGTCTGCGCCAACGCTTTCGCGATGACTTTGTCGGCGTGGGCGGTTACGTGCAACTCCTGAACATGGGGCCGCCCGTGGGCTGGCCGGTGCAATATCGGGTCAGCGGTCCGGACATCGAACAGGTGCGCAGCAATGCCATGGCCCTGGCCGCCATTCTGGATGCCAACTCCAATATCGGTCAGGTCATTTATGACTGGAACGAGCCGGGCAAGGTGCTCAAGATTCATATCGTTCAGGACAAGGTGCGTCAGTTCGGCCTGTCGTCCGAAGACGTCGCGCAGATCCTCAACAGCCTGGTCACCGGCACCAGCATCACTCAGGTGCGCGATGACACTTACCTGATCGACTTGATAGGCCGTGCCGAAGATCAGGAGCGCAGTTCCCTGCAAACCCTGAGCAGCCTGCAGATCCCGACACCCAACGGCGCCACAGTACCGCTGATGGCATTCGCCACCCTGAGCTACGAACAGGAGCAGCCATTGGTCTGGCGTCGTGATCGCCTGCCGACTATCACGCTGAAGGCCAACGTGATCGGTCATCTGCAACCGGCAGCACTGGTCAAACAGTTGCAACCGCAGGTCAAGGCTTTCACCGATCAATTGCCGGTACGTTACTCGGTGACAACAGGCGGCGCGGTAGAAGCCAGCGCCCGCTCACAAGGGCCGATCCTGAAAGTGGTGCCCTTGATGCTGCTGTTGGTGGCGAGCTTTCTGATGATCCAGCTGCACAGCGTGAAAAAGCTGCTGCTGGTGGTCAGTGTCGTGCCGCTGGGCCTGATTGGCGTGGTCGCCGCGCTGCTGTTGACGGGGTATCCGCTGGGCTTTGTGGCCATTCTCGGGATATTGGCATTGATCGGCATCATCATCCGTAATTCGGTGATTCTGGTGACACAGATCGATGAGTTCATGGCGGCAGGCGAAGATGCCTGGAACGCGGTGGTCAAGGCCACCGAGCACCGCTGCAGGCCGATTCTGTTGACAGCAGCGGCCGCCAGCCTGGGGATGATCCCCATTGCCCGTGAAGTTTTCTGGGGCCCCATGGCCTACGCCATGATTGGAGGGATTGCGATAGCCACTGTGTTGACGCTGTTTTTCCTGCCCGCCTTGTACCTGGTCTGCTACCGGATCCAGGCACCCAAAGGCTGATCGTCGAATCAGAGTTCGACAGTGGAAAAATCGAACAACGACTGCGCCGCCTCGACCAGCATGCTCTGCTTGATCGGGGCCGGGCAGTCGAGGTTGCGAAACTGTTCGACCACCGTGGCGTAGCTGACGTGATGCTCATGCTGAGTATGCGGCCAGTCACTGCCCCAGACCATGCGACGCGCGCCGAAAGCCTGGACCAGCAAAGGCAGTGCAGCATTGGCGAAAGCCATGTTCTGATCATCGCTGCCGCCCAGGCGGTAGATGGCAGAAACCTTCATCCAGATCTGCCCGCTCAGGCCCAGTTCCAGCAAAGCCTGAAAATCCGGATCGTCGACGCCGACGCTCGCGTCGGGCCGACCAAAATGATCGACCACGATCTTGCAGCCAGACGGCAGCAGGTCGCGAATGAGTCCCGGCAGATCAGCCACATGGCGATGCAACTCAATGTGCCAGCCCAGCGCCCAGACATTCTTGAACAGGTCCCGCCAGCCTGGCTCGCTGAAATCCGGCAAAGGCTTGCCCATCAGATTCAACCTGATGCCGACAACACCCTGATCGGCCATGCGCTGCAACGCCGAACGGCTGATGGTGTTATCCACCACCGCTACACCGCGCAGTTGGCCAGGCGCGTGAGCCAGGGCATCCAGCAGGTATTGATTGTCCGTACCCAGAAAACTGGGCTGCACCAGCACACCATGGCTCAGGCCATGCTCGCGCAAATTCGCCAGATAGGACTGCAAAGTGGCTTCGTAATCAGGGGTATAACGTCGACCCGGAATCAGGCTCACACCATTGCCGAAGACATGGGCATGAGCATCGATACCGATAATCGGCGAAGTACAGGGGTCAGTCATGGAACTCATCTACGAAATGAGCGCGGTGCCGTGACACCGCGCAGAGAGGGGGCCGATCAGGCCTGCTGTGGTGTGCCCTTTTCGGTGGCATCCGCGTTGTCAGGCGCGCCTTGCAGAGTGCGTCCTCGGGTTTCAGGCAAGCAGAGCGCAGCAACCATTGCCACGCCATAGGCAATCCCGGCATCGATACCGATCGCCGTACCCAACGACATGGATTCGCTCATGTGTCCGACCAGGAACGGGAACACCGCCGACAGCACACGGCCGAAGTTGTAGCAGAAGCCGACCCCTGCCCCGCGTACATCTGCCGGGTACAGCTCGTTGAAGAACGAGCCGAGACTGGCGGGAATACCTGCCGCGAAGAAACCCAGCGGGAAACCCAGGAACAGCATCTGCGTATTGGTCAGCGGCAACATCAGATAACACTGCACGGTAACGATGCAGCAAAGCGCGAACAGCACGATGTTCTTGCGACGACCAATACGGTCGATCAGCATGCCGCTGGTAATACAGCCGCACCAGAAGGCGAAAATGATCACTGCCAGATAGCCACCGGAACTCAGCACCGAAAGATTGCGTTCGGTCTTGAGAAAAGTCGGCAACCAGGTCATGACCGCGTGGTAGCCACCGTGCGCACCCAGCCCCAACAGACCGCCCAGCAGCGTCACGCGTAGTAGTTCGGGACGGAAAATGCCTGCCATGGATTTGAAAAAGTTGCCAGACGAGGCCTTTTCCTTGTGCATGCGCTGATAGCTGTCCGGCTCTTCAACGTTGCGACGCACCCAGATGATCAGCAAGGCAGGCAGCAGACCGACGCCGAACATCACCCGCCAGGCAATATCCTGCGGCACGAACGAATAAATCAGGGTAAACAGCAGAACCGCCATGCCCCAACCCACGGCCCAGGCACTTTGTACGGTGCCCATCACCTTGCCGCGGTATTTGGACTGAATGGTCTCGGCCATCAACACTGCGCCCGCCGCCCACTCGCCACCGATACCAAAGCCTTGCATGGCCTTGACGATCAGCAACTGGTTGAAGCCGGTCACAAACGCCGACAGGAAGGTGAAGAACGAGAACCACAGAATCATCAATTGCAGGGTGCGGACCCGGCCATAACGGTCGGACAACGTACCGCCCACCCAACCACCCAGTGCCGAAGTGACCAGGGTAACGGCACTGATCATGCCGGCGTCGCCCTTGCTCAAGGCAAAAGCGGCGATCAGCGCCGGAATCGCCAGACCGAACATCTGTACTTCCAGCGCATCCAGCGACCATCCGCCGAAGCAGGCCCAAAACGTCTTGCGTTCCCGTGGTGTGACTTCGCGATACCAACTGAACATGCGCAATATCCTTATGAAGCGTGCAGTGAATGACGGGATTGAAGACTCAGCGAATTTCTACGCTGTAACGGAAATGACTGGCATGACCACGGGAGCGACGCCATTCCAGCGGCTCACCGGCGTAATTGCGCGCCAGCCGCTCGATCACCACGACCGGGCTGCCGGCCTGAACCTGCAACATGCGGGCATAGACGTCAGTAACGGACTCGGCTGTCAGGGTTTCCTCGGCATACGCCACAACCTGACCGCACAGCTGTTCATAGATCGGATAGAGCAAAGGCCCCTGAGCGTTCAGGTCCACTTCCAGCAGGGCCTGGAACTGAACCCGAGGCAGCCAGATCTCTTCGGTCAAAACCGGCTGGGCATCCAGCAGTCTCAGGCGGATCATGCGAATCACCGGCGCATCCGGGAGCAGCCCCAGAGCATGGCTGACCGCCGACGGCGCAGTCACCGGCTCGATAGACAGAATCCGGCTTTCCGGAACCTGCCGGACGCCGGACTCGGTCTGGAAACGGAAGAAGCGGAACAGCGAAGACTGGAACTGAGCACGTCGAATGAAGGTGCCACGGCCTTGCTGACGCTCAAGGATGTTGTCATTGACCAGCATGTCAATGGCCTTGCGGACCGTGCCGGTAGACAGGCAATACTCGGCGGAAAGCGCCGCCTCGGTAGGAATCGCCTCCCCCGGCCGCCAGCGATTATTGGCGATCTGCTCGGCCAGACAATCGCGCAGACGTTGGTAGAGCGGCAGACGTTCATCACTTGAAAGCTTATTCATTCCCTGATTCATCCAGTCATATATATGAATACGGATAGTATTCATCTGTTACAAATGAACGTCAAGGATTTGATGAGCAGATTGCCATCACTGAATAAAGAGAGGTAGTGATTGGCAAGGAAGGCTGAGGTGAGAATGGGCTTGGGATATTCAAGCCGCCCGCCCATGCGACTCACCACTGATCATACAAATGCCAATCATTGTTTTCAGAAATATCTTGTATCACTCCGCTCCCCCTACTTAATCTCCCCCAAAGCCGTTAGCCTGCTCAGCATCCATTCCAGACCGCTCTGGCAGGCGCGCCTTGAGCGGCTTTCCGGTCTTTTGCACAAGCGAGAACATTCATGAGCACTTCGCTTCACACCCGGCACGGCGCCGTCACCATGACCAAGGGGCTGGTGATGCTGTTTGCGTTCTGCTGCGGCGCTATCGTTGCCAACATCTATTACGCACAGCCAATCATTGAGTTGATTGCGCCGGATATTGGTCTGTCGAGCACCATGGCCAGCCTGATCGTTTCGTTGACTCAGGTGGGTTATGCGCTGGGGTTGTTTTTTCTGGTGCCGTTGGGGGATCTGCTGGAGAACCGGCGTTTGATGCTGGTGACCACCGGGGTTGCGATTCTCAGCCTGTTGGGCGCCGCATTTGCCGAGCAGCCCAATCTGTTTCTGGTGGTATCGCTGCTGGTGGGTTTCAGTTCGGTTTCGGTGCAGATGCTGATTCCGCTGGCCGCACATCTGGCGCCTGAGGAGACTCGCGGGCGAGTAGTCGGTTCGATCATGGGCGGGCTGTTATTGGGGATTCTGCTGGCTCGTCCGGTTTCGAGCCTGGTGGCTGACCATTTTGGCTGGCGTGCAGTGTTTGGCTCGGCAGCGGTGCTGATGGCCGGGATCAGCGTTGTGCTGGCAACCACCATGCCCAGGCGTGTGCCGGATCATCGGGCGTCGTATGGCCAGTTGTTGTTTTCCCTTTGGGTCCTGCTGCGCCAGCAGCCGGTACTGAGGCAACGGGCGTTTTATCAGGCCTGCATGTTTGCCACTTTCAGCCTGTTCTGGACCGCCGTTCCTCTGGAGCTGGCGCGTAACCATAGCCTGTCGCAAAGCCAGATTGCCGTGTTCGCGCTGATCGGTGCCATTGGTGCGATTGCTGCGCCCATCAGCGGACGCCTTGCGGATGCGGGCCATAGCCGCATCGCCACACTGGGAGCCTTATTGTTTGGGGCCTTGAGTTTCCTGCCGGGGTTGATTCCTGCGCCCTACAACCTGATCGGTCTTGCCGTGACCGGTGTCGTGCTGGATTTCTGCGTACAGATGAATATGGTGGTGGGACAACGTGCTGTCTATGCACTGGATGCAGCCAGCCGCAGCCGGCTCAACGCGTTGTACATGGCCAGCATCTTTATCGGCGGAGCGATTGGATCATCGGTTGCCAGTGTGCTGTTCGATCATGGAGGCTGGGTGTGGATCAGCGTGGTGGGCACTGCCCTGCCCTTGATTGCACTGCTGGGATTTTTGAGGGATTCGCGGCGGTAGGTTTTTTCGCGAATGAATTGGCTCCTACGGGGTGTGGGGTAGGAGCGAATTTATTCGCGAAGCTAGAACGTATGTTCCAGCCACCTCTTCAAATCTGCGACTTCTTCCTGATTGATGGTATGTCCCATTCCTTCATAGGCATGAAACTCCGGCTTGATGCCTAGCCCCTTCAAGGTTTCTTCGGTGCGGGTTGCGTCACTGAAAGGCAATACAGGGTCTGCGGTGCCATGGGCAGCGAACACGTTGAATGTCTTGAAGCGTTCCTCGGGCTTGAGGCTGGCTTTCAGTACAGACAGGACCGGACCGCTCAAGGCTGCGATGCCGCCTACCATGTCCGGATCACGCAGCGCCACTTCGTAGCTCATGACAGAACCCTGGCTGAAGCCCACCAGCACCACTTTGTCTGGCTGGGTCCGATATTTCTGTGTTGCCTGCTTGATGAAGGCCTTGAGCAAGTCACCGCTGTTTTTCAGGTCCTCGGTCACGCCATCGTAGTTGCCCTCTTCGATCCGGCGATTGAACCACTTGTAGCCACCCGGCCTTACCTCGATGGGTGCCCGCACGGACAGGTAGTTGTAGTCCGGGGACAAGAAATCCTTGAGGCTGAACAGGTCCGCTTCATTACTGCCGGAACCGTGGATGAAGATCACCAGCGGCTTGTTCGGCGCATCCGCGCTGGCCTGAGCCAGGTATTTCAGAGGCAGATCGTTGTGCAACGTGTTTTCTGCCTGCACAAGACTCGAGAAGGCAAACAGCAAGACGGCAAGAAACTTCAACATGTGTCCATATCCTCCAGTGGCACTGCCTGCCAGCGGCAGTGCCGTGAGTGGGCGTCGAGCCTCATGATAGCTGCTTAGTTCTGCAGGCTGGTGCCTGAGGCTTGCGGTTTAAGCAACTGCATCTGCTGACGGTAGTCGTCGGTGACCTGACGTGCCTGGCTGTTGCTGGTGATGACCCGTGGGGTAATTAGCACGATCAGCTCGGTGCGATCCTTCGATTTACTGGTCGCCCCGAACAGCCAGCGCAAACCGGGAATACGTCCCAGATAAGGCACAGAACTCACAGTTTCGGCATTGTCCTGCTTGATCAGACCACCCAGCAACACGGTCTGGCCGCTTTGCGCAGCAACCTGAGTCGCCACCGAGCGCGTGGAAATACGCGGGTTGCCATTGTCATCGGTAACGCCGGAGGTGTCGGCATCGCTGACCTGTTGCTGGATGTCCATGTACACCAGACCGCCCGGATTGATACGTGGCACCACATCCAGAATCACACCAGTCTGCACGTATTCGACACTGCTCAGGGTAGTGTCGGAGGTGTTGGTATTGACCGTGGTCTGGCTGATGGGGATGTTGTCACCCACCTGGATCTGCGCTTGCTGGTTGTTCATGACCACCAGCGACGGAGCCGACAACACCTGGGTGCGGCCATTGGTTTCCAGGGCGCGCAATGCAACCTGCAGGTTGCTGCTGACAAAGGAGTAGAACAGCGAATCCGTTGCGCCCAGCCCGGCCCCGCCGGAACCCAGTGCGCCCTGGCTGCCTGCGGTGTTGGCTACCGTGGTGCTTGCGGAGTTACCCGCCAGACGGCCCAGATACCACTGCACGCCCATGTCCAGTTCGCCGGTGAGTTTGACTTCCAGAATCCGGGTTTCGATCTGCACTTGAAGTGGCGGATTGTCGAGGCGCTTGATGGCCGATTCGATTTCCTTCCATTGCGCAGGACGTGTGCGGACCAGCAATTGGTTGCTGCTCTTTTGCGCAGTGATCCGGGTGCTGGAGTCCAGGCTCTTGCTGGCGTTCGAACCCTGGGCGCTGTCAGCAGAATCGCTGCCCTGATCTTCTTCCTGCGCCTCGCTGTCGTCGGCATTCTGGTTATTCATGCCACCGTTGTTGTTCATGCCACGGTTATTGCCGAACCCGCCACTGTTGCCCAGACCGCCGGAACTGCCGTTGAGGCCGGAACTGGAACCGAAGCCACCACTGGAATTGGGCGACGACAGCGTGGCCGTGCGCAACCCCGGCGCGACCCTGGCCGGAGAGTCATCCTTGATGGCGGCAGTGCCGTAGATCTGGCGCAGGTATTTGGCCAGGTCGGTGGCCTTCATGTTGCGCACATCATAGACGTACATCTGCGGCTCGTTGCCGCCACCTTCGTCAATGGTGTGAATCCACTGGCCGACCTCGCTCAGATACTCGGGCTGGGAGGAAATCGCCACCACCGAGTTGGTCCGTTCGATGGGCAAAAAGCGCACCATGCCCGCCAGTGGCATGCCGCTCTGGGGACCGAAGATCTTTTGCAGCTCAGGCATCAGCTCGCTGACCGAAGCACGCTGCAAACCGAAGACGCCAACCGACATGCCTTTGAGCCAGTCGACATCAAAAGTGTCGATGGTGTCCTGATAGTTGGCCAGCTCATCGGGTGTACCCGCCATGCTCAGGACATTGCGGGCCGGGTCGACCAGCAGGAAGGCATTTTCACGGGCAAAGGGCTTGAGCAACTTCTGCATTTCAGTGGCCGAGATGTAGCGCAGCGGGAACAGCCGCGCCGACATGCCGGCACCGGGTTGCGCCACCGGCATTTCCGGGACCAGCTTACCCGCCACAGCCTGATTTGAAGGCAGGATCACGTAGCGGTCGCCCTGGCGAATCATCGCGTTGTCGGTCCAGGATAACAACGTTTCCAGAATCGACAGCGCCTGCTGCTTGTTCACCGGCTTGGAGGTGGAGAAGCTCACATCGCCCTTCACGCCTTGGGCAATGCTGTAGTTCTCATGCAGCAGGTCGCCCATGATGCTGTTGATCACCGCCTGGATCGGCTGGTTGGTGAAGTTGAACACGATATCGCCGGTCTCGGCCTGGGCGGCAGGCGAAGCCGACGGCGTACGGACAAACCGTTGATTACCCTTGATGATCTGCCGCTGTGGCGAAATCGCCGCAGGCTGTGTCTGAACGTCGACAGGAGCATGCTCGGTGCGAGGATCTACCGGAGGACGTTGGGAACCCGTGCCTTGCAGTGCTTCCTGCAGCATGCCGTTGTCGGGGTCAAGAGAGTCAGGCGCAGTCGCGCAGCCGCCAAGAGCGACGGCAGTGGCCAGACAAAGCAGGGGTGTGCGCAAGGTAGCGATGGCAGGAACTCCAGAAAAGGTACCCATCACGGGGCTGAATCGTTGGTTAAGGTAATAGGGGGCGTATTCGATGGCGGCGGCAGACGCGGTGCGGGCAGACGCAAGGCCTGGGTGCGGCCATCGAGACTGAATGTGGCTTGCATGGGCTCGACACTGTCCAGCGTCCAGCCATTTGCAAGGCGCTGGCCCTGCTTGATTTTCAGGGCCGGGCCATCTTTCTGCTTGAGCAGCGCAACCCGCAGCGAGCCGTCGATGATGACACCGCTCAGGGTCATGCCCGACAGGCTGGTGGCCTGCACATTGGCTTGTTCCACCGCACGATCCGGGCTGCGATCCGTGCTGAACAGCGGGGTTTTCCAGGTATTGGACAGGCTGTCCAGACTCGCTTCGGGGGCGCGCTGGGCTTGTGCCGAATGGTTGACCGGATTGCGCGGCGCTTTTTCGGGCAGCCAGTCCGGCGAGTGAACGGCACCACTGAACACCAGAGCAATCAGGGCAGCCAGCAAGGTTGCCAGCCCCAGCAATGCCCATTCGACAGGACGCAAGGCACTGATCATTGCTCGTCCTCCCCGGCCGATGCCGGTTGCAAGTAACCGCGCACCAATAGATGCACAACCAGCTTGCCCGCACCGCCGGTTTCCGGAGCATTGGCATTGCGGCGTATGCTCATTTCATCGACGAACAGAAAAGGGCGCTGATATTCCAGCGCATGCAGGATGGCCGTCAGCGGCTCGATGGCGCAGTTCAGCGTCAGGCTGACCTTGACCTGCCGATAAGGCTCGGCGCTGTCTTGCTCGGGAGTGATCGGCATGCGCTGAGTCAAGGCGCAGCCACCGCCAGTTGTGGCGTGACTGTTGATCAGGTCGGCAATGCGCTGCATCAGGTCGGCGGCCACGGCACTGGGGTCCTGACCCGGCAACAGACTGGTGCTGCTGGCCGGATCGTTACGGGCCTGTTCCAGTTGCTGGCGCAGGGAGTCGCCCTGTTGCAGCAAACCGGCATAACGCTGTTGCTGTTCGCGCAGTTGCTCGGTCTGTTCGCTGATTTCACGCAACGGGCCGGCAAACCAGCTGTCGATCAACAGCCAGTAGGCCAGATAAAGCACCAGCGCCAGAACGATCAGGGCAGCGCCCCGACGCTCACGGTTTGTCAGTGGACGGCGCATCGACGTTCTCCTGATGCAGATGGGCACGCAGGGAATACTGATCCTTGCCGGTCCGGCTATCGGGCTGGATCACGCCCTGAAACTGCGCGTTATCCAGGCTGTGGCAATTCTTGGCCCGGGCAATCAGGGCGCTGGCCTTGGCGCTCTGGCCGGAAAAGGAGATTTCGGCGCTGTCGCTGATTTCCAGACTTTCGATCCAGGTGTCCGAAGGCAGGCAGGCGGTCAACTCGCTGAGCAATGCCGACAAAGGCGTTTGAGCCGCCTTGCGACGTATCAGGTAATTGGCCGCACCTCGGGTATTGGTCAATTGCTGGCGCAGCTTCTGGACTTCGGCAACCTGAGCCTTTTGCGCCTGTACGCTGGCTTGCATCTCGTCCAGCAAACGCTGTCGGTCGTTGAGCCAGAGCAACATCAGGCCAAGCAACAAGGCACCACAGCTCCACAGCAGCCAGCGCTGCACACGATGACCGGAGCGAACCTGATTCGAGCGCAACGGAGTCGGCAAAAGATCGATGCCCATCCGCTGCTCGGGAGTGCCCACATCAACGGCATCAGGCTGTAAACCCTGTGCCGCACACTCGGCAAGAATGTGATCCAGGCGCTCGCGCAGAATGGCCACCAGCGTGACCTGAATGAAACTGGCACTGCGGCTTTCCTGTCGTGCGACAAAGTACAGTTGTCCGGCATCGAACGGGGTAAAGCGGTCCAGCTCGTAACCCACCACCGTGGATAGATTACGGGCCGCTGCAGAGGGCAATTGCAGGGTCTGCACCAACACATCGGCTGGAGAAAGCAGCAGGATCCGGCGCGCATCGGCAGATGCTTTGGGCATGTGCGATGGCAGCGGCCATGGGTAGACCTGCTCGACAGTTTCCTGAACCAGCCATTGGCGCACACGCACCGGCAGGCAAGCCTGTAGCTCCACCAGCCATAACTGCCAGCCACGCTGTGCCAGACTTCCACGCCACTGCTGGGCAACCCGGTCGCGCAACGCGAAGACAGGCGCCAGACGTGCTGATAATGAATTCATTCTTGCCAACGCAGCACCTTGTAAGGTTGTGCGTTTTCCCCCGCTGGACTCAATAAAACCGTGATTTGTAAATGGGCGGACGTACCACCCGGTCGTTGTGCCTGGCTGTCGATGAACAGAACTTCGCCGGGATCGGCCCCGGCAGGGCTCTGGTTCGGCAGGTTCAGACTGCGGCGTATCAAAGCTGTTGCAAATGCAGGATCAGGCCGCTCCAGACCACTCCAAAGCGTGACTTCCGGCACCAGGCAGACATACAGCGCCTGATTCATGCCCGGCAGTTGGCGGATCTCTTCGATCACCCGCAACGGCGGCTGCCCACCGCTGCGTTGCGCCTCAAGAAACTGCGCGATGCCACTTGCCTGGTTTTTCGCAGCACCACAGGCCTGCAAGAGCCTGGAAATATCCGCAACCGGCGCACTGTTGAGGTCCAGCTTGCCCAACTCGCTGCGCACACTGACGAGCAATTGAGTGTCATCGAACTTCAAGGCAACCGGACGTCCATCCGCTACCCAGATCTTGCGCTGCGCCGGATCGAGCAGACCTTGTATCGCCATGTTCATGCCCGCTTCGGCCGCCAGAATCGCCTGGGTGTTCTGCCGCAGCCAGAGCGCCTGGCGACTTTCCAGTTGCACCCAGCCGGCCAGCCCGCCGAGCAACAGGCTCAGCAGTGCCAGTACCCAGAGCACCACCAATAGCGCAACGCCCTGCTGATGCGGGTAAAAGCGCTTCATTGGCCCCCTGCTCCGCCGGACAGGTCCAGACGCAAGGCAACCACTTCACTGACCCAGGGCACCGGCCCGTTCAACTTCATATCGATGCGTACGGCACTGGGCAGGCGGCTTGGCCATGGCCAGTCGGCCAGCCATCCGGTCGGCTTGCCCTTGGGCGAGAAACCGCGATAACTGAACGTCAGCGTCTGCACATTATTCAGCAGAACCTGAGGCTCGCCCCATGGCTGCACAATCGTGCCTCCAGGGCCCGACCTGATCTGCTCGAACGCCACTTGCAGGTCGCGCTGCCCTTCTGGCCCGCTCAATTGCAGAGTATGACGCTGAATACCCCCACCCAGTTCACCAGGCAGGGTCGCAACGAACTGCAATTGCTGGGCCGAACCCTCGAAAAACCCGTTGCTGACGCTATCGTCCTCGGATGTGTCCAGCGGTAATGCCTGGCCAATCGAACTGCGCAGGAATGACTGCGTCGCCCTCACTTCATCAAGGCTTTGCGTATAGCGCTCGGCCTTCAATACCGCGCGATTGGCACCCAGCAACGCACCTGCAATCAATACCAGCAAGATGCCCAGAAGGCTGAGCACCAGCATGATTTCCAGCAGCGTGAAACCACGCTGAGACGTTTTCAAAATCCCGCTCCGGCTGACACACCGCGCAGCTTCAAGGTACTGAACTGCGCTCGACGCTGATCTTCCTGAAGCGTCAGGTCAAGACGAAACAGACGCGACTGGGTACCACGGCCCGGCATCTGGCGAATACTCAGGGTCCAGTCGATACCGGCCAATGCGCCCTGTCGCGTGCCGTTTGCCAGCGGGCCGGCGCTTTCCTGATCCAGAATCGTGCGCGCAGCATGACTGAGCCTGTCACTGTGAGACACCTGCTGCAATGAGCGGGCACTCTGCCCGAACGCCACCAGCAGCACACTGCTGCACAACGCCATGACGGTCAGGGCCGCCAGCATTTCCAGCAGCGTAAAACCTGACTGCGAGGTGTTCATCAGAGTGTTCGGACCTGAACGCTGCCGGTCAGCCAGCCGATATCGATCCGCCAGCGACGATCACCATTGACCAGCGTGAGGTTGCCGCCACTGGAACCGCCATCAGGGTAAAACTCCACCGCAGATCCAAGATCGGCGGCCGTCTGCATGTTCACCTGCAGGCGCTCTGGCCAGTGCCGCACAGGCTTGCCCGGTGCCTTGAAGGTCATCTTGCGCAAATCGAACACGGTGCGGGCCGGCTGTCCGGTGACAATCGCCCGAACCCGGGTCGCCCGAAGCGCTTCGACCATATCGCCCACGGCACGACGCTCGCTGGAAGCACTCAGACCCTGTTGCAAACCGAAACCCACCAGACCTACGGCGATGCTCATCAACACAAGCACCACCAACATTTCCATCAGGGTGAAACCGCGGTTCGCGACAGGAGAATTCATGACGCCTCCTTACTCCCAGTTGCCCAGGTCGGCGCTGTAGCCTTCACCACCAGGCTGACCGTCCTGACCATAGAAAATCAGATCGAAGCTGCCGTGCTGACCCGGAAAGCGGTAGCCGAACGCATGGCCGAACGGATCCTTGAGATCCGAAGGCTTGGCGTAAGGACCGTTCCAGCCCGAAGAATTGCCTGGCTTTTCCACCAGTTGCTGCAAAGTCTTGGGCGGCGAGCCGACATCCAGTGCATAGCTTTCGATCTTCATGCCCAGGCTGGCCAGTTGCGCCTTGCCCGCGCCGTATTTGCCCTTGTCGACGTTACCGCCCACCTGGCGCACGACAATGGTCGCCACGATGCCCAGCAGAACAATCACGGCAAGCATTTCCAGCAGGGTAAAACCGCCCTGTCGGCGTCCGGGTTTGAAGCGCGTACGATTAAGATTCATCGGGGTCATTCCTCATTCATGAATTCAGATATTGCTGGTCAGGCTCATCAGCGGCAGCATGATTGCCAGCATGATCACCGCGACCATGCCTGCCATGACCACCGTCAGCGCAGGCACCAGCGCCGCGAGCATGCGGTCGATGCCGCGCTTGGCTTCCACGTCGAAGACATCGGCGACCTTGAGCAACATGCTGTCCAGTTCGCCAGCCTGTTCGCCGACCTCGATCATCTGCAATGCCAGATCGGGCAACAGCGGTTGGGCACCAAAGGCACTGGCCAGTGTGCCGCCGCCCTTGACCGACTCTGCCGCCTGTTCAACCTGCACCTGCAAGGCCCGGTTGGTGCAGACCTGTCGGGCGATGACCAGCGCCTGCAATAACGCCACGCCATTACTGAGCAAGGTACCCAGGGTGCGAGTCAGGCGTGCAGCTTCGACTCGCTGCAACAGCGGGCCGATAACCCGGATACCCAGCAAGCGACGGTCACGGCGTTCGCGGCGCTGCGGGTCGCGCAGGCGCACGGCCATGGTCCAGGCCAACACAATCAGCCCGGCAAACAGCGCCAGACCGTAATCCCCCAGAAACTGCCCAAGGCCGAGAATGACCTCGGTAATCAGCGGGATCGGCACGCCCAGGTCCTTGAAGATCGGCACGAACTGCGGCACCACATAAGCCAGCAGCAAAGCCAGGGAGCCCAGCACACCGACCACCAGAAACGCCGGATAGATCAGCGCATTGATGACTTCGCCGCGCAGCAACTGGCTGCGCTCCAGATAATCGCTCAACTGACGCAGGGTGCTTTCCAGCGCACCGCCAGCCTCACCGGCTCGCACCATGCTGATATACAGCGGCGAGAACTGGCTGCCCTCTTCTTCCAGGGCGACAGACAGCGGTTTACCGGCTTTGACCTGTTCGCGAATCCGCTCGATCAAGGCTCTGGTCTGCGGCTGGCCGGGCTGTTTGAGCAGAATTCCCAGAGATCGTTCCAGAGGCTGGCCAGCACCCAGCAGCGTCGCCAGTTGCTGGGTAAAACTCACCAGGGCCGCGCCACTCAACAGCCCACGCCCAAAGGCACGGCTCAAACCGCCCAGGCCGGTACTTTCTATATGCAGCACCATCAGGCCGCGCTTTTGCAGGGCAGCGACGGCTGCTTCCTGATCCCTGGCTTCCAGTGCACCGTTCTGCACGGCACCCGAAGCATCCAGAGCACGAAACTTGAACAGGCTCATGAGCCGTCACCACGGGTGACGCGCAGCACTTCTTCCAGAGAAGTCACGCCCGCCACAGCCTGGCGCAAACCTTCTTCATGCAAGGTGCGCAAGCCGCCACGTCGAGCGGCCTCTTCCAGAGTCGCGGCATCGGCATGACGCATCAGCAGGCTGCGCAACTCTTCATTCATGACCAGCAATTCGGTAATTGCACTGCGCCCGCGATAACCGCCGCCCGGCGCATCGGCACGGGGTCGATAAAGGCGAATCGGACGCTCGTCGGTAAAGCGCTCAAGCCCGTGCTCGGCGATCAGTTCCGGCGGCGCATCGAAGGCTTCACGGGTAGCCGGGTCCAGACGACGCACAAGTCGCTGGGCCAGAATACCGTTGACCGTAGAAGCGATCAGGTAGCTTTCCACACCCATGTCCAGCAAGCGGGTGATACTCGCCGCCGCGCTGTTGGTGTGCAGGGTCGAAAGCACCAGGTGACCGGTCAGCGAGGACTGGATGGCGATACGGCAGGTTTCCAGGTCCCGCATCTCACCAATCATGATGACGTCCGGGTCCTGACGCACGATGGAGCGCAGCGCTCCGGCAAAGTCCAGGCCGATGGCGGGCTTGACCTGAATCTGATTGATGCCTTCGAGCTGATACTCCACCGGGTCTTCAACGGTGATGATCTTGCGCTCGGCAGTGTTGAGCCGCGACAAGGCGGTATAAAGCGTGGTGGTCTTGCCGGAACCGGTCGGGCCGGTCACCAGCAGAATCCCGTGGGGGCGCTCCAGCACATCCAGGAAATGCTGCAGACGCTCGCCATCGAAACCCAGGCTCGGGAAGTCGAAATCGATGGTCTGGCGATCCAGCAGACGCATGACCACCGACTCGCCAAAACTGGTGGGCACGGTAGAAACCCTCAAGTCCAGTTCCTTACCCTGGATGCGCAACATGATGCGTCCGTCCTGAGGCAGACGGCGTTCAGCGATGTCCAGGCGGGCCATGATCTTGACCCGGGAAATCACGGCTGCCGATGAACTGGAAGGCGGCGCTTCGGCTTCATGCAATACGCCATCGATGCGATAACGCACTTTGAGCTGGCTCTCGAAAGGTTCGATATGAATGTCAGAGGCCCGCTGTTCGACTGCACGCTGCAGGATCAGGTTGACCAGACGAATCACCGGCGCTTCGGAAGCCAGATCCTTGAGATGCTCGATGTCTTCCAGCGAACCGCCGTCTTCATCGAGGTTTTCAATCAGTGTGCCCATGGCCGAACGTCCCTGCCCGTAATAGCGCTCGATCAGGGTTTCAACTTCATTGCGCGGCCCCACAGACAGACTGACCGGCACTTCGCAGGCATAGGCAATGGCCTGGAACGGATACAACACGGCGGGGTTCGCCGCCAGCACCTGCAAACCGTTGTCACTCCACCCCACCGGCACCACTTGATAATGGCGCATGAAGCGCTCGGTCAAAGCTGGCAAAGGGTCAAGCAAGGGCGGCGCAGCTTCGGCCATCAATAGCGGGGCATTCAATAAAGCAGCCCAGGCACGGGCCAGCTCGAATTCGGAAACCAGACCCAACCGGGTCAACAGAGCCAGCAGGTCTGTGCCTTCGGACTCCTGCTGCAAGCGCTGTGCTCGCTCAAGATCCTGGGTTTTCAGACCGGCATTGCCCATCAGCCAGGCACATACCTGAGCGGCATCGGGAATCAGGAGCTGAGT
The DNA here is from genome assembly GCF_019719005.1 of Pseudomonas cichorii. Taxonomy (GTDB): domain Bacteria; phylum Pseudomonadota; class Gammaproteobacteria; order Pseudomonadales; family Pseudomonadaceae; genus Aquipseudomonas; species Aquipseudomonas cichorii_E. The sequence continues at coordinate 183,245 of NZ_JAIGPJ010000003.1, forward strand.
AGCATCGACGGGTTCTGACTGCATTTGGGAGGAAATCTGTACACATCGGAGGGGCATAGACTACAGCACTCCCCCATAGCGAGGGAGGCCATGCTCAGAAACGTCTTACATCAATCGGACTGTTTCTGAGTAGTCGAACTCTGAGGACGACCGCCTTTGGTCGTTTCGGTGTTCTGCTTGCGAGTAGCCTTGGTGTCCTGAGTCTGAGTCATCACCGTGGAGTCGCTTGCACCGGAAGTCGCATCTGCATCCGTTGCTTCAGCCGCAACTACCGCGCCACTAAGCGCCATACCCAGAACAACACCCGCACCAAAAATCGACAACTTCATAGCAAATACTCCAACCAACTAAATTCAAGGGTTACATCAAGCAAGGCCAAGAAACCGAATCAGGCCTGGCAACTAAGCTGCTGACCATCAGGCGGCTTTCGACCCTGAAGACAGGGCTCGAAAATTCTTAAACCAATCGACCAGTAGGTTTAACAAGAGTTCCAAAATTGTAAAGAAAAAAGTCAAAAAACAACAAAAACACATTTTTATTTGACTTTTTATCGAAGCTTTCGTCTTAATTGTTGCGATTTGTTAGTTTCAGACACCTCCTAGTGATGGCCACTTGAAATCAAACAAAACAGCAAAACTTAAATAATACTTACATGATTGAACTTTCATAAAACAGCAACATCCGCTTGAAGTTAAAACACTTTGAATCGCGGCGACGGGAAACTGTTGCCCAACGAAAAGTCATGAAGCCCGCGACCCCCGTCGCCACTTCTCACTGCATGAACCCTTATTGAAAACGTTGTTGGAGAGACGCATGAACAAACGGAAAATGATCGGCGCCCAGTCGGCCCTGGCCCTGCTGGCATTGGCTGTATCTCAGGTGCACGCTGCCGACGCCACTCAGCAGGAAGCTCGTGAGGCTCGCGCCGAAAAGGCCGCGCAAAAGACCCTGGACAAGATGACCCAGGAAGAAAAACTGGCCTACATCGGTGGTACCGGCGGCTGGGACGTGAAGCCACTGTCCCAGTACGGCATTCCGCAGATTCACGGTGCCGATGGTGGCGTCGGTGTGCGTTACACCAGCGAAGGCAACGATCAGGGCGTGGTCTATCCGTCCGGTCCCAACCTGGCCGCTACCTGGAACCCGCGCCGCGCCATCGACCTGGGCCGTGCCCTGGGTTATGACACCGCCACTGGCGGCTATCAGTTCATCACCGGCCCGGGCATGAACCTGTATCGCATGCCCTACGGCGGCCGTGCGTTCGAATACCTCTCCGGTGAAGATCCGTTCCTGGGCGCCAGCCTGGCACCCGGCGTCATCAACGGCATCCAGGCACGTGGTGTGTGGGCCAACGCCAAGCACTACGCGGCCAACGACCAGGAAAGCAACCGTTTCAACCTGAACCAGCTCATGGATGAGCGCGTACTGCGCGAGATGTCTCTGCCTGCGTTCGAATCGGCTGCCAAGAACGGCAACGTCGCCATGATGATGTGCGCCTTCCAGAAAGTGAACGGCGAGTTCGCCTGTGAAAACGATCTCCTGATCAAGCAGATTCTCAAGAAGGAATGGGGCTTCAAGGGCTTCGTACAGAGCGACTACAACGCTGTCGTCCATGGTCTGAACGCTGCCCAGGCAGGTACCGACCTGGACATGATGGGCTACCAGATGAACAGCACCATCCTCAAGCCTTACCTGGACAGTGGTGAGTTGAGCGCTGCAACCATCGACGACAAGGTCCGCCGCATTCTCAAGCAGATCTACCTGTACAAGTTCGATACCAAGACGCCGCTGACCACCCACAACATGAACAGCGCCACCAGCAACAAGGTCGCCTTGAACGCCGCCCGCGAAGGTATCGTGCTGCTCAAGAACCAGAACGACCTGCTGCCGCTGGACAAGCAGAAGGTCAAGAAAATCGCTGTGGTCGGCAACCTGGCCAAATATGCACCGCCTACCGGTTTCGGCAGCGCCAACGTGCAGGCAACCCGCTACGTCAGCGAGTTGAGCGGCCTGCAGCAGATCGCACCGAACGCCAAGGTCGAATTCATCGACGGCCTGTCGCTGGACCCGAAAACCACTCAGTGGACCAGCACCAATATCGCTGGCGACGACGTGAAAGGCATGAAGGCCGAGTACTTCAGCAACGCCAACTGGTCCGGCGATGCGGCAGTGACCCGTACTGAAAGCCATGTCGATCTGGACTGGGCGAACGACACCGACCTGCCATTCGACAGCAATACCTCAGCCTCCGACCCTTACACCAGCAAGGGTTCGACTTCCGGTTCGCTCACTGGCGACACCTCGTCCACATCGGTTCGCTACACCGGCAAGATCACCCCGACCCAGAGCGGCGAGCAGGTGTTCAAGGTTCGTGCCGACGGTGCCGTACGCCTGTACGTCAATGGCAAGAAGATCATCGACAACGGCGACGGCAAGCCACTGCCGGGCAACAACATTCCGCCAACCATCCCGGAATACGCCAAGATCAACCTGGAAGCCGGCAAGAGTTACGACGTGAAACTCGAATACTCGCGCCGTGCCGGTTACCTGTCGACTATGGGCGGCCTGGTGGGCGTACAACTGAGCTGGGCTGCACTGAACGCACCTCAGGATCTGTCCGGCTACGATGCGGTAGTGGTTGCCGTTGGTAACAGTGCCGAATACGAAGGTGAAGGTTTCGACCACAGCTTCGACCTGCCTGAGTATCAGAACGAGCTGATTCAGAACATCGCCAAGGTCAACCCCAATACCGTAGTGACCATGTACGGCGGTACTGCTCTGAAAATGAGCGACTGGATCGATCAGGTTCCGGTGGCACTGCATGCGTTCTACCCGGGCCAGAACGGTGGTCAGGCGCTGGCCGAAATCCTGTTCGGCAAGGTCAACCCGTCGGGCAAGCTGCCGATCAGTATCGAACGCAATATCGAAGACAACCCGGCCTACGCGTCTTTCCCGAAATTCGACAACGAGAATACGCTCAAGGAAATGGACTACAAGGATGACCTGCTGCTGGGTTATCGCGGTTACGAGAAGAAAGGCATCAAGCCGCTCTACCCATTCGGCTATGGCCTGTCCTACACCACCTTCGGCTACAGCAATATCAGCGTTACGCCGGGCGTAGCGGTGGGCAATACGCCGATCAAGGTCTCGTTCGACCTGACCAACACCGGCAAGGTCGGTGGTTCGGAAGTCGCGCAGTTGTATGTTGGCCAGCAGAACCCGAAAGTCGAACGCGCCCTCAAGGAGCTCAAGGGCTACAAGAAGGTGTTCCTCCAGCCGGGTGAAAGCAAGCGCGTGACCATCGAGCTCAACGATCGCTCGCTGGCTTACTACGACGTCAACGCCAAGAAGTGGGTGGTGGATGCCGACACCTTCAACCTGTCGCTGGGCAGCTCGTCTCAGGACATCCGCCTGAACGCCAAGCTGGTCAACTCGTTCCGTCAGGAACTCTCGACCACCACCAGCAACCCGCTGCCACGTTCGGCACTGAACTCGGTGAATGTCAGCAAGCCGGCTGTGAAGACCGGTGGGGTGTTTGAGCAGGAAACCGAATAACCTTCGCAGGAGCGGATTTATTCGCGAGATGGCATTGAAGACGATGCATTTGCTTTGAATGTATCGGCCTCTCGCGAATGAATTCGCTCCTACCGGGTACGCCTTATGGTTTGATCGACCTGCGCAATGTAGGTATCGAAGCTTTCCACCAGATCAACCTGCTCCGGGAAACGCAGCCACTGGATCTGTAGCCCGTCCATCATCGCCAGGATCTGCTGGATCAGTGCTGGCAAATTAACATCCGCACGCACTTCCCCGCTTTCCACCAACTCCGAAAACTGTGCCAGCAGCCGCTGGTAGATCCGTTGGTAACGTGTCTGGAACCACTCCCAGGCAGGATGGCTTTCCAGCAGGCTTTCCGCATTGAGAATCGAGAACGCACGAATCACGCCCGGTGCCGTGGCATTGGAGCGGTTGATCGCACGCAGGCTGCCCAGCAGGCCGGTGAGGTTGTTTTCTGCACGAACTTCGTCGGCGATCTTGCGGCTGACTTCATCGCGCCGGTCCAGCACGCCCATCAACAGGGAGACCTTGCTGGGGAAGTGATGCAGCAAGCCTGCAACGGATATGCCGACAATCCCCGCCACCTGGGCCATGGACGCGCCGGTATAGCCTTCCAGGGAGAATACCTGCAAGGCCGCATCGAGCAGTTCTTCGCGGCGCTTTTCGCCTTTGGGCGCACGTCGTTGCCGGATGGCTGGCGACCCCGTGTCCTGTGGGTTGTGCCGGGTCATGGCAGGCTCCTTCTTGTTCAGGCGCGTACCCTACTCACTCAGGCGGCAGGTCGCAATCCCGTGGCGCGACCGACTATCGTCTACCACCGCTCACCCAACCCAAGCAGGCCAAGGATCTGGCGGCGCAGGTCAACAAGATAAGGATCGTCACGATGACGTGGATAAGGACGCTCGATGGTCAGTTGCGCCTTGATACTGGCAGGCCGGTCGCTGAAAACGATCACCCGATTGGCCAGCAGCAACGCCTCTTCGACATCGTGGGTCACCAACAGCGCGGTGTAGCCCTGGCGCTGCCACAGGTCGATCAGTTCCTGCTGCATGGCAATCCGGGTGAGGGAATCGAGCTTGCCCAGCGGCTCGTCGAGAATCAGCAAGCGCGGCTCGTTGACCAAGGCGCGTGCCAGCGCCACCCGCTGCGCCATGCCGCCAGACAATTGCCGTGGATAAGCACGACCGAACTGACTGAGCCCGACCTTGGCCAGCGCGGCATCGACCTTGGCCGAATGGGTTTTCAGCAAACCCTGGGCTTGCAGACCCAGCGCCACGTTGTCCCACACCCGACGCCAGGGATAGAGAGTCGGGTCCTGAAACACCACGACCCGTGAAGGGTCAGGGCCGCCAATGGGTACGCCATCGGCCAGCAAAGAACCGGAATCGGCGGGTTCAAGCCCGGCCACCAGCCGCAGCAAGGTAGACTTGCCGCACCCCGAAGGCCCGAGCAACGCGACAAACTCGCCGGGTGCGACATCCAGTGAAACCTTGTCCAGCACCGGCAAGCGCTGGCCATCCAGAGCAAAACCATGGCTGAGGTTATCGATACGCAATGCAAGCCCGGCTTGCGGTGAAGGATTTGAAGCCTGAGCTGCCGCTACCATTTCATGGTTCCTTGTTGCCAATCCAGCAGACGGTCACGAATCAGAAACAGCGCCGTGATCAGACCGGAACACGCCAGCGCCATGATCAGCAGCGCAGCGTACATATTGGCGTAGGCCGCCCAGCCTTGCGCCCACTGCAGATACCAGCCGATCCCGGATTTGACGCCCATCATCTCGGCCACCACCAGCGTCGAAAAAGATGCCCCCAGGCCCATGAACAGCCCGACGAACACATGGGGCAAGGCAGCAGGAATCGCCACGTTGAAAATCAGGAAGCCGGGCTTGGCACCCAGCGTACGCGCCACGTCGTAATAGGCCTTGTCGACACTGGCAACCCCCGACCAGGTCAGCACCGTCACCGGAAACCAGGTGGCCAGCGCAATCAGGAACACACTGGCGCTCCAGCTCGTGGGGAATAGAAAGAAGCACAACGGCAACAGGGCTGTGGAAGGCACCGGACCCAGAATGCGCAGAACCGGATGCAGCCAGTAGCCTATGCTGCTCGACCAGCCAATGGCGACCCCGGCGATAAAACCGGTCACGGCCCCCAGCGCCACACCAGTACCCAGCAACAGGGCCGAATGCAGCAGGCTTTCCAGCAGACGCGGCCAGTCTTCGACGTAGACATCCAGCAAGGCTTGTGGCGGTGCAAAAAATGGCACAGGCAGCAAACCCGACTTGGCCGTGAGCACTTCCCAGATACCCAACAGGATCGGCAATGCAATCAGCCACGGGCCTGCCGCCTGAGCCCGACGCGCCAATCCGTCAGACCAGCGCCCGGCAATACCGGCCAGCAGGATCAGCAGCGCAACCGCCAGACACAGATTCGCCAGGCCTTCGGTCATCGGCCATTTGCGCGTGGCGTTGGGCAGGTACAAGGTCAATGCGGCAACAACGATCCAGGCAAAAACCGCCACCGCACCCAGCTTCCAGAATCCGAAAGCCTGGCGGGATTCGTCAGTCGCCAGGGTGGAAGCCTCAACTGAAGACATCGGCGGTAATCTCCCTGGAGAATTCAACGGCATCGGTGCTCTGACGAATGACTTCGACGGTTTTCAGGTCCGTGACGTAGGTCTGGATTTCCTTGGTCAATGCCGCGCCGACGGCATGATGGCCGTGGGTATGGTCGTGAAGGATCGCCTGAACCTCTTCCACCGAGGTGTTCAAGGCATGAGCCTGGAAGCCCTTGGCGACCACTTCGGGATGTTTCACGGCGTAAGCGTGAGCCTCGAGAATCGCCTGAGTCAGGGCCGCCACCACGCGCTTTTCTTCGCGCACCAGCTTGCCGGTGACACCCACCACACAGCAGCTCAGGTTGGCGTACTCCTCCACCAGATTGGTGGACAGTTCACGCGCCTTGCCGGCGTTGATCAGGCGATACATGAACGGGTCGCTGCCGCTGACAGCCTGCACCTCCCCCCGCTCCAGCGCCGTCCCCAGCAAGTCTGCGGGGTAAAGACGCCAGTCCACATCCCGCACCGGGTCAACGCCATGCTTTTTGAGCAGCACCGAGAAAAAATTGCGGTCAGGACTGGCCATGTCGGTTACGCCAATGGCCTTGCCCTTGAGGTCTTCGAGCTTGTTGACCGGGCTGTTGACGGCACTGAGCAGGCGCAGGCAGCCGCCGTGGGTGCCTGCCGTCAGCTTGACGTCGAAGCCCTGTTCCAGCGCCTTGAGCCAGCGTAGTGCCATGCCGACACCGGCATCAGCCTTGCCGGTGGCAATGGCTTCCAGCAGCACCTCGGTGGAGTTGCCGAAGTTGACCAGCTCCACGTCCAGATTGTGCTTCTTGAAGAAGCCCTGACCATGGGCGATGACCACCGGTGCCAGACAGACTGCATTGAGGTTGACCGCCAGCTTGAGCGCCCGCGGCTCGTCCAGGCGAATGAAATCGCCAGTACCGGCAGGCTCGATATCCGGATGACTCAGATGCCCGGCATGCTCATCCACTGCCCAGCCGGAACGCGGCAACGACAGCAGCAAAGGGCTGGCCAGAACGGCACTGGCCCATCCCAGCAAGCGGCGACGGGTTAACGAATCAAAAGCGGGCATGCGGGTCGTTCCTTGAGAATGAAAACGGTGAAGGCCTTCACCGAGAAGTTTTAATAACTTTTCTCAAGGATCCAGCAACTGGTTAAAACCATATCACCGGGCCAGACATTCTATAAATTCATTTAAATTCTAAATAAATATGCAAATAGTCTATCAACTGACAGAAAACCGAGCGTAGCGCCGCAGGATAATCGCCAGGCCCCACACCAGCAGGCTGATGGCCAGCGAGAGCAATACCAGCCCGCGATCTCCTGAAGTTTCACGCACCATAGCGTAGAACCAGGGTGCGCCCGCCGCACACAGAAACCCCGGTGCCAGTAATCTGCCCTGCAACTGGGGGTAACAGGCATGGGCAAAAAGCTCGAACGGCAGGCTGGCACGCAGCAAAGTACACAGGCCGTTCATGGCGCCATAACCAAAGAGGAACAGGCAGGCCAGCCAGCCTCGCCCCTGGCTAAAGAGCGCCACGGTAAAACACAGTGTCAGACCGGCGCCCACCCAGACATTCAGACTTAGCGCCGATAGCGATTGCCCAAGCATTACCTGCAACAGACGGGCGCAGGTTTGCCCGATTCCCCACAAGGCCACCAGCCCCAGCGGCACACCTAACCCTGCCAACATGGCGGGCAAGTGCGCCGACAGACCCGCGGACATGAAGCCGATCAGCATCATGCTCAGGGCATAGCCGATCTGCGGCAGCCAGGGCATAACAATCGCTGGCTCACCGGATTCAGCACGTTCCTCTATAGAAGCTATGCGGGCGTTCGGCAGTCCGCCCGCCAACAGCCCGCCGAGCAAGGCCAGAGCGGCATACACCCCGAGCGCACTGCGCCAGCCGAACATCTCTTGCAAGTGATGGCCCAAGGGCCAGAATACCGCAGATGCCAGGCCACCCAGCAAAGTGATCTGCATCATCAGAGGACGGGCTCTGGCAGCCAGTAATCCGGCCAGCACTGCAAACAGCGCATCGTAAAGGGACAAACGCATCCCGACGCCAAGGATGCACCACGCCATGAAGTACAGCGTCGGGCCATGACACAGTGCCAGAGCGCAGCAGCCGACAGCATTGAGCAACGTCCCCAACTGCATCACCTGTCGTGCGCCCAGGCGCTCAATCAGGCGGGCAACCAGTGGCGAAACCAGCCCCATGACCAGCATCGCCACCGATAATCCGGCAAAGACCCGCTGCCCGCTCCAGCCCAGGTCATGGGCAATGGCGTTGCCAAAAGCGCCCGGCAGGTAAAACGTCACGCCCCAATTGATCAACTGCGCAACGCCCAGTCGCAACACTGCATGCCGGGGCAACCCCGAGCCGTTCACCCGGTTTCACACAGCAGGTTCAGGCAGGCTGAGCGAACCGTCGCCCAAGGCTCGCTGCATCAGCACGGTATCGACCCAGCGTCCGTGCTTGAAACCCACCGACTCGAAGACCCCGACACGATGGAAGCCCAGGCGCTCGTGCAGGCGGAGCGACGCAATGTTCTCGCTGTTACCGATAATGGCGATCATCTGCCGCCAGCCGCCTTGTACGCAGTGTTCGATCATTTCTGCGAGCAGTGCCTGACCGATGCCCAGACCGCCCAGGCCACTGCGCACATAAACCGAGTCTTCCACGGTAAACCGGTAGCCGGGACGTGGCCGATAAGGCGTGACATAGCCATATCCCACCACTTCTCCGTGGCGCTCGGCGACCCGGTAAGGCAAGCCTTTGGCGAGTACTTCGGCGCGTCGACGCCGCATTTCCGCCAGGCTCGGCGGCTCCAGTTCAAAGCTGGAAATCCCCTCCAGCACATGCTCGGCATAGATCGCCTGGACCGCAGGCATATCGTCATCGCGGGCGTCACGCAGAATCAGGGCATCGGTCATCTTTAAAACTCTTTGGCGGGTGCTATTGAATGAAGGCAATGATGCAGGGCGGCGAACCATAAACAAAGCTATGATTCCTCATCCTCAGCATAAGTAAAACTTTGCCATGCGCCGACTGAACCTCAATCATCTGCACACCTTTTCGCTGGTCATCACCCACGGCAGCTTCTCGGCGGCAGCCGAACGCCTGAACCTGACCCAACCAGCGGTAAGCCTGCAAGTGCGGCAACTGGAAGAGCATTTGAACCTGCGATTGATCGAGCGGGTGGGCAAGCGCATCAAACCCACTTCGGCAGGCAGCACCTTGCTGGAACATGCCTCGCGCATCGATGCGGTGGTCGAAGAAGCCATGCTGGAGCTTTCCAGCCACGCCCATGGCATCGCCGGACAAATCGCCATTGGCACCGGGGCAACCGCCTGCATTCACCTGCTGCCACCGATGCTGCAAGACCTGCGGCGACGCTTCCCGGACCTGGACGTGCGGGTCAGCACCGGCAATACCGACGGCATTCTCAAGGCCGTTGAAGAAAACCGTCTGGACCTGGCTCTGGTCACCCTGCCCGCTTCGGGCCGCAGCCTGGAGGTCACGCCGTTGCTGGAAGATGAATTCGTGGCAATTTTCGCCATCCAGCAAGAGCTGTTGCCCGAAGCCTTCACACCCCAGGCACTGAGCGATTACCCGCTGGTGGTGTTCGAAGCAGGCAGCAGCACACGCCTGCTCATCAACGAGTGGTACTTACAGGCGGGCATCCGCATCAAACCGGTGATGGAGCTGGGCAGCATCGAGGCCATCAAGGAAATGGTCGCGGCGGGCCTGGGCTACAGCATCGTGCCCCGTATGTCGGTGGCGGCTACCCATCATCGGCGCGGGTTGCAGGTTCATGCCCTGACACCGGGGCTGAGCCGTACACTGGGCATCGTGTTGCGGCAGGACAAACCGGTGAGCAAGGCATTGCGCAAGGTGCTGGATGCGCTTCGCGGCTGAGCGGTTCTGTTAGCCCCATATGCTGCTTTGGCAGTTGCATATGCTGTCGGCCAAGTTGTACGATGACTGCTGACCTTTATAGATTCGGCAACCCATAAAGGAGCGCAGGTCCCGCTTTCATCCGGACCTGTCTCCAACGTCAAAACAACAGGAGATACCGATGCCTAACATTCTCGGCCACAACTTCATCGCTGGCGGCCGCAGCGCCCTGGGTCAAATCCACCAGAAAAGCCTCGACGCCACGACCGGTGAAGAACTGCCGTACAGCTTCTCCCAGGCCACCGATGGCGAAATCGATGCCGCTGCTCTGGCTGCCAAAGAGGCCTTCCCTGAATTCCGTCAACTGAGCCCGGCCCGTCGCGCCGAGTTCCTTGAAGCCATCGCTGACGAGATCGACCAGTTGGGCGATGACTTCGTCGCCATCGTCTGCCAGGAAACCGCTCTGCCTCAAGCGCGTATCCAGGGTGAACGTGGTCGTACCAGCGGTCAGATGCGCCTGTTCGCCAAAGTCCTGCGCCGTGGCGATTACCTCGGTGCCCGCATCGATCTGCCGCTGCCGGATCGCAAGCCTCTGCCACGTGTCGACCTGCGCCAGTACCGCATCGGTGTCGGCCCGGTCGCCGTCTTCGGCGCCAGCAACTTCCCGCTGGCCTTCTCCACCGCCGGTGGAGATACCGCCGCTGCGCTGGCTGCCGGCTGCCCGGTCGTCTTCAAGGCCCACAGCGGTCACATGGCCACCGCCGATCTGGTGGGCAGTGCAATCATTCGTGCAGCCGAACGCACCAACATGCCAAAAGGCGTGTTCAACATGATCTTCGGCAATGGCGTCGGTGAAGGTCTGGTCAAGCACCCGGCCATTCAGGCTGTCGGTTTCACCGGTTCCCTGGGCGGCGGTAATGCGCTGAGCAAGATGGCCGCCGAGCGTCCACAACCGATTCCGGTCTTCGCGGAAATGTCGAGCATCAACCCGGTGGTGCTGCTGCCGGAAGCGTTGGCAGCACGCGGCGAAACCGTGGCCAAGGATCTGGCGGCTTCGGTTGTCATGGGTGCTGGCCAGTTCTGCACCAATCCTGGTGTGGTGATCGGTCTGCGCTCTGCAACCTTCTCGGCCTTCCTTGAGCAACTGACCGAGCACATGGGCGGCCAGGCTCCACAAACCATGCTTAACGCCGGTGGTCTGCGCAGCTACAGCAAAGGTGTCGAACACTTGCTGTCACATCCGGGCGTCACGCATCTGGCAGGCAAGCCGCAGGAAGGCAAGCAGGCTCAGGCGCAACTGTTCAAGGCTGATGTCAGCCTGCTGCTCAACGGTGACGAACTGTTGCAGGAAGAAGTCTTCGGCCCGACCACGCTGGTGATCGAAGTCGCTGACGATGCCGAACTGAAGAAAGCGCTGCTGGCCTTGCGTGGTCAGCTCACCGCGACCCTGATCGGCGAGCAGTCAGACCTGACCCAATACAACTGGCTGCTGCCGCTGCTGGAAGAGAAAGTCGGTCGCATTCTGATCAACGGCTACCCGACTGGCGTCGAAGTCTGCGATGCAATGGTCCACGGCGGTCCTTACCCGGCGACTTCCGATGCCCGCGGCACCTCGGTAGGCAGCCTGGCCATCGATCGTTTCCTGCGCCCGATCTGCTATCAGAACCAGGCTGACAGCCTGTTGCCACCTGCCCTGCAGAACGCCAACCCGCTGGGCCTGAAGCGTCTGGTCAATGGCGAGTGGAGCGACCAGCCTATCGTCTGATCGGTAGCCACAAAAAACAGCGGCGCGGCCTGAAAAGGGCTGCGCCGTTTTTTTTGCATCCACAACTGTGACCTTGTGCCGGATTGCCAGGACCTTGTGCCGGTCCTGGCCGGAATCAGCACCGCATCGACCGTCAATACGGTCGTGCGGTAGATAACACGGTATGCACCTTCAGCCAGTGCATACCCTTTTTTCAACGCTGGCGAATCAGACAGCCTCCGAAACGTTGATCCGCACCGGCACGTTCAACGACTGCCCCAATGGCAGACCAAACAGCAGAACGTCGGAACGTTGCTCACCGAAGCGGGCGATATTAGGCAAGCGAGCCCACAGGTGCGCACCCACCGCCGTGACGATCTTCTGGCTCGGAGTGTTGGCCGCCATGATCCAGGCCACCAGATTCTCGAGCCCGGCCTGCTGCCCCAGAATGACCGTCGCCTTGCAGAGCAGGACGCCAATGCCACTGCCGAAATGGTCGCCGCGCACGTAGATGGCCGTTTCTCCGGTTCTGTAGCAGGCCTGCGTTCCCCAACTGAAGCGGTTGATCGACAGCCAGCCCAGGACTTCGCCGCGACGCTCGTAAACGTAGACCGGCAAGCCATCGCGCTTGTAGAGGTTGACGTAGAACTTCACTTCTTCGTAGGTCATCGGCCGGGTAACCGGCGAGTTGGCACCACTGCCCGCCGTTTCATTGAAGATGTTCATCATGGCTTCGAGGTCGTCTTCAGTGAACTCGCGAATACCGCGTGGCAGACGTGGCAGCTCGGGTTTAGGGACAAAACTGTTCATCAGTGAATCTCCTTGGAATAAACGCTGGATTTGAGCTGTCCACGGGCACGGGCCAATCGTGAGCGGATGGTGCCAATCGGGATATCCAGGTGACGCGCAGCATCCTGGTAGCTGATGTCCGAATCGACCACCAGTTGAATGACAGTGCGCATGTCCACCGAAAGCTCTTCGATGGCTTCGAGGGTACGGCCAAGGGTGCGCTGGAAATCGCTGACCAGGCTTGGGTCGTGGCCATGTTCCAGGTTTTCCAGTTCGGAGTCGGTCAGCTCCATGCACTGAGGCTGGTTATAGAAGGTCTTGAAATGGTTCCTCACCAGGTTGGCTGCAATCCCGAACAGCCAGGTTTCAGGCCGGGAGGTGCCCAGGTATTTGTGCTGGTTGCGCCAGGCTTCCAGATACGTCATCTGCATCAGGTCATCGACATCCGCCTGATTGAACACACGTTTAGCGATGAAACCTCGCAGCTTTTTCTCGCTGCTTTTAGCAAGGCCACCCAAGTCCAGTGCGATAACACCAATGACTTTCCCTTCGCGCTGCATGCCTTTGACTTCCACGGTTGTATCTCCATATCCATAAGTAACTTTTGCCAGTAGTGGCCAGATAAGGAGAGCAGCGAACGTACCAACTATTTAATATTTTCAAGTCATTGTTTTATAAGGATTTACAGGCACGAAAAAGGGGGTTTTGTGCCATTTGTTGCATTCTCGACATAAAGGCTGTGCAAGAACTGGCACAGCATTCAAAACACCGGATTGCAGGAACCGGTTGCGCTTAAACGCCACTCAGCAAACACATGTTCCGAGGCGATAGCGCAGCCCATGAAAATCAACTCCTTCCCAGATATGCGGCCTGCTGACCTGGAGCCGCTCCCTCGCCCGCCTGTTGCGGAAACACGATCGTTCGCCCCCAAGAATCCATTGCTCGATTCCATGGAAGAAGTGGCGATGAAGTTCAGCGAAAGCGTGGAGCGCCACAGCAAGGGACTGGACGAGCGACATGTTCGCGAGTCCGGCAGTTCGCAACGTATCGAACGCATCGAGAAGCTGGCCGAGATGTACCGCCTGCTCGATAACAGCGAGCAGCCAACCCTGGAGCAGCAGGCCAGGCGCATGCAGATCCAGATGATGCAGCAAGGCAGTTCGATGCCTGACCTGCTGAAGATGGCGGACAACGACCCGGCGCGGGCCGACATTCTGTTGCAGCAGGTGGTGCGCCTGTCCGTTGCCGAAGGCAGCGAAACCAGTCACGACCAGGCTCAGACCATGCTTGAAGAGCTGCGTCTGACACACGGTGACAAGATTCGCGCCGGTCTGAATACCGCCAGCGCCATTGCCCTGTTCAGCAGCGACCCGCAGCAACGCAGCCTGATGCGCCAGCTTTATTACAAGGCAATCGTCGGTCAGCAGCCGCTGGCAAGCCTGCTGGAAGCCTTGCTCGAACGCTTCAATGAAGATCAGTTCGCCCGCGGCCTGCGCACCCTGCAACGGGCGCTGGCCGACGACATTGCCGCCCTCGCTCCTTCACTGCCGGGCGGCGTACTGCGCTCGATGCTGCGAGGCCTGGGCGCCAGCGGCCAGTTGAATAACCTGCTGAAAACCTGCCTGGCGCTGCTTGAACGCCTGGCCAAGAAATCTCCCGACAGCGCCATGACCGCACTGGGCATGAGCAAACGGGTGCTGCGCTTCTGCGGCAACGGTTTCTTCGCCCGCGACCTGACGCTGCTGGCCGAAGAAACCATTGGCCGCACGCCCAACCTGCAACCGCTGTTCTTCAACGGCCTGTATCCGTTGCTGCAAAACCTGCCCCTCCCGTTATGGAAGGACCTCAAGACCCGCCAGAACGGCCTGCGCCTGTTGCAGGGCCTGATGGATGAATTGTCTCGCCAGGAACGCAAGGCCATGGGCATGGAAGATGCCGGGAGAACCATCCAATGATCCGCATCATCCATGCACTGAACAGCCTCGCGCTGGCCGTGATGAAGCGCACGGAAATCGTCGGCGCGATCATGGTCATGGCCATCGTGTTCATGATGATCCTGCCCTTGCCCACCGCGCTGGTGGACGTGCTGATCGCCCTGAACATCTGTATTTCGTCATTGCTTATCGTATTGGCGATGTATCTGCCGCGCCCGCTGGCGTTCTCGACCTTCCCGGCAGTGTTGCTGCTGACCACCATGTTTCGCCTGGCCCTGTCGATTGCCACCACTCGCCTGATTCTGCTGCAACAGGATGCCGGCCATATCGTCGAAGCATTCGGCAGCTTCGTGGTCGGCGGCAACCTGGCGGTGGGCCTGGTGATCTTCCTGATCCTGACCATCGTCAACTTTCTGGTGATCACCAAGGGCTCGGAGCGGGTTGCGGAAGTGGCGGCACGCTTCACCCTGGACGCAATGCCCGGCAAGCAGATGTCCATCGACAGCGACCTGCGGGCCAACCTGATCAACGTGCGCGAAGCCCGGCATCGCCGTGAACAGTTGTCCAAGGAAAGCCAGCTGTTCGGTGCGATGGACGGCGCGATGAAATTCGTGAAGGGTGATGCCATCGCCGGCCTGGTGATCGTATTCATCAACCTGATCGGTGGCTTTTCCATCGGCGTGCTGCAGCACGGCATGGAAGCCGGTGACGCCATGCACCTGTATTCGGTACTGACCATCGGTGACGGCCTGATCGCTCAGATCCCTGCGCTGCTGATCTCCCTGACCGCAGGCATGATCATCACCCGTGTAGCCCCGGACAGTCAGACCGCCGACGCCAACATCGGTCACGAAATCGCCGAACAGCTCACCAGCCAGCCAAAGGCCTGGGTATTCGCCTCCATCGGGATGATGGGGTTCGGCCTGATTCCGGGGATGCCGACCCTTGTGTTTGCGTGCATCAGCTCTCTGTGCCTGTTCAGCGGTCTGATCCAGTTGTGGCGGATTCGTCAGAAAGAGCTTTATCAGGATCAGGTCGGCTCCGCCCGCAATGCAGCGCCCGAACTCAATGGTCGAGAGGATATCCGCCGCTTCAACCCGTCACGGGCCTACCTGCTGCAGTTTCACCCAAGCCATCAGGGTTTGATGGAGCTCGACATGCTGGTTCAAGGCATTCGCCAGCGCCGCAACACACTGGTTCACAACTTCGGCCTGACGCTGCCCTCCTTCGATATAGAGTTCACGCAGAATTGCGAAATCGATGAATTTCGCTTTTGCGTTTATGAAGTGCCTTTCATTCGCGCCACCGTTTCCCTGACCCACGTGGCCGTCGATATTCGTGATGTCGAGGAAGACCAGCCCGGCGAACCCGGACGTGTCGACCGCGACGAAGCCCAGTGGATGTGGGTGGATGCAAACGATCCGCTGTTCGAGGACGAGGACATCGTCGGCATACGGCCTCATGAGCTGATCCTGGAGCGCATGAGCCGCGCCTTCCAGGCCACCGGCCCGCAATTCATCGGTCTTCAGGAAAGCAAGGCGATCCTCAGCTGGCTGGAGTCCGAACAACCGGAACTGGCCCAGGAGCTGCAACGCACCTTGCCTCTGGCGCGTTTTGCTGCCGTGTTGCAACGTCTTTCTGCCGAACTGGTTTCCCTGCGCTCGGTCAGGCCGATTGCCGAAACCCTGATCGAACAAGGCCAGCATGAGCGCGACCTCAATGCCCTGACCGACTATGTACGCATCGCCCTGAAAGCGCAGATCTGCCATCAGCACAGCGAAGAAAACACCCTCAATACCTGGCTGGTGACGCCGGAAACAGAAGTGTTGCTGCGCGATGCCCTGCGCCAGACCCAGAACGAGTCCTACTTTGCCCTCGAACCCGAGCTGGGCAGTGCGCTGCTCGAACAGTTGCGCGAAGCCTTTGCCCTGCAATCGAACCCGCCATCCAGTCCCAAGGCTGTATTGCTGGTAGCCCAGGACCTGCGCAGCCCCTTGCACAGCCTGCTGGCAGAAGAATTCAACCACGTACCCGTGCTGTCTTTCGCCGAGTTGTTATCCACGGTGCAAGTCAAGGTTCTGGGTCGCATCGACCTGGATGAAGCACAAGCCCTGATGGCCTGATGGAGTCCCTATGGAAACCAAGAAACACTACGAATTACGGGTACTGACCGGCCTGCATCGGGGCGCGGCACTGCCCTTGAACGGCGATCAATGGAGCATCGGCTCATCCAGCGGCGCAGACCTTGCGCTGTACGATCCCGGTATCAAGGACAGCCACTGCATGCTGCGGCTGGTGGACAGCACCTGGTCGCTGGCCAGCAGCGAAGGCGCAGTCACCGACAGCGAGGGCCACAAGATCGAGGGCATCACCCAGCTTGAGCCGGGTACGCCATTTGCCCTCAATGGCGTGTGGTTATCGGTGCTCAGCGCCAACACCGAATGGCCGACAGAAGAGGACGAAGAACAACCTGAGGCTTCTGCACGGGACTTTGCACAGGCCCTCAACGACCCGGAACTCGAACAGGCATACGCCCCTGAACCTGAACCGAAACCCGAGGAACTTGTGGCAGAGCGTGAAGCACCGGCGCTCAAACGGGCACCGCGTTCACTGCTCGGGCCTTTACTGCTGGCCGGTTCACTGGTGGTCTTTCTGGGCGCGCTGTTCTGGCTGGTCAATCAACAGGAGCCTGCACCGCCCGCGCCGATCAAGCCCTCCAAAATCGAGCTCAAGGATGCGACCGAGGTCAAGAAAGTCCTCACCAAGATGCTCGAAGAACGCGAGCTGCAAAAGCGCATCACCCTGGCCGAAGAAGAAGGAAAGATATTCCTGCACGGCCCTTTCGACGAAGACGACCTGCTGCAATCCACCTCGCGCATGCTGTTGCACTTCGATCGCCAGTACAAAAGCCCGCTGCAAGTGCTCAACGCCCTGCCCGCCGCCACTGCCGAATTGCCCTTCACCATTATTCAGATCAGTAACACACGCCTGGCCAGTGTCCTGACCAGCGATGGCCGACGCCTGTTCCTGGGCGATGAAGTCGATGGCGTGCGCTTCGTGGACATCAATGAACACAAAGTGGTGTTCGAGGGTGAGCGGCGTGTGGAGGTGAGCTGGTGATGGAATCGACCCTGACACCTCTGGACAGCTGGCGCCAGGAACACAGCGAGCGACTTCAACGCTGCGCACCGGTCGAGGTCATGGGCCGTATCGCCGGTGTCAAAGGCATCCTCTTGCACAGCCACATGCCTCAGGCCCGTATCGGGGATCTGTGCGAAATCCGTCGGGCCGACGGCAGTGAAGTCATGGCCGAAATCGTGGGCTTCGATCGCCAACACACCTTGCTCGCGGCCCTCGGGGCGCTGGACGGTATCGCCATCGGCGCGCCGGTCAGGCCACTGTTCCAGCCCCACAGTCTGGTGGTGGGTGAATACCTGCTGGGCTCGGTGCTGGATGGTTTCGGCCGCTCCCTCAGCGGTGACGGACCTTCGGCCTTTGCCCTGTCCGGCGCAGCGGGTGCCCAGCCGGTGATTCGCGATGCACCACCCGCAACCGAGCGCCCCAGGATCGAAGCGCCGCTGTCCACCGGCCTGCGCGCCATCGACGGGCTTCTGACCCTTGGCGAAGGCCAGCGGGTCGGGCTGTTTGCCGGTGCCGGTTGCGGCAAGACCACGCTGCTGGCAGAGATGGCGCGCAATACGCCCTGCGAGGCGATTGTGTTCGGTCTGATCGGTGAACGCGGACGTGAATTGCGCGAGTTTCTCGACCACGAGCTGGACGAAGAACTGCGCTCGCGAACCGTGCTGGTCTGCTCCACTTCGGACCGCAGCAGTATGGAGCGTGCCCGGGCCGCCTTCACCGCCACCACCATCGCCGAAGGCTTTCGACAGCAGGGCAAATCGACCTTGCTGATCATCGACTCCCTCACCCGTTTCGCACGGGCCCAGCGGGAAATCGGCCTGGCCAGTGGCGAGCCGGCCGGTCGCGGCGGGCTTCCGCCGTCGGTCTACAGTCTGTTGCCGCGTCTGGTGGAGCGCGCCGGGCGGACACGGGCCGGCGCAATCACCGCCTTGTATTCGGTGCTGATCGAACAGGACTCGATGAACGACCCGGTAGCCGACGAAGTTCGCTCTCTGCTGGACGGCCATATCGTGCTCTCGCGACGCCTGGCAGAGCGCGGTCATTACCCGGCCGTGGACATTCTCACCAGCCTGAGTCGAACGATGAGCAATGTGGTGGGAACCGAACAGGTCAAGGGTGCCACACAGATACGCAGACTGTTGGCTGCTTATCAGCAAGTTGAAATGTTGATCAAGCTGGGTGAGTACCAACAGGGGAACGATCCACTGACCGATTTCGCTGTGCAATCGCGCGATCAGATCATGGATTTTCTGCAGCAATCGCTACGAGATCCGGTGTCGCTGGAAGACACCCTGGACCACCTCATACAGGTAACTGCTGATGTCCCACGATGACCTTGACCTGCTGGATTCGGCCAATGATCCGCAAATGAACAGCCTTGGCGAGACCCTGGATATCCTGGCGCCGATCCGTCGGCATCGCCTGACCCTGGCCGAACAGGCCTGGCGTCGCCAGAACCAGGTGCTCAACGAGCTGCAGACCCGTCTGCATCAGATGACCCAGGACCTTGAGTCGTTGCACCAGGCCTATCGGCAGTCACGCATCGAGCAGCGCGAGCGCCATTCAAACCGCCCGCTGCCCCTGAGCGAAATGAATGACTGGCTGGCACAGGAGCGTCAGACCATCCGGCATATCGAGCGCAACGAAAAGCACCTGAGCAATCTGCAGCATGAACATCGCCAGCAGAAAATGTGGACTGACGACAGCCACACGGAACTGCGCAAACGCCAGCGTGATGTTGAAAAACTCGATTACCTGATGGATCTCGCTCGGGAGGCCTCATGAACACCAAGCCTGTCCCCCACAAACCCACGCCTCCTCGCCCGCAGGAGCCACCCAGGCCGCGCAGCAGCAATAACAGCAGCAGCGAGAACACGGCCACGCCCATCAAACACGAGCGCGGCGAGCATGTGCCTCATGAAACCCTGGAAGAAGGCGAACTCTTCGAGCAGATGATGACCGCGTCCAGCGACAACGTCTTCTGGCTGGGCAACGACCAGCCACAAGGGCTGAGCGATGGCTGGCGCGACGGGGAAAAGCATGGCGGCAATGCCTCGTTGCCACCGGCACCGGTCGAAGCCTTGTGGGATTCCCTGCTCAACCCGATCGAGGAACACCTGGCCAGCAATGAAATGGAACCCATGGAGGCCATCGTCGAGCTGCCGGAACTGGGCAAGGTGACCGTGCAGGTCATCCCGCGCAGCGACGGTCTGGATATTGCCCTGCGCTTTGCCCGTGAAAGCGCCTTGCAGCGCTGTCAGGAAAACCGCGAAGCCAGTCGTGGATGGCTCAGCCAGCGGCTGGGACGTCGCGTCAGGCTCACTCTCGATCAGGCAGGTCATTGAAATGAATGCACAGGCACTTGCCCTCAGACCCGTCAGCACCACCGAGGCTTCGATCAGGCAGCGGATAGGCACCGGTCTGAGTCTGCCTTTCCAGCTCAACCGGCAAAGAGGCCAACTGGCCCTGCGCCTGGCGCCCATGCCCGGCCAGAGCGTTGACGAAGGTCATCTGGAATGTGCGTCCGGACCTTTGCGACTGACCAACACCGAAGCCCTGCTGGGCCTGCTGTCCAGTTGCCCGGCCCTGTTGCAGCAATCGGACAACAGCGAAGACCATCAATGGTACTGGCAGCTTTACAACCATTACCTGAGCCCGGAACTGCAACACCTGTTCGGCTCCCTGCAACCGCTGGATCAGCCCAATGAGCAAGGGCTGGACTGCCTGCTGGAAGCGCGCATCAACGGTTTGCGGGTCTGCTCGCGGCTCTCGGCACCGCCCGCCACCCTGCTCGACCTGCTCGATCGCGGCCAATGGCAGCACAGGTCCGTCGGCAAAACCTGGCCGTGGCCCATCAATACCCCGTTGCTGCTGGGCCATCTGGCATTGACCTACAAGCAATTGAAAGGCCTGCGCCCGGGCGATGTGCTGCTGCCTGATCACCCACTGTTTACCCCCGATGGCCACGGAATACTGCAACTGGGCTCCTGCCGCCTGAGCCTGGTCCAGGAATCCGCCAACGCATTGTGCTTCACCCTTACCGAACTGGAGCAAGACACCATGAATGCCACTATCGACCACTTTGCGGCGTCCG
The DNA here is from genome assembly GCF_019719005.1 of Pseudomonas cichorii. Taxonomy (GTDB): domain Bacteria; phylum Pseudomonadota; class Gammaproteobacteria; order Pseudomonadales; family Pseudomonadaceae; genus Aquipseudomonas; species Aquipseudomonas cichorii_E. Next base: position 203,993 of record NZ_JAIGPJ010000003.1, read on the forward strand.
ACAGCGATAACCCGATTCTGCTCGACGATATCCATCTACAGGAACACGAAGACTTCGCCGAAAACGCAGCTGACGGAAGCGACGATCTGGAACGCTTCAACGACCTGGCCCTGGCCCTGACGTTGCGGGCGGGCAATCTTTCTCTGAGTCTGGGTCAGTTGCGCTCACTGTCTGTCGGCTCCGTACTGACCTTCAACGGCTGCGCGCCGGGCAATGCCATGTTGTTTCATGGCGAACGTGCCCTGGCACATGGCGAGTTGGTGGATGTCGAAGGACGCCTGGGTCTGCAAATCACCCGCATGGAAGCTTTGCGGTGAACCTGCAGGATGCCAACCCACTGACGCTGGCCCTGTTTCTTGGGGCCCTGTCACTGGTGCCATTGCTGATGATCATCTGCACGGCCTTCCTGAAGATCGCCATGGTGTTGCTGATCACCCGCAACGCCATCGGTGTCCAGCAAGCGCCGCCGAACATGGCGCTGTATGGCATTGCCCTGGCCGCCACCCTGTTCATCATGGCGCCGGTGTTCAACGAAATGGGGCAACGGGTCAAGAAACTCCCCGATCGGCTGGACAACTTTGCCGCCATGGAAAGCGCCGGCAAACATGTAATCGAGCCGCTGCGCCTGTTCATGACCCGCAACATCGACCCGGACATCCAGACCCACCTGCTGGAAAACACCCAGCGCATGTGGCCCAAGGAAATGTCGTCCCAGGCCAGCCGCGATGACCTGCTGCTGGTGGTGCCGGCCTTCGTGCTGTCCGAATTGCAGGCCGGCTTTCAGATCGGCTTTCTGATCTATATCCCGTTCATCGTCATCGACCTGATTGTCTCGAACATTCTGCTGGCCCTGGGCATGCAGATGGTTGCGCCGATGACCATCTCGCTACCGCTGAAAATCCTCCTGTTCGTGCTGGTGGATGGCTGGACCCGCCTGCTCGACGGGCTCTTCTACAGCTACATGTGATCCGCCGAGGCTTTATGGAAACCCTGACGCTTTTCAAGCAGGCCATGTTGCTGGTGGTGGTGCTGTCCGCTCCGGCGCTGATCGTGGCGGTGATTGTCGGTGTCATCACCTCGCTGCTGCAGGCGGTGATGCAGTTGCAGGATCAGACTCTGCCATTCGCCATCAAGCTGGTTGCCGTTGGCGTGGCACTGGCGCTGACCGGACGCTGGATAGGTATCGAACTCATGCAACTGGCCTACCTGTCTTTCAACATGATCGGTCAGACGAGGCCTTGAGATGTTCGAACTCCCGTTCAAGGAAGTCAGCGAATCGATCATTGCCCTGACCATTGGCATGGCAAGGCTATACCCGTGCCTGTTCCTGATTCCGGCGTTCGCGTTCACCGAACTCAAGGGTATGCTGCGGCACACCATCGTGCTGGCCCTGGCCCTGTTTCCGATGCCCGGCATTCGCGCGTCTCTCACCGGTCAGACCCTCGACTGGCTGGACCTGACGGCGCTGCTGCTCAAGGAAAGCATCATCGGTCTGCTGCTGGGCCTGTTGCTGGCCATGCCCTTCTGGCTGTTCGAGTCCATCGGCTGCCTGTTCGACAACCAGCGTGGCGCGCTGGTGGGCGGCCAGATCAACCCGGCACTGGGCGACAACACCTCGGAACTGGGCCACATGCTCAAGCAGGTCATGATCCTGCTGATGATCCTGGGCGGCGGTTACGCCACCCTGACCCAGATCATGTGGGACAGTTATCTGATCTGGCCCGCTACCCAATGGGTACCCGTCACCGGCCCCGAGGGGTTCGAAGTCTATCTCAAGCTGGTCGCCAGCACGTTCCGCTTCATGGTGCTGTACGCCGCGCCGCTGGTAGGCCTGTTGCTGCTGATCGAATTCGGCATGGCGATCCTCAGCCTGTACAGCCCGCAACTGCAGGTCTCGACCCTGGCGATGCCTGCCAAGAGTCTGGTGGGCCTGGGCTTTCTGGTGCTGTACATGCCCATGCTCACCTGGCTTGGCGAAGGGCGCCTGGATGAACTGAAAGACTTGAAGCACTTGCTGCCGCTGATGTTGCAGATCCCCTGACCGCCCTCTGCCGGAAGCCTGACCATGAGCGAAAAAACAGAAGAACCCACGCAGAAAAAGCTCGACGACGCACGCAAGAAAGGTCAGGTCGGGCAAAGTCAGGATATTCCCAAACTGTTCATTTTCGCGGCCTTGATCGAGATGATCCTGGCCATGGTGGACTCCGGCATGGAGCGTCTCAAAGAGCTGATGATTCTGCCCATCATGGAGCTGGATCGGCCCTTCGGCGCCGCCCTTGGCGAGGTGATGACCAAGGCTGGCCTGGAGTTGCTGCTGTTCATGCTCCCGGTCCTGGGGATTGCCGTAGTCATGCGCCTGGCGGGCGGCTGGGTCCAGTTCGGGCCGCTGTTCGCCACCGAGGCCCTGAAGCTGGACTTCGAGCGTCTGAACCCCATCAATCAGTTCCAGCAGATGTTTTCTTCGCGCCAGTTGTTCAACCTGTTCAACAGCCTGTGCAAGGCGGTGATGATCACCCTCGTGCTGTATTGGCTGCTGCCGCCGTCACTGGGCGACCTGATCGGTCTTGCCCAGACGGATCTGGACAGTTACTGGAAAGCGCTGGTCGACCTGTTCAGACGTCTGTCACGTATCTGTCTGGGTTTGCTGCTGGTGCTGGCAATCCTTGACTTCGCCCTGCAGAAGTACTTCTTCATCAAGGGTCAGCGCATGAGCCATGAAGACATCCGCAAGGAATACAAGGAGTCCGAAGGCGACCCGCACATGAAGTCCCACCGCAAGTCCCTGGCACGGGAAATCTCCGAAAAACCCGGCTCCGCGGCCCCGACCCAGGCACCGGTCGAAGACGCCGACATGCTGCTGGTCAACCCGACCCACTTTGCCGTGGCGCTCTTCTATCGCCCTGACCAGACTCCGCTGCCGCGTATCATTTGCAAGGGTCACGACGCCGATGCCCGGGAACTCATCGAGCGCGCCCGCAAGGCTGGCGTGCCTGTGGTGCGCTTCGTCTGGCTGGCACGGACGCTGTATCGCGAAAACGTCGGGCAGTTCATTCCACGAGCCACCCTGCAGGCTGTGGCGCAGGTTTATCGTTTGTTGCGCGAAATCGATGAACAGGCAAAAGGGGACACGATCGAGATGCCTCACTATTGAGGCCTCATCAACAAATAAAAATACGCCGAATTTTTTCCTTATAAATCAATCTACTTACCAGAGTAACAAAAACACTTAATACCCAACGAACAAATAACGCACTGCCTTTTATAATTTTCCGTTCTATATACCGGGTTGCCACGCACAAAGCCCGCCTATAGATTCAGCCTCGTACTCAGTCAGCAAGACATACTGACGAAGTGGCTTCAACACGGACTCTGTTGAAGTTTGAATCAGGCAATCACGGAAGATTTGTATTATGAATACTGATCAGAAAAGCAACTGCCGTTCTTCGTTCAAGGCAACACATGAACAGTTCGCAAGAATGTTCGCACTTTCCGAAGCAAACCCGGCCCTTGCAATCTCATTGCGCTCCCGGTTCGGGAACATCCTCACACCCCGCTCTCAAGACCTGATGCGCGACGCTTGCGACACCCGGCAGCCCCTTAATATTCCTGACTTGATGCCCCCCCTCACAAGACTGGCTGAAAACAGCGAAGAGCATTTTCATTAGCCGGCTCAATACACACCCCTTGCTCTAACCGTTTAAGACGAACGCTGAACTTCTTCGGTTTGTCCGCCCGACAATCCGTTACGGAATTCGTGTACGCGCTCGTCCGTACTTCCAATGAAATATTAATCTTTCCAAGATGGAGATAACTATGACTGGACTCAGAGTTGGTATCGTTGGTCTCGGCGCACAGATGCAGGAAAATCTGCTGCCCACACTTCTGCAAATGCCGGATATTCGTATCGTGGCGGTCTGCGACAGTGACCGTACCCGTGCCGAACAAATCAATCGTTTCGTATCCAACGTGATGATCACCGACAGCTTCGACGAAATGCTGGCATCCGCCAGACTCGATGCGGTGGTCATGGCCTGCCCGCCCCAGGCGCACCGCGACCTTTCGTTCAAGGCCATGGCCAAGGGTGTACACGTATTCGTCGAGAAACCACCTTGCTTCACCCTTGACGAACTGGAAGCACTGATCGCTGCCAGCAACGATGCCAAAGTGGTGACCGGCGTCGGCATGAACTTCAAGTTCGCCAAGCCCATGCAGCAGTTGCGCAAGATGACCAGCACCGAACAGTTCGGCCAGACCGTGCATGTTCAGCTCAACCACTATGCAAGCAAACCCACGTCGCCGCTCTGGGGCCTGGACTCGACACTGCGTTCCTTCCTGCTGGCCCAGGCCATTCACACCATCGACCTGGGCGTGACCTTCGGTGGCGGCGAACTGCGTGATATCGAGTCCCGGGTGCAGCGTCATGGCGACTCGTTGCTGGTCAGCCTCGAGCTGCAATTCACCACAGGTGCCAGTGTCAGCCTGCTCAGCGGCACCCTGTTCCCCTACTTTGAATTCGACATGAAGATTGTCAGCTCGAACTCAATGATGGTGGAGCTCAACAACCTCTGGAACATCACCATGCACGAGCCGGAACACGGCACCAGTGCCACAGGTACTGCCAAACGCTGGCGTGGGGCGTGGCAGCCAGGGCCACTGGATTCGGGCTATGAGCGCAGCGGTTATTTCGGCGAGCTGGAAAAGTTCTTCCATGCCGTGCGCACCAACACCGCCTTTGAAGCGAGCTTTGAAAGCTTGCGTGCGACCTACAAGGTGATCGAGAGCATCTGCGACGCCGCCGAACAAAACCTTGCCCTTAGCGCGTGAGCCTCGGTCCATCCACAGCCTGTAATGGAATACATGAAATGTCAGCCAATCTTTCAAATACCGTAAACGCACCCGTTTCCGATAAATATCGCCCGGTATACGCGGACGACCTGCTCACCATGAAACTGACCCTGGAACGTCCGTTGTCGGGCACCAGCGACGTGGTGGGCGAATACGAAAGCAAACTTGCCGAGTGGTTCGAGGCGCAGCATGCCATTGCCGTGTCGTCAGGCGGCGCAGCCCTCAGCGTGTCTATTTACGCATCGGGCGTAGGCCCGGGCGATGACGTCCTGCTGACGCCTAGTTGCCCGCTGTGTACCATCTACCCGATCATTGCCGCCGGCGCCAACCCCATCTTCGTCGATACCCGCGCCCATGGCTTCGGTGCAGACCCGGCCTCGATCAAGGCTCGCATCACGCCGAACACCAAGGCCATCATCGACATCCCGATGTGGGGCTACCCGACCGAAGTCGACGAGTTGCGCCTGCTGACCCATGAACTGGGCATCAAGCTGATTCTGGACCTGGCTCATTCCCATGGCACGACCCTGCAGGGCCGTCCACTGTCGCAGTTCGGTGACCTGTCCTGCTTCAGCACCCACGAGCGCAAGCCACTGGCGACCGGAGAAGGCGGTTTCATCCTCACCGACGACGATGCACTGGCAAAGCGCTGCCGCGACTACAGCCGCTTCGGCAACCTCAATGGCAAGGATTTCGGTCTCAATTACAAGCTCGCGGCACTGCCGGCAGCCTTGGGCGGCAGCCGTCTGGCGTCCTTGGCCGGGCAAATCGAGAAACGCCGGGAAAACGCGGCCTACTTCCTCAGCAAGCTGGATCACAGCAAGGTCCGGGAGAAAAAAATCATCGATGGCGGCCAGCCGAACTATTACTTCCTCAACCTTGAGCTACATTTTGCCGACAACCGTGCTTTCATCGACTACCTCGATGATGCGGGCATCCCTTCCGACATCAAGCGCTATGGCTGCAAGGCGCTCTATGAGTTCCCGGCACTTGCCCAATACCGCAACGAGTGTCCGAATGCCGAAGCCTTGCTGGCAGGCATGACGACAATTCCGGTTCATCCGGATATTACCCAGACGGAACTGGACTACATGGCAGAACGCATCAACCAGTACGGTGCCGCCTGAATGACGGCCCCTCTCGATCGCTCACAACTGGATCGGCATTTCACCGCGTCCGGGTTCGTCTTGAACCCGGACCGGAAGATGCTGCTGTTGCATCACCGCAAGCTCGGTGTCTGGCTGTATCCGGGCGGCCATATCGAACAGGGAGAAACACCCGACGTAGCCGTACTGAGGGAGATTTTCGAGGAAACGGGCATCCGCGCCGAACTGCTTGGCGAGCGCGATGAAGAACTTGCCGATATCGAAACCGACGTCACCGTATTGCATCAACCCTACCGGGTGTTGTGCGAATACATCGATGACAAGCGCGGGCCGCACTATCACCTGGACCTGATCTATGTCACGGCAACCCCTCTGCTCGCCTGCCCGGACGACAGAGAGGTGGAAAATGCGCGCTTCTTCAGCCATCAGGAAACGGCAGCGCTGCAGATGTTTCCCAACTTCCGGCGAATGGTAGACCGAGTCTTTGCAGACGATGCGCTGTGGGATCTGGTGGGGAAAAAGGTGTCGCCATGAACCTGAGAACCGTTACCCAGAAAGGCACCCTGCACTCGGCTGACGACCTTCGCGAGCTTGAAAGGGCCCTGCACTCGGGCCTGACCGGCACTTCGCCGATTGTCGAGGAATACGAGGCCGCGATTTCTGCGCTGTACGGCATCAAGCATGTGATTACGGTGTCGTCCGGTGCGGCTTCGGTGACGGCCGCGCTGGCCGGCGTCGACTTCCGGCCGGGGGATGAAGTCATCGTCGCTCCGACAGGACCGATCTGTACGGTACTGCCCATTCTCGCGATGGGGCTTGTGCCGGTGTTCTGCGATGTCGCGCCGGACAGTTTCGGCCTGGACCCGCTGGATCTGCGGCGCTGTATCAGGCCGAGGACCTGTGCAGTGATCGAAGTACCGATGTGGGGTTATCCGGTCAACTCGAACGCGACCTGGGCTTTTGTGAAGGAAGCAGGAATACCGCTGATCCAGGATCTGGCTCACGCCCACATGACCCGTCTGGACGGAACGTGGCTGGCACGTCATGGCGACATCAGTTGCTTCAGTACCCATGACTGCAAGTTCATCTCCACCGGCGAAGGCGGCTTCGTGATGACCGATGACGATGAGCGGGCACGGCGGATTCGCGCCTACACCCGCTTCGGCAATCTGACCGGCGAGTCCCTGGGCATCAACCTGAAACTGGGCGGGCTGCAGGCTGCCCTGGGCCTGGCCCGGTCACGTCAGCTCGATGCACATCTGAAGCAACGCCTGAGCAATCGCGAACGGCTTCTGAGCCTGCTGGACAACCCGGCGTTTCGCGAAATGCCGGTGGTCCCCGGTGGCGTGGTGAACGGTTATTCGCTGCTGCTGCAATCGGTGGGGCATGACGGTCGCCAACTGGTGCATTACCAGCAACGGCACGGTATCGAGTCCGATATCGGCAAGTACGACAACCAGCCGCTGTACCAACTGCCGTTACTGACCCGGTATCACCGCGATTGCCCCAACGCCGCCAGGTTGCTGCGTTCATTGACGACGGTGCCGTTGCACCCGGATCTGAAGGACGACGACCTGCATTACATCGCCAAGGTGCTCAATGACTACTCTCCCAACTGAATCGGGCACACGCTCGGGCCATGCGGTGGTGATCGGCGGCAGCGTGACCGGCTGCCTGACCGCTGCCGTGCTGGCGCGGCGCTTCGAGCGTGTCACCGTGATCGAGAAAAGTGATTTCTACGACGAAACCGGTCCGCGCCAGAGCCTTCCACAGGAACACCACGTGCATCTTCTGCTGTTGCGTGGCAAGCAGATCATGGAAGGCATTTTCCCGGGCCTGCTGAGTGCGCTGGAACAGGACGGTGCCCAGGTCGCGGATCTGGGACACGATGTGAAGTGGTATCAGCGCGGTCGCTGGAAAAACCGTTACCGCAGCGGCATCCATGCTCACTATTGCAGCCGCAGACTCATCGACAACCAGTTGCGCCGCTGCCTGACGACAGTACCCCAGGTCGAGATTCTGTCCGGCACGCGAGTGACAGGGATCGAGTTTGCCGGTGCCGACGGACAGCGCCATGTCAAAGGCGTGAACATCGACAACGGCTCGGGTGCGCAACACCTGCCCTGCGACTTGCTGGTGGACTCCAGTGGCCGGGGCACGCACATGCCCTCTTGGCTGAAAGAAGCCGGCTTCGGCACGGTGCAGAACAGCGTGGTCAAGACCGAGCTGGGTTATGCATCGCGCATCTACAAGCGGCTCCCCGCTTTCGCCGAGCAATGGCAAGTGCTGCTGGTGTTGCCAACGGCTCCGGAACAACGCTCCATGGGGGTCATCAGCCCCATCGAGGGTGACCGCTGGATGGTGACCACCGGTGGCTGGTTCGGCCACTTTCCCGGCAAGGACCCGGACGATTTTCTGCAGGCACTGGCCAACCTGCCGGTGCCTGATATCCACGAAGTCATCCGCGAGGCCGAGCCGCTTTCGGAAGTCTTCACCTTCAAGATGCCCGGCAGCCGCCGCACCCATTACGACCGCCTCGCCCACTGGCCGGAAGGTTTGCTGGTCGTGGGTGATGCCCTGAGCAGCATGAACCCGCTGTACAGCCAGGGCATGACCATCGGCGCACTCGAAGCTGATTGCATCGAGAACCACCTGCACGCGCTGCTGACGCCCTCGCTCAGTTGTCATCAGCTGCAAGGCTTGTTGTGTGGCGTGGTTGACGGTGCCTGGAACATGGCCACAACCGAGGATTTCCGCTTCCCGGAAACCAGCGGTGAACGCACCTGGCGCACCCGCTTCGATCATTGGTACGGCGCCGGGCTTGGCAAGCTCTCGGCAAACAATCGCCGGGCGCTGGAAACACAAATCGGAGTGACCAATCTGGTGGTGGACCCCAACCGGCTCTACGCGCCGGCGATTGTGTCGCGCATCGCACTCAATGCCCTACTTCCCTGGAACAGCCGACAATGATCGACGACCCCCTGCATTTTTCCGGCATCGAACATGTGGTGTTCGACTGGAACGGTACCTTGATCGACGATATCGATCTTGCTGTCTTCGCCGTAAATCGCTGCGGCGAGCACTTCGATGTCCCACCCATTACCGCTGAGCGGTACCGGGCTCAGTTCGACTTTCCCATTGCCGGTTTCTACGCGGCGCTCGGTTTCGATCTGGATCGCGTGCCCTTCTCCACCATCGTCCAGCGTTATCTGGAGCACTTCGACGCGAATGTCGCGCACTGCCCGCTGCACCCTGGCGTGATCGAGTTTCTCGACGCCGCAAAACGTGCCGGTATCGGCGTCTCGATACTCTCGGCGTCCCATTGCGATGTGCTGGTGCAGACCCTTCGGGCCAAAGGCCTGTATGACTATTTCGAACATGTCGTGGGGCTGAGCCATAACCAGGCGACCAGCAAGACGGCCGAGGCCATTGTGCTGCAAGAGACGCTGGGGACACCCGCCTCACGAACCCTGTTCGTCGGCGACACGCTGCACGATTTCGAGGTAGCGAATGCGGTGGGCTGGTCGCCGGTGCTGGTCTCGACAGGCCATCAGAACAGCGAGCGACTGCGCGTCAGCGGTGCGCCGCTGTTCAACAGCCTGGACGAACTGCTGCAACGCTTTGCGCCTGCTCAGGCACTCTGCGCCGAAACCGGGGAGGCCTGACCATGACCACCTCGCACATGGTGCTGATCGGCCTGATCGCGACTGCATTGGCATTGCGCGCGATGGTCGCCTTTTACTACCGCGACCATCAGCGCATTCTGCGGCTGCTGAAGCTGGAGCCACGGATTGCCGGTCGCAAGGAACACTACTACCGGCCATGGGATGGATGGCTCGCGCCACTGCCCTTCATCTGGACCTGGCTGGATATCGTGGCTGCCGTGCTGCTGGCATCGATCTACTCGACGCCGCTGATGTGGCTGGGGGTGGTGCTCTGGAGCGGCGGACGCCTGCGCGCCCTGCAGGAATTCGGACACAATGCCGTGCATTTCGCGTTGTGCCCCAACCATGAATGGCAGTGGTGGCTGAGTAACGTTTTCTATCAGTTTCCAGCGTTCAAACGCGACATGCGCAGTCGCCATCAGACCCACACGATGGAACACCATCGCAATCCCAATCACCCCGACCGTGATCCGAACCGGGCCAGGGTCCAGGCCGGTGGCTATGTGGCAGGTATTTCATCCAGCAGTTTCCATGCGCTGCTGCTTTACCCGCTGACGCCTGGTGGCGCCTGGGTCAACCTGACGACCATGGCACGCAACAGCCTGTTGAACCATTCGCGGCTGACGACGGTGCTCCGGGTACTGTGTCTGATAGCCGTCACCGCCCTGCTCTACTGGGCTGGCGGCTGGAAAGGCGTGCTGTTTGGCTGGCTGGTGCCGCTGATGACCTCATACCCGGTCTTTGCCTGGGTATCGCTGCTCACCGAGCATCGCTGGTTTATCGAAGGAACATCCAGAGACCGACGCGACCTCGAATACCTGGCAGGCCGCCCCACCGATTATTTCGGCATCAGCGGATGGCTGATCCGCGTGTTCATCGCACCGACGTCCGATGCCTACCATCTGGCCCACTCGTTGTACCCAGGCGTTCGCTGGAACTACCTGCCAGCCATCGACCGGCACCTGAAAATTCATGAGCCCCGCTACAGCAACAACGCCAGTGAAGGCCTGCTGCTCAAGCGCGGCAGCGCACCCACTGCGCTTTCCGAACTGTATGAACGTCTGGTGACCACCGGACACCCAGAAAACACCCTGAATACGAGAGGCAGCGTGTGAATAACTCATCGACACAGCAGCAGGTTCAACGTATCGGCATCATTGGCGGCAGTGGTCTTCAGCAACTGCCCGGTTTGAAGGACATAGAACTGGTCGAGTGCGAGACGGCGTTCGGCAAACCTTCATCGCCCATCACTCTGGGCACGCTCAACAATGTGCCGGTGGCCTTCGTGCAACGCCATGGCGTCGGACACACCATCCCGCCAGCGTTCATCAATGTGCGGGCCAACATCGCCGCGCTGCGCAGTGTCGGCTGTACGCAGGTGTTATCGGTCAGTGCCGTGGGCAGCCTGACCCACGATGCGCCACCGGGCAGCTTCGTGCTGATCGATCAATACATCGACCGCACGATCAAGCGTGACAAGACTTTCTTCGGACCCGGTCTGGTGGGCCATGTACCGTTTGGCGACCCGGTATGCGGACGCATGCGCTCGGTACTGGCAACCGCCGCACAAACCGCTGACGTGCAAGCCCGCAATGGCGGCACCTATGTGGTCATGGAAGGACCACAGTTTTCGACCCGTGCCGAATCCCACCTTTATCGCCAGTGGGGCGGCACCGTGATCGGCATGACCGCCATGCCCGAAGCCAAGCTGGCTCGCGAAGCAGAGCTTTGCTACGCGATGATTGCCATCCCCACCGACTTCGATTGCTGGCACGAGTCCCACGAAGACGTGAACGCCACCCTGGTTGCCGAGCGCATGGCCGACACCTTTACCCTGACCCGCCGTCTGGTCACCGAAGCCGTCACCCGGCTGGGTGAACACCAGGGCGCCTGCCCGGCCGGGTGCGACCACGCGCTGGATACGGCCGTGATGACGGCACCGGAGCATCGCGATCCAGAGATGGTCGCACGCCTGCTGACCGTTGCGCCCAACGCCACTCACCTGGGAGCCAAACCATGAGCAAGGCCATTCCTACCAAGGACCGGGTGCAGATCAAGAAGGTCGAAGTGCTGTCGGACAACTGGTACGTCCTGCGCAAGACCACGTACGACTTTCAGAGCAATAACGGCACCTGGAGCACCCTGACCCGTGAAACCTATGACCGGGGCAACGGCGCAACCATTCTGCTCTACAGCAAGCTGAAACAGACTGTCGTCCTGACCCGGCAGTTCCGCTTTCCCGCCTTCGTCAACGAACACGACGGCATGCTGATCGAAACCTGCGCCGGTTTGCTGGACCGGGACGACCCTCAAACCTGCATCCGCAAGGAAACCGAGGAAGAAACCGGTTATCGCATCCAGGAAGTACGCAAGGTGTTTGAAGCCTTCATGAGCCCGGGATCGGTCACCGAACGCTTGTACTTTTTTGTCGGGGAGTATTTCGACGAAGACAAACTGAGCGCCGGAGGCGGTCTTGAGGACGAAGGCGAAGACATCGAAGTCCTCGAACTGCCTCTGGACGAAGCACTGTCGATGATCGAGACCGGCGCGATCTGCGACGGCAAGACCATCATGCTACTGCAATATGCCAAACTGCATCGACTGCTGGATTGAGGCCGGGCATGGATGAACTTAACGCTATCAGTTCGATGGAACACGCAGAGCTTGCCGAGTTCATGGCAAGTATCAACGAGCATATCGGCGTGCCTGTGCGCCTGTCGCGCTGGTCCACTTCGGAGTTGATCGAGCGGGTGATCAACGGCACGGTGGGTGACTGGGACCTGCTGCTGGGAACCGCTGCCACCGCCCTCCTCGATCCCGCACTGGCTTCACAGTTGCGGGTTCTTGACGGCCTGGATGACTCGACATTACCTCCCGAGGCGGTTGCAGCCGACAGGCGCTGGTTCAGCCCGTCAGGCTTCGTGCCTGCCTTTTGCTATGACCCGCAGGTGCTCGCCGCACACGGCCTGAGGCCGCCGCTTTCCTGGGAAGCGCTTTGCGCACCGGAATGGTCGCAACGCATTGCCCTGCCGGACCCGGCCCGCTCGGGCGCAGGCTATCTGCACCTGAGCGCACTGCTGGAGCATTACGGCGATGGGGCCTGGGAGATGCTGGCCGACGTTGCGCAGCTAAGACCTTCGATCAGCGGATCTTCGACGGCGCCGATAGAAGCCGTACTTGAAGGCCGTGCATGGGTCGGGGTGACTGTGTCCACGGCGGCCACTCGAGCAGCTGTGCAGCATCCTTCTTTGCGTTGGTGCGTACCCGATGATGCCCGGCGCTACGAGTTTGAAGTATTCGGCTGCCGCGCCGGCTCGTCACGGGCAACCGAGGCGATAAAGGCGCTCAACTGGATGCTCTCGCCGCATGCTGCGGCAATCAGCAGAAGCTACGGCAAGGTCGTGGTCGGCGGTGTGTCCAGCGACACACTGGCAGCGGTCGAGCTGAAAGCGCTGGATGCCATCGAGGCCAGCCACACCAAGGTTGCTCGTTGCGCACGCTGGCATTCACTGTTCGATACAAAGGCTGGCCTATGACAGACACAGCTCACACGGAGCGACGCCCCTGGGCGATTTACCTGATGTTCGGGCTGTTCGGTGCTCAACAAGGCATGCTCGGCCCCCTGATGCCCTTTCTGCGTGCCGAATTCGGTCTGGACCTGCGCTGGACCGGTCTGCATTTTGCCGCCTATGCATTGGGGCTGGTACTGATCGGCATTCCGTATCGCTGGCTGGAGCGCAGGGCTTTACCCATCGGTACAGGCCGTATCGCAATAGGCTCGATTGTGCTGGCGAGCGGACTGTTTGCCATCGCGGGCGGCTTGCCCATGACCTTGCCGGGCAGCGTCCTCATGGGCTTGTCCGGTGGGCTGGTCATGGCCGTCGGGCAAGCCATGCTCGGCAAACGCTATCGCCAGCAGGCTGCCGCGAAACTGGTGGAAGCGCACATTGTGGCAGGGCTCTGTGTGCTGGGAGGTGCGCTGCTGGTGGGTGCAGCGACAGCCATGGGACTGTCCTGGCGCACGGCTCCGCTGATCGTCAGTGCGTGGGCCCTGGTGATGTTCTGCGCACCGCAGACGATCCATCGACCAGAGCCTGACCAGACTGCCTCGCCGGAAACAATCACGGACACCACGAATGCGCAGCGCCTGACCCGGCTCAGTCTGTGGGCGCTGGTGATACTGGGGATCTCCGCAGAATGGGGTGTGGGCTTCTGGGGTGCGGAATATATCAAGACCCATGTGCAGACCAGCGCATCGGTGGCTGCAACTTTGATGAGCCTGTACTTTGCCGGCACCGTCTGCGGACGTCTGGCCAGCAGCTATGCCTTGCGTCGTATATCACCGCTGACATTGCTGAGTTCGGTGATTCTGAGCGCCATTGCTACACTGCTGGTGCTGTCGTTTACAGAGGGGCTGGTCGGTACAGCGATATTCATCTTTGTACTGGGCGCCTGTCTGGGCAATTTCTTCCCGCTGATTCTGGGCTCTGCCATGCGCATCGCGCCCCACGCAAGCTCGGCGCTCAGCACCCAGGCATCACAGGCCGTGGGCATTGCCTTGTTGCTGGCACCATTTCTGCTGGGGGTGCTGTCAGAACGCATAGGGGTCGAAGCCGCCTTCAGCCTGCTGATCGTCTATCCCCTGCTCATGTTGCCGCTGGTGCCGGCCCTGCGGGGTGTCTGGTCACTGGGCAACACTACTGAACACTTAAAGGAGTAAGAACCAATGGCCCTTTCTGCGCTGTTGTTCGATCTGGACGGAACCCTCATCGATACCGATGAATTGCACCTGAACGCCTACAACCAGTTGCTGGCACGCTGGGATCGCTCAATGGACATCAGCTACTACAAGGCCAATGTCATGGGCTTCCCGGATGACATGATTTTCGGAGGCCTGTTCCCCGACATTCCCGCCTCGCGATATGCCGATATGGCGGCGCAGAAAGAAGCCATGTTCCGCGCTCAACTGGGCGAAACCATTCCGGTAGCGGGTGTGCTGCGCATCCTCGATCATGCCCGAAACGTCGGCCTGCTCACTGCCGTGGTGACCAACGCTCCGCGAGAAAACGCCATGGCCATGCTGACCGGCCTGGGGATCGTCGATCGTTTCGAGACCATCGTCATCGGCGGGGAACTGGAGCGCGGCAAGCCTCACCCCATGCCCTACCTCACCGCCCTGGAATTGCTGGGCGTGAACGCCGACAACGCACTGGCCTTCGAGGACTCGCTGGCGGGCGTACAGTCAGCGAACGCTGCTGGCATCCATACCTTCGGCGTCTTGTCGGGGCTTGATGAAAAGCAGCTGCGAGAAGCGGGTGCCAAGAGCGTGATCCGTGACTTCAATGATGAGGTTCTGTGGAATCTGTTGAAGTCGTCTTCGTGATGCAAGTGAGGTGGACAGTTCTGTCCACCCATCCTAAATCCTGTGAAAGATATAATCGGCAGCCTCACTGCTGGCCAGCGTAACCCTGTGTTCCATCAGGCGCTTGCGCAGTTCTGAATCGTCCGCCCGCACCTTCCAGCCCTCGGTCCAGTCATCTACTGCGGCTTCCTTGCTGTGGCGTATCGCATCGATCAGCTTCAAGCGCTCCGGGAAATAGACAGCAAACGCATTCTCCTTCCAGCTCGCGACCTTGATCCCCAGTTGCGCGCAGACGGCGATCTTGGTTGCAGCGTCCTCTACATCGGCCTGTCTGGACCGATTGACCAGCGCCTGAAGCTCGGGGTTGGCCACGCCGTCGGTGCAAAGAATTTCTCCACTGCCCCAGGACTCGGGCGGACAGATCTTGTTGTCACTGCTCATTTCAATGAACGGATTGATTTCCATCGGGTAGATCCGGCACACCAGCGGGCGCTCTTCATAAATGCCACACAGGTTATCCGCACGCAGATTCGGGCACTGCTCAAGAGCATTGCCAACGAACACTGCGATAACGCGGATGCTGCTCTCGGCACTGTTGACCGCGACCGACCGGCCTGCTCCGTGGGCATATTGTCTTGAGTCGGCTGGCCAGGTCAGTTCGTTGAAGGCCTCCAGCACCACCGCGACATCATGTCCGCGGGCCAGCCATTGTTCGGCCTCGTTCAGCGTCAGCGGTATGAGACGACCTTTGCAGCAGATCCCGCAGCCCACGCAGTTATAGCGAATTACAGTGTTTTGCATATTCCATCCTGAGCTACAGGTGTCTTTTCAAGGGCGAACGGGGTCGGCGCCCATAATCTGGTCGAATGTTTGAAAAACAGGGTCCTGGACATTCACCTGCTGCTGGTCAGCCGGGGTGATGGGCAAGTAAATGTAGTGCGTTCTGATACACCAGCATCAACCTGAGGACTGTTGCGGGTGAAATGCGAGCTACGTAGCAGCGAGATGACACTGATGCAGTCGTGGCGAGAAAAATAACAGTTTCCGAACGTATCAATATCGACACAGTTGTAGCCGGGTATTTCAAAGAGAAGCATCTCGTCCCATAAGCCAGGCAAAGCCGCAAACAGCATCGCCATGCTGGAACCAAGTCACAGGGCATTTCCACTCAGGGCAAAGGAAACCTTCCTTTACGGCCAGGACAGCCTTAGCGAGGTTGTTCCGGTCAGCCCATGACAC
Organism: Pseudomonas cichorii; assembly: GCF_019719005.1. Classification (GTDB taxonomy): domain Bacteria; phylum Pseudomonadota; class Gammaproteobacteria; order Pseudomonadales; family Pseudomonadaceae; genus Aquipseudomonas; species Aquipseudomonas cichorii_E. The sequence goes on from NZ_JAIGPJ010000003.1 coordinate 220,210, forward strand.
GGAGAATGCTCATGATTCCGCTTAACAACACACTAGGTACGAGCCAGATACATGGCGCGACGTCCTCAGGCCATAACCCGCAAGGGCTCAACCAGCAAAACCAGCCACCGACGCAGCGTACAACCACATCGCTGGAAAAACTGGCTCAGCATTCAACCGCAAAAACCGGCCCGGTAACTCAGGATCTGCAGGCCACGCCAAAGATCGGCGTGCAAAGCAGCGTACAGTCTGAAATACAGACTCAGGATCCTGATGATCTGGCGGCCAAGGCAGCCGCACAACAAATCCGGGGCGCGCGTTTGCGTCCCGGAGAAAAGCTGGGCCGCTCTCTGATGGGAGAATCCAAGGCTGAGTCCACGAGTTCAAAAAAATCCGAGGACTCAAAGAGCAGCGCCAAGTCCGAAGCAATCCCTCAGGCACAGAATGACCCGGTAGCCCCGAAAGCAGAGGGCATGGGTTGGCCGTTGCGCTCAACCAAAATGGAACAAGCCTTGATGGGGGGGGATCAGGCCGAATCCTCGAAATCGAAGAAAGCCGAAGGCAAGCGCATCGCAGGTGAATCCGGCAAAGAGACGCACATCCAGAAAGAAGCCGGTACGTCATCGAAGCAGGAGATCACTCAGGCCGGATCACCGAAACTTTCCCGTACTGAGCAGACGGTGCAGAACGGGGTTCATGCCAGTCGCACATCGAACTCCAGAATGAGTGTCGGCGATGGCTTGGGGCCCAACCTTAACGATGGCCGGGAGCCTCTTGCAAAACCCGGCAGCAACGCCGTTACTCTGGACAAGAAAGGCAAGGCCAGTTTCGAGAACTTCAGCCCGCCGGCCTTGAATACCCTGCTCCAGGACACGGTGGGGAAAAAGGATAAAACCTATCTGGCCCATCAAACGACGGGCAAAGGTAACGATCAGGTCTTGCTCGAACCCAAGGGGCATCTGCTCAAGATGCAGCAGAGCGACACAGGCTTCACCCTGTTGCGCAGCAGTAAATCGCTGGATGTGCCGTCAGGCAGCAAGCCAGGCAGCGTAGCATTGCAACGCCAAGGCAACTCGATGAGCCTCGAAGGCCTGAAATCGACTGTCACACAAGCGCTGCCGGACAAAGCTCATATCGCGCACTTGAGCGGTGCCCATCAGGACAGCAGTGGTCAGACTCTGCGCGTGCATGACGAAAAGCTTTATCAATTCAAGTCTGACACGCTCAAGTGGACTCCCCTTCCCGATACAGGCGACAAGAAATTCAGCAGCCTTTCGACAGAAGGTGACGGCAAACTCTACGCCCGTAGCGGCGACTCGCTGATCAGCCTGTCCGGCGAGAAAAAAACCGAAATGACACTCAAGGATCTGGGAGCTCATTCGGTCGCCTCCGACGGGACTGTGGCCATGCTTGCGGGCAAGGACACCCAGACCCTTCAATTGGGCAAGATGGGGGAAGTGCCTGAACTGCACATCACACTCGACCTCAACGATGGCAAATCCGAAGCCAGCAGCATCGGCCTGACCAAGGATCGCCTGTTCGTCGCCGATACCGAAGGAAAGCTGTATAGCGCCGCGCGCGACGAGCTCAAGACCGACACCGGAGTTCTGAAACTTTCGCCGGAGAAAAACTACCAGCCCGAAGAGGGCAAGCTGGGTGGACGTCAGCAAGTCACTGGTTTCATGAGTGGCGATGACGGGCAACTGCATGCATTGATCAAGGACGGTGCCGGCCAGGTTCACTCTCATACACTGGACGAAAAGACCTCCAGCCTCCAGAGCGGCTGGAACCTTTCGGATGTGAAGGTTCTGGAAAATACTCAGGGCCTGCCTGTAAAGAGCGCGCCAACCCCGGAGAACACTTATGACCTGCACCGAAACGGTCGTGTAGGCCTGGTGGATGGCAGCATCCAGACATGGGACTCGACCACCCAGGCCTGGAAAGACAGCGGCGTCAAAGACATTGACGCATTGAAACGTGGCATCGACGGCAATGCCTATGTGCTCAAGGACGGCAAGGTTCACGAGCTGAAAGTGACCCCCGATTACGGCAAGAGTACTTTCAATGACACCCACAATCTGAAAGATACGCCCCGCTCTACCAAGGTCGAACTGGGCGATGCCATCGCGGGTCTGGAAGACCGTGTGATCAAAGACTTCGCCATGTACAACGACAAACAGTTTGTCGCTGTTGATGATAAAGGCCGTATGACCGCCCACCACAAGGACGGTGATCCGAGCGAAATGACTCGCCATGGCCTGGAAGGTACTGTTGCTCACCTGACCATGGACGCCAATGGCGTGCATGCTGCGACCAGTAATGGCGAGCTGTTTTTCATGCTCAAAGAGGACTGGCAGAAAAAGCCTGATGAGGCTAAACCGTCAACGTCTGCAACTGCTGAGACCAAGCCTTCAACATCCGCTGCAGCAGCAGACAAACCTTCAAGCTCCAAAACATCGGAGTCCAGAACCGATGGCGAATCCAAATGGCAAAAAATACCCCTCCATTTTGGGAGTGAGATAGCCAGTATTCGCACAGAAGTAGATAACACGCTCAGCATTACGCTGAAAAACGACCCCAATAATAATGGTTCCTACCAGCTCAAAGACAAGAAATGGCAAACCATTGACCATCGTCCTGCCGATCAGAACGAATTGAGCAACATGTTCAAGCGACTCGACGACGGCATGATAACCAAGAGCATTCCCGGAGTCGGTACCTTACGTATTACCTCCAACATGCTGGGACGCAGTGGTATAGAACAAGGCCATAAATCCAGCACGTCAGAGTTCATAAAGGCACACGTTATCAAGCTCGACACGGAAGTGCGGCCAGCCAAGAACGTGGTGAACTATATCGACCACAAGATCAACGGCCGGGACGGTCTGGCCGACGTCTACAACGCCCAGGCCCCCTTGTTCCACGAATTGAAGGACATCCGTCAGGCGCCAGGCAAGGCCCCGGAAGCAGGCCACGACCTGAAGACTCGTATCTCCAAACTGGATATCGGGGAAGAAGGCAAGGCACTGACCGAAAGCCTGGAGTCCTTCCGCGAAGAACTGGAGAACCATAGTCGCAAGGCGGTCATGACCCTGGGCGAAAAAGCTGGCTTGCTCAATCTTCATGGCGAGCCGACGGAGAAGGGGAAAAAAGCGGCCAGTAAAACGGAGTCCGCACCTCCAAAACGTAATGAAGCCAAGAATGACCTGATAGCACTGACTCAGGGTGCCCTGGACAAAGTATCTCCCTCCTCTGATAACCCGACCGGTGCCTTACTCAAGTCCCTGCAAGGCATGGGCATGAAGATGAGACATCTGGATGCCGATACGCCCGCGGACAAGCGTCGCCATGGACACGATGAACACGCTCTGACCAAGGCTCGCCTGGCTCTGGATATCGGAACCCTCAATGAGGTCGGAAAGCTGCTGGATAAAGCCGAAAAAATCCCCGATGGCCCCGACAAGAATGCCCAGATAAAGGCAATCAAGAACGAATTGACCCAGTTGCGCGACAAGACCTATGGGGAAAATCCGATCAAGCAAGTCTCGGACATGGGTTTTACCGAGCACTACCAGATAGAAAAATCCTACGACGGGATCAAGGCCTTCCTCAATGGTTTCCACAAACCGGATCACGCCACCAGCGTCAATATGCGCGCCGCCACCGGCAGCAAGGATCAGGCGGAACTGGCTGACAAATTCAAGAATGCCCTGAAACAACTGGAATTTCCGGACGACGAAATCAGCCTTTCACGCAGTTACGGCATGACCCTCAGTACGCCCTTCATCGGTATTGCCAAACACGTGACTGGTCCATTCCCCAGTGGGCAGTACAACAACACTCGCAATTACGCTTTCGCAGCCGAACGCGGCGACAAGGGTGTGGAAGTCTATCTGCTGCGTGAGCGTGCCAACCTGCTCAGCGGTACCGTGGGAGTCGGCAAGGATGTACTGCCGGATATCACGACCGCAGGAGAGTACGCAAAACTCACTACCCTGGATCTGGGCAATGAAAAACGTGGCGCGCTGGCCTTTCGCGTAGGAGGCGATATAACACTTGCGGGCACCCACACCCAACGTACCGGTGTGGCATTTACAGTGCCGGATGAAAAGATCGATCAGTTCGTCGACAACCTGTTCACAGGCAAGCTGACGGCACTGGACGTTCTCAAGGAAGGCGCAAACCACAAGGCCCATGAAATGAAGCGGGTCAATGTCGACCTGACTGCCGGGGCCAACACCGAGTTCCGCGTGCAACTGGGCATGTCGGATCATGACAGCAAGCCATTGACAGCTTCTGCACGCTTCGGCGCCGGCTTCACCGCCAACGTCAATCTTGCCAACTTCACCTGGCAAAAACTGAGTCAGGAAAACGATACCAGTCGCATGGATGAAAAGTCCCAGAACAGGGTTCGTCTGCTCAACAACGTCAACGCAGGAGCTTTCGCCCGAGCTCAGGTAGTCGGCGGCCATACGAATCCAACCCCGAGCTCGGCCCCCGGTTCCCAGGCAATAACCAGCACCAACGGGATCACGGGAACCGCCTCTCTTGACGACAAGACAACCAAGCGGATCAAGTTCCAGTTCAAGGAGGCGGCACCACTGACCACGGCCAACGTGACCAAGCTTGCCACCTCGTTGGGCGATGCATTCAAGGACAAGGCCTCAAAGGCCGAGCTGACCCGGCTGGCTGACCACACACAACCGGAGTACAAGGACGCGAGCGCCAAGGAGAAAATCCAGATTCACCTCAAGGGGCTCAATGATTTCTTTGCCAGCAAGACGCCGGAAAACGATGATCAATACGCTGCCCTACGCTCCCTGAAACGCTCCACGGCCCAGCAGGAAGCCTCGGTCAACAAGCACAGCGTACTGGACAATGGTCGCTTTGAAAGTAACTACACCAACCTGGCACGCCTGGACTCGCAGAACCTCACTTCCAAGATCATGAGTGTGATCTACGGCAATCATCAGACCAGCAACGCGGAGAACATCGCCAAGCTGATCGATCAGGACCCGGCACTCAAGTCGATACTCAAAGAGTTTCAAAGCCAGCCAGGCACCCTGGCACGGGTTCGCCTGGAGCCCAAGGACCATGTCTTCGACAGAGTCGATGCTGGCAGCCGTGACGGCACCCTCACGCAAAAAGAGATGTTCGATCTGCTTAGTGACCGGGACAACATGCGGATCCTGGCCATTTCGGTCTTCAAGAGCGCAGCACAGACCGACGGTTTTACAACCCCCACGCCATTGATCAGTGGTAGCAGCTCTGCCTCCATGGCCGTGAACCAGACCCTCGCCAAGGTGAACTTCAGCTATGGCGAAGATCAGGACAAACCCAAGGCCTACTACGTGAATGGTGAGATTTCCAGAGCATCACAAGACCAGAAAACCGTAGCGCAAGAGCTGAAAAAAAGCGGATTGGAACTCAAGAGCTAAACAGGCTCCTGTCCCCTGCTCACTGACGTAAAAACAGGCTCGCAGCGTAGGAAGAATGACGATGCGAGCCTTCACTTGTTCTGTGTCTTACCTGTTCAAAGGAACCTTGAAAATGACTACCGCCTTTTATGCGCTCGAAGATTTTCCGGAACTGGCCAACCTGGTCGCCAATTGCTCGGTGATCCAGGAAGAACTCGCGGCTCTGGATGCCCCTCTGCTCGATATCGACCGTACCAACAAACAGCACCAGCAAGTACACGAAGAACTGACCGAATACCTGCAACAGGGTGGCGATTACGGCTGGCTCAAGGGATGGGGTGCCGAAGGGGGCAACCGCAACTGGACGCAATATGCGCTGCTGTTCCGGGACACGCCTATCGGCCCTGCCCAGGCCACCATGCCTCGCACGCTGGAGCTGTTCCAGCCGCTCAAGGGCATCAAAGTCGTGGCCCTGGCGCGCATGGCCCCTCACAGTTTGCTGAGCCTGCATCGCCACCCGGAACTGACCGGTGAAGGGCTGCTGCAGATGCATATCACCCTCAGCGCCGCCAACGAGGCCAACTACTCCTACCTGAACGTGGCGGGCGAGTTCTATCACCAGAAACCGGGCACAGGCGCGATCTTCGATGGCTCGCTGGACCACTTCGCCGTCAACGCTACCCCCGTACAACGGACCATCATTTACATGGAGTTCGAGAAAGAGAAGTTCATGAAGCACTGATTGAAGCAAACGCTGCACCCGTCCCACAGAGCGTGCGTAACGCCTGTGGGATTTTTTGTGTCTGTGTTTTGAGCAGAATGAATTCGCAAGGTGGGGTTTCAAACGACGTATATTTATCGGATTTGATGGCCCTTTGGGAATGAATTCCCCCCTCCCGTAGGAGCGAATTCATTCGCGAGACGTCATTGAGGACGATAGATTTCTTCAGCTTCACGGGCCTCTCGCGAATAAATTCGCTACTATCAGGGTAGTGTCAGTCAGCAAATGCAAACAGCACCCATAAAAAAACGGGCTCTTCAAGAGCCCGTTTTGTTTCCCGCCTTACGCACTGTCAGTGCACGACCGGCCTTGCTCCTGCTGCTTCCAGCAAGCGATCAGCAAGCAACCGCACGATCCAGAAAGCTGTCAGTGAAGCATCGCCACGTAGCTCGTCGGTACCGGCATCGCGCTTGAAGTCTGACTCCAGGCTGTCAATGTAGTTGTTCAGACTGAACTGGCCATTGACCCGGTTACCCGGCTTGTCGAGAGTACTCTGCAGACGCTCGTTGACCAGAGCGATTGCATTTTCAAACGCCTGACGCTGCTCAGGCGTCAGGTAACCGCCCTTGCGTACCAATGAAGACCAGGAGACTTCTTCAGGCTTTTGTTGCGTCGCTGTCATATCAGACCTCCTTGTGGTTGGTAGAACCCGGCAGCTTGTCGTAAGGGTGCTCTACGTTCTTCAGGTTGATGCCGCTGGTGGTCAGGTTCAGGCCTTCGCTGTCGCTCTTGACGAAGGAGAACTTGCCGTTTTCAGCGTCGACGTTCTTCAGGTCCAGGTTCCAGTTGCCCTGCTGCCCACCGTTGGTGCGCATGAAAGTACCGAAGTCCTTGGCCTTGAAGTTATCCACGGTCACGTTGGCGTCGGCATTGAGCTGGAAGATCTTGTCATTGGCGCCTTGGGCACTGCTGTTGGTGATGTTCAGGTTGGTGACTTTGGCACCGCCCTCGCCCTTCACGGTCAGCGCATCTTCACCGACGTTGGTCCAGTGAACGTTATCAACATTTACAGCTTTCTCGTTGCCAGCACGGACATGCACGCCATCCGCTGCGTTTTCACCGAAGGTCACGTTTTTCAGAGTGGCACCTTCAGCCAGCTCGAAGATTGGCTTCTGTCCTTCGCCCTGTCCGCCGTCACCCAGGCTAGGGCCGGCAGTGAAGGTCTTGCCCTGGCCATCGAACACTTCGCCCGGACCTACCTTGATCGTTTCGTTGACTACGGTCGGGCTACCCGAAGCAGTCGGGAAGGACACAGGAGTCGATGAACCAGCAGAACCAGTACCTGCAGGACTGCCTGCGCCAGGAGTCGGGGCCGCGCCACCGATGGATGGAGTTGGAGCTGCACCGCCGCCACCGCCACCACCCACAGATGGAGCTGGAGCTGCACCGCCACCGCCACCGCCACCGCCACCCAAAGATGGAGCTGGGGCACCACCGCCGCCACCACCGCCGCCCAGAGATGGAGCTGGAGCACCACCGCCGCCGCCACCAGCCGGAGCACCGCCACCGCCACCACCGCCAGTCCCCTTGCTGGAGGAGTCAGACGGCTGGTTGAAGGTTTCCGGATGGCTGTCCATGAACTGGGCGATCATTTCCAGCAGCTCTTTGAGCTTGCCGTCCTGGGAAACCTGGCCACCACCATCGGAAGTCGGCTGGATCGAGTTATCCAGAGAACCGCCGCCCAGGCTTTTCATCAGGGTGTTGACCAGGTCTTCGACGCTGCCGGAACCACCACCTGCGCCCTGAGCACCACCCAGGCCCTGGCCTGAGCCCAGACCTTCAAGGCCTTTGGTGCCGCCACCGCCAGTGCCACCAGCACCGCTTACCGGTGAACCGGAACCTGAGCCGGAACCCGAACCATTACCGCCACCTTCACCCGTGCCCGACGAAGAGTCGGAGCCGCCAAGAACTTTTTCGAACAGGGCCATCAGAACCTGAGTCAGCAGCTCTTTGGGCGATTGGTCACCAGTGCCGTTAGCACCCTTGGAACTGCCATCCTTCTGCTCGCCGCCTTGCAGGGACTGCAGCAAGGAGTCGATGTCGCTCTGGCCCGACTTGCCAGCCTGGCCCGCACCGGAACCCGAACCTGCGCCGGCACCAGCACCAGCACCAGCACCGCCACCGGAACCGAGCAACATTTCAGCCAGCATGCCAGCCAGTTGCTCCAGAGCGGATTGTCCGCCCTGCCCCGTGGCAGCACCAGCTGTAGCCCCACCCAGACCACCGGATAGTCCCGAAAGACCGGAAAGACCACTTTGGGAAAAACCCGAAATACCCGCGATATCAGCCATTTTCTACCTCGTTCCTTCATTGAGAGTGTCCGGAGTACGGCAATCGATGCCGTTCTGGCCGGGGGTAGTGCCATCTAGAGAATCAACCCCGTAGTGGCACTCACCGTTGTGTGGCAACAGCCGACAGACGGTTCCCAAACAAATACTCAATTCAGCAAGGGCTGAACGGTGGTACGGGTTTGCTGGACCTGCGTGATGAAGCCGTTGACCAGATCGCAGAACTGCACTTCGTCGAGACGAGACAGTTCACGCTGGGTGCACAGACGCAGCTCTTGCTGATCAAGGGCCAGCCAGCAGCCACGCAGACTTGCAACATCAAAGTTGATGTTGAGCAGACGCTGCATGTTTTCCTGGCTCTTGCGCACTTGGCCCAGACTGCAATGAATAACCACATTGTCACTGAGCTTGGGCACTTCGATAACGGCGGCTTGACGGTTCTGGCTGTCATACAAAGCACAGACACCATTTTGGAGGGTTAAAGATGTACCGAGTGTTTCACTAAGACGCGCAATAAAACGTTGCGCATCGCGTTGGGAGTTCGCCATTGAATTTTCCTCAAGTTTGTCGTTGCTCAAAATGGATCCATTGCGACAACTGAGTGGAAAATTAATGGCGAGCGGTTCCGGCTGGAATAAATATTCTGAACCTAGTGTTTAAACCCGGTCAATGTGAGGAACTCACTGAGCAGGCCATGCAAGGTGTCTTCGCGTCGATAATCACGACCCAGTTCGTGCCAGACGACGAACCGTTGCTGATTGTCCAGGCAGAGATAGTAACCGTCATAGGACTCGACGTTCTCGAAGCGGCGCTTGAGCGTGTCGGAAAACAGGTTGGGCCGCTGGGCCTGGCGCTCTATCATCAGCGCCAGCCCCCAGCCCACACTGTCTCGGCGATACACGAAATCGATACCTGGGGCCCATTGCCAGGTACTCGGCTGCTGCTCGCCGATGCTGACAAGGAAATCTCGCTGGTCGCTACTACGCAGAATCGTTTCAGTCATTCAGATGTACCGTAGTGTATTCAGTTGCGTCATTACGCAGTTCAGGAGACCACCAAACTTTAAGGCCGGAACTGTTGGCGTCAACTTGCTGGCATTCACTGGCAGAACAAGATGATTGCATTGTCGCACACGCACTCAGCAAGAGAGTAACAATAAATAAGGCACCTGCATGTAACAACTTCATTTCGGATTCTCCCTACAAACGGACTGTACTGAATTCGGCCCTGAAAAGTACTGTGTTAATGGGTTGTGTCGCTATTTAAACAATAGATGTCACTGTGCCTGAAACCTTTCTCCATCCTATCGGTTTCAAGGCGGCAGTATTGAGACTCTGGCAGGGCTGGCAGGTGTCGCAATCGTCGCCACCGGCCGGGTTGCCACAAACACTTCAGTTGATTGACCCGGCTGAAGGCGCCCGGCAGGCAACATTGTTACAGCAAGTGTACGACCCCCGGAGCATGATGCCAGAGAGAAATCCTGAGCCTTGCTGCTGTTATTGCGCACGACTCCGACAGCAATATCGAAGCCATTACCGCCAAACCATTGACCCCGCGCAGGATCAATCGAAAGCCCACTCCCCACTCTACACAGGTCCCCCAGACGCACACCAGACGATGCCTCTTTAACATCACTCGGGATGCGTCCCTTGACCAGGTCGGCAAAAGCGTTGGAGATGGCTATTTTCTTGCGCTCGCGACTGTTGGGCGAACCACTGAGGGCCAGCGCCTTGTCCAGTTGTGGACGGTTTTCAGTGGCGATGTAGCGCGCAGGATCGATCTGGTCACCAATCAGCCTTGGCGTGAGGATGAACAGACGCTCGCGTCGTGAAACCTCCTGGCGCTTGGAAGTGAACAGCGGCCCCAGAACAGGCAGGTCACCCAGCAGCGGCACCTTGTCATGACGCTGGCCGGTTTCATCGACATGAAACCCGCCAATCACCAACGAACGGTTTTCGCTGATGACCGCCTGGGTGCTGACCGTGCCTCGCTTCACATCCGGGGTTTCGCCGTCACGAGAACGATCGAGCTGGCCGTCCTCGATATCGATGATCAACTGGAAGCGATTGGGCTGCGCACCGGCAATGGTACGAGGTATGACTTGCAGGCTGGTCCCGGCAGTGACCGATTGCACGTTGGCGACCCGCTCACCGGTGGCCGTGATATACGCGGTGCGGCTGAAATCGATCACGGCGGGCTGGTTTTCCAGGGTCAACACCGAAGGCCTGGCGATCACGGATGCCACACCCTGCCCTTCAAGCGCCTGGATGTCGGCAAAGAAGCGATCGAAATCACTGATGGAAAGCGTGGCCGAACCACCGGTCAGTAGCGAGCTGCCAAAGTTCACCGAGCCGGCCCGCGCCGACCAGCGAGATTCCAGAGCGCTCAGTTGGGTACGATCGATATCCAGAATGATGGCGTCGATTTCCACCAGATTGCTCGGTTGATCCAGTTGCTGGATCAACTGCTGATACATGTCGCGCTTGTCCGGGTTGTCATAGATCAACACCGCATTGTTGCGCACATCGGCGACAACCTTGCGATTGCTGGAGGTCTTGCCAGCCTTGGGCTTGTCACGCGAAGCGGTACGGTCAGTGGCCAGGTTGATGATCTTGTTGCGGCCGATATCCGCCATGCCCTGCAAAGCCTGGATGTTGGCCATAGGGTCCTGGGGGGAAGGCGGTACGACCTGCTTGCTGTCCAGCAAGCCATCGAGCAGTGTCGCAACACCGGGAATGTTGATGCTCTGCTCCCGATAGTGGATCTCGCGATCGGCCACGGCGGCGTAGCGCAACGAAAACATCATGACCTGCTGCTTCTCTTCGGCCTTGACCTTTTCCTTGCTGAAACCGCGGATCAGCTCGATATAGCGAGCCGGACCACTGACCAGCACCACGCCTTCATCCGGCAGTTCGCCCCAGCCGAAACGCTTGTCCAGCAGACCGATGTCGGTCAGCGCCTGCTTCAGGTCGGGGGCGGCATCGGACGACACTTCCAGCCGTTGCGAGACTTGCCCCGACTGTGGGCTCACGTACAACTTGCCGTTGTACAGGAACCATTGAAATTGATGTTCCAGGGCCATGCGGTCCAGGAATTCCTGGGCATTGCCCGCGCGAATCTTTGCATCCACCACACCGCTGACGCCATTCATCTCCAGGCCCACGCCATAGGAGCTGGCAAAATCCTTAAGCACGGTGCTCAAGGGAGTCTGGGCTGCCTCATAGGCATAAGCAGACTGGCGCCACTCTTCAGGTACAGCAGCCATGGCAACCTCTGCCTGCATGCCAAGCAGCGCAAAGCAGAGCAGTCGTTTCAAGCATTGCTTAAACATAAGAGCCTCTCAGTGCCAAAGGGCGCATGAATGGCCTTGGCGGGGTCACCTTCCTGGGTTCAAGCATCGATTCCCAGACATCGCGCTGGTTAACCAGGCTTTCGATGTCTTGGATGACCAATGCCGTGCTCTGAAACTTCTCGTATTGCACAAGGCACAGATGGCTGGTCTCTGGATCGAGTGCCAGTGCGCCACGAAAACGCCTGATGCTGGGTCCGGAAAGACGCAAAGCGGCTTCAAGATCCGCATCACCACCGCGCCATGCAGCGCTCAAAGGTGCGAGATAAACCAGCCCTGCATTGCTGCGTTTAATGCTTAACGGCTGCTGATCGACTTGCAACAACAAGACAGGTTCGTTGCTGTCGAGCCAACGCTCGACAGCAACGGTCAGATCAGCGGATTTCATTGATGATTGCCTTGGCCAGGTTGTGCTTGACCACAATCTCCTGGTTCACAGCCCAGCTGGCAGTCGAGGACTGCCGGATAGCCGAGTTGAAGGCGTGCCAATCATCCGGGGAGAAGGCGTCCAGACTCAGTGCAGCCGAGTCCAGATCCTTTTGAGTGTTTTCGAAGTTGTTGTCGAGACGGCGTCTGAGTGCATCGGAAGAAAGCATGGTAATACTCCTGGTTCGGGAACTCATGACTGAGTGGCAAGCGCAGGAGTTTGGTTCCAGAATATTCCGGTCAAGGCCAAAGATGACGTTGCAGGGCGCTCCAGCTCAGGCTGAAATCCCCATGTTCGGTGCGCAGGCTGATGGCATCGAGATCAAGATTCGGATCACCTCGCAACGTCCAGCCCAACTGCCCCTGCTCTTCCAGGCTCTGGGCAAGCAGCGGTATCTGGTCGGGGTGGCAATAGATCAGGGCCGACTCTTCGTTGGGGCTGGCAGAGGTCAGTTGCCGCAGGACTGCGCCGACTTTCTGGCCGTCCGGCAACTCACCCAGCACAAGCTTCAATGCCTGCTGCACCAGGTCTTCAGCTGCCTCGACAATCGTTGCCAGTGTCTGCTCCCGTTGCTCGCGCAGATCATCGAGCAATGACTGGGCCTGCTGCCAGACCTCGGCACAGGTTTCTTCTTCGCAGCGCCGACGCAACGCCTCGGCCTCAGCCTCGGCAGTTTCAAGAATTTCCCGGGCACGGGCACGGGCATCTTCCAGCAGCTCCTCTGCCAGCAGGCTCTGCTCAAGAACTTCCCGGCGCAGAAGCGGCTCGTTAACCGTGGAGCGGTTACTGGTAAGCGTCAGACTGCGACTGGTCAACATGCGGACTTCCCTCAATGCTGTTGCTCAAAACGTACCCACCCACGGCCTGCCACAAGGCACACAATCTGGCTTGGGGTATGTCATCCAATGACAGGCACTCGGCCTGATCCACGGCATCACGAGCGAACTTGACCCGCAGTCGCTGCCAGAGCCGGTCACCGACCCACGCTCTCAACAGACTCAGGCCCGCAACCCGAGGCTGTCGGGCGTCCCAGTGTTCAGGCAGCCAGTGTCCGGGCTGCAAGGCCCTGCCCAAGCGCCGACACCAGAGCCAGGCCGGCTCGTCCAGGCTATCGGGGCGCGGCACACGACTGCCCGCACAGATCCCCACACAGAGTTCGAGTGCCAGCGCCCATTGCTCATCGTCCAGCTCCAGCAAGGGCAACAACAGGGCATCGGGTGCGGGCGGCAGGGTCGAGGTCATGCCAAGGTAGCGGTCGACCATTGCGTCATCGACCTGCCCCAGCAACCTCAAGGTTGAGGCGCTCATGCCTGCCGAATCGTGCAGTTGCCAACTTTCATGGGCCTGGCGCCAGCCCTGGGTCCACCAACATACCCAGACCAGCGCCTGCGGCTCACTCACTTTCATTTCGGCGGTTCCGCTGCTACAGCAGGCCGCGGCATGAAGCGCTGTCGCCATTGCGGGTTGAGTGCCCACAGGCCAGCCAGCATCAGGGCGATCCCGAACGTACAGAGCACCGCCATCCACTGCCAGAACTCCAGGCGGTCGCGGGCCATGGTGAACGGCCCGACACTGACCATTGGCACCGACTCCTGATAACCCTGAGAAGGTACGAACACCACTGCCAGTTTTTTCTCGTCCGCATTGGCCATGCCGGGAATACTGCTGGCAACCATGCGCCGTATACGCGGCAATACGCTGTCGGGCTCAAGGTCCGGGCGGTATTTGATGAACACCGCCGCCGAGGCCGGCTGTACCGGCTCCCCCGGCGCGATGCGCTCGGGCAGCACGACATGCACCCTGGCAACCACGACACCATCGATCTGCGACAGGGTCTGCTCCAGTTCCTGAGACAAGGCGTAGATATAGCGCGCCCGTTCTTCCATGGGAGAGGAAATCACACCCTCCTTGCGAAATACTTCCCCCAGCGTCGAGCGTGACCGGCGAGGCAGGCCTACAGCCTCCAGCACCTTCACCGCACGGGAAATATCCTGCGTGGAAACCAGGACGGCGACTCCACCCTTGTCCAGGCGCTTTTGCGCGTCAATGTTTTTACCCGCAAGCTCTGCCAACACTTCGTTGGCATCTTGCTCGGTCAGATCGCGATGCAGCTCCATACGGTCGCCGCAACCAGCCATCATTAACGCCAAAAGCATAAGGATGGCCAGCCTGATTGCCTTGGGGTGCATAGTCGGGCCTTATTGCAGACTGGTCAGTTTTTCCACACTCTGGGCCGCCTTGCTCACCAGCTTGGCACTGAGCAGGCTTTCCAGATAAAAGGAAGACAGGGAACGGTTGGCGTCAAGTAACATTTTCGGGTCAGTCGATCGGGCTGCTCGTTGCAGGTCTCGATCAACCCTCTCAGACTCTTTCTGGTAAGCAGTCGATGCCTTGGAAATCGGCGACACCAGCATTTGTGAATCGCTGGCAGGCTTGGGTTCTGCAGAGCGCATGGCGGCATTGAACCAGGCAATGTCCGCCTCGGCAGGAGTAGGACCAGATGGTGGCGATGTCACCTCTGTCTCGAAGAGGCCAGTGTGATGTGTTGATACGCGAGTAACGGCCATGTTTGCTTTCTCCTGCCAAGACGAAGGTTTACAGATCAACCGCGATAGTCGGTGACGCTTTGCTGAACCAGAACGGACAGAACGTTGCCTGCCGCGATGCTGGCATCGGTCTTCAAGGTGTTGCCGGCGCCACCGTTCTGGAAATTCTGTTCCGCATTGGGAAACAGACCGCCCAGCGAGTTGCCTTGAGCGCTATCCTTGATTTCGCCCTTGATCATGTTGATGGCTTTCTGGAACTGCTCGCCTTCAGCCTTGGACATGACGTTGTCGCCCTCGGAGAGCTCTCCCATCCAGTCCTTCGACTTGCCGTCCGGTTTTCCGAACTCTTCAGGATGCATATCCATGAAGCGCGAGACCTCTTTGAGAACGTCTTTGTCCTCAAAGTTGAAGCTCATCTGACCGCTCTGGGCGTTCGGAGCGGTATTTGGCCTCAGCAGGTTGTCGAGCTTTTCTTCGCCCAGGCTGCCCAGCAAAGCAGACAGCAGCTCCTGAAGACCACCACCGGAAGCCGCACCGCCACTGGCAGCAGGCGAACCGCCAAAGTTTGACGCAGAGGGGGTGCCTGTATTGCCGGTATTGAAACCCGCGTTACCCGTACCGAAACCCGAACCGAAACCCGAACCGCCCGAGACGTTCTGGCCTTTGGAGCCACCGCTGAGGAATTCGTTGATCAGACCTTCAAGCCCCTTGGTAAAGGACTCTTTCTCATTGCCGTTGAGATACTTGTCTTCCGACAGCTCGTCGCGCCAGCCATTGACCTTGCCGTTGGCGTCGTGCGGTTTTCCGAACTGGTCAGGATTGCGGTCCATGTAATCGGCAACCATGCCGAGCAATGGATTATCAGTGTCGCGAATGTTGGCTCCGCTGCCTGACTTTTCAAACAACGAATCGCTAAGCAATGAAGCGACCTTGCCAGCAGTGCCGTTAGGATCAGACTGCACAGCCGACATTTGCGTACTCGCGAAAGTACTCTGGAAGCCGCTTTGTGGAACGCCTATCGAAGAAGAAGGAATCATATATTTACTCCTTGAAAACCGAGCAGATTGAAGCCCTCCTGGCATGAACCAAGAGGGCGCGATAACCACTTAGTAGTTGATCGCCTTAGCGGTGTTCAGAGAAGCGTTCTGCGACTTGGTGGCAGAGTCCTGATAGGCGCTGGCGATACCGTTGATGGTATCTGTTTGCATCTTGGTCGATTGGGCCTGGGCGTTCATCATTGTGGTTGCAGCAGCGGTGGAGTCCATCAGGGTCATTGCGGACATCGAAGCGCCGAGGGAAGCGGTACCAGCCATAGTTATTACTCCTGATCATCGAGATGGTTTGGACACCAAATTGGTGTTCGAACATTGAGTGGTCGATTTTCAGAAGCGGTTCCATGCGAATGCACGAATGAGGAAGTAAAGAAAAAACTACGGCTCCGGCGAGTTGATGCTGAGACTTTTCATGCGGTGATAAAGCGTGCGTCGGGGAATGCCCAGTTCACTGATCACGGACTCGATACACTTGGGATGACGCGACAGACAATCCTGAATGAGAGCCTTTTCGAACTGGCGAAGATAACCCTTGAGAGGAACATTACCTTCCAGGTGCGGATCTTCGTCGGTGCCCAACGGTGACATACCCAAAACGAAACGCTCTGCCGCACATTTGAGCTCGCGGATATTGCCGGGCCAGCGATGACTGAGCAGGCGGTTGAGCACGGCAGGATCGCGCTGGGGAAGCGGCTGATGATGCTTCTGAGCCGTCTCCATGACGAAACGCTCGAACAGCGAGGGAAGATGGTCAAGGCGTGAGCGCAGGGTAGGCAACTGGATCTTGATGACGTTCAGGCGAAAAAACAGATCTCGCCGAAACTTGCCCTCCTCTACCAGTTTTTCCAGCGGCGTCTGTGTCGCGACAATCACACGCAGGTTCAGCGACACGAAACGTGTCGAGCCCAAGCGCTCTATTCCGCGCATTTCCAGCACGCGCAGCAGCTTTGCCTGGAGCAGCAACGGCATGCTGTCGATTTCATCCAGATAGAGCGTCCCGTTGTGGGACGCTTCTATATAGCCGGCCCGCGACTTGGATGCGCCGGTGTATGCCCCGGCCATGACCCCGAAAAGCTCACTCTCGGCCAGTTGCTCGGGCACGGCGGCACAGTTGAGTGCGACCAGAGGACCTTCGCGACCCGACAGCTGGTGAATGCGTCGTGCCAGGGTGTCCTTGCCGGTGCCCGTCTCCCCCTCCAGCACCATGTCGACGTTGAGCGGAGCCGCCTTGCGGATAAACGACTGCAGCGTGCCAAAGATATCGAGGACCTCATGCTCCATCTGCGAAGAGTCAGTATTCATAAAGCCCTCATCCATCCATCTCCTTGCGATGATAAACACTTCCGCTGAATGTCAGGAATACCCTCGCAGACGAATCTCGACACTCTGTCGACGACTGACGCCGCGAAACGGGTACTTTAAATTAACGTCCAGCAATTATCTCGTTTTGATTTTCTATTAAAACCATTGATTTCTCGGTAAAGGCACCGGGAGGACAGGCAGCATGTAAAAACCGAGACGAAAGCATCATTGCACCGAGACGGCCTTGCAACTTTGCAAGTCGTTTAAGAGCCCGGCCGTTTATGGTAGGGAAAGTGCGTTCTTATTCGGTTTTCCGAACGCGTAATAAAAACGTCGTATAGTTCTGGCACATCTTTCACCTTGATTCATATACATGTCCTGCGCGCTCTAACAACTGCACGCATAAGCGCCCTCTGACGCTCCAGACATGCAAAGGAGCACACGACCCTACATATTCCAAAAAAGAATTACAAGATTACTTTATATTCTTTTTAAGATTATCCATGAGCTGCAACACTCCTCACCAGAATCATCCATAAAGTGTTGAGAACTCATGAAAAAATTGACTGCCATTACTGCCCTGTCCCTTGCCGTTCTTTCAGGTCTGGCTCACGCCGACCGCCTGGAAGACATCAAAAAATCCGGTGTCTTGAGGGTGGCTGCTTTCGACAGCAATCCGCCGTTCGGTTTTGTAGATGCAAAAAGCAAGCAAATAGAGGGCCTGGATGTGGATTATGCCAAGGCCATCGCTGACAAACTGGGCGTGAAGCTGCAATTGCAACCCACAAACCCTGCAAACCGGGTGCCGTTGCTGGTGGCCAACAAGGTCGATCTGGTCCTGGCCAACTTCACCATCACCCCGGAGCGGGCCGAACAGGTGAACTTCAGCACCCCCTATTTCTCCTCGGGCCAGCAGTTCATCGTCAAGAAAGGCACGCTCAAGAATCCGGATGACCTGAACAAATGGCGCGTAGGCGTCGACAAGGGCACCGTCAACGAAGGCGTGCTGCGCGAGAAATTCCCCGGTGCAAAAGTCGTTGCCTACGATGATACGCCTTTTGCCTTTACCGCATTGCGCAACGGTAACGTGCAGGCCATCACTCAGGACGGCCCGAAACTGATCGGTCTGCTGGCCAACGTGCCGGACAAGGACAAATACGAAGTCCCGCCCTTCACCATCTCCAACGACCTGATCGGAGTCGGAATTCCGAAAGGCGAAACCGCACTGACCGAGTTCGTCAACCAGACGCTGGTAGAGCTGGAATCCAAAGGCCAGGCCCAGAAGATCTATGACACCTGGTTCGGCCCGAACACCCCGACACCTCTGGCCCGTCTGTTCAAGATCGGTGACAAGAGCTGATCCCGAGCGATCCGTTTCTCGGTAGCCCGCTGCGGACAACCCGGCGGGCTCTTTCAATTCTGGATGGATGTTGCGTCTGATGTTCGGTGAACTGCTGGGCCCGCAATACCTGCATTTGTTGTTCGATGGATTTCTGCTCACGCTAGGCCTGTCGATCCTGGTCTGCCTGAGCGCCACAGTGCTTGGCTTTCTGGTCTGCCTGGCACGCATTTCCTCTTCGCGTCTCTGGTCCTGGCCTGCACGGGGCTATCTGTCGCTGTTTCGCAACACGCCTCTGCTGGTGCAGTTGTTCTTCTGGTACTTCGGGGTCAGCGCCCTGTTGCCCGAAGCGCTGGTCAGCTGGCTGAACATGCCTCACGAAGTGAACCTGGCAGGCCTGCTGATCGAATGGCCGTCATTCGAGTTCATTGCCGGTTTCTGGGGCCTGATGCTCTATAGCAGTGCGTTCATCGCCGAAGAGTTTCGCGCCGGTGTCGCTTCGGTGCGCGCCCAGCAGCACACTGCCGGACAAGCCTTGGGGCTGCGCCCCGCGCAAGTATGGCGTTATGTCGTGCTGCCTCAAGCCGTGCGCACGGCGCTTGGGCCATTGCTGGGGCAATACATGAATGTGCTGAAAAACTCCTCGCTGACCATGGCCATCGGCCTGGCCGAACTGTCCTATGCCTCGCGTCAGGTCGAAACCGAAACCTTCAAGGCTTTCCAGGCCTTCGGTATCGCTACCTTGCTGTACATCGTGAGCATCGCGCTGATCGAAGCCATCGGCCAGATGATCCAGCACAGCAAGCGTTATCGCCAGGGAGCGGCCTGACCATGGACTTTTCAGTCATAAGCGACAACTTCGCCTACCTGATGGTAGGCGCGTATCCGAACGGGCCATTGGGCGGTGCGGCACTGACGCTGATTCTCAGCCTGCTGTCAGGCGTTCTGGCCGCCGCATTGGGCCTGGTGCTGGGAGTAGCTCTGGTGCTGGTGCGCGGCCGGACACGCTGGGTATTGCTGGGAGTGCTGGGTTTCTTTCGCGCCATTCCGGTGGTGATGCTGATTTTCTGGACCTACTTCCTGTTGCCGATCCTGTTCAAGATCGATGTCCCGGCCTTGTTCACCGTGGTCTGCGCCCTCTCGCTGATTGGCGGCGCCTACCTGGCGCACTCCGTCCACTCGGGCATCCTCAGCCTGTCTTCAGGCCAATGGGCAGCCGCCAAGGCGCTGGGCATGAGCCCGTGGCAAGTGCTGCGCCTGATCATTCTGCCCCAGGCACTGCCGATCATGCTGCCCTCCTTCCTGAATCAATGGATATCCCTGATAAAGGATACCTCGCTGGCCTACGTGATCGGTGTCGGGGAACTGTCGTTCGTGGCAACCCAGGTCAGCAACCGGGTCATGGTTTACCCCACCGAAATTTTCCTGTTCATCGCTCTGGTGTACTTCATCATCTGCTCGGCACTGGACTTGGTGGCCAATCGACTCACGGGCGCCGGAAGCGCGAAAAAAAGCTGAAAAAATAATCGGATTCTGTGCGCTTATTCGCGAATTCAGGATCCATTTTCAGCACTCTAAAGGTCACGGGGCAGGTACACTTCATGAGCTGTTCATAAAATAACCACACAGCCACAGACCACGTAGAACGTGGCTTACAAAAAGTTACCCACAGACATACCCACGTTTTCCGTGGACAACTTTTCAAAAAATCCGAACCTGAAAAACGCATGGGAGCGCAAGTCAAAATTCATCGATGATGTGAAGTTTTTTGCACACCCTGCCCTTACCCACCGATTCGACAAGACTATGCAGTTCAGGCCTGTGCTTATGCCTTTTTGACTGTTGCCTCAAATACACTCGTTCTCTGAAATAAGCGCTTTTTCGAGGCGGCCTGCAGATGGAAAAACGGTGTGAAGTGGCAGTTCTCGGCCTGGGAGCCATGGGCGCGGCAACCCTTTATCAATTAGCTAAAGCCGGAGTCAGTGCCATTGGCGTGGATCGCCACAACCCGCCACATACTTATGGCTCCAGCCACGGCGACACGCGCATCACCCGTCTCTGCGTCGGTGAAGGCCCGCAATATCTGCCGCTGGTGCGCAACTCTCACGCCATATGGCGGGATCTGGAAGCGCTATCCGGCGAGTCTCTGTTCGAGCAATGCGGCGTGCTGGTGATGAGCTCCCATCCGGCTTACGACTCGCAAGCCCCAGAAGACTTCACCCACAAGACCATCGCACTGGCGAAGGCCTATGGCGTGAAGCATGAAGTCTTGTCGGCGCAGTCCATTCGCCAGAGATTCCCGCAGTTTGCGCCGGTACTGGATAGCGCCATCGGCTACTTCGAACCCGACGGTGGTTATGTGCGGCCAGAGCGCTGCATCGCCGTGCAACTCAAACTGGCCAAAGCGCATGGAGCCAAAATCCTGACAGACGAAACCGTCACTCACTTACAGACTCATGGCGAAGGCGTACGCATCACGACCGATAAAGGCTCGATCCTGGCCGACAAAGTCATCGTCAGTGCTGGTATGTGGTCTGCCGACCTGCTCGGAGCGCCTTTCGATCGATTGCTGAGGGTCTGCCGGCAAAAGCTGTTCTGGTTTGAGCTGGCAGAACAGGCGGTCTTCGCGCCCGTCTCACCCAGCTTCATCCTCACCCACGGGCCGGGCGAGGTGGATATCAACTACGGCTTCCCGCCGCTGGCGGGCGAAGGCAGTATGAAGATGGCCACCGAGCAATATATCGACGTCTCACAGCCAGAGACGCTGGACCGAAGCATCACGCCCGCAGAAGAACAGGAAATGTTCCAGACCCAGGTCAGCGGCAAGATAGCCGGGCTGTCCTCCAGGGTCGTCAGATCCTCCGTATGCGCCTACACGGTGACACCGGATTACCACTTCATCATCTATGAACACCCTCGCCTTAAAAACGTGACCGTTGTATCCGCCTGTTCGGGGCACGGCTTCAAACATTCCGCCGGACTTGGACAGGCGCTGGCCCAACAGTGTATTCAGGGAAAGAGTGATGTGGACTTGTCGGCGTTTTCGTTGAAGCGTTTCAAGTTAGAAGAATAAAAATCCAACGACCTGCTGCCGAGTGATACACGTCGAGAAACTTGCCAACTCGTCGGCAGGCTTATCTGGACAAAGTAAACGGAACCAATCTGGTCAAAGTTGATGGTTATTAAATCTGATAACAAAAAACTGACAGCTAAAATTCAGATATCGTAAAGCCAGCCCCCCTTCTGAACACTCACAATAGTTGAACATTAGTTATTCATTAACTTTGAGTTTGTGGCCGCCACCCATTTAATCAACACCTGCCCGGACAAAAGCCGGACAAGACGAAAATCAGCATGAAGCCGCCATAATCGCGCCAAAAACGGACAATCTGGTCAGGTTTTCGTGCAGAGTTTTTCGGCAGCGCATCATCAAGGGCTTTTGAGGCATCTGCTGCAAGAGTGGATCTGAGCGCGCCTTTGACAGCCATTCTCCTGAAGCGTTCAGAATCAGGGGATCCAATGGCAAAGTAATTTTTGAATAAAAACTCTACTACCGAGCAGAAAGAATGCAGGCATTTTTCAGTAAAGGTTAAAGCGCAACGGCAACTCGTTTGCAAATTTCAAAAGAGCTGGATCATAAGGCCTAGAGCGATATCAGAACTATAAAGCCAGCTGCGGCGCCCCCGCAGGTGATGACTTGCGCGTACTTCAACTCTACAAATACGCCCAGGAAGAACGTGATGAGCGCCTTGCTACGTGACGAAAAAACATCCGTGCTCTGATGCCCTCTGTTACCACGCCAGATACCGCCCGGCCCCACAACCGGGCGGCTTTACATGTCCTATACCTGGAATTGCTTGGTGATGCGGCTCAGGTTTGTCGCCAGCTTGGACAGCTCTGCAGTGGCGATGGTCGTCTGGTTTGCGCCCTCGGAAGTCTGAGCCGACAGGTCACGAATGCTCACCAGGCTTCTATCGACCTCTCGCGCCACCTGAGCCTGCTCTTCGGCGGCGGTGGCGATCATCAGATTACGCTCGTTGATCTGGCCGATGGAGTCGGTAATGGCCAGCAATGCCTGCCCGGCACCATTGGCCAGTTGCAGCGTGTTGTGGGCCTGATGGCTGGTCTGCTCCATGGCCGTCACCGCCTGATGAGTACCGGTCTGGATCGAGCTGACCATCTGCTCGATTTCCCGGGTCGATTGCTGGGTGCGATGCGCCAGCGCCCTCACCTCATCGGCCACCACGGCAAATCCACGACCGGCCTCACCCGCCCGGGCCGCTTCGATGGCGGCGTTGAGTGCCAGAAGGTTGGTTTGCTCGGCGATGGCACGAATGACGTCCAGTACCTTGCTGATATCCGTGGCCATGGTCGCCAGCTCACGCACCTCGGCAGAAGTATCTCCCACCTTGGCCACCATCAGATTGATCGCGGCGACCGTTTCATCCACCTGAGCGCGGCCATCCAGCGCCGCCTTGGTGGACTGCGCCGCCGACGTCGAGGCCGCCGCAGCGTTGCTGGCGACCTCATCAACCGCAGCGCTCATTTCGGTAACCGCGGTTGCGGCCATTTCGATCTCGTTACTCTGGCGCAGAGTCGTGCGCGAGGCGTCCTCAGTAACGACATGCATTTCTTCGGAAGTCGAGGCCAACTGGGACGCCGAGTCCAGGATGGTGGCCAGAGCGCCACGCAAATTGGATTGCATCACGGCCAGCGAACCGACCAGTCGCGCCGCTTCATCGGTGCCCTCTTGCTTGATGGGCTGGGTCAAATCGTTGGCTGCGATACGCCGGGCGATCTCCAGCGCTTCGCTGATAGGCACAGTCAGGCTGCGGGTATACAGCCAGGCAAGCAGCACGGTGCCTGTCGCTCCCAGCACCACGAACAGGATCACCATCACCACCGTTCCGTGGTAAGCAGCATCAGCCTTGTCGCCTGCACGCTTGGCTTTCATGTCGTTCACGCCGATCAGCTTCTGCAGCGCGGCCTCGGTCAGTTCCGCAGCGGCCTTCATGTCCGTATTGGAAGTCTTTACCGCAGCTTCCAGATTGCCCGCTGCCGTTTCCGACAGGTAGCGATCCTGAATGGCGTTATAACTGGTAATGGCCTGCTTGAGCTCACCGAAGGCTTGCCGACCTTCAGCGGTGACAAGCAACTTGGCCAAGGAGTCGCTGTACTCACCGATCACTTGACGGGACTGCTGAATATCGCTGATAGCCTTGGTCTTGCGCTCCTGTGGCTCCAGAGGATTGCGCAAGCGAGCATTGTTACCCCGCAGGCTGACGAATTCCCGATCCAGCGAACCGAGCAGTTTGACGCTGGGCAGCACGTTGGTTTCAACATGTTTCTCAGCCTCATTGAGCTTCTCGGCCTGGCGCATGAACAACCCACCCTGAAGCAATAACATCAGGCAGAAAAAGCCAAAGCACAGGGCTGAGCGGGGGGCCAGGTTAAGACGTCGCATCATTGCGGGTACTCCACAGCGGGGGGATGTTTCTTACTTATCGGCGTGGTGCTTTTTTCTTGAGGGGGATCTGACCGTCGGTAAACAGAGGCGAAAAAGAGGTAAAAGCATGAAAAAGCCCTATTTCACAGGGGAAATCACCTCACCACCCACAACTGATCGATGTTCGTCGTGAACCTCTGACTCATCATTTCCCGACGCATGGCCCAGTCCGGGTTTACCGGGACACTCGCCGCACGCAATGTCCCTCGCCCCCAACGTCCATTGATCCGGTCAAGCACACTCATCACCTTGTCGCTGGTTGCCGGCTGCACCTGGGCAAACAGATCTTCAGTAAATTCGCCAGGTTTTCCGAGATCGAACAACAGCACCTCGGCCTTGCTGTAGCGAAAGCCGGGGCGGAAGATCCTGTCCACGGCACCCACTGCAAACCGGGTCATCAAACGCACATCGTTGGTGGGATACGGCAGCTCGACCAGAGCACCATTGGCATACTTCGCATCATCTGAATCGAACATGCCTGTGCGGATGCTCACCCGGATCTTCTTGCACAAGGAATGCTGGGCCCGAAGCTTTTCGGATGCGCGCATCATGTAGGTCGCAACCGCTTCCTTGATGGGAGCGATCCCGGTCAGCCGCTGGCCGAACATGCGGCTGCAACAGATTTCCTGTCTGGGCGGATCCGGCTCGTTCAGCTCAAGACAAGAGGTTCCTGCAAGCTCGCGAGCCGTCTTCTCGATGATCACGCTGAATTTCTTCCTGAGCATCCGTGGGTCAGCTTGCGCCAGGTCCATGGCAGTCTTGATATTCAGGGCCTCAAGATGCGCTTTCATCCGCCGGCCAACGCCCCACACCTCTCCCACCTTCGTTTTACGCAATACCCAGGCACGGTTGACCGGATTACAGATATCGACCACACCACCCGTATGAGCCTGCAGTCGCTTGGCCGTATGGTTGGCCAGCTTCGCCAGCGTTTTCGTAGGGCCAATACCCACTCCGACCGGGATACCCGTTCGCTTCTCGACGGTTGCCTGGACGGTGCGGCCGAATGCAATCAAGTCACCGGCAATGCCGGTCAAATCCGCGAAGGCTTCATCGATGCTGTAGACCTCGACCGAGGGCACCAGGGATTCAATGATTGTCATCACCCGCTCGCTCATGTCGCCGTACAGCGCATAGTTGCTGCTAAAGACCGCCACGCCCTTCTCACGCAGCACATCCCGGATCTGGAAATAAGGAGCGCCCATCTTCACGAATGGCTGGGCATCGTAGGATCTGGCAATGACACAGCCGTCGTTGTTCGACAACACCACAATCGGTGTTCTGGACAGATCAGGCCGAAAGACGCGCTCGCAACTGGCGTAAAAGCTGTTGCAGTCAACAAGCGCAAAAACGGGATCAGGTCTTGTCATGGACGCGAACGCTATATTTCACAACGCCCCATATCACCAGCTCATCACCTTCAGTCACCAGGCGCGGTGGATACTTGCTGTTTTCCGACTGCAGGATGAACACGTTGTCACGCATGTGCAGGCGCTTGCATACCGGCTCGGAATTCAGCGCAGCAATGACGATATCGCCATGCTCGGCATAAAGACTGCGATCGACAATCACAAGATCGCCACCGTAAATGCCTGCGCCTTGCATGCTGTCACCCTCGATCTTGACCAGATACACATGCGGCGAGCGGATTTCGCACAACTCATCCAGAGAAATGTGCTTCTCGATGTGATCCGTCGCTGGCGACGGGAACCCTGCGGGCACATTAAAGGAATGAAACGGGAGCTTTTCGCCCTCTGTCGACAAGGGACCAAGAATGGTGGCAGTCATGTGTGAACCTGAAACCCAATACTGTATGAAAATACAGTATTGGGTTTCACCTGCCTGGGGTCAATCTGATATCGACGGGTGACATCAGGACACTGGCAACCTGCCAAATTCCAGGCAAAGAAAAGCCCGCGATGGGGGGAGCGGGCTTAAAGTTCTCTCAGGAGCAGTTACGACATTACCTGCCCCAATGTAAAAAAACTGTGAAGGCGCCTCATGAATGGCAAGCGCCGACCAGCACCATCAGAACGTAACGCTGGCGGTCACCCGGGCGGTACGTAGCGCGCCCTCTTCCACCTGCAATGAGCTGCTGCCGGTTGTGGACGGGTAGTATTCCTTGTTGAACAGGTTGTCGATGTTCAGTTGCAGACTGGTCTTGTAGTCATGTGTCGGCAGATCCCAGCGCACAAAGGCATCGGCCACGGTGTAGCTGTCCATCCAGAAACTGTTGGCATTATCCCCCGGACGCTCGCCTACATATCGGGCACCGGCACCCATATGCCATTTGCCGGTTTCGGCCGGCAGCGCGAGATGGTGAGTCAGGTACAGGCTGGCAGTATGCATCGGCGCATTGGGCAGGCGATTGCCCTCTTGCTCTGGCGACTCCTGGTTCTTCAGCACCTTGGTACGGTTGTAGGCATAGGTGCCGATCATGCTCCAGTTCTCGGACAATTCACCGGTAACATCCAGCTCGATACCACGGGAACCCGCCTTGCCCACGGCCTCATCGAGGCTGTCGCCGTTGCTCTGCAGAACACTGTTGACCAGGTTTTTCTTGACGATGTCGTACACCGCCAGATTCACGTTGAGTGCCTGGACAGGGGTGTATTTGATCCCCACTTCGTAGCTGCGACCTTCGGTGGGCTTGAAGCTGTTGCCCGCATCATCGGCATCGTTGGGAACGAACGAGCGGCTGTAGTTGGCGTAGAGGGCGACCGTTTCGGTCGGCTGATAGACGATCCCGCCGAAGGGAATGAATTTATCGCCATTTGAATCGGCACCAGGCGCATAGGAACTGCCCAGCCCCTGATCGCTGTATTGATCCCAGTGCTCCTGACGACCACCGAAGACCAGAATCCAGCGGTCATTGAGGTGCCAGTTGTCCTTGAAATACACCGAGGTGGTGACGAGGTTGTTTTCTGCGTTGCTCTGGGTCGGGCTGATGGTCGCAGGCTCCGCCAGGTTGCCATATACCGGGTTCTGGATATTGAGGTTGCCTGCGGCAGTGTTGGCATTGCGGTAGGTTTTGCCACGGTATTTATCCAGCGATTCGTTGTCGACGCCGACCGTGATCTCGTGTCGCTGGCCGAACAACTGCTGGTCGCCCATCAGATCCAGAGCGGTATAACGGCTCTCGTAATCATAGTGACCGCCGTTGGCGATTCGACGCAGGTTATTGCCGGTCAGCGTATTCGGCTGGGCTATCGCCAGGCTGTAGCGATCCTGAGTCCAGCCATAGGTCAGCCGGCTACGCCATGCGTCATTGAGCTGGTACTCGAATTTCGCGGTCGTGCTCTGGCTGATGCCCACCGTCTTGGCCCATCGCTCATCCAGACGATCGCGATAACTGATGTCTGCCGGACGCCCATTGACGAATACCGTGCCGCGATCGAACGGGCTGGAGTAATCGTTGTAGGTATAGGCCAGGGAAACACTCGCACGCTCGCCCACCCAGGCAATCGACGGCGCAATGAGCGTGTGCTCGTCAACGCCGTAGTTACGCCAGTAATCTTCGTGGCCGCGCTCAGCGATCAAACGATAAGCCAGACCGGTATCACCCAGCGGGCCGGTCGTATCCAGACCGAACGAACCACCACCCTCGCTGAAAGCGGAGCCGGTCAGCGTCGTGCTGCGACTGAACTGCGGCTGCTTGCTGATGACATTGATAAGCCCACCGGGCTCCAGCGCGCCGTACATCAACGACGCCGGGCCTTTGAGCACCTCCACATGATCGGTGGTTGCGCCGAGGTTACGACCAATCGCCGAGCGAATCCCGTCTCGCATGATCGAGTTGTCGTCGTTACTGCCAAACCCGCGCTTGATCAACGCATCCTTGGTGCCACCCAAGGTATTGGTCTGAATGACGCCGCTGACAAAACGCATGGCATCGTTCAGGTCCTTGACCTGATAGTCATCGAGGGTCTGGGCGGCAACCGTGTTGACGGTTTGCGCCTCGTCCCGAATCTGCGTGGTTCCCTTGCTCGCCGTGGAAGCTTCCGTGCGGGTGTAACTGTCAGCGTCGGAGGTAGACTGGATGACACTGACAGGCAGCTCAGTGGCAGGCTCGGCAGCCACCGCAAGACAAGGCAGCGCGCAACAGAGAAGAACAGAAGCGTTCAGGCGAAAAAGCGTATTGGCCACGTAAATGACTCCGACATAGTAAAAGGAATAATTCCCATTTACTTACACGGATGACGGGCGTGGTTACCTCACCTGATTTTTGAAAATATTTTCAGGGCGACTGTTAACGGGAAATCGGCTGGCAGACTCCGCCGGAATGGAGACTTCACGCCCCCGCAAGTATCTTGGGCAAAAACCTGAATCTGGACACGGAACTGACATGCAAACCGAAGCTAAAAGTGGAAAACTGGAAGGCTCCTGCCACTGCGGGAGCGTGCGCCTGACACTGGCGCATCAGCCAGCCCATGCCACCCAATGCAATTGCTCGCTCTGCCTAAGACTCGGTGCGCTTTGGGCTTACTACGAAGCAGGAACCGTGAAATTCGAGGGCCACCCTCAAAATACCCAGGCATACGTGTGGGGCAGAGAAACCCTGAGAACGATCCGCTGCAAGAACTGTGGATGTGCGACCCACTGGGAAGAGATTCAACCTGAAGCCAGCGCCAGAATTGGCGTGAACATCAATAATTTCAGTCAGGAACTGATCAGCTCCACACCCGTTCGCCACTTTGATGGGGCTGATACCTGGGCGTATGTGGATGAGGGATGAATGCTCGGTTTGTTGCATCGCAACAAACCGACAGCAGTATACGACGTCAGGATCAGAAGAGTGACGAGACAAACTCATCAACCGGTTCTGGCAATAAATCCTGAGGATGATCGCCACCAAAAGTAGCAAGCCCACTCTTGCCTCGGATGATCCCGGAACTGATCACCTCACCAGTTTGAATGCGAACCACATCTACCTTGACCTCAACCTTGTCAGGAATCATCGACCACTCCGTAGCCCTGTCCTCCCAGTGCTGGATGGAGAGGAAAACCAATATGTCCTGATTGGCGCGCTGAGCTTGGGCAATTGCATCATCGAAGTTTCCTGAAACTGCGCCAACCCTGACAAACCGGTTTCTTGCGCTCATTGCATTGGAGAATATTTTGGACGTATTACGTCCAGAACCTGTGTAGGTGCGGTTACCGTACTCACCATCCACAGGCGTCGAGATGTAAATGCGATCGGTCGCAGTGACCCGTGCAGAACCGTTCTGCTGCGGAACCCACGAATGAGAATCGGCGCAGCCAGCCAGCACAGCGACAAATGCAAAAATAAAGGGAAAGCGCATGGGGACATCCTTGTTCTGGCCTTCATGGCCATTTATTTGATGATTATAAAAAGCCATCAAAGCATGCGTAAAAATCCGTGGAGAGCCAATACCCAGCGTGTGAATTGAGCAAATTTTTTCTCGGAAGTGGTAAGCCTTGAGCCTGATGTGAGTGGCAAGCTGGACAGATGCATACTCACCTGAGAAGTTTACGCTTGCTAACGAAAAAGCTACCTCCTACAACCCTATCCGACACTCTTTTCCCTTTCCTCTGCATGAAGTTTCCGAGAAAATCCCGAGGCCTTGCGCGGGGTGATTTCGGGCTCTAGGCTGCGGTCGTCGCTGAATATCAGTGATCGGGTTTAGCAGCCTGTGGGTGACATACAACGCGCAAGTACCGCTTATGGCGGCTTTGCGTGGGGCACTTTCGAGTGCGCCGGATTTGTAGGTTGCCCCGGTCTGCTAACCCGCGTCAAAGTCGCCACCCTTGTTCGTTTAGCAGCGAATGGCAGGTGGCCTTATCTCATAGGCAACCTTCATGATAAAAGTAACCCCCGATCCACCGCATAAAAACCTCGAAGAATCCCTTCTGCACGTCAGCGCCCTGCTGCGTTGCGCAGCAGCCACCGCCTACGAAACCGGAGACAGCCTAAACGGCCCGAAACGCGACCTGGCGTTTTCGGTGGTGCATTTGATTGGTATGGCCAAGGCTGAGCTGGAGCGGTCGTTGGCGTCGGTGGAGATGCGTTAGGGGCTTTTCGCGGATGAATCCGCTCCCACGCAGTACGCGTAAGAGCGAATTCATTCGCGAAGGCCACCGAAGGCCAGAAACGAAAAAGCCCTGAATAATCAGGGCTTTGACGTATCGAATATGGCGGAAGCATAGAGATTCGAACTCTAGGACCTGTTACAGTCGGCAGTTTTCAAGACTGCTGCCTTAAACCACTCGGCCATACTTCCACTTGCGTTGCGGGCGCCATAATACCGGAATGAAACAAGCTGTCAAACTCTCTGGGTGGCCAGTTGCAGCGCCTCTGTTATGATCTTTGCAACTCAACATTTCAACAGGAAGGAGTTTCGCAATGCGCGAACAGGATTACGCCCTTAAAACCGGCATGCAGGCCGACCAGCTAGAGGTTAGTCGTGTCCTGCGCAACACTTACGGTCTTCTCGCTCTGACCCTGGCTTTCAGCGGCGTCATGGCATTTGTAGCCCAGCAGATGCGCGTCGGCTACCCGAACATTTTCGTGGTGCTGATCGGCTTCTACGGCCTGTTCTTCCTCACCAACAAGCTGCGTGATTCGGTTTGGGGTCTGGTTTCGACGTTCGCCCTGACCGGCTTCATGGGTTTCCTGCTTGGCCCGATCCTCAACCGTTATCTGGGCATGGCGGGCGGTGCTGAAGTTGTCAGCTCGGCGTTCGCGATGACTGCCTTGGTGTTCGGTGGTCTGTCGGCCTATGTGCTGATGACCCGCAAGGACATGAGCTTCCTGGGTGGTTTCATCACGGCTGGCTTCTTCGTTTTGATGGGTGCCGTACTGGCCAGCCTGTTCTTCGAGATCAGCGGTCTGCAACTGGCGATCAGCGCAGGTTTCGTGCTGTTCTCCTCGGTCTGCATTCTGTTCCAGACCAGTGCCATCATCCATGGCGGCGAGCGTAACTACATCATGGCGACTGTCAGCCTGTATGTATCGATCTACAACCTGTTCGTCAGCCTGTTGCAGATCTTCGGCATCATGAGCCGCGACGACTGATAGCTGTCCGGTTTCAACAAAAAGCCCGCCTTCGCGGGCTTTTTGCTGTCCAGCCTTCGTGAATTCTTTATCATTGCGCATGTTCCGCCGACAGAGCCGACAATGAAATTCGCCATATCCCTTTTTTCCGCGGCCCATGCGCCCTCTTCCCGACGCGCCCTGCTGTTTGCAGAAGCCGTGTTGGCAGGCGGCCATGAGATTGTGCGTCTGTTCTTTTATCAGGATGGCGTCCACAGCGCTTCGGCCAATGTCGTATCGCCACAGGATGAGCAGGATTTGCCCAGCCAATGGCGCGACTTCATCGTTAAGCACCAGCTTGATGGCGTGGTCTGCATCGCCGCTGCCCTGCGTCGTGGCGTGCTGAATACAGAGGAAGCCGAACGCTATCAGCGCCCGTCCGCCAACCTCCTTGAGCCCTGGGAATTGTCCGGGTTGGGCCAGTTGCACGATGCCGTGCAATCGGCGGATCGGTTGATCTGTTTCGGAGGACCTTGAAATGGCCAAGTCACTGTTGATCATCAGCCGCCAAGCCCCTTGGGCAGGCACGAGTGCCCGTGAAGCGCTGGATATCGTGCTGGCGGGCGGCGCCTATGATTTGCCGGTTGGCCTGTTGTTCATGGATGACGGCGTGTTTCAGTTGTTGCCGCAGCAGAATGCCTCAGCCCTGCAACAAAAAGACCTCACCGCCAATCTGAAAGCCCTGTCGATGTTTGGCGTGGAAGATGTCTACGCCTGCGGCCAAAGCCTGGCAGCACGCGGCATACCTCACGCCAAACTGGATGCCGAAATCAATCATCTGTCCGCAAGAGCCGAGTTATCGGCCCTTATTGACCGCTACGACCAAGTGATAACGATCTGATGGCTACCTTGCACGTTCTTTCTCACTCGCCCTTTGCCGACACTCGGCTGGATAGCTGCCTGAGCCTGTTGGGACCGGACGACGGTCTGCTGCTGTGCGGCGATGCGACTTACGCTCTGATGCCAGCCAGCACACCCTTGCAGACACTGGAAAAACGGTTGCCCGCACTCAAGCTGTTTGCGCTGGATGAAGATATGAAAGCCCGCAATCTGCAGTTGCCCGAGGGCGCGACTGGCGTGGACTATCCGGGCTTCGTCGAGCTGTCAATCCGTTTCGACAAGGTCAATACCTGGTTATGAAACAGCTGATAGTTTCCGAACGCAGCATTGCGCTGGACAAGGATGGCTTTCTCCAGGACCTGAACGACTGGTCCCTGGAAGTGGCCCACGCGCTGGCTGCCGAGGAAGGTATTGCCCTGAGCCCCGAGCATGTGGAAATCCTGGAGCTGCTGCGAAATTTCCATGCAGAGTTTCAGCTCTCGCCCGCCACGCGCCCGCTGATCAAGTACACGGCACTCAAGCTGGGGCCGGAGAAAGGCAACAGCATGCACCTCAACCGCCTGTTCAATGGCACTCCCGCCAAACTGGCCGCCAAGCTGGCGGGCCTGCCGAAGCCGACCAATTGCATATGAACGATTACGCTCCCCTCGTCACAGAAACACCTGCCGAGCATCCTTTTGCCCAGTTCGTCCGCATTCTGGGCAAAGGCAAGCGCGGTGCCCGCAACCTGACTCGCGAAGAAGCCCGTGAAGCCATGGGCATGCTGCTTGATGAAAAGGTCGAGGACACGCAACTCGGTGCCTTTCTGATGTTGTTGCGCCACAAGGAAGAAAGCCCGGAAGAACTGGCCGGCTTCACCGAAGCGGTCCGCGAACGTCTGACGGCCCAGCCTATGCAGGTGGATATCGACTGGCCGACCTACGCTGGCAAGAAGCGCCACCTGCCCTGGTATTTGCTGGCCGCCAAGTGCCTGGCGCAAAACGGTATCAAGGTGCTGCTGCATGGCGGCGGCGCGCATACCGCCGGGCGGCTCTATACCGAGCAATTGCTCGGTCTGCTGGATATCCCGCTGTGCCGCAACTGGCAGGCGGTGGAAAGCGCACTGGAGCAACACAATCTGGCGTTTATCCCGCTGAGCGACTGGGCTCCGCAGTTGCAGCGCATGATTGATCTGCGCAACACCCTGGGCCTGCGTTCGCCGATTCACTCCCTGGCCAGGGTGCTCAATCCACTGAATGCCCGCTGCGGTTTGCAGAGTATCTTTCACCCTGGCTATCAAAGCGTGCATCGCGAAGCCAGCACGCTGCTGGGCGACAATGCCATTGTGGTCAAGGGCGATGGCGGCGAAATCGAGATCAACCCCGACACCATCAGCCATTTGTACGGCACCAGCAACGGGCAAGCCTGGGATGAGGAATGGCCTGCGCTCTCGCCAAGACGCCATGTCAAACCCGCAACCCTGGAACCACAGCAACTGGTGGCCTTGTGGCGCGGCGAAATCGAGGACAGTTACCCGCAACTCGCCCTGATTTCCACCATTGCGCTGGCCTTGCGCGGTTTGGGAGTTGAACGCGAGAAAGCCTTCGAGCAAGCACAAAGCTTTTGGGATCGTCGAGATAAGGCCCTGTAACCTATCGATTTAGTCGATCATGAAAGGCCACTCTTTGCGCTTTTCTGTCGAACCAACTCGATTAGACTGACTCACAACCTATATTCATTTACAGATTGGAGTCAGACATGGGCCTTCTCATCGAAGGACGCTGGCATGACCAGTGGTACGAAAGCAGCAAGGACGGGGCATTCCAACGAGAGAATGCCCAGCGTCGTAACTGGGTCACGGCCAGCGGCAAACCCGGCCCAACCGGCGAAGGCGGCTTTGCAGCTCAGTCGGGGCGCTACCATCTGTATGTATCGCTGGCCTGCCCATGGGCTCACCGGACTCTGATCCTGCGCAAGCTCAAAGGCCTGGAAAGCCTGATTGACGTCTCGGTGGTCAGTTGGCTGATGCTGGAAAATGGCTGGACCTTCGACCCGCAGACCGGCTCGACGGGCGACCCACTCGACAATCTGCAATTTCTCCATCAACGCTACACCGCAGACGATGCCAACTATACCGGCCGCGTCACGGTGCCGGTGCTATGGGACAAACAGCAGCAGCGTATCGTCAGCAACGAGTCGGCGGAGATCATCCGTATGTTCAACTCCGCATTCGACGATCTGACCGGCAATCATCTGGACCTGTACCCGAACGCCCTGCAATCAAGGATCGACACGCTCAACGAGCAGATTTATCCGGCGGTCAATAACGGTGTTTACCGTGCAGGCTTTGCCACTTCCCAAGGCGCATACGAAGAAGCCTTCGATGCCTTGTTCAGCGAGCTGGATGTGCTGGAAAAGCTGCTGGGAGAAAATCGCTATCTGGCAGGTGAATACCTGACCGAAGCCGATGTTCGGCTCTTCACCACCATCGTGCGTTTCGATGCGGTCTATTACAGCCACTTCAAGTGCAACCTACGGCGCATCGCCGACTACCCCAACCTGAGCAACTGGCTGCAGGAGCTGTATCAGTGGCCGGGGATTGCCGAAACAGTCGACCTTGAGCATATCAAAGGCCATTACTACGCCAGCCATCGCACCATCAACCCGACAGGCATCGTTCCGAAAGGTCCGGCGTTGAATCTGGACGCCAGCCATGACCGCGAGCGTTTGTCTGGCAAGGGAATCTGGAGCTGAGGTGAGGACGGATAGCCCGCAAGCGGACTATCCCAAAGATCAAACGCTGGCTTGTGCGCCTTCAAACCAGGCCAGTTTCTCACGCAGCACAACCACTTCCCCCACGATCACCAGTGTCGGAGCATGAACTTCATGCTCGGCCACCAGTTGAGGCAGGTTGGCCAGAGTGCCCGTGAAGACGCGCTGGCTGGAAGTCGTGCCCTGCTGGATCAATGCAGCCGGTGTATCCGCCGAACGACCATGCTTGATCAGTTGCTCGCAGATGATCGGCAGCCCGATCAAACCCATGTAGAACACCAGGGTTTGCGCAGGCGAAACCAGATCATCCCAAGGCAGGTTGCTGGTGCCATCTTTCAGGTGCCCGGTGATGAATCGCACCGACTGCGCATAATCGCGATGGGTCAGCGGAATCCCGGCATACGCCGCGCAGCCACTGGCCGCCGTGATGCCCGGCACAACCTGGAACGGAATGCCATGGGAAGCCAGTTCTTCGATCTCTTCGCCACCCCGACCGAAGATGAACGGATCACCGCCCTTCAGACGCACAACGCGCTTGCCCTCTTTGGCCAGGGCAACCAGTTGCTGGTTGATCTGATCCTGAGGCAGTGCATGCTCGGCGCGACGCTTACCCACATAGACCCGCTCGGCGTCACGACGGCAAAGGTCGAGAATGGCTGGAGCCACCAGACGGTCATACAGCACCACATCAGCTTGCTGCATCAGGCGCAAGGCGCGGAAGGTCAGCAGGTCCGGATCACCAGGACCGGCACCCACCAGATACACCTCACCTTGAGCCTTGGGCGCATCGCCCGCGATCTTGGCTATCAGCAGCCGTTCGGCTTCGCTGCCCTGCCCTGCCAGTTGCCTGTCGGCGATAGGCCCCTGGAAAACATCTTCCCAGAACGCCCGGCGCCGCTGCACATCCGGAAACAGCCCTTTGACCTGAGTGCGAAAACGCGCCGCAAGCCCGGCCAGCTGGCCATAAGTAGAAGGAATCCAGGTTTCCAGCTTGGCGCGGATCAGACGCGCCAGCACGGGTGCATCGCCGCCACTGGAAACCGCAATCACCAAGGGTGAACGGTCGACAATGGCCGGGAAGATAACCGTACACAGGGCTGGCGCATCCACCACATTGACGGGAACGCAACGCTGCCTGGAGTCCTGTGACACCTGGGCATTGAGCGGTTCATCGTCGGTGGCGGCAATCACCAGTACACAGTCGTCCAGATCGCCTTCGCTGTAACCGCGAAGGATCAATTCGCCACCGCTGCGCTCGACCAACTCGCGCAGTTGTTCTTCGATGTCGGGCGCGACCACCCGCAACAGCGCACCGGCTTCGGCCAGCAGGCGAGACTTGCGCAAGGCAATCTCGCCGCCACCGACGACCAGCACCCAACTGCCACGCAGATTGTGGAACAGCGGCAGGAACTCCATTTAACCGATGACCTCGATGCCGCCCATGTAAGGCTTGAGCACTTCAGGCACACGGATCGAACCGTCAGCCTGCTGGTAGTTTTCCAGCACCGCGACCAGAGTACGGCCAACAGCCAGACCCGAACCGTTCAGGGTATGAACCAGTTCCGGCTTGCCGGTTTCCGGGTTGCGCCAGCGGGCCTGCATGCGACGCGCCTGGAAGTCGCCGCAGTTGGAGCACGACGAAATCTCGCGGAACTTGGCCTGGCTCGGAATCCAGACTTCAAGGTCGTAAGTCTTGACGGCGCTGAAACCCATATCGCCAGTACACAGCGCCAGTACGCGATATGGCAGTTCCAGCAGTTGCAGGACGCGCTCGGCGTTGGCGGTCAGGCCTTCCAGCGCTTCCATGGACTGGTCCGGAGCGACGATCTGTACCATCTCGACCTTGTCGAACTGATGCTGGCGGATCATGCCGCGGGTATCGCGCCCCGAAGCACCGGCTTCGCTGCGGAAGCATGGCGTGTGGGCAACGAATTTCAGAGGCAATTGTTTCGGGTCGAGGATTTCGCCGGAAACGATGTTGGTCAACGACACTTCTGCCGTCGGGATCAGGTACAGATCCGCTTCACCGTCGCGGGAGATCTTGAACAGGTCTTCCTCGAACTTCGGCAACTGACCGGTGCCCTGCAAGGCAGGTGCCTGGACCAGATAAGGCGTGTAAGCCTCTTCGTAACCGTGCTCGTTGATGTGCAGGTTGATCATGAACTGCGCCAGAGCGCGGTGCAGACGGGCGATTGGCCCGCGCAGCAGGGCAAAGCGTGCGCCGGACAGCTTGGCGGCGGTTTCGAAGTCCAGCCAGCCGTACTTCTCGCCCAGGGCAACGTGGTCCTGAACGGTGAAATCGAAGGAAGCAGGCGTGCCCCAGGTACGCACTTCGACGTTCTCGTCTTCGTCAGCGCCCACCGGCACGGACTCGTGAGGCAGGTTCGGCATGCTCAGCAGCATGGCGTCCAGCTCGGACTGAATGCTGTCCAGCTCTTTCTTGCCGCTGTTGAGCTCTTCAGCCATGCGGTCGATATCCGCCATCAACGGCGCGATGTCTTCGCCGCGTTGCTTGGCCTGACCAATGGATTTGGAACGGGCATTACGCTCGGCCTGCAACTGTTCAGTGCGGGTCTGTACCGTCTTGCGCTGGTTTTCCAGCGATTCGATGCGCGCTACGTCCAGTGTGAAGCCACGGGAAGCCAGGCGATCCGCTACGTCCTGAAGTTGGGTACGTAACAGTTTGGAATCGAGCATATCGTTCTCTCGTCTATCAAAGTCTGGTCAGGGACAGGCCAACCCAGGTTGCGAGCAGCCCGCCGAACACGCTGATACCCGCATAGCCCAGTGCCATCGGTACTTGCCCGCTTTCCAGCAGGCGCAGCGTATCCAGTGAAAAGGATGAAAAGGTCGTCAGACCGCCTACAAAGCCGACAATCAAGCCGGCACGAACCTCGACGGGCACTTCCGGGCGAATCAGAAAAAGGCCGTAAAGCACGCCGATTATCAGGCACCCGACGATATTCACCGCCAGCGTTGCCGTATAGAAATGCCGCGGCCAGTTGGCGCTTACCCAGGTTCCTGTCGCAAAGCGCAATAATGTACCAGCGATACCGGCTACGGACACCGCAAGAATCGTCTGAATCACTACTTTCTCCGCTGACGAGGGCTGGCGGCGTCCAATGAAGCCAGATGTTTGAGCTTTTCGCCGATTTTAAGCTCCAGGCCACGAGGCACCGGCTTGTAATACTCGCGTGGTTCCAGTTCTTCAGGAAAGTAGTCTTCACCGGCCGCGTAGGCATCGGGTTCGTCGTGGGCGTAGCGGTATTCTTCGCCATAACCCAGTTGCTTCATGAGCTTGGTCGGAGCATTGCGCAAATGCAGCGGGACTTCCAGCGAGCCGTGTTCGGTGGCTTCGCGCATCGCCGCCTTGAAGCCCATGTACACCGCATTGCTCTTGGGCGCGCAGGCCAGATAAACAATCGCCTGGGCCACCGCCAGTTCGCCTTCCGGGCTGCCAAGTCGTTCCTGCACATCCCAGGCGGACATGCACAGCGGCAAGGCGCGAGGGTCGGCATTACCGATATCTTCGCTGGCCATGCGCACCACGCGACGGGCCAGATACAGCGGATCGCAGCCACCATCGATCATCCGCGCGAACCAGTACAAGGCCGCATCCGGATTGGAGCCGCGAATGGATTTGTGCAGCGCCGATATCTGGTCGTAAAACGCTTCACCGCCCTTGTCGAAACGGCGACGGCTGTCACCGAGCAGGCTTTGCAGCAGATCGACGCTGATCTGCGAACCGTCTTCGGCAAGGTCGGAGGCGTTTTCCAGCAGGTTGAGCATGCGCCGACCGTCACCATCAGCCGCAGACATCAGCATCTCGAAGCCTTCATCACTCAGGCTCAGGTGATGCTTGCCCAGGCCACGCTCTTCGTTCAGCGCCCGATGCACCAGCTTGCGCAAGGCGGCTTCGTCCAGGCTCTTGAGGACATAGACCCGCGCTCGCGAAAGCAGGGCGTTATTCAACTCGAACGAAGGGTTTTCAGTGGTCGCGCCGATAAAGATCAGGGTGCCGTCTTCGACGTACGGTAGAAAGGCGTCCTGCTGCGACTTGTTGAAGCGATGGACCTCATCGACAAACAGGATGGTGCGACGCCCGTATTGCCCGGCCTGCTGCTTGGCCACTTCGACAGCCTGACGGATTTCCTTGACCCCGGCGAGCACTGCCGAAACGGTCTCGAAATGCGCATCGGAAACCTTGGCCAGCAGCTTCGCCAGTGTGGTTTTACCCACACCCGGCGGGCCCCAGAAGATCATGGAGTGCAGAGCCCCCTGCTCCAGCGCCTCACGCAGAGGCTTGCCGTGAGCCAGCAGGTGCTCCTGACCGACATACTCGTCCAGATTGGTCGCACGCAAGCGTGCAGCCAGTGGCTGAGCTATCGGTTCGCTACGAAACAGGTCCATGGTCTGAGGTTAAGCCTCTTTATTCCTGGATGACATCGGCACCCTTGGGAATGTCGAACTTGAACTTGCCGGCCGCAATCGGCTCGTTCGCCTTGACGCCGGTGAACAGGATATTGGTGCGCTGACCAACACTGTCGATCAACTGCATGTCGTTGATGATGCCGTTACGGAAAGACAGACGCAGGTTGTCGAACAGGGTGTCCTTGGTCTTGGGCTTGAGCACGAAGTCGATCACGCCACCGGCTTCCTTGGCAGTGATATCGAAGCTTTCGCTGATCTTCGACACATCACCGGACAGCAGCAAGGCTGGCGTCTGGGTCAGGCGCTGATCCAGAGTCTTGATAGTGACCTGTTGCAGATCCGGGTCCCAGAGGGAAACCTTCTTGCCATCGGAAACCATCAACTGCTCCTGGGGTGCATCGGTGTGCCAGTTGAACAGGCCTGGACGCTGCAAGGCCATTTCACCCGAGGTTTCCTGCAATTGCGTGCCGCTGCCATCCAGCGTCAGCTGGGAAAAGCGCGCCGTGAGGGTCTGGGATTTTTCCAGCAACTGGGTCAATCGCGCCACGTCCTTGCTGTCGGCATGGGCCGGGATCGCGGAGAAAGTCAGTGCAGTTGCCAACAACATGCGGATAAGACGCATGGGATTCCTCATTGGATTCATGAAGCGCAGGCAGCGTACCGGGCACGCTACCTGCGCTATGGGATTAAATCAGTCGCGCATCGGGCCTGGCGCAATGACTTCACGCGAGCCATTGGTGTTCATGGACGTCACGACACCCGCCATTTCCATCGCCTCGATCATCCGCGCAGCACGGTTGTAGCCAATCTTGAGTTTACGCTGCACGGCTGAAATCGATGCACGGCGGCTTTCAAGAACGAACTTCACTGCCTCGTCATACAAGGCATCGCTTTCGCTGTCTTCACCACCTTCGCCGCTACCGCCATCGAAGCCGCTACCAGCCTCTTCGACGCCAGCCAGAATATCGTCGTTGTAGTTTGGCGTGCCACGCAGTTTCCAGGCTTCCACCACACGGTGGACTTCCTCGTCGGATACGAACGCGCCATGCACACGAATCGGCAGGCTGGTGCCCGGTGGCATGTACAGCATGTCACCGTGGCCAAGCAGTTGTTCGGCACCACCCTGGTCGATGATGGTACGCGAGTCGATCTTGCTCGATACCTGGAATGCCATGCGCGTCGGGATGTTGGCCTTGATCAGACCGGTGATGACGTCCACCGACGGGCGCTGGGTTGCCAGGATCAGGTGAATACCCGCGGCACGGGCCTTCTGGGCGATACGGGCAATGAGTTCTTCAACCTTCTTGCCGACAATCATCATCATGTCGGCGAATTCATCAACCACCACCACGATGGTCGGCAAAGTGGTGAGCAACGGCGCTTCGTCATGGATGCTTTCACGACGATACATCGGGTCGGAAATCGGGTTGCCCTCTTCCTCGGCGTCCTTGATCTTGCGGTTGAAGCCGGCAAGGTTACGCACGCCCATGGCCGCCATCAGCTTGTAACGGCGCTCCATCTCGGCAACGCTCCAGCGCAGGGCGTTGGCGGCATCCTTCATGTCGGTCACGACCGGACACAGCAGGTGCGGAATGCCTTCGTAGATCGACAATTCAAGCATTTTCGGGTCGATCATGATCAGCTTGGCGTCTTCCGGGCCGGACTTGAACAGGATCGACAGGATCATGGCGTTCACACCCACGGACTTACCGGAACCGGTCGTACCGGCAACCAGCAGGTGAGGCATCTTCGCCAGATCGGTGATGACCGGACGACCACCGATGTCATGACCCAGCGCCAGGGTAACCGGCGACTTGGCATTGTCATACTCGGGCGAGGACAGCACCTCGGAAAACCGCACGATCTGGCGGTCTTCGTTGGGGATTTCGATACCGACGGTGGTCTTGCCGGGAATCACCTCGACCACACGGACGCTGGTCACGGCCAGTGAGCGCGCAAGGTCCTTGGCAAGGTTGGCAATACGGCTGACCTTGACCCCTGCGGCAGGCTGGATTTCGTAGCGCGTAATGACCGGCCCCGGATGGATCGAATCCACCGTCACCTCGACGCCGAACTCCTTGAGCTTGATTTCCAGCAGATGGCCCACAGCCGCCAGAGATTCCGGCGAATAGTTGAGCTGTTTCTTTTCAGCCGGGTCGAGAATCGAGATAGGCGGCAAGGTGCCTTCGATGGCGCTGTCGACAAACAGCGGCGCCTGCTTCTCTTTCTGGACACGCTTGCTCGGCTCTGGCGCCTTGGCAGGTGCCGGAGCAATGACTGCTGGCACGTGTTTCTCGCGCTCGGTCATGTGTTTGCTCAGGGACTCTTCACGCTCGATCAGACGCTCGCGGGCCTTGACCTGCTCACGACGATCGGGGACGACCGGCGCCACCACTTCGTCGACACGCATGTCGACTTCACGCAACTGCGCGACCATCTGCTTACGCTCGGTACGAGCGACCCACCAGCGGTTGGCAGCACTCTGGATAAGCTCGATAAGGTCGAGGGTGATCTTGCCGGTCACATCCATGACCTTGAACCAGGACAGGTCGGTGAATACCGTCAGGCCGAACAGGAACAAGGCGATAAACAGCAACGTGCTGCCCTGGATGTTGAGGGCTTTCTTGGCCAGATCGCCAAGCACTTCACCCAGCACACCGCCCGCCGAGCCCGGAAAGCCCGCTGCGAAATGAAAGTGGATGTGCGCCAGCGCTGCACCGGCCAGAATCAGGAATACCAGACCGATCAGGCGCCAGGAGAACAGCCAGCCGCTCCACTGCCACGGCTCGTGACGCTGACTGAAGACCTGCCAGGCCTTGATGGCCAGCAACAACGGGAAAATGTAGGCGAAATAGCCAACGACCATGAACAGGATATCGGCGCAGAAGGCACCCGCACGGCCTGCGGCGTTCTGGACTTGCGCGGAGCTGCTGGTATGGCTCCAGCCCGGATCGCTCTGATCGTAGGTCAACAGAGCCATCATCAGGTACAGGCACAAGGCACCAAAGGCAATCAGTGCACCTTCCTTGAGCCGGTAATGCAGTTGCTGCCGCCAGAGCGGAACAGAGCTGGGTGCTGTGGTGGATTTTTTCAAAACGCTTTATTTCCTGCGCTCAAGCGCGAACATCTCGTTGATTGACTATGAACGGCTGCTGAACGGTATCGACCGGCTCCAGCCGAAAACGGGATCGCGAACCTCTGAAACACCCGCAGAACAGATGACCTGAATGATAACGCGCAAAGTCGGCATTGTACGGCTTTGTAGGTCCCAAGGTCTGTAGGAAAGCTCTTCACAGCGGCTTTTAACGCCCAATGATCGTCGTTTTCATACAGGGACTGACCGCAACGGGCCATAGCCTTCCTCATGACGTTCAATTTGAGCATGCATTCTCTTTTGTGACAAAGGCTTATGAGGTGATTCTATCAGCGAGACAGAAGATCGAAAGCTATCGGGCTATCATCTTGTACCTGCACTACCGAAACCTTGCGACACACACCATAATGGCGACCGGTTGTGACCGCATTTATTGTACAGAGTTGCAAATGATCACCCGTGCGCCCTCCCCTACCGCGAAGTTCTGATGCCATGCTGACCTGGTTGCAACGCAACAGCCTTGTTTTCCCACCCCTGGAAAAAGCCCTGCGCGAACCCAACGGCCTGCTGGCCGCAGGGGGCGACTTGTCTGCCGACAGGTTGATACAGGCTTACCGGCATGGCTGCTTTCCTTGGTTTCAGGACGGCCAGCCCATTCTCTGGTGGTCACCCGACCCTCGCACCGTATTGCCGCCGAGCGAAATACACGTGTCGCGCAGCCTGAGCAAACTCATGCGTCAGGGGCGTTATCGGGTCACGTTCGACCAGGACTTCGCAGCCGTCATACAGGCCTGCGCCGAACCTCGCAGCTACGCTAACGAAACCTGGATCACCCGTTCGATGCAGGAGGCCTATATGGAGCTGCATCGACGCGGACATGCACACAGCGTCGAGGTCTGGGACCAGGACACACTGGTGGGCGGGCTGTATGGCCTGGCCATGGGGCAGCTGTTTTTCGGCGAATCCATGTTCAGCCGCACCGACAACGCCTCTAAAGTCGGCTTCGCCACATTGGTGGAACGTCTGAATGCCTGGGGGTTCGTATTGATCGATTGCCAGATGCCTACCCAGCACCTGCACAGCTTCGGCGCCCGCTCGATCCCGCGCCAGACATTTGCCGACTACTTGCACCGGCATCTGGATCAGCCCAATAACGCCGACTGGTTGCCTAGTCGAGTTTGAAAGGCTGGCATACACTCTTATTCATGGATTCTGATAACGGGGGCGATCATGACAGAGCTGGCGCGGCTTAAGTTTTATGCCACTCAACCCCACACCTGCAGTTACCTGCCCGAAGAGCAGGCGACCACGCTGTTTCTGGACCCCAGCCAACCCATGGACGTGCAAGTCTATGCCGACCTGTCGGATATGGGCTTTCGTCGCAGTGGCGACCATCTTTATCGCCCTCACTGCCAGAATTGCAGCGCCTGCGTGCCGGCGCGCATCCCGGTGAATCTCTTCGTGCCCGACCGGCAGCAAAAACGCATCCTCAAACGCAACACCGACCTTGAGGTGCGCAGCACCAAGCCAGCGTTCACCGAAGAGCACTTCGACCTTTATCAGCGCTACATCGAACAACGCCATGCCGATGGCGACATGTTCCCACCCAGTCGCGACCAGTTCTCCACTTTTCTGGTACGTGACCTGCCCTTCTCGCGTTTTTACGAGTTCCGGCTGGATCAGCGCCTGCTGGCAGTCGCAGTGACCGATCTTTTGCCCAACGGCCTTTCTGCGGTCTATACCTTTTATGAACCCGATGAAGAACGGCGCAGTCTGGGGCGTTATGCCATCTTGTGGCAGATCGCCGAAGCAGCCCGGCTTCAGTTGCATGCCGTGTACCTGGGATACTGGATCAAGAACTGTAAAAAGATGAATTACAAGACCCAATATCGCCCCATCGAGCTGTTGACCAATCAAAGATGGGTCACTCTGTATTGAAGCCCTTGGCTTAAAGAGGTTTTTTCGGGCACAATGCACGCCGCTTTTGCCTGGCGCCACTTGCACCGGGCCACTCATTTGTATACCGAGGGCTTTACTGCATGTCGAAAGAAGACAGCTTCGAAATGGAAGGCACTGTCGTCGACACCCTGCCCAACACCATGTTTCGTGTGGAGTTGGAAAACGGGCACGTCGTAACCGCGCATATCTCCGGCAAGATGCGCAAGAACTACATCCGTATTCTTACCGGTGACAAGGTCCGCGTCGAACTGACGCCTTATGACCTGAGCAAAGGGCGTATCACCTACCGCGCCCGTTAAGCTAGTACTGACGAAAACGACCGGCATATGCCCGGCGGTTTTGTTTGTCCGCTTGCCCGGCACCCCTTACCGAGGGCCAGGCAGGACTTCCATCAGGCCATTTCTGCC
This sequence comes from Pseudomonas cichorii, assembly GCF_019719005.1. GTDB lineage: Bacteria > Pseudomonadota > Gammaproteobacteria > Pseudomonadales > Pseudomonadaceae > Aquipseudomonas > Aquipseudomonas cichorii_E. The sequence continues at coordinate 264,732 of NZ_JAIGPJ010000003.1, forward strand.
GTTGTCTCGAAATCAAAGGTGATCTCGCCATCCTTGATATCGATATGCACAACACCACCATGCTCCGACAGCTCTCCGAACAGAATCTCCTCGGCCAGGGGACGCTTGATCTTGTCCTGGATAAGGCGAGCCATCGGACGAGCACCCATTGCCGCATCGTAGCCACCCTGCGCCAGCCAGCTTCTGGCCGCGTCGGAGACTTCGAGCAGTACACGCTTGTCTTCCAGTTGAGCCTGAAGCTCTGTGAGGAACTTGTCGACCACGCTCTTGATGACTTCGTGGCTGAGGCGGCCAAACTGGATGATGGTGTCCAGACGGTTGCGGAACTCCGGCGTGAAGCTCTTCTTGATCACTTCCATTGCATCGGACGAGTGATCCTGATGAGTGAAACCGATCGAAGCCCGCGCTGCCGACTCGGCACCGGCGTTGGTGGTCATGATGACGATCACATTGCGGAAGTCCGCCTTGCGCCCGTTGTTATCGGTGAGCGTGCCGTGATCCATGACCTGCAGGAGCAGGTTGAAGACTTCCGGATGCGCCTTCTCGATTTCATCGAGCAGCAACACGCAATGTGGTTGACGGGTAATGGCTTCAGTCAGCAGACCGCCCTGATCGAAACCAACATAGCCCGGAGGCGCACCGATCAGACGCGAAACGGTATGGCGCTCCATGTACTCGGACATGTCGAAGCGAATCAGCTCGACGCCAAGCGCCTTGGCCAACTGACGCGCCGCCTCGGTCTTGCCGACGCCGGTAGGACCTGCAAACAGGAAAGAACCGACAGGCTTGTCAGGCGACTTCAACCCGGCACGGGACAGCTTGATGGCCGTGGACAGCGAGTCGATGGCAGCATCCTGACCGAAGACCGTGAGCTTGAGATCGCGCTCCAGGTTACGCAGCAGTTCCTTGTCGGAGCTGTTGACGTGTTTCGGGGGAATACGCGCGATTTTCGCAACGATGTCTTCAACCTGTGGCACATCGATGCACTTGACCCGACGCTCCACCGGTTGCAGGCGCTGGAAGGCACCGGCCTCGTCGATGACGTCAATCGCCTTGTCCGGCATATGCCGATCATTGATGTAACGCGACGCCAGCTCTGCAGCTGCACGCAACGCTTCATCGCTGTACTCGATGCTGTGATGCTGCTCGAAACGCCCCTTGAGACCCCTGAGGATCCCGATGGTGTCCTCGACCGACGGCTCGGAGACATCGACCTTCTGGAAGCGACGCGCCAAGGCACGATCCTTCTCGAAGATCCCGCGGAATTCCTGGAAGGTGGTGGAGCCTATGCAACGGATATCGCCGGAAGACAGCAGCGGCTTGAGCAGGTTGGAAGCATCCATTACCCCGCCTGAAGCTGCACCCGCACCGATGATGGTATGGATTTCATCGATGAACAGGATGGCATGAGGCCGTTTGCGCAGCTCATTGAGCAGCGCCTTGAAGCGCTTCTCGAAATCGCCGCGGTACTTGGTACCGGCCAGCAATGCGCCCAGATCCAGGGAGTAGACGACGCTACTGGCCAGCAGATCCGGAACCTGATTGTCGACGATACGCTTGGCCAGCCCTTCGGCGATGGCTGTCTTGCCGACGCCCGCCTCACCGACCAGCAAAGGGTTGTTCTTGCGACGACGGGCGAGAATCTGAGCAACGCGCTCGACTTCACTCTCACGACCAACCAGAGGATCAATGCGCCCCTGGCGCGCCAGTTCGTTCAGGTTACTTGCATAGGCATCCAGAGGATTGCCTGAGGAAGAAGCCTCACCACCCTCGTCGTCCTGCATATCCTGCTCACCTTCAGAAGAGTGTTCGCCGTGCCCTGGCACCTTGGAGATGCCATGGGCGATGTAATTGACGACATCAATCCGGGCCACGCTCTGCTGCTTGAGCAAGAAGACGGCCTGGCTTTCCTGCTCACTGAAAATCGCAACCAGTACGTTGGCGCCGGTCACTTCACGCTTGCCGGAACTCTGTACATGGAAGACTGCACGCTGCAACACGCGCTGGAACCCGAGCGTCGGCTGGGTTTCACGATCCTCGTCATGGACGGGGATCAGTGGGGTTGTGGAGTCGATGAACTCCTGCAGATCATGCTTGAGCTTATCGAGGTTTGCGCCGCAGGCACGCAAGACAGTGGCTGCAGCCTCATTATCCAATAGAGCCAGCAGGAGGTGCTCGACCGTCATGAACTCATGACGCTTTGAACGAGCTTCCTTGAAGGCAAGATTGAGGGTGACTTCGAGCTCACGGTTTAACATAGCTTCACCTCATACCCAAGTGGCCGGCGTTTAACCGTCCTTCTCGATCTCACAGAGTAGTGGATGCTGACTTTCCCGGGCGTATTGATTGACCTGCATTGCCTTGGTTTCGGCTATGTCGCGGGTAAACAATCCGCATACTGCCCGCCCCTCTGTATGGACGGCCAGCATGACCTTGGTAGCCAGCTCACGATTCAGGTTGAAAAACACCTCAAGAACCTCAACGACGAAATCCATAGGGGTGTAATCATCGTTAAACAAAACCACCTTGTACATCGGTGGCGCCTGCAGGGTGGGCTTGGCGTCCTGCAACGCAATGCCAGCTGAGTCGTCCTCGTGTGACTGCGGACCGTCCTGATTGAATGTTAGTCGAATCTTGCTGATTGCATGCATGGTAAAGAAAGGTTCGTGTAAAGAGCGGATTGAATAATTTAGTCGCAGCCTGGCCGGTTTTTACATAGACCGCTGCATGACCTTGACTATCAGCTAATCGGTGTTACAAACAATAGAGCCCACATTGGGTAAAAAGGGTCCGCGCAGTCAACCAAAATTTTTTTAGGCCAGGCGGATTGAGGTGGATGATACTCCAGACGGAGTCCTTTGCAGAGGGATATGGCTATGCTCAGTGGTAAAGTCAAGTGGTTCAATAATGCAAAAGGCTATGGATTTATTCTTGCCGATGGCAGAGATGAAGATCTGTTTGCTCATTATTCAGCCATACAAATGGATGGCTACAAAACGCTCAAGGCAGGCCAACCGGTCCAATTTGAGATCATTCAAGGCCCAAAGGGATTACATGCCGTGAATATCTCGTCTGCGTCCACAGCTACTGCTCCAACATCCGCAGATGCTTCAAGCGCAGCACAAAAGCCAGCTAATGTGTCGGCCTGAAGCAGACCACCACATACGCCAGCCATAAAGAAACAGCCAGTTCAGGATGACTGAACTGGCTGCTGCGTCTCAGCACAGGCTTCACATGTGCGCGATCAAGGCATCGCCGAATGCTGACGATGAAAGCAGAGTTGCGCCCTCCATCAATCGCTCGAAATCATAAGTAACAGTTTTTGCAGCAATCGCGCCATTGGTGCCTTTGATAATCAGATCGGCCGCCTCAACCCACCCCATATGCCGCAACATCATTTCGGCAGACAGAATCAGAGAACCCGGATTGACCTGATCCTTGCCAGCATATTTAGGCGCTGTCCCGTGCGTCGCCTCGAACATGGCCACGGTGTCAGAAAGATTGGCTCCCGGGGCAATACCGATCCCTCCCACCTCGGCAGCCAGCGCGTCGGAAAGGTAGTCGCCGTTGAGATTCAGCGTTGCGATGACATCATATTCAGCCGGGCGTAACAGGATCTGCTGAAGCATCGCATCAGCGATGGCATCCTTGACGATCACATTCTTGCCGGTTCGGGCGTTCGTGAACTGCATCCACGGGCCACCCTCCAGCAACGTCGCCCCAAACTCTTCAGCGGCCACCTCGTAGGCCCATTCCTTGAAGGCCCCTTCGGTAAATTTCATGATGTTGCCTTTGTGCACGATGGTCAGCGAGTCGCGGTCATTGTCGACCACATACTGCAACGCCTTACGCGCCAGACGCCGGGTGCCCTCACGGGAAACCGGCTTGACCCCGATGCCACAATCCTCGTCAAAACGGATTTTTGTGACACCCATCTCTTCCTTGAGAAATCGAATGACCTTGGTCGCCTCGGGAGATCCGGCCTTCCATTCGATCCCGGCATAAATATCTTCGGAATTTTCGCGAAAGATCGTCATGTTCACATCGCCGGGTTTCCTGACAGGGCTGGGCACGCCCTCGAACCAGCGAACAGGCCTCAGGCAGACATACAGGTCCAGTTGCTGGCGCAAGGCAACGTTCAGCGAGCGAATGCCGCCTCCGACCGGCGTAGTCAGAGGACCCTTGATGGAAACCACGTATTCTTTCACCGCATCCAGTGTTTCCTGAGGCAGCCAGGTGTCCGGGTCGTAAATCCGCGTAGCCTTTTCTCCGGCATAGACTTCCATCCAGGAAATCCTGCGCTTTTCGCCATAGGCCTTGCTGACGGCCGCATCGACCACCTTGATCATGACCGGCGTGATATCGATGCCAATCCCATCCCCTTCTATAAAGGGAATGATCGGGTTATCGGGGACATTCAGGGAGTGGTCTGCGTTGACAGTGATCTTCTCACCGACGGCGGGGATTCTTGTTTTTTGATATGCCATGCGGGACTCCGGTGCGTGCTGAGTGGACATCCTGACAGCCATTGAGCCTAGTCAGCCCCGCAGGTACAGGCAAAGCCCGCCAGTCCGAAGCCGCCGAAAAGGCCCGAAACCCTTGATCTTGAGCGCATTCGTTCGACCAACGGCGAATAGTCGCCATTCGATAGCACGCATAGCATTAATGCTTGGCGCCAAGGGTTTGATATACTCGCGACGTGACCGCAGAGTCATAAAGGCCGAAGTGTCTGGAACCAGACTTTCAGCCTTATATATGCGTCGGGCAGTGACCATGGCCACGCCCGGCAGCTTGACGCTCGACTGATGCACCCAACATCACCGCGAATAAACCTCGACTTGGGCCCATGACCGAACTTTGGGCAAGAGTGCATACCCTGCGCATATCGAGATTTTGTGCATGCTCAGCAAAACAGAGAGTTAATACCAATGTCCAACCGCTCGAAGATCATCTACACCTTCACTGACGAAGCTCCGGCACTCGCCACCTACTCGCTTCTGCCAATCATCGAAGCATTTACAGCCTCTTCCGATATCGACGTCGAAACACGTGATATCTCCCTGGCGGGCCGTGTTCTTTCCAGCTTCCCCGAATCGCTTGGCGCCGATCAGCAGGTGCCGGATCATCTCGCCGAGTTGGGCAAACTGGCCACCACGCCAGAAGCCAACATCATCAAGCTGCCTAACATCAGCGCCTCGGTCCCTCAATTGAAGGCGACCATCAAAGAGCTGCAGGAACAAGGCTTCAAGATCCCGGACTACCCGGAAGCGCCGTCCACCGACGCGGAAAAAGAAACCCGCGCCCGCTACGACAAGGTCAAGGGCAGCGCCGTGAACCCGGTTCTGCGTGAAGGCAACTCCGACCGCCGCGCCCCGCTCTCGGTCAAGAACTACGCTCGCAAGCACCCGCACAAGATGGGCGCCTGGGCTGCCGACTCCAAGGCTCACGTTGCTCACATGAGCAGCGGCGACTTCTACGGCAGCGAAAAAGCCGCTCTGGTCGAGGCTGACAACAGCGTCAAGATCGAGCTGATCGCCAAAGACGGCACTACTACCGTCCTGAAAGAGAAAACCAGCGTCAAGGCTGGCGAAGTGATCGATTGCTCGGTCATGAGCAAGAAAGCCCTGCGCAGCTTCATTGCCGCCGAAATCGAAGACGCCAAGAAGCAAGGCGTTCTGTTCTCGGTGCACTTGAAAGCCACCATGATGAAAATCTCCGACCCGATCATGTTCGGTCAGATCGTTGACGAGTTCTACAAGGACGCGCTGACCAAGCACGCAGACATCCTGAAAGAAATCGGCTTCAGCCTGAATAACGGCATCGGCGATCTGTATGACCGCATCGGCGCCCTGCCAGCTGACAAACAGGCTGAAATCAAGGCTGATATCCAGGCGGTCTACGCCACTCGCCCACAACTGGCGATGGTCAACTCCGACAAGGGCATCACCAACCTGCACGTACCGAGCGACGTCATCGTCGACGCCTCGATGCCTGCAATGATCCGTGACTCCGGCAAGATGTGGGGCACCGACGGTCAACTGCACGATGCCAAGGCTGTGATCCCGGATCGCTGCTACGCGACCATCTATCAGGCTGTCATCGAAGACTGCAAGAAAAACGGCGCTTTCGATCCGACCACCATGGGCAGCGTGCCAAACGTCGGCCTGATGGCTCAGAAAGCCGAAGAGTACGGCTCTCACGACAAGACTTTCCACATCAAGACCGATGGCGTGGTTCGCGTGACCGACAGCCAGGGCAACCTGCTGATGGAACAGAACGTCGAAACCGGCGACATCTGGCGCATGTGCCAGGCCAAGGACGCGCCTATCCAGGACTGGGTCAAACTGGCCGTCAACCGCTCCCGCGCCAGCAACACCCCGGCGATTTTCTGGCTCGACCCGGCTCGCGCCCATGACAGCGTCATGATCAAGAAAGTCCAGAAGTACCTGGGCGACCACGACACTTCGGGCCTGGACATCCAGATCCTGTCGCCGGTCGAAGCCATGAAGCTGACCCTGGAACGCACCCGTGCCGGCAAGGACACCATTTCGGTGACCGGTAACGTACTGCGCGACTACCTGACCGACCTGTTCCCGATCATGGAACTGGGCACAAGCGCCAAGATGCTGTCGATCGTGCCGCTGATGAATGGCGGTGGCCTGTTTGAAACCGGCGCTGGCGGTTCGGCTCCGAAACACGTTCAGCAGTTCGTCGAAGAGAACTTCCTGCGCTGGGATTCTCTGGGCGAGTTCCTGGCTCTGGCCGCTTCGCTCGAGCACCTGGGCAATGCCTACAACAATCCTAAAGCTCTGGTTCTGTCCAAGACTCTGGATCAGGCTACCGGTGAGTTCCTGGATCGCAACAAGTCGCCTTCGCGCAAAGTCGGCAGCATCGACAACCGCGGCAGCCACTTCTACCTGACCCTGTTCTGGGCACAGGCTCTGGCTGCTCAAAACGACGACGCCGCCCTCAAGGCGCAGTTCAGCCCGCTGGCCAAGACACTGACCGACAACGAAGAGAAAATCGTTGCCGAGCTCAACGCTGTCCAGGGCAAACCAGTGGAAATCGGTGGTTACTACTTCACCAACGCTGAACTGACCAGCAAAGCCATGCGCCCTAGCGCAACCTTGAACGCAGCCATCGCCGCGTTGTAAGTGGCAACGGCCAGACGCCTCACAGCGTCTGACCTGCACAAGCCCCGGCCACGCACCGGGGCTTTTGCATTTCAGGACCGAGCCTCATGCTTTCTGTGGGAGCGACTTTAGTCGCGAGAGGCCCGTGAAGCTGAAGAGAATCCATGGACCTCAATGACGTCTCGCGGATAAATCCGCTCCCACTTGCGCAGAGACTGCGCAATACACGAGTAACAACATTATGGAATGGCAAGCCCACGTTACCGTCGCCACGATCGTCGAAGATCAGGGCCGCTTTCTGTTCGTCGAAGAAATCAAGGGCGGACAGAAGGTACTCAACCAACCTGCCGGACACCTGGACCCGAACGAAAGCCTGCAACACGCAGCCGTGCGAGAAACCCTGGAAGAAACCGGCTGGGATGTCGAACTGACCAGTGTGATCGGCATTTATCTGTATACAGCGCCCAGCAATGGCGTGACCTACCAGCGCATCTGCTTTGCAGCCAAGGCCCTGCGCCATCATCCCGAGTACGCCCTGGACGAGGGCATTGTCGGCCCGGTCTGGCTGACACGCGATGAACTCATGACCCAGCAGCACCGCTGGCGCAGCGAGCTGGTCCTGCGCTGTGTCGATGATTATCTGAATGGCGAACACTTCAGTCTTGCCCTGCTGCGCGACAAGGCGTGAGACTCGACGCCCGCAGCCTGATAGAATCGCGTCCTTTTCAAGGCCACCCATTGAATCCCCATGCGTGATCCAGCCCACTGCAACCCAGAAAACAAGCGCGTCATAGTCGGCATGTCCGGCGGCGTGGACTCATCCGTTTCCGCTGTCCTGCTCATGGAGCAGGGTTATCAGGTGGAAGGCTTGTTCATGAAGAACTGGGAAGAAGACGACGGAACGGAATACTGCACTGCCCGCGAAGACCTGGCAGACGCCCAGGCCGTGTGCGACAAGATTGGTATAAAGCTGCACACCGCCAACTTCGCCGCCGAATACTGGGACAACGTGTTCGAGCACTTCCTGGAAGAGTACAAGGCCGGTCGCACGCCCAACCCGGACATCCTGTGTAACCGGGAAATCAAGTTCAAGGCCTTCCTTGACTACGCCCTGATGCTGGGCGCAGACCTGATTGCCACCGGCCATTACGTACGCCGCCGCGACATCGACGGCCGCACCGAACTGCTCAAGGGCCTGGACCCGAACAAGGACCAGAGCTATTTCCTGCACGCCGTGGGCGGCGAACAGATCGCCCGCACCCTGTTCCCGGTCGGCGAGCTGGAGAAACCGGAAGTACGCGCCATTGCCGAGAAACACGGTCTGGCGACGGCCAAGAAGAAAGACTCCACCGGCATCTGCTTTATCGGTGAACGCCGTTTCACGGATTTCCTGCGCCAGTACCTCCCTGCCCAGCCCGGCGAAATCAAGACCACCGAAGGCGAAGTCATCGGCCGCCACAACGGCCTGATGTATCACACCATCGGTCAGCGCCAGGGCCTTGGCATCGGCGGACTGAAGGACGCAAGCGATGATCCCTGGTATGTACTGGTCAAGGACCTGGAACACAACGAACTGATCGTCGGCCAGGGTAACGATCATCCCTGGCTGTTTTCCCAGGCGCTGGTGACCTCGCAGATCTACTGGGTCAACCCCATCGACCTGAGCAGCCCGAAGAAACTGACCGCCAAGGTACGTTATCGCCAGGGCGACCAGCACTGCACGCTGGAAAAGACCGCCGATGGCTACCGCGCCCTATTCAATGAACCGCAGCGCGCCGTGACACCCGGTCAGTCCGTGGTGTTCTATGACGGCGAAATCTGCCTGGGGGGCGGTGTGATCGAAATAGCCGAACCCTGGAAGAGCAAGGACAAGCGTTGATGACCCCTATTCAGGAGCAACTGATCGCTCTGGGCGGCGTATTCCAGGCCGCCATACTGGTAGACCGGATCGCCAAGACCGGACAGGTCAGCGAGGCCGGGTTGAGCTGCATGATCGGCAGCCTGCTGGTGCTGGACCCCAAGGACACGCTGGACGTGTACGGCGGCGACGACCTGAACCTGCGCGAAGGCTATCGCGCCATGGTCAGTGCTCTGGAGCGTGACCCGGCGACCCTGCAGCGCGAGCCGCTGCGCTACGCCCTGTCGATGCTGGGCCTTGAGCGGCAACTGGCAAAGCGCGATGACATGCTGGAAGTAATCGGCAAACGTCTGCCGCAGATTCAGTCCCAGGCCGAACATTTTGGCATCGCCCATGAAAACGTGATCGCTGCCACCGGTGCGCTGTATCAGGACACCCTGAGCACCCTGCGCCAGCGCATTCAGGTTCATGGCGACATGCGCAACCTGCAGCAACCCAACAATGCCTCGAAGATCCGCGCCCTGTTGCTGGCCGGTATTCGCTCGGCACGTCTGTGGCGGCAAGTTGGCGGTCATCGCTGGCAACTGGTCTTCAGCCGACGCAAGTTATTGAAAGAACTCTATCCGCTGATGCACGGCTGACCCGCCACGCAACTGCGACCCTTACCCACCAGGCACGACGCGATCTACGCTGGTCAGTCCGACCCAGTCGGACTGAAATTTCATGTATGATACGCGCCCTTTTCGATGCCCGACTGTTCGAGACCACCCCATGCAGCTTTCTTCGCTCACTGCGGTTTCCCCTGTTGATGGCCGCTACGCCGGCAAAACCCAGGCCCTGCGCCCTATTTTCAGCGAATACGGCCTGATCCGCTTTCGCGTGATGGTTGAAGTTCGCTGGCTCCAGCGCCTGGCAGCTCACCCGCAAATCAGCGAAGTACCGCCGTTTTCCGCGCAAGCCAACGCCATCCTCAATGCCCTGGCTGAAGATTTTTCCGTGGAACACGCCGAGCGCGTGAAAGAAATCGAACGCACCACCAACCACGACGTCAAGGCCGTGGAATACCTGCTCAAGGAACAGGCTGCCAAGCTGCCTGAACTGGACAAGGTCAGCGAGTTCATCCACTTCGCCTGCACCAGCGAAGACATCAACAACCTGTCCCACGCCCTGATGCTGCGCGAAGGTCGCGATAACGTGATGCTGCCGCTGATGCGCCAGATCGCCGACGCCATCCGCGAACTGGCCCAGCGCTTCGCCGACGTACCAATGCTGTCGCGCACCCATGGCCAGCCAGCCTCCCCGACTACCCTGGGCAAGGAACTGGCCAACGTCGTCTATCGACTGGAGCGCCAGATCACCCAGATCGCAGCAGTGCCCCTGCTGGGCAAGATCAACGGTGCGGTAGGCAACTACAACGCTCACCTGTCGGCCTATGCAGACATCGACTGGGAAGCCAACGCACGCGCCTTCATCGAAGACGAACTGGGCCTGGGCTTCAACCCCTACACCACCCAGATCGAACCGCATGACTACATCGCCGAACTGTTCGACGCCATTGCGCGCTTCAACACCATCCTGATCGACTTCGATCGCGATATCTGGGGCTACATCTCCCTGGGCTACTTCAAGCAGCGTACCATCGCAGGCGAAATCGGCTCGTCGACCATGCCGCACAAGGTCAACCCGATCGACTTCGAAAACTCCGAAGGTAACCTGGGCATCGCCAACGCACTGTTCCAGCACCTGGCGAGCAAACTGCCGATCTCCCGCTGGCAGCGCGACCTGACCGACTCCACCGTGCTGCGCAACCTGGGCGTAGGCTTTGCTCACAGCGTCATTGCCTACGAAGCCAGCCTCAAGGGTATCGGCAAGCTGGAACTGAACGAACAGCGTATCGCTGCCGATCTGGACGCCTGCTGGGAAGTTCTGGCAGAGCCGATCCAGACCGTCATGCGTCGCTACAACATCGAAAACCCGTACGAAAAACTGAAAGAACTGACACGCGGCAAGGGCATCAGCCCTGAAGCACTGCAAACTTTCATCGATGGCCTGGACATGCCAGCCGAGGCCAAGGCCGAGCTGAAGAAGCTGACCCCGGCCAATTACATCGGCAATGCCGTGGCCCAAGCCAAGCGCATCTGACCCGCAGCAACTTTTGCACACGCCCGGCTGTGCCGGGCGTTTTCATTTCAAGGGCTTACAAATGAATCCTGATATTCCTCTTCAACTTCTGGGCGGCATGAGCGCGCGTGTTTTCCTGCGTGACTACTGGCAGAAAAAGCCCCTCCTGATCCGTCAGGCGATGCCGGATTTCCAAAGCCCGATCGACCCTGACGAGCTGGCTGGCCTTGCCCTGGAAGAAGAAGTCGAATCCCGACTGATCATCGAAAACGGCGAGCGCCCATGGGAACTGCGTCGCGGCCCGTTTTCCGAAGACGACTTCAGCAAGATGCCCGAGCGCGAATGGACCCTTCTGGTCCAGGCCGTGGATCAGTTCGTACCTGAAGTCAGCGAATTGCTGGAGAACTTCCGCTTCCTGCCAAGCTGGCGCATCGACGATGTCATGATCAGCTACGCCGCACCAGGCGGTAGCGTCGGTCCGCACTTCGACAACTACGACGTTTTCCTGCTGCAAGGTCATGGCAAGCGCCACTGGCAGATCGGCCAGATGTGCGACTCAGAAAGCCCGCTGCTGCAGCACGCCGACCTGCGCATCCTCGCAGACTTCCAGACCACCGAAGAGTGGACCCTGGAACCCGGTGACATGCTGTATCTGCCGCCGCGCCTCGCCCATTGCGGCGTTGCCGTGGACGACTGCCTGACCTACTCGGTAGGTTTCCGCGCGCCGAGCGCCGCCGAAGTCCTGACTCACTTCACCGACTTCCTCAGCCAGTTCATCCCGGACGAAGAGCGCTACACCGACGCCGACGCACAGCCGGTCAGCGATCCACACCAGATCCAGCACGACGCCCTTGATCGCCTCAAGGCCCTGCTGGCCGAGCACATGAGCGATGAACGCCTGCTGCTGACCTGGTTTGGCCAGTTCATGACCGAGCCTCGCTATCCGGAACTGGTCACAGGCCCGGAGCTGGAAGAAGAAGACCTGCTCGACAGCCTGGAACAGGGCGCAGTTCTCATTCGTAACCCAAGCGCACGCCTGGCCTGGTCTGAAGTTGATGACGATCTGCTACTGTTCGCCAGCGGCCAAAGTCGTCTTTTGCCGGGCAGCCTGCGCGAACTGCTTAAATTGATTTGTGCGGCCGATTCGCTGCACAGCGAAAACCTCGGCCAATGGTTGGCCGATGAAGAGGGACGCAATCTGATTTGCGAACTCGTAAAACAAGGAAGCCTGGGATTTGCCGATGAATAAAATCACCGTATCCGTCGCGGACTGGCAGAAGAATAACGCCGATATCCGGCGTATTCGTGAAGCCGTGTTCATTGCCGAGCAATCGGTACCACCGGAACTGGAATGGGACTCGGAGGATAGCGACGCCATACATTTTCTGGCCCGCGAGGGTGACTATGCCGTCGGCACAGCACGACTGCTGCAGGACGGCGAGATCGGTCGCCTGTCGGTCCTCAGGGACTGGCGCGGTCTGAAAGCCGGTGAAATGCTGCTGACAGCCATACTCGACGAAGCACAGACCCGCGGCCTGAAGCAGCAGAAACTCAGCGCGCAGGTTCAAGCCGTTGCGTTCTACCAGCGTTTTGGTTTCACCGTGGTCAGCGACGAGTTTCTCGAAGCCGGACTGCCGCACGTCGACATGGTGCGCGAGGCCTGATCCAGACCGCTATGTAGGCATTTTAAAAGGCACTACATAACGCAACGCCCCTTCATTTTCCTGCGGCATGACTATGCTCAGACAGGAAATGCCGGGGCGTTTTGCCATCTGCCCGTTCAACTTGTACCCACCCCTGGCCGACAAAGTGGCACACTCGGTTTTTACGCGCCCATCGCGGAGATTGGACATGTTGTTACGTACCCTGCTCACCTCATTTCTTGTCGCGTTCAGCACCTGCACGCTCGCAGCCACCGAAATCGTCCCGCTCAACTACCGCACCAGCGCAGACTTGCTACCCGTCGCCAAATCCTTTCTGGGAGCGGACGGTTCGGTCAGTGCCTACGGCAATCAGCTGATCGTCAATGCCGAATCGCGCAAGATCGAAGAACTTCGCGCCCTGATCTCGCAACTGGATACTGCCCCCAAGCGCCTGCTCATCAGCGTCGACACCAGCGACAATGCCGTCAGCACCACCAACGGCGCCAATCCCTCACGCATCATCAGCTACGGCACTTCCAGCCGTGACGGCGGCGTCCAGCAAGTGCAAGCCACCGAAGGCACGCCGGCCCTGATCCAGACCGGCCAGAGCGTTCCCCTGACCACCACCCGCACAGACGGTTATGGCTACCCGCAGAGCAATACCGAATATCGCAATGTCACCCAGGGTTTCTATGTCACGGCCAGCATAACCGGCGATATCGTTCACCTGAACATCAGCACCAATCGTGACCGCCTGAGCCAGGAGCGTCCGGACGCTATCAAGGTCCAGAGTACTGACAGCCAGGTCAGCGGTAGACTGGGTGAATGGATCACTCTGGCCGCTTCCAGCGATCAATCCGTGGCCGATCAGCGCGGCATAGCCCAACGCTATTCCACCCAGGGTCGCGACGACATGACGCTGCGGGTCAAGGTCGAAAGCCTTGAATAATCGGCAATGGCACGCAACCCAGCACCCACGGGCCTTTTAGTGACCAAACGGTCGCATTGGACCAAAGATGTAGTGAGCGCAAAAAAGCACTACAAACCGTTTGACGACCAAAAAAGAGCGAGGCATGATTGCCTCGCTCCCGCTAATCAGAGGCCTTCAAAAAGCCTCAGGATCGACGCTCTAAGCCTGAGCCGATTCCTGTCGAGACTGCCCACAAGGCAGTTTGACAAGGTTACGACTGGAACGAAGTTGTCCCAAGGGACGGAAGCGTTGACGGTTGATCGGACAGCTCCTGCGAGCGAAGCACAAAGGCATCCACGAGCCAAAGTGCCCACTCAGGCCATCCGGACTTTCTACTTCCCCTCTTGAGCCCTTCGCTCACCCGTCGCCACCGCGCCCATTGCCGACCTCTGAGCAGCGAGCAGCCATCTACCGTGCCTTCGATAAACGAGGCGTTTTGGCGGAGCAGGATCTTCCAACCAAAACCTGACAATGAGGTTTATCTCCATGGCACTGACACGCGAACAACAAATAGCGGCTCTCGAGAAAGACTGGGCTGAAAATCCGCGCTGGAAAAACGTGACCCGTACTTATTCTGCTGCTGATGTCGTCCGCTTGCGTGGCTCGGTTCAACCTGAACACACCTTCGCAAAAATGGGCGCAGACAAGCTCTGGAATCTGGTTACGCAAGGTGCCAAGCCGTCTTTCCGCCCGGACAAGGACTTCGTCAACTGCATGGGCGCCCTGACCGGCGGCCAGGCGGTGCAGCAGGTCAAGGCCGGCATACAGGCGATCTACCTCTCGGGCTGGCAGGTTGCTGCCGACAACAACTCCGCCGAATCCATGTACCCCGATCAGTCGCTGTACCCGGTGGACTCGGTCCCGACCGTGGTCAAGCGCATCAACAACTCGTTCCGCCGTGCCGACCAGATCCAGTGGAAAGCCGGAAAAAACCCTGGCGATGAAGGCTATATCGACTATTTCGCACCGATCGTGGCCGATGCCGAGGCAGGCTTTGGTGGCGTGCTGAATGCTTATGAGCTGATGAAAAGCATGATCGAAGCCGGTGCGGCAGGCGTGCATTTCGAGGACCAGCTGGCCTCCGTCAAGAAATGCGGCCACATGGGCGGCAAAGTGCTGGTGCCAACCCAGGAAGCCGTACAGAAACTGGTAGCCGCTCGCCTGGCTGCCGACGTCGCTGGCGTACCGACCATCATCCTGGCCCGTACCGACGCCAACGCTGCCGACCTGCTGACCTCCGACTGCGACCCTTACGACAAACCTTTCGTCACGGGCGCTCGCACCCATGAAGGTTTCTACAAGGTGCGCGCCGGACTGGATCAGGCCATCTCCCGCGGCCTGGCCTACGCGCCTTATGCGGATCTGATCTGGTGCGAAACGGCCAAGCCGGATCTGGACGAAGCACGCCGCTTCGCCGAAGCCATCAAGAAGGAATACCCCGACCAGTTGCTCTCCTACAACTGCTCGCCGTCCTTCAACTGGAAGAAGAATCTGGACGATGCCACCATCGCCAAATTCCAGCGCGAGCTCTCGGCCATGGGCTACAAGCACCAGTTCATCACCCTGGCCGGCATTCACAATATGTGGCACAGCATGTTCAATCTGGCGCACGACTACGCCCGCAACGACATGACTGCCTACGTAAAACTGCAGGAACAGGAGTTCGCCGACGCGGCCAAGGGCTACACCTTCGTGGCTCACCAGCAGGAAGTGGGCACCGGCTACTTTGACGACATGACCACTGTGATTCAGGGTGGCACCTCATCGGTCACCGCACTGACAGGATCCACCGAGGAAGAGCAGTTCCACTGATCTGCGGAGCAGCTGAAAACAAGAACAGGCCGCCCCTCTCGGGCGGCCTGTTCTTTTCTGCCAGGCACCCGGCATTGATCCAGGACAACCTTTAATCAGGCTGGCAGTGATACAACTGTAAGGACTTAATAAAATAGACCAGGAGCACCCAACACCCCGGCAAACTAAAAAGGCTCATTCAAATGATATTAATTATCATTCAAATTTCCTTTTATTGCTTTTCCCTATTAAGAAAAATAAATGGTTAAAACCTTGGCAATGCCCGGCCAGCAAGCCCTGCAGCCCTTCATGTCCCCGAATTCCGATTAATTCATTAAATAATTTTGATGTAGAAAATTTACTTGCCAAGTATTTGCACATAAAATCAATCCGATGCTCCCTCTGCGACATATCGTCACGGACTCACTCTTTATCAAGCACAGAGACCTTTGCTCTCTATTCCAAGGACTGCCAGCATGCCCGAAACGACAGGTTTGATTGCCCACAACTGGGGCTTCGCCATTTTCCTTCTCGGTGTTGTCGGTCTTTGTGCCTTCATGCTCGGTGTCTCAAGCCTGCTGGGAAGCAAGGCCTGGGGTCGCAGCAAGAACGAACCTTTCGAATCCGGCATGCTGCCTACCGGCAGTGCGCGCCTGCGCCTCTCCGCAAAATTCTATCTGGTCGCGATGCTATTCGTGATCTTTGACATTGAAGCCCTCTATCTCTTTGCCTGGTCTGTGTCCGTCCGCGAAAGCGGCTGGACCGGATTCGTCGAAGCACTCGTTTTCATAGCAATTCTGTTGGCAGGTCTTGTCTACCTATGGCGGGTTGGAGCGCTGGATTGGGCTCCTGAAGGTCGCCGTAAACGGCAAGCGAAGCTAAAACAATGAGGCTTTGGCGATGCAATACAATCTCACCAGGATCGACCCGGATGCTCCTAATGAGCAGTATCCAATCGGCAAACGGGAAACCGTTTCCGATCCGTTAGAAGATCAAGTCCACAAAAACATCTACATGGGCAAACTTGAAGACGTGCTGAACGGCGCGGTCAACTGGGGGCGTAAAAACTCCCTGTGGCCGTACAACTTCGGCCTGTCGTGTTGCTATGTGGAAATGACCACCGCCTTCACGGCGCCCCACGACATCGCACGCTTCGGCGCCGAAGTCATCCGGGCATCGCCGCGTCAGGCGGATTTCATGGTTATTGCCGGGACCTGCTTCATCAAGATGGCACCGATCATCCAGCGTCTCTACGAGCAAATGCTTGAGCCCAAGTGGGTCATCTCCATGGGTTCGTGCGCCAACTCCGGTGGCATGTACGACATCTACTCTGTGGTGCAGGGCGTGGACAAGTTCCTTCCTGTCGATGTGTACGTGCCCGGCTGCCCGCCCCGCCCAGAGGCATTTCTGCAAGGCTTGATGCTGCTGCAGGAATCCATTGGCCAGGAGCGTCGCCCTCTTTCCTGGGTCGTCGGCGATCAAGGCGTTTACCGCGCCGAAATGCCTTCGCAAAAGGAACAGCGCCGCGAACAGCGCATCCAGGTCACCAACCTGCGCAGCCCCGACGAAGTCTGATCCAGCCCGTTCTTCTTATAAAAAAGACAAGAACGGGTTGATTCTGTACGTTGACCGAAGTGATTGAGACCTATGACTGCAGACACCGCTCTGTACATCCCGCCTTACAAGGCTGACGACCAAGACGTCGTCGTAGAATTGAATACACGCTTTGGCGCCGAGGCCTTCACGGCACAGCCGACCCGTACCGGCATGCCGGTGCTGTGGGTTGCACGCGCCCACCTGGTCGAGGTGCTGAAGTTCCTGCGACAGGTGAACAAGCCCTACTCCATGCTCTACGACCTGCACGGTGTCGATGAGCGCCTGCGCACCCATCGCCGCGGCCTGCCCGATGCAGACTTCACCGTCTTCTACCACCTGCTGTCGGTAGAACGTAACAGTGACGTGATGATCAAGGTGGCCCTGTCCGAAAGCGACCTGAGCCTGCCAAGCATCACCGGCATCTGGCCTAACGCCAACTGGTACGAGCGTGAAGTGTGGGACATGTTCGGGATTGACTTCCCGGGCCACCCGCACCTGAGCCGCATCATGATGCCGCCGACCTGGGAAGGTCACCCGCTGCGCAAGGACTTCCCGGCTCGCGCCACCGAGTTCGATCCGTACAGCCTGAGCCTGGCCAAACAGCAACTGGAAGAGGAAGCCGCACGCTTCCGTCCGGAAGACTGGGGCATGAAGCGTTCCGGCGAGAACGAGGACTACATGTTCCTCAACCTCGGCCCGAACCACCCTTCGGCTCACGGTGCATTCCGCATCATTCTGCAACTGGACGGCGAAGAGATCGTCGACTGCGTTCCCGACATCGGTTACCACCACCGTGGTGCCGAGAAGATGGCAGAGCGTCAGTCCTGGCACAGCTTCATTCCGTACACCGACCGTATCGACTACCTGGGCGGGGTGATGAACAACCTGCCTTACGTGCTCTCGGTCGAGAAGCTGGCAGGCATCAAGGTGCCGGAGAAGGTCGACACCATCCGCATCATGATGGCCGAGTTCTTCCGCATCACCAGCCACCTGTTGTTCCTGGGTACATACATCCAGGACGTGGGCGCAATGACGCCAGTATTCTTCACCTTCACCGACCGCCAGAAAGCCTACAAGGTCATCGAGGCCATCACCGGCTTCCGCCTGCACCCGGCCTGGTATCGCATCGGCGGTGTTGCCCACGACCTGCCACGCGGCTGGGAGAAACTGGTCAAGGAGTTTGTCGACTGGCTGCCAAAACGCCTGGACGAATACACCAAGGCAGCGCTGCAGAACAGCATCCTCAAAGGCCGTACCATCGGCGTCGCCGCCTATAACACCAAAGAGGCCCTGGAATGGGGTGTCACCGGTGCAGGTCTGCGTTCCACCGGCTGTGATTTCGACCTGCGCAAGGCCCGCCCTTACTCCGGCTACGAAAATTTCGAATTCGAAGTCCCGCTTGCGGCCAATGGCGATGCATACGACCGCTGCATGGTTCGCGTCGAAGAGATGCGCCAGAGCATCAGGATCATCGACCAGTGCATGCGCAACATGCCGGAAGGCCCGTACAAGGCGGATCACCCGCTGACCACGCCGCCGCCAAAAGAGCGCACCTTGCAGCACATCGAAACCCTGATCACGCACTTCCTGCAGGTTTCGTGGGGTCCGGTCATGCCGGCCAACGAATCCTTCCAGATGATCGAAGCGACCAAGGGTATCAACAGTTATTACCTGACGAGCGACGGTGGCACCATGAGCTACCGTACCCGGATCCGCACTCCAAGTTACCCGCACCTGCAGCAGATCCCTTCGGTGATCAAAGGCAGCATGGTCGCGGACTTGATCGCGTACCTGGGTAGCATCGATTTCGTTATGGCCGACGTGGACCGCTAAGCATGAACAGCACGCTTATCCAGACAGACCGTTTCGCCCTGAGCGAAACAGAACGCTCGGCCATCGAGCACGAGCTGCATCACTACGAAGACTCCCGCGCGGCGTCCATCGAAGCCCTCAAGATCGTCCAGAAGGAACGTGGCTGGGTGCCGGATGGCGCCATCTACGCGATCGGCGAGATTCTTGGCATTCCAGCCAGCGACGTCGAAGGTGTGGCAACGTTCTACAGCCAGATCTTCCGTCAGCCGGTCGGCCGTCACATCATTCGCGTCTGCGACAGCATGGTCTGCTACATCGGCGGCCATGAGTCTGTGGTTGGCGAAATCCAGAGCAAGCTGGGCATCGGCCTGGGCCAGACAACTCCCGACGGCCGCTTCACGCTGCTGCCGGTCTGCTGCCTGGGCAACTGCGACAAGGCTCCGGCACTGATGATCGACGACGACACTTTCGGTGACGTACAGCCTGCTGGCGTCGCCAAACTGCTGGAGGGCTACGTATGACCCTGACTTCCTTCGGCCCTGCCAACCGCATCGCGCGCAGTGCAGAAACCCATCCGCTGACCTGGCGTCTGCGTGACGACGCCGAGCCGGTCTGGCTCGACGAGTACCAGGCCAAGAACGGTTACGCGGCAGCACGCAAGGCATTCGCCGACATGTCTCAGGACGATATCGTCCAGACCGTCAAGGATGCCGGCCTCAAGGGACGCGGCGGTGCCGGCTTCCCTACAGGCGTGAAATGGGGCCTGATGCCCAAAGACGAATCCATGAACATCCGCTACCTGCTTTGCAACGCGGATGAAATGGAGCCCAACACCTGGAAAGACCGCATGCTGATGGAGCAACTGCCCCATCTGCTGATCGAAGGCATGCTGATCAGTGCCCGCGCACTGAAAACCTACCGTGGCTACATCTTCCTGCGTGGCGAGTACACCACCGCCGCCAAGCACCTGAACCGTGCAGTGGAAGAAGCCAAGGCAGCCGGCCTGCTGGGCAAGAACATTCTGGGCAGCGGCTTCGATTTCGAGCTGTTCGTCCACACCGGTGCCGGACGTTACATCTGCGGTGAAGAAACCGCACTGATCAACTCCCTGGAAGGCCGTCGCGCCAACCCGCGCTCCAAGCCGCCCTTCCCCGCCGCTGTCGGCGTGTGGGGCAAGCCGACCTGCGTTAACAACGTCGAAACCCTCTGCAACGTACCGGCCATCATCGGCAACGGCATCGACTGGTACAAATCCCTCGCTCGCGAAGGCAGTGAAGACCACGGCACCAAGCTGATGGGCTTCTCCGGCAAAGTGAAGAACCCGGGCCTGTGGGAACTGCCATTCGGCGTCACCGCTCGTGAACTCTTCGAAGACTATGCCGGTGGCATGCGCGATGGCTACAAACTCAAGTGCTGGCAGCCAGGCGGCGCCGGTACCGGTTTCCTGTTGCCAGAGCACCTGGATGCGCAAATGTACGCTGGCGGCATCGCCAAGGTCGGCACCCGTATGGGTACCGGTCTGGCCATGGCGGTAGATGACAGCATCAACATGGTGTCCCTGCTGCGCAACATGGAAGAGTTCTTCGCCCGCGAATCCTGCGGTTTCTGCACCCCTTGCCGCGACGGCCTGCCATGGAGCGTCAAGCTCCTGCGTTCGCTGGAAAAAGGCGAAGGGCAAGCCGGAGATATCGAGACGCTGCTCGGTCTGGTCGGTTTCCTCGGCCCAGGCAAGACCTTCTGTGCTCACGCACCGGGAGCCGTGGAGCCATTGGGCAGCGCGATCAAATATTTCCGCCCGGAGTTCGAGGCAGGCATCGCGCCCACCAGCGCCGCCATCCCACCCCAGGCACGACCGATCATCGTCGGCGCATGACCCTTTAAAGGTGAAGGGCCCTGCCCTTCATCCATCGTGCGACAGCGCCCCCACAGGCTGTTTCGAGTCGCACGAATAACAAGATTCCATTAGCCACGCCCGCTGACACCGGGCCAACGAAGAACTTTGAACCATGGCCACTATCCACGTAGACGGCAAAGCGCTCGAAGTCGACGGGGCAGACAACCTGTTACAGGCATGTCTGTCGCTGGGCCTCGACATTCCTTATTTCTGCTGGCATCCCGCCCTTGGCAGCGTTGGCGCCTGTCGCCAGTGCGCGGTCAAGCAGTACAACGACGAGAACGACACCCGTGGTCGCATCGTCATGTCCTGCATGACGCCGGCCACCGACAACACCTGGATCTCCATCGACGATGACGAATCCAAGGCCTTCCGGGCCAGTGTCGTCGAGTGGCTGATGACCAACCACCCGCATGACTGCCCGGTCTGCGAGGAAGGGGGTCACTGCCACCTGCAAGACATGACCGTCATGACCGGTCACAACGAGCGTCGTTACCGCTTCACCAAACGCACCCACCAGAACCAGGAGCTCGGCCCGTTCATCGCTCACGAGATGAACCGCTGCATCGCCTGCTACCGTTGCGTACGCTTCTATAAAGACTATGCAGGCGGCACTGACCTGGGCGTTTTCGGCGCTCACGACAACGTGTACTTCGGCCGCGTCGAAGACGGCGTGCTGGAAAGCGAGTTCTCCGGCAACCTGACCGAGGTCTGCCCGACCGGTGTGTTCACCGACAAGACTCACTCCGAGCGCTACAACCGCAAGTGGGACATGCAGTTCTCGCCGAGCATCTGCCATGGCTGCTCCAGCGGTTGCAACATCAGCCCCGGTGAGCGTTACGGCGAACTGCGTCGCATCGAAAACCGCTTCAACGGTTCGGTTAACCAGTACTTCCTGTGCGACCGTGGCCGCTTCGGCTATGGCTACGTCAACCGCGAAGACCGCCCACGTCAGCCATTGCTGGCAGACGGCAGCAAGCTGAGCCTGGATGCAGCGCTGGATACGGCTGCCGACCTGCTGCGCGGCCGTAACATCGTCGGTATCGGCTCGCCACGCGCCAGCCTGGAAAGCAACTACGCGCTGCGCGAACTGGTCGGTGCCGAGCATTTCTACTCGGGTATCGAAGCCAGTGAACTGGAGCGTATCCGTCTGGTGGCGCAGGTGCTCAAAGACAGCCCGCTGCCGATCCCGACCCTGCGCGACATCGAAGACCACGATGCAGTTTTCGTCCTCGGTGAAGACCTGACCCAGACCGCAGCACGTGTGGCCCTGGCCCTGCGCCAATCGGTCAAGGGCAAGGCGGAAGATATGGCCGAGGCCATGCGCGTACAGCCATGGCTCAATGCTGCAGTGAAAAACATCGGCCAGCACGCGCTGAACCCGCTGTTTATCGCCAGTCTGGCTGAGACAAAGCTCGACGACATCGCTGAAGAGTGTGTACACGCCGCTCCAGACGACCTGGCCCGCATCGGTTTTGCCGTGGCTCACGCCCTGGACGCCAGCGCACCTGCCGTCGAAGGCCTGGACGCCGAAGCCCTGGAACTGGCCAGGCGCATTGCCGATTCTCTGCTGGCTGCCAAACGCCCACTGATCATTGCCGGTACTTCCCTGGGTTCCAAAGCCCTGATCGAAGCCGCAGCGAACATCGCCAAGGCTCTGAAACTGCGCGAAAAAGAAGGCTCCATCACCCTGATCGTGCCGGAAGCCAACAGCCTGGGCCTGGCCCTGCTGGGTGGCGAGTCGGTCGATGCCGCCTTGCAGGCCGTGATCGACGGCAAAGCTGACGCCATCGTCGTGCTGGAAAACGATCTGTACACCCGTACCGATGCCGCCAAGGTCGATGCCGCCCTGAGCGCTGCGAAAGTAGTGATCGTGGCCGACCATCAGAAGACTGCCACGGGCGACCGTGCCCATCTGGTGCTGCCAGCAGCCAGCTTCGCCGAAGGCGACGGTACGCTGGTCAGTCTGGAAGGCCGCGCCCAGCGCTTCTTCCAGGTGTTCGATCCAACTTATCTGGACGCCAGCATTCTGGTCCACGAAGGCTGGCGCTGGTTGCATGCCCTGCGCGCGACCCTGCTGAACAAGCCGGTGGACTGGACGCAACTGGACCACGTCACTGCTGCCTGCGCACAAAGCAGCTCGCAACTGGCTGGCATCATCGATGCCGCGCCTTCTGCAGCGTTCCGTATCAAGGGCATGAAGCTGGCTCGCGAACCGCTGCGTTACAGCGGCCGTACAGCCATGCGCGCCAACATCAGCGTGCATGAGCCTCGTACTCCGCAAGACCAGGACACCGCGTTCTCCTTCTCCATGGAAGGTTACTCGGGCTCCGCCGAACCGCGTCAGCAAGTGCCTTTCGCCTGGTCTCCGGGCTGGAACTCGCCTCAGGCCTGGAACAAGTTCCAGGACGAAGTCGGTGGTCACTTGCGTGCCGGTGATCCGGGTGTTCGTCTGATCGAAAGCCAGGGCGACAACCTGAACTGGTTCGCCAGCGTCCCACGCGCCTTCTCGCCTGCCCAGGGCACATGGCAGGTGGTGCCGTTCTATCACCTGTTCGGCAGCGAAGAGAACTCTTCGAAAGCCGCTCCGGTCCAGGAACGCATCCCGGCGGCCTATGTTGCACTGGCCAAGTCCGAAGCCGACCGCCTGGGTGTCAACGAAGGTGCCCTGCTGTCCTTGAACGTTGCCGGCAAGACCCTGCGTCTGCCGCTGCGCATCAATGAAGAACTGGGTGCAGGTCTGGTGGCATTGCCGGTAGGTCTGGCTGGTATTCCTGCCGCGGTCTTCGGCAAGACGGTTGACGGTCTTCAGGAGGCAGCGCAATGAGCTGGCTCACTCCTGATGTGATCGACACCATCTTCGCGGTCCTCAAAGCCATCGTCGTGCTGCTGGCGGTTGTGGTCTGCGGCGCTTTGCTGAGCTTCGTCGAACGTCGCCTGCTGGGCTGGTGGCAGGACCGTTACGGTCCGAACCGCGTTGGCCCGTTCGGCATGTTCCAGATCGCTGCCGACATGCTGAAAATGTTCTTCAAGGAAGACTGGACACCGCCGTTTGCCGACAAGGTGATTTTCACCCTGGCACCGATCGTGGCCATGAGCGCCTTGCTGATTGCCTTCGCAATCATCCCGATCACCCCGACCTGGGGCGTGGCGGACCTGAATATCGGCCTGCTGTTCTTCTTTGCCATGGCCGGTCTTTCGGTCTATGCCGTGCTGTTCGCCGGCTGGTCGAGTAACAACAAGTACGCCCTGCTCGGTAGTCTGCGAGCTTCGGCGCAAACCGTATCCTATGAAGTGTTCATGGGTCTGGCGCTGATGGGCATCGTGGTTCAGGTCGGCTCGTTCAACATGCGCGACATCGTTGAATATCAGGCACAGAACCTGTGGTTCATCATTCCGCAGTTCTTCGGCTTCTGTACGTTCTTCATCGCAGGCGTTGCAGTGACTCACCGTCACCCCTTCGACCAGCCGGAAGCGGAACAGGAACTGGCCGACGGTTACCACATTGAATATGCCGGCATGAAATGGGGCATGTTCTTCGTGGGCGAGTACATCGGGATCATCCTGATCTCGGCGCTGCTGGTGACCCTGTTCTTCGGCGGCTGGCACGGTCCTTTCGGCATCCTGCCGCAACTCTCCTTCGTCTGGTTCGCACTGAAGACTGCGTTCTTCATCATGCTGTTCATCCTGCTGCGCGCTTCCATCCCGCGCCCACGCTATGACCAGGTAATGGACTTCAGCTGGAAATTCTGTCTGCCGCTGACCCTGATCAATTTGCTGGTGACTGCTGCGATCGTGTTGTTGAACACGCCGGCAGGCTCGGTTCAGTGAGGATTTGACCCATGTTCAAATATATTGGCGACATCGTTAAGGGTACCGGTACCCAGTTGCGCAGCCTGGTGATGGTCTTCGGCCATGGCTTTCGCAAACGCGACACCCTGCAATACCCGGAAGAGCCGGTCTACCTGCCACCACGCTATCGTGGCCGTATCGTTCTGACCCGCGACCCCGACGGCGAAGAGCGCTGCGTGGCCTGCAACCTGTGCGCCGTGGCTTGCCCGGTGGGTTGCATTTCATTGCAGAAGGCTGAAACCGAAGACGGCCGCTGGTACCCGGACTTTTTCCGCATCAACTTCTCGCGTTGCATTTTCTGCGGCCTGTGCGAAGAAGCCTGCCCGACCACCGCAATCCAGCTGACACCGGATTTCGAGATGGCCGAGTTCAAACGTCAGGATCTGGTGTACGAGAAAGAAGATCTGCTGATCTCCGGCCCCGGCAAGAACCCTGACTATAACTTCTATCGCGTCGCCGGTATGGCCATCGCTGGCAAGCCCAAAGGCTCTGCACAGAACGAAGCCGAGCCGATCAACGTCAAGAGCTTGCTGCCTTAAGGAAGTAAAGATGGAATTCGCTTTCTATTTCGCATCCGGCATCGCCGTCGTGTCCACCCTGCGGGTGATCACGAACACGAACCCGGTGCACGCCCTGCTCTACCTGATCATTTCGCTGATCGCGGTGGCAATGACCTTTTTCAGCCTCGGCGCTCCTTTCGCCGGTGTTCTGGAAGTCATCGCCTACGCGGGCGCAATCATGGTCCTGTTCGTGTTTGTGGTGATGATGCTGAACCTGGGCCCGGCTTCGGTTCAGCAGGAACGTGCGTGGCTCAAGCCCGGTATCTGGGTGGGGCCGGTGATTCTTGGCACTCTGCTGCTGGCTGAACTGCTGTACGTCTTGTTCGCCAACCCGACCGGCGCTGGCGTCGGTCACACCACAGTCGACGCCAAGGCAGTCGGTATCAGCCTGTTCGGGCCTTATCTGCTGGTGGTGGAACTTGCCTCGATGCTGCTGCTTGCTGCAGCCGTGACGGCTTTCCATCTGGGCCGCACCGACACCAAGGAGCCAAGCCAATGAATGCTATCCCTCTGGAACATGGCCTGGCGGTCGCCGGGGTGCTGTTCTGTCTTGGCCTGGTCGGCCTGATAGTGCGCCGCAACATTCTTTTTGTGTTGATGAGCCTGGAGATCATGATGAACGCATCTGCTCTGGCGTTCGTCGTTGCCGGTAGCCGCTGGGCACAGCCGGATGGACAGGTCATGTTCATTCTGGTGATCACCCTCGCCGCTGCCGAGGCCAGTATTGGCCTGGCGATCCTGATGCAGCTGTATCGCCGCTTCCACACTCTCGATATCGATGCTGCCAGCGAGATGCGCGGATGAACCTACTCTTTCTCACTTTCGTATTTCCCCTGATCGGCTTTCTGCTGCTGTCGTTCTCCCGTGGACGCATCTCGGAAAACCTCGCAGCCCTGATCGGTGTCGGCTCCATCGGCCTTTCGGCGCTGGTCACGGCCTGGGTCATCTGGCAATTCAACGTTGCACCGCCGGAGGGTGGTCGTTACACCCAGGTGCTATGGCAATGGATGAACGTGGATGGCTTCACTCCCAACTTCGCGCTGTATCTGGATGGCCTGTCGGTCACCATGCTCGGCGTGGTGGTTGGCGTGGGCTTCCTGATCCACCTGTTCGCGTCCTGGTACATGCGCGGTGAAGCCGGTTACTCGCGCTTCTTCTCCTACACCAACCTGTTCATTGCCAGCATGTTGTTCCTGATCCTGGGCGACAACCTGCTGTTCATCTACTTCGGTTGGGAAGGCGTGGGCCTGTGCAGCTATCTGTTGATCGGTTTCTACTACAGCAACCGCAACAACGGTAACGCAGCACTGAAAGCCTTCATCGTGACCCGCATCGGCGACGTGTTCATGGCCATCGGCCTGTTCATCCTGTTCCAGCAACTGGGTACGCTGAACATTCAGGAACTGCTGGTTCGTGCTCCCGAGCACTTCAAGGTCGGCGACTTCTGGATCGTGCTGGCAACCCTGATGCTGCTGGGCGGCGCTGTCGGTAAATCCGCACAACTGCCACTGCAAACCTGGCTGGCAGATGCGATGGCCGGTCCTACTCCGGTTTCGGCACTGATCCACGCTGCAACCATGGTAACGGCAGGCGTTTATCTGATTGCCCGTACCCACGGCCTGTTCGCCCTGGCTCCGGACATTCTGCATCTGGTCGGCGTTGTCGGCGGCGTGACGCTGGTTCTGGCAGGTTTCGCAGCACTGGTACAAACCGACATCAAACGTATCCTCGCCTACTCGACCATGAGCCAGATCGGCTACATGTTCCTGGCCCTGGGCGTTGGTGCCTGGGAAGGCGCGATCTTCCACCTGATGACCCACGCCTTCTTCAAGGCGCTGCTGTTCCTTGCTTCCGGTGCGGTGATCGTTGCCTGCCACCACGAGCAGAACATCTTCAAGATGGGTGGCCTGTGGAAGAAACTGCCTCTGGCCTACGCCAGCTTCATCGTCGGTGGTGCCGCCCTGGCTGCCCTGCCGCTGCTGACAGCCGGTTTCTACTCCAAGGACGAAATTCTCTGGGAAGCTTTCGCCAGCGGTAACAACGGTCTGCTGTATGCAGGTCTGGCCGGCGCGTTCATGACCTCGATCTACACCTTCCGCCTGATCTTCATCGCGTTCCATGGTGAAGCCAAGACCGAAGCCCATGCCGGTCATGGCATCGCTCACTGGCTGCCTCTGTCGGTGCTGATCGTGCTGTCGACTTTCATTGGCGCAATGATCACCCCGCCACTGGCAGGTGTCCTGCCACAAAGCGTTGGTCATGCCGGCGGAGATGCCAAGCACAGTCTGGAAATCGCCTCGGGCGCCATCGCCCTGGCCGGTATCCTGCTGGCGGCCTTGCTGTTCCTGGGCAAGCGTCGTCTGGTAACCGCTATCGCCAACAGCGGCCCTGGCCGTCTCCTGTCAGCCTGGTGGTTCGCTGCATGGGGCTTCGACTGGATCTACGACAAGCTGTTCGTCAAACCTTATCTGGCGATCAGCCATGTGCTGCGTAGCGATCCGTTCGACCGCACCATCGGTTTGATCCCGCGTCTGGTCAAGGGAGGCCATGTCACCATGAGCCGTACCGAGACCGGCCAGTTGCGTTGGTATGCTGCCTCGATAGCCGTGGGTGCCGTTCTGGTACTTGGTGCCGTCGTTCTGGTTGCGGTCTGACATGAAAACCTTGCGAATTTGCGAAAGGAATTGAGCCCGTCATGATTCTGCCTTGGCTAATCCTGATCCCCTTTATCGGCGGCCTGCTGTGCTGGCTGTGTGAGCGCGTCAGCGCCACACTGCCACGCTGGATCGCGCTGCTGACCATGTCTCTGTTGCTCGGTATCGGCCTGTGGCTGTGGGGCGTCGGTGACTACACCCTGTCTCCGGCCCCTGGCGCTGACCCGACTTGGACCCTGGAATTCCACCAACAGTGGATTTCACGCTTCGGCATCAGCCTGCATCTGGCGCTGGATGGCCTGTCGCTGCTGATGATCATGCTGACCGGTCTGCTCGGCGTGTTGTCCGTGCTGTGTTCCTGGAAAGAAATCCAGCGCAACGTCGGCTTCTTCCACCTCAACCTGATGTGGATTCTCGGCGGTGTGGTTGGCGTGTTCCTGGCCATCGACCTGTTCCTGTTCTTCTTCTTCTGGGAAATGATGCTGGTGCCGATGTATTTCCTCATCGCGCTCTGGGGTCATAGTTCGTCGGACGGCAAGAAGACACGAATCTACGCGGCAACCAAGTTCTTCATCTTCACCCAGGCCAGCGGCCTGATCATGCTGGTGGCGATTCTGGGTCTGGTACTGGTTCACTTCAACCAGACCGGCGTGATCACCTTCGCTTACGCCGATCTGCTGAAGACCAGACTGACACCGGGCACCGAATACATCCTGATGCTGGGCTTCTTCATCGCTTTCGCGGTGAAGCTGCCGGTAGTGCCGCTGCACTCCTGGCTGCCGGACGCTCACGCCCAGGCCCCGACTGCCGGTTCCGTCGACCTGGCCGGTATCCTGCTGAAAACCGCTGCCTATGGTCTGCTGCGCTTCGCCCTGCCGCTGTTCCCCAACGCTTCGGCAGAGTTTGCACCGATTGCAATGACCCTCGGCCTGGTCGGTATCTTCTACGGTGCCTTCCTGGCGTTCGCCCAGACCGATATCAAGCGTCTGATCGCGTTCTCCAGCGTCTCGCACATGGGCTTCGTCCTGATCGGTATCTACTCCGGCAGCCAGCACGCCTTGCAGGGCGTGGTGATCCAGATGATTGCCCACGGTCTGTCGGCCGCTGCGCTGTTTATCCTCAGTGGTCAGCTGTACGAGCGTCTGCATACCCGCGACATGCGTGAGATGGGTGGCCTGTGGTCGCGCATCGCTTACCTGCCGGCCATCAGCCTGTTCTTCGCGGCCGCTTCCCTGGGGCTGCCGGGCACAGGCAACTTCGTCGGTGAGTTCCTGATCCTGCTGGGTGCTTTCGTTCACTCCCCATGGATCACGGCCATCGCCACTTCCGGTCTGGTGTTCGGTTCTGTCTACTCGCTGATCATGATCCACCGCGCCTACTTTGGCCCTTCCAAGTCCGAGGAAATCCTCAAGGGCATGGATGGACGGGAATTGATCATGGTGCTGGGCCTTGCCGTATTGCTGATCGTGCTGGGGGTTTACCCGCAGCCGTTCCTCGATACTTCGGCAGCGACCATGCACGGCGTGCAGCAATGGCTAGGCACTGCCTTCACTCAACTCGCTTCGGCCCGGTAAGAGCGCTATGGACCTGACGATTCAACACTTTATTGCGCTTGCCCCACTGCTGATTACCAGCCTCACCATCGTGGTGGTGATGCTGGCAATCGCATGGCGCCGCAATCACTCGCAAACATTCCTGCTATCCGTAGCAGGGCTCAACCTGGCATTGCTGTCGATTTACCCTGCCCTGAAAGTCGCGCCACTGGCCGTGACGCCATTGCTGCAGATCGACAGCTTCGCCTGCCTGTACATGGCAATCATCCTTGCCTCGACCCTGGCATGCGTGACAATGGCGCACGCCTATCTGGGCGACGACAAGAAAGGCTATCCAGGCAACCGTGAAGAGCTTTACCTGCTGATCCTGCTGGCCGCTCTCGGAGGTCTGGTTCTGGTCAGTGCCCAGCACCTGGCCGGTCTGTTCATCGGTCTGGAACTGCTGTCGGTGCCGGTCTACGGTCTGGTCGCTTACGCCTTCTTCAACAAGCGCTCCCTGGAAGGCGGCATCAAGTACATGGTGCTCTCGGCAGCCGGTTCGGCGTTCCTGCTGTTCGGTATGGCGCTGCTGTACGCAGACGCAGGCAGCCTGAGCTTCACGGGTATCGGCAAGGCGATTGCCGCCACCGGCATGCCTAGCGGGCTGGCAAGCCTGGGTCTGGCCATGATGGTCGTGGGCCTGGCGTTCAAACTGTCGCTGGTTCCGTTCCACCTGTGGACGCCGGACGTCTACGAGGGTGCCCCTGCCCCGGTTGCCGCTTTCCTGGCAACGGCCAGCAAGGTTGCCGTGTTCGCTGTACTGGTGCGTCTGTTCCAGATTTCCCCGGCAGCCAGCAGCGGCGTGTTGCATGACGTCCTTGCTGTCATCGCCGTGGCATCGATCGTGGTCGGTAACCTGCTGGCACTGGCTCAGAACAACCTCAAGCGTCTGCTGGGTTATTCGTCCATCGCCCACTTCGGCTACCTGATGATTGCGCTGGTCGCGAGCAAAGGCATGGCTGTCGAGGCAATCGGTGTTTATCTGGCGACTTATGTACTGACGTCCCTGGGCAGCTTCGGTGTAATCACCATGATGTCCTCGCCGTACAGCGGCCGCGATGCCGATGCGATGTTCGAGTACCGCGGCCTGTTCTGGCGCCGTCCGTACCTGACTGCGGTCATGACCCTGATGATGCTGTCCCTGGCGGGTATCCCGCTGACTGCCGGCTTCATCGGCAAGTTCTACATCATCGCCACTGGCGTCGAATCGCACCTGTGGTGGCTGATCGGTGCTCTGGTCCTGGGTAGCGCCATCGGCGTGTTCTACTACCTGCGGGTGATGGTCACGATGTATCTGGTCGACAACAAGCTGCCTCGCCACGATGCAGCCTTCAACTGGGCACAGCGTACAGGCGGCGTCATGCTGCTGGCTGTAGCCATCCTGACCTTCGTACTGGGTGTGTACCCACAACCGTTGCTGGATCTAGTGTTGAATGCAGCCCTTGCAGGCTGATCGGCAATAAACAAAAAACCCTGCCTCGGCAGGGTTTTTTTGGCTTGTAGGGGTAATGCCGATCAGTTAGGAGGCTGATTTCAAAATCAAAATCCGTGGGAGGGGCCTTAACTGATCGGCATTAGTTGTGTCAGACGCGGAACTGGGCGACCAGGCCGCCAAGGCGTTTGCCAAGGTCAAACAGGCTGCGAGAAGTCTGAGCGCCCTGACGGGTTTCGTCGGCAACGGTTTCGACTGCAACGGCGATCTGGTGGACGCTGCGGTTGATTTCCTCGGCTACGGCTGTCTGCTCTTCAGCGGCACTGGCGATCTGGGCGTTCATCGAGTTGATGGTCGCTATCAGTTCACCGATGGTCACCAGCGACTGCCCTGCCTCGTTGGCCTGTGTCGAAGTACCGTCGCCCGCCTCGCTGGAGCGACGCATGGCACCTACCGCTTCCTCCGTACCCTTTTGCAGGCGATCGATCATGCCCTGGATTTCCTGGGTACTCTGTTGAGTCCTGCTGGCCAGTGCCCGGACTTCATCGGCTACTACCGCAAACCCTCGACCGGCCTCCCCTGCCCTCGCAGCTTCGATTGCTGCGTTGAGGGCCAGCAGGTTGGTCTGTTCTGCAATGGAGCGAATGACGCCCAGCACACTGACAATCGATGATACGTCCTGCTGCAGACTGTCCAGCGATGAGCCGCTTTTGCGGATGTCCTCTACCAGCGCATGGATCTGCTTGATGCTGCCATCGACCACCCGCTTGGCAGCCTTGCCTTGCTCATCGGTCTTCTGGGCAGCAACAGAAGCACCCTGAGCGCTTGTTGCGACTTCCTGGGCAGCGGCAGACATTTCGTTGATGGCGGTAGCCACCTGATCGGTTTCGTGGCGCTGGCGGTCCATGGCTTTTTCCGAACGTTGCGCCTGATCGGAGACTTCGCTGACCAGACCGGTGAGTTGCGTGGTCATCTCGGTGATCTGGCGAACGATGCCGTGGATCTTGTCGACGAAATGGTTGAACGAACCTGCCAGCTCGCCGAGTTCATCCTGGCTGGTAATGGCCAGACGGCGCGTCAGGTCGCCTTCACCGGCGACGATATCGTCCAGGTTGTCTTTCATCAAACGCAGGGGACGCAATAGAGTACCGGTCATGACGATACCGATCACGCTGATGATCACCAGCACCAGCAGCGTGATGCCGACAATGCTGTACAGCATGTCTTGCAGGCGGGCTTCAACGTTCTGCTTGACCACCGCGACCTGGGCTTCGATACCGTCAAGGTTGACTGCACTGCCCACGACCAGATCCCACTTGGGCAGGTATTCGGTGTAACCGACCTTGGGAACCGGCTCGGTCTTGCCCGGCAATGCCGAGGCGTAATAAGTGTAGTGGGTGCCGGCCTTCGCGACGGCCACCAGTTCTCTATTCAGATAGACGCCATTGGGATCACGTGCATCCTTGAAACTTTTCCCCAGGCCATCGGCACTGGTGCTGCGGAAAATACGGATGATCTCGGAGTCGTAACCAAACAGGTAGCCATCCTTGCCATAGCTGACGGATGCAAGCAGCTTGATGGCATTGGCCTTGGGGGCTTCATCGCCTGGTGCCGCGGCGTCGTAGATTGGCTTGATGCCGCTGAGGGCAATGTCCACGTAGTTTTTCAGGGTTGCCCGGGCCTCTGTCAGTAAACGCTCCCTTGTCTCGCTGACCTCTCTGTCGGCTTGTTGATGGAGAATAAATACCGTGGTCGCGCTGATTACCACAGCGAACAACAACACTGGCAGTACAGCCAATGACAGAACCTTGGCTTTCAGACTCAGACGCATAGGATTCGCCTATTCAGTTGTTTTTATAGGGAGGACTTTCAGGATGTATCGGCAAAAAAAACCGGGAGTTAATATCATCCCGGTTTTTTTGTAGGAAAAAACTGACGCTATACAATCAGGGAGAAGTGCGCTCAGGTAGATCAATACGCACGCGCAGCCCACCTTGCGGACTGGTGAGCAATTGCAGATCACCGCCCCACGCTTCGACAATATCGCGCACGATCCCAAGACCCAGGCCGTGGCCGGTGATCTGTTCATCAAGGCGGGTGCCACGACTGAACACCTCTGCACGCTGAGACTCGGGAATACCAGGTCCATCGTCGTCGACCAGCAGCGTGAACCCCTGCCCTTGCGGCTCGATATTCAGGCGTACTTCACTGTCAGCCCATTTGCAGGCGTTATCCAGCAGGTTGCCCAGCAATTCGAGAATGTCCTCGCGATCCCAGGGCAAATGCAAACCGCTCTGGACATCATTGATCAGGTCCAGGTGTTCGCCATGGATCATGCGCAGTGTCGAAAACAGGCTGGACAATTCTGCATCGCAATCGAAACGCGCTCCCGGCAGCGCATCACCGGACAGTCGGGCACGATTCAACTCACGCTCCAGGCGCAGGCGGATGTTCTCCAGTTGCTCATGGAGGGTTTTGCGCAGCGCTGGATTGGCATCCAGTTGTTCGCTCGACGCCATGCTGAGCAGAACAGCCAAGGGCGTCTTGAGAGCATGGCCCAGGTTACCCAAGGCATTGCGTGAACGCTTGAGGCTGTCTTCGGTATGAGCGAGCAAGTGGTTGATCTGGGCAACCAGCGGCTCAAGTTCGAGGGGAACCTGGTTATCCAGTTGCGAGCGTTGCCCTTGCTGCAACTGGGATATCTGCTCGCGCACGGTTTCCAGAGGACGCAAGGCCCGGCGCACGGTGACGCGCTGCAGAACCAGCACCAGAATCAGTGCCGCCAGGCCGAATCCCAGGCCTATTTGCTGCATACGCTGGAAGCTTGCCCTGACGGGGGTGTAATCCTGGGCAACCGTCACTGTGATCTGCTGCCCGAACTTTCGATAGTCCGCGCTCCATACCAGCAGCGATTGCCCGGTGTGTCCCAGCTCCAGATCGGAATGAAGACCTGCACCCAGGGGTTTCGGCAATTCGAAATCCCATAATGAGCGCGAGCGCCAGTAGCCTTCGGTAAAGTCCAGGCGGAAGTAGTGTCCGGAGAGCGGGCGCTGATAAGCCGCTGACAAGCGCTGTTCATCCAGCTGAATACCCACCGGGCCACGAACCAGAGCTACCAGCAGGCTTTCGCTTTCCTTGCGCAACCCGGCCTCAAGATAGCGTTGCAGACCCAGCTCAAACAGGTACAGGCTGGTCTGGGCCATCACCAGACCCACAGCGACCAGCACTGCAACGAGACCGAGGCTCAAGCGCCTCTGTATGGACTTCAAGCGTTATTACCACCGAACAGATAACCCTGGCCACGACGGGTCGTGACCACCGAACGCCCGAGCTTGCGCCTCAGGTGATTGACATGAACTTCTATCACATTGGAATCGCGTTCGTTTTCGCCATCGTACAGGTGCTCGGAAAGATGGCTCTTGGAGAGGATCTGTTCCGGGTGGTGCATGAAGTAACGAAGCAGACGGAATTCAGCAGACGTCAGCTGGATATCCACTCCGTCACGCACAACGCATTGCCGGCCTTCATCCAGATTGAGCCCTGCGGACTCAAGGGTCGGCTGGTTGGCCAATCCATGGGAACGGCGCAGCAAAGCCTGGATGCGCAACTGCAACTCTTCAGGATGAAACGGCTTGGTCAGGTAATCGTCGGCACCGGCTTTCAGGCCTTCTATGCGTTCGGACCAGGAACCTCTGGCCGTCAGAATCAGCACAGGCGCAGTCAGGCCTTTGGCGCGCCATTGCTGAAGCACTTCAAGACCAGGAAGGCCAGGTAACCCCAGATCCAGAACAATCAAGTCATAGGGCTCGCTTGCGCCCTGATAGACCGCATCACGGCCATCAGCCAGCCAATCCACGGCATAGCCCTGACGCCCAAGGGCAGAGATCAGCTCATCTGCCAGAGGCACATGGTCTTCAACCAGTAATAGGCGCATCAATCATCTTCCTCGTCTTGCAGAAGTCGTCCGTCACGCGCATCGAACTTGAGTTCGCGAACAACGCCTTGCGTGGTCAACAATTCGAATTCATAGACGTACAGGTTATTTTTTTCTTCCAGCTCGGCTTCGAGCAGCTTGGAGCCAGGGTGATAGCTCAATGCTTGCTCTATGAATTGCTCAAGAGGCAGGATCACCCCGCGTTGTCGCAAACTGAGTGCCTCGTCCTGATTCAGGTCCTTGGCCTGGGCAGCAGTGCAGAGCAGCCCCAAGCCAAGGATTGCGCAGAGACGCTTTTCGACCTTCATTACTTATCCTGATAGTTCTTGTATATCTGCCCGGTGACAGCGTCTATTTTCAGGTCCCACTGAACGCCTGCGGTATCGCGCAATTCGATCTGGTAAACGTACTTACCGTATTCGTTTTCGAGCTCCGTCTCGGTGATCGTTGCCCCAGGGTGCTTGGACAATGCGTATTCATTAAGCTTTTCAAAAGACTGGATGGTGCCCGCATCCCTCAGGCGCAAGGCCTCATCCGGTCCGATATCACGCGCCAGGGCAAACCCGGCAGGAACGATGAGCATTACGGCAGTCAGCAAAGTGGTCAGTCTTTTCATTATGGGCTCCGTCGAGTGGTGCTTTCTACGGATACCAAGATAAAGGTATCAACTTAACTCAAGCTGAATCCTTCTGGCTACATGCCATCACTCGTTGCCTGCCCTACCGAAGCGTGGTGTTTGAAACCATTGCTGTTAAACTCGTCCCCTGCATTTATCGCTTGCGCGATCGCCATCTATTCAGGGCTTAGACACAGTGGAAATTTTCAAAGAGTTTACTTTCGAGTCTGCACACCTACTTCCTCATGTGCCTGAAGGCCATAAATGTGGTCGTCTGCATGGACATTCGTTCCGGGTAGGCATCCATCTGTCCGGCAAGGTCGATCCTCATATTGGCTGGATACGCGATTTCTCCGAGATCAAAGCGATCTTCAAGCCGCTGTATGAGCGCCTGGACCATAACTACCTCAACGACATTCCTGGCCTGGAAAACCCGACCAGCGAAAATCTGGCGAAATGGATCTGGGACGAACTGAAACCCCTGCTCCCGGAACTCTCGGCGGTTCGCATTCACGAAACCTGTACCAGTGGATGTGAATATCGCGGCGAGTGATGACACCCGCTTATATAAAACCACCTTTACGGTGGTTTTTTATTGCCTTGAATCAAGTGACGTTGAGCGACTTTGACACCTTGCTGGCCCTGTCGCCGGCAAGCCGCCTCCCACTGTTTCGTCTTTCGTCAAAGACCAGAAAGACAAAACCCCCACCTGCTTTCGCAGATGGGGGTTTCGGAATTTAATCTTGACGATGACCTACTCTCACATGGGGAAACCCCACACTACCATCGGCGATGCATCGTTTCACTGCT
>NZ_JAIGPJ010000030.1:0-75035 GCF_019719005.1 Pseudomonas cichorii
GGCCTCTGTGCCGGTAAAGGCCAGTACCTTGAAGTCGTGTTTGACGTCTTGCAGGTTCAGGCTGAAATGCGTTTGATGGGCGGGTGCGGACATCCTTTTTCCTCCGTCTTTAGGGGCAATAACGCCCGTTGCACGGAGTGAGGACTGTCAAAAAGCGTGCCGACAGAAATTCATCCAGCAAATACAGGCATATGGCGTTTTGCGGACTGGAAAAAAGGCGAAGGATTCAGCAAAAAGTGCGCAAAGGCTTGCGCACCTGCGCAACTTCTTGCATATGGGTTGGAAGCCTTTAAAAACGTGGCTTTCAGCGCTCATGGTCAATTTTTGGTGCGCATTTTCTTGCGCATCAAGGCCGTGAGCTATCAAGCATTAATTTCCGTTAAATATTTTGTCTCCAGTTCGTTCTTGTTGATACGACCAAGCCTCATGGTCAGGCCTATTCAGCAAGGACCCAATGCATGAATCCCGAACACGCCCATAAACTGGCTCGCCGTTTTGTCGAGCTGCCTCCTGAAAAACGTCGGTTGTTTCTCGACGGTATGCGCCAGGAGGACATGGACTTTTCGTTGTTCCCGATCCCGTCCTGCGTTGGGCTTGTTGAGCGTGATGGCTTGTCCTATGCCCAGCAGCGCATGTGGTTTCTCTGGCAGCTGGACCCTGAAAGCTCCGCCTATAACCTGCCGATGTCGGTGTGCCTGAACGGCTCGCTGGATGTCGCGGTGCTGGAGCGGGCATTCAGTGTCCTTGTGGAACGCCATGAAAGCCTGCGCACGACCTTTGGCCAGGAAGGAGACCGTGCTTTCCAGCGGGTGGCCGAGCCTGCGCCGGTGACTATTGAGCTGCTGGACCTGAGCGCCTTGCCACTTGATCAGCGCTGGTCGAAGGCGCATGAGGAAATGGCCCGTCAGGCCGGGCAGTCTTTCGATCTGGAAAAAGGTCCGCTGTTCAGCATTCGTCTGCTGCGTCTGCAAGAACAGGAGCATGTGCTGCTGTTGAACCTGCATCACATGATCACCGACGGCTGGTCGATGAATGTGCTGATCGATGAATGGCTGCATGGCTACGATGCGCTGGTCGCTGGCAAGCCCTTGCAACTGAATCCGCTGGCCGTGCAATACCGCGATTATGCGTTGTGGCAGCGCAGCTGGCTGGAGGCGGGGGAGCAGGAGCGTCAGCTGGATTACTGGCGCGAGCATCTGGGTGAAGAGCATCCGGTGCTGGAACTGCCCACCGACCGGCCTCATCCGGCCTTGCCGACTCATCAGGGCGCACGCCTGGAAGTCTCGCTGGACACCGCGCTGCTGCGGGACCTGAAAACCTTGGCCCAGCGCCAGGGCGTCACCTTGTTCGTGGTATTGCTGGCCTCCTTCAAGAGCCTGCTGCATCGCTACAGCGGGCAGACCGATATCCGCGTCGGCGGGCTGATTGCCAACCGCACGCGCAGTGAAACCGAGGGTTTGATCGGCTGCTTCATCAACACTCAGGTGCTGCGCAGCGAAGTGACGGCGCAGACCCGTTTTGTCGACCTGTTGCAGACCGTGCGTCAGGCGGCGATGGGTGCGCAGTCCCATCAGGAGTTGCCGTTCGATGCCGTGATCGATGCCTTGCAGCCCGAGCGCAGCCCGAGCCATAACCCGCTGTTCCAGGTGATGTTCAACCATCAGCCGGTGGTTGCCGATCTGCTGGACAAGCAACTGGCAAGCGGCCTGCGGGTTGCGAATCTGCCCGCCGAGCAACAGGCCGCCGCCGGGCGCGCCCATGCTGCTGCCAGCGACCTGATGCTGGCCACCAGCGGCGAAGGCGAACAGCTCAATGCGGCCTTTACCTACGCCACCGATATTTTCGACGAGGCGACCATCGTCCGTCTGGCCGGACACTGGCGCAACCTGCTGGCCTCGGCCTGTGCTGATCCGCAGCAGCCGGTGGGCGAGTTGTCGATGCTGGCGGCTGACGAGCGCCAGCAATTGCTGGCGGTGGACGCAGCGCCACGGGCCAGCATTGCCACGCCTGCGCATCGTCTGTTCGAGGCACAGGTCAAGCGCACGCCCCAGGCGCAGTCGCTGGTCATGGCGAGTGAAAGCCAGGCACCCGGCCTGAGTTACGAGCAACTGAATAAACTCAGCAATCGTCTGGCCCACCGCTTGCGTGAGCAAGGTGTGGGTCCCGACGTATTGGTGGGCATTGCGCTGGGCCGTTCGCTGGAAATGGCCGTGGCGTTGCTGGCTGTGCTCAAGGCGGGCGGTGCCTATGTGCCGCTGGACCCCAAGACACCGGCCGAGCGCTTGAGCCATGTGCTGCAAGACAGCGGCCTCAAGTTGTTGCTGACCCGTAGCGAACTGCTGCCCGATCTGCCGCCGCTGGGCGATATCCAGTGCTTGCTTCTGGACCGGCAGGCTGAGCAGAACGATGTCGCCGAACATGATCTGGATGTAAACGTCGATCCGGCCAATCTGGCTTACGTGATCTACACCTCCGGCTCCACCGGTCGCCCCAAAGGCGTGGCCATCAGTCACGGAGCATTGGCCGAATTTATCACCCTGGGCGCGACCTACAGCGATTTGCGCGAAGGTGATCGGGTTCTGCAATTCGCCACCAACAGTTTCGATGGCTTTGTGGAGCAGTTCTATCCGCCGCTTTGCCACGGGGCCTGTGTGGTGCTGCGCGATGATCGGCTCTGGGACAGCAGCACCTTCCATCAGGCGATTGTCGAGCATGGCATCACCCTGGCGGACTTGCCTGCCGCGTACTGGCTGACCCTGGTTCAGGATTACGCCGCCCGTCGGCCCGCGCACTATGGCGCGTTGCGTCAGATTCATGTGGGTGGCGAGGCCATGGCGGTGGAAGGCTTGCGCTTGTGGCGCAAGGCCGGTCTGGGGCATGTGGTGCTACTCAATACCTACGGCCCGACCGAGGCCACCGTGGTGTCGAGCATTCATGATTGCAGCGCATTGACGCCGGACACCGTTTCCTGGCGCGGCGTGCCGATTGGTCAGGGACTGGCGGGACGTCGCCTGTACGTGCTCGACGATCAGTTGAACCTGCTGCCTCAAGGCGCGGTGGGTGAGTTGTATATCGGCGGGCCGGGTCTGGCCCGTGGTTATCACGGCCAGCCAGCGCTGAGCGCCGAGCGTTTTATTGCCGACCCGTTCGTGGCGGGTGAACGGCTGTATCGCACCGGTGACCGGGCGCGGCTGGGCGCCGATGGCGCGCTGGAGTACATCGGTCGCGTCGATCATCAGGTGAAGATTCGCGGCTTCCGGATCGAGCTGGGTGAAATCGAATCGCGCCTGCAACAGTGCCCCGGCATTCGCGAAGCGGTGGTTCTGGCGCTGCCACTGGCCGGCAGCACGCAACTGGTGGCTTATCTGGTGCCTGAAACCGTTGCGACCACCGATGCCGAACAGGCGGCGCTGCGCCAGAACATCAAGGCGCAACTGCAAGCCAGCCTGCCGGACTACATGGTGCCGACCCATCTGCTGCTGTTGCCGAACCTGCCTTTGACGCCCAGCGGCAAGCTCGACCGCAAGGCCTTGCCGGTTCCTGACCCAAGCCAGTTGCAGGCCATCTATCGCGCACCGCAAACCGAGCTGCAAATCTGTCTGGCCGCCATCTGGGTGGAAGTGCTGCACGTACCGCAGGTAGGGCTGGACGATCAGTTCTTCGAGCTAGGCGGTCATTCCCTGCTGGCTGCGCAAGTGATTGCCCGGATCAAGACGCAACTGGGCGTCAGCCTGCCGCTGCGCGTCCTGTTCGAGAAACCTGTACTGAGCGATCTGGCCGCCGAAGTGGCGCTGCTCACCGATGACACGGCTGACAACGACTGGAGCGATATGGACCAGTTCATGGATTCACTGGAGGAATTTGGCGCATGACCGGGACTACTGCTGCACGTATCGCTAAACGCTTTGTCGGGCTGCCCCTGGAACAGCGTCAACAGTTTCTCGCCCGACTGCGCCAGGAAGGCAAGGATTTCAGCCTGTTGCCAGTGCCGGTCAGCCGTCATGATTTCGACGAGATTCCGTTGTCTTTCGCGCAACAGCGCCTGCTGTTTCTCTGGCAGCTCGACCCGCTGAGCGATGCCTACAAGATGACCACCGGCTTGCGTCTGCGCGGTGAGCTGGATGAGTCGGCGCTGCTGTGTTCGTTCGATCATCTGATCGAGCGTCATGAAGTCCTGCGTACGGTCTTCAACACCGAAGGCGACCAGCCACGTCAAGTGATCCTCGGCAATCAGTGTGTGGCGCTGGAACGCGTCGATCTGTCGGCGTTGTCGGTGGATGTTCGTGAGGTCGAGCTGGCTCAGCAGGTCGAGCAGAGCACTCGCCAGCCGTTCGATCTGCAGAAAGGCCCGCTGCTGCGTGCCAGCCTGTACCGCCTGGCTGCCGATGAGCATGTGCTGGTGGTGAGCATGCATCACATCGTCTCTGACGGCTGGTCGATGGACGTGATGATTCAGGAGTTCGTTCACTGCTATCAGGCTTACAGCGAGAGCCGTGAACCGGTGTTGCCGGAATTGCCCTTGCAGTACGCCGATTATGCGATCTGGCAGCGCAAGTGGCTGGAAGCGGGTGAGGGCGAGCGACAACTCGATTACTGGCGTCAGCAACTGGGCGATGAGCAGCCACTGCTGGAAGCCGCCCATGACTTCCAGCGGCCTGCGACCCAGAGTTTTCAGGGCGAGCGACTGCACTTCGACTTCGGCCTCGACCTGTCCCGTCAACTGAACGCCTTTG
The DNA here is from genome assembly GCF_019719005.1 of Pseudomonas cichorii. GTDB lineage: Bacteria > Pseudomonadota > Gammaproteobacteria > Pseudomonadales > Pseudomonadaceae > Aquipseudomonas > Aquipseudomonas cichorii_E. The sequence continues at coordinate 4,734 of NZ_JAIGPJ010000030.1, forward strand.
CCCGCAGCCAGGGCATGAGCCTGTTCATGCTGGGGCTGGCCGGTTTTTCCCTGTTCCTGTCCCGCAAGGCCGGGCAGCGGGACATCCGCATAGGCGTGCCCAATGCCAACCGTGGCCGGGCTGAAACCGAAGGCCTGATCGGCTTTTTCATCAATACCCAGGTGCTGCGCTGCGAAGTGGACGAGCGCCTGAGCTATCTCGATCTGCTGGCCCGGATTCGTGAAACGTCCTTTGGTGCTCAGGCTCATCAGGACGTGCCGTTCGAGCAACTGGTGGATCAACTGGCGCCGGAGCGCAGCCTGGGCCACAACCCGCTGTTCCAGGCCAAGTTCAACCAGAACGTGGTCCTCAAACAGAAAGTGGCCCTCAAACTGCCGGGGCTGGACGTCAGCGAGTACGAGTTCCACAAGGACGGTGCGCATTTCGATCTGGCGCTGGACATCACCGACGACGGCACGCTGATTCATGGCGACATGACCTTTGCCAGCGACCTGTACAAACGCTCGACGGTCGAGGGGTTCATCCCGGCATTGCTGGAGCTGTTCAAGACCTTGCTCTCAGCCCCCGACGCGCCCTTGTTCAGCCTCGGCACGTTGCCGGTCCAGCCTTCGCAAATTGCCCGTGAACCTGCTGCGCAGGTGCTGCAACAGTGGCAGGCTCAGGTCGAGAAGCAGCCTCATGCCCTGGCCGCTCGTTGCCTTGAGCGCACCTTGAGCATCGCCGAACTGGATCAGGCGGCCAATCGTCTGGCTCATCATCTGGTGAGTCTGGGTGTGAGCGAAGGCCAGCCCGTGGCGGTGCTGATGGAGCGCTCCCTGGACTGGCTCACGGCGGTGCTGGCGATCTTCAAGGCGGGTGGTGTTTACATGCCGCTGGACGTCAAGGCCCCGGATGCGCGCCTGCAACAGATGCTGGAAAACGCCCGTGCCCGAGTGCTGCTGTGTGCCGAAGGCGATCAGCGCCAGACTTCGCTGGCGGTGGCTGGCTGTCAGGGCCTGGCCTATGCGCCCACGCTCTGGCAGCAACAGCCTGCGAGCAGCCCGGTCAGCAAGGTTTCGGCGCAGTCACCGGCCTATGTGATTCATACCTCCGGTTCCACCGGCCAGCCAAAGGGTGTGCTGGTCAGCCATGGCGCGCTGGCCAGTTATGTACGCGGTCTGCTGGAGCGTCTGGAGCTGGCTCCGAACGCCAGCATGGCGCTGGTTTCGACCATCGCCGCCGACCTGGGCCATACCGTGCTGTTCGGTGCCCTGTGTTCGGGGCGTCCATTGCATGTATTGACCGAGGCCCAGGGTTTCGACCCGGATGGTTTTGCCGAGTACATGGCCGAGCATCGCGTCGGTGTGCTGAAAATCGTGCCCGGCCATCTTGCCGCGCTGTTGCAGGCCGCCAATCCCGCCGACGTACTGCCACAGCATGCGCTGATCGTCGGTGGCGAGGCGTGCCCGCCAGCCTTGTTCGAGCAGGTTCGCCAGCTCAAGCCGGGCTGCCGTTTCATCAACCACTATGGCCCCAGTGAAACCACGGTGGGCGTGCTGACTCATGAAGTCCAGGCCATCGACCCGGCTCGCTCCGTGCCGGTAGGTACGCCATTGCCGGGTGCTCATGCCTACGTGCTGGACGATGTGCTGAACCTGAGCGACGAACAGGTCGCGGGCGAGTTGTACATCGGCGGCGACAGCGTAGCGCTGGGGTATCTCGGGCAACCCGGCCTGACAGCCGAACGCTTTGTGCCAGACCCCTTTGCCGTCGAAGGACAGCGTGTCTATCGCAGTGGTGATCGGGTGCGTCGCAGCCGTCAGGGGTTGCTGGAATTTATCGGTCGCAGTGACGATCAGGTCAAAGTGCGCGGCTATCGCGTGGAGCCCGCCGAAGTGGCGCGGGTGCTGTTGCGCTTCGATTCGGTGGCCGAAGCCACGGTGGTGGCGCAAGGGGTTGAGGGCGACGAATCCCGCCTGCAACTGGTGGCCTATTGCGTAGCGGCTGCGGGAGCGACGCTGCAAGTCGACACCCTGCGCGAACAGTTGACTGCCAGCCTGCCGGAATACCTGGTGCCTGCGCAGTTCGTGGTGCTGGAGCGCCTGCCGCTGACCGCCAATGGCAAGCTGGATAAACGCGCCTTGCCCAAGCCGGGCGTGGTTAAACAGCGCTATACCGCGCCGGTGGGCGAGATCGAGGAAAAACTCGCTGCCGTCTGGGCCGATGTGCTCAAGCTGGAGAAGGTCGGCACCACCGATAACTTCTTCGAGCTGGGCGGCGACTCGATCCTCAGCCTGCAAATCATTGCCCGTGCCAAGCGTCAGGGCCTCAAGCTGAGCCCCAAGCAGCTGTTCGAGAAACAGACCATCGCGCAATTGGCGACGGTGGCCAAACTGATCCAGAAAAAAACTGCTGCCGTTGTCGAGCAGGTCAGCGGCAACTTGCCGCTGCTGCCGATTCAGGCGCGCTTCTTCGAGATGAACATTCCCGAGCGTCATCACTGGAACCAGTCAGTGATGCTCAAGCCCAATCGCCCACTGGAAGCCAGCCATCTGCTGGCGGCCTTGCAGGCCTTGATCGAGCAACATGATGCGTTGCGCCTGGGCTTTGCCCAGCAGGACGGTCAGTGGCAGGCGACCTTCGGGCCGCTGAACACCCGCGACCTGCTGTGGGTCCATGAGCTGGACGATATCTCGCGCCTGACCGAGCTGGCCGACGAAGCCCAGCGCAGTCTGGACCTGAAAAACGGCCCGTTGCTGCGCGCAGTATTGGTGAGCCTGCCCGAAGGCGAGCAGCGCCTGCTGCTGGTCATCCACCACTTGGTCGTGGACGGCGTGTCGTGGCGAGTGTTGCTGGAAGACCTGCAACAGGCCTATATCGCCCTGAATACCGGCAAGGCTCTGGCGCTGCCCGCCAAGACCAGTTCCCTCAAGGCTTGGGCCGAGCAGCTTCATCGTTATGCTGCCAGCGAAACCCTGGCTGCCGAGCGTGATTACTGGCTGCAAACCCTCAGCGGCGATATCCAGCCGCTGCCCCGGGACAATCCCGAGGGCACGCAGCGCAATCGCGATGTTGCTCACGCTTCGTCCTGGCTGAGCAAGGACCTGACCCACAAGCTGCTCAAGGTTGCGCCAGCGGCTTATCGCACCCAGGTCAACGACCTGCTGCTGACTGCACTGGCGCAGGTGTTGTGTGAGTGGAGCCAGCAGTCTTCGGTGCTGATCCAGCTGGAAGGCCATGGCCGCGAAGACCTGTTTGACGATATGGACCTGAGCCGCACGGTCGGCTGGTTCAGCAGCCTGTTCCCGGTCAAGGTGACGCCACACGCCGAAGTGGGTGCCAGCATCTGCGGCATCAAGGAGCAACTGCGTGCGGTGCCGAACAAGGGCGTCGGCTATGGCGTGCTGCGTTACCTGGGCGATGCCGGTTTTGGTCGCGAACTGGCGGCCTTGTCCCAGGCGCAAGTGACCTTCAACTACCTGGGACAATTTGACGGCAGCTTCAATGAAAGTGAAGGCGCGTTGTTTGTGCCGAGCGCTGACAGCTGCGGCCATGCCTTGAGTGAAGACGGGCCGTTGAGCAACGGGTTGAGCATCAACGGCCAGGTTTTCGATGGTCAGTTGCAACTGGATTGGGCGTTCAGTGCCGAGGTGTATCAGGCTTCGACCATCGAGGCTCTGGCGCATCAATACGAGCAGGCGCTGACGGCTGTGATCGAGCATTGTCTCAATGGCCAGCAGGGCGTCACGCCATCGGACTTCCCGCTGGCGGCCCTGACTCAGACGCAGCTGGACCGCTTGCCGATTGCTGCCGGGAATATCGACGATATCTACCCGCTGGCACCGATGCAGCAGGGCATGTTGTTCCATAGCCTTTTCGAGCAGGAAGCGGGCAACTACATCAACCAGTTGCGCGTCGATGTGTCGGGTCTGGACGTCGAGCGCTTCAAGGCTGCATGGCAAGCGTCTGTGGATGCCCATGAAGTGCTGCGCAGTGCATTTGTCAGCCACCTTGAGCACTCACTGCAAGTGGTGCAACGTCAGGCCATCGTGCCCTTTGTCGAGCTGGATGCCCGCGGACAACAGGCGACGTGGCTGGATGACTGGGCGCAGGCTGATCGGCAAAAAGGCTTCGATCTGGCCCAAGGGCCGCTGTTGCGTCTGGCGCTGCTGCGCACGTCGGACACGGCCCATCACCTGATCTACACCAGCCATCACATCCTGATGGATGGCTGGAGCAGTTCGCGCTTGCTGGGCGAAGTGCTGCAACGCTACAGCGGTCAGCCCATGCCACAACAGGGCAGCCGCTATCGCGATTACATCGAATGGCTGCAACGTCAGGATGCCCAGGCCAGCGAGCGCTTCTGGACTGAACAGGTGGCCGAGCTGGATGAGCCGACCCGACTGGTACAGGCGCTTAAATCCGTTGCAGGCGGGCAGGGTTATGGCGATTACTTCCACCTGATCGATGCAGCGGGCACTCAACGCTTGAGTGATTTCGCCCGCGAGCAGCGTGTGACCCTCAACACGCTGGTGCAATCAGCGTGGCTGCTGCTGTTGCAGCGCTACACCGGGCAGTCCAGCGTGACCTTCGGTGCCACTGTGGCAGGACGTCCTGCGGACTTGCCGGGTGTCGAAGAGCAATTGGGTCTGTTCATCAACACCTTGCCGGTCATTGCCAGCCCGCGTCCCGAACAGAGCGTGGCGGACTGGGTGCAGCAGGTACAGGCCAGGAACCTTGCTTTGCGCGAGCACGAACATACACCGTTGTACGAAATCCAGCGTCTGGCAGCCAGTGGTGGCGAAGCGTTGTTCGACAACATTCTGGTGTTCGAGAACTACCCGGTGTCCGAGGCCTTGCAACAGGCTCCGGCAGGCCTGGCCTTCAGTGGCCTGCACAATCAGGAACAGGCGCATTACCCGCTGACCTTGGTTGTCGAAGCGGGCGACGTGCTGTCGGTGCGTTTCAGCTATGACCGCCAGCACTTCGCTGCCGAGGCCGTGGCGCAACTGGCCAGCCATTTCGACCATTTGCTGCAAACCCTCAGCGCTGCGCCGTCGGCCTCTTTGGGCGAACTGACATTGCCGACTGGCTGGACGCAAGCCGTGCAGACATGGCCAAGCGCACAATGCGCTCATCAACTGATCGAAACCCAGGCCGCTCGCGTACCCCAAGCCATTGCCCTGAGCCTGGGCAATGAGCAACTGACTTACGAGGCCCTGAACCGTCGCGCTAACCGTTTGGCCCATAAACTGCGGGAGCAGGGCGTTGGCCCGGATGTGCGGGTCGGGCTGGCGGTTGAGCGCAGCCTGGAAATGATCGTCGGCCTGCTGGCGATCCTCAAGGCCGGTGGTGCCTATGTGCCGCTGGACCCGGACTCCCCGCAGGAGCGTTTGAATTACCTGATGGACGACAGCGGCATTGCGTTGCTGCTGACCCAGGATCACCTGCTGGCCAGTTTGCCGCTGCCGCCGCAGGTGAAAACCCTGTCGCTGAGCGATGCGCTGGAAGGTTATGCCGGGAGCAATCCGGTCAACCTGAGCTCGCCCGATAACCTGGCTTATGTGATCTATACCTCGGGCTCCACCGGCAAGCCGAAGGGTACGCTGTTGCCGCATCACAACCTGATGCGCCTGTTTTCGGCCACCGATGAGTGGTTCAGGTTCGGTGATCAGGACGTCTGGACGCTGTTCCATTCCTACGCCTTTGACTTCTCGGTTTGGGAGATTTTTGGCGCATTGCTGCACGGCGGTCGCTTGGTCATCGTGCCTCGTGACGTCAGCCGTTCACCGGAAGATTTCCACGCCTTGCTGGTGCAGGAAAATGTCACGGTGCTGAACCAGACGCCATCGGCGTTCAAGCAATTGATGCGGGTCGCTTGCGACAGCGAAAAAGCTCTGGCCCTGCGCTCGGTGATCTTTGGTGGTGAGGCGCTGGACGTTACCAGCCTGAGCCCATGGTTCGAGCGCTTTGGCGATCAAAGCCCGCAACTGATCAATATGTACGGCATCACCGAAACCACGGTCCACGTGACTTATCGCCCGATCACCCAGGCGGATACCTTGAGTGCCGCCAGCCCCATTGGCGAGGCGATTCCCGATCTGTCCTGGTACGTGCTGGACGCGGACTTCAACCCGGTGGCACTGGGTTGCAGCGGCGAACTGCATATTGGTCATGCAGGCCTGGCGCGGGGTTATCACAACCGTGCAGTCCTGACGGCTGAGCGCTTTGTGCCGGACCCTTTCTCTCAGGACGGCGGTCGCTTGTATCGCACCGGTGACCTAGCCCGCTATCGCGCCGAAGGCGTGATCGAGTACGCCGGGCGTATCGACCATCAGGTGAAGATTCGCGGTTTCCGTATTGAGCTGGGTGAAATCGAAGCGCGTCTGCAAGTGCAGGCCAGTGTCCGGGAAGTCATCGTACTGGCGCTGGACGGGCAACTGGCGGCTTATCTGGTGCCCCAGGATTCAAGCATCGATCACCCAACCCTGCGCGATGAACTGAAAGCCGAACTCAAGGCCCATCTGCCGGATTACATGGTGCCGACTCATTTCGTAGTGCTGGACGCCATGCCATTGACCGGCAACGGCAAGCTGGATCGCAAGGCCTTGCCCAAACCGGATGCCAGCCAGTTGCAGAGCAGTTATGTGGAGCCCCAGAGCGAACTGGAGCAGCAATTGGCGGCGATTTGGGCGGATGTGCTGAAAGTCGAACGGGTTGGCTTGAACGACAATTTCTTCGAGCTGGGCGGTCATTCGCTGGTGGCGGTGCAGGTGCTGGTTCGTGTGCGCGAGCAATTGCAGCACGAGGTTTCGCTCAAAGAGTTGTTTGAACAACCTTGTGTGGCGGGTCTGGTTGCCGTGATCGAGCAAAAAAATGGCAAAAGTGACCCTGCACTGGACGAATTGACTAAATCGCTAGAGGCACTCAAACGTTTATCAGCGGAGGAAATTGATAATTTGATTGCTTAGCAGGAGATACCCCCGTGCAAGAGTTGCTTGAGTCCGTTAAATCGCTGTCCGCCCGTGAACGAAAGGCGCTGGCGGTACTGCTGAAGCGACAGGGGGTGAATCTCTACGCCGTCACGCCAATCTTCAAGAGAGAGTCGCAGGAGCCTTCTGCGCTTTCTTTCGCCCAGCAGCGGCAATGGATCATCTGGCAGCTTGACCCTCAAGGCGCCACCTACAACATCCCCCTGGCCTTGCGCCTGCACGGCAGCTTGAATGTCGAGGCCTTGCGCCGCAGTTTCGAACACCTCATTGCCCGCCACGAAACCCTGCGTACCACCTTCGAGCAGCAAGGCGATAACGCCCTGCAAGTGGTGCATCCGGCTGGCACTTTCGCCTTGAACGTGGACCGGTTGCAGACTGGTGAAACGGTCGAGGCGTACGTCGAACAGGAAGTGCAGCGCCCCTTCGATCTGCAAAAAGGGCCGCTGTTGCGGGTCAAGCTGTTGAGCCTGAACGACAACGAACATGTGCTGGTGCTGACCCAACACCATATCGTCTCCGATGGCTGGTCGATGCCGATCATGGTCGATGAGCTGCTGCGCTTTTACGAGGCCTGCAGCCAGGGACGCGAGCCGGAACTGGCCGCGCTGCCGATCCAGTACGCCGATTACGCCTTGTGGCAGCGCAACTGGCTTGAGATGGGCGAGCAGGAGCGTCAGCTGGCCTATTGGAAAAACCAGTTGGGCGACCAGCAGCCGGTGCTTGAACTGCCCACCGATCGCCCGCGCCCGGCGGTGCGGACCTATGGCGGCGCACGCCTTAATGTCGAACTCGATGGCGCATTGCTGGGCCGTTTGAAGGACGTGGCGCGGCAACAGGGCGTTACCTTATTCATGCTGTTGCTGGCGTCGTTCCAGACCCTGTTGCATCGCTATACCGGGCAAAACGATGTGCGTGTCGGCGTGCCGATTGCCAACCGCACCCGCGCCGAAACCGAGGGCCTGATCGGCTTCTTCGTCAACACCCAGGTGCTCAAGGCCGGGTTCGATCCGCAGACAACCGTTGTCCAGTTGTTGCAGCAGATCAAGCAGACCGCCTTGCAGGCTCAGGCCCATCAGGATTTGCCTTTCGAGCAACTGGTGGAAGCCTTGCAGCCGGAGCGCGACTTGAGTCGCAGTCCGCTGTTTCAGGTGGCCTACAACCATCAGACCCAAGGCCGGAACGAGGCGCGGCAGTTGCCCGGCCTGCGGCTGGAATATCAGGTGTCGGACAAGCACACCGCGCAGTTCGATTTGACCCTGGACACCTGCGAGCGGGAAGACGGCCTGGGTGCTTCGCTGATCTACGCCACCGACCTGTTCGATGCCGCCACCATCGAGCGCATGGCCGAGCACTGGCGCAATGTGCTGCAGGCCATGACTGCCAATATCCAGCAGCGTATTGCGGACCTGCCCTTGCTGAGCGCTGCCGAGCGGGAGCAAACGCTGCTGGACTGGAACCGCGAGGTGGCGGTTTTCCCAAGCGTGCAGTGCGCTCATCAACTGATCGAAACCCAGGCCGCTCGCGTACCCCAGGCCATTGCCCTGAGCCTGGGCAATGAACAACTGACTTACGAAGCCCTGAACCGTCGCGCCAACCAGTTGGCCCATAAACTGCGGGAGCAGGGCGTTGGCCCGGATGTACGGGTCGGGCTGGCGGTTGAGCGCAGCCTGGAAATGATCGTCGGCCTGCTGGCGATCCTCAAGGCCGGTGGCGCCTATGTGCCGCTGGACCCGGATTCTCCACCGGAGCGTTTGAATTACCTGATGGACGACAGCGGCATCGCACTGCTGCTGACCCAGGATCACCTGCTGGCCAGTTTGCCGCTGCCACCGCAGGTGAAAACCCTGTCCCTGAGCGATTCGCTGGAAGGCTATGCCGACAGCAACCCGGTCAATCTGACGACGCCGGATAACCTGGCTTACGTGATTTACACCTCTGGCTCCACTGGCAAGCCGAAAGGCACGCTGCTGCCCCATCACAATCTGATGCGTCTGTTTGCGGCCACCGATGAGTGGTTCAGGTTTGACGATCAGGACGTGTGGACCTTGTTCCATTCCTACGCCTTCGACTTCTCGGTCTGGGAGATTTTCGGCGCGCTGTTGCACGGCGGACGCCTGGTGATCGTGCCTCGGGACGTCAGCCGTTCGCCGGAAGATTTCCATGCCTTGCTGGTGCAGGAAAACGTCACGGTGCTGAACCAGACGCCATCGGCGTTCAAGCAGTTGATGCGGGTCGCTTGCGACAGCGAAAAAGCGTTGGCCCTGCGCTCGGTGATCTTCGGTGGCGAGGCGCTGGACGTCACCAGTCTGGCTCCATGGTTTGAGCGATTCGGCGATCAAAGCCCGCAACTGATCAATATGTACGGCATCACCGAAACCACGGTTCACGTGACTTATCGCCCGATTACCCAGGCGGACACCTTGAGTGCCGCCAGCCCCATTGGCGAGGCGATTCCGGATTTGTCCTGGTACGTGCTGGATGCGGATTTCAATCCGGTGGCGCTGGGTTGCAGCGGCGAACTGCATATCGGCCATGCTGGCTTGGCGCGGGGTTATCACAACCGTGCAGCCCTGACGGCCGAGCGCTTTGTGCCGGACCCGTTCTCTCAGGATGGCGGCCGCTTGTATCGCACCGGCGACCTGGCCCGCTATCGCTCCGAAGGCGTGATCGAGTACGCCGGTCGTATCGACCATCAGGTGAAGATTCGCGGCTTCCGCATTGAGCTGGGTGAAATCGAAGCGCGCCTGCAAGCGCAGGCCAGTGTCCGGGAAGTCATCGTACTGGCGCTGGACGGGCAACTGGCGGCGTATCTGGTACCTCAGGATTCAAGCATCGACCCGCAAGCCCTGCGCGAAGAGCTGAAAGCCGAGCTCAAGGCCCATCTGCCGGATTACATGGTGCCGACTCACTTTGTAGTGCTGGATGCCATGCCATTGACCGGCAACGGCAAGCTGGACCGCAAGGCTTTGCCGAAACCGGATGCCAGTCAGTTGCAGAGCAGCTATGTGGAGCCCCAGAGCGAGTTGGAGCAGCAATTGGCAGCCATCTGGGCGGACGTGCTGAAAGTCGAACGGGTTGGTTTGAACGATAACTTCTTTGAACTGGGTGGCCATTCGCTGCTGGCGACTCAGGTGATTTCCCGTATTCGTCAGCAACTGAACCTCGAACTGTCGTTGCGTAACCTGTTTGAAGCCCAGAGTCTGGCCAGTTTTGCTCAGGCTGCGGATCAGGGTCAGACCAGTCAGGCTCCGGGATTCGTTAAAGCAGATCGCAGCCAGCCGTTGGGCTTGTCCTATGCCCAGCAACGTCAGTGGTTCCTCTGGCAGCTTGAGCCAGAGAGCACCGCGTACAACATGCCAGCGGCCTTGCGCCTGAGCGGGTCGCTGGATATCGAGGCGCTGGAGCAGAGCTTCACGGCCCTGATCGCCCGTCATGAAACCCTGCGCACCACCTTCCGCCAGAACGGTGAGCATGCGGAGCAGGTTATTCATCCGGCGTCGTTGTTCACGCTCCCTGTCGAGCATGTGCCAGCCGGCCAAACGCTGGAAGCCTGCGTGCAGCAGGAAGTGCAGCGTTCCTTCGATCTGGAGCAAGGGCCGCTGTTGCGGGTCAAGCTGCTGAACCTGGGCGAGAACGAGCATGTGCTGGTGCTGACCCAGCACCATATCGTCTCCGATGGCTGGTCGATGCCGATCATGGTCGACGAACTGGTGCGCCTGTACGAAGGCTACAGTCAGGGGCGTGAAGTGGATCTGGGTGAACTGGCGATTCAATACGCCGATTACGCCCTGTGGCAGCGCACCTGGATGGAGGCGGGTGAACAGGCCCGGCAACTGGCCTACTGGAAAGAGCAACTGGGTGACGAGCAGCCGATTCTGGAGTTGCCTGCCGATCGACCAAGACCCGTTGTGCAAAGCCATGCCGGTGCAAGATTCGGCCTTGAGCTGGAAAACGGTCTGGTGGATAGCCTCAGAAACGTGGCGCGCCAGGAAGGCGTGACGCTGTTCATGTTGCTGCTGGCTTCGTTCCAGAGCCTGTTGCATCGCCATTCCGGGCAGAACGACATTCGCATCGGCGTACCGATTGCCAACCGTACCCGCGCTGAAACCGAGGGCCTGATCGGCTTCTTCGTCAACACTCAGGTGCTGCGCGTCGAGTTCGATCTGCACACCACGTTCAGCGAGCTGTTGCAGCAGGTCAAACAGACTGCCTTGCAGGCTCAGGCCCATCAGGAGTTGCCATTCGAGCAACTGGTGGAAGCCTTGCAACCGCAGCGCAGCCTGAGCCATAGCCCGCTGTTCCAGGTGATGTTCAATCACCAGACCCAGGCCAATGCAGACGTTCGCGAATTGTCCGGGCTGAGCATCAAAGGGCTTGAGTCGGACAGCCATGCGGCGCAGTTCGACCTGAGCCTTGGTACTACAGAACATGCTGACGGCCTGAGCGCAGGCCTGATTTATGCGACCGCGCTGTTCGACAGCGCGACCATCGAGCGTATGGCCGACCACTGGCTGACTTTGCTCAAAGCCATCTGCATCAATGCCCGCCAGCGGGTCAGCGAACTGCCGATGCAGAGCGAGGCCGAGCGTCAGCAGATTCTGCAAGGCTGGAACGACAGCGCCGCCGTTTACCCGAGCGAGCAATGCCTGCCGGCACTGATCGAGGCTCAGGTTCAGGCCGCGCCGGATGCGGTGGCATTGGTTCTCGGCAATGAACAACTGACCTATCGCCAGCTCAACAGCCGAGCCAACCAGTTGGCCCATAAGCTACGTGAACTGGGCGTTGGCCCGGATGTGCTGGTGGGTGTCGCGGTGCAGCGCAGCCTGGAACAGGTTGTCGGCCTGCTGGCGATTCTCAAGGCGGGCGGTGCCTATGTGCCGCTGGACCCGGATTTCCCTCAGGATCGTCTGGCCTACATGATCGAAGACAGCGGCCTGCAATGGCTGCTGACCCAGACGGCGCTACGTGAGCGTCTGCCGATCCCCGCATCCGTCCAGAGCCTTTGTCTGGATCAGGCCGGTGACTGGCTGGCAGGTTACAGCAGCGAAAACCTGGTCAATCCGGCGCGGCCGCAAAACCTGGCTTATGTGATCTATACCTCGGGCTCCACCGGTCTGCCAAAAGGCGTGACCATCGGCCATCAGGCGCTGGTCAACTTCCTCCATAGCATGGCGGAACAGCCGGGGTTGAGTGCCACAGACAAGGTCCTGTCCCTGACTTCGCTGTCGTTCGATATCGCCGGGCTGGAGTTGTACCTGCCGCTGATGCGCGGCGCTTCGGTGGTGCTGTTGCGCCCTGATGAAAACAAGGACCCGCAAGCCTTGCTGGCCGTGATTGCGCAACAGGCGGTCAGCGTGATCCAGGCCACGCCGTCCACTTGGCGCATGCTGCTGGACAGCGCTCCGGCGGGTGCCTTGCACGGCAAGACCGTACTGTGTGGCGGCGAGGCCTTGAGCAACGAGCTGGCCCAGCGGCTGATCGATCAGACCGGGCATGTCTGGAACGTCTACGGGCCGACGGAAACCACCATCTGGTCGGCGCGCCATTACCTGACCCGCAGCGACGATATCTGGCTGGGTCGGCCTCTGGCCAATACCCGTCTGCACATTGTCAGCGACGATATCAATGTGTTGCCGATTGGCACCCGAGGTGAATTGCTGATCGGTGGCGATGGCCTGGCTCGCGGTTATCACCAGCGGGCTGCGCTCACCGCCGAGCGCTTCATTCCCGACCCGTTCGGTCCGCCCGGTTCGCGGCTGTACCGCACCGGCGACCTGACGCGCTATCACGCCGACGGGGTGATCGAGTACGTCGGGCGTCTGGACCATCAAGTGAAGATTCGCGGTTTCCGTATCGAGCTGGGTGAAATCGAAGCCAGCCTTCAAGAGCACCCACGTGTTCATGAAGCCACGGTCATCGATGTCGACGGGCCTGCGGGCAAGCAACTGGTGGCCTACTTGGTGCCCGCTGACGCTACCCGGGACCCCAATGCCCTGCGTGACGAACTCAAGGCGCATCTGCGGGGCAGCTTGCCGGATTACATGGTGCCGAGTCACTTCGTCTGCCTGGCGCAGATGCCGCTGACCCCCAACGGCAAGCTGGATCGCAAGGCGCTGCCCAAGCCCGATGCCAGCCAGTTGCAGCGCAGTTACGTGGCACCGTCCACCGAGCAGGAACGGCAGATCGCCGAGATCTGGGCGCAAGTGCTGAAGGTCGAGCGTGTCGGCCTGACCGATGACTTTTTCGAGCTGGGCGGGCATTCACTGCTGGCGGCCCGGCTTATTTCCAGAATCCATTCAGGCCTGGGGGTCGATGTACCCCTGCGCCTTGTTTTCGAGAAACCGCAATTGAACGACTTTATCCAGGCACTGGAGAGCAGCGGCTTGTCGCTGACCGAGGACGGCTTGTCCGATATCGAAAAAATGATGAATGAAATGGCGGGTATCTGACATGGAAAAGTCTGCAGCAGAACGTATTGCCCAGCGCTTCGTCGGTTTGCCCGTGGAGCAGCGCCGCCAGATCCTCACCAAGATGAGCGAGACCGGGCAAAGCTTCAGGTTGTTGCCCATCGCGGTGACCCGCCATGACGTGCAACGCATTCCGTTGTCCTACGCCCAGCAGCGCATGTTGTTCCTCTGGCAACTGGAGCCGGGCAATATTGCCTACAACGTGCCGCTGGCTGTGCGCCTGAACGGCCCGCTGGACGAGCGCGCTCTGGCGCAGGCCCTTGAGCGGCTGGTGCAACGCCATGAAACCCTGCGCACCCGATTCGTCTCGGTGGAGGGCGAGTTTCATCAGGAAATTCTTGAGCAGGCGAGCGTGGCACTGGAAGTGGCTCATGCCAGCGCTGACGATATCGAGGCGCAGGTCAAGGCCGAACTGCAGACGCCTTTTGACCTGCTAAGTGGCACGCTGCTGCGGGTGAAGCTGTTCCGCCTGAGCGACGCTGAACATGTGCTGACCGTGTGCATGCATCATGTGGTGTCCGATGGCTGGTCGGGGGAATTGCTGATTCGCGAGTTCGTCCAGCTCTATCAGGCGCAGGTCGCAGGTCAGGCAGCGCAACTGCCGCCGCTGTCGATTCAATACGCCGACTACGCTATCTGGCAGCGCGCCTGGCTGGAGGCCGGGGAGGGCGAGCGTCAGCTAGAGTACTGGAAGCAGCAACTGGGCAGCGAGCATCCCTTGCTGGAATTGCCGCTGGACCATGAGCGGCCGGTTCAGCCGAGTTATCGCGGTGCCATTGTGCGTGCCGATCTGCCGGAAAAACTCTCCGCCCAGCTCAAGACCCTGGCGCGCAATAACGGCCAGACTGTCTTCATGCTGACCCTGGCCGCGCTGTCGGTGGTGCTTTCGCGCTACAGCGGTCAGGCCGATATTCGCATCGGCGCGCCCAATGCCGGGCGTACCCGCCGCGAGCTTGAAGGCCTGATCGGCTTCTTCATCAATACTCAGGTGCTGCGCATTCAGGTGGATGAGCGCCAGACCTTTGCCGAACTGCTGGATCAGGTGAAGAGCGTGGTGATGGGCGCGCAGTCCCATCAGGAACTGCCGTTCGAGCATCTGGTGGATGCCCTGGCACCCGAGCGTAATCTGGGCCACAACCCGCTGTTCCAGTTCAAGATCAACCAGCATGTGTTCGCCGGTGATGAAGGCGACGCCGGTAAGGCCCTGGCCGGTCTGACGGTGGCCGAATTCCCGGTGGGCGGCGGCGATGCACGTTTCGATCTGGCCTTTGACTTCACCGACACCCCGTCAGGCTTGCGCGGTTATTTCACCTACGCGACCGACCTGTTCGAGGCCTCGACCATCGAGCGTATCGCTGCGTCGTTGCATGAGGTGCTGGAAGCGCTGGTGGCGCATTCCGGCGAGCGTCTGGCGGATCATCCGTTGAACGCTACGGCTGTGCCTGCACTTCAGGCGGCCGATTTTGCCAGCTCCGACTTCCTGACTCTTTGGCGAAAAGGCCTGCAAACCGGGCAGGGCAAACCCGCCTTGCGCGTCGGCCAGCACGTGCTGAGCTATGACGAACTGGAGCAGCGCTCCAACCAGCTCTCCCGTTACCTGCAAGGCGAAGGCATTGCCGCGGGCATGACCGTGGCGCTGTGTCAGGACCGTTCGGTGGAGTGGGTGGTCAGCCTGTTGGCCGTGCTGAAACTGGGCGCGGTGTACCTGCCGCTGGACACTCAGCAACCCGCCGAGCGCTTGCAGCAACTGGCCAGAGACAGCGGCGCGGTGCTGCTGATCCACGCCCGTGGCGATGACAAGGCTGCTGGCCTTGGCATCTGCCCTGTTCTGGCCTATGAAGCCAGCCTGTGGGCCGCTACCGATACGAGCCCGCTGAATATTCAAGTGGCGTCGGAACAACCGGCCTACATCATCTACACCTCCGGCTCCACCGGGCAGCCCAAGGGCGTGGTCATCAACCATGGCGCGCTGGCCAACTACCTGCAAGGCGTGCTTCAGCGTCTGGCCCTGAGCGCCACTGCGAGCATGGCCATGGTTTCCACCGTGGCTGCGGACCTCGGGCATACGCTGTTGTTCGGTGCCCTGGCATCCGGTCGTCAACTGCACTTGCTGTCCCATGAGCAGGCTTTCGATCCCGATGGTTTTGCCGCGTACATGGCCGAGCATCAGGTGGAAGTGCTGAAGATCGTGCCGAGCCATCTGCAAGGTCTGTTGCAGGCGGCAAGGTCGGCCGATGTGCTGCCGAGCCAGTTGCTGATTCTGGGCGGCGAGGCCAGTTCCTGGGCCTTGATCGAACAGGTCCGCACCCTCAAGCCGGGCTGCCGGATCGTCAACCACTACGGCCCGACCGAAACCACGGTGGGCATCCTGACCCATGAGGTGCAGGAAAAACTGGAGGCCTGCCGCAGCGTGCCTGTAGGCCAACCCCTGGCCAATGGCAAAGCGCGGGTGCTGGATGCCTGGCTGAACCCCATGGCCGAACGGGTGGCCGGTGAGTTGTACCTGGGCGGGCGCGGTCTGGCCCAGGGTTATCTGGGCCGTGCGGCCATGACTGCCGAACGTTTTGTGCCGGACCCGGAAGGCGATGGCGAACGCCTGTACCGTGCGGGTGACCGTGCGCGCTGGGTAGACGGTTTGCTGGAATACCTGGGGCGTGCCGACGATCAGGTGAAGATTCGCGGCTATCGGGTCGAGCCGGGCGAAGTGGGTCAGGTGCTGCAAGGGCTGGAGGGCGTGGCCGAAGCCGTGGTGCTGGCCCTGCCGCTGGAAAGCGACGAATCCCGCCTGCAACTGGTGGCCTATTGCGTGGCGGCTGCGGGCT
Organism: Pseudomonas cichorii; assembly: GCF_019719005.1. Classification (GTDB taxonomy): domain Bacteria; phylum Pseudomonadota; class Gammaproteobacteria; order Pseudomonadales; family Pseudomonadaceae; genus Aquipseudomonas; species Aquipseudomonas cichorii_E. The sequence goes on from NZ_JAIGPJ010000030.1 coordinate 20,994, forward strand.
CCACACTGCAAGTCGACACTCTGCGCGAGCACCTGACCGCCAGCCTGCCGGAATACCTGGTGCCTGCGCAGTTCGTGGTGCTGGAGCGCCTGCCGCTGACCGCCAACGGCAAGCTGGACAAGCGCGCCTTGCCCAAGCCGGGCGTGGTCAAACAACGCTATACCGCACCGGTGGGCGAGATCGAGGAAAAACTCGCTGCCGTCTGGGCCGATGTGCTCAAGCTGGAGAAAGTCGGCACCACCGATAACTTCTTCGAGTTGGGGGGCGACTCGATCCTCAGCCTGCAAATCATTGCCCGCGCCAAGCGTCAGGGCCTCAAGCTGAGCCCCAAGCAACTGTTCGAGAAACAGACCATCGCCCAACTGGCGACGGTGGCCAAACTGATCCAGAAGAAGCCGGCTGCGGTTGTCGAGCAGGTGAGCGGCAAATTGCCGTTGCTGCCGATTCAGGCCCGCTTCTTCGAGATGAACATTCCCGAGCGTCACCACTGGAACCAGTCGGTGATGCTCAAGCCCAATCGCCCGCTGGAAGCCAGCCATCTGCTGGCGGCCCTGCAGGCCTTGATCGAGCAGCATGATGCGTTGCGCCTGGGCTTTGCCCAACAGGACGGCCAATGGCAGGCGACCTTCGGGCCGCTGAACACCCGCGACTTGCTCTGGGAACACGAACTCAATGACCTGTCGCGCCTGACTGAACTGGCGGACGAAGCCCAGCGCAGTCTTGACCTGAAAAACGGCCCGCTGCTGCGCGCAGTGCTGGTCAACCTGCCTGAAGGCGAGCAGCGTCTGCTGCTGGTTATCCATCACTTGGTCGTGGATGGCGTGTCTTGGCGTGTCTTGCTGGAAGACCTGCAACAGGCTTACGTCGCGCTGAATACCGGCAAGGCTCTGGCATTGCCCGCCAAAACCAGTTCCCTCAAGACCTGGGCTGAGCAGTTGCACACTTACGCCCAAAGCCCGGCGCTGAAGTCGGAGCTGGCTTACTGGCAGGCGCAGTTGCAGGACGTCAGCGATGCCTTGCCAGTCGACCATCCGGGCGGCGGCCAGCAGCAGAAACACGCTGCTTCCGTGACCACTCACTTGAACAGTGAGCTGACCCGGCAACTGCTGCAGGACGCTCCGGCCGCCTATCGCACTCAGGTCAACGACCTGTTGCTCACCGCGCTGGCCCGTGTGATCAGCCGCTGGACCGGCCAGCCTGATACCTTGATCAAGCTGGAAGGCCATGGCCGTGAAGACCTGTTCGACGACATTGACCTGAGCCGCACCGTGGGCTGGTTCAGCAGCCTGTATCCAGTCAGGCTCACCCCGCATGTATCCCTTGCCGATTCGATCATGTCGATCAAGGAGCAACTGCGCGCCATCCCCAACAAGGGCATCGGTTACGGCGTGTTGCGTTATCTCGGCACGGAACCTGTGCGCCATAGCCTGCAACAACTGGCGCAGGGCAGTATCGTCTTCAACTACCTGGGTCAGTTCGACGGCAGTTTCGATGCCAGCGACGCATTGTTCGCGCCCTCTGGCGAGAGCAGTGGCTCGTCCCAGAGTAGTGAGGCTCCGTTGGCCGCACCGATCAGCATCAATGGTCAGGTCTACAACGGCGAGTTGCGCCTGAGCTGGAGTTTCAGCGCGGCGCTTTTCGAGCACAACACGCTGCAACGTCTGGCTGATGAATACGCTCAGGAATTGCAGCAACTGATCGCCCATTGCACCACCGAGGGCGCGAGCGGCATTACCCCGTCCGACTTCCCGCTGGCCCGCTTGAGCCAGAAGCAGCTGGGTCGTCTGTCGGTCAACCCTCGTGAGATCGAAGACATCTATCCACTGTCGCCGATGCAGCAAGGCATGCTGTTCCATACCCTGTTCGAGGAAGAAGCGGGCAACTACATCAACCAGATGCGCGTCGATGTGGCCGGTCTTGAAGTCGGGCGCTTTCAGGCGGCGTGGCAAGCGACAGTGGATGCCCATGAAGTGCTGCGCAGTGGTTTCGTCAGCCATCTGGAGCATTCGCTGCAAGTGGTGCAGCGCACGGTGAAGGTGCCCTTTGTCGAGCTGGATGCTCAGGGGCAATCCGCTGTCTGGCTGGATAACTGGGCACAGGCGGATCGGCAAAAAGGTTTCAATCTGGCTCAAGGCCCGCTATTGCGCTTGGCGGTATTGCGCACCGGCGACAATACCCATCACCTGATCTACACCAGCCATCACATCCTCATGGATGGCTGGAGCAGTTCGCGTCTGTTGGGCGAAGTGCTGCAACGCTACAGCGGTCAGCCAATGCCACAACAGGGCAGCCGTTATCGCGATTACATCGAATGGCTGCAACGCCAGGATGCACAGGCCAGCGAGCGCTTCTGGACCGAGCAGGTGGCCGAGCTGGATGAGCCGACCCGCCTGGTGCAGGCGCTCAAGTCCCATGCCGGCGGGCAGGGCCATGGCGATCACTTCCAGTTGATCGATGCGGCCAGCACCCAGCGCCTGAGCGAGTTTGCCCGTGAGCAGCGCGTGACGCTGAACACGCTGGTGCAATCGGCGTGGCTGTTGCTGTTGCAGCGTTATACCGGGCAATCCAGCGTGACCTTCGGTGCTACCGTGGCAGGACGTCCAGCGGATTTGCCGGGTGTCGAAGAGCAGCTTGGCCTGTTCATCAACACCTTGCCGGTCATTGCCAGCCCGCGCCCTGAACAGAGCGTGGCGGACTGGGTGCAGCAGGTTCAGGCCAAGAACATTGCCCTGCGCGAGTACGAACATACGCCGCTGTACGAAATCCAGCGCCTGGCCGCCAGCGGTGGCGAAGCGCTGTTCGACAACATTCTGGTGTTCGAGAACTACCCGGTGTCCGAAGCCCTGCAACAGGCTTCGCCGGACGGTCTGGCCTTCAGCGGCCTGATCAACCAGGAACAGACTCATTACCCGCTGACCCTGGTGGTGAATCTGGGCGAAGCGTTGTCCTTGCGCCTGAGTTACGCCCGGCAGCACTTCAGCGAAGAGGGGGTGACGCAACTGGCCACTCACTTCCAGCATCTGCTTCAGGCACTGGTGCGTGATCCGGCTGCAGCCATCGGTGAGTTGTCGCTGCTGAATGAGCAAGAACAGCAACAGATTCTGCACGACTGGAACGCCACCTCTGCCGAGTTCCCGGGCGAGCGGTGCGTACAAACCCTGATCGAAGCCCAGGTGCTGGCGACCCCCGATGCTCCGGCGCTGATCTTCGGCAATCAGCAGATGAGCTATGCGCAACTGAACGCACGCGCCAACCAGTTGGCCCACAAACTGCGCGAGTCGGGTATCGGTCCGGATGCGCTGGTGGGGATCTGCGTCGAGCGCAGTCTGGAACTGGTGATCGGCTTGCTGGCGATTCTCAAGGCCGGTGGCGCTTATGTGCCGCTGGACCCGGATTATCCGCAGGATCGTCTGGCCTATATGCTGGCCGACAGCGGCATTGGCCTGCTGCTGACCCAGACGTCGCTGCTGCAAGGCCTGCCGGTACCCGGTCATGTACAAACCTTGTGTCTGGATCAGGAAGGCGACTGGCTGGAGGCTTACAGCCAGGACAACCCGGTCAACCGCACTCATCCGCAAAACCTGGCGTATGTGATCTACACCTCAGGCTCCACGGGCAAGCCCAAAGGCGCAGGCAACAGCCATCTGGCCCTGGTCAACCGCCTGCACTGGATGCAGAAAGCCTACGGGCTGGATGCCAGCGACACTGTGTTGCAGAAAACCCCGTTCAGCTTCGACGTTTCGGTCTGGGAGTTCTTCTGGCCGCTGCTCACCGGCGCACGTCTGGCGATAGCCTTGCCGGGCGATCATCGGGACCCTGAGCGACTGGTGCAGACCATCGCCCAGCACGGCGTCACGACCCTGCACTTCGTACCCTCGATGCTCCAGGCCTTCATGACCCATGAACAGGTTGAAAGCTGCCACAGCCTGCGCCGCGTGGTGTGCAGTGGCGAGGCCTTGCCTGCGGAGCTGGCGTCGCAGGTGCTCAAGCGTCTGCCTCAGGCCGGTCTGTTCAACCTCTATGGCCCGACCGAAGCGGCCATCGACGTGACCCACTGGACCTGCACGCCGGACGATACCCTGAGCGTGCCGATCGGTCGGCCTATCGATAATCTCAAGACGCACATTCTGGATGATGGCCTGCTACCAGCAGCCCGTGGCGCTGCGGCCGAACTGTATCTGGGCGGCGTCGGTCTGGCGCGGGGTTATCACCAGCGTGCTGCGCTGACCGCCGAACGCTTTGTACCCGATCCGTTCTCGACGGAGGGCGGTCGTCTGTATCGCACCGGCGATCTGGCGCGTTATGGCGACGACGGGGTGATCGATTACGCAGGGCGGATCGACCATCAGATCAAGATTCGCGGCCTGCGCATCGAACTGGGTGAAATCGAGGCGCGGCTCAATGAACATCCGGGCGTGCGCGAAGCCCATGTGATCGACATTGACGGCCCGAGCGGCAAGCAGCTTGTGGCCTACTGGGTGGCGAACGATGGGGCACAGGATGCGAATGAACTGAAGGAACACCTCAAAACGCTGCTGCCGGATTACATGGTGCCGACGCACTTTGTCGCACTTGAAGTCATGCCGTTGACTGCCAACGGCAAGCTGGACCGCAAGGCCCTGCCAAAACCCGATGCCAGTCAGTTGCAGCAAGGTTATGTCGCGCCGCGTACCGAACTGGAAGAGCGGCTGGCTGCTCTTTGGGCGGACGTGCTGAAGGTCGAGCGGGTTGGCTTGAACGACAACTTCTTTGCTCTGGGCGGCCACTCGCTGCTGGCGGTGTCCCTGGCGGGCAGGATTCGTGAAACGTTCGATATCTCCATCAAGCTGCATGACTTCCTGCTGATGCAGACGCTTGGCGAACTGGCGGACTTCCTGCGTGCAGGCGAGGCGAAGGTCAAGTCTGCGGTGATCCGCATGAACAACAACCAGTCTGACAAGACCCCGCTGTTCTGCCTGCCGCCGGGTGGCGGCGGCACTTACTCCTATTACCCGCTGGCAGGCCGACTGAGCGAAGATCGGCCGGTGTATGGCCTGGTCAACAAGGCCTATGTGGTGCCGGGCTGGTTCGACAGGTCATGGGAGGAAATGGTCGGTTACTTTGTTGAGCAGATCAGACTCACCCAGCCTGTCGGCCCTTACAACCTGCTGGGCTGGTCCCTGGGCGGAGCCTTGGCCATCGATGTCGCGCATATTCTTGAACGCGGCGGTGACAAGGTGAACTTCCTGGCACTGGTGGACACGATGCTGCCGGCTTCCGCAGGCCTGAGCTGGATCGAAGAAGACCCTGAAGTCCGGGCACAGAATCAGGACCAGAACCTGTTCCAGAGCCTGATCCAGAGTCTGGTGGCCTTCGTGCCGGGGCTGGCTCGGGAGCGTGTGATGGAATTGATCGCAAGCGCCAGGGTATCGCTCAAGGACGAGCGTGAAATCGCTGATCGTGTGATCGAACAGGTTGCTCAGGATGCCGGTATCGGCGTCGAAAGCTTGCGCAGCGTGTTCCAGGACATCGCCATTCAGGATGAAATCGAAACCGGCTACAAACTGCTGCACGCCAACGCCGTACTGGCCGAAGCCTTCACCCTCAAGACACTCGACGTAAAAGTGGATTGCTGGTGGGCAGGACAAAGCCGCGAACCGGACCAGATCCTCAAGGCGCAAACCGTGGTGGAAGAACAATGCTCGGTCAACGGGTTGCGCTCCTCGATCACCATTCAGGAACGGCACGACAATATTGTGATAGGGGAGGCGTTTTTAGGCTCGGTGGTGGAGCGGCTTAGGGTTTGAGCGGCAAGCGGCAAGCGGCAAGCTTTAAGCTTCAAGTCAAAAGCTTGTAGCTTGTAGCTTGTAGCTTGTAGCTTGCCGCTGCTGCCTTCACCAGCTCTAAAACTCCCCTCGCAGCGTGAGCATATAATTACGCGGGTCGCCGTAGTAATTCCCTCGGTCGACATCCCCGGTCGCCTTGTAATACTTGCGGTCCAGCAGGTTGTTGCCGTTGAGGGCCACACTCCAGTTTTCGTCGATTTTCCAGGAGGCTCTGGCATCCCAGATGGCGCGTCCGGGGTTTTTGATTTCTGCTGATGATTCGGCTTCTGAATAGCCGCTCTGGGCTGAAACCCCGGCGCCGAGGGTCAGGCGGCTCCAGGTACCGGGCAGGGTGTAGTTGCCGGTCATGCGGAACAGGTGCCGGGGTGTTTCGGCCGAAATGGACTGGCCGTCGCTGCCACGGGTCATATTGAAGGTGTAGCCCGCCACGGTTTGCAGGCCGGGCAGGGGTTCGCCGCTGGCTTCTACTTCAAACCCCTTGCTGCGGCGGATATTGCCGTTCAGGTAGCAGGTTCCGTAGATATCGTTCATCAGGCATTCGCCAGGATTGGCGTTGTCTTCCACCGCCACATCCTTCTGCTTGACGTAAAACATCGCAAAGGAAAGATTCAGGCGTTGATCGAAGAGTTCGCCTTTGATTCCGGTTTCGTAGTTTGCGCCGATGGCCGGTTTCAGCAGGTTGCCGGCAGCATCCCGGTAAACGCTTTGGGGCAGGAAGATATCGGTGTAACTGGCATACAACGACCAGTTCGGATTCAGGTCGTAGATCGTGCCTATGAAAGGCGTGAGTTCATGTTGCTCTATGGATTTTCGAGTGACGCCCGCCGCCTGGGTCTGGTAGTCATACCAGCTGAGGCGGCCGCCCATGACCAGGCTCAAGGACTCCGACAGATGCAGGCGCAGATTGGCGTAGGCGCCATAGCGTTTGTCACTGAAGTCGGTGATGGAGGTCCAGTCGGGTTGGGCCGGCTCGGCAATCAGGTGGCTGTCGGGGTCGAATACATCGATGGGCTGGTTGGAGGTCACATTGACCTGGCTGGACTTACGCATCTGCTCCGACCAGTTGCCGCCGAAGGTTAGCTGGTGTTCCAGGCCGAACGCCTCGAAATGGCCGTCCATGTGCGCATCGAAACCGTTGCTGTGCAATTGGTCGGAGCGGAACAGGGTTCGAGCGATACGTGAGCCGGTCAATGTCGTCGGGTCGATGGCACCTTGGGCATAGGCCACTTTCTGCTCGAACGAACCCGTGGAATGGGTGGCGGACAGTGTGCCCGACCAGTTCTCGCTGAAGTGATGATCCAGTTCCGTGAACACTTCGTCCGTGCGGGTCTGGTGACGGTTCCAGTCCTGGGCCAGGGAAGTCGAGCGTGGTACGTCCAGGGCACTGCCATCGCTGTAGCGGGGCAGGCCGAAGATGGTGAAGCCTTTGATATCGGCTTCCTGACGGCGAACGCCCACAGCCAGGGTGGTGTCGTCATTCAGGTCGGCTTCGAGGATGCCGTACAACAGCGGGGCGGATTTGCTGAGGCCATCGATAAAGTAGTCACGGTCGGCATAAGACGCCACGAAGCGGCCCCGGATGCTGCCCGAATCGTTCAGTTTGCTGCTGCCGTCCAGATCCACCCGGTTGTTGTTCCAGGTGCCGGTGCGGGTGGTGATCGAAAACTGCGGTATGGCGGTCGGGCGTTTACGCACCAGATTCACCGTGCCGCCGGGGTTGCCCGCGCCGATCAGCAGCCCGGCCGCGCCCCGGAGGATTTCCACCCGGTCGTAGATTTCCATATCGGGGGTCATCCAGCCGGTCACGCTGTAGCCCTGACCGGAGATGCCGTCGATGGTGTAGCTCTCGTCTTCCATGGCAAAACCGCGGGAGCTGAAGACATGGGAGCCGAAATTGCGCTGGGAAAAAGTGACGCCGGTGGCCTGGGCCATCACGTCTTCCAGGCTGTAGAGGTTCTTGTCGTTCATCAACTGGCGGGTCACGACGCTTACCGACTGCGGAATTTCACGCAGGGACCGGGCGCTTTTGGTGATGCTCACTGCCGATGTGGTGTAAGAGCCCGAACCTTCGGTAATAAGGCCTGCCGGTGGTGCCTGAATCGACAGGGGCTTGAGGCTGACCGGAGGAATAATGGCGGTCAGCGTCAGGGTGTTGTTCTCAAGGCTGTAAGGCACTCTGGCCTGATCGAGCAGGTTTCTGGCTGCCTGCTCGAGGGTAAATCTGCCGCGCACGGCCTGGCTGCTTTTGCCCTTGATATCGTCCGGGTTGTACAGCACTTGCAGATCACCCTGACGGCCCAGCTCATTCAGGGCGCTGTTCAGGGGTTGGGCCGGGATATCGAATTCGATCTCCTGCGCCAGCGCCTCGACCTTGAACGTCATCAGCAGCGCAAGCCCCATCACTCTTATCGCAGGCCTTGGCTGGAACAGCAGGCGGACAGGCAGTGGAGGGCGGGTGCGTGATTGCATGGTGATGGCTCTTCGATCAATGACGCAGGGTAAACCATACCGTCGTATGGGGGCACTGCCTCTGGTCATCCTTTACTGGGCGATTTTTCAACGTGGTTCATAAGGGATTCATACGAATGGGGCAGGAATTAATTTAGTGAATTCCTCAATAAAAAAGACCAGAGGCTACCCTCTGGTCTTTTTTTGGTGTGCTACGGATCGGTTTATCCGCAGAGATTGCGCGTTATCAGAAGTCGCCGCGCAGGATCAGGACATAGCTGCGTGGTTCGCCGTACAGGTTGGAACGATCCACTGCCACGGCTGTGGTGTAGTACTTGCGATCGAACAGGTTGTCGGCGTTCAGGGCGACGGTCCAGTGCTCGTCGAGTTTCCAGGCGGCGCGTGCATCCCAGATGGCGCGGCCTGAAACGCCCAGTTGATCGTTGGACGGTACGGTGTAACCGGAGTCCGCCGATACGCCAGCGCCCAGGGTCAGACGATTCCAGGCTCCTGGCAGGTTGTAGCTGGTGTTCAGGCGCAGCATGTGTTTCGGTGTTTCGTAGGCGACTTCCATATCCGAACTGTTTGCCAATTGATTGAAGGTATAACCGCCAAAGACCTGCAGGCCCGGCAGTACTTCGCCGCTGGCTTCGATATCAACACCTTTACTGCGCTTGATGCCGCCCTGGACGTAGCAGGATCCGTCAGAGCTGCCCGGGCAGAGTTCTTCTGTCTCCAGGTCGACGTAGGCTACGTCTTTCTGCTTGATATAGAACAGGGCCATCGACAGATTCAGGCGCTTGTCGAACAATTCGCCCTTGATACCCGTTTCGTAGTTGGAGCCAATGGCCGGATCCAGTGGAGCGCCACCGACCTTCCTGTAAGCGGCTTGCGGGGTGAAGATATCCGCATAGCTGGCGTACCACGACCAACTGTCGTTGATGTCGTAGATCAGGCCGGCGAACGGGGTAAATTCCTGAGTCTGTTTGGATTCATAGGAAAGGGTCGGGTCGTATTTGGAATTGTAGTTATATTCGTACCAACTGAGACGCCCGCCCAGTACCAGGCTCAAAGGCTCGGTCAGGTGAATGCGGGTATTGGCGTAAAGGCCTGCTCGCTCTTCTGTCGAGACGTAATTGCTCGTCCAGCCTGGATTTACCGGTTTGGCAATTGAGCTGTGGTTGACATCAAAGATATTGATGGGGGAAGCAGTCGCTACTGTGACGTTTTTGTTGTCGGCTCTCTGTCTCGACCAGTCGGCACCAAACGTGACCTCATGGGACAGGCCGAAGGCGTCGAACTTGCCTTCCAGCTGGCTGTTCAGGCCCAGACTGTTGACTTCATCGTGGCGGAACAAGGTACTGCGGAAGCTCGAGCCAGCCAGCGTTGTCGGGTTAACGGCACCACGAGCAAAGGCGATGGCCTGATCGAACCCACCTTCGGAGTAGGTCAGGGAGGTCTTGTTGAGCCAGTTTTCATTGAAGCGATGCTCGACTTCAAAGAAGGCTTCGCTCATGTCTGTTTCGAGGCGGTTCCACTTCTGGGCCAGGTTCGTCGAGCGGGAAAGATCCAGCGACTGCCCGTTGCTGTAGCGCGGCAGGCCGTAGATCGAGTAACCGTTGATGACCTTCTCCTGACGACGCAGGCTCATGGTCAGTGTGGTGTCGTCGGTCACATCGGCTTCGAGGATGCCGTACAGCAGCGGCGTGCGGCTGTTTCGGTTATCCTGGTACGAACCATTGTCTTCATAGGCGGCCACCATACGGCCACGGACCGTGCCCGAGTCATTGAGTTTGCCGCTGCCATCCAGATCGACACGATACTGGTCCCAGGAACCTGCACGGGTGGTGATCGAGAACTTGTTCTCGGCAGTCGGGCGCTTGCGCACCAGGTTCACGGCACCACCGGGCTGACCCGCACCGACCAGCAGGCCGGAAGCGCCGCGCAGGACTTCAACGCGGTCATAGATCGCCATGTCTGGCTGCATCCAGCCAGTAATTTGATAACCCTGACCACCAATACCATCGACCAGGAAGCTTTCCGCCAGCAGCGAGAAACCACGGGAGGTATACACGTGGCCACCGAAGTTGCGGTACTGGAAGCTGATGCCGGGAGTGTCTTCCAGCACTTCGCTCAGGCTGGTGAGGTTGTTGTCGTCCATGACCTGACGAGTCATGACCGTCACCGACTGTGGCGTTTCACGCAGCGATTGAGCCGCGCCTTTGCCGATAGTGGTTGCACCGGTGGTGTAGGAGCCTGTGCCGTCAGTGGCGGTGCCCAGATATTGGGAGTCAATCGCGGTCGGTGCCAGATTGATGGCCGCCGATGAATCCTGCGCACTCAGGGTCAGAGCATTGCCTTGCAGGCTGTAGGTCAGGCCCGCTCCGGCCAGCAGTTTCCCCGCTGCCTGTGCCGGAGTGAACTTGCCTTGTACTGCGCCGCTGGTTTTACCTTGCACGTCCGCCGGGCTATAAACCGCGCGCACACCACCCTGGCGTTCCAGTTGACTCAGGGCACTGCTCAGCGGTTGGGCCGGGATATTGAACTCGATTTCCTGGGCCTGTACCTGAGCGGCCATGGGCATGCTCAGTGCCAGACCAATTGCTGCCATGGCAGGTCTTGGGCGGAACATGCGGCTGATCAGCAAGGCCTTGCTCAGTGGTGTGAGTCGTGATGGTGTGTACATGGAGTGGCTCTTTCTAGTTGGTATTGGCAGGGAGATCAAAGAGCGTTGTTCAGTCCTGTCCGTGGGCTGCTTGTGCAGAATCGGAGCAGACGCTGTGCAACTTTTTATAGGGAGCCGGGCTGACGACAGATGCCCGCGCAGGTGTGCTGTTAAAGAGAACGAAAATGCCTCTCAGTTATTTAATGAATTTTTCACATTTGCCCTGAAAAAGATGGCGCAAGGCTATCTGTGGCAAAGGGGCAGATAATCCAGAGGCAAAAAAAGCCCCGCTCGCGGTTTGATCCGGGCGGGGCCATGTCATGGATAACGGGCTGGATTCAGGCGGATACCTGTTCGGCTTGCACCTGTTCCACTTCGATCTTGCCGGCCTGCATGCGCACCAGTTGGTCGGCAATGGGGAAATACCGGTCGTCGTGGGAGATGACGATGATGGTCTTGCCTTGCTGTTTGAGCTCGGGCAGCAACTCGGTATAGAACACGCGGCGGAAAGCCGGGTCCTGATCGGCGGCCCATTCGTCGAACACCAGCACCTGACGCTCATCCAGCCAGGCATTGATCAGGGCCAGACGCTTGCGTTGGCCGGTCGACAGGTCAGTGGTGGTGAACGCGCCATCGCGAATGCTGACCTTGTGAGCGATATCCAGACGCTCCAGGTATTTGCCCGCATCGGCAGGCAGTTTCGCTTCGCCCTGCATCGGTTCGTCGAACAGGTGGTAGTCGGCGAAGATGGTGGTAAACAACTGGCGATAATCGTCCAGTTCCTCTGGCATGACGGCTTTGCCGTTGAGGCGGATTTCGCCTTGCTGTGGCTTGTATAGGCCTAGCAACAGCTTGATCAGCGTGGTCTTGCCGCAGCCGTTCTCGCCGACGATAAACACGATATCGCCCTGTTTGATGCTCAGGTTGACCGGGCCGAGGTGGAAGGACTCGCTGCCTTCCACTGGCGGGTAGTCATAGCGCAATTGATGGAGTTCCAGGGTCTGCATGTTCGCCAGGGTATTGGGGCGGTCGCTGACCAGCAGGTGCGGCTCGGGGCTGGAGAACTTCCACGACAGCTCGGCGATACGGCGCATGGCGATCTGGGCGCGGCTGATGCCGGGCAGGGCGGTGATCAGGCGTTCCAGCGGGCCTTTCATGTACAGCATGACCAGCACGAAACCGCCCAGCACGGTTTTTTCGGTGCTCGGCCACAGCGCCTGAAAGGCAATGGCAATGCCGATAACCGCGAAGAACAGCATCGAACCGAAGGTTTCTGCGCTGACGAAAATGTTGGCGGCGCGCACGCTGGATCGGCAGATGCGCTCGGTCGCGCCATGGATCTGCTCGTCGAGCATGTGCTGACGACGCTTGCGCTGGATGCGCAGTTCCTTGGCACCGGCCGACAGGGCCTGATAGTGCTTTTGCAGCTCGTCTTCGCCGTTACGGGCCGCGACGATGCTGCGGGTGCCGAAATGATGAGCCAGATACTGCGCGCCAGTGCCCAGCACCACGGTCAGTACTGTCAGCGCCAGGATCTGCCACGACAGCAGGGCCAGGTAAGTCAGGCAGCCCAGGGTGACGGTGAAGGAAATCACCATCGGCGCAATCGACAGGGCGAAAGTGCTGAGGGTGTTCACGTCATTGAGCAACACTGGAATCAGGCGATGGGAGCGGTAGCGCTCCAGTTGCTCGATGGGCGCGACCAGCACCTTGGCGGCCAGCTCGCGCCGCAGGTTGGCGACCACGCGCTGGCCGACATAGTTGGTCGACAGGTTCGAGACGGTGGAGCAGGCCAGGGTCAGCACGCACAGGCCGGCGAACAGCAGGGCAGTGTGGGTGTCAGGTCCGCCTGCCATGTTCATCGCGTTGTTGATGGTGGCCAGCAGGGCGGTCACGCTCAGGCCGCTGACAACCCCCAGCACAGTGGAGAGAGCCACCAGCCACCAGAATGGCTTGAGGATCCTCAGGGTTTCCCGGGCGAGGCTTTCTGATTTGGGTGTCATGCTGTTGTCTCGTGATTATCCGTTGATCGGCCTGAAGAAAGCGTCAGAGTTCGCGAACGACCCGGAAGCCCAGCCAGTCGCCGCGCACATCGGGCTTGCGGCTGTTGCGGTTGCCGGAGCGGGAGAAAATCGGCGCTTCGGTCCAGTCGTTGCCGCGAATCATCTTCCAGCTGCAATCACCGGCCAGCCAGGCACTGCCATCGGTGGGGGCGCCGTTGTAGTTGCTGGTTTCGCAATCGGCGGTCCACTCGTAGACATTGCCGTGGGCGTCATAGATGCCGAAGTCATTGGGGCTGTAACTGCCTGCCGGGGCCGTGACGCTGAAGCCGTCTTCCGGGCCATAGGTGTTGGCATGCTTGGCGATGCTGTATTGCTTGCCTTCATCCATGGGGAAGGGGAACGGTCCGGTGCTGCCGCCACGGGCTGCATACTCGCGCTCGGCCTCGCTGACCAGCCGGTAGGTTTTGCCGGTCTTCTTCGACAGCCAGGCGGCGTAGGCCTTGGCTTCGTTCCAGTCCATGCACACCGCAGGCTGGCGGTCGGTCAGTGGATAGCGCGGCTGGCCGGCCTTGCACTCGCGACCCGGACGAGTATCGCCATCGGGCATCTTGTAGCCGGTGCTTTTGATATAGGTCTTCCACTCGCCGCTCAGCACTTGAAACTGGCTGATGGCGAACGGCTTGGCGAAGGTCACTTCATGCAACGGGCCTTCGTCGGGCTGGCGGCCGAGTTCGGATTCCGGCGCGCCCATGGTGAAGGTGCCGGCAGGCAACACGACCATTTCCGGACAATCCTTGCAGTCCTTGAACACCTTGCCCGGTTCTGGCGTGGCGGCCATGGCGGCTGCGGGTAATAGCGCGCCCAGCAGGGCGGTCAGGGACAGGTTGGACAACATCTTGTTCATAGCGGGCCTCAAGGCAGAAATCTGAAAGCGGGTGACAAGCGTCATGGGCGTTGGCTGAGGACGGCCAGGAAGCGGTCTATCTCGGCCTCGTTATTGAGCAGGCCCGGAGCGGTGCGCACGACCGGTCCGATATCGCGATCCACGGCATCGACTACGACATGGTTTTTCATCAGCCAGGCCGCCACGTCGTCGCAGTTGCGGTCCTTGACCCTGAAGAAGCTGAACCCCGACGACAGCTCGGGCGCCATGGGCGTGACCAGTTCGATGCCCGGCTGTTCTTTCAGGCGCTGCTTGATGTAGGTGTTGAGCTGATGAATGCGTGCCTGGACATCGGCCTTGCCCAGTTGCAGGTGCAGTTCGAAGGCTTTGTCCGCTGCCCAGCGGTACTCAAAGGAGTGATAGCCGCCGGGTGTCATGATGGTGCCGAAGTTGATGGCTTCCGAAAAACTCGGGATCAGCGGGGTGACATCCTTCAACTGCTCCGAGCGCGCGCAGATGATGCCGGTGCCCCGTGGACCGAACATCCACTTGTGGGTCCCGGCGACAAAGAAGTCGCAATTCATGCTCGGGAAGTCCACATCTTCGACCCCGAAACCGTGCACGCCATCGATCACGTACAGAATGCGGTCCTTGTCGTCGCGATTACGGTTCTGCTCCTGAACCAGCGCGCCTATTTCGCCGACCGGCAGTTTGACGCCGCTGCCCGATTGCACCCAGGTCATGCCCAGTACGCGGGTTTCGGGGCGAATGGCCTGGGCGATATTGCCGATGATTTCGTCGCTCGAAACCGTGGTGGGATCCTTGAACAGGCGGATCTTGCGAACCTGGGTGCCTTCTCTCTTGTGGCGCGAGTTCAGGATATTGCGGGTGCAGAAGTGTTCATGCTCGGTGGTGAGAATTTCCTGATCCTGCCGTACATGAATGCCGCCATAGATAATCGCCAGGCCTTCCGTCGTGCTGCCGGTCAGGGCGATCTGGCCGGGCCTGGCATTGAAATACTTGCCTGCCCACTCGCGCACCGCGTCTTCGCGGTGGGCGATTTCCTTCAGGTCCCAGTCCATGGCCAGACCGGGGTTGCGGTCGATATTGGCGCGGTGAAACTCGATGGCTTCGCGCACGGGCTTGGGGTGCGAAGTGATCAGGAAGTTGGCGAAGTGGATGTAATCCGGGTCCTGATCGAACAGCCCGCGCAAGGTGGTCCACTTGTCCTTTGAGGTCGGGGCGGTGCTGGAGGCCATGGCCGAAGGCAGCAGATTCGCGCCCATGGGCAAGGCGGCGGCGAGCAGGCCGGCCTGTTTGAGGAAGGTTCTGCGGTCAGTCATGAGCGGCCATACCTGGAATGTCGGTGTGCAAGCGGAATAGGTTCATTGGCTGGCCACCGGTTTTGCCGATTTCTGTACCTGCTCCCAGACCCGCAGGAAGTTGCCGCCCCAGAGTTTGGCAATGTCGGCTTCGGCATAGCCGCGCTCGATCAGCTCGGCGGTCACGTTGCGGATTTCGCTGACATCCTTGAAGCCATCCACGCCGCCGCCATCGTTGAAGTCGGAGCTGATGCCCACATGATCGATGCCGATCTTCTTCACCGTGTAGTCGATGGCGTTGACGAAATCCTTGACGGTGGCCTTTGGCTCTTCTTCGAGAATGGCGTACAGCTTGCTGGCGTAAGCGCCGAAACGTTGCTCCGGCCAGACGGTAATGATCGCGTCGCCGGGCATCAGGGCCATGGCCAGGTTCGGCAGCGGTGGCAGGTCGAAGTCCTTGCGCAGCTTGTTGAGCTTGTCCTGGGTCTTCTGGGTCAGGGGTTTCAGGTAGGCCGGGAATGCCACGACCTGTACCACGCCGCCGCTCTGCTTGATGATCTGCAGTTCTTCGTCGCTCAGGTTGCGCGGGATGTCCACCAGCGCCCGTGGTGCGGAGTGCGAGGCAACCATGGGTGTGCGGCTCAACTGGCTGACCTGCTCCAGGCCCTTGGTCGACATCTGCGATACGTCGATGATCACGCCCAGATCGTTCAGGCGATGCACAGCCTGCTTGCCGATCTCGGACAGCCCGCCCAGCGGGTCTTGGGAATCATTGAAGAACGGCAGCGGGCGTGAAGAGTCCGCCCAACTGTTGTTGCCCACATAGCTGAAGCCGAACATGCGCATGCCGCGCGCCGTCCACTGGTCCAGCAGATTGATGTCGTTGCCCAGCGGATAGGCGTTGAGCATGCTGATGAAAATCGCAAACTTGCCTTCGCCGTGCAGGCGGCGCATGTCATCCGGGGTGTAGGCGATGCCGACCTGATTCGGGAAATCGCGGACCATGCCGGTGATGATCTTGTAGCGGACCTCTTGCTGATGGCGCGCTTCATCCACGAAGCCTGGCGTCGGGCGATGGGGCGCATTGGGGCCGTTCCAGATTTCCGGCCAGCCAAACACCGTCAGTGCCGCACCCGACAAGCGCCCGCGTGCGGTCTTCACCAGATCGAATTGCCCGGAACCGTCCTTGTCCGCTTCGTTGCGCTCGCTGCCGAACTTCAAGGGCACAGTGATGTGGCTGTCGAAGGAAATGATTCGCTCCTGCAGCTCTTCAGCCTGTTTCATCACCTTGACCGGGTAACCCGATGGCGACCAGTAATTCCAGGCCAGCCAGCCTGCGCCGGCACTGATTGCCAGAGCCAGGGGCAGGCCAATGAAAAGAGCCTTTTTCCAACGCGGTTTTGTCATTGCCATCTCTTTCAGGTTCGCCGTTCAGAAGCAGGCACAAGGGCCTTTGCTATCTGGGGAGAACGAGCGGATGGCAGAAAAATTTAGCGTGGATGCAGTTCGCGGTCTTGGCCCTAAATTTCTTGGGCGATGTTACGTCCTAGCTTGGATAAAGGCCGTTTCGGGGCGTTAACAGGTAAGGTATGACGATTTCTCGACGAGGGTTTATAGCGGGCCTGGCGCTCACCGGTGCTGCGGTACCGGCTGCTTATTACGCACATCGCGAACTCACGCGCGTCGAAGAACCCGTTACACCGGGGGAAGCGACAGCCGCGCCGGCCGATACCGCCACCCAACGGTTGGCCGACAAGCTGCGCGGGGTTTGGGCTATACGTTTCGAGGGGCGTGATGCCGGGTTGACCGGTGCGCCACTTCAGGGTCTGGAAATGTTCCTCGACATTGCCCCGCGTGGCCGTGGCCTGCGGGGTTATATCGACACTGCCGAGCGTCTGCGGGGTGAGGCCGAGCCACGTTTTCGGGTCATCGGCGACCTGCGTTCTGCCGACGCCTCGAAACTGTATTTCCGTGTCATTGACGGCCATGCCGATGACAGCCCGCAAAGCGATGCGCCGGACTATGAATTCAGTATGATTCTGGATGAGGTCTGGGGCAGCTTCGGCAATGCAGGCAGCGGCACCTTGAGTGGACGCATCGAGCGTCTGGATCGTCCGCTGGCGCTGCCTGAACTGGAAAACCGTTTTATCGCCACCAAGCATGTGTTTCCCGAAGCCCGTGATCGTGTCGCGCTGACGCCGCCGTTTCTGGCCTGGCTGGTTTCCAAGGAGCATCGCCTGTTTCACCAGCTCTGGCATGCCAGCCGCGACAAGTGGCATCGCCTGCCCGAAGACAAGCGCAATGCCCTGCGCGGTATCGGCTGGCAGCCCGGCCCGCGAGACAAGGAGCGCGATGCCCGTGGTGAACACAAGGACCGTAACGGTTCGGGCATCGACTTTTTCTACATGCATCGGCACATGCTGATTCAGGCCCGCCAGTTTCAGGAACTGCCTTCCTGGCCGCGCTTCCCCTTGCCGCAGCCGGAGCTGGAGCGGGATCGTCAGGGCTTTGCCCGATACTTCGATAACCACGATGGCTGCGCGTTGCCACCGTCCTGGCAGGCCAATGGCGATGCGGAATACAGCCAGTTGGTCAGCGATATCAAAAGCGACGAGACATTCAGCACACATTTCCAGGCGTGGGAATCCCAATACCGGGACCCGCGCTTCCTGTCGAAACTGACCCTTGGCCAGTTCGGTTCCCAGGTTGAACTGGAACTGCATGACTGGCTGCATATGCGCTGGGCATCGGTGGCACGCGACCCTTCAAATGGCGAACCGGTGCCCATGGCCCGTGATTCCGCGGACTTCGCGGCCCGCTGGTTCGAGCCGGAAAACGATTTTCTCGCTGATCCGTTTTCGTCCCATGTGCATCCGGTGTTCTGGATGTTCCATGGCTGGATCGATGACCGGATCGACGACTGGTTCCGCGCCCATGAGCGTTTTCATCCGGGAGAAGTAAGCCGTCTTGAAGTCAATGGCGTGCCCTGGTTCGCGCCGGGGCGTTGGGTTGAAGTCAGCGATCCCTGGCTCGGCCCGCAGACCCATGGTTGCAGCACCACGCCGGGCCTGAATGCCGGAACGACCATGGAAATGGACCCGGAAGTCATGAAGCTGGCGCTGCGCATCACCTTTGCGGCGGATGACAAACTCGGCAACCTCCTGCGCCGTGTGCCGCGTCGGCCGTGGTATGCGAGAAACCTGCTGCCGGAGAAGTGGTTTGGCGGGTTTTAATCCCTGAATCTGTAGGAGCGAATTCATTCGCGAGACGGCATTGAATCCGATGGATTTTCTTTGAATTCACCGGATCTTCGCGAATGAATTCGCTCCTACAGGGGTTGTGTCCAGCCGCCGCCCAGGGCTTTGTACAGGGCAATACTTGCCTGCACCCTCGACAACCGAAGTTGCACGCTCACATCCTGTGCCAGATACAGCGTGCGCTGGGTTTCCAGTACGGTCAGCAAATCTTCGGCTCCAGCTTCGTAACGGCTCTGGGCGATGCGAAATGCAGTCTGGGCTTCCTTGAGTTCTTCGTCGTGCCAGTACCTTTGCTGGTCCAGGCCGGTGATGCTGTTCAGGGCTTTTTCCACGTCGGCGAAGCTGTTGATGATCGCGCCGCGATAGGTTTCCAGTAGCTCTTCCTGACGAGCCGTGGCCTTGTCGCGTTCTGCGCTCAGGCGTCCGTTATTGAAGATCGGCCCGGTCAGGCCTGCAGCCAGGCTGCTGAAAGGCGCGCGCAACCAGTCTTCGGCCCGAACCACTTCCGTGCCCAGTGTGGCGCTCAAGGTCAGTTTGGGCAGCAGTGCGGCGCGGGCTACGGTGACATCCGCCTGAGCAGCGGCCAGTTCGGCTTCGGCCTTGGCGATGTCGGGGCGACGGGTCAGCAGCTCGCTGGGCAATCCTGTACCAATCTGCGGCCAGCTCAAGGTTTCGAAATCCTGATTGCCCAGTTCCAGGCGCTGAACAGGTTGGCCGAGCAGGGCGGCCAGGGTGATCCGTTGCTCATTGGCCAAGTGCTGAATACGTGGCAGTTCGCGTTGCTGAGTGGCGACCAGATTCTTCTGCTGAGCCAGTTCCAGCGCCGTTGCAGAGCCTGAGTCATAGCGGGTCTGTACCAGGCGCAGCACGTTTTGGGCATTGGCCAGGTTCAGTTCGGCGATATGGCTTTGTTCCTTGGCCGACAGGGTTTGCGCGTAACGGTCGGCCACGCTGCTGAGCAGGGTCAGTTCCACTGTGGCCCTGTCGAACTCGCTGGCTTTCAAACTCTGTAGCGCACTGTCCCGAGCAGCCGATACGCCACCCCAGAAATCCACTTCGTAACTGGCGGTCAGGCTGGTGGTAAAGGCGTCGGTATTGTTGTCATCCGAAGGGCTGGCCTTGCGGTCGCTGCTGCGCAGGAACTTGTTGCGCTCGCCACGGATGTCGTAGGTGATTTCGGGGCGTGTGGGGGCTCCGGCAATGGTTGCCGTGGCCTGAGCCTGTCGCACACGGGCCATGGCGGCAGCGACTTCATGGCTGTTGACCCGTGCCTGTCCGATCAGGCGGTTCAGGTCCGGGCTGCCAAATTGCTGCCACCATTGAGCATCGGTGCGTTGCAAGGCGGCGCTTTGGGCGAAGGCCCAACTCGGCGGCGGCTGGATGCCGCTATCGATGGTGGGCGCAGAAGTGTTGCAGGCCGCCAGCAGCAGGCAGCAGGTCAGCAGGGTCAGGGTTGGCTTCATCGATAGATCATTCGCTGGTGAGGGCCGCAACCGGATCAAGCCGGGCAGCTTTGCGGGCAGGCATAAAACCGAAGACCACGCCGGTGACCAGTGCACAGGCAAAGGCCCCGACAACGGCAAACAGCGAAAACGCCACGGCGATCTTGCCGAGCAGCAGCACGCCGCCCATGCCAAGGGCCAGCACGATCCCGGCCAGCCCGCCGACCACCGAGAGCATCACGGCTTCGGTGAGGAACTGGCGCAGAATGTCGCCCTGGCGTGCGCCGGTGGCCATGCGGATACCGATTTCCCGGGTGCGTTCACGCACGGTCATCAACATGATGTTCATCACGCCGATACCGCCCACCAGCAGCGAGATGGCGGCAATGGAGCCGAGCATCAGCGACAGGGTGTTCTGGGTCCGGGCTTCGGCCTGGATCATTGCGGCGTTGTTGGTCAGTTCGTAATCGTTCTTGCCGTTGTGCAGGCGCTGCATCAGGTCATGGATCGAGCGCTCGGCTTCCTTGACCTTGCCGGCATCCCTGGTGGCGATGGCAATGTATTCCGGGTTCTGGGTGCCGAACAGGCGGATGCTGGCCGAGGAGTAGGGAATGGCAATGCGGTTGTCGCTGTCCAGGTCGCCGGAGCTGGCACCTTTTTCCTGCAAAACGCCCACCACCTGGAAGGGCACATTTTCGATGAGGATGTACTGGCCGATGGGGCTGGCCAGGTCCTTGAACAGCTTTTGCCGGACTTTATGGCCGATCACTGCCACCGCTGCGGCGTTTCTTTCGTCGGCTTCGGTAAAGTAACTGCCTTCGACGACCGGCCAGTTGAAGATGGCCGGAAAGTGCGTGTCGTTGCCGCCCACATAGCTGGAGTGATCGAGGTTGCCGAAGCGCACGCCTGCCTGCCCGCCATTGACCGGCATGATCATTTTCACTTCGGGCAACTCGCCCAGTGCGGCGACTTCTTCCAGGGTGATGATGCCTTTGGGAGTGCGTGGGCTGGGGGATTTGCCGTTGAGGTAAATGATGTTGGAACCAAAGGACGACATCTGCGCCATGACCTGACGCTTGCTGCCTTCGCCCACGGCCAGCATGACCACCACCGACGCGACGCCGATCACGATGCCCAGCAAGGTCAGTGCGGTGCGGAACCGGTTGATCCACATCACCCGCCACGCGGCCTGAATGGCATCGAGCAGTTCGCCTTTCCAGGCACCATTGCGGGTACTGCCTTCACTCAGACGCTGGCGCAGGTCAACGGCCTGCAAGGCCGCCGGGTTGGTCGAGGCTTGCGGATTGCCTGAGGCCGTGTCGCTGACAATCAGGCCGTCACTGACTTCGATGACGCGTCTGGCGCGGGCGGCGACTTCCCGGTCGTGAGTGATCAGAATCACCACATGCCCCTGGCTGGCCAGTTCGTCCAGCAGGGTCATGACCTCCGCACCGCTGTGGCTGTCCAGTGCGCCGGTAGGTTCGTCGGCGAGGATGATATGCCCGCCGTTCATCAAGGCGCGAGCAATGGAAACCCGTTGCTGCTGGCCGCCGGATAGCTGGTGCGGGCGGTTGCCGGTGCGTGAAGCCAGCCCCAGCCGGTCGAGCAGGGCGGCGGCGCGGGCATGACGCTCTGCTGCGGGCGTTCCGGCGTAGATCGCCGGCATCTCGACGTTTTCCTGCGCCGAGCCGGACGGGATCAAGTGATAGCCCTGAAACACGAAGCCAAAGGCTTCGCGTCGCAGCCAGGCCAGTTCGTCGCTGTCCAGCCCGGCCACATCTTCCCCGGCGAACAGGTATTGCCCGGCGCTTGGGCGGTCGAGGCAACCGAGAATATTCATCAGGGTCGATTTGCCCGAGCCGGAGGCACCGACAATGGCCACGAACTCTCCGGCATGGATCGACAGGTCGATCCCTCGCAGCACGTTAACCAGCGGGTTATCGCCACCCCCGTAGGATTTGCGGATATCCCGCAGGTCGATCAGCGGCATTTGCATTCAGCCTCCACTGCCGATGGACGGGCCGATCAACAGCCGGTCACCTTCATTCAGCCCTTCGAGAATCTGCACCCGCAAACGGTCGCTGATGCCGGTGCGCACCTCGCGGTTCTGTATGTCGCCGCTGGCGGTGAGCACGCGGGCCGTTTGCAGGTCGGCCTGCGGCCCGCTTTTCAGGGCAGCGAGAGGCGCGGTCAGGGTGTTTTGAGCACTGTTGGCGACAAAGAATATCTGCGCGGTCATTTCCGCCATCAATGCCTGATCGGCGTTGTCGACATCCAGCAGTACGGTATAGAGCACCACGCGACCGCTGCCGTTCTTGCCCGAACTGCTCGGGCTGCCGCCGCCCTGATTGGCCTGTTCCAGCGGCTTGGGCGGCACCGGGAGAATCTGCCGGACCGTGCTGCTCCAGCGCCGGGTGCCGCCGCTCAGGGTGGTGAAATAGGCGTTCATGCCGGGTTTGACATGGCCGATATCGGCTTCGGACACCTCGGCCCAGACGGTCATGGGCGAGAGTCGGGCGATGCGCAGGATCAGCGGCGTCTGCTGCTGGGCATTGAGGGTCTGGCCTTCCCGCGCATCCAGCGCGACCACGGTGCCAGACATCGGCGCGTAAATGCGGGTGTAGCCCAGCGCGGCTTCGTCACTGCGCAGGCTGGCCTGGGCCTGGAGAATCTGCGCCTTGAACATGTCGACCCGTGCCTGGGTGGCGCGAAACTCCGATTCGGCCGCCTGCACATCTTCGGCACGTGTGGCACCTCCGGCGGCCAGGCTTCGCTGGCGCTGCTGTTTCTGCTGGGCCAGTTCGTGCAAGGCACGCTGCTCCTGAAGCTGGGCCTTGAGGTTTTCAATGGCGTAGCGGGCGACATCGAGACGGGCTTTTTGCGTGGACGGATCGATCTCCACCAGCAACTGGCCTTCCTTGACCTGATCCCCGACCTGCGCGTGGATCTTCATGATCTGGCCGGTGGCCTGAGAACCCACATCCACATAACTGCGCGGTTGCAGAGTGCCCAGCGCCGTCACGCTGCTTTGAATATCGCTGCGAGTGACGAGGGCGGTGGCCGCATCGCTGTTGCCCGAAGGCATGATTTGCCAGGCGCACACAGCGATGACCGGAAACATGCACAGCGCCAGAAGGACGGCGCGTCCAGGGTGTCGAGAGCGTTTCATGCAGGGTTCCTGCTTGGAGAATTCAGCCCGTCGGCAGGCGACGGCCACGGGAACTGTCCATTAAACGAGGAACGCGGGCGGGAATTTAGCGCGGTACACTTTAGAGAGTTGCTTTGGTGGCTGGAGCTCTCTGCCGTCCTTGATGACTGATATCTTTGCGATGCAGGACAGCCTGTGTTGCTGAGCATAGAGTGATCATCAAGGGCAAGCAGTGGAGTCTATAAACGCCTGCCTCCCTAAAGGAATGAGCTGTTTACCGCACCTTGTATTGCTACAAAAGTTACAGCAAAAAATGCGATATACGTAATAATTAATACGAGGACCACTTCCAGGAAGCCGAGTTTGTTGTGCTTCCATGCGGCAGCGGTTAGCTTCCAGATTCGCGGCCAGAACTTGATTTCTTGAAGCGTTATTTCATCGGTGATGGGTTTGAGTTCATCGGGGGTTGTCAGGGCTGCTTCGATGAACTGGGTCATATTTGCTAGAAAAGCCCCAGCAAATACAAGGGCGCAGGACAAGAACGGCATCGTCCTTTTAAAACCTTCAAAGCTGAGATCAAATTTGCTCAGGTCCAGCTTTGAGGAAAATATGAATGCCAATGTCAGGAACAAAACCTGAGGTGTCAGGTTTCTCAAAAATTCAAGAAGTGCTTTTCTGTTTTTTCCAAAAAACATCATTACTCCAAATCAAAGTGTTTGTGCGGGCTGTGTAGACTCCTGCTTAACGGAGTCGGTGGTGCATGGCAGGAAATAACATCATGAAAAAGGGAAGCCAGACTTGCGTCTGCTTCCCCTTGTTGTGCTTATCGACGTGGGCCGATACTTACTGCGACATCATGAAATGGATTTTGTAGTTGTAAGGTGCCGACCATTTCTTGGAAACGTATTCATAGCAGGCACCATCCGAGAGTTGTCCATAACCCTTGGCGCTGCTGGTGTATTGCGGGCCGGTGGAATATTCCTTGTGGCCTGCCTGGAATCGGCATCCGCCGGTGGACTGGCCGCTGGCATAATCAGCCTGTACATCGCTGCTGCTGAAGCCTGATGGCGCGATGAAGGTGACGGTTTGAAAAGGTGCCAGCCGGGAAGGAAAGCCGCTGGTCGAAGAAACAAGCGTCAAGGTCTTTGGCGTGTTGTTCTGCATGGTGACTTCAATGACGGCGGCCATCGATGCCAGAGGGCTCAGTGAAAGTGCCAGAGCTGCGGCGGTGAAGGGGAGTTTGAAAGATTTGAACTTCATGTAATCTCCGTGTTGTCCTGAATACATCCTGATGCAGGCGATACCGTCTGCATGTCCATGTGGGTTTTCATCCGGAAAACCACGGACAGCTTAGCGGCACTCCCTTGAATAACTTGAGGTGTTTTTGCAGGCACAAAAAAGGGAAGCCGGACTTTCGCCCGGCTTCCCTTCAGGTTGCAGCGAAGATTTACAGCACTTGTTTGATCGCGTCACAGACCGCGTCGATGTTCTTCTGGTTCAGTGCCGCCACGCAGATACGGCCGGTATCCAGCGCGTAGATACCGAACTCGCTGCGCAGGCGCTGGGCCTGTTCGGCGGTCAGGCCCGAGTAGGAGAACATGCCGCACTGACGGCCGACAAAGCTGAAGTCCTGACCGGCCGGGTTAGTGGCCAGACGTTCTACCATGGCTTTGCGCATGCCGTGGATGCGAACGCGCATTTCGCCCAGTTCTTCTTCCCACATGGCGCGCAGTGCCGGGTCGTTGAGGACCGCGGCAGAGATGATTGCACCGTGGGTAGGGGGGTTGGAGTAGTTGGTGCGGATCACGCGCTTGACCTGGGACAGGACGCGGGCGGTTTCTTCTCTGGACTCGGTGATGATCGACAGTGCGCCGACACGCTCGCCATACAGAGACAGGGACTTGGAGAACGAGCTGGAAGCAAAGAAGGTCAGGCCCGAGTCTGCGAACAGGCGTACTGCCAGTGCGTCTTCGTCGATGCCTTGACCGAAGCCCTGGTAAGCCATGTCCAGGAACGGCACGTGCCCCTTGGTCTTGACGACTTCCAGAACCTTTTTCCAGTCTTCCAGCGTCAGGTCGACGCCGGTCGGGTTGTGGCAGCAGGCGTGCAGAACAACGATGGAGCCGTTCGGCAGGTTCTGCAGGTCTTCCAGCATGCCAGCACGGTTCACGTCGTGGGTCGGGGCATCGTAGTAGCGATAGTCCTGAACCGGGAAACCCGCCGCTTCAAACAGGGCACGGTGGTTTTCCCAGCTTGGGTCGCTGATGGCGACCACGGCATCTGGCAGCAGGCGCTTGAGGAAGTCTGCGCCGATTTTCAGAGCGCCAGTACCACCGACGGACTGGGTGGTCAGCACGCGGCCCGAGGCGATCAGCGGCGAGTCGGCACCCAGCAGCAGTTTCTGCACGGCCAGGTCGTAGGCCGAGATGCCATCGATTGGCAGGTAGCCACGAGGTGCGTGTTGCGCCACACGAATCTTCTCGGCTTCGGCCACTGCGCGCAGCAATGGAATGCGCCCGTCTTCGTCACAGTAGACGCCCACCCCAAGGTTGACCTTGTTGGTGCGGGTGTCGGCGTTGAATGCTTCGTTGATACCCAGGATCGGATCGCGGGGCGCCATTTCGACAGCGGAGAACAGGCTCATTGTTTGCGGCAGCTCTGAATGAAGAGTGAAGGGGAGTGCAGTGCATGCTCCAACACAATGCGCCAGAGCGGTGCACAAACGGGGAGTCAGTATAAAGAGCATCAAGCCGGGGAGCGACAGGGTGTGACAGGTTTTTTCAAGGTTTTTCCGGCTCCGGGGACAACGTTCGTCTGGCCGACCGGCAATCGGTGATGCAATCCATGACTTGAAAGACGAGTATATGGCTCCATCTACAGTGCATCACTTCAAACACTGCACGTCTTTCCCGGCGGGATCGGGCGTTGGCGGTGATTTCGTTTTTGCGGGTATGGCCTGCGCAGACGAACCCTTGGCGTAAACGAATCAAGAGGTAGGTCATGTCCGAGTTTCAGCTCGTCACCCGTTTTGAGCCAGCTGGCGATCAGCCCGAGGCCATCCGCCTGATGGTGGAGGGGATCGAGGCAGGTCTGGCGCACCAGACTCTGCTGGGTGTGACCGGTTCGGGCAAGACCTTCAGCATCGCCAACGTCATTGCCCAGGTACAGCGCCCGACGCTGGTGCTGGCACCGAACAAGACGCTGGCGGCCCAGTTGTATGGCGAGTTCAAGACGTTTTTCCCCAACAACGCGGTGGAATATTTCGTCTCTTATTACGACTACTACCAGCCCGAAGCCTATGTGCCGTCATCGGACACCTTCATCGAGAAGGATGCTTCCATCAACGACCATATCGAGCAGATGCGCCTGTCCGCGACCAAGGCCCTGCTGGAGCGCAAGGACGCCATTATCGTTACCACGGTGTCCTGCATCTATGGTCTGGGCAGTCCGGAAACCTACCTGCGGATGGTCCTGCACATCGACCGTGGCGACAAACTCGATCAGCGGGCCTTGCTGCGCCGTCTGGCGGACCTGCAGTACACCCGCAACGACATGGATTTTGCTCGTGCGACCTTCCGGGTGCGAGGCGATGTCATTGATATCTACCCGGCCGAGTCCGATCTGGAAGCGATCCGCGTCGAACTGTTCGATGACGAAGTGGAGAGCCTGTCGGCGTTCGACCCGCTGACCGGCGAGGTGATTCGCAAACTGCCGCGGTTTACCTTCTACCCCAAAAGCCACTATGTGACGCCCCGCGAGACGCTGCTCGAAGCGATGGAAGGCATCAAGATCGAGCTTCAGGAGCGCCTGGAATACCTGCGCAACAACAATAAGCTGGTGGAAGCCCAGCGTCTGGAGCAGCGCACCCGTTTCGATCTGGAAATGATTCTGGAACTGGGTTACTGCAACGGTATCGAAAACTACTCGCGCTACCTATCGGGTCGCCCGTCGGGAGCGCCGCCGCCGACGCTTTACGACTATCTGCCGCCTGACGCCTTGCTGGTGATCGACGAGTCTCACGTCAGCGTGCCGCAGGTCGGCGCGATGTACAAAGGCGACCGCTCGCGCAAGGAAACCCTTGTGGAATATGGCTTCCGGCTGCCCTCGGCGCTGGATAACCGGCCCATGCGTTTCGACGAGTGGGAAGCGGTCAGCCCGCAGACCATTTTCGTTTCGGCCACACCTGGAAATTACGAGGCCGAACATGCCGGGCGAGTCATTGAGCAGGTGGTGCGCCCGACAGGGCTGGTGGACCCGCAGGTGGAGATTCGTCCTGCGCTGACTCAGGTCGATGATCTGCTTTCGGAAATCAACAAGCGTGTGGCGCTGGAAGAGCGGGTGCTGGTCACGACCCTGACCAAGCGCATGGCCGAGGACTTGACGGACTACCTGGGCGACCATGGGGTGCGGGTCCGTTATCTGCACTCGGACATCGATACCGTGGAGCGGGTCGAGATTATCCGCGATCTGCGTCTCGGGGCTTTCGATGTGCTGGTGGGGATCAACCTGCTGCGCGAAGGCCTGGACATGCCGGAAGTGTCGCTGGTGGCGATTCTCGATGCCGACAAGGAAGGTTTCCTGCGCTCCGAGCGCTCGCTGATCCAGACCATTGGTCGGGCAGCGCGTAACCTTAATGGCCGGGCGATTCTGTATGCCGATCGCATCACTGGGTCCATGGAACGGGCCATCGGCGAGACTGAGCGGCGTCGTGAGAAACAGATCGCCCATAACCTGGCCAATGGCATCACGCCAAAGGGCGTCATCAAGGACGTGGCGGACATCATGGAAGGCGCGACAGTGCCGGGCTCTCGGAGCAAGAAGCGCAAAGGCATGGCCAAGGCTGCCGAGGAAAACGCCCGCTACGAGAACGAACTGCGCTCACCCAGCGAAATCACCAAGCGCATTCGGCAACTGGAAGAGAAAATGTACCAGTTGGCCCGCGACCTGGAGTTCGAGGCCGCGGCGCAGATGCGCGACGAAATCGCCAAATTGCGTGAGCGGTTGCTGGCGGTTTGATTCAGTGAGTTTTTCGCGACTGAAGTCTCTCCCACAGAATGAACACAAATCCTGTGGGAGCGACTTCAGTCGCGAAGAGGTCGCTCGGAATTCATTCGCGAAGTGGAGCCAGAAGGGTTCGGCCTGTTAAGATTCCGCGCTTGATCGATCTATTTCGGAATTTTTCATGACCACCGTTCGCACTCGCATTGCGCCATCACCCACTGGCGATCCCCACGTTGGCACCGCCTACATCGCGCTTTTCAACTACTGCTTTGCCAAGCAGCACGGTGGTGAGTTCATCCTGCGTATCGAAGATACCGATCAGTTGCGTTCGACCCGTGAGTCCGAGCAGCAGATTTTCGATGCATTGCGCTGGCTGGGTATTGAGTGGAGCGAAGGTCCGGATGTGGGCGGCCCACATGGCCCGTATCGTCAGAGCGAGCGGGGCGACATCTATCGCAAGTACGCTCAGCAACTGGTGGATCTCGGCCACGCCTTCCCGTGCTTCTGCACTGCCGAAGAGCTGGACGAGATGCGCGCCGAGCAGATGGCCAAGGGCGAGACGCCGCGCTATGACGGTCGCGCCTTGCTGCTTTCCAAGGAAGAAGTGCAGCGTCGCCTGGACGCCGGCGAGCCGCACGTCATCCGCATGAAAGTGCCGACCGAGGGCGTTTGTGTGGTGCCGGACATCCTGCGTGGCGAAGTGGAGATCCCGTGGGATCGCATGGACATGCAGGTTTTGATGAAGACCGACGGTCTGCCGACCTACTTCCTGGCCAACGTGGTCGATGACCATCTGATGGGCATCACCCACGTGCTGCGTGGCGAAGAATGGCTGCCGTCTGCGCCTAAACTGATCCTGCTCTACGAGTATTTCGGCTGGGACAAGCCACAGCTGTGCTACATGCCGCTGCTGCGTAACCCCGACAAGAGCAAGCTGTCCAAGCGCAAGAACCCGACTTCCGTGACTTTCTACGAGCGCATGGGCTTCATGCCCGAGGCGATGCTCAACTACCTGGGCCGCATGGGCTGGTCGATGCCGGACGAGCGCGAGAAGTTCTCGCTGCAGGAAATGGTCGATAACTTCGACCTGTCCCGCGTCTCCCTGGGCGGTCCGATCTTCGATATCGAGAAACTGTCCTGGCTCAATGGCCAGTGGCTGCGCGAGTTACCGGTCGAAGAGTTCGCTTCCCGCGTGCAGAACTGGGCGCTGAACCCCGAATACCTGATGAAGATCGCGCCTCATGTTCAGGGTCGCGTCGAAACCTTCAGCCAGATCGCACCATTGGCCAGTTTCTTCTTTGCGGGCGGCGTGACGCCGGATGCGAAGCTGTTCGAGCACAAGAAGCTGTCGGGCGATCAGGTCCGCCAGTTGATGCAGTTGATCCTGTGGAAGCTCGAATCCCTGCGTCAGTGGGAGAAAGACCCGATTACGGCCTGTATCCAGGCGGTGGTCGAGCATCTGGAGCTGAAGCTGCGTGATGCCATGCCGTTGATGTTTGCGGCGATCACAGGGCAGGCCAGTTCGGTTTCGGTGCTCGATGCAATGGAAATCCTCGGGCCGGACCTCACCCGTTTCCGCCTGCGTCAGGCTATCGATCTGCTCGGTGGCGTTTCCAAGAAAGAAAACAAAGAGTGGGAAAAGCTGCTGGGCGCCATAGCCTGATGCAGTGAAGGATCACTGTGTGCTCGCAGGGCAGGGGCGCACAGTGGTCGATTCGACCTCGGCTTTACGGGGGCGAAGCGTTAAGTGTTTGTTATGTCGACGAAAAATTTTCAAAAATGTTGAAAATAAATTTGACAGGTCAGCGACTCGCGCTTAACATGCGCCCCGTCCACTGATGTGGGGCTATAGCTCAGCTGGGAGAGCGCTTGCATGGCATGCAAGAGGTCAGCGGTTCGATCCCGCTTAGCTCCACCAAACAAAGAGTTTCAAGGTCGGCTACATTGCCTTGAAGCAGTACGATGACAGGAACCAGCGCCTGTCATGTACGCAAGAAGGTTTTGTCCCCTTCGTCTAGTGGCCTAGGACACCGCCCTTTCACGGCGGTAACAGGGGTTCGAGTCCCCTAGGGGACGCCATTTTCAAAGAGTGATGCCGCAAGGTTGATCTCCGCCGCGAGGCGATAAATCCGGGGCTATAGCTCAGCTGGGAGAGCGCCTGCATGGCATGCAGGAGGTCAGCGGTTCGATCCCGCTTAGCTCCACCAATTTTGCCAGGATTCGCTTTTAGCGAATTTGCTCGAAGGTTTTGCGTCCCCTTCGTCTAGTGGCCTAGGACACCGCCCTTTCACGGCGGTAACAGGGGTTCGAGTCCCCTAGGGGACGCCACGATTTCTCGCTCTGCGAGACCAAGGGTCATTCGATTATTGAATGGCCCTTTTGTTTTTTGGGCCTTTTTTAATTTTGCCCGTTCCGTTGTAACTCCTTCCTTCTCGCGCAATTGCTCTGCCTTTGGCAGATCAGCCGCGTTGCGCTTGTCATTCAGGATTATGCGAATAATATTATCTGCGTAATTTCTGGAGAGCGGCATGACTGATAAAAAAGCGCAAACTCGTGAACGGATTCTTGACGCTGCCAGTGCGGCTCTTATCAGCCGTGGTCCGGAACAACCGAGCGTCAGTGAAATCATGAGCGCTGCGGGGCTTACGGTAGGCGGCTTCTACGCTCACTTCGACAGCAAAGAGTCGCTGATGCTTGAGGCCTTTGACCGATTGCTGAAGCAGCGAAGGTCTGCCATTGCGCAAGTCGACGAGCAGCTTCCCTGCCATGAGCGGCGTGCCTTGCTGGCGGCGTTCTATCTGTCACGCAAACATCGCGATGCCACCGATGAGGCTTGTCCGCTGCCTTCCACGGCCGGGGACATGCCGCGCTTGCCGGAGGGCTTTCAGGCTTCATTGGCCGAGCATGTGGAGTTGATGATGGCGCAACTGTCATCGAGCCCTGAAGAGGCGGACAAGGTGCTGGCTGATCTGGCGCTTATGGTAGGCGGCCTGGTGCTGGCTCGTGCGCTGGGCACCGGCGAGTTGTCGGATCGTGTGTTGCGGGCGGCCAAGTCGGCGGTGGTTTAGACTGAGCTCCTTGTGGACATGAGTCCTTCTCACGACAACAGGAGCAATTATGGTCTGGGATCGGGCAACGCCTTTTGTGATCGACCTCAATGTGGCAGCCGATGATATCGATGGCCTGGGACACGCCAATAACGCGGTGTATGTTTCCTGGCTGGAGCGCTGCGCCTGGCGGCATTCCCAGCATCTCGGGCTGGACCTGAGCGAGTATCGGCGCCTGGATCGAGCCATGGCCGTGGTGCGGCATGAAATCGATTACCTGGCCAGCGCCTACGAAGATGACGAGCTGCAACTGGCCACCTGGATTGTCGACTGGGACAAGCGCCTGAAGATGACCCGCTGCTTTCAGCTCAAGCGTCCGGTGGATGGCGTGACCCTGCTGCGTGCCCGGACCACTTTTGTCTGTATCGAGTTGTCCAGCGGCAAACCCAAGCGCATGCCGGGTGAATTCATCGAGGGTTATGGGGCTGCTGTGTTAGTCGATCTGTAGTTCTCAATTTAACCCGAAATCCAAAACTTGCCATTTCAATGAGTTAGTAACCCTAATCTCAAAAAACCGAAAAATTCGCAAATTTTTCTTACTTTGATGAGAGGTCTTACGGCAACTTGATAGGCTTGCTGTCGCCAAGGCCGAAGAAATGGCGAGGTTATGGCTGCGTGAACTGTCTCAAAAACGGCGCAATACTATGATCTGGATTGTGATTTCAATTCTGAGCATCATACCCTTGAGGGGGGCGACCAACGGCACTAAATATTTCGGAACCAATGTGGATAAAGTGATAAAAGGATGCTTTCCTTGTCTGAAGTCAAAATGATACTGATTTTATCTTTGGATTCGTCGGGCATGATTGCCGCAAGGATGTGGAATGAACGACCAGAATTCGGCTTTATCCCAGTCTGGCGTTTTCAACTTAACGTGCTTGGTTATGTTTGCGTATCGCCACAGTATTGCAGGCTTTACTGAACAGCACTTTCATGAGTTTTGCGCTCTGTGCTATCCACATGATCAGCCTCAGATGCAGTTGTTTAGGCTTAAGGTTAAGCCCGTCAAAACGAGTAGTGACCGGTTCGAGTGCATCACTTTGCTGGGCATCGCCGATGATCTTGCAGACGGCTATTTCATCATCGTTCGTCTGAAGTGGTATAAGGCTCTGATCCACGATCCTCGCTCGCAGCGACCTGAGACTTTCTCGAATAAGCTAGAAGCATGCGGGCTGGGAGCATTGGTCCTGATGCGCTCTGAGGCTGGGAGTTTCGGAGAGTTATCTTGTTTTGAATTAATCTGGTTTCTCTCGACCCTTGTTGAATGCTGTGAGCTCTTAATGCTGAAGATATCGTTGATTACACCACTATTTATACGGGTAGATGGGCGGAGTGCTGATGTATTCGGTATAACCACGTTTCGTATTAAGAGAGAAGTGGTTGGTGGTTAAGCTATTTTTACTGTTCGAGGTTGGTGTGCAGTGCATTAGCTTTGGATCAACTGTGATGAATTTGGTGATTTCAGATAGAGGTTAGCAGTGTTGAGCTCGAATGTTGCAGTGAGTTTTTGTTGTGGATTCTGCTGCAATGATTTGGAGGGTGTCTTTTTGGAAAGAGTTTTGTGGTTGGGGAAGTGTTTTATTTGATAGGGTTGAGTTTGAGTTGTTGTTTTAAAATTCTAATCGTCGGGTGAGCTGGCAATAAGAAAATGGTGAGGGGTCAGAGATGTGGTTAGAGGCTATTTTAATATTAATACCAATGCTGTCCTTTGGGGCGCAGAATTATAAAATTTATCAGCGTTATCGTAAGGGGGAAGTTAGTCGTTGGTTGAAGTATGTCTCTGGTTCTCTTTATGTTTTAATGTTTTTGGAAGTTGTATTTATTGTATGGGTTGTTGTTAAGTTAGCCTGAGGTGAAATGGCCATGTCTGCAATTTAAAATACTGCTAGTGATGGTGTGGTTGACAAGGATCTAACTGTCAGTGGCTCAGATTTTGCGGCAGGGTTCGCTGAGGCTGAAGCGTTGTTTCTGCAGCTATCATCAAAGGGAGGGGTTTCCGCAGACAAAGCGTTAACTGTTATGCGTGATATGTGGGAAAATTCATCGGATATGGAAAAGGCCGGGAAGGTGCTCGGAGCTGCAAAATTTATCGTGGGTCAGCTACCTTTAAAGTTCCTTACTCTACCGCCCTTCGCCATTAGTTCATTGGCCGCTAATATTGGCGTGCTGAGTGAAGGCGTTTCAAAGGGTAATGTGAAAGCCAGTGATGTCACTGGTGTTGCGAGCGGAATAGTATCTTTAATTGGATCGTTTGCAGCGCTTGCAGCTATAGGAATTGCAGGGACAGCCGTAGGTGCAACGGCTGCACTTACAGCGGCATGGGCTGCGGGTATAGGCGCTTTGCTGTTTGTGGGCGGGGTAATGCTGGATGTTTGGGGTGATGATATTGCGGAGTATCTTGGTGATAAATTTGACTCCTTGCAAAGAGAGTTTTCAGAGCTTTCCAGCTATTTTTCATCACTGAATGATTTCTCCAGTTTGTCTGTTGGAAAACTTATTAGTAGCCTGTCCGAAAAATTTTCCTTGGCTGTACTGACTGCTTCGCCGTTAATTTTGGATCTGGATGGTGATGGGGTTGAAACTCTAGGAGTAGAACAGGGTGTGCATTTTGATCATGATGGGAATGGTTTTGCAGAGTTAACCGGCTGGGTAGGCAAGGATGATGGTCTACTGGTTTTGGATCGAAATGGTGATGGTGTTATAGACCGTGGTGCAGAATTATTTGGTAATTATACAGCAGGATCGGGGGTGGAGTCGCCTAACGGTTTCAATGCTCTTGCTGTGATGGATGAGAACCATGATGGAGTGGTCAATAGTCTAGATTCTTTGTTCGGTGAGCTTCAGGTGTGGAGGGATAGTAATAGTGACGGAGTTGTAGATCTGGGTGAGTTATTAACAATGGAACAGGCTGGGGTACTTTCACTTGGAACGGGCTACGCTTGGTGGCGTGACGGACTCGTTTGGGAATATTACAGCGCAGATGGGTTTCTACATAAATATAATAGGCGAAACGCATGAGTTGAATGATGTTTGGTTTAAAGTGGACTTTGCGCGTACCATAGATCTAAATGAGGTGATTTTTCTGGAGGGGATGGAGAACTATCCAGAAATTTCAGGCTTCGGCAATGTGACGAACTTTAGTCAGGCTTTGGCGAATGATGCATCTGGTAAGTTGCACGATTTGGTGTTGAGGTTTTCAAGTGCGGATGATTACTCTCAGCGGAAATTAATTTTGAATGATATTATATTTTTTTGGTCGGGAGTTTCCGGTTTTTCGACGGGTAGTCGCGGATATTACATTGATGATGCTCGTAAAGTTTATGCGCTGGAAGCATTTTTAGGTCAGCAACTTAGGCAGTCTACGGGTATTAATTCTGGAACTTCAGATCCAGGGCCTAATGCGGCCGCTGTTTTAATGAAGGCGTACGATCAATTGGCCATATATGTCGATGCTATGTTGATGTTGCAAACACGTTTCAGCTCTTATGTTGGTAAGGTTGATTTTTACTTTAAAGGTGAGGAAGGGTTTGCTGTCGACGTGGTAGCTTTGGTTTTAGAGCTTTACGAAAGTTATCAAGTTGATCCGGTGGGAGTGACAGAGTCTATTCGTTCTTTTTCATCGTCATTACTGGCTGTCGGCGGAGACTTGGGTGCGCAAGTCGTTGCTGAACTTCGTAGTGCTGGAGGCGAAGAAAGTATAGGTTTTTACTTTGTCTTGTCCTCCTTGGGGCCGTTTCTCGGCGAGGGAGGCGATGATGAGTTGTACGGCGATACTGGCGACGATACTCTACTCGGACTTGGTGGTGACGATATTATATATGGTGGCTCGGGTAATGATTTGATTGATGGTGGGGCAGGCGATGATTATTTAAGTGGAGATGCTGGGGCTGATATTTACAGCTTTAGTGTCAGTTGGGGGCAAGATGTCATAAATAATGCTGATGCTGTTTTAGGTCGGCCTGATAAAATAGTTTTTGATGGTACTGTGTCTTCTGAAAATATTATTTTACGTAGGTCTGCGGATAATCTGATTATTCGCTCCGCTATTAGTGATGATATGATTACGGTCGTTAACTATTTTGCATCTGAAGGTTTTGGAGTTTATTCGCTTTCTGAAATTCGGTTTGCCGACGGTTTGGTGTGGCAATGGGCTGAAGTAAAAGCTATTACCAGTGCTAGTACTGAGGGCGATGATGAGCTCCATGGGTTTGATGCAGTAGATATTATAAAGGCCGGTGCGGGGAACGATTTGTTATATGGTAATGGGGGTGATGATCTTCTGTTTGGTGGTCGCGGTAATGATGAAATTTATGGAGGTGAAGGCTCGGATGTATATTCCTTTGAGCTTGGAGACGGATTCGATAGTGTAGTTGAAGAAGGACGAAGCATTTTTGATGTGGATGTGTTGGTTTTTGGTTCTGGAGTATACGCCTCAGATATTAAGTTTTCTTTGTCAGGAGTGAGTTTAGTGCTTGCTCATGATAACGGTTTCGACAAAGTTACAATAAAAAACTGGTTTCAGTCCAGCAGCGGCCAGTATCAAATAGAGCGTGTAGAGTTCGCTGATGGCACATTCTGGTCCAGTACGTCACTGTCTGCCCAACTGAAGGAGTTCTCTGGGACTGCGGGCGACGATACCTATGATGGTGGCTCATTCCCATTAGATCTATTGGTATCGGGCGACGCGGGCAACGATACCTTGAGCACCGGTAAAGGCAGCGACCAGTTGCGTGGCGGTCAGGGCAGCGACACCCTGACTGG
The DNA here is from genome assembly GCF_019719005.1 of Pseudomonas cichorii. Classification (GTDB taxonomy): domain Bacteria; phylum Pseudomonadota; class Gammaproteobacteria; order Pseudomonadales; family Pseudomonadaceae; genus Aquipseudomonas; species Aquipseudomonas cichorii_E. The sequence goes on from NZ_JAIGPJ010000030.1 coordinate 56,856, forward strand.
CGGTGCTGGTTCGGACACCTACCTGTTTGAACTGAGGGATGGCCAGGACGTCATCCACGATGATGCTTTCGGTACGTCGGGGAGTATTGATGTACTGAGATTTGGAGAGGGTATTTCAAGTGGTGACTTTGCAGCTGTATTCAATGGCAATGACCTAGTCTTGAGTCATGCCAATGGTGTCGATAAGGTCACTGTGAAGAATTGGCTGGCAGCCACGACTGATAGATATAAAGTGGAGCGCATAGAGTTTGCCAATGGAGTCTTGTGGACCGATGCTCAGGTTCAAAGACGAGCGGGTACTGCGGACGCCGATGTGATTGTTGGGTTGGCTGGCGACGATAGGCTACATGGTGGTAAAGGCAACGATCAGGTGTCTGGTGGTGATGGAAACGATACCTACGTGTTCGCTACCGGTGATGGTGTTGATTACATAAACAACAGTTCAGCCGCACCAAGTGATATCGACGTTTTAGAGTTTCAGTCTATTGATCCAAGTAAGCTGTGGTTCTCGCGGAGCGGCAATGATTTGCTGATTGACGTAGTTGGTAGCTCTGATCAAGTCAATGTGTCGGGGTGGTACTCAAGCGATTCCCATCAACTTGATATTATCAAGTCTGGGGAGGCGGCGTTGTACGCGAATGCAGTGGATAGTTTAGTCAGCGCTATGGCTGGATTTGGGCCTGCAAGTGGAGGCGAGTTGACTCTGACTCAACAGCAGCGAGATCAGGTGGATGTCTTGATTGCCGCTAACTGGAAGTGATCTCGTACTTGTATGTTCGGATATTTTTTACCTCAGCTAATGTTTGGAAAGAATAATTTTGTTAAAGCATGCGACGTTCGCCGAACAGATATTGCATGGTTAAACAGGTACCCACCTGTGCGGCAGCAGCTCAGAAATTCTACTCGCCCATTGAGTCGGCAGGCGAGTTATCAAGTCCTTCAGATAAGCGTACGGATCATGCTTATACTGGACTAAGCTTATCGCCGTCGCCTGTTTTTCGCTGCATAGCGATCCGGCAAACAACGATCTAGTGTGCCCAAGAACCAACTGCCTATCTAGTTCTTGACGTGATTGGATGGACAGTTTTGGACGATTAAAGGGCGTTCGACCCTGGATTAAACCCCAATCTGGATTGCGTCACTAGCACTCCTTGTTTCAAGTCATCATGACAGAGTTTGAGACTAATTTCGGGGCTCGAAAGTGTGCGTCATATGGCTTAGGGTCTATCTCGTGGCCTTGACGCGCCACTCAGGTACGAAAGTTTCTCTTTTCTTGAGAAGATTTCGGAATAGATTGAAACCTGCTGTCGACATTCCAAATCCCGGCGCCGGGCAGTAAACTGCCGGACTTTTTTTAGAGTGTGACCCATGCAAATTGCTCTGGCGCCCATGGAGGGGTTGGTCGACGACATCCTGCGTAATGTGCTGACCCGCGTCGGCGGCGTTGACTGGTGCGTGACCGAGTTCATCCGGGTGACCGAGCGGGTCATGCCTGCTGCCTATTTCTACAAGCTGGCTTCCGAGCTGCACACTGATGCGAAAACAGCCGCAGGCGTGCCATTGCATCTGCAATTGCTGGGTTCGGACCCGGTGTGTCTGGCAGAAAATGCCGCGTTTGCCTGTGAGTTGGGCGCGCCGGTGCTGGATCTGAACTTCGGCTGTCCGGCCAAGACCGTCAACCGATCCCGTGGTGGTGCGATTCTGCTCAAGGAGCCTGAGCTGCTGCATTCCATCGTCAGTCATGTGCGACGTGCCGTGCCCAAGGGCATTCCGGTCACCGCCAAGATGCGTCTTGGGTACGAGAATACCGACGGCGCCCTGGATTGCGCCCGTGCGCTGGTGGATGGCGGTGCCGAGCGGATCGTGGTGCATGCCCGGACCAAGGTCGATGGCTACAAGCCGCCTGCGCATTGGGAGTGGATTGCCAGGATTCAGGAAGTGGTCAAGGTTCCGGTGGTTGCCAATGGCGAGATCTGGACGGTGGACGACTGGCGGCGCTGCAAGGAGATCTGCGGTGCGCGGGACATCATGATCGGTCGCGGGCTGGTGGCACGTCCGGATCTGGCCCGGCAGATCGCTGCGGCGAATGCGGGCGAAGAGGTTGTCGAGATGACCTGGGCCGAGTTGCAGCCCATGCTGCGTACGTTCTGGAAGGATTGCCTGGCCAAGATGACCCTGATCCAGGCGCCGGGACGCCTCAAGCAATGGCTGGTGCTCCTGACCAAAAGCTACCCGGAGGCAGTGGTCATGTTCGATACCTTGCGCCGTGAAACGGACTGCGACCGCATCAGTGCCTTGATCGGGTTTTCTCCCGACGAGCGGTCGTAAATGGCCTGAAAAACGGCTCTTGAAATCTGCAAGTCAGACCTTAATTTGGTGGTTAAGCGATACCGGATACGGATCGCATGACTACCGTCTCACTGATTAAGGAGAACCATTATGGCAACTGCATTCTCTTTGGCCCCACTCTTTCGCCATTCAGTGGGCTTCGACCGCTTCAATGACTTGTTCGAGTCGGTGGCCCGAAATGATTCAACCAGCAGCTATCCACCCTACAACGTGGAAAAGCACTCCGATGATCACTATCGCATCGTGATTGCGGCTGCCGGCATGCAGGAAGAAGATTTTGAACTGCAGATCGAAAATGGCGTGCTGACCGTCAGTGCCGGCAAGCGGGGTGATGAAGTCGAAGGCATCACCTATCTGCATCAGGGTATTACCCGTCGCGAGTTCAAGTTGTCCTTCCGTCTTGCGGACCATATCGAAGTCAAGAATGCCAGCCTGTCCCACGGCCTGCTGAATATCGATCTGATTCGTCTGGTGCCGGAAGAGGCCAAGCCAAAGCGTATCCCGATCAATCAGCAGAAAGTGCTGCAGCATTAATAACGTTCAGGAAGGCATCCACGGATGCCTTCCTTTTTTCTATTCCTGAGCCAGCAAGGTTTGCACGTTGGTTTCCGGCAAGCCTCCTTCAAGGCACAGCAGTGCTTCAAACTCTGTATGGGGCAGTGGCTCGCTGAACAGATAGCCTTGATAGGTGTGGCAATTCAGTTGTTCGAGAAACGCCAGTTGCTCCACGGTTTCCACCCCTTCGGCGATGACGCTGAGGTTGAGGCTGTTGGCCATGCCAACGATGGCGCGAACGATCTCGGCATCATTGGCGTCTGTAGCGGCCTCATGCACGAACGACTGATCGATCTTCAGGACATCTACCGGCAGCCGCTTGAGGTAGGTCAGCGATGAATAGCCAGTGCCGAAATCATCCATGGCAAAGCTGACGCCGATCTTTTTCAGGCGCAGCATCTTGGCGATGGTGTCGTCCAGGTTCTCGATGACAATGCCTTCGGTGATTTCCAGCTTGAGCATGGTGGGTGGCAGGCGATGACGCTTCAGGCAGCTTTCCACTTGCTCGACGAAGTCAGTCTGGCGGAACTGGCGCGGGCTGATATTCACGGCCAGTAAAAAATCGTTCAACGGCAGCAGGCCTTGTTGCAATAACCTGCCTCCCACTTTGCAGGCTTCTTCAAGGGCCCAGCCGCCAACTTCCAGAATCATCCCGCTTTCTTCGAGAATCTGAATGAACTGCGTAGGTGCCAGCAGGCCGTAATCGGGATGCTGCCAGCGCAGCAGGGCTTCTGCACCAATGATCCTGTCGCTCTGAGTGTTGACCTGAGCCTGGTAGTACAAGTGCAGTTCGTTGCGCGTCAGGGCCATGCGCAGGTCGTTTTCCATGCGCAGGCGCTGGCTGGCGGCTTTCTGCATGGAGCGATGGAACAGCTGTGCGGCATTGCGCCCCGAGTCCTTGGCGCGATACAGCGCAATATCGGCGCGCTTGAGGATGTCGGCGGGGTTCGAGCCGTGATCGGGGATCAGGGCAATACCGATGCTCGGTGTCACTTGCAGGCGTTGCCGGTCAATGAACATGGGTTCTGCCAGCAATTTGCGCAGGTTGTCGGCCAGTTCCTGTACCTGAGTGGCGACTTCATGCCGCGAACCTTCAAGGCCGCCAATCAGCACCACAAACTCATCGCCACCCAGGCGCGCAACGGTATCTTCAAGACGCACGCTGGCTTCAAGGCGGGCGGTCACGATGGTCAACACGCAGTCGCCCATCGGATGGCCCAGGGAGTCATTGATGTGCTTGAAGTGGTCCAGGTCCAGAAACAGCAGGGCGCCGCGCAGGTTGTCCTGCTTGAGCTGGGTGAGTTGCTGGCTGAGCCTTTCCATCAGCATGGCGCGGTTGGGAAGGTTGGTCAGCGGGTCGTGATAGGCCAGGTGCTGGACCTGAGCCTGAGCGTATTTCAACTGGCTGATGTCCCGTGCCGTCACCAGCAGGCAAGCGGTTGCATCCAGCGTGATGCATTCGGCCGACACATCGAGAACGAGAGGGGTGCCATTCTTGTGACGCCCGTTCATTTCCAGGTGGTGGATCTGACCTGTATCACGCAACTGGCCGATCAGTTGCTGGAGTTGATCCGGTTCTACCCAGAGCCCGGCCTCATAGGCGGTACGCCCCAATACTTCCTGGCTGGTAAAGCCGGTAAGGCGGCAGAAACCGTCATTGACCTCTACATAGTGGCCGGATTCCAGTTCGGTAATGGTGATCGAGTCCGGGCTTGAGTGAAACGCTTTGGCGAATTTCTCTTCGCTGGCCAATAGCGCCGAGCGTGCATGCTGTTGGGTGATATCCAGCAGAGTGCCGGATAACTTGAGGGGCGCGCCGTTTTCATCCCGATACAGACGGGCGCGGCCTTCCAGCAGGCGGGGCGCGCCATTTTTCAGTTGCAGCCGGTAAGTGATCTGGAAGCTGTCGTCCTGGCTGTCGAGCATGGCGTTGTAGGCCTGGCGCATGCGGTTGCGCTCTTCGGCAGGAACGTCAGTGAAAAAGATATGCAGGGTGTCGTTGAATGGCTGTGACGGCATTCCGTGCAATTGGGCTGCCTGCACCGATGCATGCAGGGTGTCGCTGGGAATGTGCCAGTCCCAGGTTCCCATTTGCGCAGCACCCAGAGCCATCTCCAGACGGTCGCGCAGTTCCTTGAGCGTTTGTTCCGCACTGATGTGCGGCAGGGAAGAGCTATCTGCTGGGATGGACATGTGATCACGAGCCTTTAATGAATAAAGCCAGTAAAACGATCGAGTTACATTACGTAACCCATATATCAGGGTTACGGTGTTCTGTCTTGGAAATAAACGGCCGGTCGTCAGGCCTGTGCATCGAGGAGCGCCATGAACGCCTTGGCGGCATTGGAGAGCGTCCGCTCTGTGTGCAGGATGTAGCCTAGCTGGCGATTGAGTTGTACGCCCGGTAATGGAATGCGCGCCACCTGTTCGTCGAGCATGGTGCGTGGCAGTACGCTCCAGGCCAGCCCGATGGACACCATCATTTTGATGGTTTCCATATAGTTGGTGCTCATGGCGATATTGGGCTTGAGGCCCTGGGCTTCACAGAGGCCGCTGACGATGTGATGGGTAAAGGTGTTGCTGCCGGGAAAGACGGCCGGGTAGCGCACGATGTCCTCAAGCTTCATCGGGCCGCTGTTGGTCAGCGGGTGTTCCGGGGCTGCGACGAAATCCAGAGGGTCATCCCAGACCGGCACGGCGCGTACCAGCGAGTGAGGATGAGGCGCGAGGGTAATGACCGCCAGTTCTGCGCGGCCATGGAGGATTTCTTCATACGCCACTTCCGAATCCAGAAACTGAATATCCAGTGCCACTTCAGGATAGGCGCGGGTGAACTCCCTTAATAAAGGCGGCAAGCGGTGCAGGCCGATGTGATGACTGGTGGCCAGCGTCAGGCGGCCGGTCACCTCGCCGGTGAGGTTGGTCAGCGCCCGGCGAGTGTCATCCAGCACATTGAGAATCTGGTAGGCGCGGGGCAGCAGGGCGCGGCCAGCCTCGGTCAGGCTGACTTCCCGGCCCAGGCGATCGAACAGCCGGACATTCAATTGTTGCTCAAGGCCTGCGATGCGTTTGCTGATTGCAGGCTGGGTCAGATGCAGTTGTTCGCCGGCTCCCGAGAAGCTGCCGGTTTCAGCAATCGCGATAAAAGCATTGAGATTGGCAAGGTCCATGGTCGGATTCCAATTGGTTATCCAAAGCATAAAAATTATGAATTTGAGTTATTTAAGCATATTCCATAGCATTGTCCGCACAAGCCAAGGGGTCATCGATTTCCGATTGCCCAAGGCATAGAAAGAAAGCTGATGAGGAAGTACGTCCGATGGCCGGCAAAACGCTCTACGATAAGCTCTGGGATTCGCATTTGGTCAAACAGCGCGACGATGGTTCGGCGCTGATCTACATCGACCGCCATATCATCCATGAAGTGACCTCGCCGCAGGCCTTTGAAGGTCTGCGCCTGGCCGGGCGCAAACCATGGCGCATCGACTCCATCATTGCGACCCCGGACCATAACGTTCCGACCACCGCTGAGCGCAAGGGCGGTATCGGTGCCATCGAAGACGAAGTTTCGCGTCTGCAGGTCCAGACCCTGGACGACAACTGCGACGAATACGGCATCACTGAATTCAAGATGAACGACCCGCGTCAGGGAATTGTTCACGTGGTCGGCCCGGAGCAGGGCGCTACCTTGCCGGGTATGAGCGTCGTCTGTGGCGACTCCCACACCTCGACCCACGGTGCATTCGGTGCGCTGGCCCACGGTATCGGCACTTCCGAGGTCGAGCACGTGCTTGCGACCCAGTGTCTGGTCGCCAAGAAAATGAAAAACATGCTGGTGTCGGTCGAAGGCCAGTTGCCGCCAGGTGTCACTGCCAAGGACATCGTGCTCGCCGTCATCGGCAAGATCGGTACAGCGGGCGGTAACGGTTACGCCATCGAGTTCGCCGGCAGCGCGATTCGCGACCTGTCCATCGAAGGCCGCATGACCATCTGCAACATGTCCATCGAAGCGGGCGCTCGCGTCGGCATGGTGGCCACCGACGAGAAGACCGTCGAATACGTCAAGGGTCGTCCGTTCTCGCCCAAGGGCGCGGAGTGGGATCTGGCTGTCGAGGCCTGGAAAGACCTGGTTTCCGACCCGGATGCGGTGTTTGACACCGTGGTCAAGCTGGACGCTGCGCAGATCAAGCCGCAGGTCAGCTGGGGTACTTCCCCTGAAATGGTACTGGCCGTCGATCAGAACGTGCCCGATCCGGCTCAGGAAGCCGATCTGGTCAAGCGCGGCTCCATCGAGCGTGCCTTGAAGTACATGGGCCTGAAAGCCAACCAGCCGATCACCGATATCCAGCTGGATCGCGTGTTCATCGGTTCCTGCACCAACTCGCGCATCGAAGACCTGCGCGCCGCTGCCGATGTCGCCAAGGGCCGCAAGGTCGCAGCGACCGTCAAGCAGGCCATCGTGGTTCCGGGTTCGGGGCTGATCAAGGAACAGGCCGAGAAGGAAGGTCTGGACAAGATCTTCATCGAAGCCGGTTTTGAATGGCGTGAGCCGGGTTGCTCGATGTGTCTGGCCATGAACCCGGACCGTTTGGGTTCCGGCGAGCATTGCGCCTCCACCTCGAACCGTAACTTCGAGGGTCGTCAGGGTGCCGGTGGTCGTACTCACCTGGTCAGCCCGGCGATGGCGGCAGCGGCAGCGGTCAACGGTCGTTTCATCGATGTCCGTGACTTGATCCAGCACTAAGGAGCCCAGCATGAAAGCGTTTACCCAGCACAACGGCCTTGTCGCTCCTCTGGATCGTGCCAACGTCGACACCGACCAGATCATCCCGAAGCAGTTTCTCAAGTCGATCAAGCGCACGGGTTTTGGCCCGAACCTGTTCGATGAGTGGCGTTACCTGGATGTGGGCCAACCTTATCAGGACAACTCCAAGCGTCCGTTGAACACCGATTTCGTGCTCAACCATGCCCGTTATCAAGGTGCCAGCGTGCTGCTGGCCCGCGAGAACTTCGGCTGCGGCTCCAGCCGTGAGCACGCGCCATGGGCGCTGGAAGAATATGGCTTCTGCGCAATCATCGCGCCGAGCTATGCCGACATCTTCTTCAACAACAGCTTCAAGAACGGCCTGCTGCCGATCATTCTGGCTGAAGACGAAGTCGATCAACTGTTCCAGCAGGTTGAAGCCAGCGAGGGTTATCAGCTGAGCATCGACCTCCAGGCGCAAACCGTGACCCGTCCTGACGGCAAGGTTCTGAGCTTCGAGATCGACGCCTTTCGCAAACACTGCCTGCTCAACGGTCTGGACGATATCGGCCTGACCCTGGTGGACAGCGATGCCATCGCCGCTTTCGAGAGCAAGCACCGCGCCAGCCAGCCGTGGTTGTTTCGTGGCTGATATTTGATCGCGAATGAATTCGCTCCCACACACCTTGTAGGAGCGAATTCATTCGCGAAAAGCCCCAGCAGGAGTCTCGACATGACACATGCCGCCCACACTCAAGTCGTCCAGCGCCAGTTCGGTGAACAGGCCTCAGCCTATCTGAGCAGCGCGGTACATGCTCAAGGTGCCGAGTTCGCGCTGCTACAGGCTGAAGTGGCAGGGCACAGCAACGCCCGAGTGCTGGATCTGGGCTGTGGCGCAGGCCATGTCAGTTTCAATGTCGCCCCCGCTGTTGGCGAAGTGGTAGCTTACGACCTCTCGCAGCAGATGCTGGACGTGGTAAGTGCCGCCGCTGCCGATAAAGGGTTGAACAACATACGCACTGTTCAAGGTGCGGCTGAACGCCTGCCATTCGAGGATGGCGAGTTCGACTTTGTGTTCAGCCGTTACTCGGCCCATCACTGGGGTGACCTGGCACTGGCTCTGCGTGAAGTGCGACGGGTTTTGAAACCGGGTGGCGTGGCAGCGTTCGTTGATGTCATGTCGCCGGGCAGTCCGTTGCTCGACACTTACCTGCAAGCGGTTGAAGTACTGCGCGATACAAGTCACGTGCGCGATTATTCTGCTGCCGAGTGGCTGCATCAGGTCAGCGATGCTGGTTTGTTCACCCGCAGTTTTGCGCGCCAGCGTCTGCGTCTTGAGTTCAACTCGTGGGTTGAGCGCATGCGCACGCCGCAAGCGTTGCGTTTTGCGATTCGCGAGTTGCAGCAGGCAATGGGGGCAGAGGTTCGCGAGTATTTCGAGGTTGCCGAAGATGGCTCCTTCAGCACGGATGTGCTGGTGTTGTGGGCGCAGCGATAAGTTTTTTGCCGTATCAAGCGTTATATACAGGTGCTGTTCGAGGCACCGATGCACAAAATTGAGGATGTTATGAGCAAGCAGATTCTGATTCTCCCAGGTGATGGCATTGGTCCGGAAATCATGACCGAAGCGGTCAAGGTGCTGGAAGTGGCCAATGAGAAGTATCAACTGGGCTTCGAGCTGACCCACGACGTGATCGGCGGTGCCGCCATCGACAAGCATGGCGTGCCGCTGGCTGACGAAACCCTGGACCGTGCCCGTGCTGCCGATGCGGTGTTGCTGGGTGCCGTGGGTGGCCCGAAGTGGGACACGATCGAGCGTGACATTCGCCCTGAGCGCGGTCTGCTGAAGATCCGGTCGCAACTGGGTCTGTTCGGTAACCTGCGTCCGGCGATTCTTTACCCGCAACTGGCCGATGCTTCGAGCCTGAAGCCGGAAATCGTTGCTGGCCTGGACATTCTCATCGTTCGTGAGCTGACCGGCGGTATCTACTTTGGCGCGCCACGTGGCACCCGCGAGCTGGAAAACGGCGAGCGTCAGTCCTACGACACCCTGCCTTACAGCGAAAGCGAGATTCGTCGCATTGCGCGGGTCGGTTTCGACATGGCCATGGTGCGCGGCAAGAAACTGTGCTCGGTGGACAAGGCCAACGTTCTGGCTTCCAGCCAGTTGTGGCGTGAAGTGGTGGAGCAGGTCGCCAAGGACTACCCTGAAGTCGAACTGAGCCACATGTACGTCGACAACGCCGCCATGCAACTGGTACGTGCGCCCAAGCAGTTCGACGTGATCGTGACCGACAACATGTTCGGCGATATCCTTTCCGACGAAGCTTCGATGCTCACCGGTTCCATCGGCATGCTGCCGTCGGCCTCGCTGGATGCCCACAACAAGGGCATGTACGAGCCTTGCCACGGTTCGGCTCCTGATATTGCCGGTCAAGGCATTGCCAACCCGTTGGCGACCATCCTGTCGGTGTCGATGATGCTGCGTTACAGCTTCAACCTGACCGCTGCCGCTGATGCCATTGAACAGGCTGTCAGCCTGGTTCTGGATCAGGGCTTGCGTACTGGTGACATCTGGTCGGCCGGTAACGTGAAGGTCGGTACGCAGGAAATGGGCGACGCAGTAGTCGCCGCGCTGCGGAATCTGTAATCTCTCTGGCCCGCTGCTCGCTGTGCATGACACATGTGCGGCAGCGGTCCCACTTTTATTCAAGGTGTAGTTGCGATGAAACGTGTAGGTCTGATCGGTTGGCGTGGCATGGTTGGCTCCGTGCTCATGCAGCGGATGCGGGAAGAGCAGGACTTCGATCTCATTGAGCCGGTGTTCTTCACTACCTCCAATGTCGGTGGCCAGGCTCCGTCGGTAGGCAAGGATGTTGCGCCTCTGAAGGATGCCTACAGCATCGAAGAACTGAAAACCCTCGACGTGGTTCTGACCTGCCAGGGCGGCGACTACACCAATGAGGTGTTCCCGAAGCTGCGTGAAGCCGGTTGGCAGGGCTACTGGATCGACGCGGCCTCCAGCCTGCGCATGCAGGACGATGCCGTGATCGTGCTGGACCCGGTGAACCGCAAGGTCATCGACCAGCAGCTGGACGCGGGCACCAAGAACTACATCGGCGGCAACTGCACCGTCAGCCTGATGCTGATGGGCCTGGGCGGTCTGTTCGAGGCCGGGCTGGTGGAGTGGATGAACGCCATGACGTATCAGGCGGCATCCGGTGCCGGCGCGCAGAACATGCGTGAGCTGATCAAGCAGATGGGCACTGTCCATTCGTCGGTCGCCGATGACCTGGCCAACCCGGCCAGCGCCATCCTCGACATCGACCGCAAGGTTGCTGAAGCCATGCGCGGCGAGGCTTTCCCGACCGAGAACTTCGGTGTGCCACTGGCAGGCAGCCTGATCCCCTGGATCGACAAGGAATTGCCGAACGGCCAGAGCCGCGAAGAGTGGAAAGGCCAGGCCGAAACCAACAAGATTCTGGGTCGCTTCAAGAGCCCGATTCCGGTGGACGGCATCTGCGTGCGTATCGGTGCCATGCGCTGCCACAGCCAGGCTCTGACCATCAAGCTGAACAAGGATGTGCCGATTGCGGACATCGAAGGTTTGATCAGCCAGCACAACCCTTGGGTCAAGCTGGTCCCGAACCATCGCGAAGACAGCATCCGCGAGCTTAGCCCGACTGCTGTAACCGGCACCATGAGCGTTCCGGTGGGTCGTCTGCGCAAGCTGAACATGGGTTCGCAATACCTGGGCGCTTTCACCGTAGGCGACCAGTTGCTGTGGGGCGCGGCCGAGCCGTTGCGTCGCATGCTGCGGATTCTGCTGGAGCGTTGATTCGCTGAAGCCGTCAAAAAAACGCCCCTTTTCAGGGGCGTTTTTTATGGCTGCGATTCAGGGTGCCGTTTCCTGGTGCTGCGCTCGGGGCCCCGCAATGCCGGTGGCTTTGCGACCCCAGACCTTGCCCAGCTCAATGCCCGGCAGTTCGATGTAGCGATGCGTCAGTACCGACAGCAGCAACACCATACCGACGCTGACCGTAATGATCAGATTGTCCAGCAGCATGCTTTGGGTATGGATGTAGCGCAGGGCAACGCCGGGAATTTCGCTTGGCAGGTCGATCAACAGCTCCTGCCCGGTGATCTTGCCGAACAGCATCAGGCTCGTTGTCACGAAGAACAGTACGATGGTGTGCGTCATATAGATCGAAAAGGACAGGGTGCCTGCCCACTTGAGCGGCCGGGCACACAGCCCTCTCGAAATCCCGCCTGCCTCGAAGGCAAACAGTCCGATCACCGCGCAGAACAACAGGCTCAGGGAAATATTCTGTGAGGGGCCGCTGTAGGTGATCGCCATATAGACCGTCAGCAGGGCCAGTGCCTCCAGCAGTGTTGCCCAGCCTTTATGGAACTCAAACCCTTTGAATCGCGCATACAGCCGATAAGTCATGACTCCGCTGAAGAAGCACGCCAGGCCTGTCAGGGCGCCTTCGTTGAAGACTGTGTCCTTGAAGTACAGCGCGACGAAGGCCAGGACAGCGATGGCCGCGAATATCTGTCGCGACCTTCCGGGCAGCCCGACGGCAATCAAGGCGAAGAGCAGGTACAGATAGAACTCGACGCTGATGCTCCAGGACGGGAAGTTGAATGACAAGTGGTTGAAACCAGGCCACCAGGATTGCAGCAGCAACAGATTGGGCAGGATTTCGTCGGCAGCCCGTGGGCCGGTAAAGCTGCCCGCCGCAAAAAGGATGCCCTGATGTTCGGCGGCCAGCTTCAGGAACTCGAACAGCAAGGCCGCCAGCAGGGTCGCCAGGTGCAGCGGGTACAGGCGACAGACCCGCGCAATTGCAAAGCGCTTTAGCTGGGCCGCACTGCCCAGTCGGTCGGCGTAGATGTGATAGAGCACAAAGCCGCTGAGCACGAAGAAAAAATTCACCAGGTAATTGGCGTGCTTGAAAAACGCCAGTTCAGTGACGCTTTGCGTTGCATGAAAGTGATGCAGCACCACCGCAAGGGCACAAAGCCCGCGAAAGCTGTCGAGCACGAGAAATCGCTTCATGGCGTCGAATTCCTTAAAGGGAGATGAGGTTGCAAACGGCGCAGGAGGGTGGGGCTGGGGGAGGAGGAAGCGAAAGGTCGGGCACGTTACCACTGCGGCAAAGCTGCCGAGCGGGCTCTTGGTTCGATGGATTGCGAAAGACTTATCAAAGGTAGCCCATTCCTGAGTGAGGCATTGCGTTAATTAATCCCTATATATGGGATTGTTAATTACATATTGAGATTTTTTGCTCGATGGGTTTATAGTCCGCCTCGCACTCACTTTTAAAAAAACAACAGGTGAAGCGATGGTGGCGCAATTGATCGCGCTCGATTGGGGTACAACCTCACTTCGTGCTTATCGACTTGGCGAACACGGCCAGGTCCTGGAACAACGCTCCTTGAGCGCAGGCATCATGCAATTGCCGGATGCGCCGCGGCTGATTGCTGGCACTTTGTGCAGCGATGGCTTTGAACTGGCTTTCGATCAGGCCTGTGGTGACTGGCTCGATGCACAACCGGATTTGCCGGTGATTGCCTGTGGCATGGTGGGTAGCGCCCAGGGCTGGCGCGAAGCTGTGTACCGCGAAACTCCGGCCAGCGTCAGTGAGCTGAGCGCAGGTCTGCAAAGCGTGCGCAGCCTGCGGGGCGTCGATATCCATATCATTCCGGGCGTCTTGCAGCGCTCGACCCTGCCCAATGTGATGCGCGGCGAAGAAACCCAAGTGCTTGGTGTACTGGCTTCCCTCGACGAGTCGGCGACCCGTCGGCCACTGTTGATCGGCCTTCCCGGTAGCCACTCCAAATGGGTGCATGTGGTGGAAGGCTGCATTGTCCATTTCGATACCTTCATGACCGGCGAGGTGTTCGCCGCCTTGTGCGGGCACACCATCCTTGGTCGCACCATGCGCCCCGGCGAAACCTTCGATACCCATGCTTTTGATCGCGGGCTGTCCATTGCCCTGTCGTCCGAGGGAGCATCGGGCCTGTTGTCGACCATTTTCAGTTCCCGGACCCTGGGGCTGACCGGCCAGCTCGATGCCAGTGCCCAGCCTGACTATCTGTCCGGTCTGCTCATCGGCCATGAACTGGAGGCCCTTAAACGAATCCAGCAAAAAACGCTGAAGCCACTGCCTGCCGTGATTCTGATCGGTAGCGAGTCGCTTTGTGCGCGTTACACACGTGGCCTTGCGGCATGCGGTTTCGATCAGGTGACGACGGCCGCACAGGCGACCGAGCGAGGCCTGTGGCAGGTGGCCGTTCAGGCTGGCCTGATCGCGTCCGGGCCTTCAACAGATTCCCATGAGGTGTGAAATGCTCAAGCAAGCTCTGCAGGAAAACGGACTGGTCGCGATTCTGCGCGGCCTGCGCCCCGAAGAGGCTCCGGCCATTGGTGAGGTCTTGTATCAGGCCGGTTTCCGGGTGATCGAGGTGCCCCTCAACTCGCCCCAGCCTTACGACAGCATCACGCTGTTACGCCAGTACCTGCCTGCCGACTGCCTGATCGGTGCCGGAACCGTACTGACGCCAGAGCAGGTCGATCAGGTCAAGGAAGCGGGTGGTCAGCTTATCGTCATGCCCCACAGCGACCCCAAGGTCTTGCGCGCCGCCAAGGCTGCCGGATTGTTCCTGTCGCCGGGCGTTGCCACGCCGACCGAAGCCTTTGCTGCCTTGGCTGAAGGTGCCGATGTACTCAAGCTGTTCCCCGCCGAGCAGATGTCGCCTGCGGTGGTCAAGGCCTGGCTGGCGGTGCTGCCCGCTGGCACGGTGCTGCTGCCGGTGGGCGGCATCACGCCGCAGAACATGAAGGACTTCCTCGATGCCGGCGTCAAAGGCTTTGGCCTGGGTTCCGGGCTGTTCAAGCCAGGCATGAGCGTGGCGGATGTCGAGCAGCGCGCCAAGGCTTATGTCAGCGCCTGGCGCGAACTGACTTCCAACTGACCGGCGCATCCAGCGCTTCTTCCCATACCTATAAGAGACATTGCACACATGAAAATCACCAAGCTTACGACCTTTATCGTTCCGCCACGCTGGTGCTTTCTGAAAGTCGAAACCGATGACGGTATCGTCGGCTGGGGCGAGCCGGTTGTCGAAGGTCGCGCCCATACCGTCGCTGCTGCGGTGGAGGAGCTTTCCGATTACCTGATCGGCAAGGACCCGCGCAATATCGAGGACATCTGGACGGTGCTGTATCGCGGCGGCTTCTATCGCGGCGGCGCGGTACACATGAGTGCGCTGGCCGGTATCGACCAGGCGCTGTGGGATATCAAGGGCAAGGCCCTGGGTGTTTCGGTCAGCGATCTGCTGGGCGGTCAGGTGCGGGACAAGATCCGCGTCTACTCATGGATCGGCGGCGACCGGCCAGCCGATACCGCCCGTGCTGCCAAGGAAGCGGTGGGGCGTGGATTTACAGCCGTGAAAATGAACGGCACCGAAGAGCTGCAGTTTCTCGACACCTTCGACAAGGTCGATCTGGCTCTGGCCAACGTGGCGGCGGTACGCGACGCGGTCGGGCCGAATGTCGGCATTGGCGTGGACTTCCATGGCCGGGTTCACAAGCCCATGGCCAAGGTGCTGATGAAAGAGCTGGACCCCTTCAAGCTGATGTTCATTGAAGAGCCGGTGCTCAGCGAGAACTACGAAGCGCTCAAGGAGCTGGCACCACTGACTAGCACGCCGATTGCCCTGGGTGAGCGGCTGTTCTCGCGCTGGGACTTCAAGCGGGTTTTGAGTGAAGGCTACGTCGATATCATCCAGCCGGATGCCTCTCACGCAGGCGGCATTACCGAAACCCGCAAGATCGCCAATATGGCCGAAGCCTATGATGTGGCGCTGGCGCTGCATTGCCCGCTGGGGCCGATTGCGCTGGCGGCTTGTCTGCAACTGGATGCGGTTTGTTACAACGCGTTCATTCAAGAGCAGAGCCTGGGCATTCACTACAACGAAAGCAATGACCTGCTGGATTACGTGAAGCACCCCGAAGTGTTCGATTACGACAAGGGCATGGTGAAGATCCCCAACGGTCCGGGCCTGGGCATCGAGATCAATGAAGAGTACGTCAAGGAGCGTGCTGCCATCGGCCATCGCTGGCGCAACCCGATCTGGCGTCATGCCGACGGCAGTTTTGCCGAGTGGTGATGGAGATCTGAATGATCGTGCAGCCCTCGGCCGCTGCACGATCAGGCATTGCAGAACGCAGTCCTCACATAAATCCAACAAGGGGCAATCTTCATGCAAACCCGCACTCTCGAAGGGGCGGCGTCTTTAGTCACGCCTACTCGCAAGCGTTTCTTCATCATGGTGCTGCTGTTTATCACGGTGGTGATCAACTATCTGGACCGCAGCAACCTGTCCATCGCCGCACCGGCCCTGACCAGCGAGCTGGGCATCGACCCGGTTCATGTCGGCCTGATCTTCTCGGCTTTCGGCTGGACCTACGCGGCCATGCAGCTTCCTGGCGGCTGGCTGGTGGACCGGGTTCCGCCGCGCATCCTCTACACCGCCGCGTTGCTGCTATGGTCGATTGCTACCGTCATGCTGGGCTTTGCCGCGAGTTTCATTGCGCTGTTCGTGCTGCGCATGGCCGTGGGTGCGCTGGAAGCGCCTGCCTACCCGATCAACAGTCGCGTGGTCACCACCTGGTTTCCCGAGCGTGAGCGGGCGACGGCCATCGGTTTCTATACGTCCGGGCAGTTTGTCGGCCTGGCGTTCCTGACGCCGGTACTGGCCTGGCTGCAGGCGCATTACGGCTGGCATATGGTGTTTGTCGCCACCGGTGGCGTCGGCATACTCTGGGCCGTGATCTGGTATGCGGTGTATCGCGAGCCGCGTGATTTCAAAGGCATCAACAAGGAAGAGATCGACCTGATCCGCGAAGGTGGCGGGTTGGTGGATATCCAGGTCGATACCGAAAAGCAGAAGCGTGGCTTCAGTTGGAAGGACCTGGGTGTTGTGCTGAGCCAGCGCAAGCTGTGGGGCATTTATCTGGGGCAGTTCTGCCTCAATTCGACCCTCTGGTTCTTCCTGACCTGGTTCCCCACCTATCTGGTCAAGTACCGCGGCATGGACTTCATCAAGTCCGGGCTGCTGGCGTCGTTGCCGTTTCTGGCGGCCTTTGTCGGCGTGCTCTGCTCGGGGTTCTTCTCGGACTGGCTGATCCGTCGCGGTCATAGTGTTGGTCTGGCGCGCAAGCTGCCAATCATTGCCGGTCTGCTGATTTCCACCTCGATCATCGGTGCCAACTACGTGGAATCCACGCCGCTGGTGATTGCGTTCCTGGCGCTGGCGTTCTTCGGCAATGGCCTGGCGTCGATCACCTGGTCGCTGGTGTCGACACTGGCGCCGGCTCGTCTGCTGGGGCTGACCGGTGGCACCTTCAACTTTATCGGTAACCTGGCGGCGATTGCCACGCCCATCGTGATCGGCTTCCTGGCGTCGGGTGATTCCTTTGCGCCTGCCATCACCTACATCGCCGTGCTGGCGCTGATTGGCGCGCTGTCTTACATCCTGCTGGTGGGCAAGGTGGAACGCATCGAGTTGTGATGGTTGGCATGCAGAAGGGCTGGCGACGATAATGCCGCCAGCTTTCCGATCTGATAAGGGCTGATATGCACAATGATCCACTCTCGCCCGTGAACGCCACGGGCAAGGACTCTGCGCCGACCGGTACCCAGACCCTGTTGCGTGGTCTGGCCGTGGTGCAGGCCGTGGCCAGTGGTGCCCGTGACCTGAAAGCGATTTCCAGCCTGATCGGCACCACCCGCAGCACGACCCATCGACTGGTCAGTTGCCTGGTGGATGAGCGTTATCTGCGGGTTTTGCCTCAGGTGGGTTATCTGTTGGGGCCCAAGTTGATCGAACTGGGTTTCCAGGCTCGTGAAGAAGTGCCACTGGCCATTCTGGCCCGGCCTTATCTGGATGAACTGTCGGAACTGACCGGCGATACCGTGCATCTGGCGATTCGCGACGGGAACGAGGTGCTTTACCTGCACAAGAACCCGGGTCGCAACGGGCCTGAAATGCGTTCCCGTGTAGGGCATCGCATGCCACTGGTGCGCACGGGTATCGGCAAGGCATTGTTGTTGGACAGTCAGGAGTCGGAGTGGCAAAGGCTGTATGAAATCAGCCTGCCGGTTGCAGGAAAGAACCCACAATGGCCGACACACGAGCAGCAGACCTGGGAGCAGTTGCGCCAGCGCAGGCAAGAATACGTGCAGGGCGGTTATGCGTTCGACCTGGAAGACAACGAACCGTCGATTCGCTGTGTGGCTGCACCGGTTCGTGATGCGGGCAAGCAGATTGTCGCGGCTATCAGTATTGCCAGTACCGTACCGTATATGCCGCTTGAGAAGATGACTGACTTGGTGCCCGTTATCAAACAAGCGGCGGCAAGGCTTTCGGCGGAATTAGGTGGCTAACGGCGTAATCAGATGGACTCGCCCCCGCCGAGGCGTCTATGCGCCACGGTGGCATCCTATAGATGTCAACGACAG
>NZ_JAIGPJ010000031.1:0-71778 GCF_019719005.1 Pseudomonas cichorii
ATACAAAACGCCCGATGCGGTGCATCGAGCGTTAGGGTGAAATAGGTGTAAACCTATTTCAGGACTAGACAAACTGTTTCCGATTAATGCGGAGTTGTTTCCAGGGGTTCCTGCACAGGCACCGGAACAGTTTCAACACTGTCCACGTCCTTCTGGATCTGGTCCAGCAGCGAGCCTGGCTTGGCTGGCGCTTCGGGCGCTTGTTGTGGCTGGTTTTCAGCTGGAACTGTCTGGTTGCTGCTATTACCGAGAATGGCTTCATCGCGGCTTACGCCAGGCATGAAGTCGCCGGACAGGCTGACCAGTTGGTCGTTACCGTTGAAGATCAGGCTGACACGTTCCTGCTGGCGTTCACCGCCACCAGGCTGCAGGCTGTACAGGTAGTCCCAGCGATCAGTGTGAAATGTATCTGTCAACAGAGGGTTGCCCATGATAAACCGTACTTGTCGCCGGGTCATTCCGGGACGTAACTGGTCTATCATGTCCTGCGTGACGACATTTCCCTGTTGGATGTCGATTTTGTAAACCCCGGGGAATGAACAACCGGCGAGTGCGAGCAGTCCCACAAGGGTGAAACTGGTTAGCAAGAGCTTGGTGTTTTGCATCGGTGGGCGACTTCCACTATCTTGGCTGGGACAACGTAAACCCGGATCATACCTGCATTAAGAGAAGCTGCGAAGCAGCGTCTGCGAGAAAGCTGACCATGGTTGAAAATAGCGAACTACGTAAAGCAGGACTTAAGGTGACCTTACCACGGGTCAAAATCCTTCAAATGCTCGATTCTGCCGAGCAGCGCCACATGAGTGCCGAAGATGTCTACAAGGCGCTGATGGAGGCTAGCGAGGATGTCGGTCTGGCCACGGTCTACCGTGTTCTGACTCAGTTTGAAGCTGCTGGATTGGTGGTTCGCCACAATTTCGACGGCGGTCATGCTGTGTTCGAGCTGGCTGATGGCGGCCACCACGACCATATGGTCAATGTGGAGTCCGGCGAGGTGATCGAGTTCTTCGACGAAGAAATCGAGAAACTGCAAAAGGCTATCGTCGAGAGACACGGTTACGATCTGGTAGATCACAATCTTGTGCTCTACGTTCGTAACAAAAAGGCGTAAGCCAGCGACGACAAAGGCGACCTCAGGGTCGCCTTTGTGCTTTATGGGGCATCAGTTTTTGGCGGTGATGACCATTTTCTTCGCGTGGGCCAGGGACTCCTTGGTCAGATCGATGCCGCCAAGCATGCGCGCCACTTCTTCTATGCGTTCGTTCTTGTTGAGCTTCGAGACGGCGGTGCGGGTCGCGTCGCTGCCTCTGACCTTGTGTACGAACAAATGCTGATGGCCCTGCGCTGCCACCTGCGGCAGGTGGGTCACGGTCATCACTTGCCCGCGCTCGCCCAGTCGGCGCAGCAACTGGCCGACAATCTCGGCTGTCGGGCCGCCGATGCCCACGTCCACTTCGTCGAATACCAGAGTCGGCACGCGTGAGGTCTGTGCGGTAATCACCTGGATGGCCAGACTGATTCGTGACAGCTCACCACCCGAGGCTACTTTGGCCAGTGCTTTCAGTGGTTGCCCAGGGTTGGCACTGACCAGCAATTCGACTTGTTCCAGCCCATGGGGAAGCAGGTCGCTGCCGGTATTGGGCTTCAGCTCGATGGTGAATCGCCCGCCGGGCATGCCCAGTCGGTGGATTTCTTCCTCCACGGCGCCGGCCAGCTGGTTTGCGGCGCGCTGGCGCAAATCGCTCAGCTCTCTGGCTTTCTCCTGATAGTGACGGGCAAATGAAGCCAGTTCGTGCTCAAGTCGCTCGATGGATTCATCGTTGGCATTCAGGGTTTCAATTTCATCCAGCAGCTTCTGTTGCAGTTCGCTCAGTTCGGTTGGCTGGATGCGGTGCTTGCGAGCCAGTGTGTAGATGCTGTCCAGACGCTCTTCGAGCTGTTGCAGGCGGGCCGGGTCGGCATCGAAGTGATCCAGGAAGCGATTCAATTCGCCGACGGCTTCTTCTATCTGGATCTGTGCGCTGGACAGCAGGCCTGTGGCTTCACTCAGGGCTGTGGGTGAATTGTTGATGCTGCCCAGGCGGTTCAGGCTGGCGGTCAATGCATTCAGCACATTGCCCGAATCGCTCTCGCTGCATTGCTCCACGACCTGACGGCAGATGCTCAGAAGGCTTTCGGCGTTGGTCAGGTTCTTGTGTTCCTGCTCGAGCTGCTCCAGCTCGTTCTCGCCCAGGCTCAGGCTTTCCAGCTCTTCCAGTTGATAGCTGAGCAACTGGTGCCGTGCGCGCTGTTCGTCGCCGGAGTTGGAAAGGCGCTCCAGCTCCTGACGGGTCTGGCGCCAGCGCTGGGCGGCCAGTTGAACCTGGCGCGCCAGTTCGGTCGCGCCGGCGTATTCATCCAGCAAGCGTCTGTGGGTATCGGTTTTCAGCAGCGACTGGTGTTCATGCTGGCTGTGGATATCGATCAGCAGTTCGCCCAGCGCCTTCAGGTCGCCTTGAGGGCAGGGCGTGCCATTTATATAGGAGCGAGAGCGCCCTTCGGCGGTAATGACCCGCCGCAGAATGCACGGGCCGTCGTTATCCAGGTCGCGCTCCTTGAGCCAGCCTTGCGCTTCGGGAATATCGGCCAGATCGAAGGTGGCCAGGATGTCTGCCTTGTCGGCACCGGGACGAACGACGCCACTGTCGGCGCGATCGCCGAGCGTCAGGCCCAGAGCGTCGAGCATGATCGACTTGCCGGCACCGGTTTCGCCAGTGATTACGCTCATGCCCCGATCCAGTTCCAGATCAAGGTGTTCGACGATGGCGTAGTTATGTACGGAAAGGTGCACCAGCATGGAGTGGCTCCCAAGCGATTTGTCTGGTTATTTATACAGTGTTTTATTTGGTTCTGACAATGCTTGGGTTTAGCTCGTTTTGATCGGGTTGCACGCTTTTTTAGTCCGGAAAGCGATGAAAACCCCTCGGTTCTGTGTGTGCGGCATCCGGGAAATTTTCAGGCAATCCGCATATCCGTGATGCCGAGCCCTTGAAGCCTGAAAATCCGTTCCCATATAGGGGGGCAGAAGCGCGAGATGGGTTCGCGGACGTTTTTGAGAGGAGAACACTATGGCTGACGAACAGAATCTGGATGCGCAGAACCAGGACCAGGCTGGCGAGACAGCTTCGGGTGACGATCTTGCAACTCGTGTGCAGGTGCTCGAAGAGCAACTGGCTGCGGCACAGGATCAGTCCCTGCGTGTAGCTGCGGATCTGCAGAACGTACGTCGTCGTGCAGAACAGGATGTGGAAAAGGCTCACAAATTCGCTCTTGAGAAGTTCGCAGGCGATCTGCTGCCTATCGTCGACAGTCTGGAGCGCGGCCTGGACCTGTCCAGTCCGGACGACGAAAGCATTCGTCCGATGCGTGAAGGTATCGAGCTGACGCTCAAGATGTTCAACGACACCCTCAAGCGCTATCAACTGGAAGCAATCGACCCGCACGGCCAGCCATTCAATGCCGAACATCATCAGGCAATGGCGATGCAGGAAAGCGCGGATGTCGAACCAAACAGCGTTCTGAAAGTGTTCCAGAAGGGTTATCAGCTCAACGGTCGTCTGCTGCGTCCGGCCATGGTCGTGGTCAGCAAGGCACCGTCGCCTGTTTCGCCATCAATTGATGAGCAGGCTTGAAATCGGCTGTCTGGCCCCCATTTATAGGCCAAGCGTTTAAGAGCTACCGCAATTTGTAAACGCAGTTGCGGCAACCAAATCAAAAGTTTCGGGAGAGTCAAAAGATGGGCAAGATTATCGGTATTGACCTGGGGACCACCAACTCCTGCGTCTCTATTCTGGAAAACGGCAACGTCAAGGTTATCGAGAACGCTGAAGGCGCTCGTACTACTCCTTCGATCATTGCCTACGCCAACGATGGCGAAATCCTTGTCGGCCAGTCTGCCAAGCGTCAGGCGGTGACCAACCCGCACAACACCCTGTACGCAGTAAAGCGTCTGATCGGTCGTCGTTTTGAAGAAGACGTCGTACAGAAAGACATCCAGATGGTTCCGTACAAGATCGCCAAGGCTGACAACGGCGACGCCTGGGTTGAAGTCAATGGCCAGAAGATGGCTCCTCCTCAGATTTCTGCCGAAATCCTGAAGAAAATGAAGAAGACCGCCGAAGACTACCTCGGCGAGACAGTCACCGAAGCGGTCATCACCGTTCCGGCCTACTTCAACGACAGCCAGCGTCAAGCCACCAAGGATGCCGGCCGCATCGCGGGTCTGGACGTTAAACGTATCATCAACGAACCCACCGCAGCCGCTCTGGCTTACGGTATGGACAAGGCGAAGGGCGACCACACTGTCATCGTTTATGACCTGGGTGGCGGTACTTTCGACGTGTCGGTCATCGAAATCGCTGAAGTTGACGGCGAGCACCAGTTCGAAGTGCTGGCAACCAACGGTGACACCTTCCTGGGTGGTGAGGACTTCGACATTCGTCTGATCGACTACCTCGTCGACGAATTCAAGAAAGAAAGCGGCATGAACCTCAAGGGTGACCCGCTGGCAATGCAGCGTCTGAAAGAAGCTGCTGAAAAAGCCAAGATCGAGCTGTCTTCCAGCATGCAGACCGACGTCAACCTGCCGTACATCACTGCAGACGCCACCGGTCCCAAGCACTTGAACGTGAAAATCTCCCGTTCCAAGCTGGAATCGCTGGTTGAAGACCTGGTACAGCGCACCATCGAGCCTTGCCGTATCGCATTGAAAGATGCCGGTATCGACATCGGTTCGATCAACGACGTGATCCTGGTCGGTGGCCAGACTCGTATGCCGCTGGTTCAGAAGCTGGTAACCGAGTTCTTCGGTAAAGAAGCGCGTAAAGACGTCAACCCTGACGAAGCTGTTGCAATGGGTGCTGCCATCCAGGGCGCGGTACTGGCTGGTGACGTCAAGGACGTTCTGCTGCTGGACGTCAGCCCGCTGACTCTGGGTATCGAAACCATGGGCGGCGTGATGACTGCGCTGATCGAGAAAAACACCACGATTCCTACCAAGAAATCGCAAGTGTTCTCGACTGCCGATGACAACCAGAACGCTGTAACCATTCACGTACTGCAAGGTGAGCGTAAGCAAGCCGGTCAGAACAAGTCCCTGGGCAAGTTCGACCTGGCCGAGATTCCACCGGCTCCACGTGGTGTTCCACAGATCGAAGTCACCTTCGACATCGACGCCAACGGCATCCTGCACGTAGGCGCGAAAGACAAGGCGACTGGCAAGCAGCAGTCCATCGTGATCAAGGCCAACTCGGGTCTGTCGGATGAAGAAATCCAGCAGATGATCCGCGACGCTGAAGCCAACAGCGAAGAAGACCGCAAGTTCGAAGAGCTGGCATCTGCCCGTAACCAGGGTGATGCACTGGTTCACTCGACTCGCAAAATGATCAGCGATGCTGGCGACAAAGTGACCGCAGAAGAGAAGACCGCTGTTGAAGCTGCTCTGGTTGCTCTGGAAGCTGCCGTCAAAGGCGACGACAAGGCTGCCATCGAAGCCAAGATCGAAGAGCTGTCCAAGGTTTCCGCGCCAATCGCTCAGAAAATGTACGCTGAGCAGGCTGAAAACCCTGAAGCGGCTGCCAAGCCTGCTGAAGAAAAAGCCAAGGCTGATGATGTGGTCGACGCCGAGTTCGAAGAAGTGAAAGACAACAAGTAAGCGCAGGCTTGCTTGAAAGCCAGTTGACCCGTTCCGAGCGGTGGCTGGTAGGATGTCGCCGCGCGGGAGCTTGCTCCCGCGTTGGCGTGTCTGGAACAGGCAAAATTCCGGCGTTCGGGTCAAGGCCCGTACGCCCTGTGGCAAGGTCGTCATGCTCCTGCGTGGCGATTCGTTCTGCCGCTTTCTCGGTCAGGCAACTGGCTGTCTAAACAAGACCAGGATCGTTGAATTGACGTGAGTTGGGTCCGGGCCTGTATGGGGCTCAACGAGTTTGGCAAGGCTCAGGAGGGTTTTGCCGAACGTCCTCAAGAGTGCGGAAGAATTATGGCAAAGCGTGATTATTACGAAGTGTTGGGGGTGGAGCGGGGTGCCAGCGAGGCTGAGCTGAAGAAGGCTTATCGCCGCCTTGCGATGAAGCATCACCCTGACCGCAACCCTGATGACAAGGCTGCGGAAGAGCTGTTCAAAGAGGCCAACGAGGCCTATGAAGTTCTGTCCGATGCCAGCAAACGTGCGGCATACGATCAGTACGGTCACGCCGGCATAGACCCGAGCATGGGTGGCGGTGGTTTCGGTGGCGGTGCTGGCGGTGCGAACTTCTCCGATATTTTCGGTGACGTGTTCAGCGATTTCTTTGGTGGTGGCCGCGGTGGTGGCGGTCGTGGCGGCGCACAGCGCGGCAGCGATCTGCGTTACACCCTGGAGCTGGACCTCGAAGAGGCGGTTCGCGGTACGACCGTGAATATCCGTGTTCCGACGCTGGTCAATTGCAAACCTTGCGATGGCAGTGGCGCGAAGAAAGGTTCTTCGCCGGTCACTTGCCCGACCTGCGGCGGTATTGGTCAGGTGCGCATGCAGCAGGGGTTCTTCTCTGTGCAGCAAACCTGCCCTCGTTGCCATGGCCACGGCAAGATCATTTCCGATCCGTGCGATTCGTGCCATGGCGAAGGCCGTGTCGAAGAGTCCAAGACCCTGTCGGTCAAAGTGCCGCCAGGCGTCGATACCGGTGACCGCATTCGTCTCTCTGGCGAAGGCGAAGTGGGTTCCCAGGGCGGGCCGACCGGCGACCTGTATGTTGTGATCAATGTGCGTGAACACGCCATATTCCAGCGCGACGGCAAGCACCTGTATTGCGAAGTGCCAATCAGCTTCACTGACGCGGCCCTGGGTGGCGAACTTGAAGTGCCGACGCTGGATGGTCGGGTCAAGCTGAAGATCCCTGAAGGTACGCAGACCGGTAAGCAGTTCCGCTTGCGTGGCAAGGGTGTGGCTCCGGTGCGTGGCGGCGGTGCTGGCGACCTGATGTGCCGTGTTGCGGTTGAAACGCCGGTCAATCTCGGCAAGCGTCAGCGTGAACTGCTCGAAGAGTTCCGTACCTCGCTTGAAGGCGACGACTCTCATTCTCCGAAAGCCAGTGGCTGGTTCGAGGGTGTGAAGCGTTTCTTCGGTGATTTGTAAGGGCTGATTCAGCAGGAGAAGGTTATGCGACGTATTGCTGTGGTAGGCGCCGCCGGGCGCATGGGTAAGACTTTGATCGAGGCTGTTCTGTCGGCGCCAGGTGCGGGGTTGACGGCTGCCATTGATCGTCCGGACAGCACGCTGGTGGGGGCTGATGCCGGAGAGTTGGCTGCATTGGGCCGTATCGGCGTGCCTCTATCGGGTGATGTTGCCCGGGTTGCCGATGACTTCGACGTGTTGATCGATTTCACGCACCCTACGGTGACGCTCAAGAACCTGGCTTTCTGCCGCAAGGCGGGCAAGGCCATGATCATTGGCACCACGGGTTTCAGTGCTGAAGAAAAGCTGCAACTGGTTGAGGCGGCGAAAGAGATTCCTATCGTTTTTGCTGCCAACTTCAGTGTCGGTGTGAATCTTTGTCTGAAGCTGCTGGATACGGCTGCTCGCGTGCTGGGTGACGACGTCGATATCGAAATCACCGAAGCTCACCACCGTCACAAGGTCGATGCGCCTTCGGGTACGGCATTGCGCATGGGCGAAGTGGTTGCCGAGGCGTTGGGTCGTGATCTGGAAAAGGTCGCTGTCCATAGCCGTGAAGGCCAGACCGGTGCTCGTGATCGTCAGACCATTGGTTTTGCGACCATCAGGGCTGGGGATATCGTGGGCGACCATACGGTTCTGTTCGCTGCCGATGGCGAGCGCGTCGAAATCACTCACAAGGCTTCCAGTCGCATGACGTTTGCCAAGGGAGCCGTCCGTGCTGCCATGTGGCTCGATGGCAAGGCTCCAGGTCTTTATGACATGCAGGACGTGCTGGAGCTGCGTTGATTGTGAGTGCCGGATTCAGCCTTGTCGCATTCCGTGGGTTTTCGGGCTCATTGGTGGTAGACCAAAAAAGGCTTTTTCTGTAAGCTACAGCTTTAGTGTGTCCACTAAAAGCGCGCAGATGAATCTATAAGAAAGCGGGGTGACGTATCTACGTCATTCCGCTTTTTTGCAACCTGCGAACGCCCTTTCAGGCTTTATTTACGGGAGGTCTTCTTGACTAAGCCAGCCATACTTGCCCTTGCTGATGGCAGCATTTTTCGCGGCGAAGCCATTGGAGCCGACGGCCAGACCGTTGGTGAGGTGGTGTTCAACACCGCAATGACCGGCTATCAGGAAATCCTTACCGATCCTTCCTATGCCCAGCAAATCGTTACTCTGACTTACCCGCACATCGGCAACACAGGCACCACGCCTGAAGACGCCGAGTCGAATCGCGTATGGTCCGCAGGCCTGGTTATCCGTGACCTGCCTCTGGTCTCCAGCAACTGGCGTAACAAGCAGCCACTGGACGAATACCTCAAGGCCAACAACGTTGTTGCCATCGCAGGTATCGATACTCGCCGCCTGACCCGCATCCTGCGTGAGAAAGGCGCACAGAACGGCTGCATCATCGCCGGTGACAACATTTCCGAAGAGGCCGCAATCGCAGCCGCTCGCGGCTTCCCGGGCCTCAAGGGCATGGACCTGGCCAAGGAAGTCAGCACCAAGGAAAGCTACGAGTGGCGTTCCAGTGTCTGGAGCCTGAAAACCGACAGCCATCCTGAAATCGCCGCTGCCGAGCTGCCGTACCACGTCGTGGCCTACGACTACGGCGTCAAGGTCAACATCCTGCGCATGCTGGTCGAGCGCGGTTGCCGCGTTACTGTTGTTCCGGCGCAAACGCCTGCCAGCGATGTACTGGCCTACAGCCCGGACGGTGTTTTCCTTTCCAACGGCCCTGGCGACCCGGAGCCATGCGACTACGCCATCAAGGCCATCAAGGAAGTCCTGGAAACCGAGATCCCGGTTTTCGGTATCTGCCTGGGTCACCAGTTGCTGGCTCTGGCTTCCGGCGCCAAGACGGTAAAAATGGGTCACGGCCACCACGGTGCCAACCACCCGGTCCAGGACCTGGACACCGGCGTTGTCATGATCACCAGCCAGAACCACGGTTTTGCAGTTGATGAGTCGACCCTGCCAGGTAACGTTCGCGCCATCCACAAGTCGCTGTTCGACGGCACCCTGCAAGGTATCGAGCGCACCGACAAGAGCGCGTTCAGCTTCCAGGGTCACCCTGAAGCAAGCCCGGGCCCGAATGACGTTGCCCCGCTGTTTGATCGCTTTATCGAAGCCATGGCCAAGCGTCGCTGACCGGTTGCCTTGAGAATGTAGTAAGCAGGTGCCTTGGGTGGCCCCGGACGGCAAGTCCGGTTGTCGCCACCCAGGTCACCGCAAAGAAATGTTCAAGACGGCTTGCCGACTGACCTACGGATTTGAGTGACAACCCATGCCAAAACGTACAGATATTAAAAGCATCCTGATTCTTGGCGCCGGCCCCATCGTGATCGGCCAGGCCTGTGAATTCGACTACTCCGGCGCCCAGGCCTGCAAGGCTCTGCGCGAAGAGGGTTACCGCGTCATTCTGGTGAACTCCAACCCGGCGACCATCATGACCGACCCGGCCATGGCCGACGCGACCTACATCGAGCCGATCAAGTGGCAGACCGTTGCCAAGATCATCGAAAAAGAGCGTCCGGATGCCGTGCTGCCGACCATGGGCGGCCAGACTGCACTGAACTGCGCACTGGACCTGGAGCGCGAAGGCGTTCTGGAGAAGTTCGGCGTGGAAATGATCGGTGCCAATGCCGACACCATCGACAAGGCCGAAGACCGTTCGCGCTTCGACAAGGCCATGAAGTCCATCGGTCTGGAATGCCCGCGCTCCGGCATTGCCCACACCATGGAAGAAGCCAACGCAGTTCTCGAAAAACTGGGCTTCCCTTGCATCATCCGTCCATCGTTCACCATGGGTGGCACCGGTGGCGGTATTGCCTACAACCGTGAAGAGTTCGAAGAAATCTGTGCTCGTGGTCTGGACCTTTCGCCGACCAAAGAGCTGCTGATCGACGAATCGCTGATCGGATGGAAAGAGTATGAAATGGAAGTTGTCCGCGACAAGAAGGACAACTGCATCATCGTCTGCTCCATCGAAAACTTCGACCCGATGGGCGTGCATACCGGTGACTCGATCACTGTTGCGCCAGCACAGACCCTGACGGACAAGGAATACCAGATCCTGCGTAACGCCTCGCTGGCTGTTCTGCGCGAGATCGGCGTCGAAACCGGCGGTTCCAACGTGCAGTTCGGTATCTGCCCGGACACTGGCCGCATGGTCGTGATCGAGATGAACCCGCGTGTTTCGCGGTCCTCGGCACTGGCTTCCAAGGCTACCGGTTTCCCGATTGCCAAGGTCGCTGCCAAGCTGGCAGTCGGCTACACCCTCGACGAACTGCAGAACGACATCACCGGTGGCAAGACCCCGGCGTCCTTCGAGCCGTCCATCGACTACGTCGTGACCAAGCTGCCGCGCTTTGCCTTCGAGAAGTTCTCCAAGGCCGACGCTCGCCTGACCACTCAGATGAAGTCGGTCGGTGAAGTCATGGCTATCGGCCGTACCTTCCAGGAATCCCTGCAGAAAGCCCTGCGCGGTCTGGAAGTCGGCGTCTGCGGTCTCGATCCAAAGCTGGATCTGAGCCATCCGGAAAGCATGAGCACCCTCAAGCGCGAGCTGACCGTTCCGGGTGCAGAGCGCATCTGGTACGTCGCCGACGCTTTCCGTGCCGGGCTGACCGTCGAAGAAATCTTCGAAATGAACATGATCGACCCTTGGTTCCTGGTGCAGATCGAAGATCTGATCAAGGAAGAAGAGAAGGTCAAGACCCTGGGTCTTTCGGCCATCGATCGTGATCTGATGTTCCGCCTCAAGCGCAAGGGCTTCTCCGATGCGCGTCTGGCCAAGCTGCTGGGCGTTACCGAGAAGAACCTGCGTACTCACCGTCAGAAGCTGGAAGTGTTCCCGGTCTATAAGCGCGTCGACACCTGCGCTGCCGAGTTCGCGACCGACACCGCTTACCTGTACTCGACGTACGAAGAAGAGTGCGAAGCCAACCCGTCGACTCGTGACAAGATCATGATCCTGGGTGGCGGTCCTAACCGTATCGGTCAGGGCATCGAGTTCGACTACTGCTGCGTACACGCAGCTCTGGCGCTGCGCGACGATGGTTACGAGACCATCATGGTCAACTGCAACCCGGAAACCGTTTCTACCGATTACGACACGTCCGACCGTCTGTACTTTGAACCAGTCACTCTGGAAGACGTTCTGGAAATCGTGCGCGTCGAGAAGCCTAAAGGCGTCATCGTCCAGTACGGCGGCCAGACCCCTCTGAAACTGGCTCGCGCCCTGGAAGCTGCTGGCGTGCCGATTATCGGCACCAGCCCTGACGCCATCGACCGTGCAGAAGACCGTGAGCGCTTCCAGCAGATGGTTGAGCGCCTGAACCTGCGTCAGCCGCCAAACGCCACTGTGCGCAGCGAAGACGAAGCCATTCGTGCCGCCGCAAAAATCGGTTACCCGCTGGTTGTGCGTCCGTCCTACGTGCTGGGCGGCCGGGCGATGGAAATCGTCTACCAGGAAGAAGAACTCAAGCGCTACCTGCGTGAAGCCGTTCAGGTTTCCAACGATAGCCCGGTCCTGCTGGATCACTTCCTGAACTGTGCCATCGAAATGGACGTCGACGCTGTCTGCGACGGTACCGATGTCGTGATCGGCGCGATCATGCAGCACATCGAGCAGGCGGGCGTTCACTCCGGTGACTCCGCATGTTCGCTGCCGCCTTACTCGCTGCCGGCTCACATCCAGGACGAGATGCGCGAACAGGTCAAGAAAATGGCTCTGGAATTGGGCGTTGTCGGTCTGATGAACGTTCAGCTCGCGCTGCAAGGCGAAGACATCTACGTCATCGAAGTGAACCCGCGTGCATCCCGTACCGTACCTTTCGTGTCCAAGTGCATCGGTGTTTCCCTGGCGATGATCGCTGCTCGCGTCATGGCGGGTAAAACCCTGAAAGAGCTGGGTTTCACCAAGGAAATCATTCCGAACTTCTACAGCGTGAAAGAGGCGGTCTTCCCGTTCGCCAAGTTCCCGGGTGTTGACCCGATCCTCGGCCCGGAGATGAAGTCGACCGGTGAAGTGATGGGCGTGGGCGACACCTTCGGTGAAGCTTTTGCCAAGGCCCAGGTTGGCGCCAGCGAGATTCTGCCGACAGGTGGTACTGCATTCATCAGCGTGCGCAATGACGACAAGCCACTGGTGGCCGGCGTCGCTCGCGACCTGATCAACCTCGGTTTCGAGATCGTGGCGACCGCCGGTACGGCCAAGCTGATCGAAGCTGCTGGCCTGAAGGTGCGTCGCGTCAACAAGGTGACCGAAGGCCGTCCACACGTGGTCGACATGATCAAGAATGACGAAGTCACTCTGATCATCAACACCACAGAAGGCCGTCAGTCCATCGCTGACTCCTACTCCATTCGTCGTAACGCCTTGCAGCACAAGATTTATTGCACCACTACTATTGCTGCAGGCGAAGCCATCTGCGAAGCGCTCAAGTTCGGTCCGGAAAAGACCGTGCGTCGCTTGCAGGATCTACATGCAGGACTGAAGGCATGATCAAATACCCAATGACTGTCCAGGGCGCTCGCGCCCTGGAAGAAGAGTTGACGCATCTGACCAAGGTGATTCGTCCAAAGCTCAGCCAGGACATCGGTACTGCGCGTGAACTGGGCGACCTCAAGGAAAACGCCGAATACCATGCTGCCCGCGAGCAGCAGGGTATGGTCGAGGCGCGGATCCGTGATATCGAAGGCCGTATGCAGAATGCGGTCATCATCGACGTCACCACCATTCCTCATACCGGGAAGGTGATTTTCGGGACGACGGTCCAGATCGCCAACGTTGAAACCGACGAGTCTGTGACCTATCAGATCGTGGGTGAAGATGAGGCCGACATCAAGCTGGGCAAGATTTCCGTTGGTTCGCCTATCGCTCGCGCCTTGATTGCCAAGGAGGAGGGCGATGTGGTGACGGTGAAAACGCCTAGCGGTGTCATCGAGTACGAGATCGTTGAAGTCCGTCACGTTTGATGGGTTGCGCCCGTTTCCAGCGGGCGCAATAGTCTGGCAGCTTGTCCAGACCTTATGGGTGGGCGGGCTGGTCCTTTTGCACCTGGCGACATTGGCGGTGCTCGATCAGACAGGCCTTGCGCCGCTGTTCATCGACCAGTTCGCCAGTCGTGCGAGTGCTCTGCTGGTAGCTTTTGCGGCAGCCTGTGTGGTGTTGCAACTGGTGTTGCTGGTTCGCTTCGAGCGTCTGGCAAGTGTCTGGCGGGATTTTCGCGGGCAATTGCTTTCAATTGCATTGTTGTCGTCAGCGGTTTATTACGTGCTGCGGCACTGGTTTGCCGGTGCATTGCACTGGCAACTGCTGAGTTATCTGGTGCTGGCGTTGAGCGGCTTGTTGCTGGTCTTGCAGCCGGTGCCGGGAAGGAGCAGCAGGGCGCGCTGAAGGCGCCCTGGCTTTTAAAATCAGCTTGCGCGGTGGACGTTGGACAGTTGCTTGTTTACCTTTTGGTTCTTGCGATAGATCAGCGCCATTTTGCCGATGACCTGTACGAGGTCCGCTGAACCGACCTTGCAGAGTTCTGCAATGGTCTGAAGGCGGCTTTCGCGATCGAGGATATTGAGTTTGATCTTGATCAGCTCGTGATCGCTCAGTGCGCGCTCGAGTTCGGCGAGCACACCTTCAGTCAAACCATTGTCAGCCACTATCAATACTGGTTTCAGATGGTGGCCAATGGATTTGTATTGTTTCTTCTGCTCTTGAGTGAGCGGCATAATCTGACCCCTGCGTCTGATCTTGTAAAAAAGCGGCGGCCAGTTTACCCGAGCGAGTCCGGGACCGCCCAGTTAATCACGACTCGTTTTATTTTTGAGGTGCCCCGTGGCCCGTTCCAAGACAAGCCATAACTGGCTCAAAGAACACTTTGATGACAAATACGTCAAAATGGCGCAGAAGGACGGCTACCGTTCTCGTGCCAGCTACAAGCTTCTGGAGATCCAGGAGAAGGACAAGATCATCCGTCCGGGCATGACGGTCATCGACCTGGGCGCGGCTCCAGGCGGGTGGTCGCAGGTGACCAGTCGTCTGATTGGTGGTCAGGGTCGCCTGATTGCGTCCGATATCCTGGAGATGGACAGCATCCCCGATGTGACCTTCATCAAGGGTGACTTCACCGAGGACGCCGTTCTCGCTCAAATTCTGGAAGCTGTAGGTAATACACAGGTAGACCTTGTGATTTCCGATATGGCCCCCAATATGAGTGGATTGAGCGCAGTGGACATGCCTCGGGCAATGTTCCTGTGTGAGCTGGCTCTGGATCTTGCCGGTCGGGTCTTGCGCCCGGGTGGCGATTTTCTGATCAAGGTCTTCCAGGGTGAAGGCTTCGATGTGTACCACAAGGATATTCGCAAGCTGTTCGACAAGGTGCAGATGCGCAAGCCATTGTCGTCGCGCGACAGGTCTCGTGAGCAATATCTGCTGGCTCGCGGTTTCCGCGCAGTCGAAGGCGCTGCCAGTGATGAGCGTCTTTGAGGGCAGTCGATAGGTTTTTTCAAATGGCTATGCGGATGGCGCATGTATGACCATCATGTAGTCAAAGTTTCACAAAGGGTTACAGACGGTGCCTGCCACATCTGTAGGTTCTGTAGTAAGTTAGGCCGGTGAATATCATGCGAGGCACGCTTCCTGCGTGGAGCTTGCTTCAGAGGGTAGCTAATTGAACGATATGGCAAAGAATTTGATCCTGTGGTTGATCATCGCGGCAGTCCTTGTGACGGTGATGAACAACTTCTCCAGCCCGAACGAGCCGCAGACCCTCAACTACTCCGAGTTCATCCAGCAGGTCAAGGATGGCAAGGTCGAGAAGGTTTCCGTGGACGGCGCTGTCATTACAGGCAAGCGCAGCGATGGCGACACCTTCAAGACCATTCGCCCGGCCATTGCAGACAACGGTCTGATTGGTGATCTGGTCGATAACAATGTAGTTGTCGAAGGCAAGCAGCCTGAGCAGCAGAGCATCTGGACCCAGTTGCTGGTAGCCAGCTTCCCGATCCTGGTCATCATTGCCGTGTTCATGTTCTTCATGCGCCAGATGCAAGGTGGCGCGGGCGGCAAGGGCGGCCCGATGAGCTTCGGCAAGAGCAAGGCGCGCCTGCTTTCCGAAGATCAGGTGAAGACGACCCTGGCCGATGTGGCGGGTTGTGATGAGGCCAAGGAAGAAGTGGGCGAGCTCGTCGAGTTCCTGCGCGATCCGGGCAAGTTCCAGCGTCTGGGCGGTCGTATTCCTCGCGGTGTGCTGATGGTCGGTCCTCCGGGTACCGGTAAGACCCTGCTTGCCAAGGCAATTGCCGGCGAAGCGAAAGTGCCGTTCTTCACCATTTCCGGTTCCGACTTTGTCGAAATGTTCGTGGGTGTCGGTGCAAGCCGTGTCCGTGACATGTTTGAACAAGCCAAGAAGCACGCACCGTGCATCATCTTCATCGATGAAATCGATGCCGTGGGTCGCCATCGTGGCGCCGGCATGGGTGGCGGTCATGATGAGCGCGAGCAAACCCTCAACCAGTTGCTGGTCGAGATGGATGGCTTTGAAATGAACGATGGCATCATTGTCATCGCGGCGACCAACCGTCCTGACGTACTGGACCCCGCGCTGCTGCGTCCGGGCCGTTTCGACCGTCAGGTGGTTGTAGGTCTGCCGGACATTCGTGGTCGTGAGCAGATCCTCAAGGTTCACATGCGCAAAGTGCCGATGGGCGAGGATGTGAATCCTGCGGTCATCGCACGTGGTACCCCGGGCTTCTCGGGTGCCGACCTTGCCAACCTGGTCAACGAGGCTTCCCTGTTCGCAGCCCGTGCCGGCAAGCGCATCGTCGAAATGAAGGAGTTCGAGCTGGCCAAAGACAAGATCATGATGGGCGCCGAGCGCAAGAGCATGGTCATGTCCGAGAAGGAAAAACAGAACACGGCCTACCACGAAGCTGGTCACGCTATCGTGGGTCGTCTGGTGCCTGAGCATGATCCGGTCTACAAGGTGTCGATCATTCCGCGCGGTCGTGCGCTGGGTGTGACCATGTTCCTGCCGGAAGAAGATCGCTACAGCCTGTCCAAGCGTGCTCTGGTCAGCCAGATCTGCTCCCTGTACGGCGGTCGTATTGCCGAGGAAATGACTCTGGGCTTCGACGGTGTGACCACCGGTGCTTCCAACGACATCATGCGTGCAAGTCAGATTGCCCGGAACATGGTGACCAAGTGGGGGTTGTCGGAAAAACTCGGTCCGTTGATGTATTCCGAAGATGAAGATTCAGGTTACCTGGGTCGTGGCGGCAGCCAGAACTCGAACTTCTCTGGCGATACCGCCAAGCTGATCGATCTGGAAGTTCGCAGCATCATCGATCACAGCTACAACACTGCCAAACAGCTTCTCACTGACAACCGTGACAAGCTGGATGCGATGGCTGATGCGCTCATGAAATATGAGACCATCGATTCGGATCAGATCGATGACATCATGGCAGGCCGACCTCCCCGTGAACCGCGGGACTGGGAAGGCGGTTCCGGTACCAAAGGCACGCCTGTACCGGATGCCCGCCCGGAAGCTCCGATCGGCGGTCCTGCTGCTGAACATTAAGGTCTGACATGACTTCTACGCTGTACCCGACCCGGTTGCCTTGCGGCAACCGGGTTCTTGATTTGGCCCGTACGCACGTGATGGGCATTCTCAACGCAACTCCAGACTCATTCTCGGATGGCGGTCGTTACAGTCAGCTCGATGCTGCCTTGCGTCATGCCGAGGCCATGGTGCTGGCTGGTGCAACCCTGATCGATGTCGGTGGCGAGTCAACTCGTCCTGGCGCGCCTCCTGTTTCTCCTGTCGAGGAGCTTGAACGGGTCGCGCCGGTAGTAGAAGCTATTGGCCGCGAACTCGACGTCATTGTCTCGGTTGATACTTCTACGCCTGAGGTGATACTCGAAACGGCTCGTCTCGGGGCAGGGCTCATCAACGATGTACGTTCGCTGGGTCGGCCTGGTGCTCTGGAGGCTGCCGCCCGGACAGGTTTGCCCGTGTGCCTGATGCACATGCTTGGCGAGCCCGGCAATATGCAGGATGACCCGCGTTACACCGATCTGGTGGGCGAGGTTGGTGCCTTTCTGCGGGAGCGAATGACTCAGTGTGCGGCGGCAGGTATCGATCGTGAGCGGATCATCCTTGATCCCGGTTTCGGTTTTGCCAAGACGCTGGATCACAACCTGAGCCTGTTCAAGCACATGGAGGTCCTGCATTCCCTGGGGCGTCCGCTGCTGGTCGGGGTGTCGCGCAAAAGCATGATCGGTGCCGTGCTGGGTCGTCCTGTCGGGGAGCGCCTTTACGGCGGTCTGGCTTTGGCTGCTCTGGCGATGGCCAAAGGGGCTCGAATTCTACGTGTGCACGATGTCGCCGAAACGGCTGATGTGGTGCGCATGATTGCAGCTGTCGAATCGGCTGAGTAAGAAACTGTGGAGCAGCATTTATGACTACAAGAAAGTATTTCGGAACTGACGGCATTCGTGGTCGGGTAGGGCAGTTTCCAATCACGCCTGAATTCATGCTCAAGCTCGGCTGGGCTGCGGGCATGGCCTTCCGTCGCATGGGGGCTTGCAGGATTCTTGTCGGCAAGGACACCCGTATTTCCGGTTATATGTTCGAGTCTGCCCTGGAGGCCGGTATTTCGGCTGCCGGTGCCGATGTCATGCTGCTTGGTCCGATGCCGACACCGGCTATCGCGTACCTGACCCGCACCTTTCATGCCGAAGCGGGTATCGTGATCAGTGCTTCTCACAATCCGCATTACGACAACGGCATCAAGTTCTTCTCGGGCAAGGGCACCAAGCTGCCTGACGAGATCGAGCAGATGATCGAAGAGCTGCTGGATACGCCGATGACCGTCGCCGAATCCGAAAAGCTCGGCAAGGTTTCCCGTATCAACGATGCGGCCGGTCGTTACATCGAATTCTGCAAGAGCAGCGTGCCGACCAGTACCAGCTTTGCTGGTCTGAAAGTGGTGATCGATTGCGCCCACGGTGCTACCTATAAAGTGGCCCCAAGCGTTTTCCGTGAGCTGGGTGCCCAGGTTGTCGTGCTGTCGGCGCAGCCTGACGGGCTCAACATCAACAAGGATTGCGGTTCCACTCATACGGAAGCGCTGCAGGCTGCCGTGGTGGCCGAAAAGGCGGATCTGGGTATCGCCTTTGACGGTGATGGTGATCGGGTCCTGATGGTCGATCATACGGGCGTGGTCGTCGATGGTGACGAGCTTCTGTACATCATCGCCAGTGATCTGCAGGAGCGTGGTCGTCTGCAGGGTGGCGTGGTCGGTACCCTGATGAGCAACCTGGGTCTGGAGCTGGCGCTGGCCGAGCTGAATATTCCGTTCGTGCGTGCCAATGTCGGTGACCGCTATGTGATCGCCGAACTGCTGGAGCGTGACTGGCAGATCGGTGGTGAGAACTCCGGCCATATCGTCTGCTTCCAGCACACCACCACGGGTGACGCAATCATTGCTGCCCTGCAGGTGCTGCTTGCCTTGCGTCGCCGTGGCGTAAGCCTGTGCGAAATCCGTCAGAAGCTGCGCAAGTGTCCTCAGGTCCTGGTCAATGTCCGTTTTGGTGGTGGTGTGGATCCGGTCAATCACCCGTCCGTAAAAGAGGCCTGTGCCCGTGTTACGTCGGAAATGGCGGGTCGCGGTCGCGTCCTGTTGCGCAAGTCTGGCACCGAGCCATTGGTGCGTGTCATGGTCGAGGGTGAGGACGAAACCCAGGTCAGAAACTATGCCGATGAGCTGGCAAAACTGGTTGCTGAAGTTTGCGCCTGATTTTGGCTTGCCAGTGTTGAAAGTGTTGGGTAACATCTGCGCCCACTTTGACCGACGAGGTGTAGCATGCGTCGCCCTATGGTAGCTGGTAACTGGAAGATGCACGGTACCCGCGCCAGCGTCGCTGAGCTGATCGACGGGCTTGCCGGGCAGGTTCTGCCAAGCGATGTTGATATCGCGGTTATGCCTCCAAGTCTCTACATCGCCCAGGCGATCGAAGGGCTGAAAGGTCAGTCAATCGCTGTTGGTGCCCAGGATGCTGCGATTCAGGCAGCACAAGGTGCGCTGACAGGTGAGATAGCGTCGAGTCAGCTGGCTGATGCAGGTTGCAGGTTTGTACTGGTTGGGCACTCCGAGCGCCGCCAATTGATTGGTGAGCAGGATGATGTCCTCAACCGCAAGTTTGCGGCGATTCAGGCGAGCGGCCTGATACCGGTGTTGTGCATAGGGGAAACCCTGGAGCAGCGCGAAGCGGGTCAGACGCTGGAAGTTGTCGGGCAGCAGCTCGACAGCATCATCGCCGAATTTGGCATCGGTGCATTTGTTGAAGCAGTAATCGCTTACGAGCCGGTCTGGGCCATTGGTACCGGGCTGACAGCCTCGCCTCAACAGGCGCAGGAAGTGCACGCAGCTATTCGCGCGCAACTGGCGAAAGAGAATTCCGAAGTCGCACAAGGCGTGCGTCTTCTTTATGGCGGCAGCGTGAAGGCGGCCAATGCGGTCGAGTTGTTCAGCATGCCGGATATCGATGGGGGGCTCATTGGTGGAGCTTCCCTGAATGCAGAAGAGTTCGGTGCGATCTGTCGCGCCGCGGGAAACTGAAAAAATGCTGGAAACAGTCGTAATCGTTTTTCATCTGCTGGGTGCTCTGGGCGTTGTTGTCCTGGTATTGCTGCAGCAGGGTAAAGGTGCGGACGCCGGTGCGTCTTTCGGAGCAGGTGCATCAAATACTGTGTTCGGAGGGCAAGGAACCTCTACCTTTCTCAGTAAGTTTACTGCTATACTCGCCGCAGCTTTTTTCATAACCAGCTTGGGGTTAGGTTACTTTGCTAAAGAGAAAGCTCAAGGGCTGAATCAAGCAGGTTTGCCAGATCCAACAGTTTTGGAAACGAAACAAAAACCGGCAGCAGATGATGTTCCGGTGCTCGAAGCGCAAAAGCCAGCTGTTGTTCCAGCTGACGTACCTCAAGCGCCAGAGCAGAAGTAAAAAGGAATTCGGCGATGTTTGTTGAGGTCGCCAAAAAGAGTTGTAATGCCGAGGTGGTGGAATTGGTAGACACGCAACCTTGAGGTGGTTGTGCCCATAGGGTGTAGGGGTTCGAGTCCCCTTCTCGGTACCAATTAAGCAAGATAGCCCGCACTAGCGGGCTTTCTTGTAGGTGGATGTTGGATTGATTCTTTAGGGGATCGGTCGTATACTTCTGCCCCAGCTTTGTCGCGGGGTGGAGCAGTCTGGTAGCTCGTCGGGCTCATAACCCGAAGGTCGTTGGTTCAAATCCAGCCCCCGCAACCAGTTTCGCGAAGCCCCTATTCTAGGGGCTTTTTGTTAGCTGGACAGTACATGACGCCGATGTTCAACGGCGTTTTCATGATGGGCTTTTGCCCATTTTTTTATTTCTAAAGCATGCACGAGGGGGTTCAGGTGTCGAGCAAGCTAGAACAGTTGCAGGCCTTGTTGGCCCCGGTGGTCGAGGCTCTTGGCTATCAATGCTGGGGAATTGAGTTTCTTTCCCAGGGCCGACATTCACTGCTGCGCATTTATATCGACAAAGAAGGCGGCGTTCTGGTGGAGGACTGCGAAACAGTCAGTCGCCAGGTCAGCGGTGTTCTGGATGTTGAAGATCCCATCAGTGCTGAATACACGCTTGAAGTGTCTTCTCCTGGCATGGATCGCCCGCTGTTCACTCTTGAACAGTTTGCTTTGCACGCTGGGGAACAAGTGAAAATAAAGCTGCGCTCGCCCTTCGATGGTCGACGCAACTTTCAAGGCCTTCTCCGCGGGGTGGAGGAGCAGGATGTCGTGGTGCATGTAGAAGACCACGAATACCTTTTGCCGATCGACTTGATCGACAAAGCCAACATTATTCCCACGTTTGACTGAGACGTGCCAGATACAGCGGATCCCGCGGATCCAATGGCTTGCGAAAGGCGAGGCGTACGATGAGCAAAGAAGTACTGCTGGTTGTTGAGTCGGTGTCCAATGAAAAGGGCGTTCCGGCAGGAGTAATTTTTGAAGCGCTGGAGCTGGCTCTTGCCACTGCTACCAAGAAGCGTTTTGAAGATGAGGTTGAGCTGCGTGTGGAAATCAACCGCCACACCGGTAACTACGAGACTTTCCGTCGCTGGAATGTGGTCGAAGACGAAGATCTGGACGATCCGGCCTACGAGCTGGCTGTAGACCAGGCCCAGGCCAGAAAGCCGGGTGCTGTCGCTGGCGATCTGATCGAAGAGAAGATCGAGTCCATCGAATTCGGTCGTATTGCTGCACAGACCGCCAAGCAAGTCATTGTGCAGAAGGTTCGTGAAGCCGAGCGTGCTCAGGTGGTCGATGCCTATCGCGAGCGTCTGGGCGAAATCATTTCCGGTACTGTTAAAAAGGTTACGCGTGACAATGTCATCGTTGATCTGGGTAACAATGCCGAAGCATTGCTGGCTCGTGAAGACATCATCTCCCGTGAGACTTTCCGGGTAGGTGTGCGTCTGCGGGCTTTGCTGAAAGAAATCCGCACTGAAAACCGCGGCCCTCAGCTGATTCTGTCGCGTACTGCGCCAGAAATGCTGATCGAGCTTTTCCGTATCGAAGTACCGGAAATTGCCGAAGGTCTGATCGAGGTGATGGCTGCCTCCCGTGACCCGGGTTCGCGTGCAAAAATCGCTGTTCGCTCCAAGGACAAACGAATCGACCCGCAAGGCGCCTGCATCGGCATGCGCGGTTCGCGTGTTCAGGCCGTATCCGGCGAGTTGGGTGGCGAGCGTGTGGATATCGTGCTCTGGGACGATAACCCGGCACAGTTCGTGATCAACGCAATGTCCCCTGCTGAAGTGGCTGCAATCATCGTCGATGAAGATGCCCATGCAATGGATATCGCTGTTGGTGCGGACAACCTGGCTCAGGCCATTGGTCGTGGCGGTCAGAACGTGCGTCTGGCAAGTCAGTTGACTGGCTGGACCCTGAACGTGATGACCGAATCGGACATCCAGGCCAAGCAGCAGGCAGAGACTGGCGACATTCTGCGCAACTTCATCGACGAGCTGGAAGTCGACGAAGATCTGGCGCAGGTGCTGGTCGATGAAGGCTTCACCAGCCTGGAAGAGATTGCCTACGTACCGCTGGAAGAAATGCTCAACATCGATGGCTTTGACGAAGAAACCGTCAACGAGCTTCGCGCTCGTGCCAAGGATCGCTTGTTGACTAAAGCCATCGCTACTGAGGAAAAGCTGGCAGACGCCCATCCGGCCGAAGACCTGCTCTCGCTTGAGGGTATGGACAAGGATTTGGCGATGGAACTGGCGGTGCGCGGCGTAATTACCCGCGAAGACCTGGCCGAGCAGTCTATAGATGACCTGCTCGACATCGACGGCATTGACGATGATCGTGCCGGCAAGTTGATCATGGCCGCCCGAGCCCATTGGTTCGAGTAACAGGCGCGGCCTGAGGAGAGAAGTGCATGACGCAAGTCACGGTGAAACAACTGGCCGATGAGGTCAAAACACCGGTAGAGCGCCTGCTGCAGCAGATGCGTGAGGCAGGTCTGCCGCACACCGCCGCCGAGGAACATGTGTCCGACAGTGAAAAGCAATCGTTGCTGACTCACTTGAAAAGCAGCCACAAGGCTAAAGTGGAAGAGCCGCGCAAGATTACCTTGCAGCGCAAGACCACCAGCACCCTGCGCGTTGCCGGCAGCAAAAGTATCAGCGTTGAAGTGCGCAAGAAGAAAGTTTTCGTGCAACGCAGCCCGGAAGAAATCGAAGCCGAGCGCAAACGTGAGCTGGATGAACGCCGTGCGGTAGAAAATGCCGCCCGTCAAAAGGCTGAAGAAGAAGCCAAGCGTCGCGCCGAAGAAGAAGCGCGTCGCCAGCCTGCTGCTGAACAGACCGCGGCACCTGCTGCTGCGCCAGCCCCTGTGGCTGCCGAGCCAGTGCGTGAAGCGCCTGCTGCCCCTGCGGCACCTGCGCCAACATCCGCACCTGCTGCGCCTGTTGTCGAAGTTCGCAAGCGTGACGATCAGCGTCGCCCGGACAAGACCCGTGGCGATGACCGCAATGCTCGTGGCGGCGACGGCGAGCGCAAGAACGCTCCGCATCGCGCTTCGGTAAAAGAGAAGGCACCGGCTGTTCGCGTTGCGCCTCGTACTACCGACGAAGAAAGCGATGGTTTCCGTCGTGGTGGTCGTGGCAAGTCCAAGCTGAAGAAACGCAATGCCCACGGTTTCCAGAACCCTACCGGTCCGGTTATTCGTGACGT
Organism: Pseudomonas cichorii; assembly: GCF_019719005.1. Classification (GTDB taxonomy): domain Bacteria; phylum Pseudomonadota; class Gammaproteobacteria; order Pseudomonadales; family Pseudomonadaceae; genus Aquipseudomonas; species Aquipseudomonas cichorii_E. The sequence goes on from NZ_JAIGPJ010000031.1 coordinate 23,448, forward strand.
TGCCATCGGCGAGACCATCACTGTCGGCGAACTGTCGGCGCAGATGTCCGTCAAGGCAGCTGAAGTCATCAAGTTCATGTTCAAGCTGGGCACTCCGGTGACCATCAACCAGGTACTGGATCAGGAAACTGCCCAGTTGATCGCCGAAGAGCTGGGCCACAAGGTCACGCTGGTCAGCGACAACGCCCTGGAAGACTCCCTGGCCGAATCCCTGAAGTTCGTGGGTGAAACCTTCTCCCGTGCTCCGGTCGTGACCGTAATGGGCCACGTTGACCACGGCAAGACTTCCCTGCTCGACTACATTCGTCGTGCCAAGGTTGCTGCTGGCGAAGCCGGTGGTATCACCCAGCACATCGGTGCCTACCACGTTGAAACCGAACGCGGCATGGTTACCTTCCTCGACACCCCGGGTCACGCCGCGTTTACCGCAATGCGTGCACGTGGTGCCAAGGCAACCGATATCGTCATCCTGGTTGTTGCAGCAGACGACGGCGTAATGCCGCAAACCATCGAAGCCGTTCAGCATGCCGTGGCTGCTGGCGTACCGCTGGTTGTTGCAGTGAACAAGATCGACAAGCCGGGCGCAGACCTTGATCGCATCCGTAGCGAACTGTCGGTCCATGGCGTGACTTCCGAAGAGTGGGGCGGTGATACGCCTTTCGTTCCGGTTTCCGCGAAAATGGGTACCGGCGTCGACGAACTGCTCGAAGCGGTCCTGCTGCAGGCTGAAGTTCTGGAACTCAAGGCCACTCCATCGGCTCCTGGTCGTGGTGTTGTCGTTGAGTCCCGTCTGGACAAAGGCCGTGGCCCGGTTGCCACGGTTCTGGTTCAGGACGGTACGCTGCGTCAGGGCGACATGGTTCTGGTCGGCTCGAACTTCGGTCGCATCCGCGCCATGCTCGACGAAAACGGCAAGCCTGTAAAAGAAGCTGGCCCGTCGATTCCGGTCGAGATCCTTGGTCTGGATGGCACGCCGGATGCTGGCGACGAGATGAGCGTACTGGCTGACGAGAAGAAGGCCCGTGAAGTCGCTCTGTTCCGTCAAGGCAAGTTCCGTGAAGTCAAACTGGCTCGCGCACATGCTGGCAAGCTGGAAAACATCTTCGAGAACATGGGCCAGGAAGAGAAGAAGACGCTTAACATCGTCCTCAAATCCGACGTTCGTGGTTCGCTGGAAGCACTGCAGGGCGCCCTGGGCGGCCTGGGTAACGACGAAGTGCAAGTGCGTGTCGTCGGTGGCGGTGTCGGTGGTATCACCGAGAGCGACGCCAACCTGGCACTGGCCTCCAACGCTGTACTGTTCGGCTTCAACGTGCGTGCCGATGCCGGCGCTCGCAAGATCGTCGAGCAGGAAGGTCTGGATATGCGTTACTACAACGTGATCTACGACATCATCGAGGACGTCAAGAAAGCACTGACCGGTATGCTGGGCAGCGATGTTCGCGAGAACATCCTCGGTATTGCCGAAGTGCGTGACGTGTTCCGCTCGCCGAAATTCGGCGCGATCGCAGGCTGTATGGTCGTTGAAGGTGTTGTCCACCGTAACCGTCCAATCCGCGTTCTGCGTGACGACATCGTTATCTTTGAAGGCGAGCTGGAATCCCTGCGCCGCTTCAAGGACGATGCTTCTGAAGTCCGTGCCGGCATGGAATGCGGTATCGGCGTCAAGAGCTACAACGACGTCAAGGTCGGTGACAAGATCGAAGTCTTCGAGAAGGTCCAGGTTGCTCGCAGCCTCTAAATCGCGAGCTACAGGAGCCATGGCAGAACCACGCATGCAAATGCACGGGCTGTCATGGGCTCTCAACGCAACGCCCGGTCTGGCAATTGTCAGGCCGGGCGTTTGCCGCTTTCAGACTGTCAGGGTTTGGTCCCGAGTCAGTAACAGGTAGCAAACCATGGCAAAAGAATATAGCCGTACCCAACGAATCGGCGATCAGATGCAGCGCGAACTGGCGCAGTTGATCCGTCGCGAAATCAAGGACCCACGTGTGGGTCTGGTCACTATCACTGCTGTCGATGTCAGTCGTGATGTGGGTCATGCCAAGATTTTCATGACCGTAATGGGGCAGGACAGCGCCGAGGAAATCGCGCAGAGCATCAAGGTGCTCAACTCCGCCGCCGGCTTCCTGCGCATGCAGCTGGCCCGTGAGATGAAACTGCGCAGCGTGCCGCAGTTGCATTTCCATTACGACGAAAGCGTGGCTCGTGGCGCACATCTCTCGGCATTGATCGAGCGTGCAGTGGCCGAAGACGGACAACATCAGGAAGGTTCCGCGCCACAAGGCGTGAAGCCGGACAGTAGCGAGGAGTAAGGCGTGGCTCAGGTCAAGCGTATACGCCGCAACGTCAGCGGAATCATCCTGCTCGACAAGCCACTGGGCTTTACTTCCAATGCGGCCCTGCAAAAGGTGCGCTGGTTGCTCAATGCCGAAAAGGCCGGGCATACCGGCAGCCTCGACCCACTGGCAACAGGTGTGTTGCCGTTGTGCTTCGGTGAAGCCACCAAGTTCTCTCAGTACCTGCTCGATTCGGACAAGTCCTACGAGACGCTGATGCAACTGGGCAAGACCACCACCACGGCAGACTCCGAAGGCGAAGTGTTGCAGACTCGCCCGGTGACCGTTGGTCGTGAAGATATCGAAGCGGTATTGCCGGATTTTCGCGGTCAAATCAGCCAGATACCTCCGATGTACTCGGCTCTCAAGCGTGATGGCCAGCCTCTTTACAAGCTGGCTCGTGCAGGTGAAGTAGTGGAGCGTGAGCCTCGTTCTGTTACTATTGCGCGCCTGGAATTGCTGGCTTGCGAGTCTTCCGAGACCGCGCGTCTTTCGGTCGATTGCAGCAAAGGCACCTATATTCGGACCCTGGTCGAGGATATCGGTGAGAAACTGGGCTGTGGAGCCTATGTTGCAGAGCTGCGTCGTACCCAGGCCGGGCCTTTCAACCTGAGCCAGACGGTCACGCTGGAAGAGCTCGAGCAGGTCCACGCCGACGGTGGCAACGAAGCGGTCGACCGTTTCCTGATGCCATCGGACAGCGGTCTGCTACATTGGCCACTGCTGCAGTTTTCGGAACACAGTTCTTTCTACTGGCTGCATGGTCAGCCGGTAAGAGCACCGGATGCGCCGAAGTTCGGCATGGTCCGGGTGCAGGATCACGAAGGTCGCTTCATCGGTATCGGTGAAGTAAGCGAGGACGGGCGTATAGCGCCGCGTCGTCTGATTCGGTCAGAATGACCGGAACCAGGCTGTCTGCATGCAGGCGGACTGGAACGAGGGTGGCTGTCAACAGGCACGGTCACATCTCATTTTTTAATACGGGGTTTGTCCCCGGCCTGTTGGAACCGTCTTCTCCGGAAGCGGCTCCTTTACTGAAGGATTGCCCACATGGCACTCAGCGTTGAAGAAAAAGCTCAGATCGTAACCGACTACCAGCAAGCTGTTGGTGACACTGGTTCGCCAGAAGTGCAAGTTGCACTGCTGACCGCCAACATCAACAAACTGCAAGGCCACTTCAAGGCCAACGGTAAGGACCACCACTCGCGTCGTGGTCTGATCCGTATGGTAAACCAGCGTCGCAAGCTGCTGGATTACCTGAAAGGTAAGGACGTTAGCCGTTACAGCGCCCTGATCGGTCGTCTGGGTCTGCGTCGCTAATAACGACGTTGCGAGAGGTTGGTTGTCTGTCACGATTCATCGGTATACCGATGGTTCTGGCAGGCTTCCAGCCTCTAGTTTTATCTGGACTGCCGAAGGGTCCGATTCCCCTCGCTGCCCAAGAATTCGCAAGAAACCAGTTCCCCAAGAGCCACAGAAAAGGTAGGAAACCGTGAACCCGGTAATCAAGAAATTTCAGTTCGGTCAATCGACCGTAACCCTGGAGACTGGCCGCATCGCCCGTCAGGCTTCCGGCGCAGTACTGGTCACCGTTGACGACGACGTCAGCGTATTGGTGACAGTGGTCGGTGCCAAGAACGCCGATGCCAGCAAAGGCTTCTTCCCTCTGTCAGTGCACTACCAGGAAAAAACCTACGCTGCCGGCAAGATCCCTGGTGGTTTCTTCAAGCGTGAAGGCCGTCCTTCCGAGAAAGAAACCCTGACTTCGCGTCTGATCGACCGTCCGATCCGTCCGTTGTTTCCAGAAGGCTTCATGAACGAAGTGCAGGTTGTCTGCACCGTTGTTTCCACCAGCAAGAAAACCGATCCGGACATCGCTGCGATGATCGGTACTTCGGCTGCCCTGGCCATCTCCGGCATTCCGTTCGACGGTCCTGTCGGCGCTGCCCGTGTTGCTTTCCACGAAAGCACCGGTTACCTGCTGAACCCGACTTACGAGCAACTGCAGGCTTCGAGCCTGGACATGGTCGTAGCCGGTACTTCCGAAGCTGTTCTGATGGTTGAATCCGAAGCCAAGGAACTGACCGAAGACCAGATGCTGGGCGCCGTTCTGTTCGCCCACGACGAGTTCCAGGTCGTGATCAACGCTGTCAAGGAACTGGCCGCCGAAGCCGCCAAGCCTCTCTGGAGCTGGCAGCCAAAGCCGGAAGCCACCGAGCTGCTGGGCGCGATCCGTTCCGAGTTCGGCGACGCGATCTCCCAGGCCTACACCATCACCGTCAAGGCCGACCGCTATGCGCGTCTGGGCGAGCTGCGTGATCAGGTCGTTGCCAAGCTGGCTGTTGAAGAAGGCAGCCCGTCTGCTGGCGAAGTCAAAGCGGCTTTCGGCGAAATCGAATACCGCACCGTGCGTGAGAACATCGTCAACGGCAAGCCACGTATCGATGGCCGTGACACCCGCACCGTTCGTCCTCTGAACATCGAAGTCGGCGTTCTGCCAAAGACCCACGGTTCGGCACTGTTCACCCGTGGCGAAACCCAGGCTCTGGTTGTCGCGACGCTGGGTACTGCCCGTGACGCACAGCTGCTGGACACCCTCGAAGGCGAGAAAAAAGACCCCTTCATGCTGCACTACAACTTCCCTCCGTTCTCGGTAGGCGAGTGTGGCCGCATGGGTGGCGCTGGTCGTCGTGAAATCGGCCACGGCCGTCTGGCTCGTCGCAGCGTTCAGGCCATGCTGCCTGAAACCGACGTGTTCCCGTACACCATCCGTGTCGTATCGGAAATCACCGAGTCCAACGGTTCCAGCTCCATGGCTTCGGTCTGCGGTGCTTCCCTGGCTCTGATGGACGCCGGTGTACCGATGAAGGCTCCTGTTGCCGGTATCGCCATGGGTCTGGTCAAGGAAGGCGGTAAATTCGCCGTTCTGACTGACATCCTGGGTGACGAAGACCACCTGGGCGACATGGACTTCAAAGTGGCCGGTACCTCCAAAGGTGTTACCGCGCTGCAGATGGACATCAAGATCAAAGGCATCACCGAAGAAATCATGGAGATCGCCCTGGGCCAAGCCCTGGAAGCTCGCCTGAACATCCTCGGCCAGATGAACCAGATCATTGGTCAGTCGCGTACCGAACTGTCGGCCAACGCTCCGACCATGATCGCGATGAAGATCGACACCGACAAAATCCGTGACGTCATCGGTAAAGGCGGCGCGACCATCCGTGCAATCTGTGAAGAAACCAAGGCTTCGATCGACATCGAAGACGACGGCTCGATCAAGATCTTCGGCGAAACCAAGGAAGCGGCTGAAGCAGCACGTCAGCGCGTTCTGGGTATCACCGCAGAAGCGGAAATTGGCAAGATCTACGTGGGCAAGGTTGAGCGCATCGTCGACTTCGGCGCATTCGTGAACATCCTGCCTGGCAAGGACGGTCTGGTTCACATCTCCATGCTGAGCGATGCCCGCGTAGAGAAAGTGACCGACATTCTGAAAGAAGGCCAGGAAGTCGAAGTTCTGGTACTGGACGTGGACAACCGCGGCCGTATCAAGCTGTCGATCAAAGACGTAGCCGCTGCAAAAGCGTCTGGCGTCTGATAGCTCGCCAGGCTTCGCCAAAGAAAGGATCCTTCGGGATCCTTTTTTTATGAGCCTAAATAAAGGCTTGCGTAAAACCCACTCAAAACGCCCGATGGGAACATGCATCTTGCAAGTGGGGTTTTTGGTCGAGCGGGCAATCTGCACGATCGTGCAAAATGGTAAAAATTATAACCTGTTGTATTTAAAGGATTTTATTTTTTGTGGCAGATTGGCACACCCCTTGCGATATAACCAATAACCCTGCAACCAATGATGTTGGTGCAGTTTCTGAGAAAAACAGGAGTTATCGTATGAAGAAGTTTGCTATCGCTGCTGCCACTGCAACTGCCCTGACACTGACCATGGCTAACGCTGCATTCGCTCAGACCAACACCCAGGCTCCACTGATGCTGGCTGCCGGTGAAGCGGCCCAAGCCAAGGAAGCGACTACCGATACCTGGATCACCACCAAGGTCAAAGCTGACCTGCTGACTGAAAAAGGCATCCCAGGCTCGGACATCAAGGTTGAAACCAACAAAGGCGTGGTTTCCCTGTCCTCGACAGTAGCAGTGACTGAAGCCCAGAAGAAAACTGCTGTGGCTATCACCAAGAAAATCAAAGGCGTTCAGGCTGTTTCGGCTGATGGCCTGAAGGCTGAGTAACCCTTTGTAATGAGCATCTGACGTCGAGTCGACGGCCTTACAGGTCGTCGGCAGACAGGAAGTTCATGCGAGAGGCCACAAGGATGTGGCCATTACAGGCCCCGGTGTTCGCACTGGGGCCTGTTCTATTTCAGGCGGTCAATTGCCGCGCTTGCTATCGATACGGACCAGCCGGCCACCCTCGAAACGCAGGTATTGATACATGCCGTTAAAGGGGCCGTAAACCCACTCCTCAATCCTCACTTCCTCGGACCTTCGGTAGTTGCTGCTGTAGGTTTCCTTGCTCCCGATAACCTCCTGGCTCAGGGGCGCGCCGCACTTCTGTTGAACCTCGAAAACCCTGTCCCCGGTGCTGATCAACTGGCTACCGCAACGCAAGGTCGAAGCCTGTACGGTTGTTGCCGCCAGCGCTCCAGAGAGCGCCAGCAGAGTGAAGCCAGTGATCGGGGATTTAGCCAAGTCGTTTACTCGCTGTCCAGATGAAGTGGGCTGATAACCCGGCCATCCGCTTGTGCCTGGCCCAGGTGCGCATCGACGAAATAGATACGTTCGTCTTCCAGTTGCCCCTTCTGTACCAGATAGTCCTTGATACTGCCAGCCCGGTCCTGACCCAGCTCACGCAACAGGACCTCGTTGCTGCTCCAGAACTTGAGTACGGCGGCGCGCATTCTGTTCAGGCGTTCTTCCTTGCCCAGGTCTGCCCACTCTGCCGGTGGTTGCTGCTTGAGACGAGCGCGATAGATGCCTTCGAGCATCGGACCTTTCTCGTCATCAGGCACTTGCAGCAAGGCGGCTCTGGCCGGGACCTTGTCGCCACGGCGTTGCATGATCTTGTAGTAAGTGGACTGATATTCGCGCTCCAGACGCTGCTGGGCGATCAATGGGCCGTCGCTGCTGGCCGCGCTGGTGCCTTCGATCTCCAGGCGCAGTGTCGGGCGCTCCTTGAGTGCGGCTGCAAGCGTATCCAGAGCTTTTGTGGCGTCACTGCTCAGTTCGCTGGAACCTGCTGCGAAACTGATATTGCCCAGGTCCTCTGAACCTCCACCGCTCACCAGACCTCCCAGCATCTTGAAAGGTGCCTGCGCCGCCCGCAGCACAAGGTTGCGCAGGGTTTGCCAGACAATCGGCATGACGCTGAATTGCGGGTTGTTCAGATCGCCTTCGACCGGCAGTTCAAGGGCAATCCTGCCCTGAGTGTCCTTGAGCAAGGCGACCGCCAGACGAATCGGCAAGTCCACGGCATCGGGACTGTCGACTTTCTCGCCCAGTTGCAGTTGCTCGACGAGCACCTTGTTTTCGGCCTTCAGCTTGCCTTGGGTAATCAGGTAATGCAGGTCGAGATTGAGGCGACCCTTGCGGATTCGGAACCCGGCGAACTTCCCGGAGTAGGGCGTCAGTGTGGTCAGTTCCACACGTTTGAAGCTGGTGGCGATATCGAGGCTGGCCATCGGGTTGAACGGGTTGAGGCTGCCTTTGATGGTGACCGGTGCATAACGGTCCACCTTGCCCTCGACATTCACTGGTGCCGGTTTGGTCTGGCGGTTATCGATGGTCCCGATGCGGCCATTGAGCTGCTGCACGGCGGTGATGAAGTTGGGCGTCAGGGTCAGGTCGGCGAAGTTGGCCGAGCCGTCCTTGATGTTCACCTCGCCGATATGAATGCCCAGCGGTTTGTCATTGCTGGCGGTCTTGGGTGATGCGGAAGCGGGCTGCTTGTCGGCAGGCTGCGGAATAAGCAGGTCATCGATGTTGGTGCTGCGATCATCATTGATCATGAAGCGGGCGTAAGGCTGCTCCAGATTGACCTGGGTAATCGACAGATTGTCGCCATGCTGATAATTCAGGCCCTCAACCTCCAGCCTCTGCCACTTCATGAAGTCGCGTTGCTTGAGGGTGTCCAGCGTATGCAGTTGGTTGACCTGAGCCTTGCCGGTCACACCCAAGGCCAGAGGCTCGGTGCTTTTCAGGTCTACGGCGAGGTCGCTGTCCAGCATCCCGCTGCGCATTTCCAGGCGAATGAACGGGCTGATATAGGCTTGGGCAAGACGCAGGTCGATATCCCGTGTCGTGACATTCAGGTGCGCACTGACCGGGCTGAGATTGACGTCCCCGGCGGCTGTCAGCTTGCCCTGTTTGCCCAGCCCGGTATCGAGCTTGAGGGTGAAAGGCGATTTGTTCAGGCTGTCGAAGTTCTGCAGATCCAGATTCAAGGGGCCGACGTCCAGCGTAACGGCTTCTGCTGGCACTCGATCAGCCAGGTGAACCTGATAGTCGCGCAATTGCACGTCCCGCAGCAGCACTTGCCAGGGTTTGGACGCGACGGCAGTTTTTGGCTTGGCATCGGCAACCGGTGGTGGCTCTACGGCCTTGGCATCGATTTCCGGTTTTTTCGGCGATGGTTTTGCCGGTTGGCTGGTAAACAGTTTCTGCCAGTCCAGCTGGCCATCGGCTTCACGGGCAGCCCAGGTTTCCAGCTTGTTGCTGCGTATCTTGCCGACGGTGACAAGCTGTCTGGCCAGATCCACCGAAGTCTCGCTGACTTCCAGGCGTTGCAGGCGCACCAGAGGTCGTCCATCAGGTGCATCGAGCGCGAATGGTGAGACGCTGGCGGCGGCGTTGCTGAGCTTGAGTTCGGTCTCTTTGCTCAGGTCGAGGGTGTAGCTGGTGCTGAAGTTCAGGATGCCGTCTTTCAGTGCCAGTGGCAGTGCATCGCGTACATAAGGCCACCAGAGCTTCATCTTGCTGTCGGTGACCTTGAGTGTGCCTTCGGAGGTGATCGGCACCAGACTGATACGTCCCTTCCAGTCGATCTGGCCGCCGTCGGGGCCGATGGCGACCATGGTCATGTCGGCGTTGTCTTGCGGGAGCGTGCTGAGGTTTTTCAGCTCCAGGTTCAGTTTGTCGTAAAGGAATTCGATGGGCTCGCCGGGGCGCATGTCCTGAAAGTGTACATAGCCGTCAGCCAGTCTTATTTCATCGATACGCAGCGGGAAGGGTTTGCCGGCAGGCTCATTGGTTGCAGGTTCGCTGGGTGGCAGCTTGAACAGTTGCGCCAGATTCAATTTGCCTGTCTTGTCGAACAGCACCTCGGTTCTGGGATTGGTCAGCTCCACCTTCAGCAGATGCAGGGCACCGCTCCAGAGGCTGTCGATCTGCAGATTGGCATATAGCTTCTCGAATGCAATCTGCTCTTTGCCGGGAACGCCGATGTTCAGGCCCCAGAGCGTCAGCTCCAGAGTGTATGGATTGAGCTCCAGGCGTTCGAGCTTTGCCGGAACGGTGGAATAGTTGCTCAATTGCTGGTTGGCAATACGCAAGGCAACGCCGGGCAGAATGAAAAAGCCCAGCAGGCTGTAAAGCACACCTACAGCCAGCAAAGTGCCAAGAGTACGTTTCAATCCTTTGGACATTGGGGCGTTGTCTCTTTCTTTCGGAGCTCCTTGGAGTATGGCACGCCCATTGGGTTCAAAAGGCCAAGCCGTCTAGTGCTGTAGGAAATTTCCTTTAAAACGGGGCGATATCAGAACTGCAGAATCAGTGTCTTGAGTGGAGGCTGATTGTCCTGGGACGGAAAGTCTTCGGCAGGCTTCATGACCTGGCAATCACGTACTGGTCGGCCCGCTTTGCTGGCGCAACGCAGAACCTGCTCGCGCCAATCGTCCATGCTGACTTTTGCCAGGTTATTGCAGCAGATCAACACGCCGTCTTCGGCAGTGCTCAAGAGTGCCGGTTTGAGCAGGCTCTGGTAATCACGCAGCAGATCGACCGTGCCGAAAGCGCTCTTGGCCCAGGCAGGTGGATCGAGCAGCACCAGATCATATTGGCGCTGTTCAAGCTTTAGGTAATCCGGAAGTTTTTGTCCGCGACGCGAGCTGATCGGCAAGCCTGCCAGTTGCCGGATGGCCGGGAAGTAGTCCGACTGGATGAACTGCATCGGTGGCAATTGCGGGTTGAGTGCGCCGTTCTCGCGGCCCACGGCCAGGTTGCTCTCGGCAAAGTCCAGATTGCAGACTTCACTCGCGCCACCGGCAGCAGCGCTCAGGCCGACGCCGCAGGTGTAGGAAAACAGGTTCAGTACGCTCTTGCCCTTGCTGTGTGCCTTGACCCAGCCGCGGGTATTGCGCAGGTCGAGAAACAGCAGCGGGTCTTGACCGTTATGACGGCCGCGTACCCGGTAGTTCAGGCCCCATTCGTGGCCGATCAGGTCTTGTAGCGCGGCCTCATGAGCCTTGTAGATCGGGTCCTGGCGGTTGATGCGCGAGTTGCCCTGCGAACGGTCGTTATAGACCAGCAAGGTTTCCAGACCCAGCCGGGCATTGACCAGCGCATGCAGCCCAAGCAGCGAGTCCAGATCCAGCGTGTGATGAAAGCTTTGTACCAGCAGTTGCGGGCCATAGCGGTCGATGCTCATGCCGCTGGCACCTTCCTGGCTGCCGTGAAACAGGCGATAGCAGTCCGTCCCTTGCTGATGCAGCTCGGCCAGCAGGTTTTGACGGTTATCGAGGGCGACGCTGAGCGCCTGATTCAAGGAAGACATGCAGAGCGCCTTGGGCTGGAATTAGGCGCGGGAGTTTACCAGTTACAGGGCGAAGGTAGATTGCCGATCGCTCCCATGAACCTGAGAACGATCGGTCAGACACCATAAATCAGCGTGCCAGCGCCAGCGCTACACCCTGACCGCCACCAATGCAGAGCGTGGCCAGGCCCTTTTTGGCGTCGCGTTTGATCATTTCATGCAGCAGTGTCACCAGCACGCGGCAACCCGAAGCACCAATGGGATGGCCCAAGGCGATGGCTCCGCCATTGACGTTGACCTTGTCCAGGTTCAGGCCCAGCTCCTTGGCGACCGACAGCGACTGAGCGGCAAACGCTTCGTTGGCTTCTATCAGGTCCAGCTCTTCCAGTGACCAGCCAGCCTTGTCCAGGCAGCGGCGGGTCGCGCTGACCGGGCCGATGCCCATGATGGCCGGGTCTACGCCCGCATTGGCATAACCGGCTATGCGCGCCAGTACCGGCAGGCCCAGTTGCTCGGCCTTGGCTGCACTCATCAGCATGACGGCCGCTGCGCCGTCGTTGATGGACGAAGCGTTGCCAGCGGTGACTGTGCCGTCTTTCTTGAAGGCTGCCTTGAGCTTGCCCAAAGACTCGGCGGTGGTGCCCGCGCGTGGTTGTTCATCGGTGTCGAAGCGCAGCGGATCGCCTTTGCGCTGGGGAATCAGGATCGGAGTGATTTCATCCGCGAAACGTCCGGCTTCGATGGCGGCAACGGCGTGCTGCTGGGACGTGGCAGCGAATTCGTCTTGTGCCTGACGGCTGATGTCGTACTTGTCGGCGAGGTTTTCTGCGGTAATGCCCATGTGATAGTCGTTGAAGGCGTCCCACAGGCCGTCGCTGATCATGGTGTCTACCAGAGAGGCGTGGCCCATGCGCAGACCGGTGCGTGCGCCGGGCATCACATAGTTGGAGAGGCTCATGTTTTCCTGGCCACCGGCGATGATGATCTCGGCATCGCCGCAACGAATCGCCTGGGTGGCCAGGTGCAGCGCCTTGAGGCCTGAGCCACAGACCTTGTTCAGCGTCATGGCGGGCACTGCAAACGGCAGCCCGGCCTTGATTGCGGCCTGACGCGCCGGGTTTTGTCCGGCACCTGCGGTCAGAACCTGGCCCATGATGACTTCATCGATCTGCCCGCCATCCACGCCGGTCTGGGTCAGGAGCTGGCGAATGACGGCTGCGCCCAGCTCCACGGCAGGAATACTGGCCAGTGAGCCCTGGAAGCTGCCGACGGCAGTCCGGGTGGCGGCAACGATAACGACGTCTTGCATGGTGCTGATCCTCATTGTTATTGGGCTGGGCCGGCTGACGGCGCGGCGTGATCAATGGACTCATGTTGGCACATATGCAAAGCCCGATTCCAACCGGGAACCCGGTGGTCATCTTATACAGGGGCCATTCTTCGTTGCGCCCGATGAATGGAACCGTTGCGCACCGCCCAGCGCAGGATCGGCGCGCAGCCATTGACGCCTGTGCGAATCATCCTGCGCCGCCAGGGACCTTGTTCGACATCGAGCATTTCGCAGGCCCAGAGTGGCAGCAGGTCGATCCCGGCCTGCATCATCAGGGCGCCAAAGGGTTTGACCAGCCTGTTGGGGGCTGGCTCGTTGAGCAGCAGGCGCATCACCTCGCGGCTGCGGTCGTCGCACAGCAGATGCCCGCGAATGTTGTCCAGATAATCGGCAATCTGTTGGCGTGAGCGCGGTACATCACGGGCGCCCAGGCGTTCGGCGATGAGGGCGGTTTCGGCGTAGTAGGTATCCTGCCCGTCCAGTGACAGCTCAGGGTCGAGATAGCGCAGGTGCGCAGCAAGAAAACTGCTGACTTCCGCCACATGCACCCAGGTCAGCAAGTCAGGGTCGCTGGCGGCATAAGGCCGGCCGTCTGGTGCAGTACCCGTGACTTGCAGATGGATGGTGCGGACCTTTTCGATCAGCCAGTTCGCGTCATGGGTGGCGCCGAACGTGGTGCCTGCAAGGAACTGTCCGGTTCTTCGCAAGCGGCCGAGCATGTCCTCGCGAAAACTGGAGTGATCCCAGACCCCGGCCAGCGCCAGTGGGTGCAGCGCCTGAAGCATCAAGGCGCTGATGCCGCCGATCAGCATGCTGGTGAAGTCTCCATGCACTCGCCAGCAAATGGCTTGAGGGCCGAACAGGCCGGGATCTCCCTTGGGATTTTCCAGATCCAGTTGGCCCAATGACAATCCGGTCAGGCTCATGACCTGGGTTTCTATATGACGACGAATGAATTCCATGTGCTCTCGGTTACAGCGGCGGGCATGGTGCAGACCATGCCTCGCTTGCCTCATCGATTCAAGCGTTTGTCGATCAGGTTATCCACAACCCCGGGATCGGCCAGGGTCGAGGTATCGCCCAGGTTATCGAGTTCGTTGCTGGCGATCTTGCGCAGGATACGCCGCATGATCTTGCCCGAGCGGGTCTTGGGCAGTGCAGGCGCCCACTGGATCAGGTCGGGCCGGGCGAATTTGCCGATCTCCTTGCTGACATGGGCCAGCAACTCGTTTTGCAGGTCATCGCTGGGTTCGATGCCGTTGATGAGGGTGACAAAGGCATAGATGCCCATGCCTTTCACGTCGTGGGGATAACCCACCACCGCGGCTTCGGCGATCTTGTCGTGCAGCACCAGCGCGCTTTCGACTTCGGCTGTCCCGATCCGGTGGCCAGACACATTGAGCACGTCGTCCACACGGCCGGTGATCCAGTAATCGCCATCTTCGTCACGGCGTGCCCCGTCGCCGGTGAAGTAATACCCTGCACAAGGTTTGAAGTAGGTGTCGATCATGCGTTGCGGGTCGCCGTAGACACTGCGGATCTGTCCCGGCCAACTGGCTTTGATGGCCAGCAGGCCGCTGCCGGGGCCCTGGATTTCCTGGCCTTGCTCATCAAGCAGTACGGGCTGCACGCCAAACATGGGCTGTGTCGCGCAGCCGGGTTTGAACTGGCTGGCGCCGATCAGGGGCGTGAGCATGATGCCGCCGGTTTCGGTCTGCCACCAGGTATCGACGATAGGGCAGCGCTCTTTGCCCACTTGATGAAAATACCATTCCCAGGCTTGGGGATTGATCGGTTCGCCGACACTGCCCAGCAGCCGCAGGCTTTCCCGTGAAGTACCTTGCAGAGGCGCCGGGCCTTCGCGCATCAAGGCTCGCAGGGCGGTGGGTGCGGTGTAGAAGATATTGACCTGATGCTTGTCGATGACCTTCCAGAAGCGTGAGGCATCCGGGTAATTGGGTACGCCCTCGAACATCAGCGTCGTCGCGCCATTGGCAAGCGGGCCGTAGACGATGTAGCTGTGGCCGGTGACCCAGCCGACGTCCGCCGTACACCAGAAAACCTCGCCATCGCGGTAATCGAACACATGCTTGTAAGTCATGGCCGCCTGCAGCAGATAGCCGCCGGTGGTATGCATCACGCCCTTGGGTTTGCCGGTGCTGCCGGAGGTATAAAGAATAAACAGCGGGTCTTCGGCGTCCATGGGTTCTGGCGGGCAGTCATCGCTGATGCCGTGAAGTGCCTCGTGATACCAGAGGTCGCGGCCCTTGACCCAGTCGACTTCTCCCTGGGTTCGCTCCACTACCAGCACGGTGCTCACGTTCGGGCAGCTTTGCAGCGCCTTGTCGACGTTGTGTTTCATGGGGATATATTTGCCGCCCCGTATGCCTTCATCGGCGGTGATGACCGTGTGGCAGTCCGAGTCCAGGATCCGGTCGCGCAGGGCATCGGGAGAAAAGCCGCCAAATACCACCGAATGCACGGCGCCGATGCGAGCGCAGGCGAGCATGGCGTAGGCGGCTTCAGGAATCATCGGCATGTAGATACACACCCGGTCGCCTTTGCGGACGCCGCGAATCTTCAGGACATTGGCCAGCCGGGAAACGTTGTGGTGCAGCTTCCTGTAGGTGACTTCTGCGGATTCGGTCGGGTTGTCGCCTTCCCAGATCAGCGCGATCCGGTCGCCTCTGCCTTGCAGGTGACGGTCGATGTAGTTGTAACTGACATTGAGTTTGCCGCCCTTGAACCAGCTTGCCTGTCCGGTGCTGAAGTCTGAGCTGTGGACCTCGTCCCAGGGCGCCGACCAGTCGAGAAAAGTGGCGGCTTGTTCGGCCCAGAATTGCTCGGGGTTATCCACAGACTGGCGATACAGGCGTTTATAATCGACCGGGCTCAGTTGTGCGGCCAGGCTTGTGGCGTAGGCTTTGGGGAATGCGCGGATATCGAACATGATCGGCTTCCTTGTTCTTGTGTGGGTACAAGAATAGAAGCCGGTGAGGGATAGCGAATGGATTCACTCCCACACTGCAGGAGCGGATTCATTCGCGAGGGCGGGCAGGCGCGGTGGCGGCCCCGGGAGGTGTTGATCAGGCCTTGGGTCGAAGCATCTTCGGCAGGGTCTTCGATACCGCCTGTCAGGCGCTGGTAAACACCTTTGCCCAGCTCCTTGCCCAGCTCGACGCCCCATTGGTCGAAGGCGTTGATGCCCCAGATCACGCTCTGTACGAAAACCTTGTGTTCGTACATTGCCACCAGTGCGCCCAGACGGCGCGGGCTGATGCGCTCCACCACCAGGGTGTTGCTCGGACGGTTGCCCGGAATGACCTTGTGCGGCGCAATCTGCTGCACCTGTTCTTCCGGTACGCCCTTTTCACGCAACTCGGCTTCGGCTTCGGCGCGGGTCTTGCCCAGCATCAGCGCCTGGCTCTGGGACAGGCAGTTGGCGTACAGCCACTGGTGATGGTCGGCAACCGGGTTGAAGCTGACGATCGGCACGATGAAATCCGCCGGGATCAGTTGGGTGCCTTGATGCAGCAACTGGTGATAAGCGTGCTGACCGTTGCAGCCTACGCCGCCCCAGATGACCGGACCGGTATCGGTGGACACCGGCGTGCCGTCCTGGCGTACGCTCTTGCCGTTGGATTCCATGTCCAGCTGCTGCAAGTGCTTGGTGATGTTACGCAGGTAGTGGTCGTAAGGCAGGATCGCGTGGCTCTGGGAGCCCCAGAAGTTGCCATACCACACGCCCAGCAAGGCCAGCAGCACCGGCATGTTCTTCTCGAACGGCGCGCTCTGGAAGTGCTGGTCCATGGTGTAGGCACCCGACAACAGCTCCTTGAAGTTGGACATGCCGATGGCCAGCGCGATAGGCAGGCCGATGGCCGACCACAGCGAGTAACGACCGCCGACCCAGTCCCACATCGGGAAGATATTCTCTTCACGGATACCGAATGCAACCGCTGCCGCGTTGTTGCTCGATACCGCGATGAAGTGACGGTACAGCTCGGCCTCGGAGCCCCCTTGAGCCAGATACCAGGCGCGTGCTGCCTGGGCGTTCTTCAGGGTTTCCAGGGTGTTGAAGGATTTCGACGAAACGATGAACAGCGTGGTTTCGGCGCGGATCTTCATCGACAGTTCGTGGAATTCACTGCCGTCGATATTGGCCAGGTAATGGCAGCGCACGCCTTTGTGGGCGTACGACAACAGGGCTTCGGACACCAGCTCCGGGCCGAGGAACGAGCCACCGATGCCGATGTTCACCACGTCGGTGATGGGCTTCTCGGTGTAACCGCGCCACAGGCCATCGTGAATGCGTCCGACCAGCTCGGTGATCTGGTTGAGAACCTTGTGGACTTCCGGCATCACGTTGACGCCATTGACCAGCAGCTTGTCGCCAACCGGGCGGCGCAGCGCGGTGTGCAGCGCCGGACGACCTTCGGAGGAGTTGACCAGTTCGCCGTCGTATTGTGCCTGGATAGCTTCCTTCAGGCCGACCTCATTGGCCAGGTTGACCAGCAGGTCCTGGGTTTCGCCGGTAATCAGGTTTTTCGAGTAGTCGAGAAACAGGCCGCAACTGCTGAGGGTGAATTGGCTGAAGCGTTGCGGATCTGCATTGAACGCATCGCGCATGCTGAAATCCTGCATGGCTTGGCGGTGTTGACTCAGCGCCTGCCAGGCGGGCAGAGCGGTCACATCAGAAGGATTGCGGTAGTACGCCATCGCTGCGGGTTTCCTTTAACTTGAACTGCCTTGGAGGTTGAAAAGCCAGATCGCAAACTTGAATGCTCGGCAACTCAACGGAGACTACCCCCCGCATGCCTGTTTGTCTGCGCTCTGTCTTACATGAGGCCGGTACTATTTCACACAAGCTGAGTGTTGTGCTGTGTATGGGATTGCCTAAGCAACCTGTACCGGTATGGCATTACTGGTATGGCTAAGTTCATTGCCCGGCGCCATATAAAGCATGCGTGGCTTGAAATCGACCAGTTCGGCATCGGAATACTGAGCATAGGCGCAGATGATCACACGGTCGCCGACTTTCGCCTTGTGAGCGGCGGCACCGTTGACCGAAATCATGCGCGAACCTTCTTCACCACGGATGGCATAGGTGGTGAAACGCTCGCCGTTATCGATGTTGTAGATCTGGATCTGCTCGTATTCGCGAATCCCCGACAGGTCCAGCCACTCGCCATCGATGGCGCATGAGCCTTCGTAGTCGAGCACGGCGTGAGTGACTTCTGCACGGTGCAGTTTGGCTTTGAGCATCACGGTGTGCATCTTGTTGTTATTCCTTGGTCAGGTGCAGATTGTCGATCAGGCGGGTCTTGCCCAGAAAGGCGGCAACCAGAATGACCAGATCACGGTCTTCTTCGGTGGCAGGGCGCAGGCTGGTGGCGTCGCGCACTTCCAGATAGTCGATACGGAAACCTTCGGCTTCCAGGGTTTTCTTGCCGATGTCGACCAAGCTGTTGATCGCTTCGTTGCTGCGAATGCCATCGGCTACGGTGCTGAGAACGCGATACAGCGCAGGCGCCTTGGCGCGCTGCTCTTCGCTCAGGTAACCGTTGCGCGACGACAAGGCCAGGCCATCGGCGGCGCGAACGGTCGGCTCGCCAATGATCTGGATCGGCATGTTCAGATCCCGGACCAGTGCCCGGATCACTGCCAGTTGCTGAAAGTCTTTCTCGCCAAACACGGCCAGGTCAGGCTGAACCATGTTGAACAGCTTGCTGACCACGGTGGCAACGCCGTCGAAATGGCCGGGTCGGCTGGCACCGCACAGTCCTTCGGACAGATGTGGAACGCTGACCAGCGTCTGATCGGCCATGCCGTGTGGGTACATTTCTTCGACGCTGGGCGTGAACAGCAGGTTGCAACCGGCTTCCAGCAGTTTTTCCTTGTCGGCATCGAGGGTGCGCGGGTAGCTCGCCAGGTCTTCGTTGGGGCCGAACTGCAGCGGGTTGACGAAAATGGTGGCGACCACGAAGTCCGCCCGCTGGCTCGCCCGGGTCACCAGTGCGGCGTGACCGCTGTGCAGGTTGCCCATCGTGGGCGTCAAGGCAATCCGTTTACCTTCGCTGCGGGCGCGAGCGACGGCGGCGCGCAGGTCCAGTACGGTTTTTACTGTGTTCATGCCGAGAATCCGTGTTCAGTTGCCGGGAAGCTGACGTTTTTGACTGCGCTGACGTAGGCCTGGATGGCCGACTGAATGTCAGGCTGGCCGACCATGAAGTTCTTGACGAACTTGGGGACGCGACCGCTGATGGACAGGCCGAGCATGTCATGCAGCACCAGCACCTGACCGTCGGTGGCGCTGCCGGCGCCGATACCGATGACAGGGACTTTCACCGCCTGGGTGATTTCCTCGGCCAGTTCGCTCGGTACGCACTCCAGCAGGATCATGGCGGCGCCAGCCTGTTCCAGGGTAATGGCATCGGCACGCATCTGGCGGGCCTGGGCTTCCAGACGGCCCTGAACCTTGTAGCCACCCAGCACGTTCACCGATTGTGGCGTGAGGCCCATGTGGGCGCAGACCGGAATGCCACGGTCGGCGAGCAGGCGTATCGACTCGGCCAGCCACGCAGCACCTTCGACCTTGACCATGTGCGCACCCGCCTGCATGAGCGTGGTGCTGTTGGTGAAGGTCTGTTCGAGGGTGGCGTTGGCCATGAACGGCAGGTCGGCAAGAATCAGCGCGCCCTGATTGCCGCGTTTGACGCAGGCAACGTGATAGGCCATTTCGGCGGTCGTCACCGGCAAGGTGCTGTCATGGCCCTGCAGGACCATACCCAGCGAGTCACCCACCAGCAACACTTCGACACCCGCCTGGCTGGCGGTATGGGCGAAGGTCGCGTCGTAGCAGGTCAGCATGGTGATTTTCTCACCTTTCTGCTTGAGGGCCAGCAGCGACGTAACAGTTATATCAGGCATCTAAAAGTCTCCATCAGGCGCTGTGCACACTGCGGCGATTCATCTTGGAAAAGCAGGCACACCGTCGTGTCGCGGTGTTTCGCAAAGGCCTGTTTCGCGCCCATTCACCAACGGGTTGGCGGCGGGAGGCCTATCTTCGTGAGGAGGGGGCATGAAGTCAATTGCAGGTGTTACCCGTTTTCATCATCGGTTACAGATGTGTAGTAACGGGTGACACGTCAGGTTTACGCCGTAGCGGACAAACGCTCCAGGCCCTCGTATGGGCAAGCGGCCAGTAACTGCTCCAGCGTGCGCCCGTCAGCCAGATCCAGCCGGGGAGCGAGTTCTGCCAGCGGGTAGAGAACGAAGGGGCGGGCCTGCATGTGATAGTGCGGCACTTTCAGGCGTGGCTCGTCGATCAGCCGCTCGCCGAACAGAAGAATATCCAGGTCCAGCGTGCGCGGGCCCCAGCGTTCATGACGCTCGCGGCCCTGGTCCAGTTCGATGACTTGCAAGGCATCGAGCAGTTCCAGCGGTGCCAGTGCGGTGTCCAGTGCTGCAACGGCATTGGTATAGCGGGGCTGGCCGGGCAGCAGCGAGTCGCTGACGTAAAAGGACGAAACGCCTGCCAACTGGCTCTGTGGCAATAGCGCCAGTGCGTCGAGTGCATGGCGCAACTGCTCGGCCGGGTCAGCGAGGTTGCTGCCCAGGCCTATATAGACACGTTCGCGGCTCGAGACCTTACTCACCGGACGCCTCGGCGTCCCGTTTGCGTTTGGCGCCGCTGCTGCGACGACGCTTGCGAGGGCCTGTGCCGGTTGCTTCGGGCTTGTTGCCCAAGTCACGAATCATGTCTCGGCGCTGGCTGTCGTTGCTGTCCTGATAATCGGTCCACCACTCGCCCAGACCGTCGGTCTGCTCGCCTGCGGTTTCGCGCAGCAGCAGGAAGTCGTAACCGGCACGGAAGCGTGGATTGTCGAGCAGCAGGTCGGCGCGTTTGCCGGAGCGGCGCGGCAGACGTTCCTGCATGTCCCAGATCTCGCGGATCGGCATGGTGAAACGCTTGGGAATCGCGATGCGCTGGCATTGCTCGATGATCAACTCGTGCGCGGCTTCCTGCATGGCCGCAATCGGCGGCATGCCGCGCTCTTGCAGGCGCAGCACCTTGGCAGGCAGGGCTGGCCACAGCAGGGCGGCGAACAGGAACGCCGGTGTTACCGGCTTGTTCTGCTTGATGCGCAGGTCGGTGTTGATCAAGGCATTGCTGATCAGGGTATGGGTGTAGGTCGGGTTGTATTCCAGGGCCTTGGAGCTGGCCGGGAACAGGGGATCGAACAGCTCCAGGTCCACCAGCATTTCAAAGGTGGGTTCGGCGTGGCCGGACAGGAACAGCTTGAGCACTTCTTCGAACAGACGGGCCGAGGGTATATCACGCAGCATCGGCGCCAGCGGGCGAATCGGCAGGGTGCTGTGCTTTTCGATACCGAAATCCAGCTTGGCTGCGAAACGCACGGCGCGCAGCATGCGCACCGGATCTTCCTTGTAACGCTGCTCGGGGTCGCCGATCAGGCGGATCAGGCGGTTGCGAATGTCGTGTACGCCGTTGGCGTAATCGAGCACCCGTTCGCTGACCGGATCGTAATACAGCGCGTTGATCGTGAAGTCCCGGCGCTGGGCGTCTTCTTCCAGCGTGCCATAGACGTTGTCACGCAGGATGCGGCCGCTTTCATTGCGCGAGGACTGGTTGCTGTCCTCTTCTTCCTCGTCCTGAGGATGATTGGCGCGGAAGGTCGCAACTTCGATGATTTCCCGGCCAAAGTGGATATGGACCAGCTTGAAGCGGCGTCCAATGATCCGGGCGTTACGGAATTCTGCACGCACCTGTTCAGGTGTGGCGCTGGTTGCTACGTCGAAATCCTTGGGCTCGATATTGAGCATCAGGTCGCGCACGCAGCCACCGACCAGATAGGCCTGGTAGCCAGCGTTTTGCAGGCGCTCGACGATATTGACCGCATGACGGCTGAACTGGCTGCGCTGCAGCGAATGCTGGCTGCTATTGAGCACTTCAGGCGTGGTGCGCGTGTGTTGCTGCGGTTTACGCACCGGGGAACGGAATGACTGGAACAGCTTCTTCAGCATGGGATGCACTGTTTGAAGGAATATTCGGCCAAAATGAAGAATGGCCGCACGATGGGCGGGGATTCTAGCATTTAGTCGGGGGATGGTGTAGGACGCTGCGCATCGGGCATCAAAGGAAGGGATTCAAAAGCTCTGGAAGCTACTGGGGGAGCCGAAGCTCCCCCAAAGTGCGTGCTCTTTATTTTTATTGTCTTGTCGGGCTTCTTGTTTTTGTTGAGTGCCCATTCACAGGGTTTAGCCTGTGAAATCTCCCAATCGGGAGTCAAGAGCAAACGGATTGCTTTGGTCGCTGCGTTGCAATGATCATTCGATCCAACCAGTTCAGGCGCTACCTAAGGGTAGTTTTTATTATTCTCGGCCTGGTTGCGGGGCAAGCCCCAAATACAACTCCTCTCCAAAAGAATCAGTTAGCTGCGCCTCCGCGGTCTTGTTCTTGTTATGCGTGAGTCGATTCGTCTTATTTTTATTATGGGTGTCGTACTGCTTGTTGTTCTTCTTGTACTAAGCATATAGCAGAAGGTGTGCCAACTTTGTTAAACCCAATGAAACCGGGGCTTTGCGGGGTTTCGGCTTTTTGGGCAGGTACAAAAAAGCCGGGCTTCGTTACCGTAAGACCCGGCTTTTGTTACGTAGGAGGTACGAAGGTAACAGTTTTGTTAACTGGCCTGCGCATCCCGACGCAGAGCCTTTTCAGGTTTCGTTGGCGACCCCTTTGCGGCGCGGAATACCCAGTCGCTGGCGGCGTTCCCACAGGCACTTGCGGCTGACGCCCAGTTTGCGTGCCAGTTCGGTCTCTGTCATGTGATCCTGATGTTCCAGGACGAAGTGCTGGAAGTAGTCTTCCAGTGACAGGTCTTCGGTGGGCTCGCTGTTGGTCGAGTTCGCCGAGGCGGGCAGGGGCGCCAGGCCCATGTACTCGTCGTCATTCAGACCGTCGAGCTCGATGTCGATACCCAGCAGGTCGGCAGAGATTTCCGGGTTCTCGCACAGAATCACCGAGCGTTCCACGGCGTTTTCCAGCTCTCGCACGTTACCCGGCCAGCTGTAATGACGGATGGCCTGTTCGGCGTCGGGGGCAAACTTCAGATCATTGCGGCCAGCCTTGGCGCTTTGGCGAACCAGAAAGGCGCGGGCGATTTCGAGCACGTCGTTACCGCGTTCGCGCAATGCAGGCAGTTTCAGCGCGATCACGTGCAGACGGTAATAAAGGTCTTCGCGAAACTCGCCATTCTTGGCCAGGGTCTTGAGGTCCCGGTGGGTCGCGGCGATCAGGCGTACATCGACTTTCTGTGACTGCACGGAGCCGACGCGACGAATCTCGCCTTCCTGCAGGACGCGCAGGAGCCTGGCCTGTGCTTCCAGAGGCAGCTCACCGATTTCGTCGAGAAACAGGGTGCCGCCATCGGCCGCTTCAACCAGACCTGCGCGACCTGCGCTGGCACCGGTAAAGGCACCTTTTTCATGGCCGAACAGCTCGGACTCGATCAGGGATTCGGGAATCGCTGCGCAGTTCACGGAAATCATCGGTGCCTTGGCGCGTCGCGACAGATTATGCAGTGCGCGGGCGACCAGTTCCTTGCCGGTCCCGGATTCGCCCTGAACCAGAACGTTGGAATCTGTGGGCGCGACTTTGCGGATCTTGCTGTAGAGATCGAGCATGGGCGGGCAGGAGCCGATGATGCCGATCTCGCCGTTCTGCGTAGCGCCCTTGTCGGCACCGTTGGCTTTGGCGGGGGCGTTGCGTTCGGCCTGCTGGTTTGAGCTGGTCTGACGATCACGCAGGATGCGCGCAACAGCCTGCAGCATTTCATCGTGGTCAAAGGGTTTGGCGATGTAATCCACCGCGCCCATTTTCATGGAGTCCACGGCCGAGCGCAGGCTGGCATAGCTGGTCATGATCAGCACAGGCTTGCCTTCACCGAGCTTGATCAGTTCGGTGCCAGGAGCGCCAGGCAGTCGCAGGTCGCTGACGATCAGGTCGAACGAGGGGATGTTGAAACGCTCCTGAGCCTCGGGTACCGAACCTGCCTCGCTGACTTCGTACTGGTTACGCTCAAGCAGACGGCGCAGGGCCGAGCGGATAATGGTTTCGTCTTCGACGATCAAAATATGCGGCATCGATTCAGTTCTCTCGACGGTCTCAGTTCACGGCGGACGTCGCTTCGACATGGCGCGGCAAGGTTATCCGGATACGGGTTCCTCGCTGCTGCTCGGGGTCAGCCGGGCTGTCGATGGTGATTTGTCCATAATGCTCTTCAACGATGGAATAGACCAGTGCGAGACCTAGCCCGGTTCCTTCTCCCGGTTCCTTGGTGGTGAAGAATGGTTCAAACAATCGATCCATGATTGCCTTGGGAATTCCACTGCCTTCGTCTTCGACGATCAGATCCACAGTATGTTCGGATGCTTCGCTCTTGACCCTGACAGCGCTGCCGGAGGGCGAGGCGTCACGGGCGTTGGAGAGCAGATTGATCAGGACCTGTGCCAGCCGTTGCGGGTCGCCATCGACCTTGTGCTGCGGGTTGCACAGGTTATAGAAATGGACTTCGAAGTTGCGACGGTTGAGCGCCAGCAGACCAATGGCATCCTGCGCGACCTCGGCCAGACAGACGGCCTCGTCGTTATGCTGGTGAGCGCCGGCGTGAGCGAAGCTCATCAAGGATTGCACGATGCGCGAGACACGTTTGGTCTGTTCGAGGATCTGACTGCTGATCTCTTTGATCTCGTCATCTTCCTCTCGTTCCTCGCGCAGGTTCTGTGCAAGGCAGGCGATGCCGGTAATGGGGTTGCCGATTTCATGAGCTACGCCGGCCGCCAGACGACCGATGCTGGCCAGACGTTCCGAGTGCACCAGCTTGTCTTCCAGCATCTGGGTTTCGGTCAGGTCTTCGACCAGCACTACCAGACCGCTGCTACCGGGGGCCAGCGGCTCGTCGATAGCGGCCTTGTGCAGGTTGAGCCAGCGGGTCTGGCCGTCCAGGGCGAGCTTCTGTTTGTGCAAGTGCTCATCCGGCACATTGATAAAACCCGTCAGCAGGCCTTTCCAGGGTTCGCCGATGGTTTCCAGTCGCGAGCCCACGACACGCTGGGCGACAATGCCGGTCAGTTCTTCCATGGCCCGGTTCCACATCAGGATTTCCTGATCCTTGGCCAGCGAGCACACCCCCATGGGCAGTTCCTGAAGCGTCTGGCGGTGATAGCGGCGCAAGGCATCGAGCTCGGCGGCAAGACCGGTCAGGCGCGAGTGATAGTCTTCGAGGCGACTCTCGATGAAGTGAATGTCTTCGGTGACGTATTTCTCGTTGCCGGACTTATAAGGCAGAAAGGTTTCCACCATGTCCTGGGCCACGCTCGGCCCCATCAGGCCGGACAGGTTGGCTTCGATCCGGTCACGCAGGCGACGCAAGGCATAAGGACGGCGCTCGTCAAAAGGCAGATACAGGTCGCGCAGCGCCTGCTCGACTTCCTTCTGTGCGGCCTTTGCACCCAGCGGTTTGGCCAGTTGCGTGGCGAACTCCTGGGGCGACACGGCATACAGTTCGCGGCGCTGCGGGCGACGAACATTGTCGACGGCACAGGCCTCGGCGGCGCTGACTTCTTCCGGGCTTGCATTGGTGAACAGCGAGATCAGGGTGAACAACAGGACGTTGGCTGCCAGCGAGGCGATGGCTGCCATGTGCCAACTGGTGTCGTCCAGCACGTAGATCATGTTCAGCAAGGGAATATAGAAACCCTGCAGGTTGCCGATCAGCGGTAGCAGCATGCCGACGATCCAGACCACCGTTCCGGCCAGCAGGCCTGCAATGAAACCGCGCCGGTTGGCGGTCGGCCAATACAGCACCGACAGCACGCCGGGCAGGAATTGCAGGGTCGCGACGAAGGCGACGATGCCCAGGTTGGCCAGATCCTGTTGCGCGCCGAGCATGAGGTAGAAGCAGTAGCCCGCCGTGATGATCGCCACGATCAGGCCGCGACGTGTCCACTTCAGCCAGCGATAGATATTGCCCTCGGCCGGTGGCTGATAAAGCGGCAGCACCAGATGGTTGAGGGCCATGCCCGACAGCGCCAGGGTGGTGACGATAATCAGCCCGCTGGACGCCGCGAGCCCGCCCACATAAGCCATCAGCGCCAGTGGCTTGCTGTTGGCGGCGATGCCGATCCCCAGGGTGAAATACTCGGGGCTGGTGGTAGCGCCCAGCTTGAGGCCCGCCCACAGAATCAGAGGCACGGCGAGGCTGATCAGCAGCAGGAAAAGCGGCAGGCCCCAGCTTGCGCTGACCAGTGCGCGGGGATTGAGGTTTTCGGTGAAGGTCATGTGATACATGTGCGGCATCACGATGGCCGAGGCGAAAAACACCAGCAGCAATGTGCGCCATGGACCTTCCTGCAAAGGCGTGTGCAGCGAGGCCAGGGCGGTCTGGTTTTGCAGCAGCCAGAGTTCCAGATGCTGCGGGCCGTCGAATACGCCATACAAGGCATAAAGGCCGATACCGCCCAGGG
Organism: Pseudomonas cichorii; assembly: GCF_019719005.1. Classification (GTDB taxonomy): domain Bacteria; phylum Pseudomonadota; class Gammaproteobacteria; order Pseudomonadales; family Pseudomonadaceae; genus Aquipseudomonas; species Aquipseudomonas cichorii_E. Next base: position 49,423 of record NZ_JAIGPJ010000031.1, read on the forward strand.
CGATCAGTTTGATCAGCGACTCGAAAGCAACAGCGAACACCAGGCCTTCATGCTTTTCCCGGGTCGCGATATGCCGTGAGCCGAAGAAAATGGTGAACAGTGTGATCAACGCACAGAACGCCACGGCGACCCTGTCCTGCACCGGTTCGCGGGTCAGGATGCTGATGGAATCGGCCACCGCCTGAATCTGCAGCGCCAACAGCGGCAGCACGCCAATCAGCATGAAAACCGTGGTCAGCGCGCCTGCCCAGGTACTTCTGAAGCGAAAGGCAAACAGATCGGCCAGGGATGAAAGCTGGTAGGTTCGGGTGATCTTGAGAATGGGATAAAGCAGCACCGGCGCCAGCAGAAACGCTCCGGAAACCCCGAGGTAACTGGACAGGAAGCCATAGCCATACTGATAGGCCAGACCGACCGAACCATAGAACGCCCAGGCACTGGCATACACGCCCAGCGAGAGGGTATAGGTCAGCGGGTGACGAATGATCCAGCGTGGGATGACGCCACGCTCACTGATCCATGCAACGCCGAACAGGAGCAGCAGATACCCGGCGCTGACCAGCAGCATCTGCGTGAGGCTAAAGCTCATCGGCATCTCGCTGGCTCTGAAGAATGAAGGTCACCACGATCAGGATCAGCCACAGCATATAAGGGCGATACCAGGCACCTGTCGCATCGATCCACCAGTCCATGATGGCCGGGGAGAAGAGGTAGATGCCTACCACCAGGAGCAAGACCAAACGGTAAATATACATGCGGTCTCCTTCGTTCCTGAGGGTGATGAGGTGCGGCATGGTAACGGATGCCGTACAACCTGCAAGTGTACTTATGCAGGAGTTTTACGCGACCGCTCTAGCTCAGTCTATTCGTGCTTCTTCAATTGTGCTCGTGCGCGGTATTGCCATGGCATCCCAGTGTGCGATACCCCAGTCGAGTACTTCCCTTGCGCTGGCGCAGGACAGTTCGGGTGTCGTGGGCTGACCGAGGGCTCGCAGTGCCCTGAGCAATAAAGGCGTCGCCTGATCGGCTGGCAATGGGGGAGAGCGATAGGATTTGCCGAGTTTGTGGCCGTCCGGCTGGGTAATCAGCGGCACATGCAGGTAACGCGGCTGTGGCAGCCCGAGCAGTTCCTGGAGATAGAGCTGGCGAGGCGTCGAGTCCAGCAGGTCTGCGCCGCGCACGATATCGGTCACGCCCTGCCAGGCGTCATCAATCACTACCGCCAGTTGATAGGCATACAGGCCGTCGCGCCGCTGAATGACAAAATCCCCGGAGTCGCGCCCCAGGTGCTGTTGAAAGGCGCCCTGTACCCGGTCGATGAAGCGGTATTCCAGTTCTGGCACACGAATGCGTATCGCGGCGTCTTCGGTCCCGTGCCCGGCATTGCGGCAAAAGCCGGGGTAGATGCCTTGAAAACCTTCCAGTTGTTTGCGCGAACAGGTGCAGGCGTAGGCCAGGCCATGACTGAACCAGCGATTCAGGACTTCGGCATAGGCATCGTGACGCTGGCTCTGGCGCACGACTTCGCCGTCCCATTCAAAGCCATAACGCTCAAGGGTTTCCAGAATCGCAGCCTGCGCCCCGGCAACCTCCCGAGGCGGGTCCAGGTCCTCCATGCGCATCAGCCATTTGCCACCCGCGGCGCGGGCGTCGAGGTAGGACGCGAGCGCTGCGACCAGCGAGCCGAAGTGCAGGTAACCACTGGGGGTTGGCGCAAAGCGTCCGATATAGGCCGGGTTTTTCATGGTTGCATCCAAACCATAGCGCGGGTGGGAGCGAATTCATTCGCGAAAAACACTACTCATGAAACCAAAAAAGACGCCGAAGCGTCTTTTTGTTCAAGGCAGTCAGCAGATCACTTGCCGACCTGTTTTTCCTTGATTTCTGCCAGTGTCTTGCAGTCGATGCAAAGATCGGCAGTCGGGCGTGCTTCAAGACGGCGAAGGCCGATTTCCACACCGCAGGACTCACACCAGCCGTACTCTTCGTCCAGGATCAGTTGCAGCGTCTTGTCGATCTTCTTGATCAGCTTGCGCTCACGATCGCGGGCACGAAGTTCCAGGCTGAATTCTTCTTCCTGGCTGGCTCGGTCTGCCGGGTCAGGGAAATTTGCAGCTTCGTCCTTCATGTGGTCTACCGTGCGGTCGACCTCTTGCATCAGATCCTGTTTCCACTTGTTCAGGATCTTGGTGAAATGCGCGCGCATCGGCTCGCCCATGTACTCTTCACCCTTTTTTTCCACGTAGGGTTCAAAGCCACTGATTAGATGATTCTGTTGCTTTTCTGGGGTGGGCATTTAGGGACCGCCTCTCACTCTTCTAATCTATTGCGCAGGATTGTTCCATCACCGACCCCTGTCGGCCCTGCAACTGCAAGCGGGCGAACTTACCAGATCAAATCGTGGTGCGCTACTCCCGGTTGTCGAGCATCGTCTCGCTTGTTCCCCGAACGGGACGCCTGTCATGCAAGCTCGCTGTCATCAAGGCGTGTAGCGGCTGTCCCCGTCTTTTTATTTTCTATTCAACAAGTACTGACGTTTCATGATTTAAAGTAGTGCATTGCAAACGGTTGGTTAGAATCCCGCCGAATGTTCATGACCGTTATGTTTCTGATTCGTGTTTCATTTAAGGAAGAAAAATGGCCCAGCCTTACAGTGAGCGTAGTCGCGCCATCGAACCTTTTCATGTCATGGCGCTGTTGGCGCGGGCCAATGAATTACAGGCGGCGGGCCACGATGTCATTCACCTGGAAATCGGCGAGCCCGATTTCACCACGGCAGAGCCCATCGTTGCGGCCGGGCAGGCGGCGCTGGCGGCCGGCAAGACCCGCTACACCGCTGCCCGTGGCCTGCCGGAATTGCGCCAGGCCATCGCCGGTTTCTATGCCCGGCGTTATGGGCTGGATATCGACCCGGAGCGAATTCTTGTCACGCCCGGTGGTTCAGGAGCGCTGCTGCTGGCCAGCAGTCTGCTGGTGGATCCCGGCAAGCACTGGCTGCTGGCCGATCCGGGTTACCCGTGCAACCGGCACTTTCTGCGTCTGGTGGAAGGTGCTGCGCAACTGGTACCGGTCGGGCCGAAGGAGCGTTATCAACTGACACCTGAACTGGTTGCGCAGCACTGGAATCAGGACAGCGTCGGTGCTCTGGTCGCCTCTCCGGCCAACCCAACAGGCACGCTTCTGCATGTGGATGAGCTGGCCGCGTTGTCCCGCACGCTCAAGGCACGCAACGGCCATCTGGTGGTGGATGAGATCTATCACGGCCTGACCTACGGCGTTGACGCGAGCAGCGTGCTGGAGGTCGATAACGACGCGTTCGTCCTTAATAGTTTTTCAAAATATTTCGGGATGACGGGTTGGCGTCTGGGCTGGCTGGTGGCGCCTCCCGAGGCGGTTGCCGATCTGGAGAAGCTGGCGCAGAACCTCTATATCAGCGCCCCGAGCATGGCTCAATATGCAGCGCTGGCCTGTTTCGAGCCGCAGACCATCGAGATTTTCGAGCAGCGCCGCGCCGAGTTCGGACGCCGCCGCGATTTCCTTTTGCCTGCCTTGCGCGAGCTGGGTTTTGGTATCGCCGTGGAGCCTGAAGGGGCTTTCTATCTGTATGCCGATATCAGCGCCTTTGGTGGCGATGCCTTTGATTTCTGCCGGCACTTCCTCGAGACCGAACACATTGCGTTCACTCCGGGTCTGGATTTCGGGCGTTATCAGGCGGGGCATCATGTGCGCTTTGCTTACACCCAAAGCCTGCCAAGGCTTGAAGAGGCGGTGGAGCGGATTGCTCGTGGCTTGCGGAGCTGGAAAGGCTGATGCGTTTTTCTCCTGAACTTGAGCAGGGTCGTCTGCTGATTCGCTACAAACGCTTCCTGGCCGACATCGAAACCGATAGCGGCGAGCTGCTGACCATTCACTGTCCCAATACCGGTTCGATGTTCAATTGCATGCTGCCGGGCGGGCGCGTCTGGTTCAGTCGCTCCAATGATCCCAAGCGCAAGCTGCCGGGGACCTGGGAAATCAGCGAAACACCTCAGGGACGTTTTGCCTGCATCAATACCGGACGAGCCAATACCCTGGTCGAGGAAGCATTGCGCGCCGGGGTCATCAGCGAGCTCAACGGCTTTATGGCGCTCAAGCGCGAAGTGGCTTACGGGCAGGAAAAAAGCCGGGTGGATTTTCGCCTCGAATACCCCGAAGGCTATGCCTATGTAGAGGTCAAGAGCGTCACGCTGGGCTTCGATGAGTCGGCTGTTGCGGCGTTTCCCGATGCGGTTACCCAGCGTGGTGCCCGGCATTTGCGTGAGCTGGCGGCTCTGGCTCGCGAGGGTGTGCGTGCCGTCTTGCTGTATTGCGTAAACCTCACCGGTATTGATGCTGTGCGTCCGGCAGAAGAAATCGACCCGGCCTATGCCGCTGCCTTGCGCGAAGCGGTAGCAGCGGGTGTCGAGGTACTGGCCTATGGGGTGCAACTGACGCCTGAAGAGATTCGCATCGACAGGCGTCTGCAGGTTCAGGGCCTTATCTGACTATTCGTTATCGTCAGGCAGCATGACCCAGATGCCTTCGGCGTCTTCCCGGCAGGGGATTGCAGTCAGCGATTGTCCTTCGCAAGGCCCCGCAACACATTCTCCATTCTCGACCAGAAACAGTGCGCCATGGCTGGCGCACTGGATCAGGCTCGCGCTGTCATCCAGAAACCGGTCCGGCTCCCATTCCAGCGCAATGCCGCGATGGGGGCAGCGATTCTTGTAGACGAACACCTGACCATGGCGACGTACTGCCAGCAGTTTCAGCCCTTCGGTTTCAAACCCGCGACTTTCTGCCTCGGGAAGGTCGGCAGCGGCACATAGACGTTTCATGAAGCGTGCTCACCGGCTTGACGTTTAAATGAAAACAATTATCAAATGACTCCGATTCTCGAATTGACGACGGCAAGAGAGCAATGAGGCCTGCCTCTTAATGCAATCTTAATCCGTCGATCCTGCATGTTCGCGGACAATTTCGCCCCTTGTTGCGAGCGCCTCCCAAGGAGTGCTTGCCACGTTGAAACGTTTTGCCCATCACCGGTGCTCATTAAAACTGCCAGGGTCCGGGCTTCTTGAAAGGAAATCTTCATGCGATTTTTCAATAGCAGCGTATGTGCGGCTCTGGTCGGAATTGCCTTCAGTCATATGGCGCAAGCTGCACAACCTGCCAGCGCCGAAGCCCCGCAACGCTGGGTCAGTGCTGGTGGTGCATTGAGTGAGTGGATCGTTGCGTTGGGCGGCCAGTCCAGGCTGGTGGGTGTCGATACCACCAGCCAATACCCGGAAGCGCTCAGGTCGTTGCCGAGCATCGGTTATCAGCGCCAATTGTCATCCGAAGGCATTCTCAGCCTGCGTCCGGACGTGCTGGTCGGGACCGAGGAGATGGGGCCTCCACCTGTGCTGGAACAATTGCGTGCGGCCAAGGTACAGGTTGAAGTGCTCCCGGCAGGGGCGGACATGGCAACCCTGAAAAGCAACCTGCAACGCCTTGGGGTGCTGTTGGGTGCTCCGCAGCAGGCCGCTCGCCTGATCGAACGTTACCAACAGCAACTGGATAACCAGCAGCAGTGGATCGTCCAGGCGCAGAAAGGTGCTGAGGCTCCAGGTGTCCTGCTGTTGGTGGGCCATGGCGGCGGCAAGCCCATGGTTGCCGGCAAGGGGACGGCTGGCGACTGGTTGATTCAACAGGCGGGCGGTCGCAATCTGGCGACCCATAACGGGTACAAGGTGTTTTCGGTCGAGGCCATGGCCGGGCTGGCTCCACAGGTACTGATCGTGGCCGATCGCGCCCTGCGTGGTGATGCTGCTCGCAAGGCGCTGTTCAGGGAAAACCCTGCATTGTCCGCCACGCCTGCGGCGCGTGATGACCGGGTGTTCGATCTGGACCCGGCGCTGCTGGTGGGTGGTCTGGGCCCACGTCTGCCCGACAATCTGCAACAGTTGTCTCAGGCGCTTTACCCTGCGGCCAAGCCTTTGAGCGCTGCCGTTCGCTCTGAACCATGAAAGCCCTGATATCAGCGCGTGCTCTGTTTATCGGGCTGACAGTCCTGTGCATCGCTGCATTCTGGCTGTCGCTGGCCCTCGGGCCGGTGAGTCTGCCGTTGGCCGATACCTTGCGTGCGGCTTTGCGGCTGCTGGGGATGCCGGTGGCGGGGGAGAATCTTGAGCAAGCTGAACTGATCCTCGGCCAGATTCGTGTGCCGCGCACTTTGCTGGGCCTGGCGGTTGGCGCGGTGCTGGCGTTGTCCGGGGTGGCGATGCAGGGGCTGTTCCGCAATCCGCTGGCCGATCCGGGGTTGGTCGGGGTTTCCAGTGGTGCTGCGCTGGGGGCGGCACTGGCGATTGTGGGCGGTGCCTTGTGGGGAAATGTCCCGCAGGTTATCGCGCCTTATCTGTTGTCGATCTGTGCGGTGGTCGGTGGGCTGGTGGTGACCAGCATGGTGTACCGGCTAGGCCGGCGAGATGGCCAGACCAGCGTTGCTACCATGCTGCTGGCCGGTATTGCGCTGACGGCGTTGTCGGCATCGATCATCGGTCTGCTGACCTATCTGGCGGATGACGCCACGCTACGTACGCTCACTTTCTGGAACATGGGCAGCCTCAATGGCGCTACTTATGCCCGTTTATGGCCGCTGCTGCTGGTGTGCGTGGCGATTATCTTCTGGCTGCCTCGTCGGGCCAAAGCCCTGAATGCCTTGCTGTTGGGGGAGTCCGAGGCGCGTCATCTGGGCATCAATGTTGAAGCCCTCAAGCGTGAGCTGGTTTTTTGCACGGCGCTGGGTGTCGGAGCGGCGGTGGCGGCTGCCGGGCTGATCGGTTTCATCGGTCTTGTGGTGCCGCATCTGGTGCGTTTGCTGGTGGGGCCGGATCACCGGGTTCTTTTACCTGCCTCGGCGTTGGCGGGTGCCAGCCTGTTGCTTTTTGCCGACATTTTTGCCCGTCTGGTGCTGGCGCCTGCGGAGTTGCCTATCGGCATCGTCACGGCATTGCTGGGCGCGCCATTCTTCCTGTATCTGCTGGTGAGAGGGCGTCACTGATGTTACGAGCCGAAAATCTGCACATTCATAGGGGCACGCAAAGTGTTCTGGCGGATATCGATCTGCAATTGCTACCCGCAGAAGTGCTGGGAGTGCTCGGTCCCAATGGGGCCGGCAAAAGTACGCTGCTGGCAGCCCTGTGCGCAGAACTCGAACCTTCTCAAGGAGACGTCTGGTTGCAGCAGCGGCTGCTCTCGCAGTGGCCGGGTGCCGAGCGGGCACGAAACCTGGCGGTGCTGCCGCAAAGCTCTACCCTGAGTTTCGCGTTTCGTGTCGATGAAGTCGTTTCCATGGGACGCTTGCCTCATGAAACCGGCCGTGAAGTCGATGAACAGGTGGTGCGTGAAGCGCTTCAGGCTGCCGATGCCCTGCACCTTGCCGAACGCAGTTACATGACTCTGTCGGGCGGTGAGCGTCAGCGAGTGCATCTGGCACGGGTGCTGGCGCAACTCTGGCCCGGAACAGGCAATTGCACGCTTCTGCTTGATGAGCCGACGTCCATGCTCGATCCCTTGCATCAGCACACCACGTTGCAGGCGGTGCGAGATTTTGCCAATCGCGGCGCGGCCGTGATGGTCATCCTGCATGACCTGAACCTGGCGGCTCGTTACTGTGATCGACTATTGTTGCTCGACAAGGGAAGAGTCTATTCGCTGGATCGTCCCGAGGTTGTCTTGCAGCCGGATGCGCTCAAGGCCGTGTTTGGCCTGGAAGTATTGGTGCAGAGCCATCCCGAGAGGGGACATCCGCTGATCATTGCGCGTTGAAAGGGCAAGTCCACCAAGCGTCTTTTTCTGGCTGTGGTCTTGATATGCCTCAATACTTGCCAAATATCACTTCATTTGCCAAATTTACTCTCCCGGCAAGGCCCGGGTGAGCATGGGCATTTGGACTTACGCATGATTCGTGACAACAAGAGTGGCCAGGCGCTGAGCGCGCAACAACTGGCCGAGCGTCTGGCAGTTGCTTCGCGTGTTCTGGTTGGCGAGCAGCACGACAACCCCGATCACCATGCATTGGAGTTATGGCTTATGCAGGTGCTGGCTGCCCGTCGTCCGCAAGGCAGTCTGTTACTGGAGATGCTGAACCCCGATCAGCAGGCCAGGGTCACTGCGGTTCAGTCTGATCTGGCCCAGGAGAAATACCCGTCCGATTTGCCAGTAGCGCTGAATTGGCAAAAGGCCTGGGACTGGTCGTTGTATGGCCCGCTGATGCGCTATCTGCTGGCTCAGCCTTATCCTGTTATGTCCGCCAATCTCGATACCCATGAAATCATAACGACTTACCGGCAGGCCCCCGAATCAAGTGGTTCTCTTTCTGCGGCTCCGGCCGTGCGTGAGCGGCTGCTGGCGCTGATTCGTGATAGCCATGACGTGTTGCCTGAGGATCGGTTGCCTGCGCTGCTGGCGGTTCAGCAACAGCGCGACCGGCGAATGGCGCAAAGCCTGTTGGCCGCTCCCTTGCCAAGTGTGCTGTTTGCCGATGCCTGGCACGTGCGCAAGGATGTGGGAGTGCCTTTGCATCTGGCTGACCTTGGCGTCACCGAGCCTGCGGTAGTGCTGCTCATGGCCCGGATGGGTGAAGAGGTCGAGCCGCAGAGTGCCGATTACGTCTGGTATACGGCAGCCACTCCCGAAAAGGATTCTGGCGCTCAACTTCGTCAGTCTTTACCCGAGGCCTGATACCACGGGCTCGGTTTTTTCTCTTCTTTGTGTAGTCCTTTTCTCTGGCTAAGGTGTGCTCATGTCAGGCAAGGGCCGCTCCTATATTGTCCTGCTCATGTTTTTCGGAGCGGGATGCCATGCAGGAAATGACAGCAGATGATGAGCGACTGGCTCTCCAGGCGTTGAGCCTGCTTGATCTGTTCGCCTTTAGCAGTGATGACACCGAGCAGCGGATTGTCGCCCTGTGTCAACGCGCTGTGACGCCTTTGGGGTCGATAGCGGCGGTGTCTGTGTCGCCACGTTTCGTGTGTCTGGCACGCACGACTCTTGATCGTCTGCAGGCGCCGGGTATCCGGGTGGTGGCGTTGGCTAACTTCCCCTATGGCGGCCCATGCATCGAGTCTGTGGTGGCCGAGGTGCGTGCAGCGGTGATGTCTGGTGCTGACGAGGTGGATGTGGTCTATCCGTTTCGTGCTCTTTTGTCCGGCGATCAGCAGACCGGCATGGATATGATCACGGCCTGCAAGGCAGCGTGCGGCAGTCGCGTCGCGTTGACGGTCACCCTCGAAACCGGTGATTTGCGTGATCCTCAGATCATCCTGCATGCCTGCCGCAGTGCCATTCTGTGTGGTGCCGACTTTCTCAAGACCAGCACCGGTCGAGGGCTGGCCAGCACCACGCCGCAAGCGGTGCGCATCGTGCTGGAGTCCATTGCCGAGGTGGGCGGGCAGGTGGGTTTCAAGGTCGCCGGAGGAATCCGTACTTTTGCCGATGCAAGGGGCTTCATGGACATGGCGCGCTCCCGTTTCGGGCCGCACTGGATCAATGTCGACAGGGTGCGCCTTGGGTCTTCGACGCTGCTGGACGATTTGCTGGTGCGCCTGGGCGTACTGGAGCCGGACCTCAAAAAAACCTGAACGACAGGCAAAAAAAGACCCGGCAAAAAGCCGGGTCAAAAACCGTGATTAGCCTGATGAGGAGATAATCCTGAAAGTCCGAACCAAGGTCTTTCAGGTTATCGGCCAGTCTCGCGACCGGTTGTGATAATCATAACGATTCTCATTTCTAAGTCAACAGTTCTTTTTTCGCACATGAATTTACCCGTTGAATCCGGGTAGGAGCGAATTCATTCGCGAAGAGGGGATGGAGAAAAACATCAAAAAATCAACGCAACACAAAGCCCGCATGCATTGCGCACGCAGGCTTGATACAGGTGTTGCCTAGCGGGTGTGGTAGCGCATGCGGGTCCCGAAGGTCACCGACATGCGGATCTCGTCCGCCGATAGCTCTGGCGGGAAGAACGCTCCAGAGATTTGTGCATGCGCGATGCTTGCGCCTTCCATCGGGGTATGGCGCAAGTCCAGGCCGCGAAGGTCGGCAGAGCGGAAGTAGGCGTCGGTAAAGTCGATGCCCCTCGCATCAAGAGCACGCAAGTCCAGGCCACGGAAATCCCCACCGACCATATCGATCGTGCCTGTTTTGGGCTTCTCCTGATTGAAGCCTTCGACATCATCTCTACGCAACAGCATGTAAAGCGGCGAATCGAGCTGCTTGGGCTGGCTCATGGGTGCCTCTGTGGTTCGTTGGAATTATGACGCCATTATATCGCCATCATTGTCGAGCCGTGAAGCACTAGCTGCCCAACGGCTCGACGTTCATTTCACACTCCTGGCAAGCGCTGGCGAAGGTTCTCGACCAGTTCTTCCAGGTCACTGCTTTTGCTGGTTTCAACGTGCTTGCTGCGCAGGATTTCGTCCGCCTCAAGTGGCTCGCGACTGGCCTGCTGAGCCTCGATCACCTCCAGAGTTGCGTCCGAAGGGTCGCTGCCCTGTTCCTGGCGTTGCTTGAGCCAGCCGGCAATGACGGCCTGAGGCGCTTCGCAATCCAGGATCAGAAAAGGCACACCTGTTGTTTCGGCAGCTTTGGCCGCAGCATTACGTTGCTCGCGTTTGAGATAAGTGGCATCGATGACCACCGAGAAGCCAGCACGCAGAATGATTTCTGCCAGAGCATGCAGTCGGTCATAGGTTGCCTTGCTGGTTTCGGCACCATAAAGCTCGGCGCTCTCTGCGAACAAGCGCTTGCGCTCGACATCCGAACGCAGGCGTATGGCGCCCAGCGATTCCACCAGACGCATTGCCACATGGCTTTTGCCTACGGCAGAGACGCCATGGGTAATGGCCAGGAAACTGGATGGAATGGCGCTGTAGCTTTCGGCCAGGTTGGCGTAGTTGCGATATTTGCTCAGTGTGGCGGCACGCTGGGTCTCGTCGGCGTCGGCAGGCTGGCTGAACAGCGCGACCTTGGCACGCACCAGGGCGCGATAGGCTTTATAGAAGTTGAGCAGTTCCAGGCCCGCATAGTCGCCGGTCTGTTCCAGGTACTGGCTGATGAGGCGACGCGACAGGGATTTCAGGCCGCGGTCTTCAAGGTCCATGGCCAGGAAACCGATGTCGGCGTAGACGTCGGTCATGCGGAATGGCTCGTTGAATTCGATGCAGTCGAAGATCACGACTTTACCGTCGATGACCGTGGCATTGCCCAGGTGAATGTCGCCATGGCATTCGCGGATGAAACCGTCTGCCTTGCGCTGGGCAAGCAGAGGCTTGAGGCGCTCGAAGCTGGATTCGGCCCAGGCTTGCAGGGAATCAACTTGCAACAAATCGGCTTTTTCGCTGAGGAACGGGCGAATCTGCTCGAAGTTCTGCAGGACCGGCGCCATGACGCTGTCAGGAGAACCCAGCTCGTTCTCGGTAGTGACTGTTGGCACGCTGAGGTGGGCATCGGCAATCTGCCTGGCCAGCTCGTCGATGTGCCCGACCGTCAGTTCGCCTTTGGCTTGCAGGGAACTGAGCAAGCCCTCTTGCGAGAATTGGCGCATCTTGAGGGCGTACTCGATGACTTCACCACTGCCGCCCAGTTGCGGCGCTTCTACGGAGCCGGTGACCGGAATGACTTCCAGATAGAGCCCTTCGGTCAGGCGCTGGTTCAGACGCAGCTCTTCATTGCAGAAGTGTTCACGGGCGGCAAGTGTGGTGAAATCCAGAAAGCCGAAATTGACCGGTTTCTTGAATTTGTAGGCATAGCTGCCTGTTAGCAGGACCCATGAAATGTGCGTCTCGATAACCCGGAAGTTCTCCACTGGATGGGGAAAAAGGGCGGGATTCTGCAGGGCTGCAATCAGTGACTGGCTCACGGACGATCCTTCAAGAGTTGATTCAGAATGTAAGTGCTCATGGCGGCCATTATGGCCGCTCGGCGCGAGGCTGCAAACCGCTGGCGCAGGTGTCTGTCGGTCGTTGGCAAAGTGCGTATAATCCGCGGCCATGACTCGATCTCGCACTTCTCGTACTTCCAAAAAACCAGCTCCCCGTGGCCTTCCCAAGTGGTTGGGCTGGGTGCTGAAGCTCAGTATCGTCGGTTTTGTGGCGCTGGCTTGCGTTGCCGTTTACCTGGACGCGGTGGTCCAGGAGAAGTTTTCCGGCAAGCGCTGGACCATTCCGGCCAAGGTCTACGCCCGGCCTCTGGAATTGTTCGTCGGCCAGAAACTGAGCCGCGATGACTTTCTCATCGAGCTCGACGCGCTGGGCTATCGTCGCGAAAGCGTAGCCAATGGCCCGGGCGCGGCTGCAGTCAACGGCAATACAGTCGACCTCAATACCCGTGGCTTCCAGTTCTATGAAGGCACCGATCCTGCCCAGCAGGTTCGTGTGCGTTTTTCCGGCGACTATGTTGCGGACCTGACCTCTGGCAGCAGCGGTGCAAAACTGGCGGTAGCCCGTCTCGAACCGCTGATGATCGGCGGCCTGTATCCGAAAAATCTGGAAGACCGGATCCTGATCAAGCTCGATCAGGCACCGCCGTATCTGCTCGATGCCCTGGTGACAGTCGAAGACCGTGACTTCTATAGCCATCTTGGGGTTTCACCCAAATCCATTGCCCGTGCCATCTGGGTCAATACCTCGCAAGGGCAGATGCGTCAGGGCGGCAGTACGCTGACCCAGCAGTTGGTCAAGAACTTCTACCTGACCAACGAGCGCAGCCTCACGCGCAAACTCACCGAAGCCATGATGTCGGTGTTGCTGGAGCTGCATTACAGCAAGCAGGAAATTCTCGAGGCTTACCTCAATGAGGTGTTCGTTGGCCAGGACGGTCAGCGTGCGGTGCATGGTTTCGGTCTGGCCAGTCAGTACTTCTTCAGCCAGCCATTGTCGGAGCTGAAGATTCATCAGGTGGCGTTGCTGGTCGGTCTGGTCAAGGGGCCTTCCTATTACAATCCGCGTCGCAATCCCGAGCGTGCTCTTGAACGTCGTAATCTGGTTCTCGACTTGTTGGAGCAACAGGGTGTTGCTACTGCGCAAGTCGTCGAGGCGGCCAAGAAGATGCCTCTGGGTGTGACCAAGACCGGCAGTCTTGCGGACAGTTCGTTCCCGGCATTCCTTGATCTGGTCAAGCGTCAGTTGCGTGAAGACTATCGCGACGAAGACTTGACCGAAGAAGGGCTGCGAATCTTCACCAGTTTCGATCCGATCCTTCAGATGAAGTCCCAGGCGGCCATGGACGACACGTTCAAGCGACTGGCCGGGCGCAAAGGGGCGGACGAAGTGGAGGCGGCCATGGTCGTGACCAATCCCGAGACTGGCGAGGTGCAAGCCTTGCTGGGCAGTCGTCAGGCCGGATTCGCCGGGTTCAACCGTGCCATCGATGCCGTGCGTCCTATCGGCTCGCTGGTCAAGCCGGCGATCTATCTCACCGCGCTTGAGCGCCCGAGCCAGTACACCCTGACCAGTTGGGTGGCCGACGAGCCGTTTCAGGTCAAGGGTGCGGATGGCCAGGTCTGGAAACCACAGAACTATGATCGCAAGGCCCACGGGAATATTTTCCTGTATCAGGGGCTGGCGCATTCCTACAACCTCTCGACAGCCAAGCTGGGCCTTGAACTGGGCGTGCCCAATGTATTCAAGACCCTGGCCAAGCTGGGCGTGACACGCGAATGGCCAGCGTATCCTTCGATGCTGCTGGGGGCTGGCGGCTTGAGTCCGATGGAAATCGCCACCATGTACCAGACGATTGCCAGCGGCGGCTTCAATACCCCGATGCGTGGTATTCGAAGCGTCTTGACTGCCGAGGGTGAACCGCTCAAGCGTTATCCGTTCCAGATCGAGCAGCGTTTCGATCCGGGCGCCATTTATCTGGTGCAGAACGCAATGCAGCGGGTGATGCGCGAAGGGACCGCCAAGTCGGTCTACAGCGTCTTGCCATCGACCTTGAATCTGGCGGGCAAGACCGGCACCAGTAACGATTCGCGCGACAGCTGGTTTGCAGGTTTCAGTCAGGATCTGCTGGCAGTGGTGTGGATGGGCCGTGACGATAACGGCAAGACGCCGTTCACCGGTGCCAGTGGCGCCTTGCAGGTCTGGACCAGTTTCATGCGCAAGGCCGACCCGCTGCCGCTGGACATGGCAATGCCGGATAATGTGGTCCAGGCCTGGGTCAATGCCCAGACCGGTCAGGGGTCGGATGCCAATTGCCCGAATGCCGTACAGATGCCGTATATTCGCGGCAGTGAACCTCAGCCCGGTGCCTCCTGTAGCGGTAGCCCGGCACCCGCCGCTGAAGTGCTGGACTGGGTCAAGGGTTGGTTGAATTAAGCAATGAGGGTGTGACGTGAATAAATGGTTGATTCCGGCTGTAACGACCCTGGCGTTGCTCAGTGGTTGTTCCAGTGTGCAGCGTGGCTCGATCCCGGTCGTGGATTCGGGCTCCAAGGTTTCTAACAGCGAGCGTGTTTCGGCTTCGCGCAATACAGCTTATCGAGCCAATACTGCCCAGGCTCCGCAGACCCAGGCCGTGCCGCAGGATTCCGGTGTGGTCGTGATGGTTCCGGGCAGTGGTGGTGCCGCAGGTGCCGGCCAGAGCTTCTCTGCGCCTTCATCCCAGTCCTCGTTCACCATCGACACGCCTCCGGTTGCTCAGCAGCCAGTCAATTCGGCTCCGGTGAGCAACTACAGCATGCCGGCTGCGTCGGCACCGACCGGTATTCCGTCCGGTTCGTCCGGCCTGTCGGCTGACGAGCAACTGGATGGCCCGGTACTGGCTCTGTTGACCACGGCTCAGCAGCAGCAAGGCAGCGGTGACCTCAATGGGGCGTCGTCGAGCCTTGAGCGTGCCCAGCGAGTGGCACCGCGCGAGCCTCAAGTGCTTTATCGTCTGGCTCAGGTGCGTCTGGCCCAGGGTGATCCAGCCCAGGCAGAACAACTGGCCCGTCGCGCCCTGACCTATGCCAATGGTCGTGCAAGCCTGCAGGCGAGCCTCTGGGAACTGATTGCCCAGTCTCGTGAAAAGCAGGGTGATGCGGCTGGCGCAGCGCTGGCGCGTCAAAAAGCCCGGGTCAATCTCTGATGGATCAGCGTCTGCCTGAAGTGGCTGAGCAACTGTTGCTGATCGAGCGTGAGTTGAGGGTCCTGGGCTGGTGGAGTGATACGCCGCCCAGCGAGGAAGCGCTTTCCAGCACCGAGCCGTTCAGCGTCGATACCCTGGAGTTCGAGCAGTGGCTGCAATGGATTTTCCTGCCGAGGATGAAAATCATCCTGGAGCGGGATCTTCCATTGCCCAACTCGTCGGGGATTCTGGAAATGGCCGAGATGGTCTACGCCAGTCGTCAGAGTGAAGCACGCAAACTGCAGGAGCTTCTGGCGCAGTTCGACCAGCTGATCAGCCAGTCTTAACGGCAGTATTCGGCAATCGTCCTTTGCGTTTCTGCAACACGCGCCTTGCGTTCATCATCCGTGAGGCGCTTTGTTCCCCCCTCGGTCTGCTCACGCACTCGCGGATTGTTCTGCAGTTGCGCAAGGTTGGTGCGCAAGACTTCGCAATTGTCGGCCATTCTGGCTTCCTGAGCCCTCACCTGTTTCTTGACCTTGGCATCGATATCCTGCTGTTGAGGATCCGGCTCGCTGGCCGTTGATGCGGCAGGGGCGGGTGGTGGGTTTTGCACATTGATTTCTTCTACCTGCTGCCCGGCAGGCGGTTGCGCATCGAAATGCGTGACCCCTTGTGCATCGACCCATTTGTAGATTGGTGCCGCCTGGCTGGTTGTACTTACCGCCATCGAGAGTGCAGCCGCGAGGATCATCCAGCGCATGGTACTTCCTTGAAAATTCTGTGCGTCGCAAAGCTACCATATACAGCGCTCTGGAGTCCGGGTCTGTCCCCCTTATGAGCCGCTGCCTGGAAGAAAGCTCACGGATTACTTGACTTGCGGGGGGCGAATCACAACAATTCAAAGTTCGCTGTAGAAGGACTGCCAGAAGCAGACCGTCTCGGTAGATCATGAGGCGCACACCCGCGCCGACCTGTAACACCCGCAACGCGTTACCTCGCGCTGGGTGGGAATGTTCCGCAACACTCAGGGACATCCCAATACTTGCTCAGTCAGTGCTGACGTAGTCGGCGACCACCGTCGCTCATGCTCTGCTTGGCAGTAAAACCTAATAAGACCCGTTCCGCAGTGAACGGTATTCTGGCGTTTTAGAGGTGAACAACGTGGAGCTTTTATCTGGCGCTGAAATGGTCGTCCGCTTTTTGCGTGACGAAGGCGTTAAGTACATTTACGGGTACCCGGGTGGCGCCCTTCTGCATGTCTACGACGCGCTGTTCAAAGAACCGGCTGTAAACCATATTCTTGTTCGTCACGAACAGGCCGCCACTCACATGGCTGATGGTTATGCGCGCGCCACCGGCAAGGCCGGCGTGGTTCTGGTGACATCCGGTCCGGGTGCAACCAACGCCATCACCGGTATTGCCACTGCCTACATGGACTCTATTCCAATGGTGGTGCTGTCCGGTCAGGTTGCCAGCACCCTGGTGGGTACCGATGCGTTCCAGGAGACCGACATGATCGGTATCTCCCGTCCGATCGTGAAACACAGCTTCATGATCAAGCATCCTTCGGAAATCCCGGAAGTCCTGAAGAAGGCTTTCTATCTGGCGCAGTCCGGCCGTCCAGGTCCTGTCGTCGTCGATATTCCGAAAGACATGACCAACCCGGCCGAGAAATACGAATACGTATTCCCGAAAAAAGCCAAGCTGCGTTCCTACAGCCCGGCTGTCCGCGGTCACTCGGGCCAGATCCGCAAGGCCGTCGAAATGCTGCTGGCTGCCAAGCGTCCGATCATCTACGCCGGTGGTGGCGTGGTGATGGGCAACGGCTCCGAGCCGCTGACCGAACTGGCTAAACAGCTCAACGCTCCGGTCACCAATACCCTGATGGGGCTTGGCTGCTATCCGGGCACCGACCGTCAGTTCGTCGGCATGCTGGGTATGCACGGCAGTTATACCGCCAACCTGGCCATGCACCACACCGATGTGATTCTGGCTGTGGGCGCACGCTTCGATGATCGCGTCATCAACGGTGCAAGCAAATTCAGCCCGAACGCCAAGATCATCCACATCGATATCGACCCGGCTTCGATCTCCAAGACCATCAAGGCCGACGTGCCTATCGTGGGTCCTGTAGAGAGCGTGCTGACCGAAATGGTCGCGACCCTCAAGGATATCGGCGAGACCCCGAACAAGGAGTCCGTTGCAGCCTGGTGGAAGCAGATCGATGAGTGGCGTGCCGGTGGCGACCTGTTCCCGTACAACCGTGGCGATGGCAGTGTCATCAAACCGCAGACGGTCATCGAAACCCTGTGCGAAGTGACCAAGGGCGAAGCCTACGTTTCTTCCGACGTGGGTCAGCACCAGATGTTCGCGGCTCAGTACTACCGCTTCAACAAGCCTAATCGCTGGATCAACTCCGGTGGCCTGGGCACCATGGGCTTCGGTTTCCCGGCAGCCATGGGCGTCAAGATGAGCTTCCCGGATGCCGATGTCGCCTGTGTGACCGGCGAAGGCAGTATCCAGATGAACATTCAGGAACTGTCGACCTGCCTGCAGTACGGTCTGCCGGTGAAGATCATCCTGCTCAACAACGGCGTGCTTGGCATGGTCCGTCAGTGGCAGGACATGAGCTACGGCGCTCGTCACTCCCATTCCTACATGGAGTCGCTGCCTGACTTCGTGAAGCTGGTCGAAGCCTACGGTCATGTCGGCATTCGGGTCACTGATCTGAAAGATTTGAAGCCGAAAATGGAAGAGGCCTTTGCCATGAAGGATCGCCTGGTATTCATCGACATTCAGGTCGATGTAACCGAGCACGTCTATCCGATGCAGATCAAGGACGGCTCCATGCGCGATATGTGGTTGAGCAAGACGGAGCGTACATAATCATGCGGCACATCATTTCCCTATTGCTGGAAAACGAACCGGGTGCGTTGTCTCGTGTCGTCGGGCTCTTCTCGCAGCGTAACTACAACATCGAAAGCCTGACTGTGGCGCCAACCGAAGACCCGACCCTGTCGCGTCTGACGCTGACCACAGTGGGGCACGATGAAGTGATCGAGCAGATCACCAAGAACCTCAACAAGCTGGTCGAAGTGGTCAAGCTGGTCGATCTGTCCGAGAGCGCTCACATCGAGCGTGAACTGATGCTGGTCAAGGTCAAGGCTACTGGCGCTCAGCGTGCCGAGATCAAGCGCACCACGGATATTTTCCGTGGGCAGATCGTGGACGTGACTGCCAGCGTCTACACCGTACAGTTGAGTGGCACAAGCGACAAACTGGACAGCTTCATTCAGGCCATCGGCACTGCCGCTATCCTGGAAACAGTACGCAGTGGCGTGACGGGTATTGCCCGTGGCGACAAAGTGCTGAGCATTTAATTAACTCAATTAGCAAATGGCCTGAAGGCCTAGATAGATAACAGGGGAATTCCATGAAAGTTTTTTACGACAAAGACTGTGACCTTTCGATCATCCAGGGCAAAAAAGTCGCCATCATCGGTTACGGCTCCCAGGGCCACGCTCAAGCGTGCAACCTGAAAGACTCCGGTGTTGACGTCACTGTTGGCCTGCGCAAAGGTTCGGCTACTGTCGCCAAAGCTGAAGCTCATGGCCTGAAAGTGACTGACGTTGCTTCCGCCGTTGCTGCTGCCGACCTGGTCATGATCCTGACCCCGGACGAATTCCAGGCTCAGCTGTACAAGAACGAAGTCGAGCCTAACCTGAAGAAGGGCGCAACCCTGGCTTTCTCCCACGGCTTCGCGATTCACTACAACCAGGTCGTGCCACGCGCTGACTTGGACGTGATCATGATCGCGCCAAAAGCTCCAGGCCACACCGTTCGTACCGAGTTCGTCAAAGGTGGTGGTATCCCTGACCTGATCGCTGTTTACCAAGATGCTTCGGGCAACGCCAAGAACGTTGCACTGTCCTACGCTTCGGGCGTTGGTGGTGGCCGTACCGGCATCATCGAAACCACGTTCAAGGACGAAACCGAAACCGACCTGTTCGGCGAGCAAGCCGTTCTGTGCGGCGGTACCGTTGAGCTGGTCAAGGCTGGCTTCGAAACGCTGGTAGAAGCTGGCTACGCGCCAGAAATGGCTTACTTCGAGTGCCTGCACGAACTGAAGCTGATCGTTGACCTCATGTACGAAGGCGGTATCGCCAACATGAACTACTCGATCTCCAACAACGCCGAATACGGCGAGTACGTGACTGGTCCTGAAGTCATCAACGCTGAATCCCGTCAGGCCATGCGCAACGCTCTGAAGCGCATCCAGGATGGTGAATACGCGAAGATGTTCATCAACGAAGGTGCTACCGGCTACCCATCGATGACCGCCAAGCGTCGTAACAACGCTGCGCACGGTATCGAAGTCATCGGCGAAAAACTGCGCTCCATGATGCCTTGGATCGCGGCGAACAAAATCGTCGACAAGAACAAGAACTAAGTTCTTCTGTTCTCAAAGGACGCGGCCAATTGGCCGCGTTTTTTCGTTATGAGGCCAGTGTCTGGTATAAAGCTGCATCGTTTGCTGGCGAATGTTCGTCGCAGACACCTGTCGAACCTTTTCAAACCGCTGCAAGGTAATGTCCATGAGCGAACGTCCTGAAGAGCCGAACAAGGCCTCTGACGCCGAAAGTCTGCTACCTATCGATGAACATGTTGAGGAAGGCCACGACGCCGAAGGGCGCAAGGTCCGTCATCGCGGGATTTATCTCCTGCCTAACCTGTTCACCACTGCAAACCTGTTTGCAGGTTTCTACTCCATCATCAGTTCCATGAGTGCCCAGAGTGCCTTGAGCGCGGGTGATTCGGCCGCTGCGAGCAAGTACTTCGCTTTTGCCGCTATCGCTATCTTTATCGCGATGGTGCTCGATGGTCTGGACGGTCGTGTGGCACGTATGACCAATACTCAGAGCGCCTTTGGTGCCGAGTACGACTCGTTATCCGACATGGTCGCCTTTGGTGTTGCGCCGGCATTGCTGGCATTCGGCTGGGCGCTGGGGGATATGGGTAAGGTCGGCTGGATGGTCGCCTTCATCTATGTCGCCGGCGCAGCATTGCGACTGGCTCGCTTCAATACCCAGGTGGGCAAGGCTGACAAACGCTACTTCATCGGTCTTGCCAGCCCGGCTGCGGCAGGTGTGGTTGCCGGTACGGTCTGGGCTTTCAGCGACTTCGGAATCCAGGGCTCGAAACTGTCTTTCCTGGTGGCCTTGCTGGTCGCCGCGGCAGGCATGTTGATGGTCAGTAATATCAAGTACAACAGCTTCAAGGAGCTGGACCTGAGAGGTCGCGTGCCGTTTGTTGCGATCCTGGTGGTCGTATTGGTATTCGCTGTCGTGTTCAGTGATCCGCCGCGCATTTTGCTGCTGATTTTCCTCGGTTATGCGCTATCCGGGCCTGTTCAATACCTGTTACATCTTCGTCGCCACAAGTCCGCCGACTGATCGGATATCCCTCATACTTCGTAGACTGTAGGTGCATAAGCTCACCAGGTTTACGGAGTTGCCATGCTGATCAAGATACCTTCGACGTACGACTCCAAAGAGGCGGACGTTACCCCTGAAAAAATCAATCTCTCTCGTCGTACATTGCTTGCCACTTCTCTTGCCGGTCTGGCGGTTTCGGCAATGCCGCGTCTGGCGAGTGCGCAAGATCCATCGCGTTATGCAGATGCCGAGCCCGGGAAAGCACCTGCCTGGTTTACGGAAAAACTGCCAGGCACCCAATGGCAGGCCGTCAACGTCAAGGATGAGGCGATCACGCCCTTCAAGGATGCGACCCACTACAACAACTTCTATGAGTTCGGGACTGATAAAGGTGATCCGGCTCGTAATGCCGGTTCATTGACGACCGAGCCGTGGAGTGTGGTCATTGATGGCGAGGTGGCCAAGCCGGGTCGCTATGCCCTTGAAGACTTCATGAAACCCTACCAGCTGGAAGAGCGGATCTACCGGCTTCGCTGTGTAGAGGCCTGGTCGATGGTGATTCCCTGGATCGGTTTCCCGATCTCGGCATTGCTCAAGCAGGTGGAGCCCACCTCCAAGGCTAAATACATCCGCTTTGAAACGCTGCAGGACCCTAAATCCATGCCGGGGCAACGCTCCGATTTTGCCCTGATTGACTGGCCTTATGTAGAAGGGCTGCGACTCGATGAGGCCATGAATCCGCTCGCCATCCTTGCGGTCGGCATGTATGGGCGGGAATTACCTAACCAGAACGGTGCGCCGCTGCGACTGGTCGTTCCGTGGAAGTACGGTTTCAAAAGCGTGAAATCCATCGTGCGGATCAGCCTCGTCGCCGAGCAACCGAAAACCACCTGGCAAAGCATTGCGGCCAATGAATATGGCTTCTACGCCAACGTGAACCCTACGGTTGATCACCCGCGCTGGACTCAGGCCCGCGAGCGCCGCTTGCCGAGCGGGTTGTTCAGTCCCAACCTTCGCCAGACCGAGATGTTCAACGGCTATGCCGATGAGGTCGCTTCCTTATATGCCGGCATGGATCTGAGGAAGGACTATTGATGCGATATCCGTTCTGGCGTGTTGGCGTTTTTCTGGCTGCCTGCGTTGCTCCGGTCCTCTGGTTCTATCAGGCCTGGATATTTGCGTTGGGGCCTGATCCTGGAAAGGTTCTGGTTGAACGGCTGGGGTTGGGGGCGCTGATCCTGCTACTGATTACCCTGGCGCTGACGCCCTTGCAGCGAATGACAGGTTGGGCAGGCTGGATCGCAGTTCGCAGGCAGGTGGGGTTGTGGTGTTTTGCCTATGTGGTCCTGCACATGACGATGTATGCGCTGTTTATCCTCGGGCTGGACTGGGGGCAGTTGGGCGTCGAGCTGGTCAAGCGGCCCTACATCATTGTCGGCAGCCTTGGCTTTCTCGGGTTGCTGGCGCTGGCGGTGACATCCAATCGGTATAGCCAGCGTCGATTGGGCGCGCGCTGGAAGAAGTTGCATCGGCTGGTTTACGTGATTCTGGGGTTGGGTCTGCTACATATGCTGTGGATTGTCAGGGCTGACCTGAAGGAGTGGGCTTTATATGCAGTCATTGGTTCGGTACTGCTTATCCTGCGAATCCCAATGATTACGAGGCGAATCCCCCGGATTGCTGCCCGCAAGACAGATAGTTCCATAAAAAGCTGAAATTAAGTGTTGACGGGCGATTTAATCTCTCTATAATTCGCCCCACTTCCGGCGCAGACGGAACTGAAAAAGCCTTGTAAATCAATAGTTTGCAAGTT
>NZ_JAIGPJ010000032.1:0-70655 GCF_019719005.1 Pseudomonas cichorii
CTGTCGTTGACATCTATAGGATGCCACCGTGGCGCATAGACGCCTCGGCGGGGGCGAGTCCATCTGATTACGGGGGGATTATTTCCTGCCTTTCTTCGGCGCAGCCGGCAGCGGCGCGAACAGCGCTTGCAGGTCTTCGTCCCTCAGCTTCCAGTCCCCAGCCGAACGACCATCCAGAACACCTGCCGCCAGGGCGGACTTTTCCTGCTGCAAGCGCTGGATTTTCTCTTCTACGGTGCCGCGGGCAATCATCTTGTAGACGAATACAGGCTTGTCCTGACCGATGCGATAAGCGCGGTCGGTGGCCTGGTTTTCGGCTGCCGGGTTCCACCAGGGGTCATAGTGAATCACGGTGTCGGCAGCGGTCAGGTTCAGGCCGGTGCCGCCGGCTTTCAGGCTGATAAGAAACACCGGCAGCTTGCCGTTCTGGAACTCATGGATCGGTGTGCGGCGGTCACGGGTCGAGCCTGTGAGCAGGGCGTAGGGAATGCCGCGCTGTTCCAGTTCCTGCTCGATCAGGGTCAGCATCGAGGTGAACTGCGAGAACAGCAGGATCTTGCGACCTTCGGCCAGCAGTTCCTCGAACATCTCCATCAGGCTTTGCAGTTTGGCCGAGCTGCCCTGTTTGGCATTGACCGGCATGTCGTCGTTGACCAGTCGCAGGTCGCAGCACACTTGACGCAGCTTGAGCAGGGCTTCAAGGATGATGATCTGGCTGCGGGCCACGCCTTTGCGGGTGATCTCGTCGCGAACCTTCTTGTCCATGGCCAGGCGCACCGTCTCGTAGACGTCGCGTTGCGCGTCATTGAGTTCGACCCAGTGAATGATCTCGGTCTTGGGCGGCAGCTCGGTCGCCACCTGTTCCTTGGTGCGGCGCAGCAGGAACGGTTTGATACGAGCATTGAGGTGGTGCAGGCGGTCCACATTGCCGTGCTTTTCAATGGCCGTCCGGTAGTTGCTGTTGAATTCCTTGCTGCTGCCCAGCCAGCCTGGCATCAGGAAGTGGAACAGCGACCATAGCTCGCCCAGGTGGTTTTCCAGTGGCGTACCGCTCAGGCACAGGCGCTGGCGGGCGTTGAGGTTGCGTGCAGCCTGGGCCGCCTTGCTGTTGGGGTTCTTGATGTACTGTGCTTCATCGAGAATCAGCACGTGCAGCGGCAGCTTTTCCAGCAGTTCAAGGTCCCGTGGCAGCAGGGCGTAGGTGGTCAGGATCAGGTCGTAGTCCTGAAGGTTGTTGGCTTCCTGATGACGGTTGGCGCCATACAGGGCCAGGACCTTGAGCTGGGGCGTAAAGTTTTCGGCTTCGTCCAGCCAGTTGGGGATCAGGCTGGTGGGCATGACCGCCAGGGCAGGGCGGTCGAGGCGTCCGGCCTGTTTCTCCATCAGCAGGTGCGTCAGGGTTTGCAGGGTCTTGCCCAGGCCCATGTCGTCTGCCAGCACGCCGCCCACTTCCAGCTCGCGCAAGGACTGCATCCAGCTCAGGCCTTCCAGTTGGTAAGGGCGCAGTGTGGCATTCAGCCCTTCGGGCAGGCTGACCGGCGCATCCTTGATGTTCACCAGTCGTTCGGCGAACTGTCGCAGCCGGTCGCCGCCTTGCCAGACCAGTGGCAAGTCATCGAGTTCGGTCAGGCGCGCTGCATCGGCCCGGCTCATGCGCAGGGTATTGCTGTCTTCCTCGCGCCAGTAGAAATCGCCCAGGGTCGCAAGCACCGGCTTGAGCCGTCCGTAAGGCAGTGCGACCTGCACCGGGCCGCCGCCACTCTGGGTGAAGTGGTTGAGCTGGACCAGTAACTGTTCTTCATCGCCGCGCTTGGCAACGGCCGAAGGGCTCATCAGTTCCGGGTGGCTGCGCAGCAGGTTGATCAGGATCGGCAGCAGGCTCAGGCGTTCGCCGTTGACGATGATGCCCAGTTCCAGGTCGAACCAGTCGCGTTCGGTTTCTTCGTCGATGACGGCATACCAGTCATCCACGGGCGTGACATCGAAGCCGAAGTCATCGCGTATTTCGATTTCCCAGCCTTGTTCGCGCAGTCTTGGCAGGTCGTCCAGTACAAAATGCAGCCATGCCTTGTCGGTGGGCAGCTCGTACATGTCACCGGCGCTGTCGGGCAGGGCCTTGCTTTGTCGGGTGGCGACCTTGAAACCGATGTCACTCAGTTGCTGGCGATACTGCCGCTCCTGTTCGCCCTGGCGACGGATGCGCAGGGTTTCGGTTTCGGTGTGCTCGATGATGTCGCTCTTCTGGTTGACCAGGTCGCTGCCCAGTGAGCTGACAAGAATACTGACGTTGGTCGTGCCGACGGCGTAATGCTTGCCATAGGCAAAGGCCAGGGCCGCACGGTGCTGGATGTGACGCTGCATGCGGCCGTTGCGAGGTTCGTAGGCACTGAACTCGATACTGGCCAGTATCAGGCGCGGCACAGGTTTCATGTCGTCGATCAGGCGCTCGGGCAGGGTGGCCTGATGTTCGACGACCTCGGGGGCATGGGAAGCCATGGCTGCCGCCAGGGCCTGTTTGTTGGCCGGGTCCTGCAAGAAGTGCAGGGCCGCTACGCAGTGCTTGCAGTCATTGTGTACCGGGCAGGTGCATTTGCAGACCAGAAAGTTCTTGTAGCGATCCGGGTCCTTGAACAGCAGGGTCTGGGTGTAGAGCTCGTACCCCGAGCCCCGGCAGGTGGTGCGAATGATCTGCGGGCTGGACTCTTCGAGTGCGATGCGTTTTTGCAGGGCATAGCTGTACCCCCGCTCAAGAGTCTGGGGTTTGAATAGCTGTGTCCATGCCGAGGCAAGGACTTTTTCGAGAATGGACGACACAGTTTTAAAAAGCCCTACGCCGTAGCGATGCTCAAAAGAAAGGGAGCGCAGCCGCGCTCCTGAATGCTCAAAGGGGAGAAACTTTTATCAGCACAGCCAGATTGCTGTTATCCAGATAGATCAGCTCGCCGTTCTTGACCCTGGCGGTCTGTTTCATGTGCTCACTGCTGATCAATATGCCATGGGGGTCGAGCTGGTTGATCCAGAAGTCTGCGGATACATCGGTAAAGCGCGCGATTGCCAGGCTGATGGTGCCTTCTACCGGGAAGTGGCCGAGTTGTTCCTGGCCGCTGGTCACGGCCATTTTGCTGTTTTCGGTGCCGATGTTCTGTTGCCAGGCCTTTTGCAGCAGCACTTGATATTTGCCGCTGTCCTGAAGCTTTTTGGCCATGTCGTTCAAGGCAGGGCTTCGCTCGTTGCTGGAGTCGATGCGTTTGGCGCCCGCGCTCCAGTCTTCAGGAGCGAACTGCAGTGTAGCGGCAGGTTCGCCGAGCTGGCGAAACAGGATCATTTCCACCTGGTACAGACTGTCGGCAAAAGCTGTCGGAGCGACAAGCGTCAGCAGCAGGATCAATGAACGAAACAGACGCATGGATGAATCCTTCAAGCAGTTTTCGGGGTCAGGCGCTCAAGCAGCGCTTCGATCGTATTGAAGCGCTCGTCGGGGCGCTCCATGGGGACCATGAATTTGAAGAGTGTGGCACCTTCGAACTTGTAGCGGTTGGGCTGGCTCTGGATCAGTTTGATCAGCGTCAGCGGGTCAACCGGAGTATCGGCTGCAAATTCCAGACGTCCACCCTGAGGCCCGGCATCGATCTTGCGGATGCCCAGTTGCTCGGCATGCAGCTTGAGCTGTGTGATGCGTATCAGGCTCTTGGTGGGTTCTGGGAGCAGGCCGAAGCGGTCGATCATCTCCACTTGCAGGTCCTTGAGTCCATCCTCGTCGGCGGCATTGGCAATGCGTTTGTAGAGAATCAGTCGGGTATGCACGTCCGGCAGGTAAGACTCGGGAATCAGTGCCGGAACCCGCAGATTGATCTCCGGACCACCGCCCAGTGGCTGGTCGAGGTTCGGCTGTTCGCCCTTGCGGATCGACTTGACAGCGCGTTCGAGCATTTCCATGTACAGCGTGAAGCCGACGGCCTGGATCTGGCCGCTCTGGCCGTCGCCCAGCAGTTCGCCGGCGCCACGGATTTCCAGGTCGTTGGTGGCCAGTACAAAGCCTGCGCCCAGGTCCTGGGTGTTGGCGATGGCCTCCAGGCGCTTTTCTGCATCCGGCGTGATCTGCTTGCGTGGCGGTGTAAGCAGGTAGGCGTAAGCCTGGTGGTGACTGCGTCCGACCCGGCCGCGCAGCTGGTGCAACTGCGCCAGCCCGAACTTGTCGGCACGTTCGATGATGATGGTGTTGGCGCTTGGCACATCGATGCCGGTCTCGATGATGGTCGAGGCGATCAGCACGTTGAAGCGCTTGTGGTAGAAGTCGCTCATCACCTGTTCGAGTTCGCGTTCGCGCATCTGGCCGTGGCCGATGCCGATACGGGCCTCGGGCACCAGTTCGGCCAGGTCGGCGGCGCATTTCTCGATGGTCTTGACGTCGTTGTGCAGGTAATAGACCTGACCGCCGCGCAGCAGCTCGCGCAACAGCGCTTCCTTGATGGTCGGCTTGTTCTGCTCCATGACGAAGGTGCGCACCGAAAGCCTGCGGGCTGGCGGTGTGGCGATGATCGACAGGTCGCGCATGCCCGACACCGCCATGTTCAAAGTGCGCGGGATCGGTGTTGCGGTCAGGGTCAGAATATCGACTTCGCTGCGCAGGGCCTTGAGCTGTTCCTTCTGGCGCACCCCGAAGCGGTGCTCTTCGTCGATGATCACCAGCCCCAGATTCTTGATTTTCACATCGTCCTGCAACAGCTTGTGGGTGCCGATGACGATATCGATCTTGCCCTCGGCCAGATCGGCCACGGCAGCGCTCACTTCCTTGGCGGACTTGAAGCGGCTCATGACTTCGACCCGCACAGGCCAGTCGGCAAAGCGGTCGCGGAAACTGTTGTAGTGCTGTTGGGCGAGCAGGGTGGTAGGCACCAGAATCGCCACCTGACGTCCGCCGTGTACCGCAATGAACGCGGCGCGCATCGCTACTTCGGTCTTGCCGAAACCCACGTCGCCGCAGACCAGCCGGTCCATGGGCTTGGGTGCCAGCATGTCGGCACGTACCGCTTCGATGGTGGTCTGCTGGTCCGGGGTTTCCTCGAACGGGAAGCCGGCGCTGAAGGTCGCGTAATCGGCTTTCGGGTCTTCGAAAGCGTAGCCTTCGCGGGCGGCCCGGCGGGCATAGATATCCAGCAACTCGGCTGCAACGTCGCGTACCTGCTCGGCGGCCTTGCGCTTGGCTTTCTGCCAGGTTTCCGAACCCAGGCGGTGCAGCGGCGCGGTATCGTCGTCGCTGCCGGTGTAGCGGGCGATCAGGTGCAGGTTGGCCACCGGCACATACAATTTGGCGTCTTCGGCGTAGGCCAGCATCAGGAATTCGGCCACCTGATTTTCGACTTCCAGTGTCGCCAGCCCCAGGTAGCGGCCAACCCCATGATCGATATGCACCACCGGTGCGCCTTCGCGCAGCTCGGTGAGGTTCTTGATCACGGCATCGTTATTGCCACCGTCGTTGCGTTTTTCGCGGCGCCGACGCTGCATGACCCGCTGGCCGAACAACGGGCTCTCGGCCACCAGCGCAAGCGCCGGTTGCTCCAGCACCAGGCCTTCGTCCAGAGGCGCAATGGTGATTGCCAGCCGGTCCTTGCCGTTGACGAAGTCCAGCCAGTTGTCGACGGTTTTTGGGCGCAGTTTCAGGCGATCCAGCAGTTCCAGCAGCACCTCGCGGCGTCCGGCGGATTCGGCGGTGAACAGCACGCGACCGGGGAACTCATCGAGAAAGCTCGACAGTGCGGCAAGTGGCTGGTTGGCCTTGGCTTCGATGGCCAGATCCGGCAGGCCTTGGGCCGGGAAGCGTTCGCGACCGACGCCGGGCTCGACATCCTGCTGGCTGGCAACCACACGCGGCCAGCTTTTCAGGCGTGAAAAGCAGTCTTCCACCGGCAGGAACAGTTCGGCAGGCGGCAACAGCGGGCGATCGGGGTCTATGCGGCGTTCTTCGTAGCGGTTGCGCACATCGTTCCAGAAGTTTTCGGCAGCCTGTTCGATGCCCGGCAGTGAGAACACCTGAGTGTCCTGGGGCAGGTAATCGAACAGGGTCGAGGTTTCTTCGAAGAACAGCGGAATGTAGTACTCGATACCGGCTGGCGTGATGCCGCTGCTCAGGTCCTGGAAGATCGTGCTGCGCCGGAAATCCACGTCGAAGCGCTCGCGAAAACGGGCCTTGAAGCGCGTGACTTCTTCTTTCTGCAGCGGAAACTCACGGGCCGGCAACAGGCGAACCGATTCGACCTTGTCTATGGAGCGCTGGGTGTCCGGGTCGAAAGTGCGCAGGGTTTCGATTTCGTCGTCGAACAGGTCGATCCGGTACGGCACCTTGCTGCCCATCGGGAACAGATCGATCAACGCGCCGCGCACCGTGAACTCGCCATGCTCATACACCGTATCGACGTAGCGATAGCCGCTGGCTTCCAGGCGCGTGCGCATGGCTTCGACATCGAGCTTCTGGCCGACGTCCAGCACCAGGCTGCTGCCCAGCAGGAATTTTGTCGGTGCCAGCCGATGTAGGGCTGTGGTGATGGGAACTACCAATACGCCGTGATCCAGCTCCGGCAGGCTATAAAGGCTGGCGATGCGCTGGGAAATGATGTCCTGGTGCGGCGAGAACAGGTCGTAGGGCAGGGTTTCCCAGTCCGGGAAATGCAGGACCGGCAGCGTCGGCGCGAAGAACCTCAGCTCCTGTTCCAGCCGCTCGGCGCTCTGGCTGTCGGCGGTCAAAAGCAGGGTGAAGCGCTTGGCGGCGCTCGCGGCCTCGGCAATCGCCAGGCTCAGTGCGGCACCGGGAAGGTTGCCCCAGTGTTGTTTGCCGGCAGCGGCAGGAAGAAGCGGTAGACGCAGAACGGGCACGGAAGGTCAGGCTCCAGGCGTTGCGACAGGGGCGGCGATTGTACCGGTGGAAGGTGGTGCCTGTCAGTTTTCAGGTCGGTTTTGAGGCGTAAAAGTCCTGCTCGGAAATTTCCTGCGTGTACAAGGAACAAATGTAGTGCGCATTGATCTGACAACGGCGCATTGCTCATAAACAAAGGCGGCGGCATAATGTAGCCCCTTTTTTCAGCCCCTACATGTGGAAGGTTCCCGTGACTCAGAAGCCCGACCAGTGTCTTGGTGAATGGATCGATCGTGAAGCACTCGCCGAGGCGATGATCCCGCTTATCGGTCAGCTCTACCGCAATAACAATGTGGTGAGTTCGATCTATGGCCGCAGCCTGATCAACCGTTCAGTCATCGCGATTCTCAAAGCTCACCGCTTTGCGCGTCATCGCCAGTCCGACGCACTTGAGTTGTCCGTGCACGAGACTTTCCCGCTCGTCAAAGCGATGAGTGAGCTTGAGCTGGGCGCCGCTTCGGTGGACCTGGGCAAGCTGGCCGTGAAATTCAAGACCGAAGGCAATGGCCGTTCCGCCGAGCAGTTCGTGCGTGACGAACTGGCCAGTGTGGTTGGCAAGAAAAACGCCACTCCAGCCAAGGGCACCGATGTCGTGCTTTACGGTTTCGGACGTATCGGTCGTCTGCTGGCCCGCATCCTGATCGAGAAGACCGGTGGTGGCGAAGGCCTGCGCCTGCGTGCCATCGTTGTCCGCAAAGGCGCGGAAAACGATCTGGTCAAGCGTGCCAGCCTGTTGCGTCGTGACTCGGTACATGGTCCGTTCGACGGCACCATCACCATCGACGAAGCCAACAGCACCCTGACTGCCAACGGCAACCTGATCCAGATCATCTACGCCAAGAACCCTGCCGAGGTGGATTACACCCAGTACGGTATCAAGGACGCCCTGCTGGTGGACAACACCGGTGTATGGCGTGATGCCGACGGCCTGGGCCAGCACCTGGCATGCCCGGGTATCGACCGCGTCGTTCTGACTGCGCCTGGCAAGGGCAAGCTGAAGAACATCGTGCACGGTATCAACCACGGTGAAATCACTGCTGACGACAAGATCGTGTCCGCTGCATCCTGCACCACCAACGCCATCGTGCCGGTGCTCAAGGCTGTCAACGACAAGTTCGGTATCGTCAACGGTCACGTTGAAACGGTTCACTCGTACACCAACGACCAGAACCTGATCGACAACTTCCACAAGGGCGATCGTCGTGGCCGTAGCGCTGCGCTGAACATGGTTATCACCGAAACCGGTGCTGCCACTGCTGCTGCCAAGGCTCTGCCTGAACTGGCCGGCAAGCTGACCGGCAACGCGATCCGCGTTCCGACGCCGAACGTGTCCATGGCCATTCTCAACCTCAACCTCGAGAAAGCCACCAGCCGCGAAGAAATGAACGAGTACCTGCGTCACATGGCGCTGCACTCGGACCTGCACAAGCAGATCGACTTCGTGAACTCGCTGGAAGTGGTTTCCACCGACTTCGTGGGCTCGCGCCACGCCGGTGTGGTGGATGGCGAAGCAACCATCGTCAACGATAACCGCGTTGTTCTGTACGTCTGGTACGACAACGAATTCGGTTACAGCTGCCAGGTTGTTCGCGTCATGGAAGATATCGCCGGCGTCAATCCGCCAGCCTTCCCGCAGTAATGATGTAGCTGCCCGGTATTGCCGGGCAGTTCCCCAAACGGGCCGAATCCTGTATCTACAGGTTTCGGCCCGTTTTGTTTATGGAGAGTCGCTCGATGAGCGGTGGTTCGACGATGGATTGTTCGCAAAAACAGCTCAAAAGCAGCTTCTTCCTGTTGTTCCTGACGATTTTCATTCCTTTTGGCCTGGGCCATTTCATCTCTTACATGTTCCGCACGGTCAATGCGGTGATCTATGTCGACTTGCAGGCCGACCTGGGTTTGCCTGCCAGCAGTCTGGGATTGTTGACGGGTGTGTATTTTCTGGCCTTCGCTGCAGCGCAGATTCCGCTGGGGGTCATGCTGGATCGCTACGGTCCGCGTAGCGTGCAGGCGCCCATGTTGCTGCTGGCAGTGCTGGGCTCGGTGATCTTCAGCGTGTCCAGTACCGAAGCCGGCTTGATGGTCGGGCGTGGTCTGATCGGCCTGGGGGTTGCCGGGTCGCTGATGAGCGCCATCAAGGCCTGTGCCATCTGGTTGCCGGTGGAGCGTTTGCCTCTGGTGACGGCCTGCCTGCTGTCCATTGGCGGGCTGGGGGCCATGGCTTCCACGACACCTCTGCATGTATTGCTCAGTTGGTTCACCTGGCGTGAGGCGTTTCTGATCCTTGCGCTGCTGACCTTGTGTGTCGCCGCGATCATTCATTTCAGCGTTCCCCGCACTTACGAAGCCAAACGCACCCGTTACTCCGACATGTTTGCCGCCGTGGGCAAGCTTTACCTGTCATGGTCCTTCTGGCGTCTGGCCCTGTACTCGGTCTGTGCCCATGCCATTTACATGTCGGTCCTGTCGTTGTGGATGGGGCCGTGGCTGCATGACATGGTGGGCTTGAGTGATTCGGAGATGGCCAGTGTGCTGCTGTTCGGCACGGTCGCCATGGTTGCCGGCTCCCTGGCCTTTGGCGCCATCACCGATTATCTGCGCCGTTTCGGGGTGCAGCCGATCATGGTCTGTGGCGCGGGGATGGTGATCTTCATCGTCTTTCAGGTGCTCATGGCCAGCGGCCTGCCGGTTTCACCGTACCTGATTGCCATGGGTTTCAGCTTTTTTGGCACATCTACCACGATGAACTACGCAATCATTGCCCAATCGGTTTCCCCGGAATTGGCAGGTCGGGTGAGTTCGTCCTTCAATCTGGTGCTGTTCGTCCTCGCGTTTTTCCTGCAATGGCTGATGGGCGGCGTGCTGAATCTATGGCCAGCGGGCGAGGGCGCAGGGCATCCGGTCGAGGCGTATCAGTGGTCACTGGGCCTCATGGTTGCCTTGCAGTTGCCGGGTGTATTGCTGTGGCTGAGCTTCAAGCCGTGGAAGTTGAAGGCCTGAAAACAAAATGCCCCGACACGAGGTCGGGGCATTACTGTCTGGCTTGAAGCGGGCCGTGAATCAGGCAGTCGCTGCAGCGCCAGGCGCTTGCAGTTGATGTCCGCCTTTGCGGAACAGCACCAGTGTAGCGACCAGACCCAGAATCGCGGCACCAGTCAGCCAGATACCCGGTGCAGCCTTGTTATCCAGTACATGGATCAGGTAAGTACATGCCGCAGGCGTGAAGCCACCGAAGGTCGCGGTCGCCAGGCTGTAGGCCAGAGAGAAACCGGTGGTGCGCACGTCGACCGGCATGATTTCGGTCAGGGCCACGACCATCGCGCCGTTGTACGAGCCGTACAGGAACGAGAACCACAACTCGACCATCAGCAGATTGCCGAAGCTCGGGTGTGCCACCAGCCACGACAGGGCAGGGTAAGCTGTGGCGATGGCCAGTACGGTTGCGGCGATCAGCAGCGGCTTGCGCCCGATACGGTCGGAGAACGAGCCCATGATCGGCAGCCAGATAAAGTTGGATATGCCCACGCAGACCGTCACCAGCAGGCTGTCGATGTCCGACAGGTGCAACTCGTTCTTGCCGAAGGTCGGGGTGTAGGCGGTGATCAGGTAGAACGAAACAGTGGTCATGACCACCAGCGCCATACCGCCCAGCACCAGGCCGAAGTTCTGGCTGATGGAACGCATGACTTCACGCAGGTTCGGACGATGAGTGCGAGCCTCGAACTCAGGCGACTCTTCCAGTGAGCGGCGAATGATGAAAATGGCCGGCACGATCAGGCAGCCCACCAGGAATGGCACGCGCCAGCCCCATTCGCCCATCTGGTCAGGGCTGAGCCAGTGATTGAGGCCCACACCCAGCAGACCGGCGAACACCACGGCGGCCTGTTGGCTGGCGGACTGCCAACTGACGAAGAAACCCTTGCGGCCCGGTGTGGAAATTTCCGCCAGATAGACCGAAACACCGCCCAGCTCAACGCCTGCGGAGAAGCCTTGCAACAGGCGGCCCAGCAGAACCAGCAAAGGTGCGGCAACGCCCAGGGTTGCATAACCCGGTACGCAAGCGATCAGAACGGTGCCCAGTGCCATCAGTGCCAGGGTGATGATCAGCCCTTTGCGGCGACCGTGACGGTCAATGTACGCACCCAGGAAAATCGCACCCAGCGGGCGCATCAGGAAGCCAGCACCAAAAGTGGCCAGCGAAAGCATCAACGAAGCGAATGCGCTGTCGGCAGGGAAGAAGGTCTTGGCGATGGCCGTGGCGTAAAAGCCATAGACCATGAAGTCGAACATTTCAAGGAAATTGCCGCTGACAACGCGAAAAATCGCTTTGCCTTTGCCTGTGTTTGAGGCCATTGGAAAATACTCACTTAGGCTGTCTAGCTCGGGGATCGTTGTATTTATGTCCTGCTTTGCAGTGGCGAGGGCTTACGCCCGCCTGTGCCGCTTAATTGTAACCATATGTGTAAATTGGTCTGAAAACAACCTTCTGTCACATGACAGCCGTTTTGCATGGCTCGTTTGGCCATGACTGCATGCGGTATTTGTTTATGTCTCTGGGAGGGGGCATATGGCTTTAGCTCATTGATATAGCGCCTGGGCTTTTGGCTCGAAGGGCAGCCATTCAAACAAGTGAGCTGGATTTCATATGACTATTGCATTCGATGTTGCAGAACAATTTGCAGCGCGGCCTACCTTGCGCGCAGTTGCTACCGCCACCTTGTGTCAGGGGTTGCGTGAGCTGTATCCAACGCTGCAGATTGATCCGCAGGTTGCGGTCGTTTCCCATGCCCCGATCGCAGTCGCCACCTCATCGTCTGCCATGGGCGAGTCTCAGGACCTTATCGATTGCCTGCTGGAACATTTCTCGGCTCAGTCCAGCGTGAAGTGGACCAACGCGCTGAATGTTCTGCTGGGGGCTTCAGGCCCATTACCGGTAGACATGGCCGCCATCGGTGCGCTGGTAAATCGATTGGCGCTCGGCTTGTTCGAGAACCTGAAGCAGGCACTGGTCAATTACTGGAGCGAGTGCAGTGGCGAGCGTGTCGATTGCAGCAGTCGTTGGGACTGGCTGGCGTTCAAGATCAAGCAGGCATTGCTCGATGACCTGAGCGCAACGTCTGCTCGGCCCGAAGAGTCCACGGCTCGTGCCTGGTTGCACGATGTCGCTCTTTTTCCGGAAAAGGCCGAGCGCGAACGATTGGCTGTCAAGCGTCCGTTGCCACGCACTTGTATTGTTCGTCTGCAGATCAACGGCCAGGATACCGAGTCCGTGATACTACCGGCCCTGGTCATGTTCAATGGTCAGAAGGGTAGCGAGCAGGTCCTTATGTATCAGTTGTCGGGGCGCTGCCAGGGCTGGTCGACGCTCAGATCCTGGGAACTGAGCCTGGCGCATATGCTGGATGATCAGACCAGGCAATTGGACGTACAGTGGACCGCCCACGAACCTGAAGACGATATTTTCAGCGTTCTGGCCATGGCATTGCTGGAAAACCAGTTGGTGGGCATACAGTGCCTCAAGAGCAGCCAGCCTTACGATCTTGACCGTCTGGAGCATTTACTGGCGGCACTGACCGATATTTGCGCACTTTTCGAGGCGACTGATATGGCACCTGGTCAGCCCCCGGCGCTGGGCATAGACCGTTTGCCTCTGTGGATGAAAAACGCGCAGGAAGCGGATCGCAACGCTTACAGCCGTTTGATGAGTGCCCTGGCGGTGATCCAGAAGCGCTCCAGAGGCAAGTCCTTCAATGAAGGGCTGCCGCCGATTCTTGAGTTTGCATCCCGCTCTCTGGCTGTTGCCATTGCCCAGGATCACCCTGATGGAGTGGATTTTCTGCCCCATCAGATTCAGGTGCGGATCGATAAGGTCACTGCCGCCGCAGTGCCGGCAGGAGGCCAGCCTTTTGCAACGGGTAGCGTTGATCCGGTGCTCATGACATTTCCCGAGTTTGCCCTTGAAAACCTCTCCGGGCTCCCGGCAGGGGAAATCAAGGTCCGGCGTGCCGATGGCAAGCCATTGCCGCACTGGCTGACGGCTGATTATCTGAAAGAACTCACCGTGCGGGTCGATATCGGCCAGGTCTACCCGGATCTGCTCAAGCGCTACCTGGTGACTGATACCCCCGAGGCACAACGGCGTGAGGCTTTGTTTGCCGGTCAATTGCGTCTGCAACTGCCTTTGCAGGCGCTGGAACAGAAGATCAAGGGCGAACTCAGCCAGAAGGGCTATCAATCGGTTTGCGCCATCATGCAGACGATCGTGGCCGAGCGGCGTGTGGGCATTCAGCCCATAGTCCTGCGGCCATTGGCTTTCGTTCGTCAGCCGGGGCATCAGGCCGATGTGGTGGGCAATATGTTCGTGATCGGCCCGCAGGACACGGCTGTTGGCCCGCATGTGCTGTATCGGCCCTTTGCCCGAGTTCCACTGACCGAGTTTGCCAGTTGGTCGGCGCTGCTGGCGGCGGTCAGACAACCGGGAGCCTTGCAAAACGACATACTGGTCTGGCTGAGTGACAATGCGCGTCCGGTTTATGCCAGCGGCGGTTTCGATGAACCGCACATCATCCGGTTCGGCCAGGGTTCGGATTTCGCGCCGCTGGAAAAACCCCTGCCAGCCGTGCTCGGTAAGGATGTGCTCAAGGGCGAAATCATGCCCGGTCTGTTCAATGCCAATGCCCGGGCGTTGATAGAGCTGGCAGACCGCAACGCTGTTTCCAACGCTGAAAGCCGCTGGGCGTTGTTCAAGGAAGGCGGCTGGTTGGTGCTTAATACGGTGTTGCCGCTGTTCAGCGGGCCGGTTGCCAATGCCTTGTGGCTGGCGCAATTGTTGTCTGGCATCAACCAGCAACTTGCCGCGTCTGGCTCTGAGAGTGAAGGCGGTTCTGCACAGCTTGCCGAGTTGCTGCTCAATATTTCGCTGGTCTTGCTCCACTCCGGGTTTTCCCCAAATACCCTGTCATCCGTGAACATGCTGGCAGTCAACAAGAAACTGGCGGAGCCGGTTGTGGCAGCCGACCCTGTGGTTGTGCGCCAGGACACCTCGATTGCTGAGCGTCCTCTGGGCGATACCTGGACGGCTCTCGATTTTTCCTGGTCGCAACCCGGCAGCCGGCTCAGCGGGGCGCAGCGTCTTGAGCTGGAAAAATTCAAGGTCTGGCCTGCAACGGTTACCGGAGAACCCATTGCCTCGGGAACGAATGCCGGTCTCTACAGCTTCAATGGCCTCTGGCTGGCAAGAGTCGGCAGCGACCTGTTTCGGGTGACGGTCGAAGAGGATGGAGTGCGTGTGGTGCGGCCCGACAATCCATCGGTGCCCGGTCCGTGGCTCAGGCACGATGGTCAAGGCTGGCATCTGGACTTGTCACTGCATCTGCGCGGTGGCGGGCCGAAGAAAAACATTCGCAAACTGGCTCAGCAGAACGCAGAAAACCTGGCTCGTATCAATAAGAGTCTGGCAGAGCTTGATGTGCGTGAAACCGAGCTGGTGACCAGAATCACGGGCTACAACTCGCATCTGAATACGGCCACTGGTGAAGTGAGGCAGATGTTTTTCGACCGTCTCGAAAGCGCAATGGGCGATGAGGTCGAGTTATTGAAGCAGCGCATGAGTCTTTGGGAGCAGTTGAGAGTCGGGGATCGGCCTCCTGAGCGGCAGATGGCGCAGGATATTGCACGGGTGACGATTTACCTTGAGTTTCTGGAAGGCCGGTTGGCGGCTGAAAACGGGGTTGTTGCCCATGCCGAGATTGCGAAAATGTCCAGCACTGGAAGTGTGGTGTCGGATGAGAACATCGAAACCTATCTGGGTATGTTCAAGTCGCTGCTCAGCAGGCAGGAAAAAGGCGTGCACTGGTCACAGATTCGCGAGTCGCTTTGGGAGAAGCTGCGTGCAGTGCCCAAGGTGGGCGAAGAGTATTGGCGCAAGCAGGTGACAACGCTGTATCAAGGCAAGCTGTTCTCCGGTCTGGAATGGCAATTCCAGCACATGATGTCGTACCTGGAACTGTGTTTCAGTAAAGAGCACATTGAGATCAATGAGGAGTTTCGCCCTTTCAAGGAATTGCGTAATGACATGGGGCTCAATGGCGCGTTCGCTTCTCATGCCGAACTCGAAAGACCCAACGATTATTCGCTGACCGAGCGAATCGATGTTCTGGAAAGTGTCTTGCGCGAGTACAACAAGG
Source organism: Pseudomonas cichorii (assembly GCF_019719005.1). GTDB lineage: Bacteria > Pseudomonadota > Gammaproteobacteria > Pseudomonadales > Pseudomonadaceae > Aquipseudomonas > Aquipseudomonas cichorii_E. The sequence goes on from NZ_JAIGPJ010000032.1 coordinate 15,097, forward strand.
CCAAGGGGATTGCTGACAACGTCGATGTCGGCCTGTTTTCGGGCGATCAAGTCCAGTACCTCGAAAACTTCAGGACCGAGTTGAATGCGCTGTGCGAGAGAACTCAAGCCCAACTGGCGAAGCTGATCCAGGAAAATGTAGAGCCTCCGCCGGCCATGGTTGAATATGTGCCGCGGGTCGAGCAGCCCTACAAAAGAGTCATCAGGACGCGCAATCACCGCTCTTTCGTCGGGCATGTCCGCCAGAATGAAAGAAGCTTTCCCGGTGAAGTCGCCGACATCATGAATACGCAGACTGGCCAGGTCATCAGCTCCTGGCATCGGCATGCCGATGGCGAGTGGGTGGAAATCCAGACCGTCAAACCTGAAAAGCCGGCGCCCGGTGTGCGACCGACATCGGCAGGTGAACTGCAAAGACGTGCCCGGACATTGCTGCTGGAGGTGGAGCCCGCACTCGAAAAGGCTCGCCTGCAAGCGACACGTGCGTACGAGCCAGAAGACATCGAAGATATCCTTGTCATGAGGGCTGGCAAGTTGACTGCTCTTGCCGAGCAAATGACCGATAGCGCGGCGTCATCGGAAAACCCGTCCGGGCAATTGAGCGAAAGTGCGGCGCAGTTGCGTGATGCTGCTGCTCGCCTGATTGCCGAAGGTCGCAGCCTGCGTATCTCGATGATCAAGGCGCAGCCACCGACAGCCGCCCGCATCAGCTATCTGCATCGACAGGGTGAAATCAACATTTCCTCTTTCGACCGCAGGAAAAACATGTCGGGTGCCAAGCGTGATGACTTTCTTCAGGAATATGCGATTCGTGACAAGGACAATCGCTTGCTCTGGTGGGCGCATTTTCATTACCGACACGAAACCGATGCTGCGCAGGCATTCACGGCGGCTCATCTGAAATTGCCCGAGCAGCGGATGATCGGTTACAAGTCACTGATCAAAACCTCGGGAGGGGCCAAGGACGTGGTCAATATTTATCGCAGTGCCATCGGCAAGGACATCGCCCAGCGCCTGTTTCTGGTGTTGGCTCCATGAGGGTGTGGTTGGGCCGGATAGTGTTTGTGCTGTTTTCCGGTGTCATGGCCGGTTGTGATTCCGGGCCTGCCTTGCAGAATTTTGGTGGGCCGACCATGGGCAGCGGTTATTCGGTCAGCTATGTGCGCCATCCGGGTCAGCCCGATATACGTGTTGTCCAGCCTGAGGTCGAGGCGATCCTGGCCGAGGTGGATCAGCAGATGTCCACCTGGCGCAGCGACTCGGATATCGAGCGATTCAATGTCATGGCGGCCGGTCAATGCCAGGCCATGCCGCCTGCGGTGCTGGATCTGGTGCGCGTCGGCGAGCATCTGTCCCGTGAAACTCAAGGCGCTTTCGACCTGACGGTCCTGCCCTTGATGAATCTGTGGGGCTTCGGCCCCCAGTCCCGCGTCCAGCAGGTGCCGACGGCACGGGAACTGGCCCGGGCTCGTGAACGAGTGGGTTATCGACGCCTGAGCATCGATAACCGGCGCTTGTGCAAGGATGCCGACGTTGAGATAGACCTGAGCAGCATGGCTGCCGGCCATACGGTGGACCGTATTGCTGCACGGCTCGATGAACTGGGCGTGCATGACTATATGGTGCAGGTCACCGGCGAACTGAAGGTAAAAGGGCGCAAGCCCGATGGTTCGGCGTGGCGGGTTGCCCTGGAAGCCCCTCGCGACGATCAGCAGATCGCGCAGAAGATCTTTGCCCTGGACGGTTGTGGTGTTTCGACGTCCGGTGATTATCGCCATTACTTCGAGCATGAAGGGCATCGCTATTCCCATACTCTCGACGCGCTGAGCGGAGCGCCGGTGAGTCATGACCTGGCATCGGTGACAGTGATTCATCCTTCGGCGCTGATGGCCGATGGCTTGTCCACACTGCTGCTGATTCTGGGGCCGGAGCGAGGCTGGGATTACGCACAACAGCATCAAATTGCTGCTTTTTTTGTGATTCGTGCCGATAAGCGCTTTATCATTCGCAACAACCCGGCGTTTGATCAGCTATGTGCCGTGCAGGCGCAGTGAGCCTGAATGACCGATTGCAGACAAAAGTGGCCTTCAACGCGACCAAGGGGTAATGTTCGCCCCCTTGGTGCAGCGCTAGACTGGGCCCCGTGATTTAGCCAGAGATGCCAGAGTGGCGCCTCGGTATGTTCTAAAGGAGTACGCATGGCTGTCTACAACTACGACGTAGTGGTACTGGGTTCCGGCCCAGCCGGAGAAGGAGCGGCAATGAATGCCGCCAAGGCGGGGCGCAAGGTTGCGATGGTCGACAGTCGTCGGCAGGTCGGCGGCAACTGCACTCACCTGGGCACGATTCCTTCCAAGGCATTGCGTCATGCGGTCAAGCAGATCATCCACTTCAACACCAACCCGATGTTCCGGGCCATTGGCGAGCCGCGCTGGTTTTCGTTTCCGGATGTATTGAAGAACGCTGAAATCGTCATTTCCAAGCAAGTGGCCTCGCGTACCGGCTACTACGCTCGCAACCGTGTGGATGTGTTCTTCGGCACTGGCAGTTTCTCCGACGAAAACAGCATCGACGTGGTATGCGCCAACGGCGTCGTCGAAAAGCTGGTGGCCAACCAGGTCATCATCGCCACCGGTTCGCGCCCTTATCGTCCGGCCGATATCGACTTCAATCACAAGCGTATCTATGACAGCGACACCATCCTCAGCCTGGGTCATACCCCGCGCAAGCTGATCATCTATGGTGCTGGCGTGATCGGCTGTGAATACGCCTCGATCTTCAGTGGTCTGGGTGTGCTGGTCGAGTTGGTGGACAACCGCGATCAGTTGCTGAGCTTCCTGGATTCGGAAATTTCCCAGGCGCTGAGTTATCACTTCAGCAACAACAACGTCATGGTTCGCCATAACGAAGAATACGAAAAGGTCGAAGGCCTGGATAACGGTGTGATCCTGCACCTCAAGTCCGGCAAGAAGATCAAGGCCGACGCCTTGCTCTGGTGTAATGGTCGCACCGGCAACACCGACAAGCTGGGGCTGGAAAACATCGGCCTCAAGGCCAACGGTCGTGGCCAGATCGAAGTCGACGAGAGCTATCGCACCAGCGTTCCGAATGTCTACGGCGCAGGCGATGTCATCGGCTGGCCGAGCCTGGCGAGCGCCGCCTATGACCAGGGTCGTTCGGCAGCGGGCAGTCTGGTGGACAACGGCAGCTGGCGTTATGTCAACGACGTGCCGACCGGGATCTACACGATTCCCGAGATCAGCTCGATCGGCAAGAACGAGCATGAACTGACTCAGGCCAAGGTGCCTTACGAAGTGGGCAAGGCGTTCTTCAAGGGCATGGCCCGTGCGCAGATTTCCGGTGAGCGGGTCGGCATGCTGAAGATCCTGTTCCATCGCGAAACCCTGGAAGTCCTGGGCGTTCACTGCTTTGGTGACCAGGCTTCGGAGATCGTACATATCGGTCAGGCGATCATGAACCAGGAGGGTGCTGCGAATACGATCAAGTATTTCGTCAACACCACCTTCAACTACCCGACCATGGCCGAAGCCTATCGGGTAGCGGCCTACGATGGTCTGAACCGGCTTTTTTAAGCGGCTCCGGCCGGTGGCCTGAGCCGGCCGGGGAGACCGATTTCAGCGATTCTCGAGGGTGGCGCTGGCCAAACCGGGAAAGTCTGTAATCAGGCTGTCTACGCCGAAGTCGGCGAGCCTGCGCATCAGCGCAGGTTCGTTGACGGTCCATACCGACACATGCAAACCCTGACGTTGCGCTTTCTGCAAACGCTCCGGGGTACACAGCGTCCAGTTCAATGCCAGTATCTCGCAGCCGTAGCTCTGGGCGACCTTCAACGGGTCGAGCCAGGCGTATTCGGCGACCAGCCCACGGCTGATATCCGGCGTCAGCTCCACGGCAGCGCGCAGCACTTCCCGAGAGCTTGAGGTGATCGTCACCTTGTCCAGCAAGCCATGGCGCTGAGCCAGTTCACGAATCGCCAGCACGGTATTGGCGGCGCGGTTGTGTGAAGCGCTTTTGACTTCCAGTTGCCAATGCTCGAAGTCGCATTTCTCGAACAGTTCTTCCAGATGCGGAATCGGGCAGGGCGAAACCCAGCCGGGGCCGCCCTTGCGAGCGTCGTAGGTCACAAGGTCGGCGGCCAGATGTTCGTTGACCTTGCCGCGCCGATCCGTGGTGCGCTTGAGGGTCGGGTCGTGAATGACCATCAGCTCCCCGTCGCGAGACAAATGCAGATCCAGTTCGCAACGGCGTACGCCATGCTTGAGGCATTCCTGAAAGCTGGTCAGGGTGTTTTCCGGTGCTTCGCCCTTGGCGCCGCGGTGGCCGTAGATAAGCGTCACAATTACTCCTGGCCTCGAAGGCGCCAATTACATGAATGTGATGTGTGCAAGGGAGCGGGCTCAGGCCTTGGGCAAGCTGCCTTGTTCAAGCGCCTGACGACGTTGCTGGGCCTGGCGTTGCAGCACATGGCGTGCGAGCAACTGGCGCTGGGCGTCCGGCAGGTCCACGAATTCGGTGCCTACATCGAATTCGCCGTTTTCCAGAGTGTTACAGTGAATGACAGTGGCACTCAGCATCAGGCCTGAAGCCTGGGGCATCAGTACCATCTTGATCGACAGTTTTTCGCCGAGGGTGTAGCTCTGGTTTGAAGTGAACAGCAGGCCACCTTCGGAAAGCTTTACCGGCTGCGGTGCGCCAAGCTTGCCCAGCGCGGTATGGGCAACAACCCGGCCCAGCAGGTCGATACGCTTGTTCAGCGACTTGAGAAAGCTGTTGAGCACCCGGTCACGCTCGTCGAGCTGACGCAGCAGGTGCTGGGATTCGAACTCGCTGACATGCAGCTCGCTGAGCAGATCGAACAGTACCGACGTGTCGCGCATGGCTTCCTGACTGGCCTGGTCGGCCTGAGACAGGGGGTTAATTTCCAGTGCGACGCTGTCTTCGATACGGTAGTATTCGCGGCGTTCTTCTTCATCTAGTGTCGACATGGCGAACCCATGGTAGCTGCTGTGGTCAGAGAGTTTCGAGTGTAAAGCTGCACGTCAAGGCCCGCCACACGGACGACCCCATTCCTGCGAACAATTCCTACATGTTCAGACCTCTTTTTGTATTTATCGGCACGCGCTACACCCGTGCGAAACGACGTAATCATTTTGTTTCCTTCATCTCCCTGACGTCCATCATCGGCCTCGCCCTGGGCGTAGTGGTGATGATAGTCGTGTTATCGGTCATGAATGGTTTCGATCACGAAATGCGCACCCGCGTGCTGGGCATGGTGCCTCACGCCACCATCGAATCGGGCGAGCCCATTGCCAACTGGCAGGGCCTGGCTGCCAAAGTCCAGGAAAACCCGCAGGTGCTGGCGGTTGCGCCATTTACCCAGATGCAGGGCTTGCTGACCCACGACGGCAAGGTCCAGAAGGTGCTGCTCAACGGTATTGACCCGACTCAGGAACGCAAGGTTTCGATCATCGACAACTTTGTGAAACAGGGGAAGCTCGACAGCCTTGCGCCCGGCAGTTTCGGTATCGTGATCGGCGACAAGGCCGCCACCAAGCTGGGTGTCGGCATTGGCGACAAGCTGACCTTCGTTGCCCCGGAAGTCACGGTCACGCCTGCGGGCATGTTTCCGCGCATGAAGCGTTTTGAAGTGGTCGGCATTTTTCACGTCGGCGCCGGTGAGCTGGACGGCTATCTGGGCCTGACCAACCTCGAGGATCTGGGGCGTCTGCATCGCTGGAAGCCGGATCAGGTCCAGGGCCTGCGCCTGAAGTTCGATGACTTGTTCGCTGCTCCCCGCACGTCATGGGAAATTGCCCAGAAGCTGGGCGAGAACAACTTCTACTCTCGCGACTGGACCCGCACCCACGGCAACCTGTATCAGGCGATCCGCATGGAAAAAGCCATGATCGGCCTGCTGTTGCTGCTGATCGTCGCGGTAGCTGCGTTCAATATCATTTCCACGCTGGTCATGGTGGTCAACGACAAGAAGGGCGATATCGCCATCCTGCGCACCCTGGGCGCGACCCCGAGACAGATCATGGCCATCTTCATGGTGCAGGGCTCTGTGATCGGTGTGGTCGGTACGCTGATCGGCGCGGCGGTGGGTATTGTGGCGGCGCTCAATGTCAGCTCGGCGATTTCGGCACTTGAAGGCCTGATGGGCCACAAGTTTCTCAACGCCGACGTGTACTTCATCGATTATCTGCCTTCGCAACTGATGGCCCAGGATGTGTTCCAGGTCTGCGGTGCTGCGTTGGCCCTGAGTTTCCTCGCCACCCTGTATCCAGCCTGGCGTGCGGCGCGCACCCAGCCTGCGGAGGCGTTACGTTATGAGTGAGTCGGGCATGTTAGATAAAGCAGTATTGAGTTGCCGCAACCTGGGTAAGTCCTACGAGGAAGGTCCGGAGTCCGTTGTGGTGCTGTCCGGTCTGCAGCTTGAGCTGCATCCGGGCGAGCGCGTGGCCATTGTCGGCAGTTCGGGCTCGGGCAAAAGTACCTTGTTGAACCTGCTTGGTGGCCTGGATACACCTACCGAGGGCAGCGTCTGGCTGGCCGGTGAAGAGCTGTCGGCGCTGAATGAAAAGGCCCGCGGCCTGTTGCGTAACCGGGCGCTGGGTTTCGTCTACCAGTTCCACCACCTGTTGCCCGAGTTCACCGCGCTGGAGAACGTCTGCATGCCGCTGCTGATCGGCAGCACACCGATTCCCGAAGCGCGCCAGCGTGCCACGGCTTTGCTGGAACGTGTAGGTCTGGGGCATCGGCTGGCGCACAAGCCATCGGAGTTGTCCGGCGGTGAGCGTCAGCGTGTGGCGATTGCCCGTGCGCTGGTCAACCAGCCAGGGCTGGTGATGCTCGATGAGCCCACCGGCAACCTCGACCATCACACGGCCCAGGGCATTCAGGACCTGATGCGTGAGCTGAGCACTTCGTCGCGTACTGCGTTTCTGGTGGTGACCCACGATATGAACCTGGCACGGCAGATGGACCGCATTCTGCGCCTGGAAGACGGTCGCCTCGTCGCTGGCTGATTGACCCGCCCCGACGCAAGTCATCGCGTCGGGGTCTTTACCTTTTTCTACGGTGCTCCGCGAATGTTCAGACCGTTATCCATCTTCATCGGCGCGCGCTACACCCGCGCAAAACGCCGTAAAAGCTTTATCTCGTTCATCTCGATGACCTCGATGATCGGTCTGGCGCTGGGCGTGCTGGCGATGATCGTGGTGTTGTCGGTCATGAACGGTTTCCAGCGTGAAATGAGTTCACGGATCCTCGGCATGGTGCCCCATGCGATGATTGCGGGCGTCAAGCCGGTGGATGACTGGAAATCCCTGGCAGAAGCGTCCCTGAAGAACCCGGAAGTCACGGCAGCCGTGCCACTCACCGAAATGGAAGGCATGCTGTCCTACAAGGGCTCCATGCAGCCGATCCAGGTCAGTGGTATCGATCCTGCGCTTGAGCATCAGGTCTCCATCGTGACCAGGCACATCATTCGCGGCAACCTGCAGGACCTGAAGCCGGGCGAGTTCGGCGTGGTGCTGGGCGAGATCACGGCTCGTCGCTTTCGCTTGAGCGTGGGCGACAAGCTGACCCTGATCGTGCCTGAAGTCAGCAGCGCACCGGGCGGTATCACGCCGCGCATGCAACGTCTGACCGTAGTGGGCGTGTTCAAGGTGGGAGCCGAACTGGATGGCTCCATGGCCCTGATCAACATTGCCGACGCCGCACAGATGCAACGCTGGCAGCCTGATCAGGTCCAGGGCGTGCGCTTGGCGCTGAAGGATCTGTACAAGGCGCCGCAGGTTTCCACTGCCATCGCTTCGAGCCTGGGCGCCGATTATCGTGCCGATGACTGGACTCACACCCAGGGCAGCCTTTTCAGTGCGATGAAAATGGAAAAAACCATGATCGGCCTGTTGCTGCTGATGATCGTCGCCGTGGCGGCGTTCAACATCATTGCGACCCTGATCATGGTGGTGAACGACAAGGGCGCGGATATCGCCATCCTGCGTACCATCGGTGCCACGCCGCGTCAGATCATGGCGATCTTCATGGTTCAGGGCACGGTGATCGGTATCGTCGGCACCCTGATCGGCGGCGTGCTGGGCGTGATTGCTGCGCTGAACGTCAGCAGTCTGGTGGGCTGGTTCGAGCGGGTCAGCGGCCAGCACGTCTTCAGTTCCGATGTGTATTTCATCAGCAACCTGCCTTCGGAGTTGCAGGGCGGTGACGTGGTGCTGATCTGCAGTGCCGGTTTCATCCTGAGTTTCCTGGCAACCATCTACCCCGCATGGCGCGCCGCCCAGGTGCAGCCGGCTCATGCACTGCGGTACGAATGACCGATACCGTGCAGCAATGAATTCATTGCTGCACGGGCGTTACAGTGCGCGCAGGCGTTAGAGCTGAAAGCCCGGTGCAAACCCTATAAACTTGCCGGGTTAATTCATGAGATTCCAGGTATCGCCATGCATCCCGCAGCCGAACACTCTCCGCTGGGCAAGTCCAGTGAGTACATCGCCACCTACACGCCATCCCTGTTGTTCCCGATTCCGCGCGCTGCGAAGTGGGCCGAGCTGGGGCTGACGGCTCAGACGTTGCCTTATCAGGGTGTCGATTTCTGGAATTGCTATGAGCTGTCCTGGCTGCTGCCGTCGGGCAAGCCGGTGGTGGCCATTGCCGAGTTCAGCATCCCGGCTGACTCGCCCAATATCATCGAGTCCAAGTCCTTCAAGCTCTACCTCAACTCGCTGAACCAGACCTCCTTCGAGAGCACCGGGCAGTTGCAGGCGACCCTTGAAAAGGACCTGTCGGCAGCGGCGGGCAAGCCTGTAGGTGTGCGTATCAGCCGTCTGGCCGAGATCGAGAGCGAAGGTGTGGCCAGCTTGCCGGGCGCCTGTATCGACGATCTGGATGTCAGCATCGACAGCTATGACCATCCGCAACCCGAGCTGCTGCGCTGCGACGATTCCCGTGTCATCGAGGAAAGTGTGCACAGCCATCTGCTCAAATCCAACTGTCCTGTAACCAGCCAGCCTGACTGGGGCAGTGTGGTCGTGGAGTACCGTGGTGCGGCGCTGGATCATGCAAGCCTGCTGGCTTACATCGTCAGCTTCCGCCAGCATTCGGACTTCCATGAGCAATGCGTGGAGCGGATCTTTCTCGACCTGCAGCGTTTGCTCAAGCCTGAGAGGCTGACGGTTTATGCGCGCTATGTGCGCCGTGGCGGGCTGGATATCAACCCGTATCGCAGTACTGAAGCGTTGCAGGTCGATAACCGTCGACTGGCGCGTCAGTAAGCAGAGAAGCCCGTCATTCGACGGGCTTTTTTGTACATGCAGTCAGATCCCGATATTGCCCAGCGTCTGGACGATATTGCGCAGGGTCCCGGCAATGGCCGGATGCTCCAGCTCGAAGCGTTCTACCGCGAGATTGACGCCATCGGCCAGGCTGGCGTCCTGGGTCATGCTTTCCAGCTGGATCTTTGTTTCGATCTGCTCCATCAGCTCACGGAGATTGTCACGCTCGGCTTCGGACAGCGGCGGATTGTGCTCCAGTTGCTCGCGCAGGGTATTGAGTTGTTCTTGCAGTTCGCGGGCAGGCATGGCGTGCTCCTTTGTTGATAAGTCTGCTTCATGGACTCTCGCATTGAGCGAAAGGTCCGTGATGCATTAAGACTAATCCACTCAGGACTTGCCTGCATGATGTGTATCAGGGCTTTTCACCCTTGCTGCGGCGCAGGGCGATATCGGCAAGGCAGGACTCCAGTTCACCCAGATGATCGATGACCGAATGCACGCCCTGAGCGTAAAGCTTGAGGGTGGCGTAGGCGCGGCGTTGTTCGCGTTCGCTGTCGCTCAGTGCCTGCCATTGCGCAGGGGAGAGGCCGCACAACGGCCCGCAGGATGCCAGGCCGATGGTCCAGAGTCCGGCATTCAGCCCCGATTGCAGCAGGCGCGGGTCGCCGCTTATCAGCACGCAACCCTCAAGCTGATTCACTTTCAGCGCCATCAGGGCCAGCCAGCAGGCGTCGGGAGCAGGCCATTTTGCATTCGGGCGTGGAGCCGCCGTGATCCATTCGCTGACAGTCGCAGCCAGTGCATGACTCAGGTTTTCGGGCAATTCATCGATCCAGGCGCAGGGCATGCCCTGGCGGCTCAGGGTTTGCAGAATATCGATGGCGCCGGGCGTCGCAAGGGCGAAGTCCGGTTCCTGGGCCTTGATGCCTGCCTGCGCACCAAAGTCCACCAGGCAGCCGCTGAGGCCGAACAGCAGGGCGGGGAAGTCAGGCAGGGAATTGGCAACCGGCGCGAGCATGGTAATGTCTCTGAAATATCCATGGACGCTACCGGGCTTTTGTGACATTCGGATGAATGTCCGGTGACGGTGTTTAAACTATTGGCGAACTGACAGAACTGACTTATTTCTGGCGGAACGCTTTATACTGCCCATCCTTGCGTATGGGCTCGCAGTCGCGCGTCATCATCTTGATCAGGAGTTTCAGCTATGCCCGTGATCGGTGCAGGCTTTGCCGGGCGTCTGGCTCGGTTGTGTGTATGTGTGGGAGTTGCCTTCGTTCCGATGGCGGTACAGGCGGCCGAAGAAGATCCGTGGGAGAGTGTCAATCGCGTCATTTTCCGTTTCAACGACACCCTCGACACCTACACCCTCAAGCCTATTGCGCAGGGCTATCAATACATAGCTCCGCAATTCGTCGAAGACGGCGTACACAACTTTTTCAACAACATCGGCGATGTGGGCAATCTGGCCAACAACATCCTGCAGGCCAAGCCTGAGGCTGCCGGTGTCGATACTGCGCGTCTTATCGTCAACACCACGTTCGGTCTGCTGGGCGTCATCGACGTCGGCACCCACATGGGCTTGCAGCGCAACGATGAGGATTTCGGCCAGACCCTCGGGTACTGGGGTGTAAGCAGTGGCCCTTACGTTGTGCTGCCGCTGTTCGGCCCGAGCACCGTGCGTGATGCCATCGCCAAATACCCGGACACCTACACCGAACCGTACCGTTACATCGACCATGTGCCAACCCGCAATAGCCTGCGCGCTGCTGACCTGATCGATATGCGCGCCAGCCTGCTTTCGGCAGAGCGCATGGTGAGTGGTGACAAATACACCTTCATCCGCAACGCCTATTTGCAGAACCGCGAATTCAAGGTCAAGGATGGTCAGGTCGAAGACGATTTTTAATCGTTACTCAATGTTGACCGAATGAATGAAGGCGACCTTGGTCGCCTTTTTTCTTTTTCGGGACGTGAGGGGGCAATCAATTCATCGAAATGATCGAAAGCCCCAGCTTTTGCCCGCCGCCTTCGATATCTGTCAGCCAGACGACTTCTGTCTGGGCGGACAGTCCCGAGAGTGCCGGGTGATCGGAATCGATGCTGACGCTGAGTTTGTCTCCGATCTTGAAGGAGCGCGGTGCCTCGACCTGCATTCCGGTGCTGGAAAGGTCGATGCAGACGGCTGGAATCACCTGACCTGCATGGAGCAGGTTGATATCTGCATCGATCCGCATGCGAATATAGTCGCGTTTCTCCTCGTAGCTGCGATCATTTTGACCCATGTCTAGCCCTTCGTTTTGGTTGCTGATTAGTAGGTTCTTATAACTCCCGGCGATTTGCGATGTAAAGACGTAAAGTGAGCAGGGTTGTACGCTTGAAACGCCCGTCGGATGGGAGTACCGTCTGCGCCTTGAAGGGCACCTCTGAAACCTGATTGCCGGTCCGAGTGCGGACCTGCCGTTGCAGAGAGGCTAGAAGCGAATCCAGTAAGCAGGTACCGGCACGTCCGGGCCGCCTACACAACCTCATCTGGCGCCGTTTGCCCACATGCCAAAAACCAGTGCCACACTGCTGATTATCGATGACGACGACGTAGTGCGTGCGAGTCTCGCCGCCTATCTGGAAGATAGTGGCTTCAGTGTCCTCCAGGCGAGTAATGGCCTGCAGGGGATACAGACATTCGAGCAGCAAAAGCCCGATCTGGTCATTTGCGATCTGCGCATGCCCCAGATGGGAGGTCTTGAGCTGATTCGTCAGGTGACGGGGCTTTCTCCACAGACCCCGGTCATTGTCGTTTCCGGTGCAGGCGTCATGAGCGATGCGGTCGAGGCCTTGCGCCTTGGCGCTGCCGACTACCTGATCAAGCCGCTTGAAGACCTGGCCGTTCTCGAACACTCCGTGCACCGCGCACTGGACCGTGCCCGTCTGCTTCAGGAAAACCAGAACTATCGCGAAAAGCTCGAAACGGCCAATCGCGAGCTGGAGGCGAGCCTTCATCTGTTGCAGGAAGACCAGGATGCCGGTCGTCAGGTGCAGATGAACATGCTACCGATCACGCCTTGGGCTATCGACGAGTTCCAGTTCGCCCACCAGATCATCCCGTCACTGTATCTGTCCGGCGACTTCGTTGATTATTTCCGTGTCGATGAGCGGCGCGTGGCGTTCTATCTGGCTGACGTTTCGGGCCATGGTGCATCTTCAGCCTTCATTACGGTGCTGTTGAAGTTCATGACCACGCGCCTGCTGTTCGAATCCAAGCGCGGCGGCACATTGCCTGAGTTCAAGCCGTCGGACGTGCTGTCGCACATCAACCGTGGCCTTATCAGTTGCAAGCTGGGCAAGCACGTGACCATGGTCGGTGGCGTTATCGACGAAGATACCGGCATCCTGACCTATGCTGTCGGCGGCCATCTGCCGCTGCCTGTGCTGTTCACGGACGGGGAGGCGCGCTATCTGCAGGGTCGCGGTCTTCCTGTCGGGCTGTTCAACGAGGCGACCTATCAGGACCATGAACTGGAACTGCCCGAGTCCTTCAGTCTGACGATGCTGTCTGATGGCATACTGGATCTTCTGCCCGGTGATACACTCAAGGAAAAAGAAGCGGTCTTGCCGCAAATGGTGAAGACTGCTGGTGGCAGCCTGGAAGGACTGCAGGAGGTTTTTGAATTGGCTACGCTAGGGGAGATGCCGGATGATATCGCCTTGTTAGTGTTACGCAGGAATCTTGAATGAGTACCGGTAGAATCCAGTTCGCCGAGCAGGAAGGCACCTTCGTACTGAAGTTCGTGGGCGAAGTGCGTTTAACGCTGTGTTCGGCCTTGGATGCGACAATCGAGAGAATCTTCTCCGCGCTGAATTTCTCGGCCGTGGTGATCGACTTGACCGAAACCCGCAGCATCGACAGTACGACGCTGGGCCTTTTGGCCAAGTTGTCGATTCTGTCGCGTCAGAAGGTCGGGTTGCTGCCAACCCTGGTAACGACCCACGAAGACATCACACGGCTCTTGCAGTCGATGGGCTTCGATCAGGTGTTCAACATCGTCGATCGTCCTATCCCGCGTCCCGAGTGCCTGACCGACCTGCCGTCGCAGGATCAGTGCGAAGAGGTGGTCAAGGCCAAGGTGCTGGAAGCGCACAAGATCCTGATGGGCTTGAACGACTCCAATCGTGAAGCCTTCCATGACCTGGTCAATGCCCTCGAAGGGCAGCGATAAGCGAATCTGCAGACTTGCCGCGCTGAACAGCGGGCAATAAAAAGGGCGGCCCCCGCAAGGAGGCCGCCCTTTAGTGCATTCAGGCCTTGGCGGCGAGCAATGCTTCGAGCTTTTCCTGGTCGCGAGCGAACTGACGAATGCCTTCTGCCAGTTTTTCCGTGGCCATGGCATCTTCGTTGGAGGCCCAGCGGAACTCCTTCTCGGACAGGCTCTGACGGGCTTCGCCAGCGTTGCCTGGTGCGAGCTTCTGCTCCAGGCTGCCGCTGTCTTCTGCCAGCTGCTTGAGCAGGTCCGGGCTGATGGTCAGGCGGTCGCAACCAGCCAGTTGTTCGATCTGGCTCAGGTTACGGAAGCTGGCACCCATGACCACAGTCTTGAAGTCGTTAGCCTTGTAGTAGTTGTAGATGCGGGTCACGGACTGCACGCCCGGATCTTCTGCACCTGTGTACTCCTGGCCCGACGATTTCTTGTACCAGTCGTAGATACGGCCCACGAACGGCGAAATCAGGAACACACCGGCTTCGGCACAGGCGACTGCCTGAGCGAAAGAGAACAGAAGGGTCAGGTTGGTCTGGATACCATCCTTCTCCAGCTTCTCGGCGGCCCTGATGCCTTCCCAGGTGGAAGCCAGCTTGATCAGGATCCGGTCGCGACCAATACCGGCTGCATCGTACAGGCTGGCCAGACGCTCGCCACGCTCGATCATCGCATTGGTATCGAAGGAAAGCCGTGCATCCACCTCGGTAGAAACGCGCCCTGGCACGACATCGAGAATCTTGCGACCAATGGCAACGGCGAAGCGGTCAGACGCCAGACCGATATCACCCTTGCTGCCACTGAACGCCTCGGCAAGCAGCTCAGCATTGCTTTCGCTTGAAGCCGCCTTGAGCAGAAGAGAAGGGTTGGTGGTGGCGTCTACCGGCTTGAGGCGGGCAATGGCATCGAAATCACCGGTATCGGCGACGACTGTTGTAAATTTCTTGAGTTGTTCCAGCTTGGAAGTCATTAGCGTGCTCTGTCCTGTGCGGTTGGATGACATTACCCGAGCGCTGCCTGCCACTCAAGGTCGCAGACCATGAAGTCTGCGTTTGATGACGTGCTGTCCTTGTTTGTGGGCAATAGATGATGCTCGGGGTGTGGAAGACGGGTTCAGACTGGATTTGAGCGTGGTCGGGGCTGGTTGTTCCCTTGATCTGCTTCAGATACACCTCGCGACAAGCTGTCGGTTGCCGAGGGTGTTTGACGGTGTAACATACCCAACCACTACCCAATGCCGAGGTTGCCATGGCCGGGATATCCCTGAACCTTCCGGAAGACCTTTCCAACTGCCTGACTGACCTCGCCAAAGCGAATGGTCAGAGTGCGAGCTATCTGGCCATGGACGTGCTTCGTGATTACATCGAGCACGAAAAAACGCTGATCGCGCAGATCGAGCAGGCCGTCAGGGAAGCCGACGAGGGTAAATTTGCAAGCGATGAGCAAGTTGCGGCAATGCGTGCCAGGCGCTGGAGTCGGGATGCGGGTTGAGTGGCTGGAAAAAGCCCTCAAGAATCTGGAAGATGAAGCCAACTACATTGCGCTGGAAAACCCGAATGCCGCTGACGATTTTTCTGACGCGATCTTCGCGAGCGTTGATAACCTCGCAAAATTTCCTGCCATGGGGCGTGAGGGGCGGGTTAAGAATACACGAGAGTGGGCGGTGCCGAATTGGTCCTATCTGATCCCCTATCGAGTCCGTGGTGATCGTCTGCAAATACTCGGGATTTTTCATACAAGACAACGCCCGCGTTCTCAATGGTGACGTTAAAGTCCCGATACCTGGTTTCCTTGCGTCTGATCCAGAGTCGAACAACCTGCTTGCGGTCGAATGTCTGGCTTCCTGATAAACTCTCCGACTATCTTGATTGATCCGTATCCGTGCACAGAAAGTATCTGAGTTGTCTTTCTTGCGCCTGCGTGCTGTGATCGTACCCATTCTGACTTGCTACATTTCTGAAAACGAGTGCTACATCGTAGCAACCGCTCCTGAAAAACAAGCAAAAACGGGTAAAAACCGCTGTATACAAGACCAGTACAAATGACCGTCGAAAAAACCGAAACCCCCGTAAACGCTAGACAATCAGGGCCTGCGTTGTCTCGCCGCTTCTCCGTTGCGCCGATGATGGACTGGACTGACCGCCATTGCCGTTACTTCCTGCGCCTTCTGTCGAAGAATGCCCTGCTGTACACCGAGATGGTCACTACAGGTGCATTGATTCACGGTGATCGTGAGCGGTTTCTGCGCTATGACGAGGCCGAGCATCCGCTGGCCTTGCAGCTTGGCGGGAGTAATCCTGCGGATCTGGCGACCTGTGCGCGGATGGCTGAGGAAGTAGGGTACGACGAGGTCAATCTGAATGTGGGCTGCCCGAGTGATCGGGTGCAGAACAATATGATCGGCGCCTGTCTGATGGGGCATCCCGAGCTGGTGGCCGATTGTGTGAAGTCCATGCAGGATGCTGTGGCGATTCCGGTTACGGTCAAGCACCGGATCGGGATCAATGGCCGTGACAGTTACGCCGAGCTGTGTGATTTCGTCGGCAAGGTTCATGAAGCAGGCTGCAACAGCTTTACGGTGCATGCCCGTATCGCGATTCTGGAAGGGCTTTCGCCCAAGGAAAACCGTGATATTCCGCCGCTGCGTTATGACGTGGCTGCACAGTTGAAGAAGGATTTCCCAGACGTGGAGATCATTCTCAATGGCGGGATCAAGACCCTTGAGCAATGCCAGGAGCATTTACAGACCTTCGATGGCGTGATGCTCGGGCGTGAGGCTTATCACAATCCCTATCTGCTGGCTGAGGTGGACAGCCAACTGTTCGGCAGCACCGCGCCGGTCATCAGTCGTGCAGAGGCTCTGCAAGCGTTGCGGCCTTATATTGCTGCGCATATCGAGAGCGGCGGCACCATGCACCATGTCACGCGGCATATCCTGGGCATGGCTCATGGTTTTCCGGGGGCGCGACGCTTTCGTCAGTTGTTGTCGGTAGACATCCACAAAGCAGAAAACCCCTTGCTGTTGCTGGATCAGGCGGCGGAGTTTCTGGCTGGGCGTTAGGCCTCTTCGCTACCCAGGTGGGAGCGAATTCATTCGCGAAGGCACCTTCGCGAATAAATTCGCTTCTACTCCGACAGACTCAATACGGCGTCGACGCCGCCGCCAAAAATATTCAAGCCAGATTTGCTCTGGATCAATCAAAGCTGCCTTTGCGATGGTTGCTGGCCTTGAAGGGGACTATGTTGAATACATACCCATTCAAGGAGAGATGTCATGCACAAAGTACTGGTTCCTTATGACGGCTCGGCTCATTCGAAGCATGCGCTGGAGTACGTCATCGGTTTGTCAGGCAACCTTGCACGACCACTGCAGGTGCATTTGCTCAACGTGCAGGCCAGCCCGGTCGTCTATAGCGACTACCTGGCACCGGACATGATCGAGGGCGTCAAGGCCGGGCTTTTCAATGAGGCCAATCGCGTGCTTGCAGAGGCTGTGGTGCTCTTGAAGCAGGCAGATATTGCCCATCAGACTCACGTGGATCTGGGCAACGTCGCCGATCAGGTCAAGCTGGCTGTGCCGCAACTGGGTTGCGACACTGTGGTGATGGGCACTCGCGGCCTGGGCAGCTTCGGTGGTTTGCTGCTGGGCTCGGTCGCCAACCGCGTGATTCACGAAGTGTCGGTGCCGGTTATTCTCATCAAGTAATCGAACTCAAGCCTGCGCCGGTGCCCGATACTGGCGCAGCAGTTCGATCTTTTCCGGCGGCAGTAACTGGCGCAAGGTTTTGTACAGTGCGCGGGTTTCCAGCAGGTTCCAGATCCGCAGCATGGTTTCCAGGGCGTCCAGTGGTTTGCTGATGAAGTCCCGGGCGCCCAGGGCCAGGGCGCGCAGGCGGGTTTCGCGAGTGGCGTCGGCGGTCAGGACCATGATCGGCATGTAGTCGTTGCTCGGGATACGCCTGTTTAGTTGCTCCAGCACCGCAAACCCGTCGAACTCCGGCATGTGCAGGTCGAGAATCACCAGATCCGGCTCGAAGCTGTTGAACAGGTCCAGTGTTCTCAGCGGCTCGGTGCTGCTCAATACATTGGTCAGGCCTTCGCGAGCGAGCAATTGCTCCATCAGTTCAAGATTGGGCCGCTGGTCATCGATAATCAGGATACGGAAATCGCCGCTCATGAAGGCTCCGGTAGGTATTGGTCCAGGTGCGCGAGGAACGCGGGCACCTGGATGGGTTTGGTCAGGATTGCCGTAGCTCCGGCCTGGCGCAACTCGCGGTGGGTCTTGTCACTGGCGTCGGCCGTGATCATCAGTACCGGCGTGTTGGCCGTGCTGGGGGATTGTCGCAGGCGCTTCAATACATCGCGACCCGTAAGGTCTGGCAGGTTCACATCCAGCAGAATCAATTGCGGCGCGTGTTGCCGTGCGAGATCCAGCCCCAGTTGCCCTTGCATGCTGGACAGCAGTTGAATGCCGGGCCTGCGCTGCAACAGGGTTTCGATCAGGGCCATGCTCGACAGGTTGTCTTCGATGCACAGTACTCTGCCGTAATGCTCGACGCGGGCAGGGTGCGGTTCGGCAGGCATCGCGCTGATCCGGCGAATCGGCGCTTCTTCTGCCTTGTGGACTTGGGCATAGGGCAATTCCAGGGTAAACCGGCAGCCTTCTCCCGGCGTGCTGTGTACGGTCATGCTGCCGTTCATGGTTTCCAGCAGGCTTTTGCTCAATGCCAGGCCAAGGCCTGTGCCTTCCACACTGGAGTCGGCCTCAAGACGCTCGAAGGGTTTGAACAACTGATCGAGTCGATCCAGCGCAATGCCTTTGCCCGTGTCGATAACGCTGATGGTGACCCGGTCGTCCTGTTGCTGGACTTCGATTCTCACCAGCCCGTTGGGGCGGTTGTATTTGATGGCGTTGGACAGCAGGTTCAGCAGCACCTGAACCAGACGCTGGCGGTCGGCAATCACACCACTGTCGCTTGCCAGCTCCGGCAGTTCGGCCAGCTGGATACCGCCATCTGCGGCCATGGGCCAGACCAGGCTCAAGGCTTCCTGAAGAACCTCGGGCAAAAGCACCGGCTCCAGGTTGAGCGACAGATGGCCTGCCTCGATCCTGGCAATGTCCAGGACTTCGTTGATCAGTGTCAGCAGATGCTGGCCGGCCCGCAGGATATGGCCGACCTGAGGTTTCTGGTGATTGCTGGAATCCATGTCCAGCAGTTGAGCGAAACCCAGGATGGAGTTCAGGGGCGTGCGCAGTTCGTGGCTCATGCGCGAAAGAAACTCGCTCTTGGCGCGACTGGCGCGTTCTGCCTCTTCCCGGGCTGTGCCAAGGGCGATTTCGGCAGCACGGCGGTCGGTGATATCACGGGTGATCTTGGAAAAGCCGCGCAGGGCATCGCTGCTGTCGTATTGGGCGGTGATGACCACGCTGGCCCAGAAACGGCTGCCATCCTTGCGGCAGCGCCAGCCTTCTTCCATGTAGCGGCCATGGAGTGTCGCCTCGTGCAGCGCCATGTCGGGGTGTTGCGGGCATTCTTCCGGCAGATAGAACAGGGAGAAGTGTTGACCGAGGATTTCCTGCTCGGTATAGCCCTTGATGCGCTCGGCCCCGGCGTTCCAGGTGATGACATAGCCCTTGGCATCCAGGGCGAAGATCCCGTAATCCTTGACGCCTTCGATGATCAGGCGCAGGCGCTCTTCGTTCTCGCGCAATGCCCGCTCACGTTCGGCCAGCAGTTGACCGGCCTCCACCAGACGTGTGCCCAGTTGACCGACTTCATCGTTTTCCGGCGGCTGTGGCAGCAGCGGGTGGCCCAGCGCCAGACGCTGGGCGTTGCCTTGCACCTGCTGCACCCTGGCCACGATGCCTCTGGAGAGCATCAATACGGCAAGGATGGCACCAAATACACCCGAGCCTGCCGCCAGCAACGTCGACCACAGAAGACGGGCGCGGGTCTCCGCGGCGTCTGCCGTGCGCTCCGCCAGCAAGGTGTCTTCGCGTTCGCGCATGGTGCGGATTCGGTCGCGCAGCTCATCGAGAATGTATTTGTTCTCGATCAGGATGGTCGAAATCGTGTCCTGGCCTTCCTTGCTGAGGTTGCGCAGGGTTTCCAGCCCGTCGACCTTGGTTTCGATCAGCGGTGCGATGGCCTGGAGGTGTTCGCGCATCTGTTGGTCGCGCACATTGGTATTGAGTCGATCCAGCGCTGCTTCGATCTGCGCCTCGGCGTTCAGGTAACCCGGCAGAAAGTCCTCGCGACGGGTCAGCAGGTAGCCGCGCACACTGGCTGCCGCTTCGGCGAGTTGGGTATGAACGCTCTGGATATCGCCCTGAACCAGCAGCACTCTGCGCACATCTTCTTCAGCCTGAGTGGTCTGGCGCTCGGCGATGTAGATGAGCACCAGGGAAAGCATCAGAATCACCAGTGGCAGGGAAATGGCCACCAATGCCTTGCCGCGTAGCGGGAGGTCTTCCCAGCGCGTGACGTTGATCAAATTCACCTCCAGTCACCGGATGTCTGATTGACCAGGCCCAGGGCCAGGCCACGAACCGCTGCCTGTGTCCGGTCTGCGGCGCCGAGCTTGGCGATGACCTTTTCCACGTGAGATTTGGCAGTCCCGGTGGTGATGCCGAGTTTTTCGCCAATTTCCCGGTTGCTGCAGCCGCTGGCCACCAGACACAGAACCTGGCATTCACGGGGCGTCAGGGCTTCGGTCATCAGGGTGCGGTGGCTGTTGATTTCGGGCAGACGCGGCAGCGGTGCATTACTGAGGGTTTTGGCACCAGAAGCCACAGGTTGCAGGCCGGCGAGTACTTCGTCGCGGCAGGCTTCCCTGGGCAGATAACCGACCGCTCCGGCACTGATGGCGGCTTCCATATGGTCAGTGTCGTCGGTGTTGAAAACCATCACTTTCATGCGGGAAAGAAACTCGCTTTTGGCACGGCTGGCGCGTTCCACTTCTTCACGGGCCGTGCCCAAGGCCATTTCTGCCGCACGGCGGTCAGTGATGTCCCGGGTGATCTTCGAGAAACCTCTAAGGGCATTGCTGCTGTCGTACTGGGCCGTGATGACCACGCTGGCCAGGAAGCGGCTGCCATCCTTGCGGCAGCGCCAGCCTTCTTCCGTGTAGTGACCCTTGAGGGTGGCCTCGCTCAGAGCCGTATCAGGGTGCCGCGGACATTCTTCGGGTGGATAGAACAACGAGAAATGCTGGCCGAGGATTTCCTGCTCGCTGTAGCCCTTGATGCGTTCGGCTCCGGTGTTCCAGGTGATGACATTGCCCTTGGTATCCAGAGCGAAGATCCCGTATTCCTTGGCGCCTTCGGTGAGCAGTTGCAGGTGCTCTTCGTTTTCGCGCAGGGCCTGTTCACGTTTGGCGAGCAATTGACTGGCTTCCATCAGGCGAGTGCCCAATTGACCGACTTCATCGTTTTCCGGCGGCTGGGGCAGCAGTGGATGGCCTTGTACCAGACGCTGGGCATTGCCTTGCACCTGCTGCACACGGGCCACGATGCCTTTGCACAGTATCCATATGGCCAGGAGGGCACCCAGCAGGCCTGAGCCTGCGGCCAGAATTGTTGCCCAGAACAAGCGTTCCCGGTTTTCGGAAGCGACTGCCGTGCGCTCCGCCAGTACGGCGTCTTCACGCTCGCGCATGGTATTCAGGTGGCTGCGCAGTTCATCGAGAATGAATTTGTTCTCCATGAGGATGGCCGCAATCGTGACTTTTCCTTCCTGATTCAGGCTGTGCAGCATTTCAAGGCCGTCGACCTTGTTTTCGATCAGCAGCGTAATGGCCTTGAGGTGTTCGCGCATCTGTTCGTCGCGCACGTTGGTGTGAAGTCGGTCCAGCGCGGCTCCAATCTGGGTCTGGGCGTTCAGATAGCCCGGCAGGAAGTCTTCCTGACGGGTCTGCAGATAGCCGCGCACGCTGGCAGCGGCTTCGGCGAGCTGGGTGTGAACGCTCTGGATATCGCCGCGAACCAGCAGCGCCCTGCGTACATCCTCTTCGGCCTGAGTGGTCTGGCGTTCAGCGATATAGATGAATGTCAGAGAACACATCAGCATGACCAGGGGCAATGAAGTCGCCACCAGTGCCTTGCCGCGTAGCGACAGGTCTTCCCAGGGTTTGAGGTTGCGCAAGGTTACCTCCAGTCGCCTGTAGACTGACTTACCAGGCCCAGAGCCACGCCGCGCACCGCCGCCTGGGTCCGGTCGGCGGCCCCCAGCTTGGCAATGACTTTCTCCACATGTGCCTTGGCGGTGCCTGCGGTGATGCCGAGTTTTTCGCCGATCTCGCGATTGCTGAAACCGCTGGCCACCAGCCCGAGTACCTGGCGCTCACGGGGCGTCAGGGCTTCGGTGGTGATGGCGCGGCTGCTGTTGCGTTCGGTCATGCGCCGCAGCAGACGGGCGCTGACGGCGCTGTTGAGGGCTTCTTCTCCACGGGCGACACGTTGCAGGCTGGCAATCACTTCGTCACGGCTGGCGTCCTTGAGCAGGTAACCCACTGCACCGGCACTGATGGCGGCTTCCAGGTGATCGGTGCTGTCGTCCATGGTGAACATCACCACTTTGAGTTGGGGCATGCGCTGCTGGAGGATACGCGCGGCACCCAGGCCGTTCAGGACCGGCATGCGGATATCGAGGATCGCGATATCCGGCTGCATCTGCTCGCACAATTCGATGGCCTGCTGGCCGTCGGAAGCCTGACCGATCACCTCGAATTCCGGGTGGCCAGCCAGGAGCGATACGAATCCTGTCCGGGTCACTTCATGGTCGTCTGCCAGGACCAGTCGCAAGGTATTCGTCATAGTGTTGCCTTGTCTGTGTTGAGAGGGACGGTAGCGCGTATCCGTGTGCCGGATTCCGGGCTGCTGACAAAAACCAGTCGGCCACCCAGAAGGCTGGCTCGCTCCTGCATTGCCACCAGTCCAAGCTTCTGGACGCCGTTGTTCCTTGATTGCTGGTCAATGATGAAGCCACAGCCGTTGTCTTCGATCAGCAACGAGGCAGTGGTTTCATGCAGCTCGAGCGCCAGTTGCACGTTGTCGGCATTGGCATGCTTGAGAATGTTGTTGA
This sequence comes from Pseudomonas cichorii, assembly GCF_019719005.1. Taxonomy (GTDB): domain Bacteria; phylum Pseudomonadota; class Gammaproteobacteria; order Pseudomonadales; family Pseudomonadaceae; genus Aquipseudomonas; species Aquipseudomonas cichorii_E. Next base: position 37,746 of record NZ_JAIGPJ010000032.1, read on the forward strand.
TGCCTTCCTGGGCAATGCGAAACAGGGCGATTTCCAGGTGGCTGGGCAGGCGGGTCATGGAGCGTGAGCGCCAGTGTACGTTAATACCGGCTTCGCGTAGACGGTCGGCGTCCTTGTCGACGGCTTGCAGCAGGCCGAAGTCGTCAAGAACGCTTGGCCGCAGGCCGCTGATCAATTGCCGGCCTTCCCCGACGCAGTGCTGGGCCAGGGTCAGGATGGCACGCAGGTCGTTATCCAGCGGCTCTGGCAGTTCGGGGCAGCGACCGGCAAAACCCTGCAGGCGTTGATGCAGGCCGGCGAGGGTCTGTGCCAGCCCGTCATGCAGGTCATAGGCCATGCGCTTGCGTTCGTCTTCCTGGGCGGTGAACAACTGATTGACCAGTTCGGACATGGTCCGCTCACGCGCCACCAGTGCTTCGAGCAGGCGATTGTTCTCCAGATGCGCCGCCAGCAGGGTGGCGAGCAATTGCAGGGACTCGATGTCTTCGCTGTCGGGGGCGCTGATATTCACACTGTTGGCCAGTACCAGCGTGCCAAAGGAGCCATCGTCGGCCCCGCGCAGGGGCAGCGTCAGTACATTTGGCAGCGTGGCATGGTCGCGTTCCAGCCATTGCGGCCCGATGGCCAGCGTGTCGGCGACGATTTCCAGGCTGCGCAGGCGTTCTTCACTGCCATGCAGGGCCGTGGTGCGCACCACATTGTCGTTTCCCCATTCCAGCAACAGGCCGTGGTCCATGGCGACGAAAGCACAGGCTCGCTGCAAGACGCGCTGGCGCATGGCTTCGGGAGGCAACTGGGTCAGTTCCTGTCCTGTATCTACCAGCAGGCGAAGGCGTGCGGCACGGCTTTGTGACTGGCGATATTGTGTGCGAATCGCCAGGGCACTTGCTGGATCATGTGGAGGGCTTTGCATCTGTGTCGTACTCCAGGCGTGGATTCATGCCCGCGCGGGCACAACATGATGCCATTAAAACCTGTGATGGCGCGGGGTGCCTATCTGCCGGTTGGCATAGAAAAATAACCCCGGTTGGCCGATGGAGAAAGTGGTTCGCAACGGCAAATTAGCACTCACTGAATCCCTGAACAGATCCCCTGTAGGAGTGTTGCGATGAAACTGAAACAAACCGCCCTGGTCATGCTTTTTGCTTTGAGTGCTCCGCTGGTCCACGCAGCAGACACTGCTCCTTATACCTATCGTATGGTGGCCGAGCAGCCGTCCAACGTGAAAGACCAGGAAATCTCGGGTTTGTTTGACCGCTGGAACAACGCACTGAAAACCGGCAACCCACAGACAGTGGTCAGCCTGTACGCACCCAATGCCGTACTGCAACCGACAGTTTCCAACAAGGTGCGCGCCACTCCGGCAGAGATAAAGGACTATTTCGATCACTTCCTGGCCCTCAAGCCGGTCGGTGAGATCAACTACCGTGAAATCCGCCGTCTGGGCAAAGATGCAGCTGTGGACAGCGGTGTCTACACCTTTACCCTGACCGCTGCCGATGGCAAGAAGAGCAAGGTGCAGGCGCGTTATACCTTCCTGTACGAGCGTGTAGGCGGGCAGTGGAAGATCCTCAACCACCACTCTTCGGCCATGCCGGAAGTGCAGCCTGAGTATCAGGTCAGCCGCTGATTCAGGAAGTCTGGTGTTTGAAGCACATCCGGGGCCTTTGCCCCGGATGTGCTTTTTTGCGTTTGTGAAAGTGGTTTTTTCATGCGAACGGGCATGTCATATGCCGAATGGCATAGACAAATAGCCCCGATTGGCCGATGGCGCAGACTGTTCGCAGCGGCAAAGTAGCACTCACTGAATCCCTGAACAGATCCCCGTAGGAGTGTTGCAATGAATCTGAAGAAAACCGCACTGGTCATGCTTTTTGCTCTGAGCGCTCCGCTGGTTCACGCAGCAGATACCGCTCCTTACACCTACCGCATGGTGGCCGAGCAGCCGTCCAACGTGAAGGACCAGGAAATCTCGGGTTTGTTTGATCGCTGGAACAACGCACTGAAAACCGGCAACCCGCAGACTGTGGTCAGCCTCTATGCGCCGAATGCCATTCTGCAGCCAACGGTTTCCAACAAGGTGCGCGCCACACCTGCAGAGATCACCGATTACTTCGACCACTTCCTGGCCCTCAAGCCAGTCGGCGAGATCAACTACCGCGAAATCCGCCGTCTGAGCCCGGATGCAGCGATGGACAGCGGTGTCTACACCTTCACCCTGACCGCTGCTGATGGCAAGAAGAGCAAGGTGCAGGCGCGTTACACCTTCCTGTACGAGCGTGTAGGCGGGCAGTGGAAAATCCTCAACCACCACTCTTCGGCCATGCCGGAAGTGCAGCCTGAGTACCAGGTCAGCCGCTGATTCAAGAAGTCTGATGTTTGAAGCACATCCGGGGCCTTTGCCCCGGATGTGTTTTTGCGTGGGTGAAAGCGGATTCAGTTTCTGACGCCGCTGACCTTGCGGCAGTGAATCAGGGCATCGCGAATCATGAAATTCACCAGGGTAGGGGAGACACCCAGCTCCTTGGCGATGTCCTTTTGCGGTACGCCGTGCAGGCGGTACATCTCGAAGGCGTATCGGGTACGCGCCGGCAGCTCCGACAGGGCGTCGGCTATTTTCTCCAGGCTGGAGAAATTGATATGCGAGGTTTCCGGCGACGCACCCTGAACCACCACGTTCAGGCCTTCATCTTCCGGGCCTGTGTACTTGAGCTCCAGCGCCTGCTTGCGATAGTGATCGATGGCCAGGTTGCGCACGATCTGGAACAGATAGCTGAGCTGGGCCTTGAATGAAAGGGTGATCTGGGGGGCGGAACGCAATCTGAAAAATGCGTCCTGCACCACATCTTCGGCGCGTGAGCGGCAGCCAACGATGCGGGCGGCGATTTTGACCAACAGCAGATAGTTGTCGATAAAAACCTGGAGTAAGGGTGAGTCACACTTACTTGTGAGCACTTGTTCCGTCATGGAATTCACCTTGCTGCGAGTCTTGGAGAAGGTGTGTCCCCGTATTGGGTGGCACCTGCTGATCGGCGGGTAAACTATTCTTAATGATAATAATTGTCAAATGCGAAATCGAATCAGTGCACCTGTAGGGAGCAATTAACCCCCTGTGCACTTTTGTAGCGCAGCTCAGATGCGACTAATTATTTCCAGATGCCATCCGTTCTCATTGATGACAGGCCCGTCCACGACTGCGGCCATGGATCAGATCAGGAGGACACAATGGGTTTCGAGCGCGCGCATCGCAGCTTTTTCGTCGGCGTTACCGGATGGCAGGGCCTGATATGAGCACTCCTGCGAGCCTGACGCTGTTCTGTCTGCCGTTTTCCGGGGCCAGTGCGATGTTTTACAGCCCGTGGCGGCGCAAGCTGCCGGAGTGGGTGAACGTTCGTCCTCTTGAGCTGCCGGGCCGTGGCATGCGCATGAACGAGCCGCTGCAGACCGATATCGTACAGCTGGCCAACCGTCTGGCCGACGAGATCAGTGTTGAACTGGATAGGCCCTACGCGATTTTCGGACACAGCCTCGGCGCCTTGCTGACCTTCGAACTGGCCCATGTGTTGCGTGCCCGTGGCCTGCCTGCGCCGCTGGTCCTGTTCATGTCTGCCTCTGCAGGGCCGGTGCGCCGTGATGTCAGCGAATACGCCATCGCCAAGACCGACGAGCAACTGATCGCCCGGCTTCGCAAGCTCAAGGGCACCAGCGAAAACGTGATTGCCAACGATGAGTTGATGCAACTGATGCTGCCCATCCTGCGCGCCGATTTCCTGGCCTGCGGCAGCTTCAAATATGGTGAGCGCGAGCCGTTGAGCGTGCCTATCCATGTCTTTGGCGGCAAGCAGGACAGCGTCACGGTGGAAGAACTGCTCGACTGGCAGGAAGAAACCTGCACCGGTTTCTCCCTGGACATGTTCGAGGGCCATCACTTCTATCTGGTCGACGAGCAGGCCCAACTGCTGCGTCACCTTCGGCGTTACGCCGAACAGCACCTGACCCGCTGGCGCAACGGCGCAGCGCGGCAAATGGCCCTGGTGGCCGGTTGATCCCCTGATTGCCTCACGCGCGTTTGTGCCCGACAGCGCGCGCCTTTTCTTGAAATCCAGACCTCATTTGGCAAGCCGAATACAGCAGGAACCTCATCATGGATGCGTTTGAACTCCCCGATACCCTGGCGCAAGCCCTTCAGCGTCGCGCTTCGCAGACGCCTGAACGCCTGGCCTTGCGTTTTCTCACTGACGAAAAAGATCAGGGCATCGTGCTGACCTACCGTGATCTGGACCTGCGTGCGCGGACCATCGCCGCCGCGCTGAAAGCCCGAGCCGAGCCGGGTGATCGTGCGATTCTGCTGTTCCACAGCGGGCCGGATTACGTGGCGGCCTTCTTTGGCTGCCTGTATGCCGGTGTGATTGCGGTGCCGGCCTATCCACCGGAATCCAATCGCCGTCACCACCAGGAGCGACTGCTGTCGATCATCGCCGATGCCGAGCCGCGCCTTCTGCTGACCGGCTCCGACTTGCGTCCGGCCTTGCTGCAAATGGATGAGCTGGCGGCTGCCAATGCCCCGCAATTGCTGTGTGTCGATACCCTAGACAGCGCAATCGCCGAAGGCTGGCAAGGCCCGGCCTTGAGCCATGACGATATCGCTTTCCTGCAATACACCTCAGGCTCCACGGCCTTGCCCAAGGGCGTTCAGGTCAGCCATGGCAATCTGGTCGCCAATGAACTGCTGATCCGCCATGGCTTCGGGATCGATCTCAACCCCGATGACGTGATCGTCAGCTGGCTGCCGCTGTACCACGACATGGGTTTGATCGGCGGCCTGTTGCAACCGATTTTCAGCGGTGTGCCTTGCGTGCTCATGGCGCCAGCCTATTTCCTGACCCGGCCACTGCGCTGGCTGGAAGCGATCAGCGAATACGGCGGCACCATCAGCGGCGGCCCGGACTTCGCGTATCAGCTGTGCAGTTCGCGGGTCAGCGACTCGGCGCTGGCACGTCTGGACCTGAGCCGCTGGCGCGTGGCCTATTCAGGCTCCGAGCCGATTCGTCAGGACAGCCTGGACAGCTTTGCCGACAAGTTCGCCGTCTGCGGCTTTACCCCGGACAGCTTCTTCGCCTCCTATGGCCTGGCCGAAGCGACGCTGTTCGTAGCGGGTGGTCAGCGCGGCAAGGGCATCCCGTCGCTGCGTCTGGACGAACGCGCACTGGCGCGCAATGTGGCCGAGCCGGGCGACGGCAATCCGGTGATGAGTTGCGGCACCAGCCAGCCTGAACATGGCGTGTTGATTGCCGATCCGCAGACCCTGGCCGTGCTGGGTGAAAACAGCGTCGGCGAAATCTGGGCCTGTGGCCCGAGCATCGCCCACGGTTACTGGCGCAATCCCGAAGCCACGGCCAAGACCTTTGTCGAGCATGAAGGCCGTACCTGGCTGCGCACCGGCGACCTGGGTTTCCTGCGCCATGGCGAGCTGTATATCACCGGTCGCTTGAAAGACATGCTGATCGTGCGTGGCCATAACCTGTACCCGCAGGACATCGAAAAGGCTGTCGAGCGTGACGTGGATGCGGTGCGCAAAGGCCGGATTGCGGCGTTCGCCGTGACTCAGCAGGGCAGCGAAGGGATCGGCATTGCGGCGGAAGTGGGGCGCAGTGTGCAGAAAGCCTTGGCTCCCGAGACGTTGATCAAGATGATTCGCCAGTCCGTGGCCGAGGCTTTCCAGGAAGCGCCGACTGTGGTGGTGCTGCTCAATCCGGGCGCCTTGCCCAAGACCTCCAGCGGCAAGCTGCAACGTTCTGCCTGCCGGACCCGTCTGGCCGACGGCAGCCTGGACAGCTATGCGGTATTCCCGCAAGGCACCGTGGCCGATAAAGGCGCAACGTCTACTGGCGGTTCCGACCTGCAGGCGCAGGTCGCGAAAGTCTGGTGCGAGCATCTGCAACTGGAAGAAGTGGCCGCCGATGACCATTTCTTCCTGCTGGGCGGTAACTCGATTATCGCGACCCAGGTGGTCGCCAGCTTGCGCGATGCCCTGGGCATCGAGCTGAATCTGCGCCTGCTGTTCGAAGCTCCGACTCTTGCGGCACTGGTTGCTCAGATCGAAGCGCTGCAACGCGAAGGCCAGACTCAGGACGCCATTCCCCGCTTGCCGGGCAACGATGCGCTGCCGCAATCCCTGGCCCAGAACCGTCTGTGGTTCCTCTGGCAAATGGACCCCCAAGGCAGCGCCTACAACATTCCCGGTGGCCTGCACTTGCGTGGCGAGCTGGACACCACGGCGCTGCGCAGCAGCTTCCAGCGCCTGATCGAACGTCATGAATCCCTGCGCACCCGTTTCTACGAGCAGGACGGCGTGGCCTTGCAGCGTATCGACCCGGTCAGCGAGCTCCCGCTGCACGTGATCGACATCAGCGACCTGTCCACCGAAGCACGTCAGGCCCGTGCCCAGTCCATCCGCGAAGAGCAGGCGCGTCAGCCGTTCGATCTGGAAGCCGGCCCGCTGCTGCGCGTCACGCTGGTGAAACTGGACGATGAAGAGCATCAGTTGCTGGTCACGCTGCACCATATCGTCGCCGATGGCTGGTCGCTGAATGTGCTGATCGACGAGTTCTCGCGCCTTTATGCAGCCGCCGTTCAAGGGCAATCACTGGAGTTGGCATCGCTGTCGTTGCGTTACGCCGATTACGGCCACTGGCAGCGTGAATGGCTGGCTCGTGGCGAGACCCAGCGTCAGCTCGATTACTGGAAGGCGCAACTGGGTGACGAGCAACCGACCCTGACGCTGGCCACTGATCATCCGCGTTCGGCCCGCAAGCAACACAGCGCTTCGCGTTACAGCCTGCGCCTGAGCAACGAGTTGAGCGCAGCGGTAAAACAGGCTGCCCAGGCTTATCAATCGACACCGTTCATGGTGCTGCTTGCTGGCTTCCAGAGCCTGCTGCATCGCTATAGCGGTCAGAGCGATATTCGCATCGGCGTGCCCGGTGCCAACCGTCCGCGCCATGAAACCCAAGGCCTGATCGGTTTCTTCATCAATACCCTGGTGCTGCGTGCGCAACTGGATTCGCGCCTGCCATTTTCCTCGCTGCTGGCGCAAACCCGTCAGGCAGCGCTGGAAGCCCAGGCCAATCAGGACCTGCCGTTCGATCAACTGGTCGAAGCGTTCCCGCAGGCCCGTGAGCAGGGTCTGTTCCAGGTGCTGTTCAACCACCAGCAGCGGGACCTGAGCGCCTTGCGTCGCCTGCCGGGTCTGCTGGCCGAAGAACTGCCCTGGCACAGCCGTGAAGCCAAGTTCGACCTGCAACTGCACAGTGAAGAGGATCGCAACGGTCGCCTGAACCTGTCCTTCGACTACGCCGACGAACTGTTCGAGCGCGAAACCATCGTGCGCATGGCCGGGCAGTTCGTGCGCTTGCTGACTCAGGTCTGCGAGCAGGCCGATACCGTGCTGGGTGATGTGCAATTGCTCAGCGCCGAGGATCTGGCCGAGCAGGCCAGCTGGGGTGCTGCGCCTTGCGCGCCTGCCGCTCAATGGCTGCCGGAACTGCTGAACCTTCAGGCCCGCCAGACCCCGGAACGCATTGCCCTGATGTGGGACGGCGGTAGCCTCGATTTTGCCAGCCTGCATGCCCAGGCCAACCGTCTGGCCCATTACCTGCGGGACAAGGGCGTCGGCCCGGACGTCAAGGTGGCGATTGCGGCTGAGCGTTCGCCGCAACTGCTGATCGGCCTGCTGGCGATCCTCAAGGCCGGTGGCGCCTATGTGCCGCTGGACCCGGATTACCCGACCGAGCGACTGGCCTACATGCTTGAAGACAGCGGCGTTGCGCTGCTGCTGACCCAAAGCCATTTGCTGGGCGATCTGCCGAGTGCCGAAGGTGTCAGCACCATTGTCATGGACACCCTGCACCTGGAAAACTGGCCCGTCAGTGCGCCGGGTTTGCACCTGCATGGCGATAATCTGGCGTACGTGATCTACACCTCCGGCTCCACCGGTCAGCCCAAAGGCGTGGGCAATACCCATGCCGCACTGGCCGAGCGCCTGCAATGGATGCAGGCCACCTATGCGCTGGACGAAACCGATGTGCTGATGCAGAAGGCACCGATCAGTTTCGACGTTTCGGTGTGGGAGTGCTTCTGGCCACTAATCACCGGCTGCCGTCTGTTGCTGGCCGATCCCGGTGAGCATCGCGATCCGCATCGCATCGCCCAGCGCATCAAGGAATACGGCGTTACCACGCTGCATTTCGTGCCGCCGCTGCTGCAACTTTTCATCGATGAGCCGCTGGCGCAACAGTGCAGCAGCTTGCGTCGCCTGTTCTCCGGTGGCGAAGCGCTGCCTGCCGAACTGCGCAACCGGGTGCTGGAGCAATTGCCGAATGTGCAACTGCACAACCGCTATGGCCCGACCGAAACCGCGATCAACGTCACTCACTGGCACTGTCAGTTGGCGGATGGCGAGCGCTCGCCCATTGGCCGACCGCTGGGCAACGTGCTGTGCCGGGTTCTGGACAGCGACCTGAACCCGCTGCCCCGTGGCGTGGCCGGTGAACTGTGTATCGGTGGCATCGGTCTGGCCCGTGGTTATCTGGGCCGTCCGGGGCTGACGGCCGAGCGTTTTGTCATCGATCCTTCGGGCGAAGAGGGCGCGCGTCTGTACCGTACCGGCGACTTGGTGCGCTGGGCGGCGGATGGTTCGCTGGAATATCTGGGGCGTCTGGACCAGCAGGTCAAACTGCGTGGCTTCCGGGTCGAACCTCAGGAAATCGAAGCCCGTCTGCTGGCTCAGCAAGGCGTCGGTCAGGCCGCGGTACTGGTGCGGGAAACCGCCGCTGGCCCGCAACTGATCGGTTACTACACGGCCGCGCTGGAGCAGGAAACCGAGGCGCAGCAGATCGAGCGCATCAAGTCTTCCCTGGCTCTTGAACTGCCCGAGTACATGGTCCCGGCGCAACTGATGCGCCTGGACAGCATGCCTCTGAGCCCCAGCGGCAAGCTGGATCGTCGCGCCTTGCCGGAGCCGGTCTGGCAGAGCCGTGAACACGTCGAGCCCGAGACTGAGCTACAAAAACAGGTCGCCAGTATCTGGCGCGAAGTGCTGGGCGTGCCGCGCATTGGCTTGCGCGATGACTTCTTTGCCTTGGGCGGCCATTCGTTGCTGGCTACCCAGATCATTTCCAGGGTGCGTCAGGCTTGTGATATCGAGCTGCCGTTGCGGACACTTTTCGAGGCCAGTGAGCTGGGCGCGTTTGTCGAGCAGGTTGAAGCCATTCAGGCGTCCGGTGCCCGCAACAGCCAGCAGCCGATTGCCCGGATCGACCGCAACCAGCCAGTGCCGCTGTCCTATTCCCAGCAGCGCATGTGGTTCCTGTGGCAGATGGAGCCCGACAGCCCGGCCTATAACGTAGGTGGCATGGCGCGTCTGAATGGCGTGCTGAACATCGAATGTTTCGAGGCAGCGCTGCAAGCCTTGATCCTGCGCCACGAAACCCTGCGCACCACTTTCCCGAGCGTCAATGGTGTGGCGTGCCAGAAGGTGTCCGAAGAAACCGGCCTACGCATGCAGTGGCAGGACTTCTCGGCGCTGCAAGGCGAAGCCCGGCAGCGCCGCCTGCAAGCGTTCGCCGACAGCGAGGCGCACCAGCCTTTCAACCTGGAAACCGGCCCGCTGCTGCGCGCCTGCATGGTTAGGGCTGGCGAGCTGGAACACTATTTCGTCCTGACCCTGCATCACATCGTCACCGAAGGCTGGGCGATGGATATCTTCGCCCGTGAACTGGGCCTGCTGTACGAAGCCTTCCTTGAGGGCCGTTCTTCGCCGCTGGAGCCGTTGGCGGTGCAATACCTGGATTACAGCGTCTGGCAGCGCCAGTGGATGGAAGCCGGGGAACGTCAGCGGCAACTGGATTACTGGACGGCGCAGTTGGGCAACGAGCATCCGCTGCTGGAGCTGCCGAGTGATCGTCCGCGTCCGCCGGTCCAGAGCCATAAAGGCGAGCTGTATCGCTTCGACCTGAGCGATGAACTGGCCGCTCGTGTACGTGCCTTCAACGCCAATAATGGCCTGACCCTGTTCATGACCATGACCGCCACTCTGGCGGTGCTGCTCTACCGCTACAGCGGCCAGACCGACTTGCGCATCGGCGCGCCGGTGGCCAACCGGATTCGTCCGGAAAGCGAAGGGTTGATCGGTGCATTCCTCAACACCCAGGTGCTGCGCGTGCAGCTCGACGGCCAGATGTGTGTCGAGCAACTGTTCGAGCAGGTTCGTCACACGGTCATCGAAGGCCAGTCCCATCAGGACCTGCCGTTCGATCACCTGGTCGAAGCCCTGCAACCGCCACGCAGCGCGGCTTATAACCCGCTGTTCCAGGTGATGTGCAACGTGCAGCGCTGGGAATTCCAGCAGAGCCGCGAACTGGCGGGCATGACCGTCGAGTATCTGGTCAACGATGCTCGAGCCACCAAGTTCGACCTGAATCTGGAAGTCACCGAACTGGATCATCGTCTGGGTTGCTGCCTGACCTACAGCACCGATCTGTTCGACGAGCCGCGCATTGCGCAGATGGCCGGGCACCTGCTCAATCTGTTGCAAGCCTTGCTGGCCGATCCGGCGCAGCGCTTGAGTGAACTGCCGCTTTTGCAGGAGGCCGAGCGTCAGCAGTTGCTCGACAGCCTGGGCGTCGAAGCAGGCGAGCAGCGTCTGGACCAGTGCATCCACAGTCTGTTTGACGAACAGGCCAAGGCGCGTCCGGATGCACCGGCCCTGACTTTCGCCGGTGAAACCCTGAGTTACGCCGAACTGGATAGCCGCGCCAACCGTCTGGCCTGGATGCTGCGCGAGCGTGGCGTCGGCCCGCAAGTGCGTGTCGGTCTGGCGCTGGAGCGTTCCCTGGACATGGTGGTCGGCCTGCTGGCGATCCTCAAGGCCGGTGGCGCTTATGTGCCGCTGGACCCGGAATACCCGCTGGAACGCCTGCAATACATGATCGAAGACAGCGGCATCGGCCTGCTGTTGAGCAATGCCGCCTTGTTCGATGCCTTGGGCGAGTTGCCAGCGGGTGTCGCTCGCTGGTGCCTGGAAGATGACGTGCCAGCCCTGGCCGCTTATCCGACAAGCGAGCTGCCTTTCATCAGCCTGCCGCAGCATCAGGCGTACCTGATCTACACCTCCGGTTCCACTGGCAAGCCCAAGGGCGTGGTGGTGTCCCATGGTGAAATCGCCATGCACTGTCAGGCGGTGATTCGTCGCTTCGAGATGCGTCCCGATGACTGTGAACTGCACTTCTATTCCATCAACTTCGACGCCGCTACCGAGCGTCTGTTGGTGCCGCTGCTCAGCGGAGCGCGAGTGGTGTTGCGTGCTCAGGGGCAGTGGGATGCCGAAGAAATCTGCGAGCTGATCCGCAGCCAGCAGGTGAACATTCTCGGCTTCACCCCAAGCTACGGCAGTCAGTTGGCGCAATGGCTGTCGACTCAGGGCCAGACCTTGCCGGTACGCATGTGTATCACCGGTGGCGAGGCGCTGACCGGCGAGCATTTGCAGCGTATTCGTGCGGTCTTCAAGCCAGAACTGTTCTTCAACGCCTATGGTCCGACCGAAACCGTGGTCATGCCCCTGGCCAGTCTGGCTCCGGCCTGGCTGGAAGAGGGCGAGGCCAGTGTGCCGATCGGCAGCGTGGTGGGCGCTCGGGTGGCGTACATCCTCGATGCCGATCTGGCGCTGGTGCCTCAGGGCGCGACCGGCGAGCTGTATGTCGGCGGTGCCGGACTGGCGCAGGGTTATCACCAGCGTGCGGCGATGACCGCCGAGCGCTTTGTTGCCGACCCGTTCAGCGGCAATGGCGGGCGTTTGTATCGCACCGGCGATCTGGTGCGCCAGCGGGCCGACGGTCTGGTGGAGTACCTGGGCCGTATCGACCATCAGGTGAAGATTCGCGGTTTCCGTATCGAACTGGGCGAAATCGAAACCCGTCTGCTGGAGCACGAGGCCATTCGCGAAGCTGTGGTGCTGGCGCTGGATACGCCAGCGGGCAAGCAACTGGCCGGTTATCTGGTCACGGAGGTGGCCGGGCAGGGCGAAGAGCAACAGGCGCAACTGCGCGAATCCCTCAAGGCGCATTTGAAGGCGCAACTGCCGGATTACATGGTGCCCACGCACCTGATCCTGCTGGACAGCATGCCGCTGACCGCCAATGGCAAGCTCGACCGCCGCGCCTTGCCAGCGCCGGACCCGGAACTCAATCGTCAGAGTTATGTGGCACCTACCAGCGAACTGGAACAGACCCTGGCAGGTATCTGGTGCGCGGTGCTGAACGTCGAGAAAGTCGGCCTCAACGATAACTTCTTCGAGCTGGGCGGCGATTCGATCCTGTCGATCCAGGTGGTCAGCCGTGCGCGTCAGGCCGGGATTCATTTCAGCCCTCGCGACCTGTTCCAGCACCAGACCGTCCAGACCCTGGCCGCTGTTGCGACGACCAGCGAGCGGGTGCAGGCCGAGCAAGGCCTGCTGATCGGCGAATCCGCCCTGACGCCGATTCAGCACTGGTTCTTCGAGACGCCGATCCCTGCGCGTCAGCACTGGAATCAGGCGCTGGTACTGGAGCCGACCACGGCGCTGGAACCTCGTCACCTTGAACAGGCGTTGCTGGCGATTCTTGAACAGCACGACGCCTTGCGCCTGAGCTTCCGCGAGAACGCTGGCAAATGGCAGGCCGAGCACCGTGCCGTCACCGGTGAAAGCCTGCTGCTGCAAGCGCGTGTTTCTGACATGAGTGAGTGCGCCGCGTTGTTCGCGGACACCCAGCGCAGCCTCGACCTGCAAAACGGCCCGCTGCTGCGCGCCTTGCTGGTGGACGGGCCGCAAGGTCAACAGCGCCTGCTGATGGTCATTCACCACTTGGTTGTCGATGGTGTTTCGTGGCGCGTGCTGCTGGACGATCTGCAAGTTGCCTATCGCCAACTGGCCGATGCCGCAGCCATCCAGTTGCCGGCCAAGACCAGCGCTTTCCGTGACTGGGCCGGGCGTCTACAGGCTTACGCCGGTAGTGAATCCTTGCGTGAAGAGCGGGATTGGTGGCAGCGCCAGCTCAGCGGGCCGAGTGCTGAATTGCCTTGCGACAATCCCAAGGGCGGTCAGCAGAATATTCATGCTCAGACCGTCAGCGTGCGGCTGGACGCGCAAAGTACCCGCCAGTTGCTGCAACAGGCGCCAAGCGCTTATAGGACTCAGGTCAACGACCTGCTGCTGACCGCACTGGCCCAGGTGGTTTGCCGCTGGAACGGGCAAGCGTCGGCGTTGATTCAGCTTGAAGGCCATGGCCGCGAAACCCTGTTCGACGAAATCGACCTGACCCGCACTGTGGGTTGGTTCACCAGTGCCTATCCGCTGCGACTGACGCCTGCATCTGCCGAAGAGGCCGGGCCGGGCGCATCGATCAAGGCGATCAAGGAGCAGTTGCGTCAGGTTCCGCACAAAGGGCTGGGTTATGGCGTGTTGCGTTATCTGGCCGATGGCACCAGCCGCGCGGCGATGCAGGCCTTGCCGGTCGCGCCGATCACCTTCAACTACCTGGGGCAGTTCGACCAGAGCTTTGGCAGCGATGCCTTGTTCCGCCCGCTGGAAGAGTCGGCGGGCGCGGCCCATGACGCTCATGCGCCACTGCCTAACGAGCTGAGCATCGACAGTCAGGTGTACGGCGGCGAACTGGTGCTGCGCTGGACCTTCAGTGGCGAGCGTTACCAGACTCAGGCCATCACCGAACTGGCCCAGGCTTATCTGGAACAATTGCAGGCGCTGATTGCCCATTGCCTGGCAGACGGCAGCGGCGGCCTGACGCCTTCGGACTTCCCGCTGGCGGCTCTGGATCAGGCGCATCTGGATGCGCTGCCGGTCCCGGCGAGTCATATCGAAGATGTCTATCCGCTGACCCCGATGCAGGAAGGCATGCTGCTGCACACTCTGCTGGAACCGGGCACCGGCCTGTATTACATGCAGGACCGCTACCGCATCAACAGCGAGCTGGACCCGCAACGTTTCGCCCAGGCCTGGCAGGCAGTCATTGCCCGTCACGAAGCCTTGCGTGCCTCGTTCTGCTGGGACATCGGCGAAACCATGCTGCAAGTCATCCATAAGCCGGGCAATACGCCCATTGACTATCTGGACTGGCGCGATGTGGCGCAGAGCGAGCAGGAACCGCGTCTGCAAGCCTTGCTCAAGTCCGAGCGCGAGGCTGGTTTCGATCTGCTCAACCAGCCGCCGTTCCACCTGCGCCTGATTCGTGTCGACGACGCCCGCTACTGGTTCATGATGAGCAACCACCACATCCTGATCGATGCCTGGTGCCGCTCGTTGCTGATGAACGACTTCTTCGACATCTACAGCGCATTGGGCGAAGGCCGCGACGCACAACTGGCCGCGCCGCCGCGCTATCGCGATTACATCGGCTGGCTGCAACGCCGTGGTCTGGTTCAGGCCCGTGAATGGTGGCGGCAAAACCTCAAGGGCTTCGAGCGTCCGACGCCGATCCCGAGCGACCGTCCGTTCCTGCGCGAACATGCCGGTGACAGTGGCGGCATGGTGGTGGGCGATTGCTATACCCGTCTGGATGTGGCCGATGGTGTGCGACTGCGCGAGCTTGCCCAGCAACATCAACTGACCATCAACACCTTTGCCCAGGCGGCCTGGGCCTTGACCCTGCGCCGCATGAGCGGGGACCGCGACGTGGTGTTCGGCGTGACCGTGGCCGGGCGTCCGGTGGAAATGCCGCAGATGCAGCGCACCGTGGGCCTGTTCATCAACACCATCGCTCTGCGTGTGGGGCTGCCCCAGGACGACCAGCGTTGCAGCGTTCGTCAGTGGCTGAGCCGTTTGCTGGAAAGCAACATGGAGCTGCGCGAGTACGAATACCTGCCGCTGGTGACCATTCAGGAAAACAGCGAACTGCCCAAGGGCCAGCCGCTGTTCGACAGCCTGTTCGTGTTCGAGAACGCGCCGGTGGAAGTCTCGGTGCTGGACCGTGCGCAAAGCCTCAATGCCACCTCGGATTCGGGCCGTACCCACACCAATTACCCGATTACGGCGGTGTGCTACCCCGGCGATGACCTTGGGCTGCATCTGTCCTATGACCAGCGCTACTTCGACGAAACCACGGTTCAAGGCATGCTGGGCGAGTTCAAGCGCCTGCTGCTGGCCTTGATCGAAGGCTTCCATGGCGACATGTCCGAGCTGGCGCTGCTCAGTGCAACGGAGCGCGAGTTCCTGCTCGATGGCTGCAATCAGAGCGACCATGACTACCCGCTGGAGCGCAGCTATGCCGAGCTGTTCGAGGCGCAGGTCGCGGCGCACCCGCAACGTATCGCCGTCAGTTGCCTGGATCGCCAATACCGCTATGCCGAGCTGAACGCACTCAGCAACCGTCTCGGCCATGCCTTGATCGAAGCCGGAGCCGGTTTCGACCAGCCGATTGCGCTGCTGGCCGAACGGGGTCCTGAATTGCTGGGCATGATTATCGGCAGCTTCAAGGCCGGTGCCGGTTACCTGCCGCTGGACCCGGCGCTGCCGAACCAGCGCCTGAGCGGCATCATCGGGCAAAGCCAAACGCCGGTGCTGGTGTGCAGCGCCGAATGTCGCGAACAGGCTCAGGCTTTGTTGGCCGATATCCCTGAGGCTGATCGTCCACGTCTGCTCGTCTGGGAAACCGTGCCGCAGAGTGAACTGCCCCAGAGCAATCCTGGCCGTTACAGCGCGCCGGACAATCTGGCCTACGTGATCTTCACTTCGGGTTCTACCGGCTTGCCCAAGGGCGTGATGGTCGAACAGCGCGGCATGCTCAATAACCAGTTGAGCAAGGTGCCTTATCTGAACCTGAGCGATGCCGACGTGATCGCCCAGACCGCTTCACAGAGTTTCGATATCTCGGTCTGGCAGTTCCTGGCGGCACCGCTGTTCGGGGCGCGGGTAGACATCGTGCCGAACGATATCGCCCGTGATCCGCAGGCCTTGCTGAGCCATGTTCAGGCCCAACGCATCAGTGTGCTGGAAAGCGTGCCGTCCCTGATTCAAGGGCTGCTGGCCGAGGAGCGTGCAACCCTCGACGGCTTGCGCTGGATGCTGCCGACTGGCGAGGCGATGCCGCCGGAACTGGCCAGTCAATGGCTGCAACGCTACCCGGATATCGGGCTGGTCAACGCTTATGGTCCTGCCGAATGTTCCGACGACGTGGCGTTCTTCCGCGTCGATCCGGCGTCGACCCGCAGCACCTATCTGCCGATCGGTACGCCCACCGACAACAACCGTTTGTACCTGCTCGACGAGGCGCTGGACCTGGTGCCGTTGGGCGCGGTCGGCGAGCTGTGCGTGGCCGGGACCGGTGTCGGTCGCGGTTATGTCAGCGACCCGCTACGCACTGTGCCGGTATTCGTGCCCAACCCGTTCGGCGCACCGGGCGAGCGTCTGTATCGCACTGGCGACCTGGCACGCAGACGTGCAGATGGCGTGCTCGAATACGTGGGCCGGGTCGACCATCAGGTGAAGATTCGCGGCTACCGCATCGAACTGGGCGAAATCGAAACCCGCCTGCAGGAGCACGAAGGGATTCGTGAATCCGTGGTGCTGGATATCGACGGCCCACTGGGCAAGGTGCTGGCGGCGTATCTGGTGCCGCGTGCCCATGCACAGGACCCGGACTTGCTGCGCGATGAACTGAAAAGCCACCTCAAGACCAGCCTGCCGGATTACATGGTGCCGAGCCATCTGGTGATGCTGGAAGCTATGCCGCTGACGCCGAATGGCAAGCTTGACCGCAAGGCCCTGCCCAAGCCGGATGTCAGCCAGGTGCAGAACGATTACGTGGCACCGCACAGCGAAATTGAGCAGCAATTGGCTGATATCTGGGCCGATGTGCTGAAGGTCGAGCGGGTCGGGATTACCGACAACTTCTTTGAATTGGGCGGGCATTCATTGCTGGCAACTCAGGTGGTGACTCGTGCGCAGAAGCTGCTGCAACGCAATGTACCGCTGCGCGCCATGTTCGAGTTCAACACCATTCAAGGGTTGGCCGGGCATCTGGAAGGTCTTGGCGGGCAGAAGGTCGATGAGCAGAAATTCGACCGGCTGGCGGACCTGATGGCTGAGCTGGAGGGGCTGTAAACCAGCCTCTCGTCGGCGCAAAGGCACGGCTGATAAAAAAGCTGTGACAGGGTGTAAATCCGCAGGCGGCTGGCGCGTTTTTCAATGAAGCAATGAATGCCTGACGTTGCACGACCAGAAGGTCGTGCATCAGGCCACTTAAAGATTTCGCTTATCGACAGCGTATTGAGGGTTGCACAGATGTCAGTCGCTACCAGGTTTATTGAAGATCAGCCGGCGCAGCCTGCCGAGACGCTTTACCAGTTCGACGAATCGCCCTTGCTGGCCCGTCAGAGTCGCCAGGAGTCCAACGCTCGCAGCTATCCGCGACGCATTCCTCTGGCGCTCAAGCGTGCCAGGGGCATTCATGTCGAGGACGTCGAGGGGCGTCGCTTCATCGATTGTCTGGCGGGGGCTGGCACCCTGGCGCTGGGTCATAACCATCCGGTCGTGATCGAGGCCATCCAGCAGGTCATCAGCGACGAATTGCCGTTGCATACCCTGGACCTTACCACGCCGGTCAAGGATCAGTTCGTCCAGGACCTGTTCGGCCTGCTGCCACAGGAACTGGCCCAGGAAGCGAAAATCCAGTTCTGCGGCCCTACCGGCACCGATGCCGTGGAAGCAGCCCTGAAACTGGTGCGTACCGCCACCGGGCGCAGCACCGTGTTGTCGTTTCAGGGCGGTTATCACGGTATGAGCCAGGGTGCCTTGAGCCTGATGGGTAGCCTGGGGCCGAAAAAACCGTTGGGTGCCTTGCTCAGCTCCGGCGTGCAGTTCATGCCGTACCCTTACGATTACCGTTGCCCGTTTGGTCTGGGCGGCGCGCAAGGGGTCAAGGCCAATCTGCATTACCTGGAAAACCTGCTCAACGATCCCGAAGCCGGGGTGCAGCTACCGGCTGCGGTGATCGTCGAAGTGGTGCAGGGCGAGGGCGGTGTGATTCCGGCGGACCTGGACTGGCTGCGGGGCCTGCGTCGCATCACCGAGAAGGCCGGGATTGCCCTGATCGTCGATGAAATCCAGAGCGGTTTCGCTCGTACCGGCAAGATGTTTGCCTTCGAGCATGCCGGGATCATTCCAGACGTGGTGGTGTTGTCCAAAGCCATCGGCGGCAGTCTGCCCCTGGCGGTGGTGGTCTATCGCCAATGGCTGGATGCCTGGCAGCCAGGCGCTCATGCCGGGACATTCCGCGGCAATCAGATGGCAATGGCCGCAGGTTCGGCGGTGATGCACTATCTGAAGGAACACAACGTCTGCGAGCACGTGAACACCGTGGGCGCACGCTTGACCCGGCACTTGCGCGAGCTGCAACGCGACTTCCCGCAACTGGGGGATATTCGCGGTCGCGGGTTGATGCTCGGTGTCGAGCTGGTAGACCCCAATGGCGAGCCCGATGCACTGGGGCACCCACCGGTCTTTGCCCGTCTTGCACCGCTGGTGCAGCGTGAATGCCTCAAGCGTGGGTTGATTCTGGAGCTGGGTGGTCGTCACGGCAGCGTCGTGCGCTTCCTGCCGCCGCTGGTGATTACTGCCGAGCAGATCGACGAAGTGGCCGGTATATTCGGTCGGGCGCTTTCGGCGGCGGTGGCCAGTCTTTAATTTTTCGACGTAGCGATACGTTCACTTTACATAGCCGTTGTGAATTGGCGCAGCGGCACTGAATCAATCATGGAGAGCAGCAATGACTTCAGTTTTCGACCGCGACGACATCGTCTTTCAGGTCGTGGTCAACCACGAAGAGCAATATTCCATCTGGCCGGATTACAAGGCGATCCCCAACGGCTGGCGCACCGTGGGCAAGAGCGGCTTCAAGAACGAATGCCTGGCCTACATCGAAGAAGTGTGGACCGACATGCGCCCACTGAGCCTGCGCCAGAAGATGGAAGCACAGGCGGCTACTGCGCACTGATTGCGTAGCGCTATAAAACAAACGCCCCGATCAATGTCGGGGCGTTTTTGTTTCCAAGCCGCCCACAGCCTGCGTAGGACCGAATTTATTCGGGAAGAGGCCGGGCCACTCACTGCATCTTCATCGTCAGCCGCTTTCGCGGATAAATCCGCTCCCACACAGACCTGTATGGGCGTTTATTCCTTGCCTGCCAACCCCGCAATAACCTGCTCGATATTACCCTGCAGTTCGGCCAATGGATCTTCCCCATCAACCCCCAGCACCAGCAATTTGCTGCCTGCCGCAGCCACAGCGGCTTTCACGGTTTCCGGTGGCTGGCGATGATCCAGCACCACGGCCACATCATTATCCTTGAGCGTCGCCGTCAGCTTTTGCAGGGCTTCGGGTGTCCATTGTTCGTCGGTGAGGGCTTGTGTATCGATCAGCTCCAGATTGAGGCCGCTGATCAGGTAGCCGAAACGGTCGGACAGGCTGACCACGCTCAGGTTATCCGCACTGGCCAGACTGGCCTCACTCGCTGCGCTCAGCTTGAGCAACTGCTGCTTGAGGGCTGCCAGGTTGGCTTCGATTTTCGGTTTGGCGGCCGGAGCCAGGCGTACCAGATCCGCCGCCATCACATCGGCCATGCGGCCCATGTTATTGCTGGCCAGCCAGGGTTGACTGTTCAGGCCATCGACGTTCTGACCGGGTTGCAAGGCGATGCCCGGCAGGCTGCCATCCACCGGGCGTGCGGCGTCGATTTCGACGATGCGGATATTGCTGCGTCGAGCATTGGGGTAAAGCGGGTCATCGGCCCAGATCGAACGCAGCCCGATCACCGCATCGGCTTCCACGCTCAGTTTGCGCAGGGCTTCGGCACCGCGCCCGGTGAAGTAGGCGGTCTGGCGTGAGCCCGGCAGGTTGGCGGCTGCCGCACGTTCCAGCACCACGCCGCTGTCCTTGAGCAGAATCTGTCCAAGGCCGTAGGTGATGGGCAGGCTGGCCAGCACCCGAACCGGTTCCAGGTTGGCGTTTTTGCTTTCGGCGGCGTACAGGCTATTGCTGAACAGGCCAGTGAGGGCCAGAGCCAGGGTCAATGTGCGCAGAGTAGGCATTTATCCAATATTCCCTTTGAGGCTGGGGACTGTGCCGCGGGCGATGGCGGCCAGGGCGAAGCCGACGCCCGCCACCAGAATGATCGCCGCGCCTGAAGGCACGGGCAGGTCGAAGACGATAGGCAGCAGAATGCCGCACAAGGTACTGACGGTGGCAATCGCGACCGAAATCCAGAAGAAGCCTTTGAGTGACTGGCTCAGCAAGCGTGCAGCGGCAGCCGGGATCACCAGCAGGGCACCCACCAGAATGGCACCGATGACTTTTACGGCGGCCACGGTAATCAGCGTCACCAGAATCACGAACAGGTAATCCAGCACCTTGACTGCGACGCCGCGCACGGCGGCCAGTTGCGGGTTGAAGCTGGCCAGCATGATGCGGTTGTACAGCGGCAGGCTAAGGCCCATGACCAGTGCGCCGACAATCAGCAGCACCAGCAAGTCATTGCCGTTGACGGTCAGTACCGAGCCGAACAGCACGTTTTCCAGGATGTGAACGTTGATCTTGCCCGCCAGCACCAGCAGCAGGCTGGCACCCAGAGCCAAGGACACCGAAAGGAACACGCCGATCAAGGTGTCCGGTGCCAGACCGGTGCGGTTGCGCAGGTAATTGAGCACGATGCCGAACAGCAGGCAGTAACCGAACAGGCTGCCATAAGGGCCGGTATAGGGTTCGCCCAACAGAATGCCGATGGCGACTCCGGTCAGGGCTGCATGGCCCACGGCTTCGGAGAAAAACGCAAAGCGCTTGACCACCACCAGCGTGCCCAGACCGCCCAGCACCGGGCCGATCAACAGACCGGCGAGCAGGGCATTGACCACGAAACCGTAAGCCAGCGCTTCTGGCAGGTAGCCGGATGAAGCCAGGCCTTGAATGAACAGACGAAAGCTTTCGTAATCCATCACGCGGCACTCCCTTGGCTGTCCGCTGCACGCGGATGGGCGGAGAACAGCGTCAGTAGTCGCTCGGGCGTCAGGGCGGTCTGTGCCGACTCATCGAACAGCACGCGGCGATTGAGGCCGGTCACGTGATCGGCCAGACGTTTTACGGCTTCAAGATCGTGCTCGATCCACAGTACTGTGATGCCTGCCTGACGCCAGTCGCCCAGCAGACGCTCGAATACCTGAATACCGGCTTCATCGAGCGCCGACATCGGTTCATCAAGCACCAGCAATTGCGGTGCCGGAATCAGACCCTGAGCCAGCAGCACGCGCTGGCGCTCGCCGCCGGACAATGCGCCCATGCGGCGCTTGCGTTTGTCCTGCATGCCGACGCGTTCCAGCGCTTCACCGATGGCTTTCGCGTAGTGGCGGGACAAGCCGAGAAACGCCGGACGACGCTGACACATGGCCGCCATGAAGTCATCGACGGTCATGGGCAGGCCACGATCGAATTCCAGCGCCTGGGGCACATAACCGATCAGGCCGGGGGAGCCGGGCCACTGCAGGCTGAGTTCACCCTGGTGAGGCATCTGCCCGAGCAGCGTCTTGATCAGCGAGCTTTTACCACCGCCATTTGGCCCGACCAGCGCATGCACGCTGCCAGCCCGCACGTTGAAGTTGATGCGGTCGAGAATGGTGGTGCGCCCCAGGGTCAGGCTGACATCCGCAAAGGTGATGCCCGGTCCTTGGCTGGCGAGGGAAATCGGTTCGGCAGCGGTCATGCGCCAGCCTCCTGAATGGCCCTGACTACGGTGTCCAGATTGCCTTTCATTTCCTTCTCGTACTTGTCGGCGCTGTATTCGCCATAGGAAATGTGCGACAGCGGGTAGAGCTTGACGCCGGATTCACGCTGAATGGTGTCGACGTAGGTGGACGGGAAATCCATCTCCGAGAAAATCACTTTCACGTCCAGCTCGCGCAACTGGTCGATGGTCTTCTTCAACTGGCTCGGGCTCGGCTCGATACCGTGAGCCGGTTCGACCACAGCGGTGACTTCCAGGCCGAATTCACGCAGCAGGTAATCGTAGGCCGCATGCACCGTGGCAACCCGCAGGTCGGCATTGGGTGCCTTGGTGAGTTTGGCCAGGGCATCGGCGCGCATCTGCCGCAGGCGTTTACCGTAGGCGCGGGCATTGGCGGTGTAGGTCTTAGCGTTGTCCGGGTCGAGCTTGCCCAGTTCCCGGGCAATGTTATTGACCTGGGCAATAGAGGCGCTGATCGACAGGAAAGTGTGCGGGTTGACCACCTTGCCCGCGCCACGAGCCGCAATCCCGGTGGCTGCCAGCAGCGGCACATCGGCATTGGCTTCGATGGTGGCGATATCCGGCTTTTCGCTGGCAGCGATCATGCGGTCGGCAAAGTCGTCATGGCCCACACCGTTGAGCACGACAACGTCCAGCGAGCCGATGCGCTTGATGTCTTCGGCGCGGGGCTCATAGGCGTGGGGGTTGAAGCCGGCAGGAATCAGGGGCACCACCTCGGCCTTGTCGCCAACGATATTGCTGACATAGCTGTAATAAGGATGCAGGGTGATGCCGATCCGCAGGCGCTTGGCCGGGTCTGCGTTGACCAGTGGTGCGAGCAGGGTGGCGAACAGGCCAACCATTACGACGCGCAGCAATGGACGGCGTTTCAATGAAATAGGCATGGATAAACAGTCTTCTTTTCAGTGAATGCGTGGGTTCAGTGTCGATGCTGACGGGTAACCCCGGCATCGAATTGCGCTACGACTTGCTGCCAGCCGGCGCTGATCAGCGCCTGGTCGCCAAGGTCGGTTGGTACGGCAGGCGAGTCTTTGCGGGTGATCCAGATATCGGCTTGGGCCTTGTCATCGGCTTCGATGCGCAGCAGGAAGGATCCCGCAGTTGTCGGCATCGGGCTCAGGCCTAGATAAGAGTGCCCGACCATTTGCCAGGCATGATTGCCACGGCTGACAGAACTGGCGTCCTGAGCAAAGGGCGCAAAGCCTTCCTCGGCCAGTTGTTGCGGGGTGACTGGTTCCTGCTGTTCCTGCGCCAACAGCCGGATTTCGTCCAGGGTCACGCGCAGGTCGGCGTAGATGCCTTGCTCGGCGGCGCTCAGGTCGCGACGGGCATCCAGTTGATGGCTGGAGAGCGTGTCGGCTTCATGCTTTTCGCCGCGCAGGCCGACCACTGTGGCGGCAACGCTCAGGATCAACAGGCACAAAAGCAGCACGTAAAGCGTCTCATGACCGGCACCCGCCGGGCGGACGATCTGTCGGGTTGGCGTAGTCATGGGGCCTCGATATCGGCTTGGTCGATTTCCACGACGTGGCCGGGGCCGGCATCGAACAGCACATAGAACTCGGCAGAAGGGCGCTTGAAGGTCAGGGTCGAATCCGCGCCCAGCTTGCCGGGCACCAGAATGGTTTCGTCATAGCCGATGACGTCCAGTGTCACACCCGGCGCGCCACTGCCGTCGGAAAAACCGCCCGTGCAGCGGATCTGCTCGGCGTCGATCTGTTTGCACTCGCACATCGGGTTGTGCGCCAGTGCATTGCCGGCAAAACCGGCGCTCAGCAAGAAGAGGGCGCTGATACCCAACTGCCGTAACGGGAAGCGTACGATCACTTTTTGGCTCCTTGTTTTTTCAGCCAGGCTACGGTCGAAGGTGAGGCTTGGTGCAGAGGAATGGAGGCTTGATGCACGGAACCGTCCCAGCCTTCCATGGTGATCCACAGGTCCTGATCGGGGTCGGTGTTTTCCGGGATCTGCATGAACGCAGTCATGCGATAGGCCACGCCGAAGAAGATCACCCCGGCAGTCCTCAGGCTGCGGGGCTTGCCGATGCGCAGGTAAGTCGCCTTGACCTGGTCGGCGCAGCTTTCGCACAGCGAGGCGTTGAAGTTTTTCATGTAGCCCGAGGCGCCGGAGAAGATAGGCGCCTCGTTGCGTTCTTCGGCCAGTTTCATGCTCCATGGGCCGACCTGGATGGTGCCCAGCTCCCGCTGCCCGAGTCCCTTGTCGCCACGCAGAAGGGCATCGTCGGCGAAGTACTTGGGCATGAAACCCAGGGGAACCAGTACGAGCAGGATGTTTATATGGAAACGCCACTTGTGCCAGAGGCGACCCAGGGTCGAAACGGGTTGTACGGTTGCGGCCTTGCTCACAGGGTGTTCTCCGGGATTTCGGTGGCCAGGGACGGTCGCGGGGATTGTTGTTTCCTGGCTGCGGCCTGTTCGGCCTTGGCGTCACGTTTCAAGGCGTTGAGGGTGGCCAGCGCCGTGCGCTTGCTCCAGATCAGCAGGCCGCTGAGGACCATCATGCTCAACAGCAGGCCAAAGAAGGCCCAGATCAGTTTGATCCAGATCCCGCCGAAGTCGCCGGTGTGCAGCGGACGCATGGATTCGGTGACGAACTCCAGCTTGTTGCGGTCTGAGAGCAGGTGCGAGGTGGCGATTTCACCGCTGTACGGGTTGATCTCGGCGGTCTGATACATCAGCGGATACCAGCTACGACCACCGACTTCCATGTTGGCGTAGGCATTGCTGGGTGGGCTGATGAAGCTGGCTTCCAGGCCGGGAATCCGCTGTTTGGCAATTTCGATGGCCTTGTCCAGGCTGATGGTCGGCGCAGGGCTGCCGTCAGCGGTGAGGGGCACGCTGCTGTGGGGAATGATGGACGCTGCCTGGGATTTGCTGGAAATGCTGATCTGGTTATCCCAGAGCAGGGCCTGGATCAGGAACCAGGTGCCGGTGATGGAAATCACGGCAATGAACCAGATCGACCAGATGCCGCTCAGGCGATGAAAGTCGCCCCAGAAGATCCGGGCACCGTGCTTGAGGCGCAGCGTGGGTTTCAGGAAGCCTTTCCAGAATTTCTTGTAGACCATCAGCCCGGTGATCAGCGACACCAGCATCGGCAGTCCCAGGATCGACACCAGATACCAGCCCCAGGAGTAGCCGTTGGTGAACGGCACCAGCCACCAGCCATGCAGGGCGCGGGTAAAGCGGCGGAAATCGAAGGCTGGCGTGACGCCCTGGATAAGGCCGGTATAAGGGTTTACATAGGCCGGCACCGAACGCCCGTCGGGGTAAGTGACATTGACGCTCAAGGCGAAATACTCACCGTCCGGCTGCATCATGGTGCCGATAATCAGGTTCGGCTCGTTACGTTCGATGGTGGCCCTGATCTGCTCGAAGGTGAGGCGTGGCGCATCGTCCGATGGCTTGACGGCCCGCATCTCCGGGTTGGCCAGCCACATGATTTCCTTGCTGACCACCGCCAGCGTGCCGGTGACGCACACGATCAGCACAAAAAACCAGATCGGCAGTGCCAGCCAGCTATGGACGAGAAACCAGATTTTTGAGCGGGACTTCTTTGACATGGGGGAACGGTCTCGATTCACGGTGTCAGAGCGGCCATTGGTGAGGGGCGCGGGCTCTTTTTTGCTGAAAACGGTCATGGCTTTTGGCCGATGCTGCCGCTGCATCTAATAAAGACGAATGAGAATGCAAATGATGTAATTATTTCTTTCGCTTAAATGAAAGTAAATGTTTCAGGATGCAGGGATGAGCTGTCTTTCTGCGATAAGGGCCTAATTTTCAGGTAGCCGGGTACGTTAAATCAGGACGTCGGTGTAGCGTCAGGCCGTTGGGGCTCGCACGCTTTGCCATCAAGGGAGAGTCATCATGAGTCATGCGTTGAGTTTGAATATCCGGCCATTGCAGGCCGGGACCGGTACTTTGCCCCTGCTGGTGGAGGCACCCGAGTCGGGCCTGGACTTGATGGAAGCCCTGGGCGAATTCAAACCACTGGTTGCCGAGCATCTTTACCGCAGCGGCGGGATCCTGTTCCGCGGCTTCAATGTCGGCGGTGCGGAAGCGTTCCGTGAATTTGCTGCCGGGTTTGGTGACCCGTTGCTCACTTATGAATTCGGCTCCACGCCGCGCAGCAACGTGACCAAAGGCGTCTACACCTCCACTGAATACCCGGCGCACCAGAGCATTCCCCTGCACAACGAGCAGGCCTACACTCTGGAATGGCCGATGCGCATCTGGTTCTACAGCATGATCGCTGCCGAAACCGGCGGCGAAACCCCCATCGCCGACAGCCGTGAAATCTATCGCCGGATTCCGGCACGCATTCGTGACCGTTTCATCGAAAAGAAACTGATGTACGTGCGCAACTTCGGCAACGGCCTGGATGTGGACTGGAGCCAGGTGTTCAACACCGAAGACGAAAGCGTCGTCGAAGCCTACTGCCGCGCCCATAACATCCAGTGCGAGTGGAAAGATGACGGCGAACTGCGCACCCGGCAGATCTGCCAGGCAGTGGCACGTCATCCGGTGACTCAGGACATGGTCTGGTTCAATCAGGCGCACCTGTTCCACATCTCCAACCTGCAACCGGAAGTGCGCGAAACCCTGCTCGACGTGGTGGACGAAGAAGACCTGCCGCGCAACGTCTACTACGGCGACGGCTCAGCCATCGAAGAAAGCCTGCTGGACGAAGTCCGTGGTGTGCTCGATGAGTGCGCCGTCAGCTTCCCCTGGCTGGAAAACGACGTCCTGATGCTGGACAACATGCTCTCGGCCCATGCGCGCTCACCGTTTACCGGCAAGCGCAAGGTGGTAGTGGCTATGGCCAAAGGGCATTCTGAGTCGGCCAGATGATTCCGGCCTTCACTTAGCCGTTCTCAAAGTCAGGCGGCGACACAAAGTCTTCAGCCTTGGGCGTCGCCTGAATGCCCTTGGCTTCCTGAGCGCGGTACCAGGCTTCGATGGTGAGTTCTTCGCTCAGGCGGGATTTGATCACGCAGGGTTGTTGCTGCCAGGGGTAGCGCTGTAATTGCTCATTGAGTTTCTTTTCTCCCGAAGACTTCCAGCCGCGTGTCGCCTGATCGCGCCAGCGGCGTGGGTTGCGGCCGGTGCTGGCGTCATGGGCGGCGGTGACGGGGTCCAGATGGCGGCTTTGTTCCAGCACCGGGAGGTCGGGCAGAGGTTGGGTGACGTCCATATAGCGTTGCAGACAATCCCAGAACGCCAGGGCATTGGCCTGATCCAGTCCAAGGGAATGCATCTTGGTCGCCAGGTAGATCTTTTTATTGGTGTAGCGGTGATACAGCGTGATGGTGTAATCATGGGAGCCGTAACCGCTGGGCAGCAACGTCAGCACCGGGTCGAACTCTTCGAAAGGCGCGACAAACAAACGCCGAAAACGCCGCTTGAAACGCACCATGCCATCTACCCGATTGAACTCGCTGCCGTCATGGCGGCTGATGGTGCTGTGTAGCCAGAGCAGGCAGTCGAAGCCGATGGCGCCCATGAAGTAGAGGAGGGTGCCTGCCCAAAAGGCGATGTGCATTTCGCTGTTGCCCCAGAGCGTTCCTTTTAGCCAGAGGACGATGGCGGCGCAGATAAAGAAACCGGCAATTTGAATGTAATGAACTGCTTTTTTTTCTGTCATGAATAGAATAAGAGATGTAATAGCTAAGGTGACCGCTAAAAAAGCTATTAGTACTGCGAGCTCGGTGCCGACGGTTTTGTAGCCAAGCTCGAGTTTTATTGGAAGAAAAATCCATGTACTCCATGGGACCCATATAAGAAAAAAGCTCATTATTTTAAAAGTAAATAGAAGATACGGAATCTTGCTGGAGTTCTGAAAGCGCCAGCGCTTTGCATCGCAATACACCTCCTGTTTTTTGCCCGCTTCTTCTTGCGTCTGATAGACCCGATGCTCTTCGCATTCCAGTTGCAGAGTGATTTCCGTAGCCGAGTCCAGCCCGGCGTAATGGCCAAAGGCAAGATGGGTGTCGAACAGGCCATTACGGTTGAGATGGGCATGCGATCCTGGTGGAGGCAGTGGTTCATGGCTGTCGCTGCGGTAAGCGCTATTGGCGTAGGCGTTCATATTTGTGACTCATCGTAGTCAGCGCGTCGCGCAAAGTCTTCAGCCTTGGGCGTTGCCTGAATGCCCTTGGCTTCCTGAGCGCGGTACCAGGCTTCGATGGTGAGTTCTTCGCTCAGGCGGGCTTTGATCACACAGGGTTGTTGCTGCCAGGGATATCGCTGTAATTGCTCGTTGAGTTTCTTTTCTCCCGAAGTTTTCCAGCCTGTTATTGCCTGATCGCGCCAGCGGCGTGGATTGCGCCCGGTGCTGGCGTCGTGAGCGGCGGTGATCGGGTCCAGATGACGGCTTTGTTCCAGTACGGGAAGGTCGGGTAGAGGTTGGGTGACGTCCATATAGCGCTGCAGGCAATCCCAGAACGCTAGGGTATTGGCCTTGTCCAGCCCCAGTGAATGCATCTTGGTCGCCAGATAGATTTTCTTGTTGGTGTAACGGTGATACAGGGTGATTGTGTAGTCATGGGACCCGTAGCCACTGGGTAGCAACGTCAGCACCGGATCGAATTCCTCGAAAGGCGCGACAAACAAACGCCGGAAACGCCGCTTGAAACGCACCATGCCGTCTACCCGATTGAACTCACTGCCGTCGTGGCGGCTGATGGTGCTGTGTAGCCAGAGCAGGCAGTCGAAGCCGATGGCGCCCATGAAGTAGAGAAGGGTGCCTCCCCAAAAGGCGATGTGCATTTCGCTGTTGCCGAAGAGAGAGCCTTTTAGCCAGAGGACGATAGCTGCGCAGATAAAGAAACCGGAAATTTGAATGTAATGAACTGCTTTCTTTTCTGTCATGAACAGAACAAGAGATGTAGTAGCTAATGCAACTGATAAAAAAGCTATTAGTACTGCGAGCTCGGTCCCGATGGTTTTGTAGCCAAGTTCGAGTTTTATTGATCCAAAAATTCCTATACCCCAAATGGCCCATATAAGGAAGAAACTCATTATTTTGGATACAAATAGCAAATATGGAATTCTACTGGAGTTCTGAAATCGCCAGCGTTTTGCATCACAGTACACTTCCTGTTTTTCACCACCCTCTTCCTGCTTCTGATAAATCAGATGTTCTTCGCACTCCAGTTGCAGAGTGATTTCCGTAGCTGAATCCAGCCCGGCGTAATGACCAAAGGCAAGATGCGTGTTGAACAGGCCATTGCGGTTGAGATGGACGTACCATCTTGGCGGCGGCAGCAGTTCCTGGCTGTCGCTGCGGTAGGCGCTATTGGCGTAGGATTGATCAATATTTGCGTTCATATACGGTTCTCGATGGTTTCGATCTGCCAATACAGAGGAGGGCTGCTCTCCGGGTTGCTATTGGGTGCTCGGCGGTGGTCAGGGGTAAAAGGCTTCCACTTTTTGGGATTGGGTTGCGGAAGTAGCAAAGGTGGGCTGCCCGGTTCTGCATGCAATTCGATTTGGGTAATGATTTTCAGCCCTTCGGTTCTGACGGTGCGGCTGATGGGAAAGGTGCTTTCAATAAAAGAGGGCAAGACATACAGAGCGGTGGTCGAATCCAGTGGCACCGCCGCCAGTTTTGGATTACCCGCCCTTTGCCAGTGATAGTGCTTGTTAGCGAAGGCCATGCCGGTTTCCATGTTTGATTGAAATTCATGGGCCAGCAGTTGAAAGTGTTGAGTGTTATTGCTGAGCATCCCCAGAAGTGGGGTACTTAAAGTCACCACCCAATCCTGTTCGTCCAGTGCCTTGGCGTCGGGTGCTATGGTTTGCCAATATGTGTTTGTCGGGCGCTTGCGTTGCTGGTCGGCGTTTAACAGTGCCTCAAGATGATGTGCCGGGGCTTTTCTGCGCCAGTCGCCGAGTCGCATTGCATGGATCTTGGGTTTGCTCAGAAGCCCCGTTAATTGCTGATAGGCAATGAGCGGATTTTTTAAATGTAGAAAGTATTCAGGCAAATCTTCAGCGGCAGAGTCTGTGCCGAGGGGGCCATAACGCACGGCAAGTTCGATTGCATCGTCATCAAATATATTGGCAAGCACTGCTCCGCCAATCACCAGTGCTGCCCCGATCAAAAGCGCAAATGGGTTGATGGTAAGTCCTAGGGTATAGGCTAGCCATATTAAATTTCCCGCTGTAATGGTTGCATAACTTGCTGATAGTTCGTAATTGCCATCGCTATAGTTTCGATAGCTGTCCCAGGCACTTGTTATCGCACCTACGAAGGTGGCTCCGCCGCCAATGGCGCGAAGAAGAGGAAGTTTGGGGCTGCCCGTCTGTATTTCGAGGTTTTTTGCCCAGCCGGGAGAGATTTTACCTACGTTGATACGTGGTTTGCTCAGGTAACTCGCGGTAGTTTCGCCAAAAAGAAGTCTGCTGTGATTTCCGAGAGCTGCTGTTAAGTCGGCTAAAGCACTAAATACTCCCAATATACCTCGTAGATTCTCTCCGCTAGCTTCAAAGTCCTTTATCGCCTCCACCTGCACCACCAAGTTAAAAACCGCAAACCCCAGCATCAACGTAGGCACCACCCTGGTCTTCTCCAGCCCCTGAGTCAGCACCCCAAAGTTCACCCGGAAGTTACTGTAGTTAGCCAGTTCGGGATGGCCCTCAGGGATGGCAAGCACCATGACATTACGCAGCATCGGCGCGTTCTTGCCTTGGCCTTTGGCGCTGGTGCTGCCCAGGGTTTCGCCGGACTGGTTGTGCAGGCTGGCGTAGCGGTAGTTCTTGCGGGTCAGTTCGCTGCGTTCGCTGTCGGTCAGGCCTCTGCGCAAGCCTGCGCCATGAACGCCGATGACCACATAGTTCCCGGCCAGTGCTTCGCCCATGGGCATCAGGCGGATGTTGGTCATCTTTACCGAGAGGGTCGAGAGGGTGTTGAAGGTCGGCATGAATAGCCGGTCGAGTTTGATCTTCAGGCTGCTGTTGGACAGCCGACTGAGTTGCGCCACGACGCTGGCCCCGAAAATATCCAGCAGGTCGCCCATGAAGTACGAGAAGGTCTTGCCCAGGCCGGGCCAATCCACCTTGTCGACAAAGGAGGCGCTGAGCATCAGGGTGCTCAGGCCCATGGCCTGTGGCTGAGGGGGTTGATCAAGGTCGCGCAGGGCAATCAGGCGCTTGAGCAGTTCGGGCGGTTGCCCGGCGTCCGTGGCCAGCAGCATGGTGCCCAGCGGATGCTCGGCCTGCAGGATGTTCTTGACCAGGGTTCTGATGGACGTTTCCAGCTCTGTCACGTCCATGCCGGTCAGCAAGGCATCTGCCTGAGCGGGTGTGTATTCGAGGGCGCCCAGAGCATCTGCCATCAGGCTGTAGGGTTCCAGCAAGGCCTCGTCGTGGCGATAAGTCCAGTCCATGAGGACGACGGGGAGTTTCTTGTCGAGTAATTCGACCAGTCGTGTCAGATGCATCGCCAGCGATTTGCGTCCGAACTTGCGTTCCTGCTCAAACACCGTTTCATAAAACTTTGGCAGGTCAATCCGTCCTTTCAGGTGGATGTACTCTCCGCCGACAGCGCTGTACAGCACCTGGGCATATTGTCCGTGGGGCTGGAAGGCAATCAGGGCATTCAAGGTTTGCAGGTAGGCAACACAGTTGCGTATCTGTGCGGTCGCGTGGCGTATGGCAAACAGCGGGTCGTCGAGAATCAATGCGACGCGATGAGGGTTGTCTCGCAATGTGTAGCTGTCCAGCAAATCGACGCCCGCTTCCGCGTCGGGCAGTGGCGCAGGCGGTGGCTGTTTGAGGTGTTGCGCCAGTTGCTCCTGCCGCCTCTGCAAACGTTTGAGCAGCGTCTCATCACTGAACGCCGCAAACTCCGGTGTGAAATCCAGAGGATCCTCCAGGGCACTTTCAATATTGAAATCCCTGGCCCGCAAGCCTTTGCGCAGACGGCTGACAGGCAGGCTCGGGTTGGCCTGTGTGGTTTTCCAATGCTGTGAACCCACTACGGCGGTGTCCCAGATGCGGGCAATGTGCTGAGAGCGGGCCTTGATCCGGCTGGCGTCGCTTTCAAGCCATTCGATGTATTCCCAGCTCCAGGGCAGTTCGCTGTAGGCCATGCGCAACTGATCGGCGACGAAGCGGCCCTGCAACAGCATCGGCAGCAGAATCACCTGCTGTTTGACGGCCACCGGGTCGCGCTCGTCGGCATTGCCCAGTTGTTGTGCGACCGCGCGCCAGTGAGCGATATCCACCTCGAGCAACTGGCCCTGGCCATCGGTTTCCAGCTCTCGCCACAGGGCGTCGCGCCAGAACACATAAATGCGACCCCGCCGAGGCAAGGCGCCCCTGGGGGACTCATCGAGCGTGTCATAACCGGGCAAACGAGCCAGGGGCAGGACGGAGAGCAGGGTATTGCGTTGAATGGTTTCCTCTTCTCTGGTGCTTCGGGCATCGCTGAGAAGGGGAATTTGCAGCACGCCGCCGTCGGTGCGGGGAATCTGCAGAGCCAGTCGCGCACGTTGATCATTGAGGTACTCGGTTTTCTTGCGGGTGCCTTGAGTGATGGAAGTGTCGTTGAACGCACTCATGACTGTTCCTCCGGACCCAGCAGGCTCAACTGGTTTTCATTGCCGCCCCAGACATCGACGATAAGCGCCTCGAGCCCCTGGCTGGAGGTGGATGTTTCAGGTTTGGGTGTGTTCTGCGCGGCCAGAAGTTTTCTGCCGGATGGGGATGTATCTGCGGCCTTGGGAGCAATGGGCAGTACGGGCGGCAACTCGGTCCCGATGCCTGGCCAGCCGCCCTGATTGGTCCTGAGCAGCGGCCCGTTGATGCTGACGCCACTGTGATCGATCTTGATAAAGCTGCCGCCGACCCTGAGGGTCAGCTCCATACCCGCATCGATCACTGTCTTGTCGCCGGACTTGAGATGGATTTCCTGACCGGCCTCGATCAGTTGCGCGACCCCCACCTTGATGTTCTGAACCTGAGCAATGCTCAAGTGGTCGTTTGCCCTGATTTCCACCTTGCGGTCGGCGTTGACGGTGCAGTGTTCCTCGGCCCTGAATTCGCTGTA
>NZ_JAIGPJ010000033.1:0-67873 GCF_019719005.1 Pseudomonas cichorii
GTGCCTTGTCCGGCAATGGTGTCAGGGTCATCGTAAGGATGGATGTAAACAAAACCCTGCTCGTCCACCAGCTTGAGGGAATAAGCCAGCGCTTCAGGGAACGAATCCCCATGCAACACCACCTGAGCACCACGGGAGCGAACACCTTCGACCTTGATCTCGGGCGTGGTCTTGGGCATCACGATGGTGGCCTTGATACCCAGCACTTTCGCCGCCAGCGCCAGACCTTGTGCATGATTGCCCGCCGAAGCCGTCACCACGCCGCGAGCCAGTTCTTCCGGGCTCAGTTGCGCCAGCTTGTTATAGGCCCCGCGAATCTTGAAGGAGAACACCGGTTGCAGGTCTTCGCGCTTGAGCAATATCTGGTTGGCCAGACGTTCGGAAAGCTGGCGGGCGCCCTGCAACGGGGTTTCGACAGCGACGTCATAGACGCGGGAGGTGAGGATTTTCTTGACGTACTGTTCGAGCATCGGGGCGATATCACTGGCGAAGGGAGCGAGGCCGGGAAGTCTACTCTGCACTCCGATGAACGACCATACGAATGACGGGGCTTTGCGGCGCAGTCATCGCTATAATGCGGCCCCTTTTTGCACCTTTGGCACCGTGGAGCCAGCATGACTCAGGATCAACTCAAACAGGCCGTGGCTCAAGCCGCTGTCGATTTCATTCTTCCCAAGATCGACGACAAGAGCATCATCGGTGTCGGCACCGGCTCCACGGCCAACTGCTTCATCGATGCGCTGGCCAAGCACAAGGCTGCGTTTGATGGCGCAGTTGCCAGCTCCGAAGCCACGGCAGCCCGCCTCAAGAGCCATGGCATTCCGGTCTATGAACTCAATACGGTCAGCGATCTGGAGTTCTACATCGACGGCGCCGACGAAAGCGACGAGCACCTGAACCTGATCAAGGGCGGTGGCGCAGCGCTGACTCGCGAGAAAATCGTGGCCGCCGTGGCCAAGACCTTCATCTGCATCGCCGATGGCAGCAAGCTGGTGCCGGTACTGGGCGCATTCCCGCTGCCGGTCGAAGTGATCCCGATGGCGCGCAGCCATGTCGCCCGCCAACTGGTCAAGCTGGGCGGCGACCCGGTTTATCGTGAAGGCGTATTGACCGACAACGGCAATATCATTCTCGACGTACACAACATGAGCATCACCAACCCGGTGGAGCTGGAAACCGCTATCAACGCTATCGTGGGCGTGGTCACCAACGGCCTGTTCGCAGAGCGCGGCGCAGACCTGCTGTTGCTGGGTACTGCCGAAGGCGTGAAAACCCTGACTCGCTAAGCCGCGGTCAGTGTGGCCAGAGCTCCCGTCCCGGGACTCTGGCCTGAACCAGTCTTATGGCTTGCGAAACTTGTAGAACAGGTTCGGCTCGCTCACCACGTAGAGCGTCCCCTCTTCATCCAGGGTAAAACCCTCGGCCTGCGGCACGTCCTTGCTCAAACCCAGCTTGCCTTTTTTCAAGGAAGCGCTGGCGATCGGGCGGCCTTCGTCATTGAGTTCCAGAATCTTTTTCGATTCATCGGACATCAGCAGCAAGTGGCCCGTCGGGGCATCGAAGTACAGGCTGGACATGTCGCGCACAAACAGGCCTGCATCGCGCTTTCTGTCGAAGATGACACCCAGGCTGTTACTGCTCTGGGGGAAACCGCGTATTTCGACGATCTGTACCGGCTCGCTTTCCTTGGCGATAAACAGTCGCTGGCCCTTGATATCGTAGGCCAGGCCTTCAAAGCCCTTGTTGCGGCCCACGTCGATGCTCAATGTCAGTTGCACGGCATCGGCGGCATCGAGGGTGCGGGTAGTGTCGTCGACATGAACCTTGAGCAAACGCTGCTGACGCTCGTCGCTGATCACGTAAACGCCAGGGCTGATGTACTCGATGGCTTCCGAATCACCGAAACCGTTCAAGGGAATACGTCGCAGGATACGACCATCGAGGCTCAGCTCGACCATTTCGTTCTTCTGGTTGGTCACTGTGAACAGGCTTTTGCGATCCGGGTCGTAACTCAAGGCCGAGACATCATCCTCAAGCCCTTCGATTACCTGCCCTTCTATCTCGACCTTGTAGCGATCAAGACCAACCGTCTGCTGCGCGTCCGATTGCCAGAGCATCTGCCAGGCAAACGAAGCGCGCTTTACAAAGCGGTACTCCCGATCCGCAAAGAACAGCAAGGCAGCCAGCGCAATCATCAACGAAAACAACAGGGCAGAACGGATAGGGCGACGCATCAAGGCAACTCAAATAGTGGTCGGGGCAGCATAGATATCACGTGAATCTGAATCCTTGCTTAATAGCGCAATGACATTGCAGGGCTCAATGTTTACGAAATAGGTAGAACAGGTTCGGCTCACTGACCATGTACAGATTCCCTTCATCATCCAGCGCAACACCTTCAGCGCGGGGAATGGTGTCCTTCAGGCCGTTCATGCCGCCCAGCAGGGTCATGAAACTGACTTGCTGGCCGCTTTCGTCCACTTCCAGCAGCAAGTGCGAATCGGCAGAGAGCACCAGCGTATGCCCGGTACGCGGGTCGACACTCAAGGAAGAAAGGTTGCGCACGTCCAGCGAAACATTGGCGACTCTCTGTTTCTCGCCTTTCAGGACATCGCTGCCATCACTCTTCCAGGTGAACAGTGCCGGCGGACGTTCTTCACCCAGCAAGATCTGCTGACGGGTCGGGTCCCAGGCTATGCCTTCAAAGCCTTTGTTCTGATTTTTTGAAGGGCCGAGGTCGTATTTCGGGAAGTCGGCCATGTTCAGGGTCGTGGTTTCTGCCGTCACCTTGACGATGCTCAGCATATGCTGGCGCTCGTCGGTAATCCCGATCAGGCCGTCGTTCAGAACCGCAACACCTTCGGGATTGCTCCAGCCCACCAGGGGAATCTTGCGCAGCACATCGCCCTTGAGGGTCAGCTCCACCAGGAAAGGATTCTTGCCCATGACCGAGAACAGCGTCCTGGTAACCGGGTTGTAGGCCAGGTCGGAAGCCTCATCCTTCTCCATGCCGGGCAGCAGCTTGGCGTCGATCTCCACTTTATAGTCCGGGAGCCAGATGCTGGCGCTGCGGGATGCCTTGTCTTCGAAACCTTCCTTGACCCATAACACCGCACGATCATCCCAATGCATCACAAACGCCAGGACGTAGCCCAGGACCAGCACCAGCAGCAACCATGCATACCAACGCATGCCCAGCAGACGGGAACGGGGATTTCGAGACGCGGGGAGCCTGGCCATTCAAGAGTTCCTGAGCAGATGTGACGTAGAGCATCGGGTGAGAGGCAGCCGGATTATCCAGATCAAGTGTGAAAAAAACGCTAATTGAGCAGAGATCGTTCGCGGGGCCAAAAAAAACGCCCGAGAGGTCATCTCAGGCGTTTTTCAAAAGCAGCAACCGGGTGTTTAACGAACAACGCTTTCGAAGGGGCTCTGGCCGCTCAGCTCAAGCACGATCTCGTCACCGGCCTCGAACGGACCAACGCCTGCGGGGGTGCCAGTCATGATGATGTCACCGGCCTGCAGGGAGAAGTTGGCGGCCATGTGCTGGATCATCGGCACGATGGGGTTGAGCATCAGGCTGCTATTGCCGTCCTGCACGACCTTGCCGTTGATGGTCAGGCGAATGCCGATATCGGTCAGGTCAGGGTAGGTTTCGGCTGGCACGAAGGGGGCAATGACTGCCGCGCCGTCGAAGCACTTGGCCAGTTCCCATGGCAGGCCTTTTTCGCGCAGACGCGACTGCACGTCACGCAGGGTCAGGTCCAGGCCAGGAGCGAAGCCGCTGATGGCGTCGAGCACTTCCTCACGGGAAGGGTTCTTGCTCAGCGGCTTGCCGATCAGCACGACGATTTCGGCTTCGTAATGCACGGAACCACGGTCTGCCGGAATGCTGAAGCCGCCTTCCAGAGCAACCACGGAGCTGCCGGGTTTCATGAACAGCAAAGGCTCGGTCGGGACCGGGTTGCCCAGTTCCTTGGCGTGCTCTGCATAGTTACGACCGATACAGACCACCTTGCCCAGCGGGAAGTGGATGTTCGTTCCATCGACATATTTGTGCTGGTAGCTCATGACGTCTCCTGGGTCTGATAATTCTGGCTTCGTTGAATAAGGTATGTCGGCTGATCAAACAGCAAATATCTTGCCCGGGTTCATGATGCCGTTAGGGTCGAAGACCGCTTTCAGCGCTTTCATGTATTCGATTTCGGCAGGTGAGCGACTGTACGTCAGATAGTCGCGTTTGGTCATCCCCACACCGTGCTCGGCAGAAATCGAGCCGTTGTATTTCTCTACCGTCTCGAACACCCATTTGTTGACCTTGGCGCAGGTCTGGAAGAACTCGTTCTTGTCCAGACTCTCGGGTTTGAGGATGTTCAGGTGCAGGTTGCCATCACCGATATGGCCGTACCAGAGCACTTCAAAGTCTGGATAGTGCTCGGCCACGATGGCATCGATCTCGCCCAGAAAGGCCGGAACCTTTGAAACCGTGACCGAAATATCGTTCTTGTAGGGCGTGAAGTGGGAGATGGTTTCGGAAATGTATTCGCGCAGTTTCCACAGGTTCTGCAACTGCTGCTCGCTCTGGCTCATCACGCCATCGAGCACCCAGCCCTGCTCTACACAATGTTCAAAGAGCGCCAGGGCATCGTTAGCCACGTCTTCGGTGGTCGCCTCGAATTCCAGCAGTACATAAAACGGGCACGGCGTGTCGAATGGCGAAGGCACGTCGCCACGGGCCATGACCCGGGCAAACGACTTGTCGGAGAAGAACTCGAATGCCGTCAGGTCCAGCTTGCCGTGAAAAGCGTGCAGCACAGGCATGATCGAATTGAAGTCGGTGGTGCCCAGCACCATGGCGGTGAGGTTGCGGGGCGCACGGTCCAGGCGCATGGTGGCCTCGACCACAAAACCCAGCGTGCCTTCAGCACCGATGAACAGCTGGCGCATGTCGTAGCCGGTGGCGTTCTTGATCAGGTCCTTGTTCAGTTCCAGCAGGTCGCCCTTGCCGGTGACGACCTTGAGGCCCGCGACCCAGTTGCGGGTCATTCCGTAGCGAATGACCTTGATTCCGCCGGCATTGGTGCCGATATTGCCGCCAATCTGGCTGGAACCCGAGGAAGCGAAGTCAACCGGATAGTAGAGACCGCTCTCTTGCGCCGCGGCCTGCAACTGCCGGGTAATCACACCGGGCTGACAGACGGCTGTGCGCTCGGTGAGGTTGAGCTCCAGAATCCGGTTCATGTAGTCGAACGAAACCACCACTTCGCCATTGGCAGCCACTGCGGCGGCAGAAAGCCCTGTACGACCGCCTGAAGGCACCAGCGCCACCAGACGCTCGTTGGCCCAGCGCACGATGGCCTGGACCTGCTCGATGGTCTTGGGAAACACGATAGCCGTGGGGGCGGGGGTGAATTGCTTGGTCCAGTCCTTGCCGTAAGCCTCAAGCGAACCGGCGTCGGTCAGTACCTTGCCTGGTTCGACCAGGGTCTTGAGCTCATCAATCAAAGCGGGATTGGTCATGGACGCAACTCTCGAACAATTCATGGGCATCCTGAGAACGGTTCACGTTCGGGAATGGGGTTTCGCGGGGTGCATATGCTAGCATACGCCCCCCGCGAATCGTGCCCATGGCCGATCCGGCCCCTCCTGCCATTTTTCTCCGGGACACAGGTTTACGCAGATGAGCAAGACTTCCCTCGACAAGAGCAAGATCAAGTTCCTTCTTCTCGAAGGCGTCCACCAATCCGCCGTTGACGTCCTGAAGGCCGCCGGCTACACCAGCATCGAGTACCACACCAAGTCTCTGCCGGAAGCCGAGCTGAAGGAAAAGATTGCCGACGCCCATTTCATCGGTATCCGCTCGCGTACCCAACTGACTGAAGAACTGTTCGACAGCGCCAAGAAACTGGTTGCGGTCGGCTGTTTCTGCATCGGCACCAACCAGGTCGACCTGGACGCAGCACGCGAACGCGGCATTGCAGTGTTCAACGCCCCGTACTCCAACACCCGCTCCGTCGCCGAGCTGGTTCTGGCCGAGGCCATCCTGCTGCTGCGCGGCATCCCCGAGAAGAACGCTTCCTGCCACCGCGGCGGCTGGATCAAGAGCGCGGCCAACTCCTTCGAGATCCGCGGCAAGAAACTGGGCATCATCGGCTACGGCTCGATCGGTACCCAACTGTCCGTACTGGCTGAAAGCCTGGGCATGCAGGTGTTCTTTTTCGACCCGTTGACCAAGCTGCCACTGGGTAACGCAACCCAGGTCACCAGCCTGCATGAACTGCTGGGGCTGGCCGACATCGTCTCGCTGCACGTGCCTGAGCTGCCATCCACCCAGTGGATGATCGGCGAAAAAGAAATCCGCGCCATGAAGAAAGGCAGCATCCTGATCAACGCCGCTCGCGGCACCGTGGTCGAGCTGGATGCCCTGGCAGACGCGATCAAGGACAAGCACCTGATCGGCGCGGCCATCGACGTGTTCCCGGTGGAGCCTCGCTCCAACGACGACATCTTCGAAAGCCCGCTGCGCGGCCTGGACAACGTGATCCTGACCCCGCACATCGGTGGCTCCACTGCCGAAGCCCAGGCCAACATCGGTCTGGAAGTCGCGGAAAAGCTGGTCAAGTACAGCGACAACGGTACGTCGGTTTCCTCGGTCAACTTCCCGGAAGTGGCATTGCCTGCTCACCCTGGCAAGCACCGCCTGCTGCACATCCACGAAAACATTCCGGGCGTGCTGAGCGAAATCAACAAGGTGTTTGCGGAAAACGGCATCAACATCTCCGGCCAGTTCCTGCAGACCAACGAGAAAGTCGGCTACGTGGTCATCGACGTAGACGCCGATTACTCGGACCTCGCGCAAGAGAAGCTGCAACAGGTCAAAGGCACCATCCGTAGCCGCGTTCTGTTCTGATAGCCCCACCCGGTAGGAGTGAATTCATTCGCGAGATGCCAGTACACCTGAAGACGATTCATCGCCTTCAGTGACGTCTCGCGGATGAATCCGCTCCTACGGTGTTGTGAATTCCCGTGGGAGCGAATTCATTCGCGAATGAATTCCTACTTCACGTTGATCGTGATCTTCTTCGACTCGACCGTCGGATTCAGCGGTATATGCGCCTTGTCGCCCACCAGCAACTGGAGGGTGTGGCTGCCCGGTGGCAGGCTCAGCACGGTTTCGGTCTGACCCTTGCCGAAATGGCGAATATTGTCAGTGGTCGGTAGCGGAACATTCGCTGCGGGCTCATCCTTCACATCGATCAGCAAATGATGATGGCCGGTTTCAGGGATATCGACCCCTGCCGGTGCAACGCCCATTCCCTTCAGACCAAACTGCACCTTGAACGGCGACGTCACGGTTTCTCCGTCCTTGGGCGAGATGATGTACGCCTCTGCGCCCTCGGGCGAAGCGGTACGCGGGATATCGGCCGCATGAATCAGGGTCGACGTTGCCAGCAACAGACCAGCGAGGGCAGTTCTGGAAAATAGGGATGTCATGATCGCTCCGCACGTTTGTGAGACTACCTATCGGACTGAACCCATGGCCTTCGGTTCAGCACAGTCCTTTACGATAGACCTCTACCCCGGAGAACGGGGTTCATGACACATATTTCATGAAGCGGGCAGGCTCACAGGAACGGTTCGTTGCCTCGACGCCGGAACCAGCCGGTCAGGGAAAGCCGGTCGCGGGTGGCAGGCAGCACTTCATGGGGAATATCGCCGGACAGAAACACCACCAGACAACCGCCTGTAGGCTGGACGTCGTAGGTCACGTCCCTTTTTAGATACATGCGCAATTGCCCTCCATGCTCGGGCAGCCAGGCCTGATTCAGATAAAGCACCGCCGACACCATGCGTTTGTCGTCATCGCGAAAGCGGTCCACATGCTTGAGGTAAAACGCCCCTGGTGGGTAAAGGGCGAAGTGGCTTTCATAATCTTCCAGCCCCAGAAACAGGCCGCGATTCAGGGCCAGGCGCAAGCTGTCCATCAACTCCAGATAACGGTCGCTGCACTCGGCCTGCCCGGCTTCAAGCCACTGGATATGATCGCCGCGAATACCTTCGCGTACTTCCTGCGCAAGCCCGCGCCCCACACCGGCAGGCTCGAGTTCACCCTCGGCGGCACGTCGATGGCACTCTTGTGCCAGTTCGCGGGTCAGACCTTCGGGCAGGAATATATTCTGCTGCGACCAGCCATTGGCGGCCAGGTCGTCGACGATTCGAAGCAGGAGGGGGTGATCGGGAGATATGCGCATGGCGTGCATAGTATCCATAAGCCCCTGAATTCGACAGAGGTGTGTATACAGCACGGTCATGTGCGGGTGTTTTCATGCAGCAAGGGCAGTCATAACTCGACAAATCCCCGTCAACACCCCGAGAATAGCGACCTGCCGACAGGAGTCCCGAATGCGTCGTTTGTTTGTTTTGCTGTTGATGTTCTGCGCCTTGCCTGTCTGGGCAGACGGTTACGATCAGTTGTACAAGGCCGCCGGCTGGACAGAGCAGCGTGCGCATTTCAACGATGCACTCAAGGCTGCCCAGCAACGCTACCGCGACAACCTGCCGCCAGCGGTCTTTCAGGCATTGGTCAATAACAGCAACCAGCGTTTTGCACCGCAGGCCATGGACCAGCGCGCAGAAAAGCGCCTGCGTGAAAGCCTCAAGGACCCGGCGCCTGCGCTGAAATTCTTCCAGTCCCCGCTGGGCCGCAAGATCGTCAAGGCAGAACTGACGGCAACCCGCTCCGACCAGTTGGCCAAGCACGCCCAGGGACTGCCGCAGATGGAAGCCGACGCCACCCGCCAGTTGCTGATCGGCCATCTGGCGCAGGCACTGCCCGCCAAGCAGGCCGGAGCAGAAGTCAGCCTCGCCATTGCCGGTGTTGCAGCCGACAGCCTGAGCCAGATGATTCCCGGTCTTCTGGGCGGCGGCCAGGCTCAAGGCATGCTCGAAGGACAGCGCGAACGCCTGATGGCGCAGATCAGCGCGGACCTGAACAACACGCTGCTGTACGTCTACCGCGACCTGTCCGACCCTGAACTGGAAGAGTTCTCAAGCTTCGCCGAATCACCGGAAGGCAAGGCTTACTATCAGGCAGCCCTTGCCGCGATCCGTGCCGGACTTGCCGTCGGTCAAAGCACTTCCAGCCTGTCCCAAGGCCTGTAACAACCCGCCTCACTCGAGGCGGGTCAGTTCATGTGCCCTTTCAGAAACTCGAAATACTGCGTCCGGAACTCCGGCGCCTCATTGGCCAGATGATGCCGCGCCTTGCCGAGCATGAGGATTTGCGGCTCGCTGAACTTGCTCCTGAGTACGGTCAGGTTGTGGTCCCAGTCAACGGTCATGTCCGCATCGCCCTGAATGATCAGTGGGCTGCGGGTACTGCGCGGCGCACGTTCAATCTGCACGATCCAGCGCGATAAAGCGCCTACCCAGGCGGTCGGCAAGCGGCGCGGCTGCAAGGGATCGGCCAGCAGAAACGGCAGGAAAGCCGGAGCGTTGGTGTTTTCGGAAAACCGCCGGGCAATGCCGTCCACAAACGGCTTGAGCATGTAATAACTGAGTTTGGACCAGCCCCATGCTCGTGGCCGAACCAGCGGCGACAAGAGAATGGCCTTGCCCTGTACCGGGCTGTCGTTGCCCTGATGAAGCAGATGATCGACCACGATTGCGCCACCGGTGCTTTGCCCGCACAGATGCCAGGGATGCGGCAGGTTCAGGGCCTCGGCTTCCAGCAGCAGACGCTGCAGCACGGCCTGATACTCGGAAAAGTCATTGATGCTCGCCCGGCTGCCGCTGGACAGCCCATGCCCCGGCAAGTCGCAGGAAATCACGGCAAACCCTTGATCCAGCGCCCACTCGATCACGTAGCGATACAGGCCCATGTGGTCATAGAAACCGTGGAACAGAAACAGGGTGCCCACAGGATGCTCCGGCAGCCAGACCTGCCCGACAATCTCGTAGCCCCCCACATCCAGGCGCCCGAGCCAACTGCGGATGACATGCTCGCCACCAAGCCCGCCCAGGCCATAGAAACGCTGATAGATCTGCCCATCCAGAGAGAGCGATTCGATCTCGCGCAGCGGTGACAGCATGGCGCGTAATTGATCAGGGTCAAACGTTGCAGACATAAGGCTTCCAGATTCCGACAGGACCTTGAAAAGACAGTGTAGCGATATTCATCTGTCTGTTCGGGCGTGGCAAGCTACGCCACCTTAAATAGAAACGTCTGTCATGAAATCCCCACACCGTCGCAACCTGTTTGCCTGCCTGTTCGTCCTGACATGTGCGGCGGGATTGTGGATGGCCCATGACTGGTTTCAGAGTCGCTATGTGCGCACCTTCAGCGATCAGAGCGCCCTGTTCAGCGGCGATGACCTGCGCCTTCCAGCCGAACTGGCCGGCCCGGGCAGGATTCGTCTGGTGCATTTCAAGGACCCGTCCTGCCCGTGCAATGTCGGCAATCAGCAGCATCTGGCCGAACTGATCGAGCATTTTGGTGGCGACATGGGGGTGGATTTCTATGTCGTGCACAAACCCGGCACCTCCGATCATTCGTCACAGGCAGCCGATACGATCAAGCCTTTGAACAACCTTCCAGGTGCCGAAAAGATCACCGTCAGCCCTGCCGTCGCCATCTGGGACCGCGACGGCAAACTCGCGTATTTCGGGCCTTACAGCGAAGGCCTGACCTGCAACGCCGGTAACAGCTTTATCGAGCCGATCCTGAATGCTCTGCTCGACGGGCGTAGCGTGAACACTGCAAACACCATGGCAGTGGGTTGTTATTGCGCCTGGCAATAAATATCCCGAGTGCTCATCCGTTCATGTAGAGATCGTTTTGCCCTCTTCGCGAATGAATTCG
This sequence comes from Pseudomonas cichorii, assembly GCF_019719005.1. GTDB lineage: Bacteria > Pseudomonadota > Gammaproteobacteria > Pseudomonadales > Pseudomonadaceae > Aquipseudomonas > Aquipseudomonas cichorii_E. The sequence goes on from NZ_JAIGPJ010000033.1 coordinate 10,862, forward strand.
CTCCTACACGGCCCTGTAGGAGCGAATTCATTCGCGAAAGCTATCCACCCCTGTTGCCTGCACATCCCCCCGCCCCAGCCTTTCATAGGGAAGTTCAATGAAGCGCATCCTTGCCATTCTCGCCATCGTTATCGCACTGCTTGCCGCAGGCGCTGGCTGGTATATCCATAGCAAACAGCCGGTGCGAGACGGCGAGATCGTCATGTCGAATATGCAAGCACCGGTCAGCGTGCGCTACGACGAGCGCGGCGTGCCGCATATCCGGGCAGAAAACGAAGCGGACATGTACCGCGCACTCGGTTACGTACATGCTCAGGACCGCCTGTTCCAGATGGAAATGCTGCGCCGTCTGGCACGCGGCGAACTGGCTGAAATCCTCGGGCCGAACCTGATCGGGACCGACAAACTGTTCCGCAGCCTGCGCATCCGCGAACACGCCGATGCCTACGTAGCCCGCCAGAACCCGGACACCCCGACCTGGAAGGCGCTGCAAGCCTACCTGAATGGCATCAATCAGTATCAGGACACCCACGCAAAACCGATGGAGTTCGATGTACTGGGTATACCCAAGCGCCCTTTCACGGCTGAGGACACCCTGAGCATTGGCGGCTATCTGGCCTACAGCTTTGCCGCTGCCTTTCGCACCGAGCCGTTGCTGACCTATGTGCGCGACCAGCTTGGCCCGCAATACCTGAAGGTGTTCGATCTGGACTGGCACCCTCAAGGCATGCTCGATCAGAAACCCGCCCTGGCCAGTGCAGACTGGAAAGACCTCAACACCCTGGCGCAACTGAGCCACGAAGCTGTTGCGGCCGCAGGTCTGCCGCAGTTTGAAGGCAGCAATGCCTGGGCGGTGTCCGGCAGCCGTACTCAAAGTGGCAAGCCTCTGCTGGCAGGCGACCCGCACATCAGCTTTTCCGTGCCGTCGGTATGGTACGAAGCGCAGCTCTCAGCGCCGGGCTTTGAGCTGTACGGTCATTATCAGGCGCTCAACCCGTTCGCCTTCCTGGGCCACAACATGGACTTCGGCTGGAGCCTGACCATGTTTCAGAACGACGATGTGGACCTGATCGCCGAGAAGACCAACCCCGAAAACCCGAACCAGGTCTGGTATCAGGGCAAGTGGGTGGACATGACCAGCAGCGAGCAACAGATCAAGGTCAAGGGCCAGCCCGATGTGACCCTGACTCTGCGCCAGTCGCCACACGGTCCGATCGTCAATGATGTGGTGGGCAAGAACGGGGGCAAGGCTCCGATTGCCATGTGGTGGTCGTTCCTGGTGTCGGAAAACCCGGTGCTCGATGGTTTCTACGAAGCCAACCGCGCCAACACCCTGGAAAAGATGCGCAAGGCCGCCGAGAAGATCCAGTCGCCGGGCCTGAATATCGTCTGGGCCAACCATCAGGGCGATATCGGCTGGTGGGCTGCCGCGCAATTGCCGATCCGGCCTGAAGGGGTCAACCCCGCCTACATTCTGGATGGCAGCACGGCGCAGGCCGACAAGCTGGGCTTCTATCCGTTCAGCGCCAACCCCCAGGAAGAAAACCCGGCGCGTGGCTACATCATCTCGGCCAATTTCCAGCCGCTGTCCCCGACCGGCATGCAGATTCCGGGCTATTACAATCCGGCTGACCGTGGTCAGTATTTGAACAAGCAGTTGAGCGACCCGACGATCAAGTGGGACCTGAATAACAGCAAAGAGCTGCAACTGGGCACCCGAACCGACTACGCCCAAAGCATCCTGACGCCGCTGATTCCGGTATTGCGCAGCGTGATCACCGACCCGGATGAACTGGCACTGGTAGAACGTCTGGCGCAGTGGAAAGGTGACTATCCGCTGGATTCGGTAGGCGCGACCCTGTTCAGTCAGTTCCTGTTCGACCTGACGGAAGAAACCTTCCATGACGAACTGGGTGACGGCTTCTTTGAAACCCTGACCACCTCCCGCGTGCTGGACGCTGCCCTGCCGCGCCTGGCGGCCGATGCGGATTCACCCTGGTGGAACAACCGCCACTCGCCCCATACCGAAAGCCGCGCCAACACCGTCAAGGTCGCCTGGCGTGCCAGTGTTTCCCATTTGAAGTCCATGTACGGCAACAACCCGGATGGCTGGACCTGGGGCAAGGTGCATACCCTGACTCATGGTCACCCGCTGGGTTCGCAGAAGCCGTTGAACCACATCTTCAATGTCGGTCCTTTCGCTGCGCCGGGCAGTCATGAGGTGCCCAACAACCTGTCCTCACGCCTGCGCACGGCGCCGTGGCCGGTCAGCTATGGGCCATCGACCCGTCGCCTGATCGACTTCGCCGACCCGGCCCACAGCCTGGGCATCAACCCTGTCGGGCAAAGCGGCGTGCCGTTCGACCGGCATTATTCGGATCAGGCCAAGGCGTACATCAACGGCGAGTATGTGCCACAGCGCTTCAGCGAGAAGGATGTGGACGAGCATACGGAAGGATTGTTGAAGCTGGTGCCGGGGAAATAAGACATTACCCGGTAGGAGCGAATTCATTCGCGAAGGGCCTCTTCGCGAATGAATTCGCTCCTACGCGGGTCAGGCAGTGCGCGGCTTGTAGGTATCAGCTGCGCTTTCTTCGATGGCTTGCTGAATGGCGCGCTTGCGGCGCTCTTCAGCACGGCGGGTGAAGTACCAGACCAGGAAGGTCACTAGCGAAACCGCCAGCAGGATCAGGCTGGCCACGGCGTTGATCTCGGGCTTCACGCCCAGGCGCACGGCAGAGAACACTTCCATCGGCAAGGTCGTCGAACCCGGCCCGGACACGAAGCTGGCCAGTACCAGATCGTCCAGCGACAGGGCAAAGGACATCATGCCGCCCGCTGCCAGCGATGGCGCGATCATCGGGATGGTGATGAGGAAAAACACCTTCCACGGCCGGGCGCCCAGGTCCATGGCCGCTTCTTCGATGGACAAGTCCAGCTCGCGCAGACGTGAAGACACGACCACCGCGACATAGGCCGCGCAAAAGGTGGTGTGTGCGATCCAGATGGTGACGATGCCACGCTCCTGAGGCCAGCCGATCAACTGCGCCATGGCCACGAACAGCAGCAACAGCGACAGACCGGTGATCACTTCCGGCATCACCAGCGGCGCCGTGACCAGCCCGCCGAAGAAGGTACGGCCTTTGAAACGCGAGATGCGGGTCAGGACGAAAGCCGCCATGGTACCCAGGGCAACCGCCGCAATCGCCGTGTAGAAAGCGATCTCCAGCGAGCGCCACACCGAGCCCATCAGTTGGGTGTTATCCAGCAGGCCTACATACCACTTAACCGACCAGCCACCCCAGACGGTTACCAGCTTGGAGTCGTTGAACGAGTAAATGACCAGAATGACCATCGGCGCATAAATGAACAGCAGGCCCAGGACCAATACCAGATTCGAGAAACGGAAGCGGTTCATACCTTGCCCTCCAGTTCTTTGGCCTGGCTGCGGTTGAACAGAATGATGGGCACGATCAATACCAGCAGCATGATGACCGCCAATGCCGAGGCAACCGGCCAGTCACGGTTGTTGAAGAATTCTTGCCACAGGACCCGACCGATCATCAGGGTTTCCGGGCCACCCAGCAGCTCGGGGATCACGAACTCGCCCACCACCGGGATGAACACCAGCATGCAGCCGGCAATCACACCGTTCTTGGAGAGCGGCACGGTGATTTTCCAGAAACTGTTGAAGGTGCTCGAACCAAGATCCGATGCGGCTTCCAGCAGGCTCTGGTCGTGTTTCACCAGGTTGGCGTACAGCGGCAGGATCATGAACGGCAGATAGGAATAGACCACGCCGATGTAGACCGCCAGGTTGGTATTGAGGATCTGCAACGGCTCGTCGATCAGGCCCAGCCACATCAGGAACGCATTGAGCAGCCCGTTGTTGCTGAGAATGCCCATCCAGGCGTAGACGCGGATCAGGATCGCCGTCCAGGTCGGCATCATGATCAGCAGCAACAGCACGGTCTGCATGTCCTTGCGGGCGTTGGCGATGGCATAGGCCATTGGATAGCCGATCAGCAGACACAGCAAGGTGCTGAAAAATGCCATCTTCAACGAGCCCAGATAGGCCGAGATGTACAGATCGTCACCGCTCAGCAGCGTGTAGTTGGCCAGATTCAGGACCAGTTGCAGCTTGTCTTCGGCGTAGGTGAAGATTTCGGTGTAAGGCGGGATCGCCACATCCGCCTCGGCGAAGCTGATCTTGAGAACGATCAGGAACGGCAAGGCGAAAAACATGAACAGCCAGAGAAACGGCGCGCCAATGACCAGTTGCCGGCCATTGGGCGTGATTCGCTGGAGTGCGCGTTTGATCTTGCGGATTTTCATGAGCGCAGTACCACGCCGCTGTCGTCTTCCCACCACACGTAGACTTCATCGTCCCAGGTCGGTCGGGCGCCCTGGCGCTCGGCGTTGGCGACGAAGGACTGCACCAGCTTGCCGCCGGGCAACTGGACGTAAAACACCGAGTGGCCGCCCAGATAGGCAATGTCATGCACCTTGCCACGGGACCAGTTGTGCTCGAAGGTCGGCTGCTCGGTGGTGATCAGGAGCTTTTCCGGGCGCAGCGCATACGTGATGCGCTTGTCTTCCACCGACGTGCTCACGCCATGACCGACATAGATATGGCGCTCAAGGTCAGGGCTCTGGATCAGCGCATAGCCTTCCATGTCCTCGATCACCTCGCCCTCGAACAGGTTGACACTGCCGATGAACTCGCAGACCAGTCGGCTGGTAGGCGTTTCATAGATATCGATAGGGCTGCCGATCTGGGCGATCCAGCCCAGATGCATGATCGCGATGCGGGCGGCCATGGTCATGGCCTCTTCCTGATCGTGAGTCACCATCACGCAGGTCACACCCACGCGCTCGATGATTTCCACCAGTTCCAATTGCATCTGCGAACGCAATTTCTTGTCCAGCGCGCCCATGGGCTCATCGAGCAGCAGCAATTTGGGCTTCTTGGCCAGCGAACGAGCCAGGGCCACGCGCTGACGCTGGCCACCGGAAAGCTGATGCGGCTTGCGCTTGGCGTACTGGGTCATGTGCACCAGTTTGAGCATCTCGGCCACACGGGCTTCGATTTCGTCCTTGGGCAGCTTGTCCTGCTTGAGGCCGAAGGCGATGTTGTCGGCCACGGTCATGTGCGGGAACAGCGCATAGGACTGGAACATCATGTTGATCGGGCGTTCGTAGGGCGGCATGTCGGTGATGTCGACGCCGTCCAGAAAGATGCGGCCCTCGGTCGGACGCTCGAAGCCGGCCAGCATGCGCAGCAATGTGGACTTGCCGGACCCGGAACCGCCGAGCAGGGCGAAGATTTCGCCCTTGTTGATCTGCAGGGACACGTCGTCCACGGCAATCGTCTCGTCGAATTTTTTCGTGACCCGATCGATCCTGACCAGAACCTCTTTGGGTTGCTGACCGCCTTCGATGGCTTTTTTGTAGGCGCCGGAGGCAACTGGCATGGGTGAAACTCCCCAACAATAGGCAGCCCGACCCATTCGGCCGGGCGCTGGATTTTTTATTTCCCCGACTTGACCTTGGTCCAGCTGCGGGTCATCAGACGTTGCACCTTGGGTGGCAACTCACTATTCACGAACAATCTGTCCAGTACTTCCTGAGGCGGGTAGACCGCTTCATCGGTGCGGATGTCCTGATCCATGAGATCACCGGACGCCGGGGTCGGGTTGGCATAACCGACTTCATCACTGACTTTGGCGATCACCGCAGGATCAAGCAGATAGTTGATGAAGGCGCTGGCTTGCTTGACGTTTTTGGAGTCAGCCGGGATAGCCAGCATGTCGAACCAGAGGTTGCCGCCTTCCTTGGGAATGGAATAGGCAATCTTCACGCCCTTGCCCGCTTCTTCTGCGCGGTCGCGGGCCTGGAACACATCGCCCGAAAAGCCGGCTGCAACGCAGATGTCGCCATTGGCCAGATCGGTAATGTATTTGGATGAATGGAAGTAGGTGACATAAGGGCGTACCGCCAACAGCCTGGCTTCAGCCTTCTTGTAGTCGGCTTCCTTGGTGCTGTTGGGGTCCAGGCCCAGATAATTGAGCATGGCCGGAATCATTTCATCCGCCGAGTCGAGGAACGCCACGCCGCAACTGGAAAGCTTCTTGATGTTCTCGGGCTCGAACAGCACGGACCAGGAGTCGATCCGGTCGACACCCAGAACCGCCTTTACCTTCTCGACGTTATAACCGATGCCGTTGGTGCCCCACAGGTAAGGCACGGCGTACTGGTTGCCCGGATCGTTTTTCTCCAGACGCTTGAGCAGCGCCGGGTCGAGGTTCTTGTAGTTGGGCAGCAGCGACTTGTCGAGCTTCTGGAACGCTCCGGCCTTGATCTGCTTGCCCAGGAAATGGTTGGACGGCACGACCACGTCGTAACCGGTACGCCCGGCCAGCAGCTTGGCTTCCAGGGTCTCGTTGGAATCGAATACGTCGTACATCGGCTTGATGCCGGTGGTGGTTTCAAAATCCGCCAGGGTGGTCTTGCCGATGTAATCGGACCAGTTGTAGATGTGTACGGTGGACTCGGCCTGAACACTGGCAACAGTGGTCAGCGCTGCAACGGCGAGCATCGATCTGGCCAATAAAGAAATAGACACTTGAACAATCCTTTCAGTATAGGGGTCTGGTGCCCGTGTCGGTGAGCTGAAAAACGGGTCGGCAACTTACCGTTGATGGCTGCGAATCGCAAAGAACTTTATATGACACACCGCCCGTAGGAGCGATTCATCCGCGAAAGCTTCGCGAATGAATTCGCTCCTACCGAAAAGCGGCGGTTATTTGCCGGATTTGATCTTGGTCCAGCTGCGGGTCATGATCCGCTGGGTCGCAGCAGGCAAGTCAGCGATGGCATACAGCTTGGCCTGTACATCGGCTGGCGGATAAACGCCCGGGTCGCTGGTGATTTCCTTGTTGACCAAAGGAGTCGCCGCCGCGTTACCGTTCGGGAAGCGCACTTCGTCGGTGATCTCGGCCATGATTTCCGGCTTCATCAGGAAGGTCATGAACTTGTAGGCACCTTCGACGTTCTCGGCATCCTTGGGAATGGCGACCATATCAAAGAAGCTGCCAGCACCTTCTTTCGGAATGTTGTAGCTGACCTTGACCTTGCCACCCGCTTCTTCCGCACGCGCCTTGGCCTGGTAGATATCACCCGAGTAGCCCACTGCTACGCAGATGTTGCCGTTGGCCAGGTCGGAGATGTACTTGGACGAGTGGAAGTAGGCAATCGAAGGACGAATTTTCAGGAACAGCGCCTCGGCTTCGGCGAGTTGCTTCTTGTCCTGAGAGTCGGTCGGGTAACCCAGGTAATGCAGCGCGATTGGCAGCATTTCGGTCGGCGAATCGAGGAAGCTGATACCACAGGACTTCAGCTTGGCTGCGTTTTCAGGCTTGAACAGCAGGTCCCAGGAGTTGACCGGCGCGTCGGCACCCAGAGCGGCTTTGACCTTCTCGGGGTTGAAGCCGATACCGATCGAACCCCACATGTACGGGAAGGCGTGCTTGTTGCCCGGGTCGCTGACCGAAACGGCCTTGAGCAGGTCCTTGTTCAGGTTGCCGTAGTTGGGCAGTTTGGACTTGTCCAGCTCCTGATAGACGCCAGCCTTGATCTGCTTGGCCAGGAAATTGTTGGACGGCACAACGATGTCATAACCGGACTTGCCAGCCAGCAGCTTGGCTTCCAGTGTTTCGTTGCTGTCGAAAACGTCGTAGACAACCTTGATGCCGGACTCTTTCTCGAACTTGGCAACGGTATCCGGTGCGATGTAATCGGACCAGTTATAGACGTGCAGCACTTTGTCATCGGCCTGCGCAGTTGCGGCCACCACGCCCATGAGGGACAAGGCGAGAAGGGTCTTGCCAAATTTTTTCATGCGTACAGCTCCAATGTTTTATCACTGACCGTTAGATTAGCGGCTTCTAGCCATTAGTCTGGCAAGTTCCGGTTCGCGCTTTCAAGCCGACTTTCACCACTCGACCCAGCAATTCCCGTAGGAGCGAATTCATTCGCGAAGCTTTCGCGGATAAATCCGCTCCTACAGTGCGGCCAGCGTCAGATCCAGGCACTTTCGCGCCTTCTCGATCAACTCATCGATTTGCGCAAAACTGATGACCAGCGGCGGCGCAATAATCATGGTATCGCCTACAGCCCGCATGATCAGGCCATTATCGAAGCAGAAGGTTCGACAAATCATACCCGCACCCTTGCCGACATGACGCTCGCGAGTGGCCTTGTCTTTCACCAGCTCGATTGCACCCAGCAGACCGACACCACGGACCTCTCCCACCAGCGGATGATCGCTCAACTCGCGCAGACGCTTTTGCAAATATGGTGCCGTTTGCGCCTGAACCCTTTCGACGACCTTTTCTTCGCGCAGGATACGGATGTTTTCCAGCGCCACCGCAGCCGCCACAGGATGCCCGGAATAGGTGAAGCCATGGTTGAAATCGCCGCCCTCGTTGAGCACTGCAACGATTTCATCACGCACCACAAGGCCGCCCATGGGCACATAACCGGAGGTCAGGCCCTTGGCGATGGTCATCATGTCAGGCTTGAGGCCGTAGAAATCGCTACCGAACCACTCACTGGTACGCCCGAAGCCACAAATCACCTCATCGGCGACGAACAGGATGTCGTATCTGGCCAGGATTTCCTTGATCTTCGGCCAGTAGGTATCAGGCGGCACGATCACGCCACCCGCGCCCTGGATCGGCTCGGCAATGAATGCACCGACGTTTTCCACGCCAAGTTCGAGAATCCTGCTTTCCAGTTGCTCGGCAGCCCAGACACCGAACTCGTCAGGCGTCATGTCGCCGCCTTCACCAAACCAGTATGGCTGGGGAATATGCACCACGCCCGGGATCGGCAAGTCACCCTGCTCGTGCATGTAGGTCATGCCGCCCAGGCTGGCACCGGCAACGGTGGAGCCGTGATAGCCATTGACCCGGCTGATGATGGTTTTCTTGTTCGGCTGGCCTTTGATCGCCCAGTAATGACGGACCATGCGCAGCATGGTGTCGTTGCCTTCGGAGCCTGAGCCGGTAAAGAACACATGATTCATGCCTTCGGGCGTGATTTCGGAAATGGCTTTCGCCAGTTCCAGCGCCGGAGGATGGGCGGTCTGGAAGAACAGGTTGTAATAAGGCAGCTCACGCATCTGTCTGCTGGCCGCTTCGACCAGCTCTTCGCGACCATAGCCGATGGCGACGCACCACAGGCCTGACATGCCGTCCAGAATCCTGTTGCCTTCGCTGTCCCACAGATAAACGCCTTCAGCGCGAGTGATGATGCGCGGGCCTCTATCCTTCAATTGCTTGTAGTCGCTGAACGGTGCCAGGTGATGCTCGCTGCTCAAGGCTTGCCATTCGAGGGTTTGAGGGTTGTTGGCACTCATGCAGCGCTTCCTGTTATCTGAATTCGGTTGGCAAGGCGCCGCGCGCATGACCTGCGGCGGCGCCTGCATGACTCAAACGGCGAAGAGCAGGAATTCCCGCTCCCACGAGCTGATCACACGCTTGAAGTTCTCATGCTCGGCACGCTTGACCGCCACGTAGCCGACGATGAACTTCTTGCCCAGGTATTTCTCGATGGTCTTGCTGTTTTCCATGCGCTCCAGCGCATCCTCGATGGTCAGCGGCAGGCGCAGGTTGCGGCGCTCGTAACCGCGCCCGACCACCGGCGCACTCGGGTTGAGCCCTTCGACCATGCCGATGAAACCACACAGCAGGCTGGCGGCAATGGCCAGATAAGGGTTGGCATCGGCGCCGGGCAGACGGTTTTCGACGCGGCGGTTCTGCGGCACGGCATCCGGCACTCGCAGGCCGACAGTACGGTTTTCTTCGCCCCACTCCACGTTCACCGGTGCCGAGGTGTCCGGCAGGAAGCGGCGGAACGAGTTGACGTTGGGCGCAAACAGCGGCAACAGCTCGGGGATAAGCTTCTGAAGGCCACCGACGTGGTTCAGAAACAGCTGGCTCATGGTCCCGTCATCATTGGAAAAGATGTTTTTACCGGTCTTGATGTCGATGATGCTCTGGTGCAGGTGCATCGCACTGCCCGGCTCGCCGGTCATCGGCTTGGCCATGAAGGTGGCCGCCACATCATGCTTGAGCGCAGCTTCGCGCATGGTGCGCTTGAACACCAGAATCTGGTCGGCCAGGGACAAGGCATCGCCATGACGGAAGTTGATTTCCATCTGCGCCGTGCCGTCTTCGTGGATCAAGGTGTCCAGATCCAGGTTCTGCAGCTCGCACCAGTCGTAGACATCTTCGAACAGCGGGTCGAATTCGTTGGCGGCTTCGATGGAGAACGACTGACGCCCGGTTTCAGGACGCCCGGAGCGACCGACAGGAGGCTGCAACGGATAATCCGGGTCATCGCTGCGCTTGGTCAGGTAGAACTCCATCTCCGGCGCAACAATCGGTTGCCAGCCCTGATCGGCATAGAGCTTGAGGACTTTCTTCAGGACATTGCGAGGCGACAGCTCGATGGGGTTGCCCTGCTTGTCGTAGGTGTCATGAATGACCTGCGCAGTGGGCTCGATGGCCCAGGGCACCAGATACACCGCGTTCTGGTCGGGGCGGCAGATCATGTCGATGTCGGCCGGGTCCAGCAGTTCGTAGTAGATATCGTCTTCTACATAGTCGCCGGTCACCGTCTGCAGCAGCACGCTTTCAGGCAGACGCATGCCCTTTTCGGCAATGAACTTGTTGGTCGGCGAGATCTTGCCGCGGGTGATCCCGGTGAGGTCGGACATCATGCATTCGACTTCGGTGATCTTGTGTTCTTTCAACCAATCGGTGAGCTGGTCGAGGTTGGTACTCATAAATACCTCAGGGGTTGTCGTGTCCTGATCGCGATCAGGCGTTTTTCCGACGCATCGGCGTCACGTTGTACAACTCGTTTCGGCAGGCACGAATAAGCGGTAAGGTGGCATCTGCCTGTTTGCAGACATGAGTAACATCTGTAACGCCGGTCATGCCGCTATAGTGATACTGTTCGATATGAAAAGTTGCTGTAGCGCAGAGCCGATGTCCAGTATGGCTGGAACTCATTGCACTGCTGTAGGGTCGCACACAGAGTCTTGCAGGATTCGACGACAGGCCGTTGAAGACATTGATAGAGCGGGCATGATGACCGCTCTGTCCTGCGCCGGGAATGGAGTCGATCAAGGGAAGGCAAGGCATTGAAACCCCGGTTTTATTGCTCTGTGGGCTGCAATCGAGCTTAGCCTTGTTCATTTTTTTATACAACGCCCCGATAAAAATAGAATACGAGCCCTCCCGATCCAGGCTCAGCGCTGCTCGAAACAAGGAATACGCGCCCCAAATAGCGGCAAAAAAGGCTGTATGGCGCAGTTTTAGGGCAACAAATGGCTCTATTGACTTCATCATGGCTTTCGGATTGACTGAAACCCGTAATGCTCGATGATTGATATTTTTAACAACAAAGGTGTTGCATCATGTCGGTACCCCCGCGTGCCGTTCAGCTCAACGAAGCGAACGCGTTCCTTAAGGAACATCCTGAGGTTCTGTACGTTGACCTTCTGATTGCAGATATGAATGGTGTGGTGCGTGGCAAACGCATAGAACGCACCAGCCTCCACAAGGTTTACGAGAAGGGCATCAACCTGCCTGCCTCTCTATTTGCCCTGGATATCAATGGCTCCACGGTGGAAAGCACCGGCCTGGGTCTGGATATCGGCGATGCCGACCGGATCTGTTATCCAATCCCCGATACCCTGTGCAACGAGCCCTGGCAGAAGCGCCCTACGGCCCAACTGCTGATGACCATGCACGAACTCGAAGGCGAGCCCTTCTTCGCCGACCCGCGTGAAGTACTGCGTCAGGTAGTGAGCAAGTTCGATGACATGGGCCTGACCATCTGCGCGGCATTCGAGCTGGAGTTCTACCTGATCGACCAGGAGAACGTGAACGGCCGCCCGCAACCGCCACGCTCGCCGATCTCGGGCAAGCGCCCGCACTCGACACAGGTCTACCTGATCGACGATCTCGACGAATATGTCGACTGCCTCCAGGACATTCTGGAAGGTGCAAAAGAGCAAGGCATCCCGGCCGACGCCATCGTCAAGGAAAGCGCCCCGGCCCAGTTCGAGGTGAACCTGCACCACGTGGCCGATCCGATCAGGGCCTGCGATTACGCAGTTCTGCTCAAGCGTCTGATCAAGAACATCGCCTACGACCACGAAATGGACACGACCTTCATGGCCAAGCCCTATCCGGGTCAGGCAGGTAATGGTCTGCACGTCCACATCTCGATCCTGGATCGCGATGGCAAGAACATCTTCACCAGCGAGGATCCCGAGCAGAACGCCGCATTACGTCATGCGATCGGCGGTGTGCTCGAGACCCTGCCGGCACAAATGGCGTTCCTTTGCCCGAACGTCAACTCGTACCGCCGGTTCGGTGCTCAGTTCTACGTGCCCAACTCTCCGACCTGGGGCCTGGACAACCGCACCGTTGCGCTGCGTGTGCCAACCGGTTCGGCCGATGCCGTGCGTATCGAACACCGGGTTGCCGGTGCCGATGCCAACCCGTATCTGGTGATGGCTTCGGTGCTGGCAGGCGTGCATCACGGCCTGACCAACAAGGTCGAGCCGGGCGCTCCGGTGGAAGGCAACTCCTACGAGCAGCACGAGCAAAGCCTGCCGAACAACCTGCGCGACGCACTGCGCGAACTGGACGACAGCGAAGTCATGGCCAAGTACATCGATCCGAAATACATCGATATCTTTGTGGCCTGTAAAGAGAGTGAGCTGGAGGAGTTCGAACACTCCATCTCTGACCTCGAGTACAACTGGTACCTGCATACGGTCTGATCAAGGCCGCTGCACAGAACGCCGCAAGCCTTCGGGCCGTGCGGCGTTTTTGTTTTTATTCGCGAATAAATTCGCCCTCACAGGGCTTTTCCCTGAAGGCACGTATTTATTCGCGAAGACCTTGAAACAGGCGCCACTGTACAATGCCGCTGCCCCGCCGCCCCCCTGAGATCAACCCATGACCCGCACCACCCCTCCTCGCAAACCCCGAGCACGCAGCCAGGCCCGAATCGACTCGATTCTCGATGCTGCACGCACCCTGCTCGCAGCAGAAGGAGTGGCCAGCCTGTCGATCTACAGCGTGGCAGAACGCGCGGAAATACCGCCCTCCTCGGTCTACCACTTCTTCGCCAGCGTCCCGGCGCTGCTGGAAGCCCTGACCGCCGATATTCATGCGGCCTTCCGGGCATCGCTGCAGGCACCCATCGATCATGACCAGCTCAAGGATTGGCGCGACCTGTCACGTCTGGTGGAACTGCGCATGCTGAGTATCTACAACGCCGATGCCGCGGCACGTCAGTTGATCCTTGCCCAGCACGGGCTGACCGAAATCAATCAGGCCGACCGCCAGCACGACATCGAGCTGGGCCACCTGATGCTTGAGGTGTTCAACCGCCACTTCCCGGTGCCGACACTGCCGGACGATGTGGACGTATTCGCGCTGGCGATGGAGCTGGGCGACCGGGTCTACGCCCGCTCGGTGCAACTGCACGACGAGATCTCCCCGCGCATGGCCGAAGAAGGCATGCGGGTGTTTGACGCCTATCTGGGGCTGTACCTGCCGCCCTTCCTGCCAAAACGTCCCCAGCCTCTTTGATCCGGATGTAAAAAACCCCGGAGGGTCTGCACCGTCCGGGGTCGGGTATCACTAAAGATCACAGCTTAGCGATCGACACCTCGGTGGACTTCACGAATGCAATCACTTCGCTGCCCACGGCCAGTTCCAGCTCTTTTACCGAGCGGGTGGTGATGACCGACGTCACGATGCCGGAAGCGGTCTGTACGTCGATTTCGGACAGCACGTCACCCTGGACGATTTCCTTGATGGTGCCTTTGAACTGGTTGCGCACGTTAATCGCTTTGATAGTCATGGTATGCCTTCCTTTTGTGGGATCGGGGTTAATTGGCCCAACGCAACTGCGTGGGCAACGGTGAAGAGGGTTCGGGTTCAGGCGGCGATCCGGGCAGGGACAGCACGCGGTTGAGCACTTCGGTTTCCAGCGCAGCCAGACGATGAGAGCCACGCGCCCGAGGGCGCGGCAGGTCGACCACAAGGTCGAGCCCGATGCTGCCTTCTTCGATCAGGATCACCCGATCGGCAATGGCCACGGCCTCGCTGACATCGTGAGTCACCAGCAGGACCGTGAAGCCATGCTTGCGCCACAGACTTTCGATCAGTTGCTGCATTTCAATACGAGTCAAGGCATCCAGCGCGCCCAGCGGCTCATCGAGCAACAGCAGGCGCGGCTTGTGGATCAGCGCCCGCGCCAGGGCAACCCGCTGCTTCTGGCCGCCGGACAACGCTGCCGGCCATTCATTGGCACGCTCGGCCAGACCGACCGCTTCCAGCGCCTCAAGCGCCTGGGGACGCCAGTCACCGCTCAGGCCAAGGCCCACGTTGTCGATGATCTTTTTCCAGGGCAACAGACGCGCTTCCTGGAACATCAGGCGAGTGTCTTCCCGAGCATCGGCCAGAGAAGCGGAACCGGCCAGCAACTGACCTTCGGTAGGCTTGTCCAGACCGGCCAGCAGGCGCAGCAGGGTGCTCTTGCCGCAACCGCTGCGACCCACCACGGCCACGAACTGACCGGCCGGAATGTGCAGATCGATGTCCTTGAGTACGAGACGGGAACCGAAGGCTTTCTTCAGGTCCTGAATCGCCAGCGGGATACCACGCAGCAGATGCGGAGGTTGTTGTTTCAGACTCGTCATGCTGCACCGCCTTTACTGACTTGATAGGCCGGATGCCAGCGCAGGCATACACGCTCCAGAGCTCGCGCCGCCAGATCGGCCAGCTTGCCGAGCACGGCATACAGCACGATTGCCAGAACCACGACGTCGGTTTGCAGGAATTCACGGGCATTCATGGCCAGATAACCGATGCCGGAGCTGGCCGAGATGGTTTCGGCCACGATCAGGGTCAACCACATGAAGCCCAGGGCGAAGCGTACACCTACCAGAATCGAAGGCATGGCACCCGGCAGGATCACGTGACGGAACAGGCTGAAGCCTGACAGACCGTAGCTGCGGGACATTTCCACCAGCGCAGGGTCAATGTTACGAATACCGTGATAGGTGTTCAGGTAGATCGGGAACAGAGTGCCCAGCGCGACCAGGAAAATCTTCGCGGTTTCATCGATGCCGAACCACAGGATGACCAATGGAATCAGCGCCAGGTGCGGCACGTTACGGATCATCTGCACCGAGCTGTCCAGCAGGCGCTCGCCCCATTTGGTCAGGCCGGTAATAAAGCCCAGCACCAGACCGATACCGCCACCAATGGCAAAACCGATACCGGCACGCCAGCCACTGATCGCCAGGTGGGTCCAGATTTCGCCGCTGGCAATCAGATTGACGCCAGCCTCTATCACCGCGCTTGGCGCAGGCAGAATACGCGTAGACAGCCAGCCGGCGCTGACTGACAGTTGCCAGACCGCCAGCAGCAAGACTGGAAGTGCCCAGGGCGCCAGTCTGTGAAGGGTTCGTTGCGAAGCACTAAGGCTCATGGAGTTGTCTCCTCGAAGGGCCTGCCAATCACTGTGCTTTCGCTACAGCAGCGGGAGGTGTCCAGATCACGTCGGCAATGCGCAGTGGCTTGGGAATCAGCTTGAGCTGGTAAAAGGTGTCAGCGATTTTCTGCTGGGCATCGACGACCTGAGGCGTGATGAACAGGGCGCCGTAGCCCTGGCGCTTCACCGAGGTCAGGGTGATGTCGGCAGGCAGGCCCAGCAGTGGCGCAACCTGTTTGGTCACTTCTTCAGGGTGAGCCTGGGACCACTCGCCTACTGCACGCACCTCTTCGATAAGGGCCTCGATCACTTTCGGGTTCTTCTGGGCATAAGGCTTGGTGGCCAGATAGAACTGATGGTTATCCGCGATGCCGGTGCCGTCTCTCAGAGTCCGCGCCTGCAATTGCTGTTCGGCCGCAGCCTGGTAAGGGTCCCAGATGACCCAGGCATCGACACTGCCACGCTCGAAAGCGGCACGCGCATCGGCAGGCGGCAGGAACACGGTCTGGATATCGGTGTATTTCAAACCGGCATCTTCCAGTGCGCGCACCAGCAGGTAGTGAACGTTGGAGCCCTTGTTGAGGGCGACTTTCTTGCCCTTGAGGTCCTTGACCGAGGTGATCGGTGAATCCTTGGGCACCAAAATCGCCTCGCTGGTAGGCGCTGGCGGCTCATAAGCCACGTAGAGCAGGTCCGCGCCGGCAGCCTGAGCGAAGACCGGAGGCGTCTCGCCCGTCACGCCAAAATCGATGGAGCCGACATTCAGTCCTTCCAGCAACTGAGGGCCGCCCGGAAATTCGGTCCACTGCACTTTCACGCCCTGCTCGGCCAGACGCTTCTCAAGAGAGCCTTTGGCTTTGAGCACCACCAGGGTGCCGTACTTCTGATAACCGATACGAAGGTCTTCAGCCTGAGCCTGGGTGATGGCTCCCAAAGCGACTGCTGCGGTAAACAGAGCGGCCAGGCCTCGACGCAAGATGAGAGTGCGCATGGGGCGCTCCTTTGCTGGATATGAGTATTCATGAGGCGAAAACCGCCGCGATGGAGTGACATTAACAGCAGTTTTTTATATCCATAAATCTCATTTTTTCATTTGGTTATTCCCCAAATGAATATGTGAATTTATGACTTTCCCGCCCATAAAAAAGGGCCGATAAATCGGCCCGAATAACCCCACTCGATGAATCGGTAAATCAGCGGTTCGGCTGCGGCGTCAGACGCAGGTAAGGCGTGACGGCCTTGTAGCCTTTCGGGAAACGCTCCTTGATCTCGGCTTCGTCCTTGATGGACGGCACGATCACGACATCATCGCCATCCACCCAGTTGGCTGGCGTGGCGACCTTGTAGTTGTCGGTCAATTGCAGAGAGTCGATGACCCGCAGGATCTCGTTGAAGTTGCGCCCGGTACTGGCGGGATAGGTGATGGTCAGTCGCACTTTCTTGTTCGGATCGATCACGAACAGAGAGCGCACAGTCAGCGTGTCGCTGGCATTGGGGTGGATCAGGTCGTACAGATCGGAAACCTTGCGATCGGCATCGGCCAGGATCGGAAAATTGACCAGAGTGTTTTGCGTGGTGTTGATGTCATCGATCCATTTGACGTGAGAATCGACGGGGTCCACCGACAACGCAATGGCCTTGACGCCGCGCTTGGCGAACTCGTCCTTCAATTTGGCAGTGAAACCCAACTCGGTGGTGCAGACCGGCGTGAAATCCGCCGGGTGGGAAAACAACACACCCCAGCTATTGCCCAGCCATTCATGGAAACGGATGCGGCCTTCACTGGAGTCCTGTTCAAAGTCAGGGGCGATATCGCCAAGTCGCAGTGTCATGGTGTTGCTCCTTGTTCGGTCGGGTGTTCGTTGAGTTATGAGCCTACTGTGCACCGCCTTCTAACAAATTAAAAAGAATGGATATCGATTTGGTTAGACCTGAAAGGAATATTGAATTGCAGGCAAAAAGAACCCCGCCGTAGCGGGGTTCCTTTTCAAATGACCGGCCTGGACTACCTATTTCATGCCGATCAGGCCTTTGGCCAGATCTCGGCTTTTAAGGTCCATATTGCGCGAACTCATTGCATTATTCAGTGCGTTGGTCGCCTGGCTCATGGCTGACTGCATGCTTCTCAGCTCAGTCGTCAATGCATCCCGACGCCTCTTGAGTTCCTCTTCAGACAAGGTTTTATCGCCGACAAGTTCAGACAACTCCTTGAGCTTCTGTTCGATTTTTTCTTGCAGCTTGCGGATATTCTTCAGGACTTCCTTGATGCTGTCCGGCAGCGGAGCCTGGTCTATGTCCGCATATTTATCAGCGTCCGATTTCTCACTTTTGAGCCTGGCCTGGCCCTCCATTGAAATCGTGACCTCAATCTTGGCGGGTGCCTTGCTGGAACTGGCTGCCACATCCGTCACGACCTCCGGCGGTGTGCTCACGACAGGCATTTGCACAGGAGACGTGAGGTCGGAAGAAGAGATTTTCATTGTGGCTCCACTCTGAGGCATTCGATGTGCTTATCCGCGAGCTATCGGCACAGAGAAATCTTCCTTTAGCCAATTTTTTAAAATTTGTACCTGTTTGTAACAGATTGGAAATTTATCCCGTGACTCCGCGCCCGGCCTGATCACTGGAGGCTCGTTGCGAATGGTCGAAATCGCCCCGCCCGGTACCGATACTCCCTTGCTGCACGATGTTCAGGACGGTATCGATGCAAAAAGCCCACCGGCGATGCCCCTCGACAAACTGGCCGATCAGGCAATTGCCGGCATTGTAACGGGCATGCCTTTCGCCAGACCTGTCTTGAGCATGCCGACAACGCTATTGCCGTGCATGTGACGTGAGTTTCAATGCGTGTGGCTTTTAATGGTGCCAAAAACTGTCCACGTGCCCCGGTAGTGTTGCCCCGTTGACTCTATCGCAAGCACGGCTCGGGGAACGCATCATGAAACGCATTCAATATCGCAAGTACGGTGGTCCGCAGGTGATGCAGATCGAGGATTTCGTGCTGCCCACACCCGACAAGGGAGAAGTGGCCGTGCGGGTCAGATTCGCGGCCATCAACCCTATCGACTGGAAACTGCGCGCCGGGCAGATGAAGATCATCACAGGCCGGGCCTTCCCTCGAGCAATGGGCATGGACTTTTCAGGCACGGTTATCTCTGCAGGACCGGGCGTCACACGGTTCAAGGCGGGCGATGCCGTGTTCGGTCTGGCGCGCTTCAAGGAAAGCGGTGCCCTCGCTGAAGCCGTGGTTACAAAAGAAAGCTTTCTGGCCAAAAAGCCGGACAACGTTTCCTTCGAGGATGCGGCTTGCCTGGGTACGCCGGGCGTGACTGCATGGAACGGACTGGTGGACAAGGGCCGGCTGTGTGCAGGCCAACATGTGTTCATCAACGGCTGCTGCGGAGCGGTCGGCCAGGCCGCTGTGCAGATCGCACGACTGCTGGGTGCCAGTGTCTCTGGAAGTTGCAGCGCTCAGGACATCGAACACGCACAATCACTTGGCGTGCAGACCGTTTACGACTACCGCACCCTGAAGCTTTCAACACTCAATCAGCGATTTGACATCGTTTATGACACGGCTGCCACGCTCTCCGTATCCGCCGGTATCGCCATGCTTCGCCCGAAAGGCGTGTTTCTGGACTTGAATCCAGGGCCGGGCAAGTTCATGAGGGCTGTCTTTGATCGTCGGCTCAAACCCATTGTCGGCTCGCCGCGCGGTGATATTCTGGACAGGCTGGCCGAGGCCGCCAGTGCGGGCCGCCTCAGGATTCCAGTAGGCACAACCGTTCCGTTGAGTGGCGCAATCCAGCTCATCCGGGACCTTGAGCACGGGCTCAAGCCTGGCGGAAAAGGCATCGTAGCCATGGAGCATTAATGGCAAGAAGTCATCGACTCTTTGAGCTCATGCAAGTGCTTCGCCGGCATCGCAGAACCGTGTCAGGTGAAACGCTGGCTACCGAGCTGGGCGTTTCGCTGCGCACTATCCGTCGAGACGTGGCCACGCTACAGGGCATGGGCGCCGACATCGATGCCGCGCCCGGCCTTGGGTATGTCCTCAAGCCAGGCTTTCTTTTACCGCCCCTGTCTTTCACCGAGGAAGAAATCCAGGCGCTGGTCATCGGCGCACTGTGGGTCAGCCGCCAGACGGATATCAAACTGGCCCTCGCGGTCGAGAACGCACTGGCCAAGATCAACGCCGTCCTTCCCATGGACATGCGTCCGTCCCTGGAAGATGAGACCTTTTACATCGCCCGCCCCGCCAACAACGTCCTGCCCATCGACCTGAGCGAGATCCGCCGCGCCATGCGCGATCAATACAAGCTCCGCATCACACTGGCGATAGAGCATGTCGAACTGGAAGAACAGGTCATATGGCCGATCATGCTGGGGTTTATCGACGGAAAACGCTTCATCAGCGCCTGGTGCGAGATGGACAGCAAGTTCCGGATGATCGATATGGGCGACATCACCAGCGCCCGCATACTGACCGAACGCTACACAGGCAGCCGCCGTCAGCTCATCAAGGAGTGGCGGGCCTCGGAAGTTCTGCCTTGCAACAGTCAGGGAGACAGTTGCTGAGGGGAAGGATTTGCAGGGTATAAAAAAAGGTCCTGAACAATCAGGACCTTTTTTGTGTTGCTCTACACAGACGCCAAATGGCTTATTTGAAGGCGTAGGTGTAGTTGAAGATCAGACGAGTCTGGTCGGCGTTGCTGGAGTTGTTCAGACCATCATCTGCACGGTAGGTACCGTGACGCACAGTAGTGCCGAAGCCTTTCAACGGACCGCTCTGGATCACGTAGTCGATACGCATGTCGCGTTCCCACTCGGAGTACTCATGGCCCACAGCAGAGGTGTTAGTACCGTTTGCAGCACCTTTGATGTCTTGGCCACGCAGATAAGCAACCGCAGCCTTCAGACCAGGAATGCCCACTTTAGCGAAGTCATAAGAGTACTGACCGAAAGTGGTGTTTTCACCAGCACGGGTAAAGCCGTTGATCATCGAGTCAGTGAACAGGTAGAAGCTTGCACCACCGTTACCTTCTAGACGGCCGCGACCATCACGAACGCTGCCCTGGTTCAGGCTGACGAAACCGCCATCGTCACCCACTTGTTGGTGACCGACCAAGAATGCATGACCACCCAAGGTGTAGGTAAACATGGCAGACCATGTTTGGTTGTCGACTTCGCCTGCTGTCTTGGCGTATCCACTGTTGTTGTTGAAAATGTAGCCTTCGTTACGACCAGTGAGGTTGCCGTTTTTGCCATCGGAACTGCTGTTGAAGTAACGCAGGTCAGTCTTGAAAGACTGATCTTCAGAAATTGGGTAAACGTGTACCAGGCCCAAGAAGTGTTGGTTGTAGAAATCTTCCAGATTGGCGAAGTAGTACTGCAGAGTCAGGTCTTTAGTGACCTTCCAGTCAGCACCCGCAAAACGGAATGCATCACTGCCTACGGAGGAACCGTTAACCGACAGGTCAGTCCAGTTGCTCGATGCACGACCGATACTGCGAGTCAGTTGACCTGCTGTGAAAGTCACACCATCCAGATCTTTGGAGGTCAGGATGCCACCTTGAAAGGCTTGCGGCAGCAGGCGACCATCGTTGCTCACAAGGATGGGGAGGTTAGGAGCCAGAGCATTACCAACTTTCAGCTCTGTCTTGGAGAAGCGAGCCTTGACGTTGGCACCAACGCGGCTCCAGTCGCTGACAGAAGAACCGTTAGTGTCGGTTGGTACGACAGTGTTGCCGGTAGCATTGGTGTGGTGCTGGATACCACCGCCCAGATGAACACCCACGACTGCTTGAGCATCGAGGCCGAAACCTACAGTACCTTGGGTGAAACCAGAGGTGTAATCGAACTTCAGACCGGTAGCGGTTTCGCGCTGGTCGTTAGCACGAACGCCTTCACGGAAGTCGTTATTGAAATACAGGGTACGAGAACTAACGGACGCCTTGCTGTCTTCAATGAAACCTGCTGCGCCGGCCTGCTGGGCCAATACACCAAAGGTTACGGCCAGGGCCAGTGTGGACTTCTTCATTGCTACGCTCCTCGTGAATCTAATTTTTTTAATCCATGGTGCCGAGCAAGGCTCTGACCCATGTATTCGCGTTAAGCGACAGGCCCGACCAGAGGTCAATGGTGACTGTGCGCCTCGAGACTCAAATGACTAGACCGCGTTGTCACTGGTGCAAGGTAGTGAAAATCTGACCAATCCAAAAGCAATTATTCGTAACGCTTTTAGACCGTTTTGATATATGTCACAACACATGTCAACCTCGACGCCAAGGAGTGTATCCATCAAATAAGCTAATTCCCAAAAAATATTTTTCGACCATTCGTCAGATCGTTTAGTTTTCAGCTACCGGACAACCGGATCTCGACTCTCCAGTCACGAAATCCCAACCGGAAAGCACACGAAATGAAGATAAAAACCCTTTTAAAACATTCACTTAGTAAACAACTAGCAGCAATTGTGACAATTGCCACCACCTTGACACTTTCCATGCCAGCAGACGCAAAAGAAACTTTGCGAATCGGTTTTCAGAAGTCCTCAACGCTCATTTCAGTGCTCAAAAGCCAGGGTACGCTGGAGCGTGAGCTGAACAAAAAGGGCATTTCGGTGTCGTGGCATGAATTTCCCAGCGGCTTGCCTTTGCTCGAATCCCTCAACGTGGGCAATGTCGATCTGAGCGCCGATGTCGCCGATACGGTTCCGGTCTTTGCTCAGGCGGCAGGCGCACGGCTCACCTATTTCGCTCAGGAAGCCTCTTCTCCGTCGGCCCAGGCGATTGTGGTGCGCAACGATTCGGCGTTCAAAACCCTGGCCGATCTCAAGGGCAGGAAAATCGCAGTCACCAAAGCCGCGGGCAGCCACTATCTGTTGATTGCCGCCTTGAACAAGGCTGGCCTGAAGTTCACCGATATCGACCCCGCTTACCTCACACCCGCCGATGGCCGCGCCGCCTTCGAGAACGGCAAGGTGGACGCCTGGGTCACCTGGGAACCCTTCCTGAGCAGCGTCCAGCGCCAGTTGCCTACGCGCACCCTGGCCGACGGAACCGATCTGGCCAGCTACAAGCGCTATTACCTGACCACCACGCCTTACGCCAACAGTCACCCGGAAGTGCTCAAGGTGGTGTTCGCCGAGCTCAAGAAAACCGGCGAATGGGTCAAAGCTCACCCGAAAGAAGCCGCAAAAATCCTGAGCCCGCTGTGGGGCAATCTGGATATCGCGACCGTCGAAGCGGCCAATGGGCGTCGCAGTTATGAAGTGCAGGCTGTGCAAGCCAATCAGCTCGACGAGCAACAGAGCATTGCCGATGCGTTTCTGGCAGCGGGGTTGCTGCCCAAGGCGGTGGACGCCAAGGATGTACAGGTGTGGAAGCCTTGAAGGCGTAATGCGCAATCTGTGTAGGAGCGAATTTATTCGCGATGCATTTCGCGAATGAGCGGAGCGCCGCCCGATTCGCTCCTACGGCAGTCTCGTTTTCGGCTCATAAGCTAATTCAAAAAAGTTATTTATTTCAAAATTCTTAGATCATTTACGCTCCGCAATCAGCCAGTCCCCGGCCCGCCTGATTCGGAGCATCACCATGAAACTGCACTTCTCCCTGCGCCTTCTGGCGGCCTTGTCGCTGACAGGCGCTTCTTTCCTGACTCAGGCCGCCGACTTCACTGTCGCTTACCAGACCACCGTCGATCCCGCCAAGGTCGCTCAGGCTGACAACGCCTATGAGAAAGCCACAAATTCGAAGATCGAATGGCGCAAGTTCGAGAACGGTGCAGACGTCATCACCGCCATCGCGTCGGGCGATGTACAGATCGGCTATCTCGGCTCAAGCCCACTGACCGCCGCAGCCACCCGCAAACTGCCGGTGGAAACCTTTCTGATCGCCACCCAGATCGGCGCCGCAGAAGCACTGGTCGCCCGTAACGGCTCAGGCATCAATACGCCGCAAGATCTGATCGGCAAGAAAGTCGCCGTGCCGTTCGTTTCCACAGGCCACTACAGCCTGCTGGCCGCGCTCAAGCACTGGAACATCGATCCGGCCAAGGTCACGATTGTGAACCTGGCACCGCCCGCCATTGCTGCCGCCTGGAAGCGCGGCGATATCGACGCCACTTACGTCTGGGACCCGGCGCTGGGCGTGGCCAAGGAAACCGGCAAGGTGCTGATCACCTCCGGCGAACTGGCCAAGGTCGGTGCGCCGACATTTGATGCCTGGATCGTGCGCAAGGACTTCGCGGCCAAGAACCCGCAACTGGTCAGCGCCTTCGCCAAGGTGACGCTCGATGCCTACGCCAGCTACCGCCAGGACCCGAATGCCTGGATCGCCAATGCCAGCAATATCGAAAAGCTGAGCAAGCTGTCCGGTGCGAAGACGACGGATATTCCGGCGCTGCTGGAAGGCAACGTCTATCCATTGGCCACAGACCAGAAAGCACTGCTGGGCGCACCGACCATCGAGGCCATCACCAAGACCGCTGCCTTCCTGAAGGAACAGGGCAAGGTCGATGCGGTACTGCCTGATTACTCGGCCTACACCAGCGCCAAGTTCATTCCCCAATAATCCACCTGATCGAGAATGAGGCAACAGCCATGGCTCTATTGCAACTGGAGCGTATAAGCGCACAGTACCCCGGCGCGGCAGAGCCTGTGCTGGCGGATATCAACCTGAGCCTGGGGCCGCAGCAATTGCTGGTTGCCCTTGGCCCGTCCGGCAGTGGCAAAACCTCATTGCTCAATCTGATCGCAGGCTTCGTCCAGCCCAGCGCCGGGCGTATCACCCTCGACGGCATTGCTGTTGAAGGCCCGAGTGCAGAGCGCGGCGTGGTGTTTCAGGACGATGCGCTGCTGCCTTGGCAGGATGTGCTGGCCAATGTGGCCTTCGGCCTGGAACTGGCAGGCGTCCCGCGCCCGGAGCGTGAAGCGAAAGCACGGGAAATGCTGGCCCTGGTGGACCTGGCCGGTTTCGAGCAGCGCCGAATCTGGCAACTGTCGGGCGGACAGAAACAGCGTGTCGGCCTGGCCCGTGCTCTGGCGGCCAACCCACGGGTTTTATTGATGGACGAACCCTTCGGTGCCCTGGACGCCTTCACTCGCGAACAGATGCAGGAACTCTTGCTGCAAGTCTGGAGACGCACCGCCAAACCGGTGTTCCTGATTACCCATGACATTGAAGAGGCGGTGTTTCTGGCCACCGACCTGATCCTGCTGGCCCCCAATCCCGGCCATATTGCCGAACGCCTGCAACTGGACTTCGGACAACGCTACAGCGCCGGTGAGTCGGCACGAGCGATCAAGTCCGATCCACGCTTTATCGAAACCCGCGAACACGTACTGGCCAGCGTCTTTTCCCAGCGTAACCTCGCACGGGAGCAGCGCGCATGAGCAGCTATGAACTGGAAAGTCCGGCCAAGACCGACACAAAGAAAACACCACTGCAATTGAAGCTGAGCACCCGCGCCATCAGTGTCCTGACGCTGTCGGTCTTGCTGGGCCTGTGGTGGGTGGTGACCGCTGCGCAGTGGATCGAACCGCTGTTCCTGCCGCCACCCTCAGACGTTCTCCAGAAAGGCTGGCTGCTGCTGACCACCGGCTATATGGACTCAAACCTCTGGCAGCATCTGGGTGCCAGCCTGCAACGGATCGGCCTGGCATTGGGAGCCGCCATTCTCAGTGCCATCCCGGTGGGTATCGCCATTGGCCATAACCGTATCGCCCGAGGCATTTTCGATCCGCTGATCGAGTTCTATCGCCCTATTCCACCGCTGGCTTATCTGCCGCTGATCGTCATCTGGTGCGGCATCGGCGAGTTTTCCAAGGTCTTGCTGATCTATCTGGCCATTTTCGCGCCCATCGCCATTGCCACCGCAACCGGCGTACGTACCGTGGATCCAGCCAAACTGCGAGCCGCACAATCCCTGGGCGCCACCCGCTGGCAACTGATCCGCCATGTGATCCTGCCCAGCGCCTTGCCGGACATTCTGACCGGCATACGAATCGGGCTCGGTGTGGGATGGTCGACACTGGTGGCGGCCGAACTTATTGCAGCCACCAGCGGGCTTGGCTTCATGGTGCAATCAGCCGCGCAGTTTCTGGTGACGGACATTGTGATCCTGGGGATTCTGGTGATTGCCGTGATCGCTTTCGCCATGGAACTCGGCCTTCGCGCACTGCAACGCAAACTGGTGCCCTGGCATGGCCAGAATCACTGAAGAACGCCGCAATTAGCGCACAAACTTCATGCAAGGCACCATTTTGGTGCCTTATTGAAACCGGAATATTGCCGAGAAAATCCCCTCGCCTGAATCGAAAAGCGTCCTGCACTTCCTCAAAAGCCCTTTCGCACAAGGGTTTGAGGCAGGAAACAAGGACAGGACAAAAGAATTCTCAAAACTGGCACGCACCCTGCATTAGGTTATACATCACCAGTTTTGGGGACCTTGGTACAGGCAGGCCGGGGATTCCCCTCTTTTATTCCTCCCGGAGACTGACCTCAAGTCTCCAGCGCCCGTCCACTTCTGCAGCGCGCCAGTCGCCATGCAGAGGACGGGCCGCCAGCAGCGTCAGCACCAACTCCTTCCCGCTTCGCTCCAGCTTCCAGCGCGCAACCTTGTTGTCGATGCGCAGCTGACCATTCCATGGCCGTCCCCAGGACTCGAAACGCAGGACAACCGTCCCGTCGACATGATCGCCCTGAACCTGCGGCTGTTCGTTGAACCAGAGCGCCAGACCTGTGGGCAACTCTTCGATCTGCTCCAGTTCCAGAGGCGCAGGTTGCTGCAGACGACCAATGATCATCCCGATGGTAAAGCCGACAATTGCCATCGAACCAAGAACTCTTGGCCAGAGCTTCGGCCTGGGGTCCTCTTCGGGGGTAGAATGCATCCCGTCCTTTCGTTCGGAGCCGTGCATGTTTCACGTCATCCTTTTTCAACCAGAAATTCCGCCGAATACCGGCAATGTGATCAGGCTATGCGCCAACAGTGGCTGCACCCTGCATTTGATCGAGCCCCTGGGCTTTGAGCTGGACGACAAGCGCCTGCGCAGGGCCGGCCTCGATTATCACGAGTATGCCACGCTGCAAACCCATGCCGACCTGCCCACGTGCCTGGAAAAGATCGGCAACCCGCGGCTGTTCGCCTTTACGACCAAAGGCTCTCGCCCGTTTCACGACGTCAGCTTCGAGAAGGGTGATGCCTTTCTGTTCGGCCCGGAAAGTCGGGGCCTGCCAGCCGATATTCTCGACTCGCTGAGCACCGAACAAAGATTGCGCCTGCCCATGCGCGAAGGCTGCCGCAGCCTGAACCTGTCCAACACCGTTGCCGTCGCCGTTTATGAGGCCTGGCGCCAGCACGGTTTTGCCTGAGAACTCTTACGGGAGCGAATTCATTCGCGAGAGGCCTGTACATCCGAAGAAAATGTATCGGCCTCAATGACGTCTCGCGAATGAATTCGCTCCTACAACAGGTCAGACAGCATCCCTGGGCAGCATCAAGCCCAGCGGCAAGCGCACTCTTGCTTCAAGGCCACCACCGGAACGGTTTCTCAACTCGACATTGCCGCCATGCATGGCGGCGATGCGCTTGACGATAGCCAACCCCAGGCCGGTGCCTTTACCGCTACGGGCACGGTCGCCACGAATGAACGGGTTGAAGATGATGTCCAGCTCGGAGGGATCGATACCCGCGCCACGGTCCAGCACGCTTAGCACCACATAAGGCGCGCTGGTATCGCCGGACACATAAGCCGCCACCTCGATACCGTTGCCAGCGTGGTGCATGGCATTGCCGATAAGGTTGGTCAGCAGGCGTTTCATGGAAACCCGGCGCAACGGGAAAGGCGGAATCGGCTCAAGACACAGGCGGATGTGTTCATCCGGGTGATTGAACGGCGCAACCACTTCAAGCACCAGATCACTCAGATCGACTTCTTCGATTTCCTCGTCACGACCATCGCGGATGAACGCCAGGAACTGGTCGAGAATGGCGTCCATGTCCTCGATATCCCGCACCATGCCTTCGGTGAACTCGTTCTCGTCGCTCATCAGCTCCAGCGACAGACGCAAACGGGTCAACGGCGTACGCAAGTCATGGGATACACCCGCCAGCATCAGCTCCCGCTCCTGCCCGGCCTGTTCGACGTCTTCGGCCATCTGGTTGAAGGCGCGGTAAACCTCGGTCATCTCACTGGGCGTATCGCTGACCGGCAACCGCACACTGCGGCCCTGCCCCAACTGGCGGGCGGCGAAAACCAGACGCTTGAGCGGCTGGTTGAGCTGTCGCACGAAAATCCACGCCGATGCGGTGGACAACAGGCCGATGGCCAGGAACCAGCCCAGCACGTTCCAGATCTTCTGGCCACGAAGCGGATGCGGGTAAAGCGGCACTTTCAGCCAGCCATCCCCGAGGCTCGGAGCGCGGACCCAGAGTGCCGGAGGCGCATGGACGCGCAGCCGCACTTCGGTGTCGGCACCCAGTTCGGCCTGCATCTGACGCTGATAGATTTCGCTGTAAGGCCAGTGCTGCTCGCCCTCCGGCACGCCGCCGCCCACCACCCGAATCAGGCCGGCAGCCTCGGCAATCGCTTCACGATCGTTCTCGTTCGCCGCCCAATAGGCGCGCAGAGTCAGGGCGACACCATGGCTGTACTGCCTGTCGACCAGTACGTCTTCGTTCATCAACAGATAGACCAGTGTCAGCGCCTTGGAAAACAGCACGACAATGAGCACCAGCCAGAGGGTGCGGGAGAAAAAGCTTTGCGGAAACCAGAGCGGAGTCTTCATAACTGCAGCTATACACTTTGCAGGGCGAGCCAGGCTCGCAAATTTGCCGATCGTGTCCCAGTCCATGGTACGAACGCGAAAACCAAAACGTCGATAGCCCGTTCAGGCTATCGACGCAAGTGGCAAGGACTTCGGTGCTCTGCGCTGGTCAGTGACCTGTCAGCGAGTTCCGGCTCCATCCGGAACGAACACATAACCCACGCCCCAGACTGTCTGGATATAACGCGGCTTGGACGGATCGGGCTCGATCAGGCGACGCAGACGGGAAATCTGCACGTCGATGGAGCGTTCCAGCGCATCCCACTCGCGGCCACGGGCCAGGTTCATCAGCTTGTCGCGGGTCAGCGGCTCGCGAGCATGCATGACCAGGGCCTTGAGTACCGCAAATTCACCGGTGGTGAGCATGTGTACTTCATCGCCACGCTTGAGTTCGCGGGTCGCCAGGGACAATACGTAGTCACCGAAGCTGACCGACTCGTCTTCGCTGCCGGGCGCACCGGGCACCGGCGCGGCCTGACGACGCAGGACCGCCTTGACGCGGGCCATCAGTTCGTCCGGGTTGAAAGGCTTGGCCAGATAATCGTCTGCGCCCAGTTCCAGCCCCTTGATACGGCTCTGCTCATCACCTTTGGCAGTGAGCATGATGATCGGCACCTGATTGTTGGCTGCACGCAAACGGCGGCAAGCAGACAGGCCGTCTTCTCCGGGCAACATCAAGTCCAGAACCACAAGGTTGAAAACCTCGCGGGACAGTAAACGGTCCATTTGTTCGACGTTTGCCACCGCACGGGCACGATAGCCCTTGCTGGTGAAAAAGCGCTCTAACAGGCTGCTCAACCCCGGATCGTCATCGACGATCAGGATTTTTTCGCCTTCAGCATTTTGTGCAGTGCTGCTCATCGGATGCTCCTTTGATCTCGGGGCGCATTATGGCGTAGCTGCGGTGATGCGCACCGTGTGCATTGTTAGCAGATTTTACTGGAGCCTACATAAATGAGTGCTTCTACATGAGCAAAACCGCTCGCATTATCCGGCCAATCCCATAATTGGACCTGGGCGGGTATACTGCGCGGCCCTCAAAGTCGGGCAGTGCCTGACTATGGCGGTTCGCCGGTATTGTGACAAGGCTGGCGAGCGACGGGCAGGCAAGACAGTTTTTTGTACAGAATCCAGTTTTTTGCTCACAACTCCAGGTGGTCTTATGGACAGCATCAATAGCCGCATCGCCGAAGAACTGGGCGTGCGCCCTCAACAGGTCGCAGCGGCCGTAGCACTATTGGATGAAGGCTCGACCGTGCCTTTCATTTCGCGCTACCGCAAGGAAGTGACCGGCAGTCTTGATGACACGCAACTGCGCCATCTGGAAGAGCGCCTGCGTTACCTGCGCGAGCTCAACGAGCGCCGCGTCAGCATCCTGGCCAGCATCGAAGAGCAAGGCAAGCTGACCCCGGAACTGGCCCGCGACATCAATCTTGCCGACACCAAGACCCGCCTCGAAGACTTGTACCTGCCTTATAAGCAAAAACGCCGCACCAAAGGCCAGATCGCCCTTGAAGCGGGCCTGGGCGAGTTGGCGGACGGCCTGTTCAACGACCCGTCCCTGACCCCGGAAACCGAAGCCACACGCTTTGTCGACGCCGAAAAAGGCGTGGCAGACGTGAAGGCTGCTCTGGAAGGCGCCAAGTACATCCTCATGGAGCGCTTCGCCGAAGACGCCACCCTGCTGGACAAACTGCGCAGTTTCCTGATGCAGGAAGCCGTGATCAGCGCCCGCGTAGTGCCTGGAAAGGAAGAGGAAGGCGCCAAGTTCCGCGACTATTTCGAACACGACGAACCGCTCAAGAGCATGCCGTCGCACCGCGCCCTGGCGATTTTCCGTGGCCGTAACGAAGGTTTCCTCAGCTCCGCGTTGAAAGTCGGCGAAGAACTGCCGGGCACCCTGCACCCGTGCGAGCTGATGATCGGCGAGCGCTTCGGCCTGCAGAACCAGAACCGCCCGGCCGACAAGTGGCTGGCCGAAGTCGTGCGCTGGACCTGGAAGGTCAAGCTCTACAGCCATCTGGAAACCGACCTGCTGGGCGAACTGCGCGACGGCGCGGAAACCGAAGCAATCAACGTTTTCGCCCACAACCTGCACGACCTGCTGCTGGCTGCTCCGGCCGGCCCGCGTGCCACGCTGGGTCTGGACCCGGGCCTGCGCACAGGCTGCAAGGTTGCGGTGGTCGATGCCACCGGCAAGCTGCTCGACTACGCCACCGTTTACCCTCACGTGCCTAAAAACCAGTGGGATCAGACCATCGCCGTACTGGCTGCACTCTGCGCCAAACATTCGGTAGACCTGATCGCCATCGGCAACGGCACCGCCAGCCGCGAAACCGACAAGCTGGCCGCTGAACTGATCAAAAAGTATCCAGCACTGAAAATGACCAAGGTCATGGTGTCCGAGGCCGGTGCTTCGGTGTACTCGGCTTCCGAGCTGGCCGCCAAGGAGTTCCCGGACCTGGACGTGTCGATCCGTGGTGCCGTCTCCATTGCCCGTCGCCTGCAGGACCCGCTGGCCGAACTGGTGAAGATCGATCCGAAATCCATCGGTGTCGGCCAGTACCAGCACGACGTCTCGCAACTGAAACTGGCCCGTGGCCTGGATGCAGTGGTCGAAGACTGCGTGAACGCCGTCGGCGTCGACGTGAACACTGCCTCGGTGGCCTTGCTGGCGCGTATTTCCGGCCTGAACACCACGCTGGCGCAGAACATCGTTGCCCACCGCGATGCGAACGGTGCGTTCAAGACCCGTGCCGCGCTGAAAAAAGTCAGCCGTCTGGGTGAAAAGACCTACGAACAGGCTGCCGGATTCCTGCGCGTCATGAATGGCGAAAACCCGCTGGACTCGTCTGCCGTTCACCCGGAAGCCTACCCGCTGGTACAGCGTATTGCGGCTGAAACCGACCGCGACATTCGTTCGCTGATCGGCGATGCCAGCTTCCTGAAGCGCCTGGACCCGAAGAAGTTCACCGACGAAACCTTCGGTCTGCCAACGGTGACCGACATTCTGCAAGAGCTGGAAAAGCCGGGCCGCGACCCGCGCCCCGAGTTCAAGACCGCCGAGTTCCAGGATGGCGTCGAAGACCTCAAGGACCTGCAACTGGGCATGATCCTCGAAGGCGTGGTCACCAACGTCACCAACTTCGGTGCCTTCGTCGATATCGGCGTGCATCAGGACGGTCTGGTGCATATCTCGGCGCTGTCCGAGAAGTTCATCAAGGACCCGCGTGAAGCGGTGAAGGCTGGCGACGTGGTGAAGGTCAAGGTCATGGAAGTCGACATCCCGCGCAAGCGCGTGGGTCTGTCGATGCGCATGAGCGACACCCCTGGCGAGAAGATCGACGGTGCCCGTGGCCCGCGTCCGGGCTCCGCCCCGCGCCAGCAAGGCAGTGCGCCACGCAAGGAAACCACCACCGCGGCTCCGGCCAATAACGCCATGGCTTCGCTGTTCGCCAATGCCAAACAGTTGAAGAAGCGTTGATGGATATTCCAGAAGACCTGACCCACAGCGCCTACTTCAAGATGCTGGGCTGCGAGCTGCGGCGTCTTGATGAAGGCGTTGCCGAAGTCGCGCTGCCTCTGGAGGCGCATCTGCGCAACCGTGGCAACGTGATGCACGGCGGGGCGATCTTCAGTCTGGTGGATATAAGCATGGGGCTGGCTTGTTCCAGTTCCCATGGCTTCGACCAGCGCAGCGTCACCATCGAATGCAAGATCAACTATGTACGCGGCGTGTCCGAAGGCGAGGTTTTATGC
Source organism: Pseudomonas cichorii (assembly GCF_019719005.1). Classification (GTDB taxonomy): domain Bacteria; phylum Pseudomonadota; class Gammaproteobacteria; order Pseudomonadales; family Pseudomonadaceae; genus Aquipseudomonas; species Aquipseudomonas cichorii_E. Next base: position 43,045 of record NZ_JAIGPJ010000033.1, read on the forward strand.
ATCGCCAGGGTACTTCACGCCGGACGCCGCACACTGGTCGTCGAAGCCGAGGTGGTCCAGGACGATAAACTGGTCGCCAAGGCGCAAGGCACCTTTGCTGTCATCTAAACTTTTTACGAAAGTGTGATGAACGCAATCACTTGCTAGCTCTATAGAACCAATTTGGGGTAATTTCGGCACCATTAGCGTGGTGTCGGACCCATTTTGGTCATACGACAAAGAGCCGTGATCGTGAGCAGGCGTTAAAGACCCGACCAGGCGACAACGCCAGTTCCTTTCTTCACCCTTGTAGACCGTTCTGTCCACCCCCATATTGGGGCGACCGATGCGTGAAGGAATCCACCTTGAGCGAATTTCTCAACCGCCGCCTGGCTCTTCTTGGCGAGCGTAACAACCTCTCTCTGCTGGAGCAGTGCCTGCACGGTATCGAGCGAGAATGCCTGCGCGTTACCGACCAGGCACGTCTGGCACAGACGCCCCACCCGCGATCCCTGGGTGCAGCACTGACCAATGGACTGATCACCACCGATTATTCCGAATCGCTGCTGGAGTTCATCACGCCGGCCCTGACGGACCCCGCACAGACCCTCGACAGCCTCGACCGGATTCATCGCTTCGCCTACAGCAAGCTGAACGACGAATACCTCTGGAGCCCTTCGATGCCGTGCCCGCTGCCGGCCGAAGAAGATATTCCGATTGCCTATTACGGCACCTCGAACATCGGCAAGCTCAAGTACGTGTACCGCAAGGGTCTGGCGCTGCGTTACGGCAAGACCATGCAGTGCATTGCCGGGATTCATTACAACTTCTCACTGCCGGAAGACGTCTGGGCGCTGCTCAAGCAGACCGAAGACTTCGACGGCGACGCCCGGGATTACCAGTCGCACTCCTACATTGCGCTGATCCGTAACTTCCGTCGCTACAGCTGGCTGCTGATGTACCTGTTCGGCGCTTCGCCGGCACTGGACGCCGGTTTCCTGCGTGGCCGTGCCCACCAGCTGGAACATTTCGACGCCGATACGCTGTATCTGCCTTATGCCACCAGCCTGCGCATGAGCGACCTGGGTTATCAGAGCAAGGCACAGGCCGACCTGACGCCGTGCTACAACGATCTGGTGAGTTACACCGACAGCTTGCGCAAAGCGGTGGCAACGCCTTACGCGCCGTATGTGGAAACCGGCACCCACGACAGCAATGGCGAGTGGATACAGCTCAACACCAACGTGTTGCAGATCGAAAACGAGTACTACTCCAACATTCGTCCCAAGCGCGTGACCTATTCGGGCGAACGCCCCATCCAGGCGCTGGTGGCCCGTGGCGTGCAGTACGTCGAGGTTCGTTGTCTGGACATCAACCCGTTCCTGCCGACCGGCATCAGTCTGGAACAGGCTCGCTTCATCGATGCCTTCATCCTGTTCTGCGCCCTGGAAGAAAGCCCGCAACTGGCAAGCCACGAATGCTCCGACGCGGGCTCCAACTTCCTGTCGGTGGTCAAGGAAGGCCGTCGTCCAGGCCTGACACTGCAGCGCAATCATTCGACTATCGAACTGAAAGCCTGGGCCACCGAGCTGCTGGAGAAGATCACGCCCTTGGCACAGTTGCTGGACAAGGCCCAGAGCAGCGACGAACACATCAAATCGATTGCAGCCCAACAGGCCAAGATCGACGATCCGTCACTGACGCCTTCGGCACAGGTGCTGGCCAGCATGCGGGCGAATGAAGAAGGTTTCACCGCCTTCTCGTTCCGCCAGAGCCAAAAACACGCCGAATACTTCCGCAGCCACCCGTTGAGCGCAGAAGATCAGGCACAGTTCGAAACCCTGGCAAAAACCTCTATTGCGGAACAGGCAGAGCTGGAAGAAACCGAAGAAGTCGTGGACTTCGACATCTTCGTGGGTGCCTATCAGGCGAGCATTCTGTCGATCAGTAACTGATCCATACAGACTGTGTGGCAGCGAATTCATTCGCGAAAACGGTATTTCAAACGATGCCTGTCTGTCGGTTGTGATAACGCTTTCGCGGATGAATCCGCTCCCACTGTGTATGCCTGTTTTCAATCATGCCAATGCCAGGCGGGTGCATCCAGTGGCCTCTGGCCTTGTATTTCAGTCTGGCCCAGGGTCTTTTGCAGGACGATCTTCTGGCAGTCTTCATGGCGGCTCAGCTCTCTGATCAGGATGCTTGAGTGGGAAACCACCCAGACCTGACAGCGCTGTGAAACCCGGATGATCAGCCGAGCCAGTGCTGGCAACAGGTCGACATGCAGGCTGGTTTCCGGTTCGTTCAAGACCATCATCGACGGTGGTCGCGGCGTCAGCAGTGCGGCCATGAGCAGCAGGTAGCGCAGCGTTCCGTCCGAAAGCTCGGCCGCCGTCAGGGGGCGAAGCAGCCCGTGCTGATGAAAGAGCAGGCTGAACAACCCTCCGGGCGTTGCATCGATTTCCAGCCGGGTACCGGGAAACGCATCCTCAAGCGCCTGGTGCAGATCCTCCACTTCGCCCACTTCAATAATGGTCTGCAAAGCCGCCGCCAGGTTGCGCCCGTCGTGGTTCAGCACCGGCGTGCGAGTGCCCAGTTGCGGCTGGCGAACCGGCGCGTCCCGATCGATGCGGAAATGGTCGTAGAAACGCCAGCCCGTTATGAGCCCACGCATTTCAGCGATTTCAGCAAAGTTTCTCGGGCTGCCCAACTGCGCGAACAGGCTGTCGAAGGGTTGCCCATGTTGCTGCAGGATTTCCCAGTCCCGACCCTGACGCGCCCGGATCATCGGCCCCTTGCGATCTACCAGCAAGGAAGCAGGTCTGTATAAAGGCCCGGCCCAGATGCATTCCCGCTTGATCTCCGGGTCCAGCATGAACGCGGTCGGGTAAGGAAGTGGCTCAGGCAATCCCAGGGAAATGGCGAAACCGAAGTCCTCGGTGGCAAACCCCAGGCGTAGGCGTTTCGACTCTCGACGCACGGACGCTTCCAGAGGCACTTCACCTCTTTTCATGCGCGAGCTTATGACTTCAGGACCGGCCCACCAGGTCGAGTCCAGCCCGCCTTCATGAGCCAGTGCCTCCACCACACCGCCCTGAGCCGTCTCCGCCAATAGCCGCAAAGCCTTGTAGAGATTGGACTTGCCGCTCCCGTTATCGCCCGTCACAAGATTGAGCCGCCCCAAAGGCACCACCAGATTATTGATCGAACGGTAGTTGGCGACGGCGAGAGTTTTCAGCATCGGTGAGGCGGCTCCTGAATCCATGGAGCCGCACTATCGCCTACCGGTCTGAAGCACTGCAACCGGTGCTCTGATCTACAGGGCTACTTTGTGGAAGGCAGCTTTTTGGCGACTTCATTGAAAGCATCCACAAAATCACCGCAAACCGCGTAGGAGCGAATTCATTCGCGAAACGTTCGGGCGCTGAAGGTGTGCTGACTTCACCGATGAAGTGACAGCCATGCCTTCACTGATCGGCATCAGGCCTACAACCCGCCCACATGGAACGCCTTCACTTCCAGGTATTCATCCAGCCCGTAGCTCGAGCCTTCGCGGCCCAGGCCTGACTGTTTGATCCCGCCGAAGGGCGCGACTTCCATGGAGATGATCCCGGTATTGAGCCCCACCATGCCGAACTCCAGTGCCTCGCCAAAACGCCATGAGCGGCGCAGGTCCTGGGTGAAGTAATAAGCGCCGAGCCCATAAGGTGTGGCGTTGGCCAGGGCCAGGGCTTCGGCTTCGTCGGTGAAGCGCATCAGCGGGGCGACCGGGCCGAAGGTTTCTTCGTTGGCGAGCAGCATGCCGGCATGGGTATCGCCCAATACGGTGGGTTGCACGAACTGGTTATCGCCATCCGGCAAGCCGCCGTACAGCAGCTTCGCGCCCTGGCTAAGGGCGTCGTCGATATGCCGGGCAACCTTGTTCACTGCCGCCGTATTGATCAGCGGGCCGATGGTGACGCCCTCTTCCAGACCGTTGCCGACCTTGAGCTTGGCGACCTCTTCCACCAGCCGCTGGGCAAAGCGCTCGTAGATGCCGTTCTGCACCAAAATACGGTTGGCACAGACACAGGTCTGCCCGGCGTTACGGAACTTGCTGAGCATGATGCCCGCCACGGCCTGCTCCAGATCGGCATCGTCGAACACGATAAACGGAGCATTGCCGCCCAGCTCAAGGCTCAGGCGCTTGATGTGCTCGGCGCTCTGGCGCATCAGCAGACGGCCCACCGGCGTCGAGCCGGTAAAGGAAATCTTGCGCACCGCCGGGTTGCCGGTCAGTTCTTCGCCGATACCGGTGGGCAAACCGGTAATGACGTTGAACACACCAGCCGGAATCCCCACACGCTCGGCCAGCACCGCCAGCGCCAGGGCCGACAGCGGCGTCAGGTCCGACGGTTTGACGATAATCGGGCAACCCGCCGCCAATGCCGGGGCGCATTTGCGGGTGATCATCGCGTTGGGGAAGTTCCAGGGCGTGATCGCAGCGCAGACGCCAACGGGTTGCTTGAGAGTCATCAAACGGCGGTCGGCACTGGGCGTCGGGATGGTTTCGCCATAAGAACGGCGCGCCTCTTCGGCGAACCATTTGACGAAGCTGGCCCCGTAACGGATTTCACCACGGGACTCGTTGAGCGGCTTGCCCTGCTCAAGGGTCATGATCAACGCCAGATCCTCAAGGTTGTCGAGCATGGCCTGACACCAGCGCTCCAGCAGCAGCGCACGCTCGGCGGCTGGGCGCGCACGCCACACGGGCCAGGCACGCTCGGCTGCTTCGATGGCGCGGCGCGTCTCGACGCCTTGCATAGCTGGAACCTGCGCCAGGCTTTCGCCCGTCGCCGGGTCAGTCACCGTCAGGGTTGCGCCGTCATCGGCGGCAATCCACTGCCCATCGACGTAGGCGCGTTCTACCAGCAGGCTGGGGTCTTTCAACTGATTCTTGAGCATGGTCGAGTCCTGTTCCGGGATGACTGCCAGTCTAAGCAGCCGCCACAGTCCAGGATGCTGAAAGCGGCGAACCAGCAGCGTCGGATGCTGAAATTCGCCGCCCCACGGCAGCCTCTACTGCTTCAACGAACCCAACAGGCTCTGCAGAAAGCGCTCGCCTGCGGTCATCTGGCTGACCTCGATAAACTCGTCGGGCTTGTGGGCCTGCTCGATGGAGCCCGGCCCGCACACCACCACCGGCACATTGAGTCGCCCGGCGAACAGGCCACCTTCGGTGCCATAGGAAACCTTGATGTGCTGCGTGCCCGGCTCGGCAAAAGCATGCAACAAGCGCACGGCCTCGACGCTGGGGTGCGTCTCCAGCGCCGGGTATTCGTTCATGATTTCAATCTCGATATCCGCCACGCCGGACAGCTGTTTGGCCTCGCGTACCAGCACGTCGGCACGCTCGCGCAATTGCGCCAGCAGCAGATCAGGATCATCGCCCGGCAGGTTGCGGTACTCGAATTCCAGGGTGCAGAGGTTCGGCACGATATTCAGCGCCTTGCCGCCATCGATGCGGCCGATATGCACGGTGCTGTAGGGAATGTCATAGCCTTCGTCCCGTGCGCCTTGTTGCTCGACCAGTGCCTGGCTCTTGCGCAGTTCGGCAATGAAATCGCTGGCCAGATGAATAGCGTTGACCGCACGGGGTGCCAGCGAAGAATGCGCTTCCTGACCACGGCAATACGTGCGGTAGGAGCTTTTGCCCTTATGGCCGATGGCGAACTGCATGAGGGTTGGTTCACCCACCACACACAAAAAGGGCCGCAGCGGTGCAAGATGCAGCACATCCAGCAAGCGCCGCACTCCGACACAGCCAATCTCTTCATCGTGGGACAACGCCAGTTGCAGCGGCCGAGTCAGCGTCATGTCCGCCGCATCGAGCATGGCGTCGATGGCCAGGGCAATGAAGCCCTTCATGTCACAGGTGCCACGGCCATAAATCCGGCCATCGCGTACCGTCGCCTCAAACGGCGGCACGGTCCAGGCCTGACCGGCAGCGGGCACCACGTCGGTGTGGCCGGAAAGCAGCACGCCCGGTTGTTGCCGTGGGCCGGTACTGGCAAACAGGTTGGCTTTCTTGCCGGTTTCGTCCTTGACGATCAACGACTCGATGCCCTTGCTCGCCAGCAGGTCGCGAACGTATTCGATCAGGGCCATGTTCGGCTCCGACGACACCGTATCGAAGGCAATCAGTCGCTTGAGGATTTCCAGTGCGCGGGGCGTCATGAGGCTTTACTCGCTTGCGGGTTCGCCATGGCGAAACGGCGAATGTCAAAAGGGCTGATCGACGTGGAGGTACTGCCCGTGCTGATCAATTCAGCCATCACGTCACCCACGCCCGGCCCCAGCTGGAAGCCGTGACCGCAGAAGCCGAAAGCATAGAACAACCCGTCCACCGCACCGCTACGGCCCATGACCGGCAGCGAATCCGGCGTGTAGCCTTCAATGCCACTCCACACTCGAATGATGTTCAGGTTGCCCACGCCCGGCAGCAACCGGCGCATCTGCTGCACCTGATTGATGATGCTGCGCGGCTCGACATAGGCCTTTCGGTTGATCATGTCCGGTTTGCTGCGAAAGCCACCGCCAATGATGATGTTGCCCCGAGGGATCTGCCGGAAATAGATCACTTCGTGGGCAATCTTTGTGTACACGCCAATCACTGTCGGCAGCGCGTAAGGCACAGGTTCGGTCACCGCCATTTGCGGCCCGTGGGTGTCCAGCGGGACAGGCTCACCGAACTGCTCGGACAGTTTCTGGCCCCAGGCACCGGCGGTAATCAGCAGGTTGTCGGCAGTAAAGATCCGGCCATCGGTGGTGGTGACTTCAAACTCGCCACCGACCTTTTGCACATGAGCGACCTCGGTACGCTCCTCGATCCGGGCTCCGGCCCGAATCGCGGCACGGGCAAAGGCCGGTGCGGCCAGACGCGGGTTGGCGTGACCATCGTGGGGCGCGTAGGAGCCGCCTTTCACGTCAGGCCCCAGGAACGGAAAGCGCTCATGCAATTCCTTGCCGCTGTAGATCCGCAGATCCAGCTCACGGGCTTCGGGCGCGGCGGCATAGGCTTCCAGTTCCGGGATTTCATCTTCGCGGTAGCAAACCCGCATGTGCCCCGAAGGAATGAATTCCAGGTCGTCGTCGATCAGTTCCGGCAAGCGTTTCCACAATCCCCACGAGCGATTCGACAGCTCCAGTTGACCGAGAAAGCGACCCTGACGGCGGACGTTGCCAAAGTTAACGCCACTGGCGTACTGACCGATCATGTCGCGCTCCAGCAAGGTCACCGACTGGCCGCGCTGGCGCAGGAAAAAGGCCGAAGCCGAGCCCATGATCCCGCCGCCAATGATCAGCACATCGACTTTCGGCTGCTTCATGACACCACCTCATCTGTGAGCATGGACAAGGGTTTGACCGGCGCTTGCCCGCGTTGACGCCCGACCTGTTCGACCGGCACGCCCGCAGCGGCGGCGATCACTTCAGCGCCTGCCTGGGAGCAATAACGCCCCTGACAACGGCCCATGCCGACCCGGCTGAACGCCTTGGCGCGGTTGACCTCGCAGGCACCTTTCTGGCGCACGACACCGCGCAGTTCGCCTGCGCTGATCATTTCGCAGCGGCAGACAATCGCATCGTCAGGCAAAGCCTGAGCTTGGGCGGCGGGCCATGGAAAGGCTTCGGTCAGCCCGACACGGAAACGATCCATGACCTCAAGGTCCTTGCGCACCTGTGCCTGACGCCCAGGATCCACCGGTATATCCAGATCCTGCAACACGGCCAGGGCCGCCAGACGTCCCGCCTGCTCGGCAGCGTCGGCACCACGAATCTTCGCGCCATCACCCGCGGCGTAGACGCCTTTGACCGAGGTCCGGCCTTCTTCGTCGACGGCCAGCACCCATTGCCCGGAAGCTTCATCAAAACGCAACTGGCAACCCGCCAGATCGGCCAGTTGAGTTTCAGGCCGCAAGTGATAACCCAGCGCCAGCGCATCACACTCGACGTTCAGGGACGAACCATTGGCCAGACGTACGCGCACGCCGCTGACGCCTTGCTGCTCATCCCCCAGAATCTGTTCAGGCTGCACGCCCATATGCACCGGCACCTTGGCGCTATAGAGCTGAGCCAGCAGTTTCATGCCGTTGAACAGCAAACCCGGACGCGACATCAGCTTGGGCAGTGCGCCGATGCGCTTGCTGAAGGGAGACGTATCGAGCACCGCAGCCACGTCGGCACCCGCCTTCACGTATTGGCTGGCGACCAGGTACAGCAATGGTCCGCTGCCCATGAACACGACTCGGCTGCCAATGGAGACCGACTGCGCCTTGAGGGCAATCTGCGCGCCGCCCAGGCTGTAAGTCCCCGCCAGTTGCCAGCCCTTGATGGGCATCAGGCGGTCGGTGGCACCGGTACACAAAATCAGTGCATCGAAATCCTGCACGGTATGCAGACCTTGACTGACGCAACACAGTTGGCCGGGCGTCAGGTTCCAGCCCAGGGTGTCGGGCCGATAGTCGATCTGCGAGCGCAGGCGGTCGAAGCTTTCATGCAGCGCACGGGCCTTGGGCGCTTCGGTGCCATACAACGCCGAATAGTCGCGCTTGAAACCTTCGGGCTGACGCCGGTAGATCTGACCGCCGTCGCGGCGGTTTTCATCGATCAGAATCGGCTTGAGGCCCGCCGCCAGCAGCGTCTCGGCACAACGGGTACCCGCAGGCCCGGCACCGATAATGACGACCCTGGCAGCCTTGGGGTCTGCAACGCCTAACCGTGAAGTGGCCATGTCGCCTCCGGTTGTGTGGTGACAATGTCCAGCCCGTCGCGGACTTCGTTTGAGCAGGCGCGCAGGCGTTCGCCGCTGCGGGTCCAGACCCAGCAATCCTGGCAGGCGCCCATCAGGCAGAAACCGGCACGACGCCCCGAGTCGAATTCGGACTGGCGTAATGCCGCACCCTGGGTCAGCAAGGCGACCATCAGGGTGTCACCCTGCAAGGCTTCGACGGACAGGCCGTCGACTTTGAGGCTGACAGTGGGCCGATCACGCTCGCCCAACCTTACGAAACGCCCTTTCATGCATAGGCTCCCACGGTCACGTTATTCAGGTTCTCTTGTGCGCCCTGCAGTTCGGCGCTTTCACGATGACAGAGAATTTCGCTGCCACCACCAATCTGGCGGCGACCCGGCGCGGTCTTGTTGCACAAGCCCTCGATACGGACCGGGCAGCGATTGAGAAAGGTACACAGCTCGGTATCACGGGCTGGGGCGCTGGTCGGCGGCAGCTTGCCGCAATTGGAGGAACAACCTTCCAGCCAGCCCTGACGCAGCTCCGGTACCGAACTCACCAGCAAGTCTGTGTAAGGATGGAAAGGCGCCTTGCTGAAGGATTCGCAACTGCCCTCTTCGACCTTGTGGCCGCTGTACATCACCACAATGTCGTCGCACAGGGCGCGCACGGTGGAGATGTCATGGCTGATGAACAAGTAGGAAACCCCCAGCTCGCGCCGCAAGTCGCCCAAGAGTTCAAGAATCGCTGCGCCGACCACGGTATCCAGCGCCGAGGTCACTTCATCGCAGAGGATCAGATCCGGCTTGGCCGCAAGGGCGCGGGCCAGGTTGATACGCTGTTTCTGCCCGCCGGACAGTTCGTTGGGACGACGCTCGGCCAGTTCACGAGGCAGGCGCACCAGATCCATCAGCTCATCGATACGCTGGCGCAAGGCCTGGCCCTTGAGGCCGAAGTACATTTTCAAAGGCCGGGCCAGGATGGTGCTGACGCTGTGCATCGGGTTGAGTGCGGTGTCGGCGTTCTGGAACACCATCTGGATACGACGGAACTGCTCTTCAGTGCGCCCGGCCAGGGTGCCGGACAGTTCGGCACCGTCGAATGTCAGGCTGCCGCGAGCCGGGTCCAGCAAACCGGCGACCACACGGGCCAGGGTCGACTTGCCCGAACCGGACTCACCGATCACGCCGATGGCCTGGCCACGGCGAATGGTCAGGTCGATGTCTTCAAGCACGCGAATCATCGGCATGCCTTGCAGGTTCTTCTTGCCGTAGCCGGCGGTCATGCCCTTGATGGTCAGCAGCACGCTGTCCTTGGCCACCTCACTGGCCGGGCTCAGGGTTGCGTCTGGGCGGGCTGCCGCCAGCAAACTGCGGGTATAGGCTTCTTCCGGGCCTTTGAGCAGCGCAGTGGTGCTGCTTTTCTCGATGATCTGCCCGCCGTTGAGCACAACGATCTGATCCGCCATCTGCGCCACGACCGCCAGGTCATGGGAGACATACACTGCCGTCGCGCCACGCTCGCGCACCACGCGCTTGAACGCGCGAAGCACGTCGATCTGAGTGGTGACGTCCAGCGCGGTGGTGGGCTCGTCGAGGATCACCAGCAATGGGTCGCTGATCAGCGCCATGGCCGCCATGACCCGCTGCAACTGGCCGCCCGACACCTGATGCGGATAGCGCTGGCCGATCTGCTCCGGGTTGGGCAGTGCCAGATCGCGAAACAGCTCGACGGCCTTGGCTTCCAGAGCAGCCCGGGTGCCAAGGCCATGAATCAGCGCACCTTCGATCACCTGATCGATCAGCTTCTTGGCCGGGTTGAACGCGGCAGCAGCACTTTGCGCAATGTAGGAAACACGGTTCCCACGCAAACCCTGCAATTGGCTTTCCGGCAGGCTGAGCATGTCGTGCTCGCCCACCTGCACCACACCGCTGGCCAGACGGCAGCCGCGTCGTGCATAGCCCAGCAGCGCCAGAGCGATGGTGGTCTTGCCGGAACCGGACTCACCGATCAGCGCCAACACTTCGCCTTTTTCCAGCGCGAAACTTACGCCTTTGACGATCTCGGTTTCGCCACGGTCGCCGCTGGCAACCACTCGCAGGTCTTGCACCCTTATCAATTCACTCATCTCATCGACCTCCCGAGCGGCGACTGCGGCTTGATGACAGCCGGTCGATGAAGAGATTGACCCCGATGGTCAGCGTGCCGATGGCCAGTGCCGGAATCACGATGGCAGGAGCGCCTTGATTGAGACCGCCGATGTTCTCGCGCACCAGCGAACCCAGGTCGGCATCCGGTGGCTGCACGCCCAGCCCCAGAAAACTCATGCCGCTGAGCAGCAGCACTATAAAGCCGAAGCGCAGGCCCAGGTCGGTCATCACCGGATTGAGCATGTTGGGCAGGATTTCCTGGCAGGCGATATAGAGGCGGCTTTCTCCACGGGTGCGAGCCACTTGCACGTACTCGAGCGCCTCGATATTCACTGCCAGACTGCGGGCAATGCGAAAGGCGCCGGGCATGAAGCTCAGTACCGCTGTGCAGATCAGCAGGGTGATGGACGAACCGAAGGCCGACACCATGATCAGCGCGAGCATCTTGCTGGGGATCGAGATAAAGGCGTCCATGAGACGGCTGATGACTTCATCCAGCCATTTGGGCGCGACCACTGAAATCAGCGCGAAGAAGGTGCCGATACCGCTGGCGAGTATCGCGGCAACCAAAGCCAGGCCGATGGTGAAACGCGCACCGACCAGCACCCGGCTGAGCATGTCACGGCCCAGATAATCGGTGCCGAACAGGTGCGTGGCGCTGATAGCATCGAACACGTTGTCGGAAACCACTTCGCCCACCGAATACGGCGCCAGCCATGGGCCGAACAGCGCGACCAGCAGCCATATGAAACACATCGCTGCGCCGATCAGGCCCAGCCACGAAGGCCCATGGGAGATTTTGCCCAGCGCCAGGTCCGGCGCGGCTGGCGTCGACTTCACAATGACATCGCTCATTGGGTTCTCAGCCTCGGATTGGAAAGGATTGCACACAGGTCGGCCAGCAACACCAACCCCAGATAAGCCGAGCAGAACAGCATGGTGCAGGCTTGCACCAGCGCCATGTCCCGGTTGGTCACGGCATCGACCATGAGGCTGGCGATGCCGGGATAGTTGAAGATGGTTTCGACAATCACCACGCCACCCAGCAGGTAGGAAAGGCTCAACGCAACGGCATTGGCAATCGGTCCGATAGCGTTGGGCAAGGCATGTTGCAGCACAATGCGCGTAGGGCTTACGCCCTTGAGCCGGGCCATCTCGACGTACGGGCTGTCGAGCTGGTCGATGACGGCAGCGCGGGTCATGCGCGCCATCTGGGCGACGATGACACAGCACAGGGTCATCACCGGCAAGGCATAAGTGCGTATGAACTGGAGCGGCGAGCTGACATCGCTGGCATAGGACAACGCCGACAGCCAGCCCAGGTTCACGGCAAAGATCAGTACCGCCAGGGTCGCCACCAGAAACTCGGGCACCGCTACCAGCGCCAGGGTGATGAAACTCAGGGCGCTGTCCAGACGACCGCCCCGGCCCATGGCCGAGCCGATGCCCAGCGCCAGGGCAACCGGCACCGACACCAGAGCGGTGGTGGCCGCCAGCATCAAGGTATTCGGGAAACGGCCGGCGATCAGTTCGGTCACCGGCATGGCGTTGGACACCGACTCGCCCATGTTGCCGCCCAGCAGGTTCATCAGCCATTGCAGGTAACGCACCACACCCGGCTGATCCAGACCCAGCTTGATACGCAGGGCCGCAACCTGTTCAGGGGTCGCGAACTGCCCGAGGGCGGCTTGCGCCGCATCGCCGGGCAACACTGCCGTAATGGAGAACACCACCACGGAAACAATCAACAAGGTCACGATCGCAGCGCCCAGGCGCTGGACGATCAGCCAGAATGTGTTGCTATTCATCTGCCTGCTCCCGCATCAGTCCACAGCCGTTGTCACGCGTCCAGCCACACCTGCTCGCTGAACATGTAACCCATGAAGCCACCCAGCGGGTTGCTGGAATAACCCTGGATACGCTTGTCCACGCCGTCGATATTGCTGATGAACACCGGGATGCCGATGCCGCAGTGCTGGCTGACCAGTGCCTGCATGTCGCCATACATCTTGGCGCGCTTGTCGTCGTCGGTTTCGCCACGGGCCAGCATCAGCAACTGGTCGAACTGGTCGTTCTTCCAGCCCGACTCGTTCCACGGCGCAGACGACTGAAAGAACTGCGAGAAGATCACGTCAGCATTCGGGCGCGGGTTGATGTTGCCGAAGCTCAGCGGGTGTTTCATCCAGTGGTTGGACCAGTAGCCATCGCTGGGCAGACGGTTGACGTTGAGAGTCAGCCCGGCCTGTTTGGCCGACTGTTGCAGCAGCACGGCGATATCCACCGAACCGGTTGCAGCCGGCGATGCCGCCACTGGCATGGTGATCTTTTCCAGCCCGGCTTTCTTGAGCAGGAACTTGGCTTTTTCCGGGTCGTACGGGCGCTGCGGCAGGTCGGCATTGAAGTAACGCGAACCGGGCGCAATCGGATGATCGTTACCCACCCGTGCGTAACCACGGAACACCGCCGATTTGACCTGTTCGCGGTCCAGCAGGTACTTCATGGCCTCGGTGAATTCGGGGCTCTTGCCTGGCATCTGGTCCTGGCGAATGATCAGGTCGGTGTAGTTGCCCGACGGCGCATCCACCACCCGGTGACCGGCACTGGCGGCAATGCGGGTAGTGGAGCGCGGGTTGACCTCGTTGATCATGTGTACGTCGCCAGATAGCAGCGCATTGACCCGCGATGGCTCGTCGCCGATGGCAATGAACTCGATCTCGTCCAGGTACGGCAGGCCCGGTTTCCAGTAGTTCGGGTTGCGGGCGCTGACGGAACGCACGCCCGGCGTGAACTCCTTGACCGTGAACGGGCCGGTGCCGATGCCCTTGCTGAAATCGGTGGTGCCTTCGGGCACGATCAACAGGTGCGACACCGCCAGGATCGACGGCAGCTCGGCGTTGGGCGAACTCAGGGTGATCTGCACTTCCAGCGGGCCGGTCGCCTTGATCTCGGCGAACTGCGCCATCAACGGCATGACTTTCGAGCCGGTGGCCGGGTCCTTGTGGCGCGACAGGGAGAACACCACATCGGCGGCGCTCAGCGGCTTGCCGTTGTGGAACGTGACGTCCTTGCGCAAGGTGATGGTCCACACCGTTGCGTTGCTGTTTTCGATCTTTTCAGCCAGTTCCGGATGCGGCACCAGATGGCTGTCGAAACGGGTCAGGCCGTTGTAGAACATGAAGTGGCGAACATAGTCGGTGGACAGCGCACCCTTGGCCGGGTCGAGGGTATCGGCGGTGGAGCTGGACATGCCTGCCACACGAATGCGTCCGCCCGGCTTGCCTTTCACGGGTGCCGCGTCGTCATCGGCAAACACTTTCCCCGCCGCACCGAACAGGCTGCTGGAACCTGCCGCCATGACACCGGCGACGCCCAGCATGCGCAATGCATCGCGGCGCGACAGACCGCGATTGAGTCCCTCGAAAACCCGCAGGCTGTCCTGGCCGGAAATCAACGGGGAATCATTTTTCTTGTCAGCCATATCAGTTCTACCTGTCGAAAAAGGGAATGTCCGAGTTGCTCACGGTTGACCGGAGCGTCCTTTAAGCACACGCGACGACGGTGAAACAAAAACTCAGTAGCGACTGTCCTGATAGCGGTAATACGCGCCCACCAGAGGCAGAAACCACGGCTTGCCAAAGTGGCCGGGAATCGCTGGCCAGCTCAGGTCGCGCCAGGGGTTGGCCTGTGCCTTGCCTTCCATGACCTCTGCCATGACCTGGCCCATGTGTACCGACATCTGTACGCCATGGCCGCTGTAGCCCATCGAGTAGAAAACCCCGTCATGCTCGCCTGCGCGGGGCAGACGGTCGGAGGTCATGTCCACCAGCCCGCCCCAGCAGTAATCGATCTTCACGTGGGCCAGTTGCGGGAACATCTGCACCATGGCCGCCTGCAGCACCTTGCCGCTCTTGGCATCCGAGCTGCTGTTGGACATCGCAAAGCGCGCACGACCGCCAAACAGCAAACGGTTATCAGGCGTAAGACGGAAATAGTTGCCGATCAGACGGCTGGTGACATAGGCACGCTGGTTGGGGAACAGACGATTGATCAGTTCCTGAGGCAGCACTTCGGTGGCAATCACGAAACTGCCCACCGGAACGATCCGGCGCCGATACCAGCCCAGCCCGCCGTGCTGGCAAGCGCCAGTGGCCAGCAACACTTGCCCGGCCTGGATCGAACCCTTGGAGGTGTTGACCACAAAGCCGTTGCCGCTGGCTTTCCAGTCCTTGACCAGAGCGTCCTGATAAACGCGAGCGCCATGGCGCACCGCCGCATCGGCCAGCCCCACGCCAAAACGACCGACATGAATCTGCACGCCGTTGCGCTGCAACAGGCCGCCGTGGAACTCGGCCGAGTCGATCTCGGCGCGCACATCCTGAGCCGAGAGCAACTCGACATCGGCATCCACTTCACGCCGGATCAGCTCGCAGGTACGGGCCAGCCCCTCATAATGACCGGGCTTGGCGGCCAGCTTGAGCTTGCCGTTGCGCTTGATGTCACAGGCGATGTTCTCCTGCTCGATCACATCGACAACGCTCTGCACCGCGCTTTCATACGCCTTGTAATACTCGCGGGCCTGTTCGGCACCCAGGCTCTGGCTCAGGGATGCATAGTCCTGGGCAACGCCGGTGTTGCACTGCCCGCCATTGCGCCCGGACGCTTCGCCGATCACCCGGCCCGCTTCCAGAACCACCACACTGGCACCTTTCAAGGCCAAGGCACGAGCTGCCGCGAGTCCGGTAAAACCGCCCCCGACAATCACCACATCTGCCCGCCCCTCCACCGCACCTTCGCAGGCACCGGTAAAGGCCGGAGCAGTATCGAGCCAGTAGGACTCACTGTGCATCTCGTTCTCCTTGTTGCTTACAGGGTTTGAAGCACCTTGAAAATGCCGCTCTTACAGACCGACCAGCCCGGCCAGACCGCCGATGTCCGGGATCTGGTGATACTCATAGAAACTGTTGGCCGGCTGTTCGTGGCCTCGGGCCACAAATGCCTTGTTCCTGATCTTCATGTCATGGGCTGAAAACAGGTCGTAACGGAAACTCGAAGACACATGCAAAATGTCTTCCGGGCCACAGCCGAGGTTGTCGAGCATGAACTCGAACGCTGCCAGACGCGGCTTGTAGACCTGAGCCTGTTCGGCAGTGAAAACCTTGTGGAAAGGAGCGCCGAGCTTGTCGACGTTGGACATGATCTGGCTGTCGCTGGCGTTGGAGAAAATCACCAGAGGGATCTTGTCGGCAATCTTCGCCAGACCGGCCGGCACATCAGCGTGCGGACCCCAGGTTGGAACGGCGTCGTAGTAAATCTGGCCTTCGCCACGGTACTCGACGTTCCAGCGTTTGCAGGTACGTGCCAGAGCGACCTTCAGGATTTCGTCATACGGCATCCACTCACCCATGACCTGATCCAGGCGATAGGCCGAAAAGTCTTTCACGAACTGGTCCATCTGCTCGACGGGAACACGGTCGGCAAACAGCTCGCGGGTCATGGTGCCCATATGGAAGTTGGTCAACGTGCCGTAGCAGTCGAACGTAATGAATTTTGGTCGAAGAAAGCTCATTTTGTGCGGTCCTGAAGTTCGTTGAGGTCATGGCAAGACGTGCAATCAAACCGCTCGAAACGATCGTTGATGCACGCTGAAGCACACCCTCATTACAACACCGTGAAATCAGCATATGGCGTTAAAAGTGCTGGCTGCTTGATAGAAAGCACCGTTTTAAGGTTCGCGCTCAGCAGACTTTGCGGGGCGCTCCAGCCTTGGGCAAACCCCGGTTTCAGGCGCTTTTATGACCCTTTTCGGGGCGCTATCGCTCAAACACGGGGGTTTGCGCCGCAGAAACTGCGTTTTGGCGGGGGTTATGGTTTTTCGCGAATGAATTCGCTCCTACGCGGGCCCGGTAGGTAGCGAATTCATTCGCGGGCGCTTCCCCTACAGGAAGCGCCCGCCCGATAAAGCCTTGAAACGATCAGCCAGCGATATCGATCAACACACTCTTGAATCGCAGGTTGGCTTCAAATGCTTCCTTGCCCAGGTCCTTGCCGATCCCGGAACGCTTGTAGCCTCCAGTCGGCAGGATGTAATCGTTGCTGCGGCCATAACGGTTCACCCAGACCGTCCCGGCTTCCAGGCGACGAATCAGGCGCAGGGCACGGTTCAGGTCCGCCGTGTGCAGCCCGGCTGCCAGCCCATAAGTGTCGTGCCCGGCCAGGCTCAAGGCCTGTTCTTCATCATCGAACGCCTGAATGGTCAGCACCGGGCCGAAGACTTCCTCACAAACGGCCGGGTTCCGGTTGTCCAGCCCTGTCAGCAAGGTCGGTTGGTAATAAGCGCCACCCAGGCCCTCGAACAGACCACCACCGGTCAACACTTCAGCACCCGCTTCACGGGAGCGCTGCACGATGTTGTCGATGCGCGACGCCTGCAAACGGGAAATGATCGGTGACAAGGTGCTCTCCGGCGACCAGGTCGGGCCGGGACGCAGTTCCTTGAAGTACGCCTGAAGGTGCTCGACAAAAGGAGCCATGATCGAACGCTCGATAATCAGCCGCGAACCCGACACACAGACTTGCCCGGCGTTACCGGTAATGGCCAGGGCAACGGTGCGTGCCGTCTTGGCGATATCCGGAATATCCGCGAAAACCAGTTGCGGGCTTTTGCCGCCCAGTTCCAGGGTCACTGGCTTGGGGCCTACCAGCGCGCAGGTGGACATGATGCTCGACCCGGTCGCCGTCGAGCCGGTAAAGGTCACTTTCGAGACCAGCAGATGCCGACACAACGCATCGCCGGTGGTGCGGCCATCACCCTGAACCACGTTGAAGATCCCGGCGGGAATCCCAGCCTTCACCGCCAGCTCGGCATAACGCAAGGCAGAAAACGGCGTCAGCTCCGAAGGCTTGAGCACCACGGCATTACCTGCCGCCAAAGCGGGCGCGACTTTCCATGACGCCATGCTCAGCGGGAAATTCCACGGCGCGATGGCCGCGATCACGCCGTAAGGTTCGGCAATCTGCATGCCCAGCCGATCAGTCTGGGTCGCCGCGACCTCACCGCCGTGCTTGTCCGCCAGTTCGGCGAAGAAGCGAATGCCTTCGGCCACATAAGGAATGTCCCAGGCCAGCACATCTTTGTGCGGGCGCGTAGAACCCACCGCTTCCAGCGGCCCCAGAACAGCGCCGTCGGCCTCGATCAAATCGGCCCAGCGACGCATGACGCGGGCACGCTCCCGTGGCGGACGACTGGCCCAATCGCTGCGCTTGAATGCCTGCCAGGCATTGCTCACGGCTTCATCCACCAGCGCGGCATCGGCAATCGGCAGCTCGGCATAGACCTGGCCATCGGAGGGACGCGACACCTCCATACCCGATTGCGCATCACGGTACTGGCCGGCAATGAAATGAGCGCTGCGCACAGCAATGACACGAGGATCGAAGCTATCCATGAAGGACTCCAGCCAATGAAAAGCGAGGTGTCCATGCTAGAAAAAAACCGCAAGCATTTGCTGCCGACCTTTTACCCCGTTTAAGAAGTAACTGCGGTCTGGAGCGCTTGCGATTATGGAATCTGCCGAATGCTTGCAGCCCTCTTGTCACCCTTGCCCACAGGTGGGATACAGCAAGCCTGCCGCAGACTTTTATCGCTTGTGCATCCCTTTTCACGGAGATACCTCATGCTCGCTCAACAACGCATCGACTATGAATATCGCCCCATGACCGCAGACGATGTCGGTCATGCCCATAACCTGTCCCTGGACCTGAAATGGCCGCACCGGCTGGAAGACTGGGCCATGCTGCAACGTGTCGCCCAAGGCTTTGTGGCGATCCATAACGGCCGGCTGATCGGCAGCGCCTTTGCCTGTCACCAAGGCGACTACTCCACCATCGGGCTGGTGATTGTCAGCGACGACTATCAAGGCAAAGGCATCGGACGCAAGCTGATGGAAATGGCGGTGGGCAGCGTCGCGCCGCGTACCGCCGTCCTGAATGCCACGCTGGCTGGCGCGCCGCTGTACGCCAAGATGGGCTTCGTCAGTTTTGGCGAAGTCGAGCAACGTCAGGGCCAGGCACAAGTGCCGTCTTCAACCCCATTGAAAGCCGGCGAACACTGCCGCCCATTGACCGATGCAGACCACCCGCGCGCGCTGGAACTGGCCAATGCCGGCAGCGGGCTGGATCGCACAGTCACGCTGGGCGATGTGCTGAACAACGTCGAACATGCCGTGGGCATCGAGCGTGACGGCCAGCTCCAGGCTTTCGCCATCATGCGACCTTTTGGTCGTGGCCTGTGCATCGGCCCGCTGATTGCCCAAGACGTCGAGCAGGCCAGACACCTGATCGAACAACTGCTTGCCAAGGTGCCTTACGCCTTTGTCCGCATCGATATCCCGGTGGACAGCGGCCTGCCGCAATGGCTGGAAGAAGCCGGCCTCAAGCGCGTGGACAGCGTGACCTGCATGAGCATGGGGCCCGTACCGCAGCCGTCCCAAGGCGTTCGTCAATTTGCCCTTATCACTCAGGCCATCGGCTAGATTTCTGGAGATTCAGTCCACATGTCACACCCAACCGCCTTGTTGCTGGCACGTGCCGATAACAGCCCTGTAGACACCGAATTCACCAGCGGCCCGCTGAACTCGAGCGACCCGTTTGCCAGGCAGCGCCGCATTGCCTTCATCGATGGCCAAGGCATTGCTGCTGGCCTGGTGAACCTCAGCGAATCGTTGAGCGTGGAGGATTACCCCTACACCGAAATGCTGGTGGTGCACCGTGGCGCAATCACCCTGCGCTCGGGCGACAGCAGCATCACTGTCAGCCCGGGCGAAAGCGCCGTGATCGGGTGCGGCACCGATCTGCAAATCGAAGCACAACCGAACAGCCAGTGGGCATTCTGCGCCGCGACCCAGGCCACAGGCCCGGATAAACCCGGCATCACGTTGATTGAGCAGTACGCGCCGCTTACCCCGTCGTCACCACCGGAAGCCAGCATCCTGATCGGCACGGCACCACAATGTCGCAGCAACAACATCTTCGAGGACACCGCCAGTACCTTGCGCATCGGCGTCTGGGATTCAACCCCTTACGAACGCTTCGCACGACCACACAAGATCCACGAACTGATGCACCTGATCGAAGGCAAAGTGGACCTGCAACTGGAAGGCGGCCCGACCCTGAACGTAAAGCCGGGCGACACCGTATTTGTCGCCCAGGGCGCGCCGTGCAAATGGACCAGTACAGTGTATGTACGCAAGTTTTATGCAGTGACGTGACATTGAAAACAGGCGCTCTTCACTTTATTGAAGGGCGCTGCAACACTTTTGAAACAAAAAGACTTATTACTTTATTTTTTCAGAAAGTATTTTATCGGCTACCGCTTTTGTAGCGCCCATGATACAAACCTTGCCGTGGATAGAGTGATGCTGAATATTCATATCAGCATCGGCACAGGGAAATGTGCATGTTTTATTGCCCGCTGGTTACCCCGCACTCTTCTCGCCTCTGATTCCATACTTGCAACAGCATGAAAACCCGGCATGACGGCGGGCCATCGCTTATTTTCATATGCACCTACAACAAGAAGTTGACACTTTTACTCAAGGAGCTTTACTGCTATGAAACTTTCAAAACTGCTATTGTCCTCCCTCGCACTGGCCACAATGGCTGTCGCTGCAACGGCACACGCGGGCCCACCGGTTACTGTGACATTCAAGAACCTGGGAACTGCAGCAGCCGAAAACAAGATCGTCACCACCAATGAAAGATCGACTCAGCTATACGCAAAAGAGCCGATCGATGCCATTGTCGCTGCAGGTGGCTCTGATACCTATGTTGTACAAACCGCTTTGCCCGACTCAGGTTATGCCAGCGTTCGCTACGCCATCGGGACAAAGGTCTGTGTATTTTCAACGACCTTCATCAACACCATTTCAAGCGGTGGCGTGAAGGTGCCGCAATGGACCCGCACAGCGACGCCTAGCGGTGGCGCGGTTTGTACAGCGACCTCTAGCGTCACCAACCTGTCCACCTACGCCTGGTCTGCCGAATTCACCATGAAATAAGGCTGGACACGTGTGCATCAGTGCCTGATGCACACGTTCCTGCGATAAAGCTAAAGCTTGCGCGTCCCAGGCCGACACAATGACGATAGAACCACGGATAGGGTCCCCGCTGCGAGGAAGCACATATGATCGATACCAACTCCATCTCGTCTTTTCTTGCCAGCAACACGATCAAGACCGTCGCCAAAACGGCTTCCGTGGCCCCCGTCACTGTCGACGCGAAAGAGCTGTCTTCAAAAACGGAAAACTCGGACACAGCAACACTCTCAACCCTGGCCAAACAGTTGAATGACAGTGCAGCTCGAGCCGAGTCTCGCGATTCGACACTGGGTAGCAAAGCGCTGGGTAAACTGGCCACCAGCATCATTTACAAGATCGCGGGCACCGAATACTACGAGAAGCGGGAAATTCACGATGCCGAAGTTCCGGACACCGATGATCCCGAACTGCTGGAAAGAGCCAAACAGGCGACACAATTCAAAAACGGTACAGGCGCAAATCCTTTTGCCAGCTTGTCCCAGGATCAGTTGCGGTTAATCATCTACGATGAAAGCGGTGATTACACCATCAACGAGCGAAATGCAGCCTTTTCCGAAAACACCGACCGTGAACAAGTATGGAAAAGGGCTATTGCCAAACAATACGTAGATGAATACAACGAAACCGGCAAGAGCACCAACACACTGGTCGAAATGCTCGCGCATTACAACGATCTTCCGCCGATAGAAAAAGCACAATATCCCAGTAACTATGTGGCCAATCTGACATCGGGCGACAGTTCGGCCCTGGATATTTTCAATAGCGGGAAGAACAGTGCAGCCAGCGCATCGGACAATAAAACAGTCTAAGCAGGCAATCATGCATACAGGCACATTGCCTGTACCGGTTTCATGTAGTGAACGTTAGCTAACACTGGCAAACGGCATCCATCCCGTTTACGCTCTCGACTCAGCGCACGGGACGCGCAACTCTGTGAATGGATGCCATGCAAGACAAACGCAACTCATATGAGCACTTCAGTGCCGATGAGGAAGACGCGGCGCATTACGTGCGACGCCACCCATCGACCTCTTCGTCGTTCTACCGCAATCTCTTGGCCTTGCTGGTCTTCATGGCCCTGAGCAGCTATGGCGTACTGCATTACAGTGGTGTCTTGCGACTGATCGCTAACAACTCCGCATCGCCCCCGATTCACAAGGTCACGCAGACCACTGTCTCTCCCGCACCGGCTCAAACCTCACAACGCCCCCAACCGCTGGCCGATTGCATAGGCCCGGATAATGTCATAGACGAAGCCGTTGCAACCTGCCGCTTTGGCCAGTTCCCCCGGGCGACCCAGAACCATGAAGCCCAAGGCATGGTGTCCGACAGGTTCATGGCGCAATACATGGCCGACCAGCAAGCACCACAAGCCGGGCGCGCCAGCATGGAAAGCGTTGAATGGGCGACGGTGAACCAATGGGATAAAAAACGCACCTACCGGGCGGTCTGGAGCATCACCGACAACCGCATCGAAGGCAGCAGCGTCTGCACCAACTGGCCCAGAGGCTCGATCGAATACCGCGAATGCCGAAAAGGCGCGAAGGTGTATTTCAGAGAGCAATGCAAAAGCTGGAGCCGACAGTGGGACAGAAGCCATGCAGGCTCAAGCAAAGCTGCGCAGCAACGTTATTGCAGCGCGGGGGAAGGGTTCAATCCGTTGGGATGAACCCTGTTTTGCCGCGTGTCAGACTTTCAGCTTGCGTGAAAGGAAATCGCGAATGTACCCGGCGACCTCCGGTGCATGCGTTTCCAGAGCGAAGTGGCCAGCGTCCAGAAGATGCACTTCGGCAGTCGGGATATCCTTGCGATACGCCTCGGCTCCTGGCGGGATAAAGGCCGGGTCATGCTTGCCCCAGACAGCCAGCAATGGCGGCTGGTGTTTGCGCAGGTACTGCTGGAACGCAGGATAAGCGGCCACGTTGCTGCGATAGTCAAGTATCAGGTCGAGCTGGATCTCCTCCGCGCCAGGTCGTGCCATATAAAAGATGTCCAGGTTATATCCGTCTGGTGACAGCTTCTTCAAATCAGAGCCCGTGCCGTATTGCCAGTCACGAATCGTTTCCGGCGATAACGAAGCACGGCAGGCCTCGCGGTTGGCCGCCGTAGGCTCGCGCCAATAGGTTTGCCAAGGCCCCCATTGATCGCTGAAACCTTCCATGTAGGCATTGCCGTTCTGGCTGATGATGGCCGTGACTTTTTCCGGGTTGGCAACGGCGAGACGCAGGCCTGTGGGCGCGCCGTAGTCGAAAATGTAGAGGCTGTATTTCTTCAGTCCCAAGGCCTCGGTAAAGCCTTCGATCACCTTGTAGAGGTTTTCAAAGGTGTAATCGAACTGACCGCGCGGCGGTGCTTTGGTGTTACCGAAACCTGGCAGGTCTGGCGCGATCAATCGATACTTATTCGCCAGCAACGGCATCAGGTTACGGAACATGTGGCTGGAGCTGGGAAAGCCGTGCAACAGCAACAATACCGGCGCATCCTTGGGGCCTGCTTCGCGATAGAACACATCGACCTCGCCGACCTTTTGCGTGTTGAACGTAATACGCGAGGCATCATCAACCGGCAAAGCGCTCTCTTTGGCCGCAGAACCCTTACCGGAGAGTCCGGCAGCGCTGACTGCCGAAACAGCTATTGCCGAAGCAGCACCCACTGCAGAGGCCATGAGGATTTTGCGCCGGCTGACATCCAGCGTGTCGCTGCCTGACTGGGAGTTGGAGTGGTTCATGGTTAAACCTCAAACAGAATGAAATTGAGGTCCATACTAGGCATTGCGTTATTCGCCGAGAATCACCACAAACCTCAATTCACTGTTTCAGTTAATGCAATGCTGACAGGACACCTATGGACCGAATCCAGGAAATGACACTTTTCTCAGCCGTGGCGGAGCAATCCAGCTTCGCCAGCGTGGCTCGCCATTTCGGTCTTTCTACCGCCACAGTGACACGTGCAATCGCCCAACTGGAAAGCCGCCTGGGGGTTCTGCTGGTCGTGCGCACAACCCGAAGCCTGCGCCTCACAGAAGCTGGGCAACGTTTTGCCATGGACTGTCGCCGGTTGCTTGCCGACCTTGATGAAGCGCAAAGCGCAGCGGCAGGCGTCCACACGACTCCCAGCGGCCTGCTGACGGTCACGGCACCGCAGATGTTTGGCGCGTTGCATGTCACGCCGGTGCTGACTCGCTTCCTTGGCCAACACCCCACCGTAGACATCCGCGCCACTCTGGTAGATCGAGTCGTCCACATGCTCGATGAAGGCGTCGACGTAGCCATACGAATCGGAGCCCTGCCCGATTCGTCACTGACCGCTATTCCTGTAGGCAGCGTGCGGCGCATGGTCTGTGCATCCACAGCCTATCTGTCGGCACATGGCGCCCCGCAACACCCTGACGATCTGCGGCGACATTCGACCATTTCAACATCCGCTTCCGAACGCCCACCCAAGTGGGCTTTCCGGGTCGAGGGGCGTGATCACTCGGTAGACGTCGGTTCAAGGCTGCACCTGACGTCCTTCAACGCCGCCATCAGCGCAATGATGCAGAACTGGGGGCTGACTCAGGTGCCGTCGTACCAGATACGCGAGCACCTGCAGAATGGAAGCATCGAATGCGTGCTGGAAGCATTTGAAATCGCTCCGGAACCCGTGCACGTGGTCTATCTGGAAGGCCGTCGTAGCTCATCCAAAGTGCGCGCCTTCGTAGACTTCTGCGTCGAGGCTCTGAGGCAGGATCTGGGGTTTGAGCGCTGAAGGGCTTCGCGACTGAAGTCGCTCCTTGTATGTTGATCTGCACCCAACGAGAGAGGCTAGGCTTGGAGGGTGATATCAACAAGATGTGT
>NZ_JAIGPJ010000034.1:0-65215 GCF_019719005.1 Pseudomonas cichorii
ACTGTTGCGACCAACCAGCACGTCAAGATCGGGACGGGGCAGTTCATTGAGGCCGGGCAGGAGATTCACCTCGACAGCGGCATCAAGATCGTCCTGGAAGCCGGTAGCGAGCTGACGTTCAAGGCGGGTGGCAGCTTCGTCAAAATCGACGCCAGTGGCGTGACAATCAGCGGGCCGGTGGTCAACGTCAATACCGGCGGCAGCCCGGGCGTCGGGTCTGGCATAGCGGCTTTGCTGCCCGGATTGTTGAAACAGGCCGATGCCGCCAGAGCCGGTGCAGTGCTGACACCCGCGCAAATCAATACGCTTAAACGCAACGCGCCGTTCTGTGAAGAATGCGAGAAGTGCAAGGACGGTGCCTGTGCAATCTGATCTTTTGAGCCCATCGGCATGGCTGGCAGAACAGCCGCTGCAACCAGGCGAGCGCCTGTACCTGATCATCAGTGCGGCCAGCGACGCCGAGCCCCTCAAGGCCTTCTACCAGCAAAGCCATGCGCCGCAGCTGATCCCGATCTGGAGCGGCACACCTTACGCCGACTGGCAGCCCGTGATGCCCTACCTTGTCGAGCTGAAACCCGATGCTGGCTTCATGCAATGGATCGCCGAAACCGACGCTCAGGATTGGGGCTGGCTCGCCGTATCGCGCTCGGAACCCGATACCGTATTCGAACACCTGCGCAGCCTGACCCAAGTGAAAATGCCCGACGAAACCGAGGTGTTTTTCCGGTTCTGGGATGGGCGGCATATCTATCCGATCCTGAAAGGGCTGGGTGATTCGGCGGGTGAACTGATGCCGATGTTCGAGCGCTATCTGATCAATGGCCGCAGTCTGGAAGTCGCGCCAAGGTCGGTGCCGAAAGCGAAGGACTGGCCGTGGTGGGAAGTGCCTCAGACACTGCTGGATGGCCTGATGGCTGAAAACCCGTCAACCATCATCGACAACATGATGCAGTGGTTGCTGGATGAACATGCCGAACTGTACTTCTCGTTCCCCGAATCCAACCTGCGAGAAAAAGTGGCGCGCTTCGTGAAGCGCACGCCGCTCAAGGAAGAAAACTTTACCGGGCTGTTGAAGGCTCATCTGGAAAATGAGGTGGCGGCATGAGCGTTTTGATGGGCGGATTCACCGGAGCCCTCACGGCCAAACAGCCTGATGCTCAGGCCATCATCAACGACTTCAAGAAATGCCTGGCCGATTACCGCGAACATGCCGAAGCCTGGTATGGCGGCGTGCTGGATGCCGAACAGCAGTTCAAGGTGGGCGACGAGGTCGACACCGCGGACAAGGACAGCAAACAGCCAAACACCCTGTATGCCAACTGCCCGGCCAACGGCAAACTGAAGCTTGTACACAGCTTCGAATCAGCGCGCTTTGTGCCGATTGGCAATACGCCGGTGCGTCTGGTGCCTGTGGAAGATGGAGTGGTCTACGGCAAAAACGAAGTGGGCCAGGCGATCGATCTGAAAATCGGCCCGAGCGGGATTCTGGAAGTCCCCGGCCTCAAGCCTAATCAGCAATACAAGATCACCTTTTTCCCGAACCCTACCCGTGCGCAGATCGACAGCCTGTTCAACTCTTATCAAGGCGTTATCGGTGATCTGAGCGGCTGGCTGCAAACCGAATGGAGCACCGACTTTCTGCCGCTGTGGCAAGCGCATAGCAGCGCGTCCATGGCCGGCAAGGCGATGCAACAACTGGAGTCTGCCTGGAAAGGCTTCCTCAAGGCGATCATGGGCCTGTGGGGCGATATCAAGGGTCTGTACGACCTGGTTGCTCATCCCCGCGAGAACTACGAAAAGCTCAAGAAGTTCTTCACCGAGGAAGAGATCAAGAAGATCTATAACGCCTCCAAGGGAGCGATTCAGACGGCCCTGCTGATCGCCAGCGACGAACCACTGATGTGGATCTACGTCGCGGCAATCGTGGCCTGGGTCAAGATGCTGCCGCCACAGACCTGCACGGAAGTGCTGGCGGAACTGACCACCGAAGTGCTGCTGAACATCCTGATCGGTATCGTCCTCACGGGCGGTATCGGCCTGGCTGTACGGGTCAGCGCCAAAGGCCTCAATGCTGCCAAAAACAGCGGCAAGGTCATGAAGCTGATCGAAGACTTCACGTCCATGCTGATGAAGATCAGCAAGAAGAACGCGACCGGCCACGCGGAAACCGCCAAGCCCCTGCTGCTCAATGGCAACTCGCCAATGAACCCGGCGCGCAAGACCAGCGTTGAAATCGCCGCGCCCAAACCTGCAGAAACCGCGACGGCCCCCAAGCGCAAAGCACCCGTTTCAGGCGGTGAAGTCGAAACCGATGCGCAGATTCATGCACGCGGCAAGAAAGAAAATGCAACGCGCATGGAACAGGCGGAAAAGACCGACGACGCTGCCAAGCAATCAGAAACGCCTGCCAAGC
This sequence comes from Pseudomonas cichorii, assembly GCF_019719005.1. Taxonomy (GTDB): domain Bacteria; phylum Pseudomonadota; class Gammaproteobacteria; order Pseudomonadales; family Pseudomonadaceae; genus Aquipseudomonas; species Aquipseudomonas cichorii_E. Next base: position 2,414 of record NZ_JAIGPJ010000034.1, read on the forward strand.
AGCCCGCCCAGTGCGCAGACAAGACCTGCACCAACGGCGAACCGGTATCGATGGTGACCGGCGAAGAACTGCTGACCCTGACCGATGGCGAGCTCGGTGGTTTGCTGCCTCTGGAGTGGACGCGCCTGTACCGCAGCAGTGCGGTCGAAATCGATAGCCGTCTGGGCCATGGCTGGAGCCATTCGCTGTCTCATCGTCTGCAACTGGACGATGAAGGCGTGCTCTGGACGGACAACGAAAACCGTCAGACCCGCTTCCCGATGCCGACCGAGCAACGTCCGGCCATCACCAACAGCCTTGCCCAGGCCGCCATTTACCTCGGGGATGCTCCTGGCGAACTGATCCTGACCCAGGCCGGGCCAAAAGCACGCTTCTATCACTTCCGTGCCGGTCGCCTGACCACCATCAGTGACCCGTACGACAATCAGGTTCACATCAGCTACGACCTGGTAGACCGGATTCAGCGCATCGACAACGGCGCTGGCCGCGCCCTGCTCTTGCGCTACGACGACCGGCATATCGTCGCCGTGGATCACCAGCAACAACGTCCGGAGTATGACGAGCGTGGCGAGCGTCAGGACCCGTGGCTGACCCTCCAGACCCTTGTCACCTACGGCTACAACGACAAGCACCAACTCGTCTCTGCCACCAATGCGGTGGGTGAAACCGAGCATTACCGCTACAACGACCAGCACGTCATTCTGGAACGGCAAATGGCCGGTGGTGCCAGCTTCTTCTGGGAATGGGAGCGCGAAGGCAAGCTCTCGCGCTGCGTGCATCACTGGGCCAACTACTCACAACTCGAAGCGCGTTATGAGTGGGACGACAAGGGCACGGTCAAAGTCCATAACGCCGACGGCAGCGAACAGATTTACGTGCATGACGAAAATGCACGCCTGATCAGCGAAACCACTCCCGATGGCGCACAAACCCAGAAAGCCTATGACGATAAAGGCCGCCTGATTGCCGTAAAAGATCCGCTGGGGGCCATTACCGAGTATCAGTACAACGACGCCGGGCGCCTGATCGCCGTGATCCCGCCGGAAGACGCGACGATCCGTTACAACTACTTCGACGGGCAACTGGTCGAGGTCCTGCGCGGTAAAGCCCGCTGGCAGTATGACCGCAACGAACAAGGCGACATTACCCGGCAGATCGATCCCCACGGCAACGAAACCCATTACAGCTACGACCGTCAGGGCCGCCTGCTGGAAATCCGTCATCCCGATGGCAGCCGTCATCAACTGGGCTGGAACGGTCTGGGCCAACTGCTGGAAGAACGTCTGCCTGACGGTGGCCAGCGCAAATACCGTTACGACGCACTCGGTCGGCAGATCACCCGTCAGGACGAAACCGGTGCCATCACCCATTACCAATGGGATGCGGTCAATCGCCTGAGCCAGGTCACCTTGCCCGGCGGTGCCACCCGCGCCTTCGCTTACAACCCGTATGGCCGCGTCACCGCCGAGCGCGATGAACTGGGCCGCATCACCCGTTACGAATACGCCGACAACCTGCACCTGGTCAGCCGCCGCATCAATCCCGACGGCAGCCAGTTGCGCTACCGCTACGACAACTCGCGCCTGCTGCTCACCGAAATCGAGAACGAGCGTGGCGAGCGTTACCACCTCGATTACTACTCGAATGGCCTGATCCAGCAGGAAACCGGTTTCGACGGTCGCCGCACCGCGTATGAATACGACCTCAACGGCCAGTTGCTGAAGAAAACCGAATTCGGCGACGACGAAAGCGAGTTAGTGACCGAGTACCAGCGCGATGCCGCAGGCCGCCTGCTGGTCAAAACCCTGCCCGACGGCGAAGAGATTCACTACAGCTACGACGCCCTTGGCCGCCTGGTCAATGTCGACGACGGCAACTGGCCGCTGGCCTACGAATACGACCTGCAAGACCGCCTCATCACCGAACACCAGGGCTGGGGCACGCTGCGCTACGAGTACGACAGCGTCGGCCAGCTCAAACACTGTCGCCTCCCGGACGGCAGCAAGCTGGATTACCACCACCATCGCGGCGGTCAACTGAGCAGCATCGACCTCAACGGTTCGCGCCTGACCGCCCACCAGTTCAGTGGCGGTCGGGAGCGGCAGCGTCAGCAGGGTCTGCTGCTCAGCCAGTATCAGTACGACGAACAAGGTCGCCTGCAGGCGCACAGTGTCAGCCAGCAGGACCGCAGCCTGTTCCAGCGTCGCTACGCCTACGATGCCAACGGCAACCTGGCGGGGATCGATGACAGCCGCAAGGGCAATCGCAGCTTCCATTACGACCCGCTGGACCGTCTGATCAACGTCCGTGGTGCCACGCCGGAAAGCTTCGCCCACGACCCGGCCGGTAACCTGCTGGGCCAGAGCGATTTGCCCACGGCAAACCTGGCCAACGTCAAAGGCAACCGCCTGCTGATGCAGGGCGACCGCCATTACGACTACGACGCCTACGGCAACCAGATCCGCGAACGTCGCGGCACCGGCCAGAAACTCGTCACCGAATACCGCTACGACGCCCAGCACCGCCTGATCGGTGTCAGCCTGCCGGGCGGCAGTACCGCCAGCTACAAATACGACGCCTTCGGCCGCCGCATCGCCAAGACCGTCGACGGCCACACCACCGAATTCCTCTGGCAAGGCGAACGCCTCGTCGCCGAAAGTGCCGAGAACCGCTACCGCAGCTACCTCTACGAACCCGGCAGCTTCCGCCCGCTGGCCATGCTCGACGGCGAAGGCCCACGCAAAGCCACGCCGTTCTACTACCAGCTCGACCACCTCGGCACGCCACAGGAACTCACCGACTACAGCGGCGAGATCATGTGGTCCGCCAAATACCGCGCCTACGGCAACCTCGCCGCCCTGGACATCGCCGAAATCGACAACCCGCTGCGGTTTCAAGGTCAGTATTTCGATGCGGAAACGGGCTTACATTACAACCGGCATCGCTACTACAATCCGGGGACCGGACGGTTTTTGACGCCTGACCCGATCAAGCTGGCGGGTGGGTTGAATAACTATCGGTATGCGCCTAACCCTACGGGGTGGGTGGATCCGTTGGGGTTGGAGACGTGTGCGGGAAATAAAGGATCTAATCCGCTTGCACCCGAAGATACTGCAACCAAACCTGCTGTAGATGAGGGGACTCCAGATGTACCAAGCTACGAAACGCCTTACAAACCGCTAAGCGGCCCTCAAAAAGAAGCATTGCAGGGAAAAGTTGAAAACAGGACGGCCACCCAAGATGAAGTTGCTCATTTAGATTGGGATAGGCGTTTCAGCCTGAGAAGACGCCAAGGCGTACGTGGCTTTTGGTCTGACGAAAGAGCAAGACTCAAGAGAGGGGAGCCGGGAACAAGAAACTGGTCCGACGCCCAAAAAGAAGATATTTTGAATAAAAAGACCCCGAAATTTAACGACAAGTCCATTGAGGGGCACCACATGTATAATGCTTTAGATTACCCTCAACTGGCGAATGATAGACTTAACATCTATCCTGCAACGAGAAGTGAACACCAATATCGCTGGCATGGTGGAAACTTTCAGAATGACACAATGGGCAAGCCGCTAAACCCACTAGTTCCCGAGGAGTTCTAAAATGCCTAAAATAAGTATTTCATGTAGTATTCCTGTAAAGGATATTGAAGCCACAAAATTCCTGCATAAAAATCTTGGATGGGGACTTAGCAGTGCCTCACGCATGTTAATGCTGGGTGAAAAAGGTTTTTTTTATACCTGCCAGCTTTATTTGAGCGATCATCTTGAACACGACAAAAAAATAAGAGCGATTATAAGTTTTTTTCATGAAAAAAAAATACCACTAACCATTTTAGAAATAGGTGACAATGACGACTGGGGCGAAATAGGTACCAATCTCGACCTATTGAAAATAACTGAGGAGCAGATGCTGAATGAGCTGAACAGCTCAGAGGTTTATGATTGATAAAACATAGCATGCCGAGCTCCAAGGCGCTCACCTTTGTGCATGCCACACCGCCCCTTTATAATTAAAGCCAAAGATATACAAATGAGACAATCTGACTTACATGGCATAGCAAGTCATTGCAACTTTAAAGTGACCGCTTTTTCAGATCACCCAGAATTCTTTTCGTCTTGGTCACTAACCATAAAAAAAGACGAGCAAAGGTACGTAATCGAACATGACGGCAGAGATAGCTGGCTGACATTTTTCAATGCAGCAGATGCGAACAACTTCATAGAGCTAGATATAAAAAACACATTTACAATGAGTGAAAACGCCATACTTAAACAGTGCGAACTTTGGCTTTCAAGCGTTTAACAGAAAGTTTACATTAAAACCAACCATAATAAATACGCTCGAAAAAGCAAAAAAAAACAAAACAGCAGGGTCTTTTGTCGTCATTGAAAAATGGATTACTGGCGCAAGACACTCCGCTCTTACTGAGCGAAATTTTGTTGGTTTGTCGTCTGAAATGAATAAAGTCGTAGATAAATATAGATCTTCCAATAACGCCTGGCGAGTACTCAATTAAGAGTTGAACTTAGGAGCAGAATATCTATCTGATACTGCAATTTATCTTGTACGAATAAAACCAGGTGATGTCCGATTTAAGTACGAAATGCCGAATGAAAGAAAAAATGGGGCTTACGCAGAAGAATGGGTCCCCGGTGGAGCAACGAAAAGTGGGACCAAAGAAGCGGCCCTGATAGGCGCTGAAAAAATCCATCACAACAAAAGTGTTGATACGCTACTAAGCCAATTTGAAGACTGAGAAAAGTTCCAATGAAAACAAAATTTCAGACTGCACTAGAAAAAAACGAATTCCCTGAATTCTTCAAAGGCCAAGGAGAATACTTTTCAAGGGATCCGGACTGGGGTGACCACCTGTATATAAATAACTGGCAAGGTTTATGTGGTTTCCTAAAACAGAAAGAACAGCCAAACAATATACTACTAAAAGCATTCAGCGAGTACTTGCAATCATTGCAAATCACCTACAAAGATGCAGATTCCGTATTACTCAATATAAGCTGCTACTATTCAATGCGAGTAGATACTAGCTTCATGCCTGCTGATGACTTCGACTTAATACTTGCTCTCGACTCTGGCAGCAAAAAAATAATAGGCGAACTGTTCAGACTGCTTCGTAGAGAATATGATGCACATAATGCCGGTAGCCCCGTAATCAGCTTCGATCAATTTCTCTCTGAAATAAAGGATAATGGCTGCAAGATAGACTTAGAGAAGCTGTAAAAAGACATCTCACTCTGGAGCATTTCCGTGACAACCTCTTTTGAAATGGCTTTAGACAGACATGAAATTTCGGAGTTCTTCAAAGGAAAGGGTATTTACTTTGCAAGAGGCTCAGACTGGGGCGACCATTTATACGTAAGTAATTGGCAAGAAATGTGCAGTATTCTCAAAAAGCAAAAGCCTGCACAGAGTCTATTGACAAACCTCTTCGAAGAGTACTTGAGGTATCTCGAAGAGTCATATAGTGATGCCGAGAGCTTGCTACGTAACATCTCGTCATACTACACACTTAGAAAGAAAGTCTCATTTTTATCTGACGACAACTACGACCTGATCGAAAGCGTCGATAGTGACAGTAAAAAAACCATTGGCAAGATTTTTCGTTTTTTGAGAAAAGAGTACGACATAAAAAACAAAGACCTGCCAAATTACACACTTGACCAAGAAATTGAAACATTTATAAAGAGAGGATGCACTACAGATCTTGAGGCTCTGTAAGCCACATGCAGCGTTCATCGTTATTGGTGAGTCCGCATTCAACTCTATCATGGGCTACAACAAGTCATAGAGTGCAAGAACGCTGACGACTGGAAAAAACCTCAATGAGAATTAATTTTGAAACCGCCTTAAACCGAAATGAATTCCCAGACTATTTCAGGGGGCTAAAAAATTATTTCTCCCCTGACACTGATTGGGGTACTCAGTTGCACGTTATAAACTGGGCGGGACTCTGCAGCTTTCTCAAAACACACAAAACGCCCGATCTAGTATTGAATAATGCTTTCAGCAAATACCTAGATACAGTGACCATCAGCTTGCAAGATGCAGAAGACCTATTTGAAAACATCGGCTGCTATTACTACATACGTAAAAAGCATCCTGCTTTATCCATAAATGGAATTGATCTGATTCTTGATTTATCTAGTGCACAAAAGCAAAAGATATCTGAAATCATGACTTTTCTACGCCAGGAGTTGGCCAAGGCCAATAAAACGCAGGACATCGAGCATTATAATCAACGTATAGCAAGGCTCATCAGTGATGGTGGCCCCAAGGATATAGAGAACCTTTAGAGGGCAATGCATTCGACTGACACTGCAGATTATCAGTCCTTTTGAGCTAGGCGACACGGGTGGAACAATGAAATGCTTAACGATGAGCAAGCGCGTGATTTGTTAAAGAATCTACTAATAAAACATCTGAAAGACAAAGACTCAGAGGCTGACCGACTTATAAAAATCGTGGTAGATCGTTCACGCCAAATCCCAATCAGAGGCGCACTGGAACGCATGAAGAATTACGACCACCCGCCATTTACCAAACAAGAGCTAGAGATAATCGAAGATATGTTGTACGCGTATGGCTAGTATATTTATTTCAAAGCGTCTCTTGAAGAACAGGTTCATGGCCTGTTTAAAAAAATTCTGATTTTTTTCAAAGGGAGTTGAAGGCGACAGCCTTGACGCAGGTTAGCAGACCGGTAGAGAACACAAGACCCGGTGCATCCGAAGATGCCCCACGCAAAGCTGTCATTTCAGTGACCGAATCAGCCTATGCGCCAGAATTCAGAGGCGCAAGGGCTTGGGCTTTTCCAGGAAAGTTCATACAGAAGAAAGAGCAAAATCGGCAGGCAAATGACTTCGCTGGCGGATTTGTTGAGAGCTGCGTAGGAGCGAATTCATTCGCGAGACATCATTGAAGGCGATACATTTTCTTTGAATGTACAGGCCTATCGCGAATGAATTCGCTCCTACCACTAATGCCAACTAATTAAGCTTGTGGGATTTATCAACTACCCGACCCACCATGAGCTTCTTCAAAGAAGTAATCCTTCCAGCTCGCAGCCTTGTTTTTCAACACACCCAGCTCATGCAGTTTTTCGGCGTAGATAAAGGTGCGTTGCGGGGTGATGGTGAAGTCGATTTCCGGGTCGGTGACGATTTTCTCTACAAACGGCAGTGATAGTTTGGACTGCTCGACGCGGATGTAGGTCTTGGCCGCTTCCGGTTTGTCGGCCTTGATGATTTTCTCGGCCTCGGCCAGCGCGTCGTAGAACGCCTTGTAGGTCTTGGGGTTTTCGTCGTGGAATTTTTCGGTGGTGTAGAGCACGTTGAAGGTGGCCTGGCCACCCAGTACGTCGTAGCTGCTCAGCACTTTATGCACGTTGGGGTTTTCCAGCGCCTGGTACTGGAACGGCGGGCTGGAGAAGTGCGAGTTGATTTCCGAACCACCGGCAATCAGCGCCGAGGTGGCGTCAGGGTGTGCGAGGCTGACGGAGATGTTGTCGAATTTCTTGAAGTTCTCGTTTCCGAACTGTTTGGCCGTCTCGATCTGCAAGGTACGCGACTGGAAGCCTACACCTGCCGCTGGCACTGCGATGCGGTCCTTGTCGGTGAAGTCTTTCAGGGTTTTGACGTTCGGGTTGTTGGTCAGCAGGTAGTTGGGCATGGAGCCCAGCGAGGCAATGGCCTTGACGTTCTGCTTGCCCTTGGTGCGGTCCCAGATGGTCAACATCGGTGGTACGCCTGCCGACACCACGTCCAGCGCACCGGCCAGCAGCGCTTCGTTCATGGCGGTAGCGCCGGAAATGCTGTTCCAGTCGACCTTGATGTCCAGGCCTTGCTCTTTACCGTGCTTTTCGATCAGTTTCTGATCACGCACTACATCCAGAATCAGATAGCCGATGCCGAACTGCTGGGCGATGCTGATCTTGCCTTCGGCTTGTGCGCCACCGCTGAGCAGTGCGCCTGCAAGCCCCAATGCTGCTGCCAGTGCGGTAAGTGCCGGGCGTTTGAAAGAAGTAACCATGAAACCCTCACAGAAATTCGAAAGACGATAAGAAACCAAGCGTTCCATGCACTTAACGCTGCATGCCCCAGCGCTTGACTGTCAGGCGCTCGATGTTGGCAAACAGCAGGTTTTCCACCAGCAGGCCGATAAGAATCACCGCCGCCAGCCCCGCAAACACTTTGTCGGTATACAGCTCGTTACGGTTCTGGAAGATGTACCAGCCCAGACCGCCCTTGCCTGAGGACGCGCCGAAGACCAGTTCGGCCGCGATCAGGGTGCGCCAGGCGAAGGCCCAGCCGATTTTCAGGCCGGCGAGAATCGAAGGCAGCGCCGCCGGAATCAGGATGTGCCAGACAAAGCGCAACCCCTTGAGGCCATAGTTGCGACCGGCCATGCGCTGGGTTTCCGAAACGCCCAGGAAACCGGCGTAGGTATTGAGCGCCAGCGCCCAGAGCACCGAATGCACCAGCACGAAGATAAGGCTGTTCTGTCCAAGCCCGAACCACAGCAATGCCAGCGGCAACAGGGCAATGGCAGGCAGCGGGTTGAACATCGCGGTCAGGGTGCTGAGCAGGTCACGGCCCAGTTGGGTCGAAACCGCGAGGGTCGTCAGGCCGAACGCGAGGACAATGCCGATCACATACCCCTGGATCAGTACCTTCAGGGAGATCCAGACTTTGCCGGGCAATTCACCGGTGATGATGCCGTCGTAGAACGCCGTGGCGGTCTGCAGAAAGCTGGGCAGCAGAAGGTCATTGTTCTGGATACGTGCGGCGACTTCCCAGAGCACGGCCAGCAGGACCATGATCACGCTCTTGCGGACCCAGCCCAGTTGCCAGATGCGTTGGGCCAGGGGGATATCGCGCACCAGATCCTTCTGGGTGAAGGGCTCCAGCGCGACTTCGTATTCTTCACGAACGGGGGGTGAAAGACTCATGTCGGGTTCTCTGTTGTCATGTTGAGGCGCTTAACAGGCCTCAATAAGCGATGCGGATATCCTGGAAATTCAGCTCGGACTCGGCCTGGCCACCAGCTTCGTTTTCATCGAACAGCAAGCGGTGAATACGCTGTGCCGTTTGCTGAAAACCGACGCCACCGAGGCTTTTCAGGTCGTACTGATGGCTGTTGATTTCCGCCCGCACACGGCCCGGATGAGGTGACAGCAAGAGGATGCGATTGCCGACCACCAGCGCTTCTTCGATGGAGTGGGTCACGAACAGCAACGTGAAACGCACTTCTTCCCACAACTCCAGCAGTTCTTCCTGCATCTTGCGGCGAGTCAGGGCATCGAGCGCCGCAAAGGGCTCATCCATCAGCAGGATTTTCGGTTGCATCGCCAGGGCACGGGCAATAGCCACCCGGGCTTTCATGCCGCCGGACAAGGTGTGCGGGTAGGCGTCGGCAAAGGCACTGAGGCCGACCTTTTCCAGGTAGTAACGCGCACGCTCCAGGGCTTCGGGACGCTTGAGGGTGCGCGAAGCCAGCAGCGGAAAGATCACGTTTTCGATCACGGTCTTCCAGGGTGGCAACTGGTCGAACTCCTGGAACACCACGATCCGGTCCGGGCCAGGCTCTTTGACCTGAACGCCCGCCAGACGAATCTGCCCTTCGCTGGGCTGAATGAACCCGGCCACGGCCTTGAGCAAGGTGGACTTGCCGCAACCGGAAGGGCCGAGCAGTACGAAGCGATCCGCCGGATCGACTTCAAAACTGACTTGGTGGGTGGCCCGCACGACCCGCTCGGGGGTGCGGTATTCAAGGCTCACGTCCTGAACCTTCAACAAGGCCTCAGTAGCATGCTGAGTGGCCTGTTGCGTGTTTGTACCTTCGCTAGCCGTATGGCTTTGCACTACAGCATTCATGACCAATTCCCCTGAATCAAAACGGCGCATCGCCTTGAATGGTGGTGCGATACAACTTGCGTCGCAGATGTGCCGGGCAACCGGCTGCCAGATGGATCAGGGAGCGGTTGTCCCAGAAGACCATGTCGTGCGGCTGCCATTGGTGACGGTATATATGTTCGGGACGGGCGCAGTGGGCATAGATCTCGGTCAGAAGCTGGCGGCTTTCGTCTTCCGGCAGACCCACGATGCGGGTCGTGAAGTTCTCACTGACGAACAATGCCTTGCGGCCGTTTTCCGGGTGGGTGCGCACGATCGGGTGCGTCACTTCCGCGACCTGGGCCAACTGCTCTGGCGTCAGGGTCGGACGCCAGCTGGCGGCGTTATCACCATCCAGATAGCGGGAGGTGTAGCTGTGAACGGCTGAACGCCCTTGGACCGCCTCGCGCAGATGCTGCGGCAGGGTTTCCCAGGCCAGGTGCATGTCCGCGAACAGAGTGTCGCCACCTTCGCTTGGCAGTTCCTGGGCATACAGCATCGAGCCCAGGCTTGGCAGTTCCTTGTAGGACAGGTCCGAATGCCAGTACTTGCCAGCATCGCCCAGCCCCACAGGCTGGCCATTCTCGACAATGTTGGAAACGATAAGGATTTCCGGGTGGTTGGCCAGCAGGAACTGCTTGAGCACATGGATCTGCAACACGCCGAAACGGCGGCTGAAATCGATCTGTTGCTGCGGGGTGATGTGCTGGTCACGGAAAACGATCAGGTGGTAATCAAGATGCGCTTTGTGCACACGAGCGAAATCGGCGTCATTGAGGGTTTTGGACAAGTCCAGCCCGACGATTTCCGCGCCCACCTTGCCGGTGAATGGACGCACCTCGAACTGTTGCTCTGCGGCTTGGGTAGACGATGAAGCGAGGGCGGCTGCGGACATATAGGCTCCGACTCCAAAACATGTAGATGAATATAGAGACAGAACTTTATAGGTATAAGAAACTAAATTTAAATACCGTTATGGCATATTCATAGCGCGGAATGAGCTAGCAGGCTTCGCGGCTGAAGCCGCTCCCACAGAAAACTCCGTAGAAGCGGCAGCCGGGAAAGGGTATTACCGTATCCGGTCGACAATCAGAACGCTGGCAATACCGCGCCGTCGTACTTCTTGTTGATGAATTCCTTCACTTCAGGGCTGGTCAACGCCTTGGACAGCTTCTGGATAGCGTCGCTATTGGCGTTGTCTTCACGAGTTACCAGGTAGTTCACGTATGGCGAATCGGAGCCTTCGATGATCAGCGCATCCTTGCGTGGGCTCAGCTTGGCTTCCAGCGCGTAGTTGGTGTTGATCAGAGCAAGGTCAACCTGGCCCAGCGAGCGCGGCAGCAAAGCCGATTCCAGTTCGCGGAACTTCAGTTTTTTCGGGTTGGTCGCGATGTCTTTCAGCGTCGACAGCGCGTTGGTCGGATCCTTGAGGGTAATCAGGCCGCCCTTCTGCAGCAGAAGCAGCGCACGGCCGCCGTTGCTGGCCTCGTTCGGAATGGCAACGGTTGCGCCTTCAGGCAGGTCGGCCAGCTTCTTGTACTTGGAGGAGTAAGCACCGAAAGGTTCTACGTGAACGCCGACGCCGGTCACCAGTTTGGCGCCCTTGCCCTTGTTGAAGCCATCCAGATAAGGCTTGGTCTGGAAGTAGTTGGCGTCCAGACGCTTCTCGTTGAGCTGCACGTTAGGCTGCACGTAATCGGTGAAGACCTTGACTTCCAGATCCACGCCTTCCTTGGCCAGGGTTGGCTTGATCAGCTCCAGAATTTCAGCGTGTGGGACAGGTGTCGCGCCAACCACCAGTTTTTCGCCAGCCTGAGCCAGGCCAATGGAAAGCGCAGCCGCCAGAGCGGTCAACAACAAGGTCTTTTTCATGCAATGTCCTTAGGAAAATCAAAGTCGTGGAAAACGACAGCTCACCAATGTGTTGCCCGCGATGCAGAGGCTATCGGGGGCATGGAGCGGACATTACCGGGCTTTCTTATTCCTAGAAAAGATTTTTTTGATAAGTCCTTATACCTGTTTGATTTCACCCACCGTCTCGCAAGCAAAAAAAACGCCCCATAAGGGGCGCAGGACAAAAACAGGGCGACGTTTCAATCCTTGGACTGAATACGCTCCAGCAGGCGTTTTACGGCCAGAAGCTGTTCTTCCTTGGCATCCACCAGTATCTGCCCCACCAGCCGCTCGACCTCAGCAACCGGATTGGTGCTTTGCGGCAGATTCAGGTGTTCCGGCAGAATCTCTTCGCCACTGCTGACCAGCAGCGCAAAGTGAATGACGTTTTCCAGCTCCCGTGTATTGCCAGGCCAGCTATGGGATTGCAGGGCATGCTGCGCCTCATCGCTGAGCAACTGCACCGGCAGGTTCAGACGCTGGCTGTAGATGCCCACGAAGTATTCCGCCAATGGCAGGATGTTGCCGGGCTGTTCGCGCAAGGCCGGCAGATCGAGCCGCCCTTCGCTCAGGTAGTGATAAAGCCGCTCGTGAAACTTCCCGGCTTCCACAGCCTGTGCCAGGTCGATACTGGTTGCAGCCACCAGCCGCACATCTACAGGACTGGGTTGATTTGCGCCGACGCGGGTGACTTCATGGTTTTCCAGCGCCGACAGCAGCTTGATCTGAATCGGCAGCGGCAAGTCGCCGATTTCATCCAGATACAGAGTGCCACCATTGGCCGACCCGAACCAGCCGGCCCGGCTGCTCCCCGAAACGCTGTGGACGCCTGCGGCATAACCGAACAACTCTGCATCGGCGTAAGACGGGCTGATGGCACCGCAGTTGACCGATACGAACAGCCCGGAGCGATCACTGCCACGGTGAATGTGCCGCGCCAGCAATTCCTTGCCGGTGCCGGACTCGCCGCGAATCAGAACCGGCAACGAGCGCGGGGCCAGTTGCTCCATTTCTTCGCGCAACTGACGAGAACGTGGATCGATGAAAACCAGTGCTTTGGCGCGGATACTGAGGGGACTCTTGTCCGCTTCAGGGAACGTCAGCAGCGGCTGACCAAAATTTTCAAGGCTCATGACAAACTCCCGCCTGAGCCTTGCCAGACTCAAGCGTTAAAAACAGGCAGACCCGAAATGGCCCGACGAAAACGTGATATGGCAGCCAGGTATGAACTCATGCCCGACGACGTGCGTGCTGTTCCAAACGGTTCTGCAGGCGGTACAGGTAAGCGAAACCCTGCTCCCAGCGTTGATGACCCGACTTGACGTTGATATGCCCCGCCTGACTCAGGAACCCGACTTCCGCGCCCCAGTTGCGAGCCATTTCCAGGGCACGCTGGGAGCTGACGGCAGGATCGTTGTCCGAGCTGACGATCTGCGTCGGGAACGGCAGGAGGTCCTGGGGAATCGGTGCAAAATTACGTAATGCAGGAGGGCAGTTGGGGCGCTCCACATCAGCGGGGGCCACCAGCAGCGCACCATGCACCTGACGCAAGGACTCCAGCGGAGCCAGTTGCGCCCAATGTGCAACGGTGATGCAACCCAGGCTATGAGCGATCAGGATCACCGGCGTGTCTTGCGCAGAAATCATGCGCTGCAACTCGCCAACCCAATCCTCACGGCGCGGCTTGAGCCAGTCGTACTGCTCGACGCGCGCGCTGTTGGGGAGACTGGCCTGCCAGTGACTTTGCCAATGATCCTCAGGCGACCCTTGCCAGCCTGGCACGATCAGGTAACGGATCGACTCGTTATGCATGGGTTCGCCTCCTGCATGTGGGCACTCATGGAACGAGTATAGGGAGGAAACTTATATCCGATAAGGAATAAGTAGCTATTTATTAATAACCAAAATAAATATAAGGCACAAAAAAAAGGAACCGCCCCCTGTCTCAAGGACGATCCCTCTAAAAATTGCTTTCAGGAAGGAAGATAAACCCGACGGGTTACAGGAAAGCTACAGAGGATGCACATCACAACGTGGCTCGATCACCAGCGTCTTCATATGACTCGTTATGCATTCAGTCAGCCAGCACTTGCACAATTGTCATAAATGCTTCCATGCTCTGACTTCGGTATCGGGCAAAGGAGTTGCGATCGATACCTGTCGGCACCGCCCGACGTGAGTAACAATCGATGACAGGAAGGGTCGTTCATATGCCCGAGTCAAACAGCTTTGCCACCTGGACCCGCGCCTTGCGCAAACAACTCGATGTTCTGGGCCTGGACAGCTTTGCGCTGTGCAAGGACGCCGGACTTGATCCCCACCTCATTGACGCTCCCAACGCCGAATACTCACCAGACGCAACCCATCGGCTCTGGCAACTGGCGGTTGACGCCAGCCATGATCCGGCGCTGGGCTTGCGAGTCTCGCGCTTCGTCAGCCCTACCACCTTTCATGCACTGGGCTACACCCTGGTGGCCAGCGAGTCCTTGCGGGAAGTATTCGAGCGCATCGTGCGCTATCACTCGATGGCCGATGACGCACTGGCCTTGAGCTTCAAGCGAGTCGATGAGCACTACGAGCTTCGCTTCAATGCACCGGCAGGTTCTGCGGCACCCGCCCATGAAGTGCTGGATGCGTTTGCCGCCATTTATGTGCGCACCTGCCGTAACCGGCTGGGCCGCAACTATGCCCCGCTGAGCGTCCACTTGCAGCGACCCGCACCCGCCAATCCCCAACCCTGGCAGGACTTCTTCCGTGCGCGACTGTACTTCTCGGCAACAGAAAACCTGCTGACATTCGCGTGCGCCGACTTCGACAGCCATCTGGACGACAACCCCTCGCAACTGAGCGAGCCACCTCCCAACGGCGAGCAGCTCCAGCCGCTGATCTGGGAACAGCGCGTACGCTCGGCCATCGAGAACCTGCTACCGGAAGGTGAACCCTCCGCCGAAAGCATTGCCCAGGCCTTGAACCTGAGCCCGCGCAGCCTGCAACGGCACCTGGCCGACGAAGGCTGTCGTTATGACCTGCTGCTCAAGCAATGTCGCCAGAACCTGGCACTGCTGCACATGAGCGACCCGCAGGTCTCACTGAGCGAAGCCGCCTACCTGCTGGGCTTTGCCAATATCGACAGCCTGAACCGCGCCTTCAAACGCTGGACGGGGCAGACACCTGAGCAATATCGCAATGAGTTGACGAGGTGATTGGCGGGCTCTAGATCACCTGCATCCAGCCTGATCAGCCCAATGACAAAACCATGCAAACCTCATAGTGCATCACAGCGATCAGGCGTGGAGGCGTTGAAAATTTGCTGGTAAATTCAGCGCCGAAAACGAAAAACCCACCGTGAGGTGGGTTTTTCGTGAACTACTTTCATATGTCCGCGGGTGGAGGCTTTCGCCCTCGTTTCCCTCGGCTAGTGAAGGCAATATAAGGATATTCACCATTGTCGTCAACGCTTGCTCCACCTATCGCGCCCGCTATCCGGCTTGCTTTATCGCCAGCAAGATTTGCAACTTATGAGGCCGCTGCCAAGGTAGCAGGACTCTCCTGCGAAGATGCAGTGACGCTCTATGCCTGGAATGCACACGTTTCTGGTGCCTTGCTGACGCCACTCCACATTTGTGAGGTGGCTGTACGTAATGCTGTATCGGATGCCCTGAAGTCGGTTTATGGGGATCATTGGCCTTGGGACAAAAACTTTGAGAACAGCCTGCCTGTTTCCAAAGGCTATGGTTACCAACAGCGCCAAGACCTGATCGACACCCGTACGCGTTTTCGCACCACAGACCGCATTATTGTCGAGCTCAAATTCGTGTTCTGGGAAAAGATGCTTACGAGCCGCCATGATCAACGGATCTGGAACACACACCTCTTTTCCCTGTTCCCGAATCTGGACCAGACAAAGACGGTATCCGATCATCGATTGAGGCTGGCAACGGATCTGGAAGCAATCCGCCTGCTACGTAACCGGATTGCGCACCATGAGCCGATATTCAAACGTAATCTGATCGATGAATTTTCAAAGGTGCATGATCTGGTCAAGGCTCGCTGCCAAGTATCGGCCACATGGATGATGGAAGAACAACTGGCCCTTGCAGCTATCCAGGCAAAGCCGTTTTAGACTGGAATCAGATCAACACCCTGCCCCTCGAAAAATTGGCCACCTTACGCAAACCGACCACGTCGAAGACTTCCACCAGTTCATCGCCAAGACGCACGATCTTGCGTTGATGCAGATCGTCGAGGGCTTCGAGTACGTCAGGTCGGGACAGCGACAAGGTGTCCGTGGCCAGGATGTCGTCCAGCGTGACAAGGCGTCGTGCGTGGCTCAAGTGACCATAGCCTTCGCACAGCAACAACAAGCGCCAGGCCACTCGGGCACGGGCGGGCAGTTGTTTCATCTTCTCGGTGCCAGGCAAGGCCAGGCCCAGCTTGTGGCTGAGCAATGACTCGAAATAACGCCAGTGTTGCGGGTTCTTTTCGAGCCACTGGACGAGTGTTTCATGGGGAATCTGCAGGAAGATCGTCTGATCCACCGAGTAGGCATCCAGCATGCGGGGCATGCCGTCAAACAGTGAGACCTCGCCAAACCAGTAAGGCGGCCGGACCTCCTTGAGCCGTGGCGCAAGGCGCTGTTCGTCAATGCCACCCATGCGCACAGAACCTTCGAGCAGGACATAAAGCCCGCACGGAGGGTCGCCTTTTTCAAACAGCAGTTTGCCGGGTGTCTTGCGCCGCTGCCGAGCAGCGTCAAGCAAGCTATCCTGCAAGTCGGCTGGTAAATAGCTAAACCAGTAATCGGACAGTAATCGTGACCGCCATCCCGCTCCATTTGTCATGTTTGCTCCCTTTTTTTCCAAACGCTCGTATTGCAAAAGCGATACGGTAGCCCAACCCGATAATCGTCTCAGGCAGGAATAATAATGAAAAACCTTGTCGATCATCTCAGCCAATACGCGGCGTATCACCGCGATTCGCGCAATATCGTGACCCACTTCGTGGGAATACCCCTGATCGTGCTGGCTGTGGCGGTATTGCTGTCGCGTCCGGGCTGGGACGTGGGCGGGTTCTGGTTATCGCCTGCGGCGCTCGTTGCGCTGGCCTCGACCGTGTTCTATCTCAAGCTGGATCGGGCGCTGGGGCTGGTGATGGCCGTGATGCTCGGGCTTTGCATCTGGGCAGGTGCGAATCTGGCGCAACAGACCACCATGGTCTGGCTGAGTGCGGGAGTCGGGTTGTTTGTAATCGGCTGGATCATCCAGTTCATCGGCCATTACTACGAAGGCCGCAAGCCGGCATTCATCGACGACGTGACAGGCCTGATCATCGGTCCATTATTCGTCGTGGCAGAACTGGCGTTTCTGGCGGGGATGCGCAAGCCATTGCAGCATGCGATCGAAGAGCGTGCAGGGCCGGTGCGGCGCAACACACCAAAAGCCGCCGTGTAACGCGGTAGGAGCGAATTCATTCGCGAATGAATTCGCTCCTACCGGGTACTAGACGCCCGAAACCTTCTGCCAGACCTTCGGCTTGAAGAACAACGTCTCGCCCCGCGCCAGACCGACCAGGCTGTCGTGATCTTTCACCACTTCAACTTCGATCAGATCGCTCTGACCTTCGGCCTTGAGGGTCACTCGCGTGGTCGCACCCAGCGGACGGATATCGCGGACTTCAGCAGCGTGATGGTCTTCCAGCTCCTGACGCGACAGCGATACTTCGTGGGGACGGAACAGCACGTGGCCGTCGCCCAGACTCAGGCGGTTCGAATCACCCAGGAAGTGATAGACGAAGTCGTTGGATGGCGCCTCGTACACTTCACCCGGCGAACCGATCTGCTCGATCACGCCCTTGTTCATCACCACGATGCGGTCTGCCACTTCCATGGCTTCTTCCTGGTCGTGGGTCACGAAGACCGACGTCAGGTTGATGTCTTCGTGCAGACGCGCCAGCCAGCGGCGCAGTTCTTTACGAACCTTGGCATCCAGCGCACCGAACGGCTCGTCCAGCAGCAGCACCTTGGGCTCGACCGCCAGGGCACGCGCCAGGGCGATACGCTGACGCTGACCACCGGAAAGCTGCTCGGGGTAACGGTCGGCCAGCCAGTCCAGTTGCACCATGTTCAACAGCTCGTGAACCTTGGCAGCGATCTGGGTTTCGTTCGGGCGCTGATTCTTGGGCTTCATGCGCAAGCCAAAGGCGACGTTGTCGAACACGGTCATGTGCCGGAACAGCGCATAGTGCTGGAATACGAACCCGACATTACGGTCGCGGACATCATGACCGGATACATCTTCACCGTGGAACACGATGCTGCCTGCATCCGGGGTTTCCAGACCGGCAATGATGCGCAGCAAGGTGGTCTTGCCGCAGCCTGACGGGCCGAGCAAGGCAACCAGCTCGCCACTCTGGATATCCAGATTGATAGCGTTCAGGGCCTTGAAGGCGTTGAAGTTCTTGCTGACGTTACGGACTTCGATCGACATGATTTATTCCTCCGCCGCGCTTTGGCGCAGACGGTTAATGCGGGATTCGCTCCACTGCTTGAGCAGCAGGATGAACAGCGCCAGGATCAGCAACAAGCTCGCCACGGCAAAAGCTGCCACGTGGTTGTACTCGTTGTAGAGGATTTCGACGTGCAGCGGCAGGGTATTGGTAACGCCGCGGATGTGGCCGGACACCACCGACACCGCACCGAACTCACCCATGGCCCGTGCGGTACAGAGCACCACGCCGTAGATCAGACCCCATTTGATATTGGGTACCGTGACGTGCCAGAACATCTGCCAGCCATTGGCGCCCAGAAGGCGTGCGGCCTCTTCTTCCTGGGTGCCCTGCTCCTGCATCAGCGGGATCAGTTCACGGGCCACGAAAGGCACGGTCACGAAAATGGTCGCCAGCACAATGCCCGGCAGGGCAAAGACGATCTGGATGTCATGGTCCTGCAACCACGGCCCGAACAGGCCCTGGGCACCGAACATCAGCACATAGACCAGACCGGCGATGACCGGCGATACCGAGAACGGCAGGTCGATCAGGGTCACCAGAATGCTCTTGCCCCGGAACGAGTACTTGCTCACGCACCAGGCGGCGCTGACGCCGAAGATCAGGTTCAGCGGGACCGAGATCAGCACCGCAATCACCGTCAACTTGAGGGCCGACAGCGCATCGGGCTCAAGAATCGCGGAGAAGAACGCACCCAGACCGTTTTTCAGCCCCTGGGAAACCACGATGAACAGCGGCAGGCCCAGAAACAGGGCAAAGATCAGCCAGCCAAGGCCGATCAGGACCCGGCGCGCTGTGGAGTTACCACGGCGTGCAGCGTTGGCATCGGCGGCGGCAGAAACAGATGAATAAGACATGCGCGCCTCCTCAGGATGGGGTTTCGATGCGTCGCTGCAACAAGTTGATCAGCAGCAACAGAATGAAGGAAACCACCAGCATCATCACGCCGATAGCCGTCGCACCGGTGTAGTCGTACTGGTCCAGCTTGACCATGATCAACAGCGGCAGGATTTCGGTTTTCATCGGCATGTTACCGGCGATGAAGATCACCGAGCCGTACTCACCGACGCCACGGGCAAAGGCCAGGGCAAACCCGGTCAGCCACGCGGGCAACAAGGCAGGCACCAGAATGTAGCGAAACACCTGCAACGGGCGAGCGCCCAGACAGGCCGCCGCTTCTTCGACCTCACGGGGAATATCAGCCAGTACGGGTTGCACGGTACGCACCACAAACGGCATGGTCACGAACGTCAGCGCCAGGGTGATACCCAGCGGGGTGTAGGCGATCTTGAAACCCAGATCCGTGGCGAACTGCCCGACCAGACCATTGGGTGCGTAAAGCGCGGTCAGCGCGATACCGGCAACGGCGGTGGGCAAGGCGAACGGCAGATCGATCATCGCATCGATGATCTTGCGGCCGGGGAAGGTATAGCGCACCAGCACCCAGGCCAGCAGCGTACCGATGACGCCATTGATCAGGGCTGCGTAGAACGCGGTACCGAAACTCAGCTTCAAGGCAGCGATCACGCGCGGAGCGGTGATGATGGTCCAGAACTGATCCCAGGTGAGCTGCGCGGCATGAACGAACATGGCCGCCAGCGGTATGAGCACAATGAGACTGAGGTACACCAAGGTGTAGCCCAGCGTCAGCCCGAAGCCGGGTATGACGGGGGAGATACGACGCGACATAAAAGTCCTTGGTTGCGCTTGCACAAAGCCCGGAAACGAATCCGGGCTCATGAACGTGTCCTGGGCGACACTGCTTGATCGAGCAATGCCGCCTGGCTGCACAGATTACTGCGCTTGGTAGATCTGGTCGAACACACCGCCGTCATTGAAAAATTTCGGCTGCGCAGTTTTCCAGCCGCCAAAGTCTTTGTCGATAGTTACCAGCTCCAGTTTCGGGAATTGCTTCTCGTATTTGGCGGCAACTTCCGGATCACGCGGGCGGTAGAAGTTCTTGGCTGCGATTTCCTGACCTGCCTTGCTGTACAGGTGCTTCAGGTATTCGGTAGCGATTTCGGTGTTGCCTTTCTTCTCGGCGTTCTTGTCGACGACCGCAACAGGCGGCTCGGCCAGGATCGACAGGGAAGGTACGACGATATCGAACTTGTCGTTGCCGCCATCTTCCTTCAGAGCCAGGAACGCTTCGTTTTCCCAGGCCAGCAACACGTCACCCTGACCGTTGTTGACGAAGGTAATGGTCGAACCGCGAGCACCGGTGTCCAGGATCGGCACATGCTTGAACAGGGTCTGTACGTACTCCTTGGCCTTGGCTTCGCTGCCACCGGACTTCAGGCCATAGGCCCATGCCGCCAGGAAGTTCCAGCGCGCACCGCCGCTGGTTTTGGGGTTCGGAGTGATAACCGAGACATCCTTCTTGATCAGGTCGCCCCAATCCTTGATGCCTTTAGGGTTGCCCTTGCGCACCAGGAACACGATGGTCGAGGTGTAAGGCGTGCTGGCATCTGGCAGGCGAGTCTGCCAGTTCTCTGGCAGGGTCTTGCCCAGCTTGGCGATTTCGTCGATGTCACCGGCCAAAGCCAGGGTCACGACGTCAGCGCGCAGGCCGTCGATGACAGCACGGCCTTGCTTGCCCGAACCACCGTGGGACTGCTTGACGGTGACGGTGTCGTCCGGATGAGCCTTTTTCCAGTAGCTGGCGAACTCTGCGTTGTACTCCTGATACAGCTCGCGTGTCGGATCATAGGACACGTTGAGCAATTCATAATCCTTTGCAACAGCGGAACCTGCAAAAACAGCGCTGGCCAGAGCAGCCAAAGCGAAACGGCGAATTGACATAAGGTGGAGCTCCTGGAAATTCTAAGTGTTGGCTTTTTTTGGATTCTTCTTGGCGCTTCAAAACCGCATTCGGAATGGAGCGCTGCTGTTCACGGGTGTATCAGGAGTCAAAGTGAAGCCCTCCGGTTAACCAGTCGGGTATGCAATCAGCTCGGCTTGGCGCCAGAGTTCTGCAAACGAAACTTTTCCTTACGCTCGATCTGAACCACTTGGGCGTTATGCACAGTGATTTCGACGGCGCCAAAACGCAGGTCACGCAGCGCACTCTGAATTTCACGCAGAATTGCTGCTTCGTCCTGACCGTCAACACTACGTAGAGATGCGCTCATAATCGTATTCCTTGAAATTTGAGATGCCTGCCTGTCGCGACTGGGGGCGATGGCTTGTGGCGGTGAGGCAATATTAGATACGCAGAGTTATTCTTAAAAAGACTATTTAAGAATGCAGATATAACCAAAAGTCATTTGGCGTTGCAGCATGCAGCCGGAGCGCGTTGCACGCCCCCGGCGGGCCTGGATTGCACAGATAAAAATTATTCAGATAACGGGCTGGCGAAAGTCCGGCGCTCGCAACCAGTCGATCTTTTCAGCAGGCATCGGCCGAGCGAACCAATAGCCTTGCCCCAACTGACAGCCATTTTCCAACAGGAAACCCGCCTGCTCGGCCTGCTCGATGCCTTCAGCCAGCACCCGCATCCCCATACTCCTTGCCAGGGCAATGATGATGCGCACAATCGCGATATCGTCCTCATCGACAGGCAAGCCGGCAACGAACCCCTGATCGATCTTCAGCTTTTGCACCGGCATGCGCTTGAGCCGCAGCAGCGATGAATAACCGGTGCCGAAATCATCGATGGCCAGGCTCAGGCCCAGATTGCGCAATCTATGCAGTTGTTCAATGGCCTGCTCGGGGTCGTCCATTACCGCGCTTTCGGTGACCTCCAGTTCCAGAAAGCCAGGGTCGAGCCCGGTATCGCGCAGCACCTGAGCCACTTGTAAGTCCAGATCACCATGGCTGAACAGCCGGCTGGAGATATTCACCGCCACAAAGGAAAGGTCAACGCCCTCCTCCAGCCAGGTGCGCATCTGGCGGCAGGCCGTGTTCAGCACCCAGGCATCGATATCGGCAATCAGGCCGCTCTGTTCGGCGATCGGAATGAATTCTCCCGGCGACACCATGCCACGCCTTGGATGTTCCCAGCGCACCAGAGCCTCAACCCCCTTGATACGGCTGTTCTGCAGGTCATGAATCGGCTGGTAGAACACCCGCAATTCCTGCTGCTCGATGGCCCGGTGCAATTCACTGGCCAGTTCAACCCGCTGCTGGGCATGCGCCGTGAGTTCTTCGGTATACAGCGCATAACCTTCGCGCCCGTCGCTCTTGGCCTTGAACAAGGCAGAATCTGCATTGCGCAGCAATTGCACAACCGTCAGCGCGTCGCCGGGGAACAGGCTGATACCGATACTGGCGGTCATGAACAGCTCGTGATCATCGAGCAGAAAAGGCTTCTTGAAACTGTCGATGATCTGCTGGGCCAGGGCGGCGGCCTGCACGCTCTGCTGGCAATTCTTCACCAGCAGCGCAAACTCGTCGCCGCCCAGTCGCGCCAGGGTCAGTTCGCTGTCGAACAGGCTCTTCAGGCGCTCGGCCACTGCCTTGAGCACCTGATCGCCAACGCTGTGGCCCAGGCTGTCATTGATGTTCTTGAAGTGGTCGAGGTCGATGAGCAGCAAGGCACAACCGCGTTTGCTGGAGCGGGCATGGGCCAGCGCCTGAGTGGCACGATCAGTGAACAGCAGCCGATTGGGCAGGTCTGTCAGGGCGTCGTAATGAGCCAGTTGGGCCAGTTCCTGCTCGGAGCGCTTGATGGCCGTGATGTCCGAGAACACCGCCACGAAGTGCCTGATCTGGCCATCCTGATCCTTGATGCCACGAATACTCTGCCACTGTGGATAAATGTCGCCGCTCTTGCGCCGGTTCCAGATTTCGCCACTCCATTGCCCGGCACTGAGAATGGAACGGTACATCTGCCGATAGAACTCGGGGCCGTGGCGCCCGGACTTGAATTTGCTCGGGTTGAAGCCCAGCACTTCATCGGCCTGATAGCCGGTGATTTCCATGAAGGCGCGGTTCACATGAACGATCAGGCCCTTTTCATCGGTTACCAATACCCCTTCGCGGGTGCTGTCGAAGACCGCCGAAGCCAGCCGCAGGCGCTCCTGATCTTCCTCCTGCTGGCGACGCAACTGCGCATCGATGCCTATGAACCTGATCAATCGGCCACGGGCGATAAACACCATGACCGCGCTGAGCACTACCCAGAGATAGACTCCAACCTGCTGCCAGAAGGCCAATCGAGCCGGTTCTTCGATCCAATGTGGCAGCAGCTCGTCGCACGCCACAAACCACAAAACAGAGGACAACCCGTACAAAAGCGCGGTCCGCAGGGCCTCATAAGAAGAATTGTTCATAAGAATGCATAAAGCCTTACAAAATGACCGGATTATAAAGCAAGAAACATCCTGCGACTCTTATCTAAAAGAGCGACTGGTTTTCTGTGAAAGCTAAGTGATAATGCGCTTGTTACTTTGTTTTTCACACGCGTCTCTACCGAGGGCCAAACAGCCTATGTGGTACAACGGTTTGCTCGACCTTTCCGTCTGGCAGTTAATAGCAGTCACGCTGGTAATGACCCACGTGACCATCGTCGGCGTTACGGTTTACCTGCATCGCTACTCCGCTCACCGCTCCCTGGAACTCAACGCCGGGCTCAAACACTTCTTCCGTTTCTGGCTGTGGCTGACCACGGCGCAGAACACCCGCGAGTGGACAGCCATCCACCGCAAGCACCACGCAAAATGCGAAACCGCCGATGACCCGCACAGTCCGGTCGTCAAGGGCCTCTCCACCGTTCTGCGCAAAGGTGCCGAACTGTACCGTGCCGAGGCGCAGAATCAGGACACCCTGCGCATCTACGGCAAGAACTGTCCCGAAGACTGGATCGAGCGCAACCTCTATTCGCGCTACAAGATGCTGGGCATCGCCCTGATGGCCGTCATCGATCTGGCGCTGTTCGGCGTGCTCGGTATCACCGTCTGGGCCGTGCAGATGATGTGGATTCCGTTCTGGGCCGCTGGCGTGGTCAACGGTCTGGGTCATGCCGTGGGCTATCGCAACTTCGAGTGCCGCGATGCGGCGACCAATCTGGTGCCATGGGGCATCGTGATCGGTGGTGAAGAGCTGCACAACAACCATCACACCTACCCAAACTCGGCCAAGCTGTCGGTCAAGCCATGGGAGTTCGACATGGGCTGGGCCTGGATCAAGCTGTTCAGCGCACTGCGCCTGGCCAAGGTCCAGCGGGTCGCGCCGATTGCCCACCGGGTCGAAGGCAAGGGCCATATGGACATGGACACCGCCATGGCGATCCTCAACAACCGCTTCCAGATCATGGCTCAGTACCGCAAGCTGGTCATCGGCCCGCTGGTTGCACAGGAGCTGGCCAAGGCCGACGCCTCGGTGCGTCACCAGTTCCACCGCGCCAAACGCCTGCTTTCCCGGGAAACCAGCCTGCTGGAGGACAAGCATCACGTACGCATCCAGGCCATGCTCGAACACAGTCATGCCCTGAAAGTGATCTACGAGAAACGCCTTGCCCTGCAACAGATCTGGCTCAAGACCAGCAGCAACGGTCATGACATGCTCAGCGCCATCAAGGACTGGGTACAGGAAGCCGAGGCCAGCGGTATTCAGTCACTGCGCGACTTTGCAGATCAGCTGAAAACCTACTCCCTGCGCCCCGCTCAAGCCTGACACCGTTGATCGGCGTGCCCACCTGGGCGCGCCGATACCGGAACTTCCCTCCTGAAAATCAATCTCAAAGGCTTCCCCATAATCCGTTTGGGTGGATGCTGCGGCCTTGGCCGCACGTCATTTGAGATGCCGCACGATGGAAAAGCAGACAGCAATCGCCCTACCCACGGCCACGCAAATAGCCGAGATGCCCGCGGCAGCAGAAACCCTGCTGGCCCTGATGCATGCCCAGGCAGAAGTAGCTCGCCTGAGCGAGCGCGAACAACTCTTCAGTTCACTGCTGGTGAGCGTCAATGCCGTACTGTGGGCATTCGACTGGGAAACCCAGCGCATGGTCTATGTCAGCCCTGCTTACGAGAAGATATTCGGACGCTCGGCAGGCCTGCTGCTGGCTGACTTCGCGGAATGGCGCGACAGTATCTATCCCGATGACCTGAACTATGCCGAACGCAGCCTGAGCGACGTCATCGAAAAAGGCTCCATCGAAGATCGCGAATACCGGATCATCCGGGCCGATGGCGAGATCCGCTGGCTGAGCGACAAATGCTTCGTCAGCCACCGCACCGATCCCAGCCAGCGCCTGATAGTGGTCGGCATCGCCGAAGACATCACCGAGAAAAAACACCTCGAAGACGAACTGCAGCGCCTGGCCACCACCGACGTACTGACCCAGAGCAGCAACCGTCGTCACTTCTTCGAGTGCGCCCAGCGCGAGTTCGAGCTGGCACGGCTCAATGACACACCATTGGCCTTTCTGCTGCTGGACGTCGATGACTTCAAACTGGTCAACGATACTTACGGCCACCAGGAGGGTGATGTGGTGCTGCAGCGTATCGCCGAAAGCGGCCGCTCTGCGTTACGTCGCGGTGATCTGTTCGGGCGTATTGGCGGGGAAGAGTTTGCAGCGGTATTTCCTGGCTGTGCTCCTGAGATGGCCATGCAGATCGCCGAGCGCCTGCAACGTGAAATCCAGCGCCAGAGCTTCCAGTGCAATAACACGACGTTCGGCATCACTGCCAGCCAGGGCCTGACTAACCTGGGCCCGGAAGACACCAGCCTGGAAGCGCTCTATGCACGAGCGGATGCAGCCATGTATCAGGCAAAGCGTCAGGGCAAGAACCAGATTGTTCTGGTGTGAGGCCTTCGCGAATGAATTCATTCGCGAAAAACCTCACCCCTTCGGCAACTCCTGAACCCCGACGCCCGGGTCTTCGGTACTGGCAACTCCCGGATCCACAGGCTCTGACGTAATATCCAGCAGATCCGTATCAGCCTCCTGTTCAGGCTCAGACTCTGCCACTTCAGCCACCACCGGCGCCAGCAGGCTTGGGTCGGTTACGCCCGTGAGCTTCTTGCGCAGGCGCTGCAAGTCGCCAACGCTCAGTTTCAGCAACTTGGCAGACTTGGTCTTGACCAGCGTCGTCACGCTTTCATGCTCCCCCAGACGGGCCATCTGCCCGGCGAGGTTCATGGCCAGCACTTCGCGGGTATAGATGCCGGTGTTGTACTGATACACCGCAGCAATCAGCTCACGCAGCTCAAGCGGCAGACGCCAGCGAGTGCGCAAGGCTGAGCCGTAGGCAGCAGAGTATTGTTCCAGAGATTGCCTGATCACCTCTTCGTCCAGATGGCCACCCGCCAGCAGCCACTCCTGCAGACAGCCCAGCACCGCCAGATCCCCCAGCGACTGCAGCAGACCCGCGCAGAAGCATCGCTCGACATCGAGTTCCAGCATGCCACCCAGAATGCGTGCGTAATCCGCTGTGCGTTGCGACATTGTCCAGAACTTGCTGGCCTCGACCAGCAGTGCATCGTTTGTCAGCACCGCCATGCGCTTCTTGGCAAGGGCGGTCACAATACTCGCACTCTGTACCGCGCCCAGCACGCCAATGGCCAACCCCAGGGTCTGGACAGGCTTGCCCAGATGCTGCGCCGCGCTATTGGCGGCCGCGATCAGTACCGCCGTAATGTGAGGGTCGTTGCGCAACTCCTGCTCGAGCAAGGCAGCATCGATGCTACCGCCACTCTGGCTGAGCTTGAGCGCGGTGGCGACATCCACAAACAGTGGCGCGCCATCAGCCACATCACGTCTTTTTTCGAGAAATCTGGTCAGGGTCAACCCTGGCGTCAGTGCAGGCATCTCACCCGGCACGGGGGCACGACGCTCCAGCAACAGGCCTTCAAGGCGCTGACGCAGCCCTTCGGTATTCAGAGGTTTGGTCAGGTAAGCCGTAGGCGCAAGCGGCAGGACTTCGCGCACGCTGGCGCTGTCGCTACGGTTGCTGAGCAGAATAAAGGGAATGGGAGGCTGACGACGCAAGGCGCGGATGCCCCGCAGCAGACTCAAACCGTCGATAACCGGCAACTCTCTGGCCGCTACCACCAGGTCCGGCAGATGTTTCTTGATCCATTCGACGGCCTGCTTGCCGTCGCTGCACATCTCCAATTCGACGTCAGCCCGCACGCTCAACACCAGATCACTGAGGGTTTCACGAACCCACGGATCCGATTCAGCAATCAATACGCGAGGCATCGCAGTCAAATCTACAGCAGTCATCAGAACTCTCCGACATCGATTCGCTCACCTTAGCCAAAGCCTTCGTCCGGATATATAGCTGTAAGCGATAAATCCTGTTCTCAAGACGAAAAAACCCTGCCGAGGCAGGGTTTTTTCTGTCTGTCTGGTCACAAATCACTCAATCTGTAACCGCACTTTTTCAGGCCAGCTCTGCGAAACACTCTTCCAGAATAGCCAGACCTTTGTTCAGCAGCTCATCCTCGGCCGTCAGAGGCACCAGAACGCGCAGGACGTTGCCATAAGTACCGCACGACAGCAGGATCAGCCCCTTGTCACGGGCCTTGGCCACAACCTGAGCGACAGCAGCAGCGTTTGGCTTGTGGCTGTCACCGTCTTCAAAAAGCTCGACAGCGATCATTGCGCCCAGGGCACGAACTTCGCCGATGACCGGGTATTTGGCCTGGATGGCTTTCAGACCGGAAACCAGGTGCTCACCCACTGTGTTGCAGCGCGCCAGCAGGTTTTCCTCTTCAAACACTTCCAGAACAGCCAGGGCCGCGGCACAGGCTACGGGGCTGCCGGCATAAGTGCCGCCCAGACCGCCTGGAGCGATGGCATCCATGTACTCGGCCTTGCCGCAAACGCCCGCCAGCGGGAAACCGCCTGCGATGGACTTGGCAAAAGTGGTCAGATCGGCAGCAACGCCCATCTGCTCCATGGCGAAGAAGGTGCCGGTACGGCCAGCGCCAGTCTGCACTTCGTCAGCGATCAGCAGAATGCCGTGCTTGTCGCACAACTCGCGCAGACGCAGCATGAACGCCTTCGGTGCCACATAGAAACCACCTTCGCCCTGCACAGGCTCGATGATGATGGCAGCAATATCCTTGGGCTCTGCATCGTTCTTGAAGATGCGCTCGATGCTGGCGATGGAGTCATCAACGCTCACGCCATGCAGTTCGCACGGGTAAAGGGCGCGGAACACACCGCCCGGCATCAGGCCCATGCCGGCCGAGTAAGGCACGACTTTACCAGTCAGCCCCAGGGTCATCATGGTACGACCGTGATAGGCACCGGTGAAGGCAATCACGCCTGCGCGGCCAGTCGCTGCGCGAGCGATCTTGACGGCGTTTTCCACGGCCTCGGAGCCTGTGGTCACCAGCAGGGTTTTCTTGGCGAAATCACCAGGAACCCGTGCGTTGATTTTTTCGCACAGCTCTACATACGGCTCGTAAGCCAGTACCTGGAAGCAGGTGTGAGACAGCTTGGTCAGTTGCTCTTGCACGGCGGCGATGATTTTCGGGTGCAGGTGACCGGTGTTCAGTACCGCGATACCGCCCGCGAAGTCGATGAACTCACGACCTTCGACGTCGGTAACGGTGGCGTTCTTTGCCGATGCGGCAAAGATCGGGTGGATCTGACCAACGCCACGTGGGACAGCGTTCTGGCGGCGTTGCATCAAGGATTCGTTTGTATTGCTCATGTATTCCTCATTCGCCGCTCATCGGTCGGCGTAGTTCAAGGATTAAGCAGCCGGGGTGAGCTGCAGCAGCATACGATGATCGACTGCTGCAACGCCCGGCTACCGGTCAAGCCCGCAGCGTCAAACGCTCAGGCAAAGGTATTTGATTTCCAGGTAGTCTTCGATGCCGTACTTGGAGCCTTCCCGGCCCAGGCCCGAAGACTTGATGCCACCGAACGGAGCCAGCTCGTTGGAGATCAGGCCGGTGTTGATACCCACCATGCCGTACTCCAGCGCTTCGGCTACACGGAACACGCGGCTCATGTTCTGGGCATAGAAGTAGGAAGCCAGACCGAACTCGGTATCGTTGGCCATTGCAATCACTTCGGCCTCGTCCTTGAAGCGGAACAGCGGCGCCAGCGGGCCGAAGGTTTCTTCCTTCGCCACAGCGGCATCCTTGGGCACATTGACCAGAATGGTCGGCTCAAAGAAGGTCCCTTCCAGGCTATTGCCGCCGAACAGCACTTTCGCGCCTTTGCCGACAGCATCGGCAATATGCTCTTTAACCTTGGCAACGGCCTTCTCGTCGATCAGCGGGCCAGTGGTAATGCCTTCTTCCAGACCGTTACCGATCTTGAGCTTGGCAACTGCGGCCTGGAGCTTCTCGGCGAACGCATCGTAAACGGCGTCCTGCACATAGATACGGTTGGCGCAGACGCAGGTCTGGCCGTTGTTGCGGTACTTGGAGATGATCGCGCCATCGACTGCCTTGTCCAGGTCAGCATCGTCGAACACGATGAAGGGCGCGTTACCGCCCAGCTCCAGCGACACTTTCTTGATGTCCTGCGCACATTCAGCCATCAACTGGCGACCGATTTCGGTCGAGCCGGTAAAGGACAGCTTGCGCACGATCGGGTTGCCAGTCAGCTCGCTGCCGATATCGCCAGCGCTGCCCGTCACCACGCTGAACACGCCAGCAGGGATGCCAGCACGTTCAGCCAGCTCAGCCAGGGCCAGTGCAGAATAAGGGGTCTGCGAAGCGGGCTTGAGCACCATGGTGCAGCCGGCAGCCAGGGCAGGACCGGCCTTGCGGGTGATCATCGCCGCCGGGAAGTTCCACGGGGTAATGGCAGCGGTTACACCAATCGGCTGCTTGAGCACGATCAGGCGCTTGTCTGGCTGATGGCCCGGAATCACGTCGCCATAGACACGCTTGGCTTCTTCGGCAAACCACTCGATGAAGGAAGCTGCATAAGCGATCTCGCCTTTGGCCTCGGCCAGTGGCTTGCCTTGCTCCAGGGTCATCAGACGGCCCAGGTCATCCTGGTTCTCAATCATCAACTCGAACCAGCGGCGCAGCTTGTTGCCACGCTCTTTAGCGGTCAGAGCACGC
This sequence comes from Pseudomonas cichorii, assembly GCF_019719005.1. Lineage (GTDB taxonomy): Bacteria > Pseudomonadota > Gammaproteobacteria > Pseudomonadales > Pseudomonadaceae > Aquipseudomonas > Aquipseudomonas cichorii_E. The sequence goes on from NZ_JAIGPJ010000034.1 coordinate 32,698, forward strand.
CAGGCCGGCAGCGCCTTGTCGGCGGCCTCGATGGCACGACGGGTTTCGGCAGCACCCATCTTGGGCACGGTGCCGAGAATTTCATTGGTTGCCGGGTTGTTGACCTTGATCGTCTGACCACCGTCCGCATCCAGCCACTGGCCGTTGATATAGGCTTGCTGGCGGAACAGTTTGGAATCTTTGAGCTGCATGTCGGCCTCCTAAACAGCACCGCACAAGGGCGGAGCGAACAATTGAATATCGATGTGCCTCATTTGGAAGCCATCGCCAGGAAAACATTCCATCGGTCCCAGCGACGCACATCGCGAAAAAACGGGAAGACCGAACAAGAGCGTTTGAAATCTCAAACGAATCCTAGGGACTGCCGGGATAAAGGACAATAGCCTGTTCAAAAAAAAGAACAGGCTGACAATGGAAAGATGAACGTCCCTGGCTATTGGAAGCTCTTGAGCACCGTCAGCAGGCTTGCAAGGTTGTCAGGCGCTCCGGACTGGCCAACCGCCTCGGTCGCCTTGGCAGCGCAGGTGTCGACGTTATAGATCTGCATGATCCCCTGATTGGCAGCAGCCTGAGACAGGGTGTTCTGTTGCTGCTGCGCGGACACAGCGTTCTGAAACAGAATCGCCGTTGCCTGGGACATGGATTGGTACAGAGTGCTCATGGCCATGGGCGGAGACTCACCCAGCACCTTGACGTTGGCCTGGGTGACAGCATCGGTAATCTGCGCGTTTACGATTGAGTCGGGCATGGACATCTCCTGGGAAACCGCTGCCACATCAGGGCCTTCGCCACTTGGCGCATTACACCCCGGGCCGCCAAAAAAGCATAGATGTGAAACCACAGAAGCAAAAGTCGCGATTTCCCGCCAGAAGCTAAAGCCAGCATGGACGCCCGCCCGTCAGATGAGTATCATGGCGCCCGCGTTGCACTCGTAGCTCAGCTGGATAGAGTACTGCCCTCCGAAGGCAGGGGTCGTGGGTTCGAATCCCGCCGAGTGCGCCATCTTCCTTTCCCTTGGTCCCAAGGGTTGCCGCTTCAGCCGAAAACTCTCTTGCACCTCAATCACCGCCCAGGCTGACGGACTGTTTTCCTGCTCGTGATTTGCAAGCGCAAACCCCACCTTGAAACCGGTGGGGTATGAAGTCACTTGATACGAACTCTAGACTTGCTGGGCCGCGCTCACTTCAGTGAAGCCTTGAGCATGCCGGACAGCGGTACGACGCCTGTGAAAAATATAGAGCGCCGTGAGTATCCAGAACGAAATCATGGTTTCCAGAAAGCTGAAAATCTGATTATTCGCCGGGATATACAGGAACATGATGGCAAATAACGGCAGCAGCATCTTCGCAAAGAAGTCATCATCATTGACCACGGCAAGGTAAACGTTTGCGAAATACCAGCCCAGGATCAACATGACAATCGACACGCCAAAGAAGCCGACATCATTTGCCATGTAGCTGTAGAACGAATGCCAGTAAACATTCTCGTCCCACCGTGCGGTAATTTTGCGCTGGAACGTTCTGTCCCTTACATCAATGCCAAGGTGCTCGGCGAAAACACGCTGCAGGAATACCGAATGCCCGATGCCATATGAGCTATCGAATTTCTCTCCAAGCGCAATGGATACGCCCTGGTAGCCCTGAACCAGATAGACGGTCAGCTTCTCATAGAAGTCGGTAAGGTTGGACTTCTCAGGTACGACTGCGACTGCGACCTGGGCAGGCACATCTGCCACTTTGGCAATCTGTGGCAGGGCTACAGTTTCAATCTTCGCAGGCAACTCCGGAGTCATCGCCTTTGTCGGCAAAGGTGCTGTATTGCTCTTCGGTGTAGCCCCCTTGTCATCAACCGTCGCTGGCAAGGCCACAACATTGGTCTTGGCAGGCCGCACAGTAATATCGACGCTTTCCGGTACGGCTGGAGCAGTGTCTTTCACAGGCAAGCCTGCATCCTTGGCTTTCTCAGCCGGATCCAGATCGCTTTTGAACACACTTCCCGTTTCATTCAAATAGCTGAACGAAATTGGCTTTTCGTCTTCAAAGAAAACTTTGTAAGGCGACACTCCGGATTTGACGCTATAAAACTGCCAGAACGAGAACAGGAATATAAAGACCAGGAAGAACAGAAAGGTCTTGCGCCGTCCGAGTTCGACAAAAAATCCGGCAGACTTATTCGAAATAACAACACCAAACAAGCAAACCGACACAACAAAAAGGTAATAAAAATTGATTGCGCTCAGACTGGAGATGATGCCCGTGCACAACGGAAGCATGACCACCAGAAAGCCCACAATTTTGCGCGTGGTACTCAGCCGGTCCCAGAAGAACACCAGGCCTGGTAACAGGACGTACTTGAACACTCCGAACAACAGGAGCATCCCTGTGACATAGGCATTCCCCGAAAACCCTTCTCTTGAGGCAGCAGAAGCATAAAAACTCCTCACCTCGGCAGGCGCCAATAACCCCTTAAGCAACTCCGAGAAAAAACCGGTGGGGAAATATGATCTGGAAAGCGTCGTATTACGATGAAGGATAACCATCGCAATGAAAGCGAAGACGATAATAATCCAGTAATATCTCAAAAACAGATTATCACCTCTCGGCTCAACAGCCCTGACCGGCTGTTTTAGCGAAAAACGGCAAGACAGAAGATACCCGGCGATAAAAAACGCGTGATACAGGGATACGACAAAAAGGAATTCTTTTTTGTTTTCGACGGGCCAGATCACCGGGCCGAAAAAAAACAGCCACAGCGTGAAGAGCAGGTAGCTTTCCACAAGTAAAAGCGGTATGTAAAATTTAGCAGTTTTCATCCAGCCCACCGAAGAAGTTTAAACCTTTTCCAACATCCAGAAACTTCAAGTTCATCCGCTGCTTAATCATGCCTGGCTGTGCCCTGCATGAAAATCAGACGCCCTTTTGCTGACCAGCTCATAGTGGGACTTGTGGCGAGCTACATCGGGAGTCGACTCGGAATACCGCTTCAAGGTTGGCACGAGTCGTGTCACCAATCGAAGCAGATAAACATAGTAGTTCAGATTGAGCAGCTTTTTCAAAAACCCATTATCCAGGTTGTAGCAATACAGGCGATTCTTCAAGAGAATACGTCCGAACCAGCCTTTCTCCAGAGAGAGCAGGTGGTTGAAAATATTCAGCTTGTCCTTGTCGAAGTCCGACCCCCTGACAAGATACGTCGATCCTGATGTGCGCCGGTAGTACACATACACTTTACTGGACTGGTGAAAACTGACATTTCCATAAAGCTCGGCAGTCTTTACCAACATAGGAAAATCTTCAGTAACACTGTAGCTATTGATGAACTGGCAAAGCTCATCATTCAGCAGAAGCTTTTTATTGCAGAAGAGATTGGGCGTATTGATGCTGCTGATGTTTTTCAGACGCGCCATGAACGGTTTGTCTTTATAGAGAGTATCAGAAGCCAGGATATGGAACAGGGTCGAAGGTGAATTGATAATCTCACCATCGATCAACAGCAGCGGCAGACCTGAATAATAGTCATGAGTGCTTAACTGTTCGGCCTCTTCAAAAAGATTCACACACGAATAGACATCATCGCCAGCGGTAATTTTGAAAAGTTCACCCTCAACATGGGGCCAGATACGGGTGTAGTTAAAGCAGGTACCATTGTTTTTTGAATGGTCCAGAACCTTGACATCATGAAACAGATGACCATGAACAGACAGCCAGCGATTTACCAGCTCAATGGTTTTATCCCGGGAACAGTCATCCGCGATAACCAGACAAAAATCGTAGTCGGCACCGAAGCTTTCTATCAGAAATCTTATGCTTTCGAGGTGCTCGACAATATAAAGCTCGTGATTAAACGTCAAAACACCAAATGTAAATTTCTTCTTAGCCACGAGAAACACCTTCACTCAATTTCTTTGCCAACACTCTGTACAAGAAGATGAAAGCCTTAAAACCAACCATCTTGAAGCCGAGTACAAAAAAATCGACTTTCCATTTCAAGCTGTACTTTCCATCCGACAAAGACTCACTTGCCACACCCCTTTTATTGATGTCAATCGGCAAATCATACTTCTTCAGTACAGGTGTAATAACGCTAGGCACCCACTTCCCTCGACGGATCGCGCCGCCAAGCGTGTAGTTGTAGACAAACGTATCTTCCTTGCCGATCTGGGCACAGTAAAAAGTGTCGCCGCCGCCATATGTCCGCGCGCTACCGAAAAATTCCCACGCCCAAGGCGAGTCAACTTCACCGGTAAACTCGACAAGCTTACGGGTTCTCCAGAGAGCAGGCGCAGAATTCAAGCGGTAGTCATCTCGCGCTCCTACCACTTCAAAACCATCAAACTCGCCTTCAACCCTGTTCACGCCAGGAATATTGCTGAAATAAAAAACAGCGATTTCGGAGCGTTCTTTCATGGCCCGGATGCAGTCAGCTATTTTCGACTGATTGACGGGAGACTCCAGGATGAAATCATCAAACAGAGTGATAACAAATTCCGTTTCCACCAGGGCCAGAGCTTTGCGTAACCGCCAGCCCCAAGGTCGCTTGGCTTCATCAGCCGACAGTTTCAGTGTACGTACCTGAAACCCGTCAAACTCGAAACTTTTACGCTCCGTGTTCAATATGACCCGACAGTCACAGTCAGGCCACATCTCCTTGAGTGAGTAGAAAAAAGGGAGCCACACATCTTCATAACTGTCGCAGGAGTTAACAATGATTGTGCAATCCTTCCCACTCACCCTGCCAACGTTATCACTCATGACCCACTCCAACGTAAACCGCCGGGGGAGAGCCTGAAATAGCCATGCATTTCTGACTGCTGCCCCCTGATTCTCAAAGCAGTAAACCCATCCATTTGGATAGACTTCCACTCAATTCTGTTTTTCAGCTATCAGGCGCATCTTGCAGCGGCCACTTCCCACCTTGCAGATGCACCTGCGCCCTGCTTCAAAGCAGGGCGCATGAATGTTTCTAACATCGACGATATGCGTAGCGAGGTCTTGCCGGACAAAAGCCCATGCCCCTCGCTCATTTAAAACTAACGAACGACGCCGCACACAGACTCATAAGAGCCATACCTTACCACTGTTCCACCTTCGACCTCGATAACAGTATCACAGGTCTCCAGCGTATTAAGACGGTGCGCAATGACGATCAACGTCGTGCCATCCCCCAGATCATCAACAGCGCGCATGACTTCCTGCTCGGTTTTACTGTCCAGCGCACTGGTCGCTTCATCCAGAATGATAACGCTGGCTTCTTTATAGAAAGCACGCGCTATCGCAATGCGCTGGCGCTGTCCGCCGGAGAGAAAGACACCTCGCTCTCCCACCGGAGTCTCATAACCAGCAGACCACGATTCGATGACATCGGAAATTTGCGCCTTGGCGGCGGCTCGCTTCACGCGATCGAAATCGATATTTTCGTAAGGCACCCCGAAGGCGATGTTTTCAGCCACTGAAGCGTCAGACAGAAATATCTGCTGTGGCACGTGGGCAATATTCCCCTGCCAGTTGCGACTGTTGTCCGTATTCACCTCGACACCGTCGACCGCAAAGACACCGTCCGTTGGAGTCAGCAACCCCATCAGAATATCGATCAGGGTACTTTTTCCACTGCCCGTGGCCCCCATCAGACCTACACGCGAACCTTTGGGAATATTCAGGCTGATGTTTTTCAACACCCACGGCGCATCGTTCCCATAGCGATACGAGACATTCTCCAGCGACAGACGATCGTTGAAATCCAGAGGAATGCGCGTCGTTTCGATTTCGACGTCATTACGCTCTTCTGGCAGAAGGTCCAATACATCTCGCAAGGAATCCTGCGCACCGCTGATACAGGCCCAGGCAGCATAGGATTGCTGCAGCACCGGAAGCAGGCGTTGCGCCGCCAGAGCCAGCGCGCCCAGCATAGGGATGGATGCAAGCAGTCCACCAGGCAACTGCGCAAGCCAATAGGCAAAAATCGCAATCATCAGCATGCCGAACGACTCGATAGCGAATCGAGGTGAGTTCGCGATGATCTGGATATTGGCCTTGGCCCGACGCAGCTTGTAATCGGCGCTATCGAAGTCCTTGCGATAGGTACGCTGAGACGAGTCGATGATCACGTCCCGAATACCTTCAAGACTTTCACTCATCAACTTCAACAGCCGATCGGAAGTGACGCTCACCACCAGACTGTCTTTTCTCAACTGCTTCCTGGTCACCAGTACAACCGCCAGGTAAACCCCGCCAAAACTTGCAAAGGCGAGAAAGGCGACAACCGGCTGGATGGCCAGGACGATCACAAGAATTGCCAACATCATGAAAGCCGAGCTGACAATGGTCAGGGAGGGAAAAAGAAACTCCCGCACCACGGTATCGACCTTGTTGAAAATGGCAGTGATCACTTCACTGCTGTTTCTGGAGATGTGCTTGCTGTAAGGCTGATGAATAACCGTCTTGTATATATCGCCTGCCAGATCGCCACCGACGGCCGAACTCAGCCTGTTCTGCGCCCACATCAGCACAAAACGACTGACACCGGAGAATATGGCCGCGGCAGCAAAAATGACGGTCAACGGCAATAAAAGCCCGTTGGCAGAGTCGATTCCCATGGCGGCAAAGAGATCACCCACCAGCGGCTGGCTCAGTAGCTTCTCGGGATTGATCAGGACAGCCAGAAAGGGAACGATGGCTCCGATGCTGACTATTTCCGCAAGCGATGCAACCACCATGAGCCCGAGGATCACAAAGAACTGCAGCTTTCTTTTGAGTGTAAAACACTTCCAAAGACGGCCTAGCAACTGAATCATTGAGTCACTCTTCGCAAGAAAAATTATTAACGGCTGCGATGACCAGTTCGACTTCAGCCGATGTCATTTCAGGACTCATTGGCAAACTCAGGACTTGCTGATGGATCTTCTCGGTCACTGGATAGCTGTGGCCATTGAGCTCTTTGTAAGCCTGCTGCTGATGGACAGGAATCGGGTAGTGAATGATGGTTTGAATACCTTGCGCGGCCAGATGCTGCTGCAACACATCACGCTGTCGGCATTGAACGACAAACAGATGCCACACATGGCTGTGCAGTGACAACGGGCAAGTGCCGGTGGCAAGTGGCAGTTCTACGGCAGGGTTGTTGATACCCTCCATGTACATTCTGGCAATTTCCCTGCGGCGCGCTGTCTGGTCATCCAGATACTTGAGCTTGACGCTGAGCATGGCTGCCTGAATCTCATCCAGACGGCTGTTCACGCCCTGGTAGAGATTCTTGTACTTTTCATGGGAGCCATAGTTGCGCAGTGCGCGCAGGACTTTCGCCAGCTCGTCGTCGTCGGTGGTAACAGCGCCCGCATCGCCCAGAGCACCCAGGTTTTTTCCTGGATAAAAGCTGAAGCCCGAAGCATCGCCCCAGCTCCCTGCCCTTCGGCCATTGAAGCTCGCGCCATGAGCCTGGGCTGAGTCTTCCAGAACCAGAAGTCCCTTTTCCTCAGCCAGCGCCATCAATGCCGTCATGTCGGACAATTGCCCGTACAGGTGGACTGGCATGAGCACACGGGTTCTGGAAGTCACCGCAGCCCGGGCATTGGCAGGGCACAGGTTGTAAGTGCTCGCATCGGGTTCGACCAGAACCGGCACCAGGCGATTTTCGGTGATAGCCAGGACACTGGCGATGTAGGTGTTAGCCGGCACGATGACTTCATCGCCATCCTTGAGTTTCCCCAGCTCTTTCCAGGCACGCAACGTCAGGTTCAGCGCATCAAGGCCGTTGGCAACGCCAATGCAATGCCGGCTACCGCTGTAGGCTGCAAAACTTTCTTCAAAAGCCGACAGTTCATTACCGCCGATGTACCAGCCCGAATCAATGACACGGGTGCACGACTCGATCAATTCGTCACGCATCGTCGAATTGATTTTTTTCAAATCCAGAAAGCTGATCATTTGTCCAGGTACCTGATAATTCTTGCCGGGTTGCCTACTACAACAGCGCTGTCGGGCACATCTTTAGTGACCACAGAACCTGCCCCTACCATTGCATTACTACCGATGGTAATACCCGGCAGCAATGTTGCATTGGCCCCAATACTTGCCCCGGCCTTGACCGTTATGCCTTGAAACGCATCGGGATATACTTTCGATCTGGGCATTGGATCGTTGGTAAAAGTTGCGTTGGGACCAATAAAAACGTTGTCTTCCACGCGAGTGCCGCTCCACAGGAAAACACCCGATTTGACAGTCACATTGTCGCCCACGATGACATCGCCTTCGATCAGCGTATGGGCACAGATATTACAGTTGCGACCGATAACCGCGCCCTCCAGAACCACGGAGTATTGCCAGATACGCGTCGAACTACCAATGCTTGAGCTTTTGACATCGGCCAGAGCGTGAATCTCAGACATTATTTATCTCCGTGAGAAAGCGATCATAATTTCTGATGTAATCCGACTCGTCATAATGCTCGCTGGCCAGCACCAGAAGTATGCAGTCGTCACTGAAGTCATGCATTTCGCGCCAGACCATACTTTCGATCAGCAGCCCTCTGGTAGGGCTGTCCATCACGGTTTCTTCACGGACTTTGCCGTTGTCCAGCACCATCCGGCACTGTCCGGCAACACAGATAGCAACTTGTTTCAGGTTACGGTGAGCATGATACCCGCGACTGACACCTTCGCCGGTCCGATAGATGTAATAAACGCGTTTAATATCAAAAGGTATTGCTTTTTCCATACCAATTTCCAGAGCGACCAACCCTCCTCGTTCATCGCCCAGACTGGGAAAGTCAATCCATTTCATCATGCTCACTTCACATGCTCCGCTATATTTTCTGATTGGCGCTGTATAAGAATTCATCGAGATCGGCAATCGCTACGAAAAACGAATGGCTCAGCACTTACCCTGCGTTCTGCACTGAGGTGCTGAAATGCCTTTTTGAGCCCCATCTGCATGTGCTAAATCCTCGAGAGATTGTACACCGAGGCTCTGCAGGTCCGCTCATCGACTCAAACCCACGATAATACGCAGGGCAGGCCACCAGTTATACCTTTATGAGCCCTGACCGATGAAAACATCTGTGTATTCCACGCCATGCCGCAGACGCGCTTCGTATCATGGCTATGAAAAAAACGATCCCAGTGTAGGCACGAGGGAGCACAGCGCAAGACAATGCCCCGCCCAGACCACGGATGGACATGCAATGAAGGTAAAAAAACGATCAGCCCGATCCCAACGCATACGCGAGCAGCAGCGGCTGAACCTGCAACGCTATTGGCTGGACTTCTATCGCGCCCGTTACCGGGCCAAGGTCATGGGGGCCGTTTCGATGATGGTGCTGATGGCCGGGGTATCGCTGTACACGAAAAGCATGATGCCTATCTATCTGATGACACCGATTGCAGTAATCGGTGTGCTGATGCTGACCTGGTTCTGGCGCAAACGGATCGGGCTGGTTGCCGACGATCCGGCCCAGCCCGAATAAGACGCCTTTCATCTCAAAATCTGAATCGCCCGACACTCGCCTGCAAGCTGCCGCCCAGCCTTGCCAGCTCGGTGCTGGACATGGCGGTTTCGCCGCTGGCGACATAGGTCTGTTCCGAGATCACTCGCACGTTCACCACCCGGCGGTTGATTTCATCGGCGACGATGCTCTGTTGCTCGGCGGCTGCGGCGATCTGAGTGTTCATCTGTTCGACGGTGGAAACCGAACGGCTGATGCTCATCAATGAGGTTCCGGCCCGGCGAGTCAGCTCCACACTGCTTTTGCTCAATGACAGGCTGTTGCCGAGGAACGCGGCGACTTTCTGAGTGCCATTCTGCAGGCTGCTGACCAGCCCTTCGATTTCCTCAGTGGATGCCTGGGTGCGCTGGGCGAGGCTTCGGACTTCGTCGGCGACCACGGCAAAGCCACGACCGGCAGCACCTGCCCGCGCCGCTTCGATGGCGGCGTTGAGGGCCAGGAGATTGGTCTGCTGGGCGACCGACTTGATCACGTCCAGCACTGTGCCGATCTTGTCGCTTTCGCGGCTCAGGTCGTTCATGGCGTCGGTCGAGTGATTGACCTCTTCAGCCAGACGCCCGATCTGGTCGATGGCCTGAAGCACGACCTCATCGCTCTTGCGGGCTTCGTCGTGAGCGGCGATAGCGGCGTGGGAAGCGTCTTCGGCGTTGCGAGCCACTTCCTGAACAGTAGCGGCCATCTGGTTCATGGCGACCGCAACCTGATCCGTCTCGCTCTTCTGGCTGCTAACCCCTGCGGTGGTTTGCTCGGTGACTGCCGAGAGCTGTTCGGAAGCACTGGCCAATTGAACGACACCGTCACGAATCCCGCCAATCAGGTCGCGCAGGTTGACGGTCATGCGCTGCATGCTGGCTTGCAGAAGGCCCAGTTCGTCCTTGCGATTGACCGGAATGTCGGCACTCAGGTCACCGGCGGCCACCCTTTCGGCAGCACGCAGGGTTTCCATCAGCGGCCCCACAATTGATCGGGTGATGAGCCAGGCCGCCAATGTGCCGAGAATGAGTGCGAAAGCCGTCGCAGCGATCAGCAGGACCCTGGCCTCGGCAATATCTTCGTCGCGCTTGGACGTCTGACTGATCAGCAGTTGCCCGCCTGCGTCGAAGAGGCTGGCCACTTCGGTGTCCAGACCGCTCTGGGCTTGCCTGAGCTTTGACTCGTCCTGGATCTCGGTAGCCCGGACAAAATCCTGAAAATGACTGCGGTAGCGCTGGGTCGTCTCCATGGCCCGGTAAATCAGGGCCAGATCCTGCGGATGACTGAGCAGAGCCCTGACTTCTTCGTAATGGGTTTCAAGATTATCGTTAGCCTTGAGCACGGCTGTCGCTCGATCCGCACTGGGCTGGACGGCGTAGGTCAACCGCGCAATACGCATGTCCCGCACCATTTCGTTGAGCTGGGAAATGGACGTCAGCTTCTGGCCCCGATCACGCAGGATACCGATTTCCACCCAACTGAAAGCAGCGATCAGGGTCGTCAGCAGCAGAACGCTGATAAACCCCAGAATCAATTTCGATCTGACACTGATATTGCCCAGCATACCTGCGAACCAGTTGACCATCTCAGAGCGCTCCGTGCACGTTTAGGTGCTGGTGAGTGTCCTCAAGGTCGTTCGGGTTCCGTCGCCTGCCTCGTGAGTGATCCTTTGGTATCCCGTTTGCGACGATCTGTATGTCCACGGTTACAAACAGACACAAGTTGGCACATTTCTTCCTAGTGGAACACTCGTACCAGAAAATCACTGGTTTTGCTGCATGGAAAACGCCTATCGCGCACCACAGTGCAGTCACCGGATGTCACAGCGTCCATAAACAGTGCAAAGACCCGATCAAAAGTCGTGTCTCTATCAGATAAGGAGATCCACTCGTGCCCCATAAGCGCTCGCTGTCTTTTCTACCCCGCCGCTCGCTCTACGACCGAGCCCGTCCTTGCAAGGACCTTCTGTCGCCCTGAGCGACCTGTCTTTTTCCTGGATCATCAGGCTTTGTACGAAATGTATCGGCGCTCGATGATGCTGCGTTAAATTTTGACTCATGCACTTTTTATCAGCGATCTATCGCAGGTTCAGACAAGAACAATTATTCAACTAGATAAAGTGAATGTCGTCCGACAATCCATCAATTAGCTCCAAATAGCCACCACTCTTTCAGAGTGAGCGCCCGGACTTTGCCTGCCTTTTATAAAGATTCTCAAAACACATCATCTTTCACTAAGGAGAATATTCTGTGAGCCCTTGATTATTAACTGCACCAACTTGACTCGACTCATACAAGATTGGTGCATGCCGTCAGCCGGATTTTAACTAGTGTCTTTTTGATATCGTCTGAAAAAACAGAGGGTATTCTTTCGCCCTCAACTTGATGGCCTCGCCCCTTGATAAACAGTGGGCACAGCTCAAACTTTCCGGGGATTCGATAAAAAATTACATGAATGCGACATCCGCTCTATTTCAGCCATTACAGACCACTTCCTGATAGTTTCTGGCATAGCGGTTGCTAACTAGCCCTCAGGAACCATCGCTACCTTCAGGTACGTGATCAGAAAAAGGACGCTCAATGCCATCTTCATAATCCGTAAACCGTTTTTACCCGATTGAGCCTGACTTGCGGCTCCACGGAATCGTGCGCCTGTTAAATGTGCAGCCCTCCAGTATTTGAACATTCGCGAAATGTTTGAACGGACTTTTATTGCCCTTCAACTATTCCGAGGGAGCTTTAATGAATGATGCGGCAACCCTGAAGTCGGTCCCTGATCCATTGCCCGGTGAAGTTCACACGGCATGGCAGAGTATTCCGTTTACAGCCAATACCTCACGACCTGGCAGTCTGAATAAACCACAGGCTTTCTTGTTGATTGCCGCGTCGGTGCTTATTCACGGTGCGGTCTGGTGGTACATGCAGACCGCCAAAGCCGAGCTTGCGGAAGTTGCACCCCAAGTTCCGGAAATGACGATTGAGCTGACCAGTCCGACACCTCCGACACCGCAAGCGCCGCCTCCGGAGCCACCTCCACCTGCGCCGCCACCTCCGCCCCCTGAACCAGAGCCAGAAAAACCGGTTGAGGACCCGGATGCGGTCAAGCCACCGCCCAAACCGGTGGAAAAGCCGAAAGTTGAAAAACCCAAGCCGGTCAAGAAACCGGAGCCCGTACAAAAGCCAAGGCCACCCGCGCCGCCGACACCGCCTGCGCCCAGTGCCCCGAGTACCCCGGCACCGCCGACACCTTCGCCCGCACCTCCAGCACCTGCGGCGCCGGTCAAGGAAAGTGCGGCCGTTTCAGGGCTAGCCAGCCTTGGCAATCCGCCGCCCGAGTATCCGGGGCTGGCGTTACGACGCAGTTGGGAAGGGCGCGTGATTCTACGCATCAAGGTTCTGGCCAATGGCCGGGCCGGCAGTGTCGAGGTGACTCAATCCAGCGGCAAACCGGTACTGGACGAAGCCGCCGTGGAAGCCGTGCGCAACTGGAAGTTCATCCCGGCCAAACGTGGTGACACGCCTATCGAAGGCTTCGCGACACAGACCATCGACTTCAAGCTTCCGGAATGATCCGGCGCATAACAACCGACAACTTTATTCAAGCTGGTGAGGTGTAAACCATGAACGCATCGCTTTCCTCCATGATTGTCCCCGCCGTGCTCTGGGCACTGATTCTGTTTTCCGTATTGAGCTGGGCCCTGTTGCTGATCAAGTCGGCGCAGTACATGAGGCAGAAATCCCAGAACAAACAGTTCACCCAGGCCTTCTGGAGTGCCCCGGACCTACTGACGGCAGCCGAACACGCTTCCCAGTACCCGGGCGCACTGGCCCGTATCGCCAACAGCGGCTTTGAAGCGATGGCGGTCGAAGATGCACCTCGTACCACCCAGCAACTGGCCCATACCATCAACCGTTCCGACCGCCTGGAACGCAATCTACGCCAACAGATCCAGAAAGAACGCCGGGCACTGGAAAACGGCCAGGCCATTCTGGCCAGTATCGGCAGCACCGCACCGTTCATAGGCCTGTTCGGTACGGTCTGGGGCATCATGGAGGCACTGCAAAGTATCGGTCTCACTGGTTCGGCCAGCCTTGAAGCGGTGGCAGGCCCCATCGGCCACGCGCTGGTTGCCACCGGGGTCGGGATCGCCGTCGCGGTGCCAGCGGTACTGATCTACAACTTCTTCCTGCGCCGCCTGAAGCTGGCCGTTGCCGACATGGACGACTTCGCCCACGACTTCGACTCGCTCGCCCAGCGCAGCGCCTTCGCCGTCACGCGCCAACCCATCGCCACCCGCCACAACCACTCCGTTCGGGAGGCAAGCTAATGGCCTTTTCCAACCAGGACAGCGATGAAGTGCTCAGCGAAATGAACGTCACGCCATTGGTGGATGTGATGCTCGTGCTGCTGGTGGTGTTCATCGTCACCACACCGCTGATGACCAATGCGATCAAGGTCAACCTGCCCAAGACCGACTCGGTGGCACCGGCCGAAAAGAAAGACCCGGTGGTGGTCAGCGTCGATCAGGACGGCAAGTTCTATCTGGCCAAATCTGAAATTGCCCCCGAACTGCTGGAAAAAAGCCTGCAGGACGAAAAAGCCAAAGACCCGGAAATCCGCGTCCAGTTGCAGGCCGACACGGCCGTGAACTATGGCCAGGTGGCCAAGGCAATGGCCTCGATCGAGCGATCGGGCATTACGAAGATATCCGTCATGACCTCGAAATGACATGAGGGCTTCGCCGCGCGAAGCCTGCTGACTGCATTCCGTAAGCACGCTCGTCCGTGGGTAGCAAAGCCCCTGGAGGGGAGCGGCTTGCCGGAAAGGAAGAAGTGAAACTCCTGATGGGCACAACCGCATCGGGAAAAGAGGGCTCACAAGGCCATTTCAATAACGTCTGGAATAAGTCGGAAATTACCATGCTGATGAATCTTCCCGGTTGCACCCTCAAACCCCTCGCTATTGCGGTACGGCGCCATCCCCGTGTGCTGCTCTGCGCACTGGCCATGGGCATGAGTGGTGCCCAGGCGGCCGATGCCGTCGATGCGGACACAAGCAGTACAAGCGTATCCTCCAGCGCCGCCGTCGTACCCGCCACGACCCAGTTGCAACGTGTCGAAGTCACCGGTTCGGCGATCCGCAGGGTCGATGCCGAGACGGCCGTGCCCATCACCATCCTGCGTGCTGATGACCTGAAGAAACAGGGCGTGACCACCACTCAGGAAATGGTCCAGCGCATCACCGGCAGCCAGTCGATCAACAACAGTGCCGGTTCGGTCGGCGCAGGAACGGGGGGCGCGTCCTACGCCGACATGCGCGGGATTGGTGCAAACAAGACGCTGGTTCTGCTCAATGGTCGCCGTCTGGCGAACAACGCCCTGTCGGGTGTCGGCACGCCCAACGGCAGTGCCATCGACCTGAACATGATCCCGTTTGCCGCCATCGACCGGGTGGAAGTGCTGCGTGACGGCGCCTCTGCGCTGTACGGCACCGACGCCATCGGCGGGGTCATCAACTTCATCACCAGAAAATCCATGACCGACGGCACTTTGAGCCTGGGCGGCGAAACCCCCACCAACAGTGGCGGCGGAGCCACCAAGGACATGAGCGCCAGTTGGGGCTTCGGTGACCTTGAAGAAGACCGCTTCAATGTCATGGGTGTCTTCAACTACAACAAGCAGCAGAATCTGGATGCCAACGATCGCTCATTCGCCAGGGATTATGTGCCGGGACGCGGTCTTAACCAGACCTCCGGGACCGCCTTCCCCGGCAACTATTACCAGGGCAACAATGGCACGAATCCGCTGGCAGGCGGTAACTGCAACGGGCCCAGCCTGATCGCCAGCAACGGCATCTGCCGTTTCAGCACCCGCGAATACATCGACCTGATTCCGCAGACCGAGAAGACTTCCTTTTTCGGCAAGGCCACCGGCAAGCTGGCGGACGACCACAACGTCAACCTCGAATACTTCTGGGCCCGCAACAATAACCACACCGACATCGGCCCGGCCCCCCTGACCGGCCTGTCGCTGGACGCTTCGTCGCCCTACTACCCCGGCAACGGCATCACACCCTTGCCGACCAGTTTCGTGCTCGACCCGACACAGCCCATCGATACCGCATGGCGGGAAACCGCAGCCGGGCCAAGGGGTTCCAGCGACCAGAACACCAGTCAGCGCTTTCTGCTGAGCTTCGATGGCATGGTCAGCGGCTGGGACTACAACGTCGGCGCGTCATACAACCAGAACAAGGTCATTTCCTCACTCACCAACGGCTATATCAGCGATGCGGCCATGATCGCCGGTCTGGCCAACGGCATTATCAACCCGTTCGGTCCGCAGACCGCGGCAGGTCAGGCATTGATCGATGCCAACGAATACCATGGCAAGTACTCAAGTGCCGTGGGCCGGGTGGCCGGTATCGACGCCCGCATCAGCCGGGAAATCGGTGACTGGTTTGGTGCCGGACCGGCCGGCCTGGCGCTGGGCGGTGAATACCGCAAGGAGAAAATGCATCAGGAGTACGAAGCCTTCGTCAATGACGTCAGCAGCCTGGGGGCAGACGCGGCGGGCAGTGTTTCGGGCGAACGCAGCGTAAAGGCCCAATACGCCGAATTGAACGTTCCGGTCCTCGACAGCCTGGAACTGAGCGCTGCCATTCGTCACGACAAATACAGCGACTTCGGCAGTACGACCAACCCCAAGTACTCGTTCCGCTTCCAGCCGTTCAAGCAACTGGTGGTCAGAGGTGCCTACAGCGAGGGCTTCCGCGCACCTTCTCTGTATGAGCTTTATGCGCCGCGCAGCCTGAGCTTCACCCAGGGTTACTACAACGACCCGACCCTGTGCGCAGGCGGCACCGTGCAGCCTGGCGGTAATGCCGGACGCGACTGCAATCAGCAGTTTCTCAACAACAGTGGCGGCAATACCGAGCTGGCTCCCGAAAAAGCCCGCAACGTGACGCTGGGCTTCGTCTACCAGCCGGTCAGCAACCTTTCCATGGGCCTGGATTTATGGTGGATTCACATCTCCAACCAGATCCAGTCGTTCCCTGAATCGACCGTCTTCGACGACCCCACCACCTACGCCGACCGCTTCATCCGCAATCCGGATGGTTCGATCGCCAATATCGTGACCGGCAACGCGAACCTGGGCATCGTCAAGACCAGCGGTGTGGACGTCACCCTGGACTATCGCTTTCCGAACACGCCGTACGGCCAGTTCGGTCTGGGCATGACCGGTACCTATGTGACCCGCTACGACTACCAGAACATCATCGACGGCCCTTACACCGACAAGGTCGGGGACTTTCAGGGCGATGGCGTAATCTCGCGCTGGAAACATGTCCTGACCGGCACATGGTCACTGGGCAACAGCCGCGCTTCCCTCACCAACCGCTTCACCAGCGGTTACAACGATTATGACCGCACCACCAACGCCCGGGTGGCGTCGTATACGCTCTGGGACCTTTCGGTCGGGCATACCTTCGACAAGGTGCTGGATGTGGATGCCGGGGTCCGCAACCTGTTCGACCGCGATCCGCCGTTCTCCAATCAGGCCTACAACTTCCAGTCCGGCTACGACCCTCGCTATGCCGATCCGCTGGGCCGCACGCTGTTCGCCCGCATGACCTATCACTTCTGAGGTGGTGGCGTGGCTCATACCCGCTCCGTGAGCCACGCCTTGGGTTGCGCTTCGCCCCTCCGGCCCTACAGGTTTCATCCACCTTCCCCGGCCGGAGGTCTTTTTCGCAGTGCATGAGTATTCAGCGCGTAGAAGGACAGCCCCATCATGTTGCGTACCTCCCGTTTTCTAAGGCGCCTGCTGCTGGGCGTTGCTCTGTACGGTTATGGGCAGGCACTGCTGGCCGCGCCGACCCACGCCTTGACGGTCTATGGCGAAGCCCCGAAATACCCTGTGGGCTTTCAGCACTTCGCTTACGTCAACCCGGACGCCCCCAAGGGCGGCTCGCTGACACGCTCGGCCGAAGAAATCGGCCAGTTCAATTACCTGAATCCGTATGTCGATCAAGGCATCAACGTGGTTCAACTCGACACCTGGGTCTATTCCCCGCTGGCCTATCGCTCACTGGATGAGCCCTACACGGTGTACGGCCTGATCGCGGAAAAAATGGAAATGGACCCCAATGGCCTCTGGATTCGTTTCTTCATCAACCCCAAGGCGCGCTTCGAGGACGGCACACCCGTCACCGCCAATGATGTGCGCTACACCTTTGAACTGATGACCACCAAGGCCAGCTTCAGCTACCGGCCCATGTATGCGGACGTCAAGGATGTGGTCATGGAGGGACCGCTACAGATTCGCTTCGACTTCAAGAACAACCTCAACCGCATGCTGGCTCTGGATATCGCCAGCATGCGCATCCTTCCCGAACATTGGTGGAAGGACAGAGACTTTGCCAACGGTGGAGGTTTCGAGGCACCGCTGGGCAACGGGCCTTACCGGGTCGCGAAAGTCGACGCCGGACGCAGTGTGGTCTTTGAGCGGGTCAAGGACTGGTGGGCCAAAGACCTGCCGGTCAGCCGCGGGCTGTATAACTTCGATACCCTGACCGTGAATTTCTACGGCGACACGGAAATCGCCCGGCAACTGCTGCAGGCCGGAGCCTTTGACTACAACCGGGAGTTCTCATCGGCGGGCTACACCGTCGGCTACAGCGGCCCGGCCATCGACGACGGACGTCTGCAAAAACACATCCTGGCCCGGCAACGCCCCGTTTCGGCACAGGGTTTTGTCTTCAATCTGGACAACCCCGTCTTTCAGGATCGACGGGTTCGCGAAGCGTTATCGTTGCTGTGGGATTTCGAGTGGCTGAATCGTCGGGTCATGCGCAGTTTCTACGTGCGCGAACAGAGCTACTTCCCCAAGAGCGAGATGGCCGCCACGCAATTGCCGGACGCTGCCGAACTGAAGATTCTCGAGCCCCTGCGCGGTCAGGTCCCGGATGAGGTATTCACACAGGTCTACCAGCCACCCAGCACCGACGGCAGCGGCTATATCCGCGACAAGCAGCTACAGGCCCTGAAGCTGCTGGCCGAGGCTGGCTGGCATCCGCGCAACAACAAGCTGGTCAACGCGGCGGGCGAGCCACTGACTTTCAGCTTTCTCGACGGCCAGGGCGGCTTCGACCGGTTGATCTTGCCGTTCAAACGCACCCTGGCGCAGATCGGCATCACCCTGAATTTCATGCGCATCGATTCGGCGCAGTACATCAACCGGCTCAACGCCCGGGACTACGACATGATCGTGGTCAGTCTGCCGAAAAACGGCAATCCGCTGATTTCCCCGGGCCGTGAACTGTACAACCTGTTTGGCTCGCAAAGCGCCACACAAGTGGGCAGCTCCAACGCCATGGTCTTGCGCAATCCCGCTGTGGACAGGTTGATCGATGGCCTGGTCGCCGCCAACAGCCGTCAGGACATGGTGCTTTATGCCCGCGCCCTGGATCGGGTCCTGCAATGGGGCTACTACATGATTCCCA
Source organism: Pseudomonas cichorii (assembly GCF_019719005.1). GTDB lineage: Bacteria > Pseudomonadota > Gammaproteobacteria > Pseudomonadales > Pseudomonadaceae > Aquipseudomonas > Aquipseudomonas cichorii_E. The sequence continues at coordinate 51,667 of NZ_JAIGPJ010000034.1, forward strand.
ACTACTACTCCAAAGGAACGCCGCTGGTGTTCGCCAATCGTTTTGGCAGGCCCGAGATCGAGCCCGTCTACGACATTGGTCTGGAAACCTGGTGGCAGATCAGCCCGACAGCACTGACCAATGCCCAGGCTTCTGCCCTGACAGGCAAGCCCACCGCCGCGAAGGAGCCGTAACATGCTGGCTTATATGATTCGACGCCTGTTGCTGATCATCCCCACGCTGCTGGCCATTCTGATTGTGAACTTCCTGATCGTACAGGCGGCGCCCGGCGGCCCGGTCGAGCAGGCCATCGCCCGCATTCAGGGCTTCAGTCCCAACGGGGTCGGCGGTGGCGGGGGCGAAGTGGCGGCCTCCGGCACGGCAAGCCGCAGCACTCGCGGGCTGGACCCGGCACTGATCGAGGCGATCAAGGAGCATTACGGCTTCGACAAGCCCATGCACGAACGTCTGTGGCTGATGCTCAAGAATTATGCACAGCTGGATTTCGGCACCAGCTTCTTTCGTGGTGCCGAAGTGACGGAACTGATTGCCCAGAAACTGCCGGTATCACTGTCCCTGGGACTATGGGCAACGCTGATTACCTACCTGATCTCCATACCGCTGGGCATCCGTAAGGCCGTGCGGCATGGCAGTGCGTTCGATGTCTGGAGCAGCACGCTGGTCATCATCGGCTATGCCACGCCCGCGTTTCTGTTCGCCATTCTGTTGATCGTGGTCTTTGCCGGGGGCAGTTACCTCAGCTGGTTTCCGGCGCAAGGCCTGCTCTCGGACAACTTCGACAGCCTCAGTGCCTGGGGCAAGGTCAAGGACTACCTCTGGCATCTGGTGCTGCCGGTCAGTGCCCTGGTGATCGGCGGTTTTGCCACGCTGACCATCCTCACCAAGAACAGCTTTCTCAACGAGATCAGTCGTCAGTATGTGGTCACGGCACGAGCCAAGGGCCTCACGGAGCACCGGGTTCTGTATGGCCATGTGTTCCGCAACGCCATGCTGTTGGTGGTCGCCGGGATTCCGCAGGCCTTGATCGATGTGTTTTTCGCCGGCTCCCTGCTGATCGAAACCATCTTCGGCCTCGATGGGCTGGGGCGCATGAGCTACGAGGCGGCGGTGTCGCGGGACTATCCGGTGGTGTTCGGCACGCTGTTTCTGTTCACGCTGTTCGGCCTGCTGATCAAGCTGGTGGGCGACCTGTGCTACACGCTGGTCGACCCGCGCATCGACTTTTCCGCGAGGAGCGCCTGATGTTCGAGTTTTCTCCCCAGAGCAAACGCCGCATGGCGCTGTTCAAGGCCAACCGGCGGGGCTGGTGGTCGCTGTGGATCTTCCTCGCACTGATGCTGGTCTGTCTGTGTGGCGAGCTGATCGCCAACGACAAGCCGCTGGTGCTGAGCTACGAAGGCACGCTGTATTACCCTGCCCTGCACACCTACATGGAAACCGATTTCGGTGGCGAACTGCCCTTCGAGCCGGACTACTCCAGTGACTACGTACGCCAACTGATAGCCGCCAAAAACGGCTGGATGCTGTTTGCGCCGATCCCTTTCAGTTACGACACCATCAACTATGACCTGCAAGCCCCATCGCCCAGCCCGCCAGACAGCCACAACTGGCTGGGCACCGACGAGCAGGCCCGGGATGTGCTGGCGCGGGTGCTGTTCGGTGCCCGGATTTCCATCCTCTTCGCCCTGCTGCTGACCGCGATCAGTACCGTGATCGGGGTCTGTGCCGGCGCGATCCAGGGCTACTACGGCGGCATGACCGACCTGATCGGCCAGCGGATTCAGGAAATCTGGTCAGGTTTGCCGGTGCTGTATCTGCTGATCATTCTGTCCGGCTTCGTTTCACCGAATTTCTGGTGGTTGCTGGGCATCATGGCGTTGTTCTCCTGGCTGGCGCTGGTGGATGTGGTACGGGCCGAATTCCTGCGCGGCCGCAGCCTGGAATATGTCAAGGCGGCCCGCGCCCTGGGCCTGACCGATACTGCGCTGATGTGGCGGCACATCCTGCCCAACGCCATGACCAGCACCCTGACCTATCTGCCCTTCATCGTCACGGGTGCCATCGCCACCCTGACCGCGCTGGACTTTCTCGGCTTCGGCATGCCCGCAGGCAGCGCCTCGCTGGGTGAACTGATCAGTGAAGCCAAGCGCAATCTGCAAGCCCCCTGGCTGGGGCTGACCGCCTTTGTGGTACTGGCGCTGATTCTTTCCCTGTTGGTGTTCATCGGCGAAGCCTGCCGCGACGCTTTCGATCCCCGGAGCTGACATGCAAGAGACCCTGATTGAAATACGCGACCTGCGCGTCGCCTTCAACGGCCACGAAGTGGTGCATGGTGTCAGCCTCGATATCCGGCGCGGCGAATGCCTGGCGCTGGTGGGTGAATCCGGCTCGGGCAAATCCGTCACGGCCCACTCGATCCTGCGCCTGCTGCCGGCAAAGACCGTCAGCACCCAGGGTACGATCCGCTACGACGGCGTGGACCTGGTGAGTGCCAGTGACAAGCAACTGCGCAGCCTGCGCGGCAACCGGGTGGCGATGATCTTTCAAGAGCCCATGAGTTCGTTGAACCCGCTGCATACGGTCGAGAAACAGATTGGCGAAATCCTGATCACCCACAAGGGCCTCAAGGGCAAGGCCGCCCGGAATCGGACGCTTGAACTGCTGGACCTGGTGGGCATCCGTGACCCGCTCGCGCGACTCAAGGCTTACCCTCATCAGCTTTCCGGCGGTCAGCGCCAGCGCATCATGATCGCCATGGCGTTGGCCAACGAGCCTGACCTGCTGATTGCCGATGAACCCACCACGGCGCTGGATGTGACGGTGCAGGTGAAGATCCTCGAACTGCTCAAGTCCCTGCAAAAGCGCCTGGGCATGTCATTGCTGCTCATCAGCCACGACCTCAATCTGGTCCGCCGCATAGCCCAGAGGGTCTGTGTGATGCGTGAAGGGCAGATCGTCGAGCAGGCTGACTGCCAGGCCCTGTTCGACCACCCGCAGCACCCTTACAGTCGCCTGTTGATCAACGCCGAGCCTGACGGCGAGCCGGTGCCTTCTACCCATCGCAACACCCTGCTGTCGGTACAGGACCTGAAAGTCTGGTTCCCGTTGAACAAAGGCTGGTTCAAACGCGACCCTCGCTACATCAAGGCTGTGGATGGGGTGAGTTTTGAACTGCTCAAAGGCAAGACGCTGGGCATCGTCGGCGAGTCCGGTTCGGGCAAATCGACCCTGGGCCAGGCGATCCTGCGCCTGGTCGATTCCGAAGGCAGCATCCGCTTCGGCACCAAGGAACTGAGCCTGCATAGTCAGCACCTGATGCGCCCCTTGCGGCGCCAGTTGCAAGTGGTCTTTCAAGATCCGTTCGGCAGCCTCAGCCCACGCATGACCGTGAAACAGATCATTGCCGAAGGACTGGTCACCCACAGGATCGGCACTGCCGAGGAACGCGAGCAGACGGTCATCCGGGTCCTGCAGGAAGTCGGGCTCGACCCGGCCACCCGCCATCGTTATCCCCATGAATTCTCCGGCGGTCAGCGCCAGCGCATCTCGATTGCCCGGGCGCTGGTGCTTGAACCGGATCTGATTCTGCTGGACGAACCCACCTCGGCACTGGATCGCACGGTGCAGAAACAGATCGTCGCCTTGCTGCGCGACCTGCAGATTCGCCACGGCCTGACTTATCTGTTCATCAGCCATGACCTGGCAGTGGTTCATGCGCTGGCGCATGACCTGATCGTCATCAAGGACGGCAAGGTGGTCGAGCAAGGCCCTTCGCGGGAGATATTCGCCAGGCCGCAGCAGCCCTATACACAGGAACTGCTGCAGTCATCGGGACTGGTCTTCGCATGAAACCTATCGGTTGAAGGTCTTGCCCAACGCCTCAAGCCGCATGGCCAGCGGTGGCAGGCGTTGGCTGCTTTGGGTCAGCACGTCGATATTGGCTGCGGTGTCTTCGGCGATGTTCTGTACCGAGCGCAGTTGATCGGCGATTTCCCGGCTTGCCGTGGACTGCTCGTCAGTGGTGGTGGCAATCAGGCCGTTGAGTTGCGTGATATAGCCGATCCCGTCGCCCACGGCGCGCAGCGATTCGGAGGCGCGCTGGCTGTTCTCGACGCAGCGCCCGACATCTTCGCGGCTGTCCTGCATGGCCGTGGCAGCCTGGCGGCTGCCTTGTTGCAGATCATGAATAATGACTTGGATTTCCTTGGTGGACGAAGCCGTGCGCTGAGCCAGGTTACGGACCTCATCGGCCACGACGGCAAAACCACGGCCCTGCTCGCCAGCCCGGGCGGCTTCGATGGCGGCATTGAGTGCCAGCAGGTTGGTCTGCTCGGCGATGCTGCCGATCACATCCAGCACCCTGCCAACCTGCTCCGATTGCTCGGCAAGGGCCTGCACCGTTTCATCGGTGGTGTTGATACGCTCGGCAAGGCGGGTGATTTCAGTTTGCGCCCGACCGACGCTTTCACGCCCGTGCGCCACCTGTTCGTGGGCATCGCCAGCACGCTGGACAGCCTGGGCGACATGCCCGGAAATGTCGTTCATGGCACCGCCCATGCGCTGCATCGCATCGCTCATGCGGGCGATTTCAGTCAACTGATGCTGCGCTCCGGCCTCCAGTGTGCCGCTGGCCCTGGCCAGATCATGTCCCAGCTCGCCAAGGCCGCGAGTGTCACGCACCACGCCATCCACCAGTCCGGTGATCTGCGCCAGAAAGCTCTCGAAACGCTGGGTCAGGGAAACATGCTTGCCTGCCCGTTCATCAACCCGTGCATCGGTGGTCAACTGCGAGGCGGTGGCGAGCATTTTGTCGAGCATGTCCTGATTCTCGACAGCTTCGGCCTGGTTCTGAACGGCGAGGTACATGAGGATCGCAGTTTCTACCACCACATAGACGGCATGCACCATCACCATGCCCCAGCCACCGGCATGGTGCATGACATACACCGGGAAGCCCGAATGCTGCAGGACGTGGAACACAACGTGATGGACAGCGATGACAGCGGCTGCCACCAGGATCGGCAGCCAGTCCCGGTAGAAGGTCAGTACCGCCAGGAATACAAAGATGCCGAAGTGGATTTCCACCACTCCCTGAGCCTGATTGATATGCAGGGCCGCCATGAGCATCAGGCCGACGCCAAAGCAGCAGCGCATCAAACGGCTGCCGCCTATGGCTCGATACAGTGCAGTCAGCACCAATGCAGTGCCACCGCCCACCAGCATTGCCTGGGTAAAGGTGTCGTGCCAGAACGCCAACCCGATCGAATACACAAACAGCAGCCAGATCAGGCCGAGCATGATGCGATCGGCCTTGCGGTAATGCTCAAGAAAACGAGGAGTAGAAGACATCGGACACTTCCTTATGGGGACAAGCGACAGGCAGCCTTGCCCCTTGGCCGAGCAAAAGCCTGGCCAGGTCATAGGATGACTTGAAGAGCCGTAAGAGAATGTGTCAAACCGAGGGTAGTGTGCAACTCTCTTATTGGCCTTTAGCCATCAATGACGCAAAAGCTTGCGTAAAGGCACACCGTCTTTCATGACAGGGGACTTGATGACGATGTAGCTGAAGTACTTGGAGATGCCGATATTCTTGTCCAGCAACTCCTCGATCACTTCCTGATAGTGCTGGATGCTGCGGGTCATGAAGCGCACCAGATAGTCGTAGCCGCCACTGATGAGATGGCATTCGAGCACTTCATCCACGTGCCGGATGTTGGCCTCGAACTTGGCAAAGTCTTCGCGTTTGTGGTCGCTGAGGGAGATTTCGGTGAACACCGTGACCGATTCGGTGATCTTCGCGAGGTTCAGGTGAGCCTTGTAGCTGGAGATATAACCGGCCGACTCCAGGCGCTTGACCCGTTGCAGGCAAGGGCTGGCTGACAGGCCTACAGCATCTGCGAGGCTGACGTTGGTCATGCGACCGTCTTTCTGAAGCTCGACCAGGATATTGATATCAATACGATCCAGTTTGACCAGGCCTTCCATCAGCTACCTCTTGATTGCCGTTCACCAAAGCTCTCTTCTAGCAAAATCAGCGCCTTAAAGACAACTGATGCTGCGCCACAAGGTCGGCCATGCTGTTGATACACAGATCGGCGGGGCAAGGCTGACGATGTTCGACACGGTCGCGACGGATCAGGCACAGACCACCGTTGCCCAGTGCCGACGCGGGGGGCCGTGACACCAGCAGGGTTTCACTCGGGTGCAGATCCATCTCGGCCAGCCAGGTCGTGTCATCCAGCGGGTGCGTGGTCAGCGACAACAGGCTGTCGGATTCCAGCCCCAGACGTTCGCATAAGGCATTGCGATCCTGAGCATCGCGGTCGGCATAAACCAGCAGCCGGTAAAACTTGCGCAGGTACAGCATGGCACCCGGCGCATCCTCGAACAGCGTCCAGGTGTCCACCGAGCGCGCGAAAGCCATGCCTTCCTCCCAGGTGACCCTTGCGCCGAAGCGCTCGGCCAGTTGTCGATGGGCAAAACACAACAGGCCACTGAAACCCAGTTCGCCGAAACGCGGATAAAGCGCACTTACGGCCTCTGCGAACGCCGCCAGCACCTGCTCCCTGTCGGGCTTGTTGGTGCTGTGTTCCAGCAATGGCTGCAACGCCGACCAGACACCGGAATCGCGGTCCACCAGAACTTCATCGCAGTCGATCAACAGTGCCCGGTAATCAGTCAGCGCCATGACAGGTCAAGCCTCCATTAAACATTCAGTACCCACGGCCACGCTGTGTGAACACCTGCGCGACCGGGCTTGAGCGACTACTTCGACTTCAATACTCGTGCCAAGGCCCCGTCGAGGATGGTCAGGGCTTCGTCGATCTGTTCTTCAGTCGTCACCAGAGGCGCAAGAAAGCGCAGCACGTTGCGATACACGCCGCACTTGATCACCAGCAGGCCGCCGATGCGGGCTTGGTCGATCAGTTGCTGATTGAGGTCGGCATCCGGACTGCGCGCAGCATCGTCCTTGACGATTTCCATCGCCAGCATGAAACCGGGACCCCGTACGTCGCCAATGCAGGAATAGCGGGACTGAAGCTTGAGCAAGCCGGCGCGCAGGTAGTGCCCCAGTTGCTCGCCGCGCTCCGGCAGTTTTTCCTGCTCGTAAGTGTCGATCACCGCCAGTGCCGCGGCGCAGGCCAGAGCATTGCCGCCATAGGTGCCACCCAGGCCGCCCGGAAGCGGTGCATCCATGATCCCGGCACGCCCGACAACACCCGACAGCGGCAGACCGCCCGCCAGGCTTTTGGCAACGGTCACCAGATCCGGCTGAATGCCAGCGTGCTGGAAACCGAACCATGTGCCCGTACGACCAAAACCGGTCTGGATTTCATCGAGAATCAGGACAATGCCATGCTGCTCGGTCAAGGCCCGCAGCGCTTTCAGGAACTCCACTGGCGCGGCCAGAAAACCGCCATCGCCCTGCACAGGCTCGATGATGATGGCCGCTACGCGATCCGGCGCAACTTGTGTAGCCAGCAATTCATGCAGCGCAGCCAGGGCCATTTCACCCGTGACGCCACGGTATTCGTTGGGGTACGGGGTGTGGAACACTTCAGGCGCCAGCGGCCCGAAATTCTGCTTGTAGGGCTGGCTCATGCCGGTCAGGGTCGTGCCCAGCAAGGTGCGACCGTGGAAGCCGCCACGAAACGAAATGATCGCCGGGCGATTGGTGTGGGCGCGGGCAATTTTCACCGCGTTCTCGACCGCTTCGGCGCCGGACGTGAAAAACACAGCCTTGTGGTCGATGCCGCTATCACCGGCCACCAGGTTGCTCAGACGCTTGGCCAGTTCCACATAAGGCTGGTAGGCAACCACCTGAAAGCAGGCATGGGTGACCTTTTCCAGTTGGCCCTGCACGGCCTTGACGACATTCGGATGATTGTGGCCGATGTTCAACACACCGATGCCGCCAACGAAGTCCAGATAGCGCTTGCCATCGACATCCCACAATTCGGAACCCTGCGCACGATCGATGACCAGCGGGTGAGCAGTGACCACGCCACGGGGTACGAACTGATCGCGTTGACGGAGCAGATGAGGTGTTTCGTCGACTTTGCTGTTCATGGCTTTACCTGTAGTGGGCCGGGCAATCGGCACGTGATTGCGATGCTGTTCAGGTTAAGCGTTCAGCGAAACGATCTACGCCGAACTTGCCCCTCCAGATGCCCATATCCACTGTTTTCACCCTTGCAAACGGCAGATTCCTTCTGGCCATGCAATCTGCTGCATAACGCTCTGTTTACAGGCTGCGCCGCCCTTTTGCGGTGGCGCTTTCAACAGATACTGCTCCAGTCTTGAGGCATGATGAAGGCCCACTTTCACGCTCAGGAAATGCCCATGCCCGCCCTGCTCTATAAAGCCGATCCTGCCCGTAGCGAGCGCTGGAAAGCCCTGTTCGCCGAGCACGCTCCCGATATCGAGTGGCGCGCCTGGCCTGACATCGGCGACCCGCAGGACATCCACTACCTGGCGGCCTGGCTGGCTCCCGACGACCTGGAGCAGGTGCTCCCCAACCTCAAGGTGCTGTTTGCGCTATCGGCAGGCGTCGATCAACTGGACTTGAGCCGTATCCCGAAATCATTACCGGTGGTGCGCTTGCTGGACCCTGGTATCAGTCACGGCATGTGCGAATACGCCTGCTTCGCCGTGCTGACCCTGCATCGGGAAATGCTGCGCTATCGCCAACAGCAGATCGAAGGCCGCTGGCAGGCTCACCCGCTGATTCCGGCGCATAAACGGCGCATCGGCGTCATGGGGCTCGGGTTGCAGGCGCAGCATATTCTCGCGAGCCTGAAAGGGTTCGGCTTTGCCTTGTCAGGCTGGGCGCGCAGTGAGCATCGCATTGAAGGCGTCGACTGCCATGCGGGACCTGAACAACTCCCCGCGTTCCTGGCGCAGTGCGACATTCTGCTGTGTGTGCTGCCACTCACCGAACAGACCGAAGGCATCCTCGACCGCGAACTCTTCAGCCACCTGCCCAAAGGCGCGGCGCTGATCAATATGGGCCGCGGCAAACATCTGGTGGAAGACGACCTGTTGGCCGCGCTGGACAGCGGCCAGCTCAGCGCCGCCGTACTGGATGTGCTGCATAAGGAACCGGCTGCCAGCGATCACCCGTTCTGGAAGCACCCGAACATCCTGCTGACACCCCATGTCGCCGCCATGACCCAACCGGAAAGCGCATTTGCAGGCTTGCTGGAAAACATTCGTCGGTTCGAACGGGGCGAGTCGATGGAAGGGCAAGTGGATCGTGGCCAAGGCTATTAGGCATTCGCGAATGAACCTGCTCCGGCCTTGCGCCGGAGCGGGTTCATTCGCAAGGCTTCAAATCGCTTTCTCGAATATCTTCGAATTACGCTGATAGTTGTAAAGCGACGCCCGTGCGCTGGGCAGACGGTCGACGGTGCTGGGTTCAAAGCCGCGCTCGCGGAACCAGTGTGCGGTGCGAGTGGTAAGGACGAACAGCGTCTTCAAGCCCAAAGCCCTGGCACGATTTTCGATACGCTCCAGCAACTCATCCCCGCGTCCGCCGTGGCGATACTCCGGGTTGACCGCCAGACACGCCAGCTCACCGGCCTCGGAATCGGCAATCGGATAAAGTGCCGCGCAGGCAATGATCAGGCCTTCGCGCTCGACCACGCTGAACTGCTGGATCTCGCGCTCCAGCACTTCACGGGAGCGACGTACCAGAATCCCCTGCTCTTCCAGCGGCGTGATCAGGTCCATCAGACCGCCCACGTCTTCGATGGCCGCCTCACGCACCAGCTCGAACTGCTCTTGCGCAACCAGCGTACCGCCACCATCACGGGTGAACAGCTCGTTCAGCAACGCGCCGTCTTCGGCATAGCTGACGATATGGCTGCGACCTACGCCACCACGGCAAGCTTCGGCGGCAGCATCCAGCAGTTCGGCCTGATAGTTGTTGCCCAGACGCAAGAGATGAGCAGGCACTTGTTGAGGGCGCAGCTCACGCACCAGACGGCCCTGTTCATCCAGCAGGCCGGTTTCGGCACCGAACAGCAACAGTTTGTCCGCCGCAAGGTCGATGGCTGCGCGGGTCGCGACGTCTTCGCAGGCCAGATTAAAGATCTCGCCTGTCGGCGAATAGCCCAATGGCGACAGCAGCACGATGTGACGCTCGTCCAGCAGGCGGTTGATACCTTTGCGGTCGACACGGCGCACTTCGCCGGTGTGCTGGTAATCCACGCCTTCAAGCACACCGATAGGTCGGGCCGTGACCACATTGCCGCTGGTCACCCGCAGGCGCGAACCCTGCATCGGCGAAGCCGCCATGTCCATGGACAGACGCGCCTCGATGGAAATACGCAGTTGCCCCACCGCATCGATCACGCATTCCAGGGTTTCAGCGTCCGTCACGCGCATGTCGCGGTGGAAACGCGGTGTCAGGCCGCGCTGGGCCAGACGGCTTTCGATCTGCGGACGCGAACCATGGACCAGCACCAGCCGCACGCCCAAGCTGTGCAGCAGCACCAGGTCGTGGACGATATTGCCGAAATTGGGGTGCGCAACACCATCGCCGGGCAGCATGACGACAAAGGTGCAATCGCGGTGGGCATTGATATAAGGAGACGCGTGACGAAGCCAGTTAACGTAATCGGGCATAACCGAAAGAGCCTGTAAAAAAATGGACGAAGGACAGAAACACGCACAACGCTGTGGTGGTTATCGTCGGAACAGGCTTGGCAACACGCGCAATCTCCTTCTCTGTAGGGTTGTGTCTGGCCCGGTTTATTGGGGGCTCAGGCAATAATGCTGAATCAACTGACGCAACAGAACCACTGTAGGCTCCAGGCGTGACATTTCAAGGTACTCGCCCGGCTGATGCGCGCAGGCGATGTCGCCAGGGCCCAGAACCAGTGTCTCGCAGCCAAGGCGCTGAAGATAAGGCGCTTCGGTGCCAAATGCTACTGCTGCCGCCGTATGACCTGTCAGACGCTCTGCAATGCGAACCAGTTCCGCATCCGCTGCCTGCTCGAACGGCGCGCACTCCGGGAACAGGGGTGCGTAATCGATCTGCACCTGATGCAGCTCGGCCAGCGGTTGCAGCTTTTGCCGGATGGCGGCACGCAGCGCATCGGGGTCCATGCCCGGCAATGGGCGCAAGTCGAACTCCAGCGAGCACTGGCCGCAAATCCGGTTCGGGTTATCGCCACCATGAATGCAGCCGAAGTTCATGGTCGGTTGCGGCACGCTGAACTGCGGGTTGCGGTATTCGCGCTGCCATTGCTGGCGCAGGCCCTTGAGTTCACTGATGGCGTCATGCATGGCTTCCAGCGCGCTATGCCCCAGGCTTGGGTCAGAGGAATGGCCGCTGCGCCCGAGAATCTCGATACGCTCCATCATCACGCCTTTGTGCAGGCGAATCGGCTTGAGCCCGGTGGGCTCGCCAATCACCGCGGCACGCCCCAGCGGCCGACCGGCCTCGGCCAAAGCTCGTGCGCCAGCCATGGAGCTTTCTTCGTCGCAGGTGGCAAGAATCAGCAGCGGCTGCTTGAACGGCTGATCGAGCAGGCCGCGCACGGCCTCGATCACCAGCGCGAAAAAACCTTTCATGTCGCAACTGCCCAGCCCGACCCAGCGGCCATCGACTTCGGTCAGTTTCAGCGGATCGGTTTTCCACAATGCTTCATCGAAAGGCACGGTATCGCTGTGTCCGGCCAGCACCAGCCCGCCGGGGCCCGAGCCATAAGTCGCCAGCAGGTTGAACTTGCCCGGCGAAACCTGCTGGATATCGCAGGCAAAGCCCAGATCGCCCAGCCAGCCTGCCAAGAGATCGATCACCGCACGGTTGGATTGATCCAGCGAAGGTTGGGTGCAGCTCACCGAAGGCACGGCAATCAACGCGGCGAACTGATCTTTCATGGACGGCAAGGGCATGTATGCTTCCTGTAATCGGGACGGAACACAGACCATCATAGGGCCATAGCACCTGCGGAATAAACCGTTGCGAGCCATGTCCTGTACACTGCCGCCCTCAGCAGCCGTCAATCATTGGCTGCGCTCCCGTCATCAGCATCAGCGTTTGGACTTCCCGGCCATGCAAAAAGAAACAGAAATCAAACTCCGCGTCAGCCGCGAGACCCTCGTTGCACTGCGCGAGCACCCCTTGTTGAAGAAACGCAACAAAAGTGGCTGGGAGCGTATCGAGCTGTCGAACCAGTATTTCGACACCCCTGAGCGTGATCTGGCCAAGGCCAAGGTCGCTCTGCGCATCCGTCGCGACGGCGATCAGATCATCCAGACCATGAAGACCCGCGGCCAAAGCGTGGCCGGTCTGTCCGAGCGCAACGAATTCAACTGGGATCTGGCCAAGGCCAAGCTGGACCTGAAAAAACTCGAAGGCGACTGCTGGCCCGAGCAACTGGCGGATCTGGACAAGAAAACCATCAAGCCACTGTTCACCACCGACTTCATTCGTGAAAAGGCAGAAATCTCCTGGGGCCGTGGCAAGACCAAGGTCGTGATCGAGGCTGCTCTGGACCTGGGCCAGGTCGTGGCCGGCAAGCAGAAAGAAGAAATCTGCGAACTGGAACTTGAGCTGCGCGAAGGCGAATCTGCCGCGCTCCTGGAGCTGGCCGCTGAACTGGCCGCCACCCTGCCGTTGATGCCCTGCGATATCAGCAAGGCCGAACGCGGCTATCGCCTGTTCGATGCCAACAGCTATTCCCTGAGCCTGCCAGCACCGAAACTGGAAGCCGAAACACCACTGGACGATGCCTATGCGGCGCTGGCCTGGCATCTGCTGGGCAGCAGCCAGCGTCTGGCCGAGCAATATCGCTTCAACGGCCACTGGCGTCTGCTGCAGGAATGGGTCGGCTTGCTGGGTGAGCTGCGTTCACTGACCAGCAGCCTGGGCCAGGCCGCGCCTCGCGCCTCTACCGCACAACTGCGAACCGCGCTGGATGCCCTGCTGGAAGACTGGCGTCCGCTGGTGCAGGCCGGTCAGGAAGATGAAGACGTGCGCGGCGCGGCTCACGAGCAATTCCTCGAAGAACTGCAAGACACCCGTTGGGGCGAGTTCTCGCTGAACACTTCGCGCTGGCTGCTGAACCGCAGCTGGACTGCCGAGCGTAACAATCGCGGCAACCGCCAGGGCGCGGCATTACTGGCCAGCTGGCTGCCACGCCTGCTCGCCGACGAAGCGACCGCTCTGCAACTGGGCCGCTACCAGCAACAACCCGAAGACCTGGCCGAGCAATTGCCACGCATCGAACGCATCCAGGCCTGGCTGCACTGGGCACGCGGCGCGCTGGACCTGCCGGAACTGGATCGTCTGTATGGCGAGCTGAACAAGCTTGAGCAACTGGCCCATCAGGACATCAGCGACGAAGTGCTCGACGCTCGTGTCCATCAGGCATTGACCGTATTCCAGAGCCGCGCCTGGAAGCTTCTGTTGCGTATGTGATTGCCTTTCGCGAATGAATTCGCTCCTACACCAGCCATGTGCACTATGAACTGCCCCCCAAAAGTTGGACGGTTTCAGCCAGCAGCCTGAGCCCTGTAGTCGACAGGGCTCAGGCCA